>CAZGUD010000035.1:0-69337 GCA_964528915.1 uncultured Occallatibacter sp.
CCATCGCCTGCACCAAGATGACCCTGGTGGTGCTGTTCTTCATGCACGTGAAGTATTCCACCAAGCTCACCAAGCTGACCGTGCTCTCGGGCTTCTTCATCTTCCTGGCGCTGATCGGCATGACGCTGTCGGATTACGTAAGCCGCGCCTGGGGCAGGTGGTAGAAAGACAGCTGTCATTGGTCAGTTGTCAGGGATCAGAGAGGGCCGCCTGCGGGCGGCCCTCGGTGTTTATTAGCGTATCCCGCCGCTAATTCCTTTGATTGCCAGCCAATTTCGATAAGTGTCTTTTACAGTCCCCATCGGGACGTTGAACCAAGTGTCCCACTCTTCGGGAGGGATATGGAATCCGTGGCAGACTTCATTTAGACAATTGTTGATTGCTAGAAAGCCGACACTGTTTTCATCTCGATCGTCAATGTTTGGCCATCGATCGATCAAATGTTGTAGATCATCGATTTCAAAGCCGAGCCGAGTAGGAAACTCCCAATCATCAAGGTAGGCTGCGGTCGCCCTCATGCAGCTGAGCACAACGTTTTGCTCATCCGTCGATAACCCTCGATTGTGCATAGACCTCTCGCGCATTTTCACGCGGTTCAAAATGAAAAACGAGTTTATAAAACTTTCGCAATATCCGCTAATTCATCTTCGGAATACTTAACAAGGAGTTCTCCATGAATTGGGAGCTGTTTTGCAATTGCGATCACACCTAGCATTGCGCGAACCCTTTCCGTGTCGTCAGTGGTCAAAACCTCGGTGGCACCTAGTCCAGCCAATTCTGCAATCGCGGCAAAGTAGTCCTTTGCCAACCACTCTGGGACATCAGGATTAGATCCGCGTGCCCTGGCGAGTTCTATAATCGCGACGATTGCATATGTATTCCACTCTGCCGTAGTGCGTTTTCGATAAATTCTAACGAGATGCGGGACCGATGCGTAGGAAGCCTCATCGACGTCTCCCTGATGGTGCAGCTCATTCCAAAGCTCGCTCCAAACGGCCTCTGTGTCGATTCCTGCTTCCAGCCGCTCGAATAGCGGGCGAGGATCAAACGGCATCTTGTAGCCGCCGTGCATCGTGGTCCATCGAATGTCATCCAGGCTCAGCATCCGAGCAAAGGCTAACATAAAGTCCAGGCATTCAAAATGCGCGATCAACCTGAACTCCCCGAAGATCTATTGAACATCGCAGACCAACCCCGCGTTTACGTGCGCCGCGAAGCCAATCTGCGCAAAGACGCCCGATGCGTCGTCTACTGGATGCAGCGGGCAATGCGGGTCCACGACAATCCCGCGCTCAAGGTGGCGATTGGAGCCGCCAACGTTCTCAGCCTGCCGGTCGCCATCTACTTCGGCGTAATCCCCAACTACCCGAACGCCAACCTGCGCCACTACCACTTCCTGCAACAAGGCCTGCGCGACGCAGCAAACGAAGCGGCAGAGCTCGGCATCGCCTTCGTAGTCCGCCGCCCGCCCGACACGCTTGAGGCATTCCTTGAAGAAGTCCAGGCAGCCATGCTCGTAGGCGATGAGAACCCATGCCGCGAGCCCGAGCGCTGGCGGCAGGTCATCGCAAAGCGCCTCAAAATCCCCTACTGGACCGTCGATGCCGACGTCGTTGTGCCTTCGCGCGTCTTCAATCGAAGCTTCGTGCTTCTGCACCACTTCAGGCCGCATCTCAAGGCCGCGCTACCGAAGTACCTTGTCGAACCCGCGACAGCCAGACCCGACAAACCCTGGACCACCGAAAACCAGCGCAGCTTCGATCTTGCAACCGACATCACCGTCGGCTTCACTAAACTAGACCGCAGCGTAAAACCCGTCGACACTTTCACCGGCGGAACACACGCCGCGCTCAAACTCCTCGACGATTTCGTCCAACACAAACTAGCCGGCTACGACACAGCCCGCAACCATCCCGAGACCGAAGGAACAAGCCGTCTGTCGCCCTATCTGCACTTCGGCAATATCGGGCCCCTGACGATTGCCGCTGCGGTCAAAAAGGCCGCCATGCAACAGAAGATTCCGCCCTCAACAGTCGAGCGTTTTCTGGAACAGCTCATCGGCTGGCGCGAGCTCGCCGTTCTCTTTGTGCGCCACGAGCCCAGCTACGACAACTGGGAGTGCGCGGCTCCCTGGGCGCGCAAGTCGCTGCTCGAGCACGCATCCGACCCGCGGCCTCACCGTTACACTTTTGACCAGTTGGAACGTGCCCAGACCCACGACGACCTCTGGAACGCAGCCCAGCTCCAAATGACCACCACTGGCTGGATGCACAACTACATGCGCATGTACTGGGCCAAAATGATCCTCAATTGGGCGCCCGACCCGGCTACGGCCTTTGACTGGGCCGTCATATTGAACGACAAATACGAGCTCGACGGTCGCGACCCCAACGGCTATACCGGCATTGCGTGGGCTATTGTGGGCCGGCTCGACCGTCCCTGGTTTAACCGGCCGGTGTTCGGGCTGGTGCGCTCCATGACCGGAACTTCGATGGCAAAGAAATTCAACGCTGCGGCTTATATCTCTCGGTTCAGGCGCGGCTGATATCGCGCCGTGCTCAAAAAAACCGCCAAATCCACCCTTTTTTCGTACGTGTGATGAATCACACGTCGGCGGGAGAACTCCGTTCCTATAATGGGCAGCAATCTCAATCCCGGAAACCGAGCAGTCGATTGGACGCATTCCGATGGAATCGCTCCTGCTCCTCATTTGAAAATCTTCACCAGAGCGCGACGGGATGCGCGGGATTGTTCTCATGGCAACTCAGACTTCAGGCGGGCTGTCTTCAAAGGCCGTCGAACAGAATCGGTTCTTTCATGCGCAAGCGACTGTCTTCGTAGTTGCAGGCGCGCTTCTGGTTGCGTGCGCCTCGGCCGCGGCCCAATCGGCGGCTGCGGCCGGCCTGGGCAAAGTTCAAAGAACGAATCGAACTCTGAGTACGCACCCGGGCGAGCCTGTACCGCCCCGCGTGATGCAGGCTGAAAGATTCCTGGCCCGGCGCGGACTTAAACCCGGTCAGCGACTCCCGCCGCGTACTAATGGCACAAGATTTCAATCCGCAGCGCATCCGGCGTTCGATTCCAACCCCGCCGCGGCTTCGTCAAACTCGTCAAGCTCATCGAGCGCCACCTGGCAGCCGCTCGGCCCTACCGCTGTTCTCACGCCCAACGTCGGCCTGGTCACCGGCCGCATCTCATCCATTGCCGTCGATCCCAGCGACCCGACCGGTAACCATGTTTATATCGGAACGACCGGCGGCGGCGTGTGGGTGACGGCCAACGCCGCCGCTTCAAATACTTCGCTCATCGCGTTCACCCCGCTCACTGACTTTGTGAGCGCGCTCGATTCCGCTGACGACGCGTCAATCAGCATTGGGGCAGTGGCTGTGCAGCCCGGCGGCACCGGCGTGATCCTGGCCGGCACGGGCGACCCCAACGACGTGCTTGACTCCTACTACGGCGCGGGGATTCTTCGCTCTACCGACAGCGGAACCACATGGACGCTGATCCAGAAGACCCACGACGAGGAAGACGGCCTCACCCTGCAGGACTACAAGTTCGCCGGCGAGGGGTTTGCCGGCTTTGCATGGAGCACCGCGAACACCGGGCTGGTTGTTGCCGCGGTCTCGCAGGCGTACGAAGGCATTTTGGTGAACGCAGAGCAGCCCTCCTATAGCTACGAAGGGCTCTACTATTCGCAGGATTCGGGCGCAACGTGGCACCTGGCGAACATCACCGATCGGCCGGGCGAAGATGTGCAGGGCCCGCTCGATGCTTTCGATTCGCCCAGCGGCAACGCTGCCACGGCTGTGGTTTGGAATCCGGTGCGGCAGTTGTTCATCGCCGCGGTGCGTTATCACGGCTTCTATCAATCGCCCGACGGAGTGACGTGGACGCGGCTTGCCAATCAGCCGTCGGCGGGAATCACCACACTGTTTTGCCCGAACAATGCCGGCCAGACCGGCTCCATCGACTGCCCCATCTTCCGCGCTGCGCTGGCCGTCAATCCGGTTTCGGGCGACACCTTTGCATGGAGTGTGGACGCCAACAACCAGGACCAGGGCCTGTGGCAGGACAAGTGCGCGATCAGCGGGACTACCTGCGGTAATTCCACGCTGACATTCGCAACGCATTGGAACACTGCGCAACTCGAGACCGGCAATATCGAAGGCGCCGCGACCATTCTCAACGGCAATTACGATCTGACGCTGGCGGCCGTGCCGTCACAACAAGACACGCTGGTGCTGGCCGGCGACAACGACTTGTGGAAGTGCAGCCTGGCCATGGGCTGCCAATGGCGCAACACCACCAACTCCACCACCTGCATGAGCGCGCAGGTGGCCGAGTTCCAGCATGCGCTGGCCTGGAGTGCCGCCAATCCCGAAGAGATTCTGATTGGCAACGATGGAGGGCTGTGGCGATCGATGGATGCCATTGGCGAGAGCGGCGCGGCTTGCAACGCGACGGACGCGAGCCACTTTCAAAATTTGAATGGCGGCCTCGGCTCGCTGGCTGAGGTGGAAAGTATGTCGGCGATTGGCAGCTCAACATACACCATGATGGCCGGCCTCGGGGTGAATGGCACTGCTGGAGTGAAGGGATCGTCCGCGGTAAGCGACTGGCCGCAGATTCTCTCCAGCTACGGCGGTCCCGTTGCTATCGACTCAACCAATCCCGAAAACTGGTATGTGAACGCGAGTTCCGGCGTCGACATCTATCTCTGCTCGCAATCGGCGCCGTGCGCGCCTGCCGATTTTGGAACCAGCCCGGTGGTGAATGACAGCGATGTGCGCGGGGATGGCGAAGGCATGAGCGCTGCTGCGCCGTTCCTGGTCGATCCAATCGATTCAACGCAGTTGCTCATCGCCACGTGCCGTTTGTGGCGCGGCCCGGCATCCGGCGTTGGCTGGAGCACATCGAACGCCGTCACACCCATCCTGGACAGCGGTGCAGACACCTTTCCCTGCGCCGGAGACGCGCTCATTCGCTCCACGGCGGTCATGATTCTTCCCGGCGGCGGTGAGATTGTCTACCTGGGAATGTATGGTTGGGCCAACGGCGGCGCGAACCTGCCGGGTCATGTATTCAGCGTTCAAATCAGTCCATCCTCAAGCGTGCCCGCGGTCCTCACCGATCTCACCCTCAATCCCGTGATCAACGACGCCAATGCGTTCAACCAATTTGATTACGATATCTCGAGCATCTTCATCGATCCCCACGACACATCGGGCAACACCGTTTACGTGACCGTTGCGGCATTCCAATCGATCGGCGAGCCTGTGCAGACCGTCTATCGGTCGATCGACGGCGGACTCCATTGGAGCGACCTCATGTCGAACCTGCCGGATGGACCCGTCAACGGCCTTGTAGTCGATCCCAACAGCGCCAACACGGTCTACCTTGCCACTGACCAAGGCGTTTTCTTCACGGCAAACATTCCAGACTGCGCACAGTCTCCTTCGGTCTGCTGGTCGCCATTTGGTTCCGGACTCCCCGGCGCGCCGGTGGTTGCCTTGTCAGCAGCGCCTCTCGGCAGCACTTCGCCGGTTCTGGCGGCTGCCACCTACGGCCGCGGAATTTTCGCCACCCCTCTCTATACAGCAAGCAGCGGAATCACCAACGCGACGGCTTCTCCCACCGGCTTGATCTTCGGTAGCGTGGCGGTGGGCGCATTGAGTTCCGCGCAAAAGGTGACGATCGAGAATACCGGCATTCTGGCACTCGCGCCCACCTCGATCGCAGTGGCCGGCGATTTTAGCGAAACCGACAACTGCGTCAATCAATTCATCCCGGCCGGAAGCAGTTGCATCATCCAGGTAGAGTTCATTCCATCGGCAATTGGAGCGCGCAGCGGGACGTTGACCTTCTTCGCCAATGTTCAAGGCGGCCAGTTGCAGCTCGACCTGGGTGGAACCGGCACGGCAAGTGGCGCAGTCACGCTCTCGCCTGACCCTCTCATCTTCGGCCAGGTTGAGGTGGGTTCCTCTGCGTTGCTCTCTGTCACCGCCGTCAATGCCTCTTCCACCTCTCTTTCCATTACCAGCCTCACCATTACCGGTCCGTTTGCCGTCGCCACAAACTCCTGCGGCACAACGGCTCTGGCCGCCAGTGCCGACTGCCAGATACAGATTTCCTTCAATCCCGCATCGGCAGGCCCGGCCACGGGAACGCTGACTCTTATCGACGGTGCCGGAACGCAAAGCATCCAGCTCAGCGGCAGCGGCGAAGCCACGCCCACCGATGCGCTCAACCCCACGTTGCTCAGCTTTGCCGCCACGCAGGTCGGCCAGACTTCGAGCCCGCAGACCGTTACACTCACCAACTCGGGCGGCGTGCCGTTGACCTCGATCCTGGTCTCGGTCTCGAACGGTTTTACGGTCTCGAACCAGTGCACCGCACAGCTTGCGGCTAACTCCTCCTGCTTGCTGCAGGTGCAGTTCGCGCCCACCGCTCCAGGCAGCCAGGGCGGAATCCTCACCGTTTCCGACATTCTTCGCACCCAGACGGTTACTCTCTCCGGCACGGGCCTTGCGCCGGGAGTGATCTCAGTCTCTCCGGCGAGCCTGACATTCGCGAATCAGCAGCCCGGCGTTGCCAGCGCACCGCAGACGCTTACCGTCTCCAACACCGGCGGCGCGAGCATTGCAAATCTCAACTTCGCGTTCACCGGTGCGGCCGCGTCCACTTACTCGCTGGGTACGGTCACGTGCGGCGCGACGCTGGCTGCGAATGCAATTTGTGCTGCGCAAGTCATTTTCACGCCCTCCGGCATCGGTCAGGTGAATGCAACGCTCAGCATCTCCTCTTCGACAACCGGTGTACAGGCGGTCTCGATTCCTCTCGATGGTTCCGGAACTTCCTCCGGCGGCCTCACCGTCAGTCCTTCGACTGTCACGTTTGGCGTAGCGGGCACAAGTCAATCAAGCGCCGCGCAGATTGTCACCCTCACCAACTCAACAACAACTGCCATACCTTCGCTTTCGCTCGCCGTTGCCGGCCCATTCTCTCTGGCCGTAAATACCTGTACGGGCAGCCTCGCTCCAGGCGTCGGCTGCGCGGTCTCGGTCGTCTTTTCTCCCACAGGCGCTGGCCCGGTCGCGGGCACCCTCACAATCAGCTCTCCTGCGCTGGCCTCGCCCATTACGGTTGCGCTCACCGGAACAGGCTTCAGCTTCGCGCTGTGTCCTGCCGGCTCCGGCTGCGTGATAAGCCAGACCGTTGCCGCTGGACAGACCGCCAGCTTCTTGCTTGCGTTCACTCCCGCGGGCGCTCAGGCAACGTTCAGCCTTGTCTGCGGCACGCTGCCCCAATATGCTTCGTGCGCGTTCAACCCGGCAACTGAGCCGCTAAATTCAGGCGTGACAGGCAATGTGGCCGTAAACATCTCGACCGGCGAGGTCTCAAGCACGAAAGTGGAGCCGGCCACAGGCTGGCATGCCGCTCCGCTTTTTTGCGGGCTACTGCTGCTTCCATTGGCACTCGCGCGGCGGCGCAGGGGACTGCTACTTGCTGTTCTGGCGTTCGTTGTGGGCGCCGGCATCTCCGCATGCACCAGCTCCGGTGGGGGAACAGGCGGAGGCGGCGGTGGCGGCCAGAATCAAACAACTCCTGCCGGAACTTACACCATCCCGGTCACCGTGACGGCAAACGGAATGTCGCAGTCGGCCACGCTCACGCTGACGGTGGATTGAACCGCCGTTCGCGGCCTTTTCGCCTGCCATTCCACGCCAAACCGCAAGCCGGTATACTTGAGCTTCAGCACATTCAGGCCGCGCACGCGTGTCTTTTTGCGCCTCCTAATCTGTGATCGATCAAGTCAGGAACTACTTAAGCGCATGACCGCAAAAGTCACCGTAGAAGATGTGGAACGGGTGGCGGAGCTGGCTCATCTCGAGCTCAAGCCCGATGAGACCACGCGCATGCTCACCGATCTGAACGCGATTCTCGATTACGTGGCCGAACTCAATGAACTCTCGACCACCGGCGTTGAGCCGCTGGCGCAGGTGAGCGAGTTGGACGGCTTTATCAGCCAGCCCCGGACCGACGCGCATGAGCCGTCGCTGCCGCGCACCGTGGTGATGCCTGAGGCGCCCGAGACTGACGGAGTTTTCTTCAAGGTGCCGAAGGTGATTGAGAGATAGGGAACGAGGGAACAAGGGGCTGAGGGCATTCGAGGGGATTCGATTGGCAAGTAGCGGCAAAATTGCCGGAAGTCTCGTTGAGAAACCGAGGACGATTGCGTCTCTGCGTGAGCAGATCGTGGCGGGCAGCGTAAAGGCCGCGGATCTGACTGCCGAATACTACGCACGCATCGAGCAGAAGAATCCGCACCTTAACGTCTACCTGAGCTTGACCAAAGAGCGCGCAATGGCCCAGGCCGCCCACACCGATGCACTGGCCGCCACGGGCGATCCGCTGCCTGCGCTGGCCGGCATTCCTATTGGAATCAAAGACGTATTGGTGGTGAAGGGCGCGCCAGCGACTGCGGGCTCCAGAATCCTCGAAGGCTACCATCCGCCTTACGATGCGACCGTAGTCTCCAAGCTCGAAGCCGCAGGCGCGGTGCTGCTGGGCAAGACAAATTGCGACGAGTTTGCCATGGGCTCGTCGAATGAGAACTCAGCATACGGTCCGGTCCGCAATCCCGTTGATACGGAAAGGGTTCCGGGCGGATCGAGCGGAGGATCTGCGGCCGCCGTTGCAGCCAACATGGCGGTGGCTACGCTGGGCTCTGACACCGGAGGCTCCATTCGCCAGCCAGCCAGCTTTTGCGGTGTGGTTGGCGTTCTGCCCACCTACGGGCGCGTCTCGCGCTACGGGCTCATCGCGTTTGCTTCGTCGCTTGACCGCGTCGGTCCCTTCGCTGCAAACGTGCGCGATGCAGCCACGCTCCTTGGCGTGATCGCCGGCCACGACCCGCACGACGCCACCAGTTCGCCCGCGCCGGTTGAGGACTATGCGGCCGAGAGCGATAAGCCCGTTGAAGGCATGCGCATCGGCGTGCCGGCACAGTACTTTGCCGAGGGGCTCGACCCTGAAGTACGCGCGGAAATCGAAAAGGGAATTGACGCGCTCAAGGCCGCCGGCTGCACGTTAAGGCCGATTAGCTTGCCGCACACAAAGTACGCAGTGCCGGTTTACTACCTCATCGCCACGGCCGAGGCCAGCGCGAATCTCGCACGCTTTGACGGCGTGCGCTACGGTCACCGATCGCCCGCGTCGGCCACGCTCTCTGACATGTATTCGCACTCGCGCGACGAAGGCTTCGGCGCCGAGGTCAAGCGCCGCATCCTGCTCGGCACCTACGCGCTTTCCGCCGGATATTACGACGCCTACTACCGCAAGGCGCAGCAGGTGCGCCGCATCCTGGCCGAGGAGTTTCTGCGCGCCTTTGCCGAAGTTGACGTGATCGTCACGCCGACGTCGCCCTTCCCTGCATTCAAAATCGGAGAAAAGGCCGACGACCCGCTGGCCATGTATCTCGCCGATATTTACACGGTGACGGCTTCGCTCGCCGGCATCTGTGGCGTCACAGTGCCCTGCGGTTCCACCAGCGCCGGTCTGCCGGTTGGAATGCAGGTGCTGGCAACGCACTTCGGCGAGAACAAGGCGTTTCGGGTGGCGCGCGCCGTTGAAGCGGCTGGGATTTAATCCGGTCCTACATCCCAGTGATTCGCCGCACAGCTTTGCGCGGCTCCACAGTTTCCAATAGCTATCCGGGGGCTTGCGCGATGCGACGCTTGGTCGGTGGGTTATTTCTGGTTTTGCTTTTGGTCACTGGCTCCCGTTGGGGCTCCGCCGCGTCCAAACCCAAAACGGTGGTTCTCGGTGCTTCTCGGCGCGTCATTTACTCCAAGGCCGGCGACCCAGCCGGAGCCGCGCTGGGCGAAACCGAACTCAGAATCCGCGCACTCCTCGTCGACGGCGTGCTCAAAGAGTGGACGACCAGCGATCCGCATGACGTCACCGATCGCAGCTTTGTGGTGCGGCGCGCCATCCGGCTCAATGACGCGCTCCCCGGCGACCAACCCGCAACGGAAAAACACTGGGTGTGGCAGCGCGGTCCGTGGCTGCTGGTCGATCGCGCCACCGGGCACGTTACCCCAGTTAAGCTGCCCGACTACGATCCAGGCGTCAGCCAGGTGGCCTGGTTCCGCGATTATGGCGCTTACTGCGGCGTGACGGCGAGCGGCAAAAGCCTGTTCGCGGTGGTGGCGCAGATTTCCGCGCGCAAGCCGGTGCTGGCCAAAAAACTTGCGGCCATCGACGCGAAAGATCCTGCCAGTCCTTCCTGCGCGCCAACCGAGTGGCAGCGCGAGCCTCTCCGCGTCATCTACCACCCCGCCGGCAAAGACGCGGTAGGCTATGAAATTGTTCCCGGCTCCGCCGTGCTGGTTGAAGATTCAGGCGACGAGACCGAAACCCCTGAAACTCCCGCGACGCCGCCCAAGTAGCGATTCATCAAGTCAGCAGGTGGTAGCGCCGGCCTCCAGGCCGGCTGTAGTGTGGGCCTCCTGGCCCACGCGCCTCGATCCACGCGTAATCTGTAAAGGCATGGAATCTTTCGACGAGCTATTACGGCAGGCTGAAGCTGCCCACGGTCACATGTGCGCCGGTCAGATTCTGGGCGTGCGCATGGCCCTGCTCGGCCTGGAGCGTTTGGGAATCGCCGACCCGCGCGGAGCCGATCGCAAGCGAATTGTCACCTTCATCGAAATCGATCGCTGCGCCACCGACGCAATTTCTCTCGTTACCGGCTGCCGCTTGGGCAAGCGTGCGCTCAAGTTTCGCGACTGGGGCAAGATGGCTGCCACCTTCGTCGATCTCTCCACCGGGAAGGCCGTCCGCATTGTTGCCCGCGAGGATGCGCGAGATCTTGCGGCGCGCCTCTATCCGCATCTTGAAACCAAAAAGCTGCAGCAGATGCAGGCCTACTATGAACGGCCCGCCGATGAGCTTTTCCTGTCGCAGTGGGTGCGCGTGCCCATTGACGGCGCCGAAATGCCGGGAACTAAATCGGAGCGGGTGATGTGCGAAGAATGCGGAGAGGGTGTCAACTTCGGGCGGTATGTCGAGGTTGGCGGCCGGCGGTTGTGTCTAAGCTGCGCTCATCCCGAATTGAGCTACTGGCGGCCCGAATAGCGCATTGAGCTCATCGCCGCGTAGGACCGGCTCGAATCCCGCAGTTCGATCCGCTTTTCCGCTTTGCGCCGCTCGTAGCGCCGGTGGTGCTCTTCTTTCCACAGCATTACAAGAAACCACAGCATGAAGCACACAGCGACTGCCGCGGGAGCAATCAAAAGGGCGTCGCGGTGAATTGTGATCATCGGGTCGACTCCTTGCAAGAGCGCCGTGACGCGGAGCAGTGCCATCGGCAACACTGGCCAGACCGCGATTGCCCAATACAACTTCACCGGCACGGTCCCGCGCAATCCTGGGCTCTACACCACCAGCTGACTCCTTTTAACGTGAAGAATGCCTAAATATAAGGGTAGGAATTCGTAAGGATTCGGAGTCCGGGATCGATTTCCGGGGCGAATCCCGCCTCCAACTGAGGCTCGGCAGGCCCTTTCGCCTGTCCGGCAACCTTGACACGCAACCGGCCGCGCGTATCTTATCTTTCTAGGCAATCTTTTCGGGTTCTGGAACGGAAAAGCGGCGGTTTGATCCGGCTGCTCTTCCTCACCGGCGACCGAATGGAGTGCTGTGTCGAACAGGAAGCAGACGGTAGTAGGGTTATGGTTTTCTGATTGCGAGCGGGTACGGTTTATGGTCCCGCCGGCGATCCGGCCCTCCTTCCAGAGCCTGGGCCGGTGTTGCTAACGCCCAGGACCATTCCCGGAGACAAATCTACTTCTCAGGCGCTCGCCGCGGCGGGAGTTGCCTGTGCCCTGAACGCGGCGGAAGATCCGCTGCCGGGCGAGTAAAGGATGAACGTGGCAACAAGCTTGGCATTATTTTGGGCAACGCCCGCGCCGGCGGGCGGGGGCGGCATATCGCTGCTTCTACCCCTGCTGTTGATCCCCCTGCTCTATTTCCTCATGATCCGGCCGCAGCAGAAGCGGCAAAAGCAGTGGCAGTCGATGCTCTCCAGCATCAAGGCAGGCGATCGCGTGACCACGGTCGGCGGAATTCGCGGCACCATTCTCGCCATCAAAGATGACTCGTACATCCTCCGCGTGGCGCCAGATAATCTGAAGATTGAAGTGGCCAAGACGGCCATTGCTTCAGTGACCACCGAAGAGAAACCCGCCTGAGCGCGACGCATGCGCGGCAGTCTTTTAAAATTTGAAGAAGTGAACACATGAAGAAGAATCTCAAGAACAAAATTGCTCTTATCTTTGCCGTCATGCTGGTTTGTCTTTACGGCATCTTCGGCACGCCTTCGGGATTTACCGGCAAGGCGCTGCTTGATTCGATGACCAAGCGCATTCACCTGGGACTCGACCTGCAGGGCGGCGTCCACCTGGTAGTACAGGTGGAAGTGCTTGAGGCAGTCAGCGACGAAACCGACAGCGTTGTCGCCCGCGTTGAGCAGGACATGAAAGCCGCGAAGCTGACCTATTCCCAGGTCTACAAGCCCCAGCCGCTGGTCGAAGACCCGGTCACGCACAACAAGACAGGCAAGCCCGAGCTGGTGAAGATTGAAGGCGTTCCGCCGGCCAGCGCCAGCGCCGTGCACTCGCTGCTCGATCAGAAGTACTCCAACGAGTACGACTTGAACAGCACCGACAACGACACCTCGTTCACGCTCACCATGAAGCCGCTGGTTGAGAAGGCGCTCGAGGAAAAGACCGTTCAGCAGGCCATTGAGACCATCAACGACCGCGTGAACTCGCTGGGCGTGAGCGAGCCCAAGGTGGCGCCTTACAGCGTCGGTGCAAACGAGATCCTGGTTGAACTGCCGGGCATCAGCGATACCGATCAGGTGAGGCAAGCCATTCAGTCCACCGCGCGCCTTGAGGTTCACGCCGTGGTAGGCACGCCGTACCCGGACGAGCAGTCTGCGCTGCAAGCCAACAACGGCGCTCTGCCTCCCGACGAGGAGCTGATGCACTATTCCGGCATCAGCGGCTCCGATCCGGATTCGGTCTACGTGCTGCAGCGTGCGCCGGTTATTTCGGGCAGCGATTTCCGCTCTGCCGAGCCGGGCACCAACCAGAACACCGGCCAGCAGCAGGTGCGATTCACGCTTACCGACGACGCCGGCACCCGCTTCTACGACTATACGAAGGACAATGTCGGCAAGTACATGGCTGTGGTCATGGGCAATCGGATTCGCTCGGTGGCCAGCATCAAGGAGCCCATTCACGACCAGGGCGACATTGAAGGCTCATTCAGCCTCACCGAGGTGCAGTCGCTCTCGAAACTGCTGCGCACCGGCGCGCTGCCCGCCGATCTCGAATTCCTTGAAGACCGCACCGTGGGAGCGTCGCTGGGCGCCGATTCCATTCGCGAGGGCGTCAGGGCTGCCATTGTGGGCGTGCTCGTGGTGATGATTTTCATGCTCATTTACTACCGCTCTTCCGGCATCAACGCCGACCTTGCCCTCTTTCTCAACCTCATCATCCTGCTCGGATTCATGGGCTTTTTCAATGCCACCCTCACGCTGCCCGGAATTGCCGGAGTGATTCTGACCATAGGTATGGGCGTCGATTCAAACGTGCTGGTGTTCGAGCGTATTCGTGAGGAGATTCGCGCCGGCAAGGCCGCTTCGGCTGCCGTCGACCAGGGATTCAAGCATGCGTGGTTAACCATCGTCGATACCCACGTCACCACCATCGTTTCGGCGTTGATTTTGATCATTGTCGGGAACGGGCCGGTACGGGGATTTGCAGTGACTCTGGTATTCGGCCTGCTGGCCAACCTGTTCACCGCGGTCTACGTCTCGCGCGTCATCTTTGAGGCGCACCTGAACAAGCTCAAGCCCGGCGAGATGGTTTCGATCTAGAAAGCAGCTACTAGCTGCTAGCTTCTAGCGGCTAGCTCACTTGCAGAGGAAACGACGATTCAGTCCCTCGCATTGAAAGAGCTAGAAGCTAGAGGCTAGAAGCTAAAAGCTAAGGGAAGTGGAGAAAAAAAGTGGAACTGTTTCATGGCGCAAATGTGGATTGGCTGGGGAAGAAATGGTACTTCCTCGCCTTTTCAATGATCTTCAGCGTGGCCGGCATTATTTCGATGGGCATCCATCTTAAGCAGACTGGCACCATCGTACCCCTGAGCGTGGATTTCCGCGGCGGCACCGAGTTGCGCGTGCAATTCAAGAGTGCGCCCGACATCGCCAAAATCCGCTCCGCGGTAACTGCAGAGGGCGTTCCCGACTCCAGCATCACAACCTTCGGCGACGCGTCGAATAATGAAGTGCTCATCTCCCTGCCCGAGGAAACCAACGAGGCTGGACTCGACATCGGCCGGCAGAAGATTGAGCAAGCGCTTAACGGTCCATACGCCCAGCAATTCACCATTCGTGACGTGCAGGTGGTGGGCCCTACCGTCGGCAAGCAGCTCGCTGACAAGGCCGTTAGAGCAGTCCTGCTCTCATTCGCCGGAATGCTGGTCTATCTCTGGTTCCGTTTCCAGTTGATCTACGGCGTTGCCGCGGTTGTCGCCTGCTTCCACGACACGCTCATCACCGTGGGCGCATTCGCGCTCACCGGCAAAGAGATCTCGCTCACCGTAATCGCGGCCATCCTTACCCTGGTCGGTTATTCCATGAACGATACCATCGTGGTGTTCGACCGTATCCGCGAGAATCTGCGCATCTCCCGCCGCGAGTCGCTGACCGCGCTGGTGAATCGCAGCATCAACCAGACCCTGAGCCGGACCGTGCTGACTTCGGGACTGACCTTCCTCACTGTGCTCTCGCTCTATATCTTCGGCGGAGCCGTGCTGAAAGGCTTTTCATTTGCCCTCGTTGTGGGTATTCTTATCGGTACATACTCTTCGATCGCGATCGCCGCACCAATGCTCGTAGCCTGGCAGGAGTGGCGTGCAAAACAAGGCAAGGCAGTTTCACTGCCGCCCGCAAAAAGATCGAGAGCATAATCATTAACCTACGCGGGCGTACTGGAGCCGTCGCCCACGACAGCATGTTGGAAGGATCTCTCGCCCGCTTGTACGTCCCGGGGAATCCCAGATGGTGCAACCAGGCATCGAAGCAAAAGGGCCGCGGGTGAATTTTGCACCTGAATTGCAGCACTTTTTGCGCCGGTATGCGTGATTCTGATAAGGTTGACACGCTTCCCGGAAAGGTTTTCACGCTGGGAACAAATGCAGTTCTCTCGGTGTCTAAAGTAGAGGTAAACAACACCCGAATTCGAGGCTGGCCATGTTTGAAGATTCCACATTTGAATCCGGCGGCAGAATCAAGACCAAGAGCAAGTATTGGATGATGGTTACGCTTATCACCAATGGCTCCATTTTGCTGCTGCTGATCCTGATTCCGCTGATCTACCCTGAGGCGCTTCCCAAAGAAGCCATGGCGACCCTGCTGGTTGCCCCGCCGCCACCGCCACCTCCGCCGCCTCCGCCGCCCCCGCCCGAGGTTCACATTGTCCACGTTCAGTCTGAGTTGATGAATAACCAGCTCACGGCTCCGAGAACCATTCCCAAGAATATTGCGATGGTGAGCGAGAAAGAAGCGCCCCCCAGCAGCTTTGGCGTTGTCGGCAGTATGGGCGACTCGTCGGGTGCCGAGGGTGGCGTCATGGGCAGCATCTTTGGCACGGCAGCTCCCAAGATCAAGGAAGCTCCTCCGAAGAAGGTCAATATCTCGGCCGGCGTCGCCGTCGGCATGTTGCTGCAGAAAACTCAGCCCATCTATCCGCCCATTGCCAAGGCTGCGCGCGTGCAGGGCACCGTGGTGCTGCAGGCTACCATCTCCAAAACCGGCACTATCGAGAATCTCAAGGTTGTCAGCGGGCCGGCCATGTTGACAGGCGCCGCTCTTGACGCGGTTCGCACCTGGCGTTACAGGCCCTACCTGCTCAACAACGAGCCGGTTGAAGTGGATACCACCGTCAACGTGATCTTTACTTTGGGTGGATGAAGAGGTTCCTGGCTCCCTGGGTTTCTCAGGGAGCTTTACTTTTGGCGCGGATGCGTGTCGCCAAGATTCGCATTCCTTGTAACCGCCCGCTCGAACGGGCTTGACTCGGGTAATAAGAAACTCCTTAGGAGGAACGATTCGTGATTCTCGCTCAGCTCGCACATTATGCTTCGCACACGGTCAGCAGCCTGGCCATGTTCCAGGAGGAACAGACGGTCAGCTTCAGCCCCATGGGCCTTTGGGGCCACATGGGATGGCTGGCCCGTTCGGTGGCCATTCTTCTTTTCATTGAGTCGATCTGGTCGCTGGCCGTTATGATCGACCGTTACCTGTACTTCAATGCCGCCCGCAAGCAGTCGCGCGAATTTGCTCCCAAGGTGGCGGGCGCGTTGAAAGACAGCAAACTGGAAGAAGCGATTAAGATCGCCGACCGCAACAAGAAGTCGCATCTTGCCGAAGTGGTGACCGCTGGCTTGCAGGAATTCCGCGCCTCGTCCGGCACGGCTACCGAAGAGACCATCGCCAGCTCCGGCCGCGCTCTGGAGCGCGCTGAAGCGATTGTGCACGCCAAGCTCAAGAGAGGCCTCGCGGTTCTCGCCACCATCGGCTCAACCGCTCCTTTCGTCGGCCTGTTCGGCACCGTCGTCGGCATTCTCAACGCGTTCAACCAGATCGCCACGCAGAAGACCTCGGGCATCGGCGCAGTCGCCGGTGGTATTTCCGAGGCCCTCGTAACCACGGCTTTTGGCCTGCTCGTGGCCATCCCTGCCGTTATGGCGTTCAACTATTTCACCGGGCGTGTCGAGGCCTTCGACGTGGAGATGGACAACTCCTCCAGCGAACTCATCGACTACTTCATCAAGCAGAGCCACAAGCGCTAAACGCTCAAGGCTGTGCACTCCGGCGAGAATCCTATGCGGGTGGGAGGGCGAAAACTCTCCCACCCGGCGATTTGAACCTCGCGGGAGTTGCTTGATCGTTCATCAGGGCCGGAGGGATCCGGAGAAAAATTCTTGACGTACGGAGCCCACACAATGGGAATTGCGGTTCGCAACGAAGGCAGTAAGGTTAATTCCAACATCAACGTGACCCCCATGGTGGACGTGATGCTGGTGCTGCTCATCATCTTCATGGTGATCACTCCCATGTTGCAGAACAAGGTGCAGATCGATATGGCCCAGGTCGTCAATCCGCAGAGTATGCCGGATGCCGACAAGGACGATGCCATCGTCGTCGCCGTTACGCGCGACGGGCGCATCTTCCTGGGGCAGAATCTGATCGACCCCAGCCAGCTTGGAAGCCAGATTCGCGACAAACTGGCCGACAAGACCGACAAGACCATCTACGTCCGGGCGGATGCGCGCGCGCAGTACAAGGCTGTTGAAGACGCCATCGACGATGTGCGCACGGCCGGCGTGGAAGAAGTTGGATTACTGACGCAGAAGAAGGAAGGCAACCTCGCCGGAGGCGAGTAGCCGATCCCGCTTCCTGTGTTTCGTGAAGGTATTTGAGCAACGATTCGAGGAGTCTAAGCCATGTCATTTTCAATGGGCCCAAGCAGCAGCATGTCCGAGATCAACGTCACGCCGATGATCGACATCCTTCTAGTGCTGCTGATCATCTTCATGGTCATTGTGCCGGTGACCCCCAAGGGCCTGGACGCACTGGTGCCCCAGCCCCCCAAGGACCCGCAGAAACAGCAGCAGCCGAATGATCGCACGATTGTGGTCCAGGTGCTCTACCGTCCTGGCGATTCGCCGACTTACAAGATCAACGAGGTCGACGTGAGCCACGGTGAGCTGCAGACCAAGCTGACCGAGATCTACGCCAACCGCGCCGAGCGTGTCATGTTCGTCAAAGGCGACGACGATGTTGAGTTCCGCTACATCGCCGACGTTATCGACATCGGCAAGGCGGCTAACGTCGATCATATCGGGTTGATGACGCCGAAGATTCAGGCTGGTCAATAGCCGGCCAGGCGCAGTTTCCATCCGTCTCGGAAAGGAGGGAACTACCGTCATGACAATCAATACCGGCAATTCACGCAGCATGTCTTCTGAGATCAACGTGACTCCGATGATCGACGTGCTCCTGGTGCTTCTCATCATCTTCATGCTGATTGTTCCGCTTGTTCCCAGGGGTGAATCGGCATCGGCGCCCCAGCCGGCAAGGAATGACACGCCCTCACTCGGAGTTGTGGTTCTGGAGCTGACAGGCGGGCCGGGCGGCGTGGTCGGGTACACGATTAATCGGCAGGCGGTGGCTCGCGAAGATCTTCAGCAGAAAGTCTCTGAGATCTTCGTCAACCGGGCCCGGCGAGAGATGTTTGTGAAGGCCGACGGGCGCCTGGCTTTTAACAAGGTTGCGGAGGCGGTCGATACAATTCGCTCCGCGGGAATTGAACGAGTAGGTTTGCTTACCCCCGCTGTGGAGGCGGGCAGATAGCCAGCAGTGGTATGCTGCGCACGGCAGCCTGTGATTGCCGGCACAGCCGAATGCGGTTGAACCGGCAAGGGTGGGAGTACAATTTTTACATCCCTGGTATCGCTAGCTTTCGTACGCGGCCAGTTCGAACATTGAAGGCGCGGCCTGAAAGCCTTTGCCTGAAGGAGAAGGAAACAGACATGAATGGTCCCGCACGTTTTTTGGGCTACGCGGCAACCTTGGCCGGCATGGTGCTTACCATGAGCGGGTGCAGCCAGCTGGCTGCCCGCGACCAATTGAACAAGGGTGTGGATGCATACAAGAACGCCCACTATGAGGAGGCTATCGGCCACTTCCAGAAGGCGACCGAGCTCGATCCTAACCTGCCGATGGCCAAGACTTATCTAGCCACGGCATTGTCGCAGAACATCGTGCCCGGCCTCACCACTCCTGAGAATATGAAGACGGCCAACCAGGCGATCCAGATCTTTCAAGAGGTACTGGCCAAGGACCCCAACGATGTCAACAGCATGAAACAGATTGCAGGCATTTACTACAACCTGAAGGATCTCGACACTGCCGAGGTGTGGCAGAAGAAAGTTCTCGCCGTCGATCCGAAGGATCCCGAGGCCGCCTATACCGTCGGCGTCATCGACTGGACCAAGGCGCATGAGAACAAGCTCAAGGCGCTTCAGGATGCCGGGCTTAACGATGACGGCAAGGGCAATGCCAAGGCTCCCAAGAAAGTGATGGAGCCTCTTTCCAAGGAGAATGCTCCGCTCGTCGACGAAGGCCTGAAGTACCTGACGATGGCCGTAGACAACCGCCCGAACTACGACGACGCGATGCAGTATCTCAACCTGATCTACCGCAACAAGGCAGATGTGGACTACGGCAACAACGCGGCCGTTAACCAGGATCTTGCCATGGCGCAGGACTGGACCAATAAGGCCATGGGCACCCGCAAGGCGAATGAAGAGAAGAAGAACGCCGGACCGGGAGGAATCACCATGGACTCCAACGGCAACCTGAAGTAGCCGAACAGCTTCGCCTCAAAACCACAACGGCTTCCGCAATCGCGGAGGCCGTTGCTTTTTGGGGGCGCACGATTGACGAGGAGTCTGCGGGGCGGGTGCCCGCATTACAGCCGGTCGGGAGGCCGTATTAAAGCCGTCTAGGACGGCCTGCAGACAAACTCGCCTAAGTACAGGGCAGCAGGCCTTCGTGACCGGGGCACAGAGCTTTGTAACCAAGGCACAGAGCTTTGTAACCAAGGCACAGAGCTTTGTATCAGGGCGCGAGTTTACTCGCGCCGATAAAGCCCCCCAAAATGAGTCGGGCTTCAGCCCCTGGTTTATCGGCTGTTCCGAGATTGCTTCATGCACCGAGTTTTTCCGCAACCAGGGGAAACCGGCGTCACAATTTTGCCAGTAGCCGGAGGGCACGAGCCGGCAGCGCAAAGCCGCTGGTCACGATCCACGAACCACGAACGCAACGCGCTACTGCCCACCCTGCTTTAGAATTTCCTCGGCAAAGTAATTGCGCACTTTAGCTTCGTCCTGCAGCATTTCGAGATAGGCATTCTGCAACAACTGTTTCTGCTGGTCGTGCAGCAGTCCGTGGATGGCCTGGTGGACGCGCGGATCGTTCAGCTCACGCTGGCCTGCAGGCTCACGGCCCGACAGCTTGAAGATTGCGAAGTACGAGAGCTTGTGCCCCGGCGTCGTAAGATCGTAAACCGGAATTACGTCTGTGAACTGTTCCGGCTTCAGTTTCATGATTGCTTCGTAAGCTTCCGGATGCCGTTGCACCAGGGACTCAGGAACGAATCCCATGTCTCCGCCGCTCGGCACCGTGTTCGGATCTTCTGAGAAGTTCGCGGCCACGGTTGCGAAATCCTCTCCACTTTCGAGCTTGCTGTGCGCCGCCTCAATCTTCTTTCGGGCGTCAGCCTCACTGGTTACATGCACCGGCTGGCCCTCTGCCTGGGGTACCGCTCCCACGCTCACAACAATCTGCGAAAGACGGTATTGCGGTTCCACAAAGTTCCATTCCGATTTGTTGGCTGCGTAATAACTGGCGATCTCGGCATCCGTGATATCGATGCGCGAGTCAATCTCCTTATTAAGCAGTTTTTGCGTGGTCAACTGCCGGCGCAGGTTCTTCTTGTATTCATCGAGCGTCAGGTTCTGCTGTTTGAGCAGATTATTAAACTGCTCCTCAGTCCACGGCGCCTTCACGTCGGTGAGCTTGGCGTTCACGTCTTCGTCGGTCGCCGTCAGGTTCAGCTTGGCCGCACGTTGCTGCAGAATCTCGTCGTTGATCATCTTCTGCAGCACATTCAGGCGCTGCATCTTCTCTTCAACCCCAGTGGGCTTCTGCGGCGCGTCGCCCAGGCTCACCTTGTAAAGACGGTCGAGGTCGGCGCGCAGAATCTCTTTCCCGTTAACGGTCGCCACCACGTCTGCCGAGGGCGATCGGTGGCAACCGGCAAACACGGGAACCAATGCGGCAAGAACAGCAAGCGGAACGTAAGACCTGAGACGAAAACTGAAAAACGATTCAGCGTGCAAAGTGACTACTCCTGCGAAGCCGGATCTACGGCTCCGCTGCCCGATCAAGTCGCGAGCCCGCTCCTTAGCGCGGTTCGCGGCTTGTTCCGGCATTCAAGCATAAATCTCTTCCCCATCGTGGGGAAAGGTGGTCAGCTCGGCTTCACTGCCGGAGCTGTACCGGCTGCAGGCTGCGCGCCCGCGGGCGCCGCAGCAGCGGGCTTTACTATTCCTGGGTTTTGCGCAGGCACAGGCGTGGACGGCGGCATTGGCGGTGGCTGTTCGCCCGCGTCCCTCAGCGCTCGATCGATTGCAGCCCACAGCTCTTCCTGGGGCACGGCGCCTTCTACCTTCTCCCCGTTGATGAAAAGCATCGGAGTGCCCTGTAGTCCCAGCGCCTCGGCTTCCTTTGTCGAAGCCAGAATCGGTGTCTGATCCTGTTTCGAAAGGCAAATGTTCAGAGCCCCTTCGTCAAGCTTGCCGAGCGTACCTTCCTGGCGCGCAATGCGGTCCAGCGCGGCAAAGCTCCTGGGCAGGTCGTGGTTGTCGCCGCTCACCTCCTGCGTGTGGGCATGCACGTAGTCAACATAGTTCCAGTAGGCCGTGCCGTTCTGCGCCGCCAGGCAGCTCGCGTCAACCGAAGCGTGCATGGCCCACGGATGCATGTCCGCAAGAGGGCTGTCTTTGTAAATGAACCTGACCAGGTTCCCGTAGTGATCGAGCGTTGCCGGGAACAGCTCGGAATGCATGCGCGCGCAATACGGGCATTCCAGGTCATCGAAGTTGATAATGGTTACCTTGGCTGCGGGATTGCCCCGAATCGGCCTGCCGGTGATGTCGATTGAAGAGCCTGGGTCCGAGGTCAGGTCCATCTTCGTCAATCGGGCCAGGGTCTTGTTATCGCTCGAAATCAGCATGTCGAGCGTCTGGCTCTGCTTGCCCCGGGACAGCGTAATCGACAGCGTGTCGTAGCCGGGAAACTGGCTGGGCGTCCTCGCGCCGATGCTTACCGCAATGCCCGCGTCCAAATCGTATTGCGCGCGGATCTGGAGCTCGATGCGCCGCTGAAGCGCGGGGTCAACTGCGGGCGAGGGGGGTGTCGATGGGGCCGATTGAGCTTTGCAACCCACGGCAAGGCCGAGTGCCAGAAATCCAGCCAGGAAACTGATTCGCGACAAAATAAAGTCCTCTCAGGAAAGGATACCGCAGCGGCTCGCGTTTTCCTGAAGATATGGAATGGACGCGCAACGCGGGGAAAGGCTAGCGAGTGTGAAGGATGCGGCTAAGCGGCGGAGATTTAGCTTCCAGATTCTGGCCAAGGGTACTTTCGCCCGCTGAAGCGGGCTTGGCGGGTGTTTGTCGCTTCAATCCCAGGCTTGCGCCTCGGGCCGCCGTCCTGCGCCCGCTTTGAGGGCTAATACACCGGAGGCAGCGTCGGGTCGTGGAAAACTGAAGTGGTGCGCCTGACGTCGCCGACCGTGCCAAAATTGGCCAGCGTAAAGCCGTAGAGCCACTCCTGCTCATTGCGGCTGGTTGAGCCCACGCTGCCCAGTTGGAATCGCCGGTAGCCCATGGTCAGGCCGCAGCAATCCCAGTTGTAGACGGCCTGCACGCCGCCGTACTGGATCTTGTTGGCCACAAAATCGTAACCGCCGTTCGCCGCCATGTTGAATCCGCGCCGGCTCTGCTTGCCGAATTCGAAGAATGGCGTCACAACCTGGCTCTTCAGCGTCGGATTGGGAGTCTCTGGATTCTCGTACAAGGCGTTCAGCAGCGCATGGCCCACGCCTATCGTTGTGCTGCCCCAGCTATAGCCCGCAAACACACTGTCGGCGTTGATTTCGCCCTTCTTGGGGTCGTAGTCCATATCCCACTGCACGCGCAGATTGTCGATAGCCTCAAACCGCAGCCGAGAAATGATGGGCGAAAGATTGCGCGGTGAAGTCAAAAAGGTTGCGCCGGTCAAGTCGAGCGTTGACTCAAATACGTTGCGACGGCCCGGAATAACCGCGCCGCCAAAGTTGGGATCGATGTAAAACTCCTGCTCGACTTGCCAGCTTGCCCACTCGCGCATTGGCTGCGGGCATTGGGTAGCCTCGTCGGCGTCGCAAGGCTTTGGATTCAGCGGGCGCAAATAGAAACGCTGCGTGAGCGAGAAGCCGGCTTCGTTGGTATTGGTCACAGTGTCGGTGGGATCGAAAAGCAGTACATGTTGCGCCCGCTCGCCGATGCCTCCAACATAGCGATAGGTGATCTCGGGTTCCACCACGTGGCGCAATTCGCGATTCCAGGCCGCAATCTTGAAGTCGCGCTCCATAGCGGGCGGCCGCAGGTCAAGCGAAGCTTCAAAGTCGGTTCGGAACAGCGGATCGTGGCTGATGCGTGGAATTTCCTCGTGCGCGCCGGTCAGGTCGGGGTCCTGGCTTATTGAGTAGTAGGTGGTGCGCAGGCCGGCCTCGGGAACAATGCTCCACCCGCCTGCTTGCAAGGGCAGCGCGATGTGGGGGTAAAAGTCAAGCCGGGCCACGTTGCGTGCAAAAAATCGCGGCTCAGAACGGTTGAGATAACTCGCTGAAGAACCCAGTCCCCAATCGAGAGGCGAAGAGCCGAGAGGGCGATCGATCACGTCGTATCGCACTTCGGGCAAATGCAGAATCTTGGCCTCATTGCCGTTGATGGTGCTGGCGAACGTTTGGAACCGGTCAAACGAAATCGAGGGAACCAAGCCATTGCTTTGGTGCGTCACCGCAAGGTCGCTCGCAACCTCAGAGCTTATGGCCTGGGAAAAGTTCTCGGCAAACACCAGCCGGTAAACATAGCTGGAGAGATACTCCACCGTGCCTGCCACGCGCATGTTGGGGGTCAGGTCCTTGCGTCCGAGCGCCATTACATCCACACCGCCCTGGTTTACCAATTCCTGGCCGGTTGGGCCGGGGATGTGGCCGGGAGGAAAGTCGGTTTTCACCTGCGGCGTGGCGACCGTGCCGAATTCCTGCTCCACGCCTCGATCGAGCAGGGCGTTCCAGCGCGCAATCAGGTGGTCGTACCCATTGCCCTTGTAGCGGAAGTCGCCGTTGGGAGCCCAGCCGCGCTTGCTGTAGTATTCCGTGCCCACAATCATGTCCATGCTGCGGTTGATGGCCCAATAAATCTGCTCGCCGATTACGTAACCCTTGATTGACGAGTTGCTGGGTACCGGGATTAACAGCCCGCTTTCGCGGTCGCCCTCGTTGGCCGGATGGCGCAGGTAGGGCAGATAGAAGATAGGCATGCCCAGGAACTCAAACCACGCGTTCTTCATGGTCGCGTGCTGGTTCTCGAGCTGGATGGTCTTCGCAATCACCCGCCAGTCGGGGCGGGGCAAGCGGCAGTTGGTAATCGATCCATCGATGATGCGGTAGTTGCCCTCGCCTGTCTCGAGCAATACGCGCCCCTTGAAGAGCATGGGGTTGGCTGTAGAGTAGACGAGGGTTTTGCCGTTGCGCCGCACGCCCTGGGATCCGTCGACGTTGAAGAACCGCGCGGTGTGCATATTCAGCCGCAGATCCCCATGTGTCGCGGTGATGTATACGTCGTTGGGTCCGCCGGTCAACACCAGGTGGCCATCGGCTTCAACCTCTGAGGTTGACTGGTGATAAACCACTTTGTCTGCGTGCAGGGTGTAGTTCTGGTAATAGATAGCTACGTTGTCATTGAGCGTCCACACGTCGCCT
Organism: uncultured Occallatibacter sp.; assembly: GCA_964528915.1. Lineage (GTDB taxonomy): Bacteria > Acidobacteriota > Terriglobia > Terriglobales > Acidobacteriaceae > Telmatobacter. Next base: position 24,738 of record CAZGUD010000035.1, read on the forward strand.
TCGCGAGTCTGGTCGCCGGTCGTTGTCCAGTGAATCGGCTCGCCTGCAGGCGGAGCCGGCTGGGGCTGGGCAACAGGGATCATTTCCTGGCCGGGATCGTCGGGGAGCTGGTCCAGTTGCGCTGCAGGCTGCGCGCCGCGCGGACTTGATGCGACTGCTTCGGTTGACCCCTGCGGAGGGACCGCGTTGGTCAACGCCTGTCCGCCAACTTGAAGGTGACAGAGAGCCAGCAGCGTGATAGATACTAGAGTACGAGGTCGCATTCCTGACCAGTGTTAGGCCAAGAATAGCAAAGATGGCCCAGCACCGATGGGACGCACGCCTCGCCGCTCTGGCAGCAACAAAAGCCGGTTTCTCGTTCGCTGCTCCTTCGCGTGACACGCGATGGGGGCTGCGCGCTTTTGTTTCCGCGACTCATCTTCTCCTCAAAATAACTGGAGCATTTCTCCCAGGAGGGTGAAGTGCGGGTGCCCCATCCTTGCCGCGTCTTTGTTTTTGCGGCCAGGGTGGGATCGCTCAATAGCAAGAGGAGAAATCCTCTGCTGGCAAGGCCGCACGAGGCGCTTTTCAAAGGCCGTCCGCGCGGCCCAAACTGCTGACACGGTCCGCACGCTGTGATCGCCGACGCGCTGAAGGGATCGAGGAGCATTGAGCACATCGTTGAATCAGTTGTCAGAATCGGCATGGAAGCAGGAAGTAAACCGGCGGGTTGCCGCCCACATGAAAGGCAAACCCGCTTCGGCTCAAACCGGGGCTGCTGAACATGCCGCGCCCGCGCCCGGCAGCCGCGCTGCCAAAGCTGCCGACCGCGTTGCCCGGCGCTTCGCCAAGGCGCCCAGTTACAACGAAGTGTTGGCCAATGAAGCCCGTGCGGCTGTGGAGGCCGCTGAAGCCGCGTCGCTGGCCGCCCAGGAAGCCCACGCCAAGGCGCAGATGGTGCTGGCCGGCATTGAAGCTGCTGCGGAACCTGAGGCCGCCGCGGAGACGAATCACGATACGTTCCGGGAGCCGCATGTCGCCGAAGTGGTGCCCTTTGCGCCCGCCACGCGCCAGGCTCCGAGGTTTGATGCCGACGTCCGTAGCGAACCAGCCGCCGAGCACTTCGCTATTCGCTGGGAGCCTGAGCTGCCGCCGCGCGAGCCGTCTCCTCAGGGAATCCGGGCTTCTGTTGGCCCGAGCCTCTTCGATACGGCGAGGGAGAACTGGGAACAGACCGAAACCGAGCAGGTTCAGCCGCCGGAGATCGCGGTGATCGAGCCCGCCCAGCCCATCTTCGGAAATGTCATCGAGTTTCCACGGCAAATTGTGGCCACCCGCAAGGTGCGCCCAAGGTTGGTGGAAGGGCCTTTGGCATCGTCCGCGGCCAATGTGCAGCTCAGCATCTTCGAGGTCGATCCGGGGGCGGTTTCAGTCGAGCCGGAAGTAGAGAATCCGCGAACCACCGAGCAGGCTTCCGACTGGAGCATCGCTGACTGGTCCACCATGAGACTTGCGCCGGAACCTGAGCAGGACTACGAGCTGCTTGAGGAGCCGGCGCCGCGCCCAATGCCGGCGCCCGAAATCGAGCTGGCGTCGTTGAGCCGGCGAGTGCTGGCAGGTGTGGTGGATGCCACGCTGGTGGCAGGCTCCTTTTTGGCGGCGGCGGCCCTGGCTGCCAACAACGCAAGCGAACTGCCTGGGCTGCGCGCCATCGAAATTGGATCGGTGCTGGCTTTGCTGGTGGCTGGCGCGGCCTACAAGCTGCTGTTCTTCACCCTGGCTCGCGCCACGCCGGGAATGAGATACGCGCGGATCGCACTCTGCACATTCGATGGCGGCGTTCCTACGCGCGCACAGCGCTATGCCCGGCTGGCCGCGCTGCTGCTCTCAGTTCTGCCCGTGGGTCTGGGCTTTGCGTGGGCCATCTTCGACGACCAGCACCTCACTTGGCACGATCGCATCACGCGCACCTATCTGCGGGTAAGTTAAACCCCTCAGTGTTCCACCACGCTAAGCGTAATGCCGGATGGATACGCCGACGAGTGGTGCACCTGGTTGTGCGCCACCACCCCCTCCGTCTCGTCAAAGTTGTTTCCGCCGGTGTTCAGGTTGCGGTCAAAGCGCGGAAAGTCGCTGCTCGAGACCTCGATGCGAAGCTGATGCCCGGGCGGAAAGTAAATGCTGGTCTGGACGGGCTGTAATGCAACTTTGTACACCTTGCCCTTTTCCATCCACACGGGCGGCTTGTCGTAGCCGTCGCGATAACGCGCGCGCTGAATGTTGTCGTCGATGTTGAATGTGGAGCCGTCGGGCAGCACATCCACCAACTTGACGGTGAAGTCAGTATCTTTGGCGTCGCTTGAGACGTAGAGCGTGACGTCGATGGGGCCGCTGACTTCGAGGCCTTTCTCGAGCGGGCCGGTCGAGTAGACCAGCACGTCTTCGCGCGCCTCGATGCTGCGCTGGTCTATCGCGCCCGGCTTCAGGTCCGCGCCCATGCAGCAGAAACCTCCGCCGTGCGTGGGCACCGGATTCATGGGGTCGTACGTGAAACTGTCGGGTGAGTCGTTCGTTGGCGCGGCCTTTGTCAAAGAGCCATCGCCGTTCAGCGAATTGGCGCGGCCGGCGCTGGCCAGGTAAAACGTGACCGGCTTGGCGCTCGCCGGCGGCCACACGTCAGACGACTGCCACTTATTCAAGCCCATCGTGTAGTACTGCACTTTTGCGGTCTTGGCCAGCACTCCATCGCGTTCACCTTTAAGAAAGCGATCGAACCAGGCCCAGGTGAGCGCGTCGTAGTCAAGGCGCGCATCGCCCATGTCGCGGTCGCCCACCATGGTGTGCTCGCTCGCGCGTTTGTAGCTGCAGTGAGGCATCGGCGCGATTACGGCATACTGCTCATCGGCAACGGCCGGGTCGGCAGTCTGACGGACGCGGTTATAGGCGGCAATGTTGGGACCCACGCTGATGTCGTACCAGGTCATGAGCCACAGGCCGGGAACGTTGATGCGCATGTTGTCGTGCCACAGGCCGCCTTTGTACCAGGCCGGATCGTTGGGGGCGCGCTCGATCATGCCCGGCTGGCCTGAGGGCGTGGGGTCCGCGAAGATGCCGTGCGAAGCGCCCAACGCCGCCAGGATGTCTTTTTCCGGCAGATGCCAGAGGGCCTTTCCCCAATCGACGGCCGGCGAATGCGCAGCGAGGTCCCAGGATTTTGCCGCCGTTACCAGCGCCTCCCGCGAGGTGCCCGCAGGAAAGTTCGGTTTGGCGTCGTTGGTCAGTAGTCCCGATTCATAAACCCAGGGAGCGAACAGCATCTGTACCGCGCCGCCGCGGAACCAGTTACCCTGCTCGTAATAAGGGCCCACGCGGCCCACGCCCGCGCCAAAGCTTTCAGGGATGAAGGCGGCCAACGCCTTGTTGCCGCGCGAAGCCACGTTGAGCTGCCACTCGGCCGTTGACGAGCAGCCGATCAGGCCGACTTTGCCGGTCGTCCACGGCTGCGCGCTCATCCAGTCGAACTCGTCGTCGCTGTCGGTGAGCGGCACGCCCAGAATGTCGTAGTCGCCTTCTGAAAAATAGCGGCCGCGCTCGTTCATCTCAATGTAGATGTAGCCGCGCTTCACCGCGTCAAGCTCCGCAGACATGTCTCGCGGCGCGCCCAGCTCCACATCCCAGTAATTGAAGTTGTAGGGGGTGCGCACAAAGACGATGGGATACTTCTTCGACTCGTCTTTAGGGCGGTAGATATCGGCCTGCATGCGCTTGCCGTCGCGCATGGGCACCATCACCTTGCGTTCGATAATGGCAACCGACTCAAGTTCCTTTTCGATGGCGTTGCGGCGAGCGATCAGTTCTGCATTTTGAGGTCGAGCCTGCGCGCGTGCGAGGTGCACCGGGAACACCGCGCTGCAGCAGCAAAGCGCAGCAACCGTAATCAACTTCCTGGCTTGGTTCATAGGGCCTCGATAGAAACGATTGGAAAGGGGGATCTTTTTTCCGTGCTTCCTATATTAACTGCCTGCTGCGGGAAATACCGACACTTCGAGAAGTGCTATATGGTCAACGGCAAGCGCAGGTTGACGCCGCGCGTCCGCGTGTGAATAACTGATTTGTTTCTCGGATTTCTCAATTCAAGTTCCGGATCGGATTAAACGATGCTCAATCGCGCCCGTCTGCAAGCAATCGCATTTGGAGTTCTTTTCGGATTGTCGGTCAGCACCCTTGGCCAGAGCCCAACATCTGCCGGCACCGATGCAGGCCGCCCCTGGCTCAACACCTCGCTGCCTACAAGCGCGCGCGTCGACGCCCTGATTGGGAAGATGACGCTGGAAGAGAAGGTTCAGCAGATGCGCGACCACTCGCCTGCCATACCGCGGCTGGGCGTGCCCAAATACGACTGGTGGAACGAAGGGCTGCACGGCGTCGCATTCTCCGGCTACGCCACCAATTTCCCGCAAGTGATTGGAATGGCCGCCACATGGGACGCGCCCCTGGTTCACCAGATGGGCCAGACCATTTCGACCGAAGCCCGTGCCAAGTACAACCAGGCGATGCGGGAGAACGATCACGAGGCATTCTTCGGGCTTACGTTCTGGGCGCCCAACATCAACATTTTCCGCGATCCGCGCTGGGGGCGTGGGCAGGAAACTTATGGAGAGGATCCATTCCTGACCGGACAAATGGCGGTCGCTTTCGTCACCGGAATGCAGGGCGACGATCCTAATCATCTGAGAGTGGTTTCAACGCCTAAACACTTTGCCGTGCACAGCGGACCCGAGAGCACGCGTCACCGCGCGGATGTCGAAATCTCCAATCACGATTTGGAAGATACGTATCTGCCCGCCTTTCGCGCTGCTGTGACCCAGGGGCATGCGCAGTCGGTGATGTGCGCCTACAACTCGATTGACGGCGCGCCGGCCTGCGCCAACACCATGCTGCTGAAAGATCACCTTCGCGATGCGTGGCATTTTGATGGATATGTAGTGAGCGATTGCGCGGCAGTCGCGGACATTTTCGATGGCCATCATTACACGCCCGATATGCCTCATGCCGCTGCCGACGCGGTGAAAGCCGGCACCGATCTCGAGTGCGGATACGGCATGGGGCAGGCATTTCCATCGCTGGTGGATGCCGTGCACAAGAACCTGATCGGCGAAGAGGATCTCAATCAGGCGTTGCGCCGCCTTTACCGCGAGCGTTTCCGGCTGGGGATGTTCGATCCTCCTTCAAGTTATGCCTATGGGCGCATTAGGATGGATGAGAACAATACGCCGGAGCACCGCGCCCTTTCACTCAAGGCTGCGCGCGAATCCATGGTGTTGCTCAAAAACGACGGAACGCTGCCGCTGAAGCCGGGCATCAAGAAAATCGCCGTCATCGGGCCGACTGCGGAACTGGTTCAGTCACTGCAGGGCAATTACAACGGGCCGCCGCCGAACCCCGTTTATCCTCTAGTCGGTATCGAGAAGCGCTTCGGTGCGGCACATGTTGTTTACGCGATGGGGTCGAGCCTCGCTGAGGGCTTTGCAATGCCCATCGAGCATACCGCGCTTCGTCCGTCGGCGGGCAGCAGCGAGTTTGGCCTGAAGGGCGAATACTTTGCGTCAGACGATTTGAGCGGAACGCCGGTGCTGACGCGCATCGATCGCAATGTGAATTTCAACTGGGACAAAGTTGTTCCGGTAGAGGGACTGCAGCGCAACAACTACTCCGTTCGATGGAGCGGTGCATTTACGCCGCCTGCCGCGGGTGATTACCGGCTGGGCGTGCGCATCAACTACTGCTATGCCTGCGAAAACGCCGAGGGATTCAACTTGTACGTCGATGACAAGCTGATTGCGCAGAGCGGAACGAAAAGCGGCGAGCGGGGACAGGTATTCGATTCCGTGCTCCACTTCGACAATACGCAGCCGCACGCGATTCGACTCGAATACTTGCACAAAACAGGGACGGCCGGCATCGATCTTACCTGGCTCGCGCCGGCAGACGTGCTTCGCGATGAGGCGGTCGAGCAGGCAAAGAGTGCAGACGTGATCGTCGCCTGCCTCGGGCTTTCGCCCTCGCTTGAGGGCGAAGAGATGCCGATCAAGCTTGACGGCTTCTCTGGCGGCGATCGAACCGATATCAAGCTGCCTGCCGTGCAGGAAGATTTGTTGAAGGCCTTGATTGCGACGGGCAAGCCGGTGGTGGTGGTTCTGCAGAACGGGTCGGCGCTCGCAGTGAACTACGCGGCTGAACATGCTGCTGCCATATTGGAGGCGTGGTATCCCGGCGAAGAAGGCGGGACTGCGATTGCGTCAACACTCTGCGGAGGCAACAATCCATCCGGACGTTTGCCGGTCACGTTTTATCGCTCGCTTGCGCAGTTGCCGCCATTCGAAAGTTACGCAATGAAGGGCCGCACCTATCGTTACATGACCGATGCGCCGCTCTATCCCTTCGGCTACGGGCTCAGTTACACGACCTTTAGTTACAGCAACGTGCGCCCACTGAAAAGCAGCGTTAGAGCCGGCGAGTTCGTCAACATAATGGGAACCGTCAAGAACACCGGCAAAATTGGCGGCGACGAAGTGGTGGAGCTGTACCTCTCGCAGCCGCAGACCGCCGTTTCACCGCGCATTGTGCTCGCGGGATTCAAGCGCATTCATCTGGCGCCCGGCAAATCCGCAGATCTTGGATTCACGCTTGATGAACGGAACCTGTCTGAAGTTGACGCTGACGGCAAGCGCGTAGTGGTGCCGGGCGAATACAAGGTTTACTTCGGGGGCACGCAACCGCTGGGCGACAACGCGACGCCCGCGGCGACATTCATGGTGGATGGCAAGGTGGAACTGCCGAAGTAGAAAGAAAGATTCCAGGTTTGCATCCATATCTTTTGGCCGGTAATGAGGTTTTCTTTACGACTTTGCTGCTAATCTCTTTTTGAGTTGGATTCATCTCAATCTCAGGAGAGTCACAATGGCTCGAGCTCTGCGCTTCTTCCTCTGCTCCCTCGCTTTCGTGTCAGTCGCAGCGAGCGGCCAGATGGTTTCAAACAGCGCAATTCAAAACGATCCGGCGAAGGAGAGTCTCTGCGCCAGGACGTCCGGAGTCAAACCGGTCCCGTTCTTCATCGACCAGAAATATGTGGACTACATCCGGGCTCTCCACCCCGACACCACGTTCATCGCAGCCGACGGCGTGATTCCCGAACTGATCGAGTGTCGCGTTAGCGAGACCACCGGAAAGTATGAGCCCGATGCAGTGAGCTCTGAAGTTCAGATGATGTCGGAGCAGTCGTACTGGCGCTTGGCACGCCCGCAGGAGTACGCGCCCAGCATAAAAACCACCGCTGGACAAACAAAAGCCGCCGATGTGTGCATCAAGGCGGCAAGCGAAAAGGCGAATAAGGACGGCTTCGACCACAGCTTCACTTACGAAACAGACGTGAATGAAATCAATTTGGATGTAGCTCCGTGGTATCGGCCTGGCGCGATGATCGCGGGTGCGAAGGCGGACCGATACGACGTGGCAGTCGAAGGCCAGTTGTTCTACAAGTCTTCGGGGCCCGATCTCGAAGCGGTGAGGGCCACCTGCCTGCTGTCGCCCATGCTCGAAGTGAAATCGGTTGAGACCAACGGCCGCCCCATCCACAAAAGCACAGCGGCATTTACGTGGTGAGGGGCTGGTGCGAGTCGGGACGGCGGCGCCGGTTTAGGATCGTGGTTTCACAGGTCTCAGTAGCGGGACCTGGGACCCCCCGGCGGTGAGGCGGCTTGCGAGTGCCTTTGAGTTGGCATATACTTATGTATATGCCAGATTCGGGAGGGCCGTATGCAGCGTACAGCGAAAGTTTTTATGAACAACCGGAGCCAGGCAGTGCGGCTGCCGAAGGAGTTTCAATTCAAAACTAGTGAGGTTTTCATCCGCAAAGAGGGTGAAAATATAATCCTGTCGCCGCGCCCGAGGGACTGGTCCGCACTCTTGGACTCGGATTCTGCAGCTTCTGAAGATTTCATGAAAAACGTTGAGAAACTACCTGTCCAAGAGCGGAACTTCTGATGCCGGTTTACATGATGGATACGGATATCTCCTCGTACATTATGAATCGCGCAAGCGTGAAGGCAATTCAGGCGCTTCAGACGGCTGAGGTAGGCGATGTATGCATCTCGGCGATTACCAAGTCAGAGTTGATGTTCGGGGTAGAGGTTTCGCCTCGGCGTCAGAAAGACCAGAAAGCCCTGGATATATTTTTGTGGCACATGGACGTGCTGGATTACCCCCACGACGCAGCCGCTCATTACGCGGAGATTCGCGCATTTCTAAAGACGCGCGGGACGATCATCGGAGCCAACGATTTATTCATCGCTGCGCACGCGCGTTACCTGGGGCTGACTCTGGTCACGAATAATACGCGGGAGTTCGCACGCGTTCCTGGTCTAAAAATTGAGAACTGGGCCTGAGAGCGCCGAGCTTTCTATTCCCTATTCCCTAGTCCCTAGCCCCTAATCATCCCACCACCGGCCGCATGGCGCTGATTCCCGCGCGAAAGAGTGGCAACGGTTTCCCGGGATGACTAAGTAATCCGTGTTTCTGTCTCGGGGTGTTGCTTGGCTCACGAATCTCTCATCGCCCCCGCCAGTGGTTCGTTCTTTTCATGGCTGCGCAGAGATGAATGCGCGTCGGCTACAACCCGCTGAATACTCAGCACGGTAATGTCGTCGTCCTGTCCGAACTCCTGCGCAGTCGAGGCAATCTCCACTGAGGAGCAGTCCTGAAGAGCAAGCTGGCCCATGCGATCAAAGCCGAAAAGCTCGCGCTTCTCGTTCTGCGCCTCGACAATGCCGTCTGTGAGCAGAATGATCCGGTCTCCCGGATTCAGAAGCAGTGTGCTTTGCTCAATGGGCGCGCTTTCTACCATGCCCAGCGGAATGCTCCCAGCCAGTGCCAGTTCGCACCCGTTCAAGAACGGCGGCAGGTGGCCGGCGTTGGCGATCGTGGTTTTGCCGGCAGCCGTTATGTGCAGGGCGAGGCAAGTGACGAACTGGTTATGCAGCCGCCCGTACAACCGTTCGTTAATGCCGCGAAGAATCTCAACCGGATCACGCGTAAACGTGACCAGCGTGCGCACTGCGCCCACGATGAGCGAGACCAGCATGGCGGCGCGCAGTCCTTTTCCGCTCACGTCGCCGATGATGGCCAGAACAGATCCATCTTCTCCGGGAACGATCTGGAAAAAGTCGCCGCCGACTTGCTGCGAGGGCCGGTATTCGCTTTCAAGAGCGAAGCCGGGGATGGAATAGGTAGTCTCGGGGATGAGCACATGCTGAACCTGGCGCGCCTGCTCAATCTCCAGCCTCCATTGCTCGCGGATGCGTTGCGAGTTGATGAACCTGCGTAATAGCAGCACGGTAATTATGCTGAGCGAAAGCGCGGTCGCAATCTGGTTGGCGGTAACCACATACCCAAATACCATGAATAGGATCGGAGCGTGGAACAACTGTAATTCCCGTTGGTACTGAGCCAAGCCGGTCAAAGCCACGGCGGGCAGCGCCAACAGCCCTTCGGTCCGGTTCTTGAGAATGCCGCCCAACGCAACCCAGCACAATGCAGCAGCCAGCAGGAGCTTGATGCCGACGACCAGGGGCGAAACCCAGGTCAGCTCATGAACGGGCAGCAGCCTTCCGTAGAGAGGCGCCCGCTCGAGAGCCGTCCCCAGCGCCTGCAGAACAACGAGCAACCATACTGCCTGGAAAAACTTCGGTCCCCTGTTTAGCCGGAACCAGGAGGCCCAAAACACGATCCAAAGCGCCATTTGCGCAGGAAGCAGGACCACGTCGCGAAGAAAGACGGCGGGCATGGCCGGAACCCAGGTGGTGTAGAGCATCACCTCGCCCGCGATGATGACCAGCAGTAAAACGACGCAGTTGACGCCCAGCCAAAAGTAGGCAGATTCGGTGCTCGACTGCCAGAACAGCGAAAAGGCTACCAACATTGCCAGCAGAAGGATTGCGGCCTCAGGGAGTGCGGCGAAGGATGAGCGGTCCACCGCGTCCCAATCCAGACGATCCATGGCCATGAGCGTGGGCGCCTGCCCCAGTACGGGCGGTCCATGCATTCCCCCGGCCGCGTCTTCCACCAGCAGCGTATGGGGATCCATCCACATGCGAACGGCCAGCATAACCGGGCCATTGCCCTCGCCTGCCGGCAGGGGGAAGGTGCGCGGTTGAGAAATGTAATTCGCCACACCCTTGCGGGAAAAACGCCCAAACTCGCCAATGAGCTTACCGTCGGCAAACACCTGGTAGGCGTCGTCCACGTCGTTGGGCATCTTGAGCGCGAGGTCGCCTTCAACCGACTTCCGCAGGTTCACGCGCAGCCGGTACCACGCAAACCCGGAATAGCCCGGATAGCCTTGTGATGTCCAACCAGGCACAAACCCGGTGCTGCCGATGTATGGATCGCGCGATCCCCGTGGGGGCGTCAGGTCCACCGTACTCCATGCGGAATCATCGAAGTTCTGGTCCGCCCAGGCAGGATTGTCTCCGGTGTGAAATCGCCACGGCCCGGTCAGCTCCACAGTTGCGTTGCCGAGCACGATTGCGGGCTGCGCAGTAATTATGGCAGGCAGGCTGAGCAGCACCGGCAGCACGCACCGGGACCATCGCGGGCTATTCTTCAACAGAGCGATGAGTCTCGAAACCATGTGCAGCCTCCGGGGGATCGTACAGGCGCAGAAGGAACTTCCCTATTGTAAACAGAGTGAATAGAACAACAAGGTGACGCCGCGGTAATTATGGTGAAGGCGCTATCGGCGCACCCAGCGCGCAGGCCAATAGCTCGCCGCCGCCGGCATCTGGCGTCGAAACCCGTTCCCACTTGTCGGCACGATTGCTTAGATGGCAATAATCTATGCCAGAAAAAGATTGACGCCATCGACGATCGCAAATAATAATCCACCCACCACGGAGGACATTCAATGAAGTTGCTGGAGTTTCTGGCCTCATTAGCCACTGACACCGACCTTATGGCTGCGTTTCGAAAGTCGCCTCAAGCGGCTCTGAATCGTGCCGGCCTTAGCGAAGAAGACCAACGCACCATTCTCGCCGGCGATCCTGTTACCCTTCGCGATGCGGTATACGCTGAGCGTAACGCCGCAGCGCGCTCAGCAACCGGCGAAGCCGCTTCAGATGCCAAGCCCGAAGTGTGGCCGCCGGATCCATGCCCTGAAGAGACCAACGTACATCCGCCGCCACCGCCTCCGCCACCCAAGCCGGGTCCGGATCCGTGTCCTGAAGAAATCAACGTACATCCGCCGCCTCCGCATCCCAGGCCGGGTCCGGATCCGTGTCCTGAAGAAATCAACGTTCATCCGCCGCCTCCGCATCCCAGGCCGGGGCCACCTCGACCTGAAGAAACCAACGTTCATCCGCCTCCGAGGCACTCTGCGGGCACGGATGAGCACGACCCGGTGCAGGTTGAGACACTCGATCCCGAACTCGATCTCGCCCAGGATGCGGTGCTGGCCGGACTGAATTCAAGCCGCGCCCTTGACGAGGACGCTTGCGGCGTGTGGTCGGCGAAGGGCCTTACCGTGGTGGGAACCGGCATGCGTGCCGGCCTGCACATGACGATGGAAACGCGTCTGGCCATCGAACAATCAGCGCGGGTCCTCTATCTAGTCGCCGATCCCATCTCTGAGGCATGCATCCGTAGGCTCAACTCCAACACGGAGTCGCTATGGCCCATGTACCAGACCGGCAAGGAGCGGATCGAGATTTACGAGACCATCATCGCCAAAATTCTTGACGAGTTGGAGTCGGCTGGAGACCTTTGCGTGGCGTTTTATGGCCACGCCGGCGTGCTCACCTACCCGGCATGGGAGTCGATTCGCCGCGCCCGCGCCACCGGCAAGCGCGCGCGGATGCTGCCCGCCATCTCTACCGAAGACACGCTGTTTGCCGATCTCGGCGTCGACATCGGGCGTGCCGGCCTGCAGAGTTACGAGGCCACCCGATTCATGTACTACAAGTACAACTTCGACACCTCCGCCGGTTTGCTGCTATGGCAGGTGAGCGTGCTCGGGGAAACCGTGTGGAATCCTCCACACGAAGCAGGCGTGCGGCCGCGACTCGAAGTACTCACCGATTACCTGAAGGGATTCTACGGGCCGGAGCACGAGGTATTTCTGTATCACGCCCCGGAGTTTCCCACCAGCCGGCCACTGATCGAGCGCGTCGTTTTGCGCGATCTGCCCAAGGCCGAGTTCATTTCGATCTCGACCCTGTATATTCCGCCACGCGGCCAGCCGCAAACCAACGAGGAAAACATGGAGGCGCTGGCGCGAATCGAGACCAGAAAATAGTCAGAGGTGTACTTTCCTGGATTGATTTCGAAGTAAGAATTGGAGGGCAGGGCGAGTGTCGCCCTGCTTTTTTCTGTGCTCCAGCATCATTCAGCTTTGAGAAAGCGATCCTGTCTCCGGATTCCTGGGAGTAATAGGACAACCGAGCTGCCCGCGAAGAGCCTGCCAGACTCCTCTATCCCGCCACCGACCGCATGGCGCTGATGCCGGCGCCGAGAAGGGCGGTTTCGTCGTCGGGCGGGAGAATCTCGAGCGAGAAGCTTTGCAGCGGCGTCATGCGCACCATGGTTTCAAGGTGGCTGCGCAGCAGAGGCAACTCGAGAAAATGAACATTGTGGCCGGTGAAGTAGAACCGGCCCGGACCGGCGAGATGGATGAATGAGGCCGTGGCCGCTGCCAGCGCGCGATGCCACAGGTCGACAAATTCGCGGCAGCGCTGGTCGCCCTGCCTGGCGTGCGCAAACACCTCTTCCGGTTCGAGGTCAAGAAAGCGCAGCCGCATCGCACGCTGGCCCATGATTCCCTCAAGATGGCCCACGCCGCCACATCCGCAGAATCGCTCCTTGGGGTCGAGAGTCACCGTTATGTGTCCGCCCTCCCATACGCCCTCGACGTAGGGCCAGCGGCCGTAGCCGATGCCGTTACCGATCGTCCACACGCGGGTGAGCTTGTTGAACCGGCCGTGGGTTGCGGCTATCGCGGCGGCGATGCAGTCGGCGTCGTTGCCGGCATGTACCGGCACCTGAATGCCGCGCGCGGCCAGCTCTTTGCCCAGCTCTTCGGCCAGGTGCATTCCTTTTATCTGGGGAAGGTTGGGCGAGTCCTCCACAACACTGTGGCGCACGATGCCGGGAACCGCGACCCCGATCGCATCGACCTTCCACTGTACGTCTTCGGCCAGCGCCGCTACCTGCGAGGCGAGCAGATCAACCAATTCTCCGCGGGGAATAGCGCTGAGCGCGTCGGCGCTGTCAGAATCCTCAGGAAAGCGCAGTAGCTTGCTGGTGAGGCGTTGATCTTCAAGCCTGCCGGCGACAACATGTTCGGTAATCACTATGCCGATTGCGGTGGTCACTTGTGACCTCCTTGGGAAAAACAATGGCGAAATGCCTGGTCGAGGCTTTCAACTTCTTTCCGATTCATAGGCATCCCGCTTCCGCAACATGGAACTGATAGCTAACAGCTAAAGGCTGTTCCTTTACTCGGCCTGGTAACGGTGCAGTCGGCCCAGGCCGTTGAATGCCGCCACTTTGTAGCACTCGGCGAGCGTCGGATAGTTGAAAACGGTATCGATGAAGTAGTCCACTGTACCGTCCAGCGTCATAACGGCTTGGCCGATATGCACCAGCTCGGCCGCGCCCTCGCCAATGATGTGGACGCCGAGCACCTTACGAGTGTCGCGATGGAAGATGAGCTTGAGGCGCCCGTTGATGTCGCCGGTAATCTGGCCTCGGGCAACTTCGCGATAGTAGGCCATGCCCACTTCGTAAGGCACGTCCTCGTCGGTTAGCTGCTCTTCGGTTTTGCCGATAAAGCTGATCTCGGGAATGGTGTAAATACCGTACGGATAAAAACCGGGATTGGACGTCGCCGCCTGATCGTTGAAGGCGCGGGCTGCGGCGATGCGCCCCTGCTCCATTGAGACCGAGGCCAGCGAAGGAAAGCCAACTACATCGCCGACTGCGAAGATGTGCTCCACATTGGTCTGGTAGTGGTCGTTCACGGCGATGCGGCCGCGCTTGTCGGCCTCAATGCCGGCGGCCGCCAGGTTCAGGTCGTCCACATTGCCCTGGCGCCCAACCGCGTAGAGCAGCGCGTCACCCGAAACTTTCTTCCTGCTTTCAAGGTTGGCCACCACCGTGCCGGGCGAAGGCTCCTCCACGCTTTCAACTTCTTCGCCCATGCGCATGGTTACGCGGCTGTCGCGCAGGTGATAACTGAGGGCTTCAATAATCTCCTGGTCGGCGAATTCGAGCAGGCGCGGGCGTTTTTCAATCAGCGTGACGCGCACCCCAAGCACCGCAAACATGCAGGTGTATTCCACGCCTATAACTCCGCCGCCCACAACGATAAGCGTTTTGGGTAGCGTGTCGAGCCCAAGAATCTGGTCGCTGTTAACAATTGATTTGCCGTTGACCGGGACTTTTTCCGATATGGCGGGCTTGGTGCCCACGGCAACAATGATGCGACCCGCCTCAAGCGTGAGTTCGTTCTGCGGGCCCTCCACGTGGACATGAGTGGGATCGACAAAGCGGGCAATCCCGTGCACCACGTCAATGCCGTTGCGCGATAGCTGCGCCTCGGTAACGTCAACCTCGGTCTTGATCACGGCCTGCACCCTGAAGGCCAGGTCTGACATGGTGATCTTTTCCTTTACGCGGTAGTTGACGCCGTAAATGTTGCGGTAGTTGTAGCCGGAAAGATGCAGCACGGCTTCGCGCATGGTCTTTGAGGGGATGGTGCCGGTATTGATGCACACGCCGCCGACCACTGAGCGAGCCTCAACTACGGCCACGCGCTTGCCCATTTTGGCCGCGGCCACGGCGGCACGCTGTCCCGCCGGACCGGAACCGATCACAACCAGGTCATACTTGATGGCGCTCATCCGAGTCTCTCTTCCAATGGTCGCTGGGCGATTCCTGCTGCAGCAAGCAAAAAGAATGAAGAATAAGTGAAAAAAGCAAAACCGGGCAGCAAGCCAGAAGGCTCACTACCCGGAGCGTAACATACCGTGCGGGGCGAGGATGAACGGCAAAAGCGCCAGCCGGAATTGCCCTCTCGAGGGCGGGAGGCACGCTCTCCAGAGTCCGATTCCGGCCGGCCGCAAGCAGGCAGGGAACCTCAGGCGCGCGCAGTTCGCAGGGGTCTTGCCACGGCTGGATGGCCCGCGGCCGAATGGGTACGCGCTACGGTCTTCTTTTCTTGTTGCCCATCCTCCAGTCGGAACTGCTTGATCAGGCTTTCCAAATCACCTGCCAGAGCTGCGAGCTCTTTGAGAATCTCGACTGACCCTTCGGCCCCCTGCACATTTTCAGTGGCAAGTTGCGAAATGTGGCTGGTCGATTCCGAAATCTCTCCGGCAGCGGAGGCCTGTTCCGTGGCTGCAGTCGCAATCAGGTTGATCTGCTGTTCCACTTGCTTTGAGGCTTCAATCATCGAGTCGAGGCTTTGCTGCGCGCGCTCGGTCTCTCCCCGTCCGCTCTCCACCGCTGCCCGGCTTTCCTGCATCAGGTCGAGGGTGTTGCGCGTCTCCTCCTGGATATTGCGGATGGTGGCGGCAATCTCCTCGGTTGCGCCCTTGGTGCGCTCGGCAAGGCGCCGAACCTCCCCGGCCACAACCGCGAATCCACGGCCATGCTCGCCGGCCCGAGCCGCCTCGATGGCAGCATTCAGCGCCAGCAGATTGGTCTGCTCGCTGATCTCCTGGATCACGCTCACCACGCGCCCAATCTCTTCTGAGCGATGGGCCAGCGAAGTCATCTTTTCTGCAACCGTCTGCGTGGCTGTGGCGATGTGCTCCATGGTCGCCGCCGCTGCCCGCATCACTGCGCCGCCCTGCTCTGCCGTTTCGGCTGAAACCCGGCTGGCGGATGAAGCGTCCGCTGCGTTGTGGCTGATCTCGCTGATGGTGGCCGTCATCTCCTGAACCGCGGCGGCAATCTGGTTGATCTTTCCTGACTGGGTTCGCGCGTTGCCCGCGCTCTGTGCGGCGGCTGCGCTCACTCCCGAAGCGCCCTCAGAAAGTTTGCCGGCATCGATTGAAACCGATTGAAGCACTGAACGAATTGCGTCGACCGAGGTATTGAGCGCTATGCCGCAGCGCCCGATCTCATCGCTTCCCGTGACGGTAGCATGGGTAGTCAAATCCCTCGATGCGAGCCTTTCGAGAAGCGCGTTGAGGTGGCGGATGCGCGGCGCCGTAACGCTTGTAAGCAGCCAACCGACCCATGAACACAGAAGCAAGATGGCGAATCCGGCAGAGATATTGATCCGGTTGGCGCGGCGGCTCATCCCGGCAGCCGCCGTTGCGTCTCCGATCGCCTGGTCCGCATGGACCTGAAATCCTGCGTCGGCAGCGTCCAAAGCACCCGCGAACGACGCCGACGTGGCGTCGGACGAAAGAGCGTTCAATGCCTCGTCAGTTTTCCCGGCTGCCAACAGGGCTACACCCCGGTCGCTGGCCTCCTGGTACAGATTTATTGACGTCTGGAACTGCTGGTAATGCTCTCGTTCCTCGGGAATGAGTAGCGGATCCATCGCTTTAAGAAAGTCCCTGTACTGGGTGATCGCCTCTTGACGGCTCTGGCTATGCTGCGCGGCGCAAGCCGGAGTATGGCACAGCGCCAGTTCGAGTGTTTCTCTGCGTTCCGCATTTACCCGGGTACGGATGTTACCGATGATGATTAGAGAGGGCACACTTTCTTGGCTCACAAGTGCGCATCTCGCCGCGATGCCGCGAAATGCTATCGACGAATATCCGCCTAACAGGACGCACAGCACGCAGACCGTGCCAAACGCGTAGAAGAATTTACGGGAGATGGGAATATTCCGAGCCCACGACATAGCTGCATAATCCTCTGCTGGCCGTATCGGCAGTTTGCCTCAGAGCGTGAGCCGGCAGGGACAAAAGAGCGATTTCCCGCACAGAGTGGCCTGTCAATCTACGGTTTTGTTAATGGGATTGTTGCCCCATGCGCGGCGCCCCCGGCAATCCGCGCCGAATCGCGGTTCCAGCGCTCCAGCAGCGTAAGCGCAATCACAATCAATGCCAGGGTAAGACCGATCCAGACCCCGTAGATCCCAAGATGCAATCCAAAGCAGAGAAAGAAGCCGAGCGGCAACCCCAAAATCCAATAGCCCACAAAGTTGGCCCACATGGGAATGCGTGTCTCGCCCAGCCCGCGCAGCGAGCCGGTTGAAACAATCTGGATGCCGTCGAAGATTTGGAACGCCGCTACGATGGCCAGCAGAGTCGGGCCGACGGCCAATACGCGCGGGTCGCGGGTGTAGAGCTCGATTAGCGGCGCCGGGATGGAGATAAGCACGATAGCCGCGAGCGTCATGAAACCGGTTCCCAGAGCGATGGAGAGCCATCCTGCGCGGCGGGCGCGCGCCGGGTCGCCCGCGCCCACGGCGTGACCCACGCTCACCGCCGCAGCCGATGAAATGCCGAGCGGAACCATGTAGGTCATGCTGGCGTAGTTGAGCACGATTTGATGGGTCGCGAGAGCAACGGGAGTGAGGTATCCGACGCCGAACGTGGCAAGGCCCCAAGCACCCACCTCCATCAGGATCTGGCCTGCGGCAGGCAAGCCGAACCGAGCCAATGTCTTGAGCCGCGCAATTTGGGGGCCCGCCCAATGCTTGAACAGCGGATGGCCGCGGGTGCGTTCGTATCGCCACGCAAACGCCAGCAACGCCGCCGCCATAAAAATACGGGACGCCACAGTAGAGATGGCCGAGCCGCGCACGCCGAGCGCCGGAAACCCCAGCTTGCCGTAGATGAGAACCCAGTTGCCGAACCAGTTGATCAGGTTGGCGAAGACGTAGGTGACCGTGATTACACGCACCTCCCCCACGCCCTGCAGGTAGCGGCGCGTGCCGCTGTAGAGCAGCAGCGGCAAAGTGCCCCAAAGCAGGATGTGCAGGTATTGGCCGGCGGGCGCCGCTACCTCGGCAGTGATGCCGAAGTGGGTGAACCCGATGCTGGCTGCAACCAGCAGCAGCATGATAAACGGCGAGGCAATAGCTGCGAGATAAACCCCCTGCGCCAGCCAGCGATGGCACTCGTCGTAATCGCGGCGGCCAAAGGCCTGCGCCACCATGGTGTCGAGGCCTAGCAGGAGTCCCACGCCAAACAGCGAAGGCGTGTAGCAGACGGCGTTGCCCAGCGCCACGGCCCCGATTGCCGCCGGACCCAGGCGCCCCACCATAATGGTGTCCACCACGCCCTGCATCATCCATCCGATCTCGCTCAGGACTACCGGAATGGCCAACGAGACGACGGTGCGCAACTCGGCGGCCCAATCGGGGTGTGTGTAGGAGTCGATTGCGAAGTTGGGCTGGGAATGGGGCATAGAGTAACTTTACCGGTGCGGCGGGAGGGTGTGCGATCTCACCCATCCCAACCCAACAACCACAGGGGGTGCCCCCGGTTCCTCGCATTTGGGGACCGGGGAAACGAGCACGAATCTGGGTGCCCTACCCTCGCGACGTTTTTGTTCTTGTCACCAGGGTGGGAACCGGCTCAGTCAATTCAGTAGATGGTTTTTACTTGCCGGTGTACTCCACGCGCCAGATGCTGCGCGAGCCGTCGTCGGTCACATACAGCGCGCCGTCGTGGCCCACTGCCACGCCCACCGGCCGGCCCCAGACCTGGCCGTCGGCAGTCGTAAAGCCTGTAAGAAAATCCTCATACTCGCCGAGCGCCTTGCCGTTCTTCATGGGAATCATCACCACCTCGTACCCACCGCGGCGCTTGCGGTTCCACGAGCCATGCTCGGCGGCGAAGGCGTCGCCTGAATAACTGGCAGGGAATCCCTTGGCATGGTCGGGGTAGAACGTGACTTCAAGCGACGCCATGTGTGGCTGCAGTAGCACGTCGGGCACCAGCACCTTGGCCGACATGTCGGTGCGCTTGCAGTTCGAGGCCTGATCCTTGGTCAGCGGCGCGGCCAGTTGCGGATTCGGTCCCGTCCCGTTGGCGCAAGGCTGGGGCAAGCGCGGGTCCTGGTGCCCGCCAATGTAATACCACGGCCATCCGTAGAAGCCACCCTCTTCAATGTGTGTCACGTAGTCAGGAGGCAGATTGTTACCCAGCGCGTCGCGCTCGTTGGTGCTGCACCATAGCTGACCGGTAGTGGGGTTAATAGCTTCGCCCACGCAGTTGCGGATGCCGGTGGCGTACACCTCAACAAATTTGCCCTCGGGTGTGTATTCGAGCACGTCGGCGCGATGGAACTCTCTGGGATGTGTGTCGGGGTCGTCGATATTCGAGCCGCTGCCCACCGAAACCAGCATGTGCTTGCCGTCAGCGGTGAAAGTTACATCGCGGGTCCAGTGGCCGCCGCCGCGCAGTTGCGCGTAGCCGGGAATGTCGGGAATCACGGTTTCAGGCGTGGGGTTCTGAGCCTTCAGGTCACCGGACTTGTAGGCGAATCGCGCGACGGTCGTGGCGTTGCCCACGTAAACCCACCTCGGATTCGGCCCCGAGGGATAGAACGCAATGCCGAAAGGGTGGTCGAGCCCGTTGGCGAACTCGCTCACGGTTTGCGCCTTGCCGTCGGCCGTCACTCCGCGTAGCACGTAGATGCGGCCCGCCTGGGAATCGGCCACGAACAGGTCGCCATTGGGCGCAGTGCGAATAATGCGCGGCTCCACAAACGTCCCCGATGTCGCGCTGGTGGTCTGTCGCACCATGTCGCTGCGCTGCATCGGCTTGGCGGCGTCTCCGCCAGCGTAGAGCTCAACCTTGAAGCCTTCCGGCGCAATCGGCCACGCGTCAGCCGGCTTGGCAATCACAAACGGCCCGTTGTCTACCGATTCGGTGGCGAAAGGAGCAGGCAGGTCGGCCGCGGTAATCTTGCGCATGGTGCCGGGCTTCTGCTGCGACCAGTCGGCATAGGCATCCTGCCCCGTAATCACCTGCTGGGCGTGAATAATCGGCGCGCAAGGAAGCAGTGCGCCCCCAACGGCGCAAATTGCAAGCGAGCGAAATCGAAGTGAAGAAGGAAGGTTCATCGCATGTGCCTCATTTTTTATTCTTTGGGGAAATAGATGCGGCGGTTGAGCAAGGGCCGCCAACGAGATCATACAAAATACGATGAGCGTTGCGCCGCGTTTGCTTCAGACCTCTGCGCGATCCGAACCGGAATTGTCCCGCTTGCTGGGAAAGGGTTTCGAAGCCATATTGTCGAAAATGGCTGTAACTCATCCGTCCGCGCCATACTCTGATAACCAGAGGTTCTTCCCCATGTCTTCCCGCAGAATCATTTTTCTTCTCATTGCCTTAGCCGTGGTTTTGGTGGTCGCGTTTCGCGCCAGGGCGGCGGCCAAAGGGCCGATCCCACCGCCCGATGTAGATGAGCAACTTTCCAGCGCATCCACATCCAAAACGGCCGTCTTTGCCGGCGGGTGCTTCTGGGGCACTCAGTCGGTGTTTGAGCGCGTCAAGGGCGTTATCGGGACGACCGTGGGCTACGCCGGAGGCACCGCCGCCACGGCCACCTACAACCAGGTGACGACCGAGACCACAGGCCACGCCGAGTCAGTGCGCGTGGTCTACGACTCTTCGAAGGTCACTTACGGCACGCTGCTGCGCATCTTCTTCTCGGTGGCGCACGATCCCACCCAGGTGGGCGGGCAGGGGAATGACGAGGGCCCCTCGTACCGCTCGGTAATCTTTTATCTCAACGACGATCAGAAACGCATCGCCGATGCCTACATTGCTCAACTCACCCGGCAGCAGGTATTCCATGCGCGCATTACCACCGAAGTGACGCCGCTCAAAGGCTTCTACCGCGCCGAGGAATACCACCAGGACTATGCCTACCACAACCCCGGCGACCCCTACATCATGGTCTGCGACCGGCCCAAGATCGGCGCGCTCAAGAAAGAGTTTCCCGACCTGTTTGTCGAGTACACGCCCAAGCGATGAGCTGCCCGGAGATCGATTCCCCAGTCGATTCGATGTTTGCGGGTAAGAACCGGCATTCCTTCGCTTCAGGCTGCCCGTTATCACGCTTGCACTTAATTTGCTGCTCGCGGTGCATAATGGTCCTTGTTGCATTCAACTGCTCAACTGTCCCGCCGTTCAATCTGTCAGGCATGTCCCCGGTCCGTGCCAGGGGGTACCCCCACCCCCCCTATACCCCCGGGGGTATAGTCCAGAGACCGAAAAACCATGTAACGCAATGAAAACAAACCATATGCCAAAACAGCCAGTTACCACTTTGGCACTACAGAATACGCAAAATAAGCCCCACTTAAGCAGACTTAAGGCACTTTTAATGGCACTTTAGACCACTTAAGCGTGCCCGCTTCTATCTATCCGCACCGTTTCTTGAGAGCCTTTCCTCTCCGCGCAAGATGCTTTAGGCTTTGTATATGGAATTCAAAGTAATCGAGCTCGAGCGCGAACCGATTGAATTTGACCTGCAGCTCGAACCCGGAGAACTGGATTTGGGCGAGGAAGCCCAGCAGGTTGGTCCACTCGGCGCCAAAGGGCGGGCTGAAGTCATCCACGAGCACCGCGGTCCCAAGGATATTGTGGCCGACATCCGGCTCAAAGGCAGTTTCCAGGGCAAATTTGAGGTGCCCTGCGCCCGGTGCGTCGAGCCGGTCGAGATTCCCTTGGCCGCGGACTTCGACCTGATCTTCCGCCCTGTGGGAGTTGATGGCGAGTCCCCGGAACGGGCGATTACAGCGCCGGAGACCGAAATCGGTTATTATCAAGAAGACAGTCTTGCCCTTGAAGACGTACTGCGGGAGCAGGTGCTTTTGTCCCTGCCGGTCAGGACTTTATGCAAGGAAGACTGCAAGGGACTTTGCCCGCGCTGCGGCGCCAACCGTAACAACCAACCCTGCACATGCGATGAGGGTCCAAGCGACCCCCGGTGGGAAGCGTTGGCCGGTTTACGCGGCCGGATCAAGTCCTGAAAAATCAGTTCGCGTGAACGGCGAACAGTGAACGGTGAACGGCAACTCGGGTTCACGGTCCACTGTCCAAGGTCCACGAAATAAAGGAATTGCATCATGCCGAATCCGAAAAGGCGCCACTCCACGCGCCGAACCGCCAACCGCCGCGCCCACGACTTCCTGACCGCTACCGGGCTCTCGGAGTGCCCGAACTGTCACGAAAAGAAGCTTCCCCATCGCGCCTGCGCCAAGTGCGGCGAGTACAAGGGACGAGCTGTTCTGGACGTAAAGGAAGCAGCCAAGTAAACTGAGCACCCATGCTCTACGACATCGCGCTCGACGCCGTCGGTTCCGACAAAGCACCCGAACCTGAAATCCGGGGCGCAATCCTGGCTTGCCGCGCTCTGCCCGTACGGGTCCACTTGGTTGGCCCCGAGGCGGAGCTGCGCGATCAGCTCGACGAACACCTTGAAAACGAAGATCTGCCGATCTCCATCCACAACGCTTCTGAGCGGATCGGCATGGATGAAAAGGCCGCCCACGCCGTGCGCACCAAGAAAGATAGCTCCATGCGCGTCGGCCTGAAGCTGGTGCGCGAGGGCAAAGCCGCCGGATTTGTGACTGCGGGCAACACCGGCGCGGCCATGGCTACCGCCAAGATGGTGCTGGGCGCGCTGCCCGGGGTTGATCGGCCCGCGCTGGCCACACCCATGCCAACTTCAAAAGGCAACCCTTGCGTGCTGCTTGACGTGGGCGCGAACGTCGATTGCAAGGCGTACAACCTTGAGCAATTCGCTGTGATGGGCGAGATGTACGCCCGCAGCATTCTCAAGATCCGTCAGCCGCGCGTGGGGCTGCTCTCTATCGGCGAAGAAGAGACCAAGGGAAACGAGCTGACCCACGAGGCATTTCCGCTGCTGAAGGCACTGCCCATCAACTTCATCGGAAACGTTGAAGGCCGCGACATTTTTAACGGAAACGTCGACGTGATTGTGTGCGACGGGTTTGTGGGCAATGTGGCGCTGAAGACCAGCGAAGGCATCGGCCGCTTTGTACGCGATGTACTGCGTGAATCGCTCACGCGCACGGTCACCGCGCAGGTGGGCGCGCTCTTGTCGCGCAAGGCGTTCAACGAATTCCGCCGCCGGCTCGACTATACCGAGTATGGCGGCGCGCCACTGCTGGGCGTGCGCGGCGTATGCATCATCGGCCACGGTTCTTCCAACGACAATGCAATCTATAACGGCATTCGCGTGGCCTACGAGTTTGCCCGCGCCGGTACGGTGGCGAAGATCGAGCAGGAGTTTGCCGGACGCGCCCGCCGCCGGCCCACCACCGGCGCTGACGGCCTGGATGCAACCATCCACTAAAGTCAGTGGTCAATGGTCAGTGGTCAGAAAACCGCCTCGCCACCTGGAAAGACATGCCCTTTGACAACCAATCGCCGCTGAAACTCGATGCGTCGCTCGTCGCCCGGCTGGCCTGCCCGGCCTGTCATGGCGAATTGAGGCTCGACGAAAAAAAGGCCGGGTGCATGAACTGCGGCCGCTCCTACTCGGTCATCGATGGGATCCCGGTGCTAATTCCGGAACGGGCAAAGCTCATCTCTGCGGACAACCGATATACCCGAGAACCTCTTCGCGACGCGCGTCCACGCCAATGAAACCAGGACTCCCGCCTGCTTGCAATCGTGGAGCCGAATCGATCGGAATCGAACGGCGAAGCAAGTGAATCCGAAGGCTGGGGGGCGTAAATGAGGGCGATGCGGAGCGAAGAACTTCCGTTTGCGGGTAGTTCCTATCAATTTGCGGGAGTTGATCACGGGAATGTTGGGGTATCGTTTTTTCTCGTGGAAGCCAAGCCCGGGCGGGGCGCGCCCTTGCATCGACACACTTACGACGAAGTCCTCCTGGTGCAAGAGGGGCATGGGCGCGTGGTGGTCGGCGAAGAGACGCGGGAGACGGGAGCCGGAGATATCGTGGTGGTAAAGGCGGGCACGCCGCACGGGTTCGTCAACATCGGAACCAGCCTGCTGAAACAGGTGGATATTCACGTAAATCCGTCATTCTCGCAAGAGAACCTGGCACCGACTGAGGCGTCGCTGCGCGCGGGGCTGCCGGTGGCACAGTAGAGTAGCTCGACGCTACCGCCGGCGATAGAACGGAAGCACAATCAGCCCGGCAAAGAAAATGGCCGCGATCAGCGCGAATGCGATCAGCGAGTAAATCAGTACGAGGCTCGGACCCTGCGATGGAGCATCTTCTTTCTCGCGATCCGATTCCGAGGCCGCTTTAGGCTCGAGGTCATTCATATTTCAACGCATCCACTGGATCCAACTGCGCCGCGCGCGTGGCAGGTACGGTGCCGAAGACCACTCCAACGAGCGTGGCCGCTGTGAGCGCGATAAACACTGAAAGCCACGAGAACGGCAGCTTGTAGTCAGTGAAGAAGCGGATCGAGAGCGGCACTGAGAGACCCACAAGTGTGCCCACGATTCCTCCGGTGAGCGAGATAATGACGGCTTCAGAAAGGAACTGCAGCTTGATTTCGCGGGCGGTGGCGCCCATCGCTTTGCGGATGCCGATCTCGCGAATGCGGGCGCGCACATTGGCCAGCATGATGTTCATAATGCCCACGCCTCCCACGGCCAAAGTTACGGCAGCCACCAGCACCAGCACTGCGGTGAGGGCGTCGGCGATTTCGCTGGCGATGGTTAGAAGTTGCTTGAGGGTCTGTACCTTGTAAACCGAATTGGGCCGGTGGCGCGATTGAATGATGTCCTTGATCTGCACCGCCGCTTCGTTTACTTCGTCCATGCTGCGCATGGAGAAATAGATCTGGCGCAGGTTTTCAGTTCCGGTAAAGTATTTTGCCACCGAAAACGGAATCAGGATGGTCTGATCGGCAATCTCTGACTGGCCAAAGTCGTCGACGGCCTCTTTGAAGACGCCGATGATGGTGAAAGGAATACCCTCGATCTCAAAAGTTTGGCCCACGGCTTCTTCGTCGCTGCCGTAGCGCGCGCGGGCAAAGGCCTGGGTCACTACGGCGCATTTGATGTGAGCGGAGTCGTCAGTATCGTCGAAGAACCGTCCCAGCGGCACGAGCAGGTTGCGCACACTCTGGTAATCGGGACTGACACCCAGAATCAGAGTGTCTTTCACTGAGCCCGCGCCGTAACTGATGCGCTCGTGCATCTCGAGCACCGGCGAGGAATACATGACGCCCGGTACCTGCTCATCGATGGTCTTTTCGTCCAGACGAGTGAGGTAATCGTTGTAGAGAACGCGCTCTGCCGCGGTGGTGCCTCCGCCGGCATACTCCAGTTCCACTGAATTGGTCTCGATTTTCTGGAGTTCATTGAGAATGTAGCTCTTGCCGGTCATGCCGATAGTGACCACCAGGATGACTGAGGCGGTTCCTATCACCATGCCGAGGGCGGTTAGAGCAAAACGGGTCTTGCTCGCCCTGAAGCTGTCAAAGGCCAGCTTCAGTATCTCGCTCAGCAGCATGGTTTGGCGCGCGCTCAGCAGAGTCTGTTCAAAAGCGCGACGCCGGGCCTGTACGGTGGTCGGATTCATAGCTTTCTGTTATCCAAGATGCGCGCCAGCCCTGTTGGGCTTCTCGAATCCTCGCATGTCTCTTCGAATCATGGTGCGGGGCATGGAATGTGCGGCGCCAGCCCCTCCTGTTAGATTACGCGCCTGAGGGTGCAACCCGGAAACCTCGATCGCTTGACCCGCCTCG
Organism: uncultured Occallatibacter sp.; assembly: GCA_964528915.1. Classification (GTDB taxonomy): domain Bacteria; phylum Acidobacteriota; class Terriglobia; order Terriglobales; family Acidobacteriaceae; genus Telmatobacter. Next base: position 50,446 of record CAZGUD010000035.1, read on the forward strand.
CGTCGGTACCGTCGGTCTCCTGACCGGCCGTAGTGCGAGCGTCCTCGCCCTCACATTCGATGCATTGCTTAACAGTGGCCACCAGTCTTCTAAGTCTTCCCCTTGTCCGGCGTCTCATTCGCTGGGCATTTGATTGAATCTTTGCGCGACCACTGCGTTACATTTACCGCGACCCCCTGCATGCACATGGTGGGTCCCTCATGCGGCACGCCGGTGAACTCGATCCCATCGCCCACCTGCGGGCGAGTCCCGCTAATCAGCAGGTTGTAGACGACGCCTGAGCCCGTGTCTTTGACCACCAGGCAGCTTGCCTCAACGCCGCTGGCAACGCAGCCCTGCCCATGAACGGGCACGGGAGCGGTTTTGGGTGCCGGGTTGGGAGCAGGTTTTTGCGCGAACGTGAACGCGGCCATGGACAGCAATGCGGCGGCAACTCGAATAGATCTCATCACAGTTCTCCTTTCGTGCTGGAAGAAGATTTGGCGAGGGTCCGCCAGAGGCCGGACAGTAATTCGATGGAGAGAGACTCGGCGCGGGCCTTGGCATCGATTCCGGCCTGCGCCAACGCATGCTGAGCGACGGCTGGCGCAACCCCGGCCGCGCGCAGATTATTGGCAACAGTCTTGCGCTTTTGCGCGAAGGCCTGGCCGACGAAACGTAGAAAGCTTGATTCTTCAACGCCAAGCTCTTCAAACCGTGACGCAAAGCGCCAGCGGAAAACCGTGGAGTGCACCTGCGGCGGAGGGGAAAATGCGCCCGGAGGCAGTGTGAACAATGGCTCAACCGGGCCATGCGCCTGCACAAGCACGCTCAGCAGGCCAAAGTCGCGTGAGCCCGGCGAGGCGGTCACGCGATCGCCAACCTCGCGCTGCACCATGAGCACGGCCGTGCCGATTGCGGAATGGCTGGCTGCGAGTTTGCGCAGGATTGGCGACGTAATGTAGTAGGGCAGATTGCCCGCCACGTGCAGCTTGGCGCCGGCTTGCGCTGCCGCAGTGGCAAAGTCGAATTCGAGCACGTCCTGCTCAATAACGGTGACTCGCTCGGGTGGAAATTGAGAACGGAGCGCCGCCGCCAGCTCGCGGTCATATTCAACAGCGACGACGTGTGCGGCCTTTGCCGCCAGCCCGCCGGTGATGGCTCCGCGGCCGGGGCCGATTTCCACCACGGTCTGGCCCGACAGGTCGCCGAGCGCAGCCACAATTCGTTCTACCGCTTGGGAATCGTGGAGAAAGTTTTGTCCGAGCTTTGGCCGGTTGGGCATTCGCTCCTACGATGGTAGATCACGGCCGCCGCGGCACACATTGTGCATCCGCCGGCTTTTTGGTAGCATCAAGTTCACATGGTTAGTGCATTTGAGCCCCGCTCTTGTTGTCGCCTGTCGAACATCTTCGACGGGTGTACGCGCTAATCTCTGATCTCCCACGCAGAATTGATCAAAGAAGACACCCGTAGCTGAAAAGCCGGGATAGTCTTCGCTCCACACCGGCACTCAGCGATTCCTCTTCAGAATGAGGTGCCGATGCCGGCTGCAGTTACAGAAACTACGGATTCGAAATTGCCCCAGGGTTTGCGCTCTAAGCAGCGGCTGAGCCACCTGCGGCTGCTCGAGGCCGAGAGTATTCACATTTTGCGCGAGGTGGCGGCGGAGTTTGAGCGGCCGGTGATGCTCTATTCCATCGGCAAGGATTCGTCGGTCATGCTGCGCCTGGCGCAAAAGGCCTTTTATCCCGGGCCGATTCCGTTTCCGCTGCTCCACATCGATACGGGATTTAAATTTCGCGAGATGCTTGAGTTTCGCGACAACATGGCGCGCTCCATCGGCGCAGAGTTGCTGGTGTGGCGCAACGAGCCGGCAATCGCCGCGGGCACCAATCCCATCGCTCTCGATACCAGGCGCTGCTGCGGGCTGCTGAAGACGCAGGCGCTGCTCGACGGCCTTCGCCACTACAAGTTTGACGCGGCGTTTGGCGGGGCGCGGCGCGACGAAGAAAAATCCCGTGCCAAGGAACGCATCTACTCCTTCCGCGACCAGGCCGGACAGTGGGACCCGAAAAATCAGCGGCCCGAGCTATGGAACCTGTATAACGCGCGCGTTCACCCCGGCGAAAGCATTCGTGTATTTCCGCTGTCGAACTGGACTGAAATGGATGTGTGGCAGTACATCCACGAGGAAAAGATACCGGTGGTGGACCTTTACTTTGCCAAGGAGCGGCCGGTATATGTGCGCCCTGCCGGTCAGGGTCAGGAAGCACTGCTGCCCATTGAACAAGCCTTCGTAGCGCGCGCGGGCGAGCAACCCCAGATGGTGAAGTGCCGCGTGCGTTCGTTGGGTTGCAGTCCATGTACCGGCGCCATTCGCTCCGATGCCGACACCATACCGGCAATCATTTCCGAGCTCATCTCATTTCGCTCGTCAGAGAGAGCCAACCGTGTGATCGATCACGACCAGGAAGGCTCAATGGAGATCAAAAAGCGTGAAGGATATTTCTGAAAGACAGGGAACAAGGGAACGAGGTATCGCCGGTCTCCCGACCGGCTGTACGGGCGGCGTCCCCGCCGCCCGCGGCTGAGCATCGATAGAGAATACGAAAGCTGAATTTTGGAGGTCGGTTTGGCAATCGCAGCAGAGTTAGAAGAAGGACAATTCGAAATTGGCGCATTTCTCGCCGCGGAGCGCGAGAAAGATCTGTTGCGTTTTTCAACCGCCGGCAGCGTTGACGACGGCAAGTCGACCCTGATTGGCCGGCTTCTCTACGACACGCAGTCGGTTTACGAAGACCAGGTGCGCTCGATCGAGGGAAAGGGAACCACCGCGCCGGGCCAGCTTGATTTTGCATTGCTCACCGACGGACTGCGCGCCGAGCGCGAGCAGGGCATCACGATTGATGTTGCCTATCGCTATTTCTCCACTGCGTGCCGCAAGTTCATCATTGCCGATACGCCCGGCCACGAGCAATACACGCGCAACATGGCCACCGGCGCGTCAACGGCCGATGCCGCCATCGTGCTGATCGATGCCAGCAAGGGAGTGCTGATTCAATCGCGCCGCCATGCGTACATCGCGTCACTGCTGCGGGTATGTCATGTTCTGGTTGCGGTCAACAAGATGGACCTGATCGGCTACGATGAGACCGCCTTCCGCACGATCGAGGCCGAATTCAGCGCGGTGCTCGATCAGATTGCCGCTGACACGGGCACGCAGGTGGAGCGCGTGTTTGTGCCGGTGAGCGCGCTGAAGGGCGATAACATCGTGCACCAGACAGGCGCGATGCCGTGGTACGACGGCCCGTCGCTGCTTGAGCTGCTTGAATCGCTGCCGTCGTCGGTGGCTTCTGCCGATGCTCCGTTTCGATTTCCCGTGCAGCGCGTGGTCCGGCCCGATCACACCTTCCGCGGCTTTGCCGGGCAAATCGCGTCGGGCACGGTGCGGCGCGGTGACCGCATTACCACCTTGCCCTCAAAGCGCAGCGCGAAGATTGAGCGCATCGTCACGTGGGATGGAGATCTGGATGAAGCATCGGCGCCGCTCTCTGTCACGCTGGTGCTCGATCGCGAGATCGACATCAGCCGCGGCGATTTGATTGCCGCCGCCGAGAGTGAAGCCAAAGTCACGCGCGGGCTGAGGGCTTCGCTGGTGTGGATGGATCAGCGCGGCGCAGTGGTGGGACGGCGCTACCTGCTGAAGCACACCAGCCACACTGTGCCGGCGTTTCTTTCGAGCATCGACTTTCGCACGGACCTGGCGACGCTTGCGCGCGTTCCGGCCGAGGCGCTCGCGATGAACGATATCGGCGCCGTCTCCATCAATCTGCTGCGGCCCATCGCAATCGATCGCTACAGCGAAAATCGTGCGACCGGAGCTTTCATTCTTATCGATCCCGAGAGCAACCGAACGGTCGCGGCCGGCATGATCGCTGAAGCAGTTGAACAGCTTTCGACGGGCGAAGAAGATGAAGCGGGCGCATGGGGTCCGGTGACTGCGGGTGAGCGTGAAGCTCGCTGGGGGCATCGCGGCGGTGTGCTCGAACTCGCGGGGCCGGTTCGCGCGATCAACGCCATTGAGCGCGCTCTTTTTGCCGTGGGCTTGATCACCAGCCGCATAAACCCGAATGACGGCAGTTTCTTGCTCGACCCCGAGCTCGTGCCATTAGTCACGAACCTCCATAGCGAATCCGGCCTGCTCGTTCTGCTGGTGCGCGCCAGCCAGTCCGATACACTCACAGCCCGCGTTGATAACGAGCAGATTGAGCTCGACGCAGCCGAACCCATGCAAGCCGTGACCGCGGTCCATCAACTGCTGCATCGCGCGGGGATCTTCATTGCTTCAGAGAGAGCGGGTCTTTAATGAGCACTGTTGAGATTGTTGCTGGAGTGAATGCAAAGCTTGAGGCCGTGCGCGAATCGCTTGCGCAGACTCTCACCGGCAACGGAGATGTATGCCTCACCTGCAGCTTTCAGGCCGAAGATGTTCTGCTCACCAAACTTGCGCTTGAACTGGATGCGGAGATTCCCGTTCTTTTTCTCGACACCGGCTATCACTTTCAAGAGACCTATGACTATCGCGATCGAATCGCGCGGGAGTGGAATCTGAATCTTGTCAACCTGATGCCGGCTAAGACTGTTGCTGAACAAGAAGCCGAGTTCGGCAAGCTGTATGAGTCTGCGCCGGACCGCTGCTGCGGATTGCGCAAGGTGGAACCACTGTTCAAGGCGGTTGCGGAATATCGCGTGTGGCTCACCGGCCTGCGCCGCGAGCAGGCCAGGAGCCGCACCGCGCTTGAAGAATCGGCGATGTTTGCGCTGCCGGGCGGCAAGCAGGTTCTCAAGCTTGCACCGCTGGCATCGTGGACAACGCGCGATGTGTGGTACGCGTGCGATGAGCTGTCGATTCCGCTGTTGCCGCTCTATGCGCGCGGTTACTCGTCGATTGGCTGCGAGCCCTGTACGTCGCTCCCCCTCGATCCCAACGATCCGCGCTCGGGCCGCTGGGCCGGCCGAAAAGTGGAGTGCGGAATTCACATCCAGGTCGCGCCACCGAAGTAAGTCAGGCACGGAGCTGGCTGGATGATAGGTCTTGTGAAAGGGCACGACTTTAGAGGTTGTTGAAAAACTCGTCGGGCACAAACAAAGAAGGGCCTTGTAACAGGGCATGACTTTAGTCGTGCCGATAGAGCTCTCAAAAGACCAGGGCTTTAGCCCTTGAGGGGAATTCCACTGCCGCCCAGCGTGGATACATGCAACCTGATCCAGGTACGAGGAAAGGCAAGCGATGCATTACCTGATCGGATTTGTGATTGCGCTGTTCATCGCGCTCACCGGCGTAGGAGCGGGCACCGTCACGGTCCCGGTGTTGATTTTGTTTCTTGGCGTGCCTTCGGACCAGGCCGTGGGCATCGGCCTGCTGTTTGCCACGGCGGTGAAAATCATCTTGGTTCCAACCCAGATTGCGCGCAAAAACGTGGCGTGGAAGCAGCTCGGGTTCATGCTGCTGGGTGGCCTGCCGGGCGTGATTCTGGGCTCGCTCTTCCTCAAGCACCTGGTCAATTCGGGTTCGCAGAATTTGTTGAACGCGATTCTGGGAGCCATCCTCGTGCTCACGTCGGGCTATCAGCTACTGTTTTCGTTTCGGCCGTTGCGTGAGAATCCCCAGCCGCCCGACAAGACCCACCTGCTTCCCTGGCTGATGTTTCCCGTGGGCGCGGAAGTGGGATTTTCATCTGCGGGCGCAGGCGCGCTGGGCAGTGCGGCGCTGCTTAGCTTGACCTTGCTTGAGCCCGCGCGGGTGGTGGGTACCGATATCGCGTTCGGATTCGTGATTTCGCTGGTTGGAAGCGGCCTTCACCTTGGGGGTATCGGTTCAAGCGGACCATTGCTGCTGCATCTTATTGAAGGCGGCATTGCGGGCGCAATCGGTGGAACGCTGCTCAGCACCCGCATTCCGCGGAGACCCTTGAAGCTTGCGCTGTGGGTTTGGCTGCTTTTTCTGGGCGGCCAATTCCTCTTCAACAGCTACCGGGTTTGGGCCAGCCCCTTACCGCACAAAACCGCGGCGGCTGTTACGCGCGGCGCCAGTATGCCGGACGGCGTCGTCTCGCGTCGCAACTGAGACAAAGCTAAGAGATGAGTTGGTGCGGAAGGCGGGACTTGAACCCGCAAGCCTTTTGGGCGCCAGCTCCTAAGGCTGGTGTGTTTGCCATTTCACCACTTCCGCACTTGCCGCCTGACCTACGTGGCGGGCCGCGGCTTTCGCCGCACCAAACACGTTAAGTTTATCGCAAAATCGAATGGATGGCCGAGTGCTTGCGGTGAGCCGCACAGGCGCGGTGCAGCCTAGCGCACCAGGTAGACACTCATTGATTCGGCCGGCTCATTGATGCGGAGTTGGCCTGCATCGATGGTAGTCACAGCAGCCGTGGCCGGCGCCTGGGCCACAAAGCTGGTGCAGCCCGCCAGCGCATTGCCGTCCATTGCAATCTGAATGGATTTGGCGTTGTCTGAATCGTTGACCACGATCAGCATGCGCATGTTTGCCGCAGTAGGATTTGCGCCGGCGGAGCAGCCACCCTCATCGAGCGTGCGCACAAAGACGAAGGCATCGTTGTCGGCGAAGAGATTCTGCTCCTTCCCCGTAGCGAGAGCTTGATGCGCGCCGCGCAAGGCGAGGATTGCCGAGGTCCATTGAAAGACATCCTGTTCCTCGGGAGTGCGGCCGGCCAAGGTGAACGCATTGTGCGAGTCGCCTTCGAAGCCTCCAGGAAAGTCGTGGCGATTGTCAGGATCGGGACCGCCGGTCATGGCGATTTCGTCGCCGGAGTAGATTTGCGGCGTTCCACGCAGCGTCGCCAGCAGGCCCAACGCGAGCTTGAGCTTGGCCGTCGAGCCGCCCGCATCGGTAATAAAACGCGTGGTGTCGTGATTGCCGATGAAGGGAACGAGCCGCTCAGGATATGGATAAAGCGAGTCCTTCCCCAGCACATTGGCAAGCTCGGTCATCGGCTTGCCGTGAGCCAGCACGTCGCGCAGCGTGAAGTAAACGGGAAAGTCGAAAGGAGTGTAAAGTTCGGTATCGATTCCCTGGTGCGCCACGCCACCGGCGAAATAGGATGTGACTTCGGGGTCGCCGTGGAAAATCTCTCCCACCGTGGTCAGGCGCGGGTAAACACTGTGCAGCTCCGCGTCGTAGTCATGCCAGAAGCTGCGATCGACGTAGGGAAATGTGTCCAGTCGGATGCCGTCGATGTCGGCGGTCTCAACCCACCACAGAGCGTTTTGAATCAGGTAACGCGAGACCAACGGATTTTGCTGGTTCAGGTCGGGCATGGCATCGGTAAACCAGCCATCGACAATATTGCGCCAGGCCTCGGGCGGCGCATGAGGATCGACGAGTTTGTAGAAGTCGGTTGCGACGGCTGGATGATGTGCAAGCGAGCCGTGGAACCAGTCGGGTGCTGGGGGATCGTTCACCCATGGATGCTCGACGCCAACGTGGTTGGGAACCAGATCGATGACCAGCTTCATGCCTCGAGTGTGAAGCTCGCTGGAGAGATGGCGGTAATCGGCAAGCGTGCCGAAGTGCGGATCGACCGCGTAGAGATCGGTAGCAGCGTAGCCGTGATACGAATCGGGCATGCCGCCGTTTGAGGCTATGGGCGTGGTCCACACTGTGGTCACGCCGAGCTGCTTCAGATAATCGATGTGCTCGGTAATACCGTCAAGATCCCCGCCGTGCCAGCCGCGCGGCAAAGATCGATCGTCGCCCGGAGGATCGGCTGATCCTGCGCGAGCAAAGCGGTCGGTCATGATGAGGTAGAGCACGTCTGCAGAATTGAATCCGCGATGCGCGTCGGGATCGCTGGAGCGCGCAGCGAAGAGATATTTGCGTTGGGCCGAGCCGCTCGTGCCGGTTGCGGTCAGCGTGACCGTTTGTGGCCCCGCCGCTTTGGCATCGAGCCACAAAAATGCCCAATGGCCGTTGTCTGAAACTTCTGTGCGAGTCAGCGAGATGCCGTTGCCTGCAATCGTAAACTGCGCGCCCTTGAAGCCCTCGCCATGCAGTAGCAGCATAGGGGAGGGAAGACCGGCGAACCAGTCGGGAGGGTCGATTTTATCGATCCTGGGAGACTGGGCGAGTGCGCCGAAAGAGACGACGAATAAACAGCCAGCCAGAAAGAATGAGGGCCAAAATCGCATAACCAACTCCATCAAAGCCCCAGGCTTTAAATAGGACGACCGAATGAATGCGCTGGCTGGCGCAGAAAACTGCGAATAATTGCGTGATGATGAATTGCGGACGCGATTCAATGAACGCCAGCGCAGACCCTTGAACGGTGCGCGATTCGCGCGGTATTCCCGCGGGCTCGCGTTGTGAATGAGCTCACGAGGCGTCACGCGTGGCAAGTTTCCATCGCGGCAGCCGGAGTGGCTGCCGCGATGGGTTTCGTCGATTAGTCAGGGCTAGAAGGTGAAGCGCGCCGCCAACTGTATTTCGCGGTTGCTGTACAGCTCAACGCCCTCAATCGCTCCAAACTGCGACGATGTCATGCTGCCGTTTGGATTAGTGAAGGCCGGCGTGTTGAACAGGTTGAACGCATCGCCGTGCAGTTCGAGCGTGTACCCTTCAGCCAGGTGCAGGTTCTTCTGCATGCTGAAGTCCACCCGCTTGTAACCAGGTCCGAAAAGCTGGTTGCGTTCGAGTGTTCCGAGGCGTTCGTACACGTTGGTGGCGGGGTTAGTTGGAGGGTTGGCAAAGATCGGGTTGGTCGCGGTTCCAGGATTGAACCAATTAGCGCCGTTATTGCCGCTGGTGGCCTTGGAATAGCTAATCGGACCGACAATATCGGGCCGGTTGGCGGGGTTACCCTGGCCGGTGGAGAGATCGACCGGCGTACCGGACTGGACGAAGGCAACCAGGCTAGACTGCCAACCGCCAATCAGCCAATCGAGAGGCCGTGAAACATCGCCGCCCCAGCGCTGCCCGCGTCCGAAGGGCAACTGGTAGAGCATGGATGAGCTGAAGTTCCTGCGCTGATCTTCGTTGGAGTTGCCGTAGCCGCCAAGAGGATCGGAATAAACTGCCGCAGTCTGGCCTTGAAATGCTCCAGTCGAGTCGTCGAGCGCATGAGCCCACGCGAATGAGAAGGTGGCGATCAACCCGTTCGATACGCGATGTTCTTCGTGCAACTGCAGGCCGTTGTAGTTTGAAATGCCGTTGTAGTTGTTGTAGTTGATTGCCCCCAGACTCGGGAAGGGCACAATGCCCGTGTTGAACTGGGGGTTGTTGTAGGGGTAGTAGCTCGACAGCTTGGAGCCATGGGTTCCCACGTAGGCAACGTTCATCACGTCGCTGGAACCGATCTGACGCTCAAGCTGCAGGTTCCACTCCTGCACTTCGCTGTTTCCGTTTTTGGTGTTGACGGCAATCATGCTGGTGCCCGCCGGTGGGGCGTTGGGGTTAAAGTTCGCGATACCACGCGCCGGAAGCGGTGAGCCTGTGCCGCCGCTGCTGTATGACACTGTCGCTGGGCTGGTGTAGCCCAGGCAATTGAAGTCGTTGCCGTTGTTCACTGGCGCCTGCGTCAATTCTCCGGTGAAGGTGGTGCAGTTTCCGTCCGACGCGTAGGCGTCGCTGTGGCCGCTAAAGGGAATCTGCTCGCCGAGCTGGTTGTCGATTCCGCCAAAGTCGGGGTAGTAGAAGATGCCATAACCGCCGCGCAACACGCTCTTGTGATCCGGCAGGCTGTAGGCAAAGCCGACGCGAGGTGCGAAGTTGGTGTAATCATTGGCGACAATGCTGCGCGATACGCCGTTCTGGCCGGCGATCATGATGGTGCCGGTGTTAACGTTGAACGCAGATTGCTGGTTGTGTGCCTCGTACGGACGGGAAAGGAAATCCCAGCGCACGCCAAGATTGACGATCAGATTGCGCGACACCCGCCAGTCGTCCTGCGCAAAGATGCCGTCTTCCTGGCCGATGTTGGCAAAGTATCCAGCCTGCGCCCCGATCTCGTAGTCGTACATGCCGCCGGCCAGCAACTCTGAAACTTCGTAGCCGGTGAACTCTACCGTATTCTCATCGATCCAGAAGTAGCCTTTGCCTTCCTGCGGGTTGAAGAACGAAACCTGCCGGCGGATGAACGTACCACCGTATTTGATTGAGTGGTTGCCGTGATTCCAGTTCACCGTGTCGGTTACTTCGTAGGTGTTTTGCGGCACTGCGTAGAGGCCATAGTCGCCCGTGTACTCCAGGTCGCCCTTCCAGCCGCCGATGAGCGCGCCGCCCGTGGTTTCCTGGTTGATGTTGGCGTTCACAATGCCCAGGTCCTTCGAAACATAGTTGCCATAATCCGGAGGAGTGTAGCCGTAGTTGTCGCGGTTGTAGCCAATGTGCGCTTCATTCACTACGTTTGCTGAGAAGGTATGGGTGTAGCCGAAGTCCCAGCCGCGCGCGTGCGTGGGGTTGATGCCGGTGCCGCCGCCGGCCGGCAGCAGCGGGAACTCTGAGGTCTTGGTGTTCAGGGAGTTGTCGTAGCTGAAGCGAAGGAACGCGTTGTCCTTCGGTCCCGCGAACCAATCCATGCGGCCGTCGAAGGTGTTGTACTTGTTGGCTTCGTGCTGCTGCACAAGGTAGTTGTTCAGGTACTGGGTGGTGCGGGTGGGCGCCGGGAAGGCGTTCAGGTAATTCACAGCGGCCGGATTCAGGCGGCTGGGCGGAATTACGTTCGCCGTTCCGTTGTAGCTGAACTGCGTAGGCCCGCCCGGATCGTTGCAGGTCGTCGGATCGTAAATCTGTCCCATGCTGGTTTGTCCCGCCAGGCCTCCGGGCATGCAGTACGGATACTGCGTCTGGAAGCTTGATCCGCCGCCGTTAGCGCCAGCCGGATTCAGCAGCTCGGTAAAGTCGCCGGTGCGCATCCTCGCCGTGGGAACAGTTACGGTATGGACCGGGACCGGGAGGGACTCGCGCAGGGCCTGGTAATCGCCGAAGATAAATAGCTTGTTCTTGAGCTTCGGCCACACCGGGCCGCCAATCGAGAAGCCTGGCTGCTGGCGCAGGAAGCTGGTCGGTTTGGTCGGTCCCTGACCGTTGAATTGGTAGTTGTAATTGGAGTCGAAGCTCTGGTCGCGATAGAACCAGAATGCCGATCCGTGATAGTTGTTGGTGCCGCTCTTGATTGAGGTCATCACGATGGCGCCGCCTGCGCGGCCGTACTCTGCCGGGGCGATGTTCGTGTTTACCTTGAACTCCTGGGTGGCGTCGATATTGGGGAAGAACAAAATCGTGTTCACCAGGCCATCATTGTTGTCAATGCCGTCGAGGATGAAGTTATCCGCCTGGGGGCGAAGTCCGTTTACTGAAAGCGCTGCGCCGTAGCTCTCGTTGTAGCGCATCGTTTCAGTCATGTTGGCGCTGCCGCCGCCGCTGGCAATATCTCCATATGCGCCACGGGTTACGCCGGGCGTGAGCATGGCGAGCTGCGTAAAGTTGCGCCCGTTCAGCGGAAGATCGGTTACCTGCTTGCCCTCGATGGTGGCGCCCACGGTGGCGTCGGAGGTGTCGACCATCGGTGTTGCCGCGGTCACCGTAACTGTGGTTGTTGAGCCAGCCGGTTCCAATCGGAAGGCAACGGTGGTCGCGGTTGTGACCGTAACCTCAACTTTGGTTGTGTCGCTCTTAAAGCCCCCCGCCGTCGCGATCACGGTATAGTTGCCGCGCGGCACAGCCAGGATGGTGAATTCGCCGGCGCCATTTGCGTTCGCCTGCAGTTTCTGTCCGTTATCGGTATTGGTGGCAGTCACCGTGGCGCCGGGAATCACCGCGCCTGTGGGATCGGTAACCGTGCCCGTAATTGAGCCCGTGTCGGCCTGTGCGAACAGGCGAGGTCCCATGCTAAACAGCATGAGAGCAGCAATCGCCAGCCACGCAGCCCGGAACAGGTTCCGTCCGGCTGATTTCAAACTGATTCTGTTCAACATCACAAAGTCCTCCAAGTTACAACATTGACGAGGGTTGACTGTATTAACGAGGGTTGACTATCTCAAACTATTGCGTAGGCCCCAGTATTTGACTGGCACCCTGCGATTTCTGTGCTGAATTGCTCAAAGGCCCCAGAGTCTGACGTCGAATCGGACCTGTTGTGTGAGCCGGGTTCGAGGAGACGCCCCGAAACGCACAATGGTCAATCCACAGCGCGGCAATTCGGGATCAATTCGTGTTTACCTGATAACTTCACTATTTTTAGCGGGTTACTTAAAAACATCTCCGGCTTGTTGGTTGCCCGTTTTTCTTTTAGCGAGACCAATCACCACTTCCCGGCTTATTCTCGTACACTATTAGCCGGGGTCCCGGCCCAGGAAACCATGACGTCAGCAACACAAAAGACCGGCGCAAGCCGGGTGCAGTTCGGGATCTTTGATGCCGATTTCACTACCGGCGAGTTGCGGCGGTCAGGGGTGCGTGTACGCCTGCAAAGCCAGCCCTTCAAATTACTTTCCGTTCTGGTCGAACATGCCGGCGAAGTGGTTTCGCGCGAAACCCTGCAGATGGAACTGTGGGGCGCAGATACCACAGTCGATTTTGACCACAGCCTGGGCATCGCGGTGAACAAGCTGCGCGAGGCGCTGGGCGACTCGGCTGAGAATCCGCGGTTTGTTGAGACGCTGGCCAAGCGCGGCTATCGGTTTATCGCTCCTATAAGGCTGATTGAAGAACATTCACCCGCAGATGCACAGGCTGCCGCAGGGGCAGCCATCGCGGCGCCGGTCCGGTCCACTACCCGTCTTTGGCTTTGGCGGGCGGCGGGCTTTGCCGCAGTTTGCATAGCGTTGGCTCTTGCGCTCCTATTCCGCACCCCTGCGCGCGCTCCCTATCGAGTTGAACAGGTCACCTTCACCGGCCATGTGCTCGACAGCGATCTGGACGTGGAGAGTTTTTCAAGCTCGGCCAGCGACGGAACCCGCATCTATTTCTCGCACATGGACAACGGCAGTCCCGTGCTGGCGGTTGCGCTGGCGGCCAACGGCGAAATCAGCTACTTCCGTCTGCCGTCTGAGATCGGCGCGCCGCTCATCGGTTCCCTCTCACCCGACGGCTCAAAACTGGTGGTGCACGGCCACTTGCAGGCCGAGCCGGAGCAGCCGCTGTGGATTGTGCCCACCCTGGGCGGCGATGCCCGCCGCGTCCCCAACGTGCTGGCCCACGACGCCACCTGGATGCCTGACGGCCGGCGCCTGCTGGTGGCCAGCGGCAATGACCTCACAGTAGTTGGCACCGACGGCAGCGATCCGCATCGGCTCCTTAACGTGCAGGGACTCGCCTTCTGGCTCCGCTGGTCCCCCGACGGCAATTTGCTGCGTTTTACGGTGCGCGACTCGAAACGCCAGACCGCCGAACTTTGGCAGGCGAATTCCGACGGCTCGAACCTGCACCCGCTACTTCCGGGCTGGAGCCAGCCAGCCTCGGAGTGTTGCGGTAGTTGGACTCCCGACGGCGACTACTATGTTTTTCAATCTGCGCGCGATGGCAGCGGCCATAGCCAGATCTGGGCGCTGCGCGAGCGGCCCTGGTACCTGGCCGACAGCAAGCCGCGCCAAATCACCAACGGCCCACTCGGTTACCAGGCGCCCGTCACTGCGCCGGGAAGCGACCGCATCTACTTTATTGGCGCAACCGCGCAATACCAGTTGTTGCGCGCCATGCCCAACGCATCCACCTTCATCACGCTCGACCAGAACCTGAGCGCGGCGGCGCTGGCCGAGTACTCGCACGATGGCAAGTGGATCGCATGGCTGAACGCATCTGACAATTCGCTGTGGCGCAGCCGCCTCGATGGCAGCGAGCGCATTGAACTCACTACTCCTCCGCTGCGCATCTTCACCATGAAATGGTCGCCCGACGACCGTCGCCTCGCCGTCATGGGAATCGAGCCGGGCAAGCCGTGGAAAATCTACCTGATCGACGCTGAAGGCGGCAAGCTTACGCCGGCCCTTAACGAAGACTTGAACGAGGCAGATCCCGCCTGGTCGCCAGACGGCAAATCCATCGTGTTTGGCCGCCCGCCCGGCCGCATGGACAGCTCTCAGCAGAAGGCCATCTACCAACTCGACCTGGCCACGCATAAAACGGTTGAGATTCCCGGCTCCGCCGGCCTCTTCAGCCCGCGGCTCTCGCCCGACGGCCGCTACATTGCCGCCATGCCGCTTGACCAGCGCGCCCTCATGCTTTACGACCGGTCGACCCAGCAATGGACCACGCTGACCAGGCGCGGAGTGGGCGACCCGACCTGGTCGCACGACGGCCGCTACGTTTACTTCCAGGATTTTCTCGAGCCCGGCAAAACCATCTACAAGATAGCGGTTCCGAACGGAAAGCCGGAGCCGGTCGCCACAATACAGAGCCTGTTGCCCATCTCGGCGACCGACTACCGCCTCATCGGCCTGGCTCCCGGCGACCTGCCCATAGTTACCGCTAGAACACCCGACGTGAATCTCTACTCAGTTGATTTGAACCAGCGGTAGATGCGCGCTCGATCGCATAGTAGCGCCGGACGCCAGTCCGGCCTCTTACCCGCTCGGTGCATTGCACAACGATGGCCGACTTGAACGTTCGCGATCATCTGCCGCAGCCGGAGATGCAAAGCGGGCGATTACTTAAGTGAATAGTCCATGGCCCAGACAGCGCCGGGTCGAAGATACATTGATGCTCTAAAGTCGCCCTGCTGATCCCAGGCTTCTGGAGTTCGGAACCAATACCCCTTATCCCGATAAACGACGTTGTACACGCCGCGGGCAGTTTGCAGGGCCTCATCTTTCATACCGGCTCCAGCCATCTCCGAGGCCAATGCCAGTGTGATTCCACTCCAGACCTCCTGGGTCTGCGGGCCTTCGAGCGATGATCCGTCAGCCTTGCGTCCATTCACTGCGCCTATCTGGCCGTTCTGAAAGCCCAGTACATTTTCTGCATAGACAGAATGCAAAGCGGCCTTGTGCATCTGCTCGGGAACAATGTTCCCCAGACCGGTCAGGGAGGCATACCACTGGCCTGCAAGCTGCGAAGCCTGTATATCGTCGATTCCGCGCGAGTATCGGAAGTACTTGCCTGTCCACAGCTCGTCAATGAAGGACTTTTGTGCCGTCAAGAACTGTTCCTGATACCGGTTGCTCGACACCGAATCGCCGGCGGCCTTTGCGATTTCAGAGGCAGCACGCAGCGCGGCCAGGTAGAGACCGCCGCAGTAGGCGCTGGGACCAGTTGCAGTCCACTCATCAAACGTCTGGTCCGGAAAACCGCCATTTTCAATCAACCCGGTTCGCGCATTGCGGAACTGCTCCAGGTGTTTCATTGCGCTCTGCACGGCTGGAAAAGTTTCGGCCAGCAATTGCTTGTCTTGCCTGCCGGTGAGCGCGTAATCGCGCCAGACCATCAGGACAAAATTGCTGTTGAGGTCGCGCCAGTAATTGCTGTCCTGCCACGAATACTCGTTGACCAGAAACAGCGGGTCTTCATTGGGTGATCCAAGGTCGTGTGGAAGCGCACCTTCCATTTTGCGGTCGCGGAGCGCTGGCGAGCCATGCTCGCGGCTCTTCCATACGTCCATGTATTTAGTCGAATCACTTTGGGGAACCGTCGCGGCGAATTCGCGAATCAGCGTCTTTTCCAAATCAGGGAAGAAGCGCAACAGTCCAAATGTGCCGTAGAAAGCTACGTCGAGCGAAGTGTAGTCGAGGTAGTCATAGCACTCGAGCAGCGCAAAACGGTCTTCCCCATTCCTGTCATCGAAAGGACGCGCCCATAGCGTTCCACCATCGGCCAGGTAGTAAAGCTCGTTGAGCATCATGGAGGTGAGCCAGGCCGGCCGCGAGGCATTTTCAAGGAATGGTTTCTGCCACTGATCGATCTTTTCGCTCCAGGCCTGCTGGTTCTCGAGGCCCTCTTCGGCAATCTTCAACGCGTTGCGGCCGGTTGTGCCGGTGAAGCGGGTGTAATGACGCAGCCATTTTCTGCCGCCGCCAAACTGGATAACTGGAAAATCCCAGGAGAGAACCATCGGAACGGTCTTCTTTTCTCCCGGTTGAAGAACGAAAGAGATGCAGATAGCAGCCGCCTGCGGGTCTCCAGTGGAAACCCAGGAGGTTCGGTCATTGGCTAATTGCCCCTGTCGCGAAAACGGCTTCCATATAACGTCCCCCGTAGCATCGCTGGGGTCGTAGGTCGTCTGATAGCTGACTTCAACCCCGTGGCCTTCCTCGGCTGCAATGGCGAACTCTCCCTGCCACTCTTCGCTCGCATCTCCGGTGCGGCGCTGGCCGAGAACGATACCTGCCATCTTGCCGCCTTCAGGTAACTTGATTTCATCAAATCGATTGGTATCGCTTTCGGTAAGTCTCTCGTTTAACGGCGCATTGAACTGCCGGAACCATCCTGCCATGTTTTGCCACGAAAGGACGATGGAGACCTTCACTGGCTTTTTGCCTGGGTTTTCAGCATGCCAGCGATAGATGGCAACCGGCAGGCTCGATGTTTTGTAATCTCCGGGCAGAATCGGCGAAAACTGCTCGAGGACCAAATGCGCGGGAAACTTCTCCCAGTTGTAATCCCACCAGGCCTTGGGATAAAGCGCGGCGTATCGGCCTGCGCCGGCTGGATAATCCCACTTCCATGCCGAGAGCCGTCCCTCGGGATGGCCCGCCATAAGCGCTTGTGCGACCGGAGCGTCCCCTTCCTGCTGCTCGAAAACCAGGAACTGGTCAGCGTAGATTGGCTGCGCAGTGTGTGATCCGGCCTTCAAATGCCAGCGATTGAAGTCGCCGCGATCGGAGCGCGAAAACGTGCCTGCCCCAATTCCGCCCACCGGTGCTCCCTGGTGGTAACCATCGTCGAATCCCGTAGCCGCGCGTTGCAGGATGTGGCCGGGAGAGTTCAAATGAACCCCGATCTCCGTTGACCATGCAGCATCGGGAATCGTCTGGCCACCAAGAGAAACGGCAGTGAGATCCAGCAAAAGGAACGAGAGGCACAGCTTGGCGGTGAAGGTCATGTTTTCTCCGGTAGACGAGAGAGTTGATTAAATTGACAGCCGGCCGGGCGGCTGCTATGTTCAGATTGCTTGCGTGGCTTAGCCACACACAGACGGTAGCGAACTGGGTCATTGCTGTCAAGTGACTCCAAATCGCTGCGGAGGAATCATGAGCACTCCCGACTACAAATACGAAGAGATCTCCAAGATGATCGACCATTCGCTGTTGAACCCTGTGCTGACCACCCGGGAGTTGGAAGACGGGTGCGCCCTTGCCGCCCGCTACAACACAGCGAGCGTTTGCATCCTTCCTTACTACGCCGCGCGCTGCAAAGAATTGCTGGCTGGTTCGACAGTGTTTACCAGCACCACGATTGGCTTTCCGCACGGCGGCCATCTTACCCGGGTCAAACTATTTGAAGCCGAGCAGGCGCTCAACGACGGCGCTGTGGAGTTGGATTGCGTGATCAACATCAGCAAGGCTAAGAGCGGCGACTGGCGGTATGTCCAGGAAGAGTTGGGCGCGTTGACCGGGCTCACCCACGCAGGCGGGGCGCGCATCAAGGTCATCTTTGAGAACTTCTACCTCACTGACGAAGAGAAAATCCGGCTCTGCCAGATCTGCGGCGAGATAGGTGTGGACTGGGTGAAAACCTCCACGGGCTATGCCGGAGGCGGCGCCGCAATTGAAGATTTGATCCTGATGCGCAAGCACTCTCCCCAGCATGTTCAAGTGAAAGCTGCCGGTGGCGTTCGCGATCTGGATACGCTGCTCAAAGTGCGCAGCCTGGGAGCTACTAGGGTAGGATCGACGCGCACGGCAACGCAATTGAATGACTGCAAGATCCGCCTGGGTCTTCCAGTAGACTCAAATGCTCCTGCACCCATTCAAGGGTATTGAATTGACCAAGCAGAAAACCGTGAAAATTGGGGCGCGAGGCCCGGTCTATCAGCAATTGAATGACCGGCTGCGCGTGCTTTTGCGCGGCAAAGACTACGCGCAGACCGATCGCTTTCTCACCGAACGCCAGATTGCCGAACAGTATGGCGTGAGCCGGCCGACAGCCAACAAGGCTCTTGCCAACATGGTGGCCGAAGGACTGCTCGAGTTTCGCAAGGGCGTAGGGACCTTTGTCGCTCGGCCACGTCTCGACTACGACCTCGATACTCTGGTCAGCTTTACTGACAAAGCAAAAGCGGTTGGCAAGCGGGCCGGCACGCGCGTCATTGAGTTCGATGAAGTCGCCGCCTCTGTCGCCGGCAAAGAGGTAATGGATCATCTGCAGGTGAGCGCGGGCGAGGTGCTCTTCTTCATGTGCCGCCTGCGCCTGGCCAACGATCTGCCGGTCATCCTTGAGCGGCGTTGGGTCCCCCGGCGACTCTGCCCGGCTTTGTCGCGTGCAGATTTGAGAGGCTCGCTCTACAAACTTTGGAGTGAAGAATATCATTGGCGCGTGACTGAAGCTAACCAGACAATCCGTGCCATCAATCTGGTCGGAGCCGATGCCCGATTGCTTGAAGTGGCTTCGGGCACGGCTTGTTTTCTGGTCTCCGCCGTTGGCTTTTCAGGCGATCAGCCGGTGTGGTGGGAAAAGACGATCTATCGTGGCGACGCGTATGAGTTTCATCGTTCCCGCGCGTCTGGCGGCAGACTCATCGCTTAAGCAGGCCGATCGAAAATATCGAAGTCGGTGCCCCAGCCGGGGCATCTCTCGTCAAGGTGTGAAGTGCGGATGCTGCGTGGGAAGTGTGATGCCCCACCCTCGCCGCGTCGTTGTTTTTGCGGCCAGGGTGGATCGCTCCAAAGCAATGGTGAATTGCTCTAGTGTCCTGTCTCTGAAATAAATAGAATAATGTACCATGCTTGCCTCATCGGA
>CAZGUD010000036.1:0-68726 GCA_964528915.1 uncultured Occallatibacter sp.
GATACTCGACTCCATTGCTCGCTTTTGTACGCGAACTTTAGAGACAGGACACTAGGGACTAGGGACTAGGGAATAGGGAGAGGTTCAGGGGAGGGCGCGAATGGCGAGGCCAGAACAGGATTTGCTTGAGCCGGCCGAGACGAGTTACTTCCGATTTCATGCTCTGATTCTTCGCATCGTCCTCTCCGTCAATGTGGTCTTCTTCGCGCTTTCGTTCTGGCCTCGATATGCGGGTACAGGAAACACTCCCGGCCTGGCCGATGAATGGTTCGGCAATTACCGGCTGGATGGGTTCAGGGCAGATTTTGCATGGCTCATGCTTGCCACCGCTGCAGCTGCCGTGGCGTTTTTCTATTTTCTCGATGAGTGGAAAAGTGACCGCCGGGCGCGCGTCGATGTGCTGCTTTGCGTTGCGTGGGTGATCGCGTTTGTCGTCATCGTCTGGCACGATCTTGTCACGGGAATCCTCTATTTTGGCTGAGCAAAATCATTTGACATTGGAGAATCCCCCCTTGATACTTTTAACCATGCTGAATTCACAGGAACACGGAACCGCGGTCATGGCCATGTGCATGTGTATGGCGATGGGACCCGTCCGTGGGGCTCGTGAACGGCATTTGCGCTAGGCGCAACCGATTCTTGAAGTCAGGCGGCCCGGTCCCGGATAAGGATTCGGGCCGTTTTGCGTTCCACGCTTCCACTTTTTGGTTGAGAGCATTGCCCTGAAGGAGATCACAATGTCTGAAGAAACAAAGCAGCAACTTGCCACTCTTGCCGTACATGCAGGTCAGGAGGTAGACTCCACTACCGGCGCGCGTGCGGTGCCCATTTACCAGACCACGTCGTATGTCTTCCACGATGCGGACCATGCGGCTCGGCTGTTTGGCCTGCAGGAATTTGGCAACATTTACACACGCATTATGAACCCCACAACCGACGTGTTTGAGAAGCGCGTGGCGGCGCTCGAGGGCGGGGCGGCGGCGCTTGCAACCGCGTCAGGCCAGGCGGCCGAGACGCTGACGATTCTCACGCTGGCCAAGGCCGGCGAGGAGATCATCTCCACCACTTCGCTCTACGGCGGAACCTACAACCTGTTTCACTACACACTGCCGCGGCTGGGCATCGTGGTCAAGTTTGTTGACGCCGACGATTTCGATGGCCTGCGCGCGCTGATCAACGACAAGACCCGCGCCATCTATACAGAATCGCTGGGCAATCCCAAGCTCGACGTGGTGGATATTGAGCGGCTGGCCGCGATTGCGCATGAACACAAGCTGCCTCTGATTGTCGACAACACGTCGGCATCGCCGGCACTGGTGCGGCCCATTGAGTGGGGCGCGGACATTGTGGTGAACTCTGCCACCAAGTTTCTGGGCGGGCATGGCACCACCATCGGCGGCGTGATTGTGGATGCGGGCAAGTTCGACTGGGCGGCGTCGGGGCGGTTCAGCGAGTTTACCGAGCCCGATCCCTCGTATCACGGGCTCTCGTACACGCAGGCATTTGGGCCGCTGTCATTCATTTTGAAGGCCCGCATTCAGGGACTTCGCGATACCGGTGCGGCGCTCTCGCCATTCAATGCGTTCCTGCTGCTACAGGGCATTGAGACGCTGCATCTGCGTATGGAGCGCCATTCAGCGAACGCCCTGGCGGTGGCAAAGCATCTGGCCGGGCATCCGGGTGTCGAGTGGGTCAACTATCCCGGCCTCGCATCGAGCAAGTACCATGAGCGGGCAAAAAAGTATCTGCCTGACGGCGCGGGAGCGCTGGTGACCTTCGGCATCAAGGGCGGATTCGATGCCGGCAAGAAGCTGATCGATACGCTCAAGCTGTTCTCGCTGCTGGCCAATATCGGCGATGCCAAGTCGCTGGTGATTCACCCGGCGTCGACTACGCATCAACAGCTTTCGGTGGAGGAGCAGGCAGCGACCGGTGTAACTCCGGAACTGGTAAGGCTCTCGGTGGGCATTGAAGACATTCGCGACATTCTGGCCGATTTGGACCAGGCCATCGAAATTGCCAATGGGCACGGACTAGGGACCAGGGACTAGGGACTAGGGACCAGGGACCAGGGACTAGAAGAACCTTCGCCGGGGTAGCTTTTTTTGCTGAAGCTGCTGACTCCGCCAGCCTCGCTGACTTCGCTAGTATGCTGATAACTTAGGAAAGACATGGCTACCGACTCATTTAATCGCAGCGGCGCATCGCCGCCACCAAAGACGATTGCGCCCACCTACGAAGGCGACTTTGTGCTCATGGAGCCGTTGGTGCTTGAATGCGGGCGCTCGCTGGACTGTCCGACGCTGCATTATGCCGTTTACGGCCGGCTGAATGCAGCGAGAGATAACGCCGTACTTGTTTGCCACGCGCTGTCGGGTTCGGCGCTGGTTGGCAGTTGGTGGCCTGAAATCTTCGCTCCCGGGGCAGTGCTCTCGCTGGAGCACGATTTTGTCATCTGCATCAACATGCTGGGCTCCTGCTATGGGTCCACCGGACCGGGATCGGTGAATCCCGAGACTGGCGAGCCCTACGGTCCCGACTTTCCCCTGGTTTCAATTCGCGATAATGTGCGCGCGCAGGCGCAGTTGCTAGACTCGCTCGGCATCCGCAGGCTGCGGCTCACCCTGGGCGGCTCCATTGGCGGCATGCAGGCGCTGGAGTGGTCGGTGCTTTTCCCCGAGCGCGTAGAGCGGGCGCTGATTATTGGCGTGGCGCCCCTGGGCGCGATGGGATTGGCGCTCAACCATCTGCAACGGCAGGCTATCGAACAGGATCCGGAGTGGGAGGGCGGCCGCTACCTGCCGCAAAAGCCTCCGCGGAAGGGGCTCTCGCTGGCTCGCCAGATTGGAATGATCAGCTACAAGTCGGCTCCGTTGCTCGAGGAGCGTTACGGGCGCAATCCCAACCGCAATGGCGAGGATCCCTGGCTCGAGGATCGCTGCGGCGGCCTGATCGGTGGCCGTTTCGACGTGGCCGGGTATCTCGACGAGCAGGGAAGGCGGTTTGTGGAGCGTTTCGAGGCCAACTCCTACCTCTCCATCATGCGATCGATGGACACCTGGGATCCGCTGCGTGGTTTCGATTCACCCCAGGACGCGTTCGGGCGGATTAAGGCCACGTTGAGCTTTGTGGGCATCAGCACAGACTGGCTGTTCCCGGCCGAAGACGTGCGGTTGTTTGCCGAGACGGTGCGGGCCGCGGGCGCAAACGCCGATTACCGCCAGATGGAGAGCGCACACGGGCACGATGCCTTTCTGGCCGAGCAGGCGGAACTGGTGCGGCTGTTGCAGTAGGAGAAGGCTCCAGACGCCGGATTGGCATCTCCTTTAAGGAAGAATATTCGCCGGCGGAAGAGGAATCGGGAGAAAACGGCGCCTCAGAAAACTTGGGAATCGGTCACGGCATCGCCCGTCTAAGGTTTCCCGAAGTGTTTGCTTGTCAGGGGCAGCGCGGGTTTCTATAATCCTTCCATTACTGCATCGGATGCCGTGGTATTGTAGTAACCGTCGCCGCGGCGCCTAGCCGCCGCTCAGAGCGGTTGTAATTTCCAGTAGAAAATGAGTATTATCGATCGCCATTTCAGCAATTCCCAGGAGCACTGAATGAAGAAGTTAGTCTTTGCATCTGCGATGGCATTGGCCGCCATTTGCCTTGCTCACCCGCCTCAAGTGCCAGCGCAGGCACCAGCACAGGACTCGGGCCAGGTTAGCCTGCCCGCGGACCAATACAACGCTTATCAAAACGCCACTACCCAGAGCGATCCGGCGGCCAAGGCCCAGGCGCTCGAGAATTTCCTGCAGACCTATCCTCAAACCCCGGTCAAGAAGACCATCCTCGACCAGTTGATCGATGCTTACCAGCAGGCCCATAACGTTCCCAAGGCGCTGGATGCCGCCAGCCGGCTGCTGCAGTTGGATCCGAACAATATGAAGGCGATCTTCATTTCGGTTTACATCGACACGGCGCAATGCAAGAGTGCCGTGGATCCGCAGACAGGCGATCTAAAGGATCCCCAGCCCTGCGACAATGCCGCCATTCTCGCCCAGAAGGGCCTTGGCGCAACCAAGCCGGCCGAAACAGATGCAGCCACCTGGACGAACATTACCGGCGCGGCTTTCCCGATCTTCCACTCGGCAATCGCGCTCGACGACGCAGCCTCGAAAAAGGACTACGCCGCCGCGGTCGACGAATACAACAGGGAGCTGATGCTGTATTCAGCCGATGCGTGTACCAAGCCTGGCCCCTGTCTTGTGGATACGCTGAACCTGGCTGAGGCGCTGGCCAAGCCCAGCCCGAAGAAGGATGTGGTGAAGGCAGTATGGTTCTACGCACGCGCCTGGGACTTTGCCCCGGCGCAATACCAGCCGCAGATCGAGCCCAAGCTCGATTACTGGTACAAGCGCTACCACGGCACACTCGATGGCGACGCCGCCATCAAGACGCAGATCGACGCCATCAAGACCCAGGCCCGGTCTTCTCTTTTCCCGCCTGCCAGCTTTACCATTGCCCCGGCGCCCACTCCCGCAGAGCTTGCCCATCACGCCTACACCAGCGGCGACCCAAAGCTGCTGAGTCTCGAGGATAAGGAATACATCCTGGCCAACGGCTCTGACGATGACGCCAATGGCTTGTGGGCGCTGCTTAAAGGGCAGCAGACTCCGGTTCCGGGCGTGGTGATTACCGCGCAGGCCACGGTGCTGAAGGTGACCGTGACCGCGACTGCTGCAGCCAAACCCAAGGACTACATCGTAAAGCTCACCACACCGGCCGATTGCAGCAAGGTGCCCGAAGCGCCGGGCGAACTGAAGGTGAAGGAAGCGCAGGAATACATCCTTAACAACGGCGTAAAGGCTGACACTGACGCGATCGAAGCGCTGACCGAGGCGCCGGCCAAGATCCACAAGATCGAAGTGGAGCCGGCGGTGGCAGCCGTTGACGTTGCCGTGACGCAGGACGCCAAGGACAGCAAGGTAGCCGACTTTATTGTGAATATGAAGGAGCCCGCCTCGTGCAAGGATGTTCCCGCTGCCGGTGCGACTCTTGCACTGCAGCCGGCCACGGAACTGGACGCGACTTACAGCACGTTCTCCAAGATTCCCGCGGCCAACGGCAAGGACGCGTCGGCTCAGATTGTGTTGAGCGACGGCTTTGTGCAAGCTGAAAAGAAAGCTGCCCCTCACAAGCCCACGCCCGCCCATCACGCTGCGTCGGCAGCGCACCATTCGGGCGAGTAACAATCCGGAAACTCCTGGGATAGATGAAGGGCGGCTTATCAGGCCGCCCTTCTTTTTTGGCCATTGACTGGGTGGCCCGTAGACTTGCCGTATTTGTCGATCTCAGAGTCTTATTCGCCCAGCATCAGGCGTTGAATGTGGCTGGCTCGGCCGGTGTCAGGGTCGCAAGTAATGAGGGCCGCACACATCTTGGGGTTTCCCTTCGCGGGTTCGAACTTGCCCGGCATTCCCGTCAGAAACCGGTGCAGCACCAGGTCCTTATCCACTCCGATGATGCTGTCGTAGGGGCCGCTCATGCCCACGTCGGTCTGGTAGGCCGTGCCACCGGGAAGGATGCGCTCATCGGCCGTGGGCACGTGCGTGTGCGTGCCCAGAACGGCAGTGACGCGACCATTGAGATGCCAACCCATGGCGACCTTTTCGCTCGTGGCCTCGGCGTGGAAATCAAGCAGGATGACCTTGGCCTTGATGCCGGCCAGCAGTTCGTTGACGGCATTGAACGGGTCGTTGGTGCCGGACATAAAGACGCGGCCCTGCAGATTGAGAACGGCGTAGGCGACGCCGCTCTGCGTCACGCCTTCGTAGACGCCGTAGCCGGGCAAGCCAGGCTGGAAGTTGGCAGGCCGCAGTACGCGGCGCGAACGTGCGGCGCTGTCAGCGGGCGCTGAGTTCAAATAGTCGACCAGTTCGCGCTTGTCCCACACGTGGTTGCCAGTGGTCAGCACGTCGGCGCCCCAGTCGAAGATCTCTTCGGCAATCTGCGGCGTGACGCCAAAGCCGCCTGCGGCGTTTTCAACGTTGACGACCGTGAGCTCGACATTGTGCGCCTCGCGCACGTGGCCGATGTGTTCGCGCACGATCCTGCGTCCCGCGCTGCCGAAGATGTCGCCGACGAAAAGGATGTTCAAATACAACTCCTAGCCTCTAGCTGCTAGCTCCTAGTTTCAAAGCGGAGCTAGCGGGGCTAGCTCTGTTTCTCGTTCCCTTTTTCCCTTGTTCCCTCGTTCCCTGTTTTTCTCATCAGCGGAAACAGAATCACATCGCGAATTGACTTGGAGCCGGTCAGCAGCATTACCAGCCTGTCGATGCCGATGCCTTCGCCGCCGGTGGGAGGCAGGCCGTAAGCCAGCGCGCGTACGTAGTCCTCGTCCATCTGATGGGCCTCGTCGTCACCGCGGGCGCGCTCGCCGAGCTGATCTTCAAAACGCTTCTTCTGCTCCACCGGGTCGTTCAGTTCGCTGAAAGCATTGCCCAGCTCGAAGCCGCCGGCAAAGATCTCGAAGCGTTCTACGTGGTCGGGATCGTCAGGCTTTTGCTTGGAGAGGGGCGAGACGACGGTCGGGTAATCGTAGATGAAGGTGGGCTGGATAAGGTTGGGTTCGACGACCGCCTCAAACAGGTGATAGATCACCTTGCCGAGGGGCGCTCCCTCCCGGAGAAGATAGTGGGCCATTCCGAAGAGCTTTACTTCGTCGGCATACTTCATTTCCGCTGGGTCGTGAGGTCCTACACTGACAGCCCCGTTGCTTCCTATTTTCGACAGGTTGTAATGCGCGGTATCAATCAGAGTTCCGAGTAAGTCCTTGCTGTCGAAGTCCGTTGCTTTCGCTATGATTCCACTTTCTTTGGGCCACCATTGAATAATCGATTCCCTCATCGTCAGCCGTTGCCACTTGCCGAGATCGATCGTGTTCCCGTTGAACTCGGTTACCGTCGTCTCATTCACTTCCTGAGCAACAAATGCGAACAGCTCTTCAGTGAGCTGCATCAGGTCGTGGTAATTCGCATATGCCTGGTAGAACTCCAGCATGGTGAACTCGGGGTTGTGCTGGGTGCTCACGCCCTCGTTGCGGAAGTTACGATTGATCTCGTAGACGCGATCGAGGCCGCCCACCACGAGGCGCTTCAAATAAAGCTCGGGCGCGATGCGCAGAAACAGATCCATGTCGAGCGCGTTGTGGTGCGTCGTGAACGGCCGTGCTGCCGCGCCTCCGGCGATCTGCTGCATCATCGGCGTTTCCACTTCGAGATAGCCGCGACTGTCGAAAAACGTGCGCAGCGCGCGCAGCGTTTTGGCGCGCTTTACGAATACTTCGCGGGCGTCGAGATTAGTGAACAAATCCACGTAGCGCTGGCGGTAGCGTAGCTCAACGTCGGCCAGGCCGTGAAACTTTTCAGGCAGCGCGAGCATGGCCTTGGCGAGGAAGGTGAGCCGCTCGGCATGCACTGACAACTCTCCGGTCCGCGTGCGGAACAGATAGCCCGAGACGCCGATGTGGTCGCCCAGGTCGAGCAGTTTGTAGAGCGCCCATCCCTGTTCGCCCACGGCATCAAGCCGCACGTAGATCTGGAGCTTTTTGCCTTCCTGCAGCAAGGTTGCGAAACCGGCCTTGCCCATCAGGCGTATGGCGATGATGCGACCGGCCACTGCAACCGTGGTGCGGTTGGCCTCAAGCTCTTCGCCGGTGGCCGAATCCCATTTCTCGCGCACCACGGGAATGGTGTGCGTGAAAGGGAACTGGTTGGGGTAAGCGGCCTGCCCCAGCTTCTCGATCTCTTCAAGTTTTGCCTTGCGCAGGCTAAAGAGATCATGCTCAAATTCTGATTCGAACACTCTGCATCCCCTGGCTGATAGTAGATGGATGGTGCAACGGCCAGTATATCGCTGCGTGGCTTTCACAAATGCCAATGAACGGCGAGAGATAGGCCGGGCGCACCCTTCCCGCTCACAAGTTTGAGTTTCCCAGGCCCCCCGCGGCTGCTGCCGCACCGGAGAATCCATTGCGCATATATGCTGTATTTTTGCTGCTGCCCCTGCTTGCTGCCTCCACCGCCCGCGTCTCGGCCACGGTTCTGCCACCGAGTTGCGGCGACGACAAGGTCCGCTTCGACGTGAAGACGCAAAAAGATCCACCGCCCGCTCCCGCACCCGGCGCCGGTAAGGCACAGTTTGTCTTTGTCGAGACCATGGACAAAGGCGACAAGTACCACCACTGCCTGGCCTGCGACGCCACAACGCGCGTGGGCCTTGATGGTGCGTGGGTAGGCGCCAATCATGGCGACTCGTACTTTACGCTCGACGTCGATCCCGGCCCGCATAACGTTTGTGCCGACTGGCAATCGATTACCGCACAGATCGATCGCAAATCCGGCGAGGCGACCGTGAATGCCGAAGCGGGCAAGGTGTATTACTTCCAGATTGCAGTAGTGGTTCACGAGGCGTCGAATCCGAACCTCAGCGTGCGCGAGATGATGTTTGCGCCCATCCCGCCCCAGAACGGCGAATTACTGCTCAAGCAGTCGGCACTCAGCTTCTGGACGCAGAAGAAGTAGACAGCCCCCAATCACCCATCTACACTCGTCGCGCTGCTTGCGAGCCGCGTGACCGCCATCACGGGTGCGCGTGATAACGGGTAGTTATAAGCAAGAAGACGCATCGAAGCTATCCATGAAAACACTCTTGAAGCAAGCCATCGGCGCGTTTCTCTTTCTTGTTCCGCTCATCGTTGCGATCCAGGCCCGGTGCACTACTCTGCCGGATAGTTGCGGCGACGACAAGGTCCAGTTCGAAGTGACAACCGCAAAGCATCCACCCGCGCCCACCCCGCCACAACCCGGCAAGGCACAGATTATTTTCATCGAGGCTCTCGACAAGAACCTCGCCTGCTGGAGCTGCGGCTCGCCCACCAGCCGCTATGGATTGGATGGAGCATGGGTCGGGGCTACCCAGGGCAACTCGTACTTCACTGTCGACGTTGCGCCCGGCGAGCACCATCTCTGCATGGACTGGCAATCGGCATTCCCCCGGTTGCGGCAGAAGATCGGCGTGGCGGAGTTTACTGCGGAGGCCGGAAAGGTCTACTACTTTGAAGCCAAGGTAAAACTGAAGGAGTACAACAACGGCGATAGCAGTGACGTGGACCGCGACCTGAATTTTGTGCAGGTGAGCGGCGACGAAGGCAGGTTCCGCCTGAGAGCCTCAGCTCTTGCCGCTGCGACGGCCAGGAAATAGGCGCGGCTGCATCGCATGGAAGAGCATCCATCGTGGATAATCACGAGGTATGCCCTGGAATCGCCCCATTCCCGATTCGAACCCGCGCGGCAAAGCTTCGGGCATTGTGGACGCGATTGTCCAAGCTGAGAAATTAATCCAGGTAGCGTTGGTGCTGCCCTGCGCCGCATTTATCGGCTGGCTGGGCGGAGCGTGGCTCGACAGCCGCCTGCATCAGCATTGGATCGGCGCAGTTGGAGTGATGTTTGGCGGGGCTTCAGGGCTGGTATACGTGGTGAGGCTGGCCCTGGCTGCCGATAAGAAAATTCCGGGCGAGTCCGCCGGCAAAGATGAAAGCGGAGGCTCCGGATCGAGTTCATGACAGAAGCAAGCCATCCTCTTGAGAATCTGACCGACCAGGGCCTTGAAGCGCTGCTCAAGCGCGCGCTGCGAATTATCGTCGTAATCGGAGTAGTGGCCTCACTCATACTTTGGAAGGCCTCAGGCTGGCGCAACGCCGCCATGATGGCCACCGGCACGGCAATCTCGGCCGCGAGCATTTTTGAGTGGATGCGGCTTACCCACTTCATCCGTGCCAAAATGGACCGGCAGCAAACGCCGCAGGGCGCTTTGGTAGCGAGCATCTTCTTTATATTCAGGCTCATAATTTTTGCTGGGGTGCTTTATGTTAGCCTGAAATGTTTCCGGGGTTCTGTGGTGGCGCTTCTCTGCGGCCTGGGCCTGGCGGTGCTGGCCATGGCGTGGGAAGCGATTAGCCTGCTTCGCAGCTAACAACGGAAGGACTTTTCCCGCCCGGTTTGAGCGGAAACAGAAAGATTTCAGTCTCGAATGCCTGAACTTTTCGGATTTACAAATCTGGTAAACCTGCTTCTGCGGGGCTTTGAAATGAAGCTCTACCAGGGGTTAGGCCTGAGCGCCAGCGAAGCGGCCGAGCGCGCATATCGCATCAATGCCGCCTTCGCGCTGGAACTGCTGGTGGCCAGCGGCCTTATTCTCATCTTCCTATTTGTTCGCGCTTCAATGTCGGTTGAGAATCCAGGCCCCGCGCAACACGTGATGGAGATGCTGCACGAGGGCGTGGGCAATCTTTCCGACCAGATCATCGGTCATGGTTCCGAGCGCTTCCAGGCCTTTGTCACCTGCGTTTTTCTCTTCATCATTTTGAACAACTTTCTCGGCCTCATTCCCGGCGTCACTACGCCCACGAGCCGGCCCGAGGTTCCGTTGGGCATCGCCGTGCTCACCTTCATCTACTACAACCTGCACGGCGTTCGGGTGCAGGGACCGGTGGGATATTTCAAGCATTTCTGCGGGCCGTTGCCATGGCTGGCGCCGCTCATGTTGCCCATTGAGTTGGTTTCGCACTTTGCGCGCATGATGTCGCTCACTATCCGTCTTTACGCCAACATGTTTGCGAGCGACTTGCTCACGCTGGTGTGGTTTTCACTGATCCCGCTGGCCGTGCCCTCCATCTTCCTGGGACTGCACTTTGCGGTTTCGGTCATTCAGGCTTTCGTTTTCATGCTGCTGACCATGATTTATCTGGCGGTAGCGACCGCGCATGAGCACTAAAAACAGCTTTCAGCTATCAGCTTCGATGTGAGAGGGCCGAAGACTTTCGATTTCGGTCGGATCGGTCGATTGACCGATAAAGCGGCTGAAGGCTGAAGGCTGAGAGCTGACAGCTTCAGAACAAGATTCCGCCGGAGAGCGCTTCCGCTCCGGGTAAATCGGATAGGTTGCAAGTGTGAGGGGGCCAAAGGCGTGAAGAACAGCCTCTAGCCAATAGCTACTAGCTTCTAACTTTCGAATCGGTGAGTTGATACATGGGCTCACCGGCGAATGAGCCAAAAGCTGATAGCTGAGAGCTGAAAGCTGTTGTTACGCCGGCACGGTGAGCCTCAACCACCCACTGGCAGCCAATTCTCAGGGAAGCTGGAGAACTATGCGGAAACTTCAATATGTATTTATGGCCTTGGCGGCTTTGTGCTTTGCCGTTCCGGCCTTTGCGGATACTGGCACGGCTTCGGCCAGCCTGATTCCGATCGGCGCCGGACTTGCCATGGGCCTTGCGGCTGGACTGTGCGGCCTTGGTCAAGGGCGCGCCGTCGGCTCTGCCGTTGAGGCTCTGGCCCGCAACCCCGGCACCCGCCCAGGCATTATGCTCTTCCTGGTGCTCGGGCTCGCATTTATTGAGTCACTCACCCTCTTCACCATGGTCATCGTGTTTGTGAAGATGTAATCGGTATTCAGCAGAAAAGAACTCGGCTCCGCATCTTCAAATGCGGGGCCGAAGTTTTTGGTGGACATTTGCACGCTTCGCAGGTGAGCTTCGGATAAGTCAGTCGAGGGCGAGTTACTTGCCGGCAGCCTGGGGCGCATCGGCTTCGAGCATCTGGATGGCCTGGACGTAGCTCATTCGCAGCGGAACCGGCGTGAATCCTGACTGGTCTTCGGTTGTGTCGAAGGCGCGGGGCTTGAAGACCACGCGCCCGCTCATCTGCATCTGGAAGTGGACAGTTCGCCACTGGTTACCGCCCACATCTGCCTGGTCGATCCTGATCCAGCCGCCCTTGTTCAGCCGCCCCAGAATTCCCCAGCCGAAGTCGACATCCTGGTCGAGATGTCCAACCAGGCGGGTCACCCGCTCATTAGCGGCGTCGATCAGAATCTGGCCGCTCATCTGGCTCAGGGCCGTGGTTTCGAGATCGGGCGCTGAAAAATCCGGGTTCGGTTTGAAGGTGAATTTCTGGAGTGTGCCCGACGGCGAGTCAACCGGCCCAGCGTATTGATAGGTAAATGCGTAGGGCAGCGCGCGCAGCACTTTGAGCGCTCGCGCCGTGTCGGCATCTTCAGTTTGTTTGCGATGATGCTGCATGTCTGGACTATTCAAGAGCGCATCGAGCCGCGATTTTTCCTGCTGTTCTGCAGCGGGCGATAAAGGCTTATCGAAGACAGAGGTCAGGCGTGCCACTTCGCCGTCTTTGGTTTCCACAATCTGCTTGGTCGTGGTCAGGCGCGGAGTGATTTTGTGCAGGGTGTATTGCATTGGATGGCTCGTGTCCTGGACGGCGCGCAACTCGCTGGCCAGCGCGCGACTAACCAGGGCCTGGGCATCTGCAGGCGAAAGGGAGCCGGCCGCCGGTTGCGCTTGCGCGGCGGTAACTCCGGCAAGCGCGCAAAATAGCGGGATGAGCCTGAGGACAGATCCACGGGCAGCAGCAAGGGCAGCTGTTCTGTTTTGATACTGTCCCATTTCTTTATTAGACAACCAAAGACCTTTATCGGATGCAGAGGATAAAGCACCGGCAACGGGTAACTGTTATAGTTCGGGCAGGGACCACAATCGTCCGGGAGCACATCGGCGCTGAATGAGTCCAGTCGCACCTGTGGGCCAGGCGGCCGGCAGACGCGAACTGGAACATGGCCGAGATTCCCGGAAGCGACAATTCTGTGGCCAGGAGAAGGAAAATATCATGCCAGTGGAGAGTACTCCCGCGCGCATCGGCAAGAGCGTGATAATTTGCGGCGAAGTGAAGGGCAGCGAAGATTTGATTGTGGACGGGCGCGTGGAAGGGACTGTAAACCTGTCTGAAAGCCGGCTGACAATTGGGCCCAGCGCCAACGTGGCGGCCGATCTTACCGCCAAAGATGTGTTGATTCTGGGCCATGTCCAGGGAAACGTAATAGCCAGTGGTCGCGTTGAGTTGCGCGCTGGATGCACGATGGAGGGCGACATTCGCGCCCTGCGCCTGGCGGTTGAAGATAACGCGGTCTTCCGCGGCAAGGTGGATTTGACTCAGGGTGCAACCAGACAGCCCGAGAGTGCTACCGCGTCCTAGTCAGGCAGCATCTTTTCGAGGAGCCCGCGCGCCTGTTGCAATTGCTGAGTCGTTGTTTCCGTGAGCCGTTGCGGCCAAGCCGGCGCGACCATTCCCCCGGGTGGCCCGGTGAGCGATTGATGCTCGCCGGGGTAGTTCCATCAGGGAATGGCGACCTTGAGCAGATTCCAAGAGGTCACGACAACCCAGGAATTGCCGTAAATCGAGAGGGTTGAAGGTTGCTGAACTGGTTCGAAAAGAAGCAGCGCGGAGGCCCCACTGCCTCTGCAACTACCCCGGCCGGCCCCAGAGTGCCACGTCACTCCGGTGGGTGGTCCGTCCTGCGCAAAAGGCTGCAGGCCGAGCCGGGGTTGCGCGTGATCGACGTTGGCTACACTTCACCGACGAACATTAATTTTCTTACTGAACTTGGTCACAGCGTCTTTCTGGCTGACCTGGTGCATGACGCCTTGAACGGGGATTGGCAGAACGAAAAGGACGAAGAAGGAAATCCGAAGTGGAATGTCGAAGGCTTTCTGAACCAGAGCATGAACTTTGGCGAACGTACCTTCGACGTGGTTCTGCTGTGGACGGCGCTCGACTATTTGCCCGAGGCCTTCGTAGTTCCGGTAGTGATGCGTTTGTTCGACGCGATGAATCCCGGCGGCGAGGTGCTGGCGTTTTTTCACACGCGCACCCACGGCGAAGAGACCGCCCATTACCGTTTTCACCTGACCGGCGGCGACGATGTGGAGATGCAACTCTCTGAGACGGCGCAAATCCAGCGTGCATTTACCAATCGCAGCATCGAGAAGCTTTTCGCCGGGTGGTCGGGTCACCGTCAATTCCTGGCCAAGGACAGCGTTTCTGAAGTGATCATGACGAGATAAGGGCAGGGGCCAGGCAATATTTCTCACATGCATCGCCCAGTGAGCATTTGTGTCAGCGTGCGCCGATAAAACAGCTTCACGCATTGGTGGTTTTCAAAGGCCTTTTTGTGCGGATTCAAGCGAAATAACCGGTGCGCGATAGTCGGCATAAATATCCTCTGATTCAATCATTTAAAGCTGAAACTCCGGAACATGCAAAAACGCGCATTTGACGCAATAAACGGCAGAATTCTGGCCATAACTTCTTTAGAATGCAAATCTGCTCGAAGCAAATGTAACAGCCTTTTTGTTACATTCTGTCGGCTAACTATATTTATTTGCTTAGGCATGATGCCGACAACCCCCTATTTACTTTCTGGGCACCCCGGGGGAGGGGTGGGGTATGTTTTTTTTGTTTTCTGCCCTCGGTTTTCAGCCTGTAAATGGACGGGAGCAAGCCGTCGGCAGCCTCAAAAGAGGTGAAATCCAGCGGCAGGGTGTCTTCAGCGGTATGCATGTTTATATACTGCGCGCATTGCGCGTAATTCAATGCAATTGGCGGGCAATAAAACTGGCTCTCCGGCAGACGTGTGGGAAATGCGCGTTACGGATCGGGCGCCAGGGACCAGAGCATTTCTCCTTTTGGTATAGTGCTCTAGCGGAAAAAAACAAAGACGCGGCGAGGATGGGGCACCGGAACTTTACACCATCAGGAGAAATGCAATACGGAACGAGTCCGCCTGCGTCCCGCGCGGTGATCTTCGTTTGCGATCAACTGTTGAACGGCAGCCAGGGTTGCATTTCGACTTGGGGCGTGGGAGCCGGGTTCCAGCTCGATTCGCCGACGCGCGTATTCAGCTTGTATTCGCGGCGGATGGATTCAACCAGGTCACCAATGCGCTTGCGATATTCGGCGGAAACGAAAGCGCTTTTCTCGTATCGACGCCGGTAGGCCTCCGCCTGCTGCGGAAAATGCTGGCGCACAAATGCAAAAAATGTTGGCTGGGAGCAGGGCTTGAGGAAGAGCGCACCGGCAAAGAAGAACTCCGCTCCCGCATCGGATGCGGCGCGGGCAACGGACGCGATCGATGAGCGAGTATCCGTAATCCCGGGCATCAGTGGAGAGCAATTCACCCCGGCCCGGATTCCGGCCTGGCGAAGCTCCGCGAGCGCGGCGATGCGCAGGTCGGGTCGCGGCGCTCGCGGCTCCAGCGTTCGAGCCAGCTTTACGTTCATCGTGGTCACGGTGATGTGGACGGTGAGCGCGTGGCGCTGGGCGATTTGCTTAAGCAGATCGAGATCGCGGGTAACGAGCGTGGATTTGGATATGATGCCGATGCGAAATCCGCTGCTGCGCGCAAACACCTCAAGCAGCGAGCGGGTGATAAGTTGCTTGCGCTCGATCGGCTGGTAGGGATCGGTCGCGGTGCCCAGCGCAATGTCGGTGCCGGGCTTGAGCTTTTTCAGCTCCTGCTCAAGCAGCCATGCGGCGTTCTGCTTGAAGAATATCTTGTGCTCGAAATCCTCTGGCGATCGCAGTTCGAGGAACTCGTGCGTATAGCGGGCATAGCAATAGCGGCAGCCGAACTCGCAGCCGCGGTAGGGATTGATGGTGTGCGTGAAAGGCAGTCCGCGCTTTGACGTTGTTTTGCCGAGGATGGACTTTGAGGGCAGCGGGCGGTATTCGGTAAGGTGGCCGGCGGCGTGGAGCGGTGCCTGGGCTGCGGAGCGCGCCAGCGGGCCAGAAGGGGAGGGCTGCAGGATGGGGAAGAGCGAATCAAGTTTCGCCATATATTCGCCTTTTGAGGTAGCCTACGCTTGCCTTGAACCGGCGTCAAGCGGTACTTCTCAAGAGGCAGGGTATTCAACGCTCCCGTTCGCGATCGAAGCGAACTTAACCTCTCTCAAATCAGGAGGAAATCATGACTGCATCCGCAAAAACCCGCATTACCTGGCTTGGCCACGCTACCGTCTTCATCCAGACGCCAAGGGGAACCAACATTCTGATTGACCCGTTCATTGAGCACAATCCCAAATATCCGAAGGGATTTGAACTGCCGTCGAAGCTCGACGCGATCTTGTTGACGCACGGCCACGGCGACCACATCGGCGACGCGGCGCCGGTGGCGAAAAAGCACGGAACGAAAGTGGTGGCGATCTACGAGTTGGCCGACTACATTGCCGGCAAAGGAGTAAAGGAGACAGTCGGCATGAACCTGGGCGGGACGGTAACCATCGGCGACGCGGCCGCGACCATGGTAGACGCCAAGCACTCATCGGGCGCCGACGACGATAAGGGAACCCACTATGTAGGAGTCGCGGCGGGTTTCGTGATCTCGATTGAGGCTGGGCCGGTGCTGTATCACGCGGGCGACACCTCGGTCTTCGGCGACATGAAGCTGATTCACGAGCTTTACAAGCCGACCGTCGCGATGCTGCCCATCGGCGGCTTCTACACAATGGATCCCAATGAGGCAGCCTTCGCGAGCAGGTTGTTGAAGCCGGAAGTAATTCTGCCCATCCATTGGGGAACATTCCCGCCGCTCGTTGGCACGCCAGAGCAATTGGCTGCGTTGGTTGAACCGGGCGTGAAAGTGGTGAACTGGAAGCCGGGGGACGCGTTTGAAGCGTGAGAGACAGGGAACGAGGGAACGAGGGAACAAGGGAACGAGGAAACAAGGGAACTAGGGAACTAGGGAACTAGGGAACGAGGGACCAAGGGACCAAGGGAACGAGAAACGCGGGTACTTAGGGAATCAGAGACTCACCGCGGAACTGGGTTTTGTTTTTCCCTTGGTCCCTTGTTCCCTCGTTCCCTGCTTTTCGTTCCCTGCCTTATTGATCTCTGGTTTGCCGTATGGCTCGCGATGGCTGGTCGACTGAAGTGTAAGTGGAAGGTGCGCCCTGGCTGCCGAGGCGTGGACCAGCGGGTGAGTCGGCGGAGGCGCGACAGTTTTTCAGATCGCGCAGGATCTCGGCTTTTTCGCGCGCGTATTGGCCGGCGAGGCGAGTCAGCGCAAAAGTAATAATGTCGCTGTGGTGCAGATCGGCGGCCAAGGGGTCGCGGCGCATGTTGAGCCACAAGCGATGAACAAGCTGCACATCTTCAGGGCTGAGCGAAGGCGCGTGGGGCCCGATGAAGAAGACCTTGGTTTCTCCGCTCGGCCCAATCACGTAGAAGTTGAATTGGCGCTTGGGCTCGGGCAGCGCCTCCCAGGCCTGGCCCATGTGGAAGGCCTGATCTTCGGCGGTCATGGAACTCGACAGGCCTGACACCACTGAATCGACTTCGAGCGAGTTTGCTCCCTGGGCCAGGGCGGCAAAAACATCGCCCGCGGGAACCACCAGCAGCGAAACCCGTTTGCCAAAGCTCTCAGCCACTGAAACAGCCTTGGTAAAGATCATCTGTTCGTGCTCGCTGAAGCTCTGTTGCTCGGCGCTCAAGTACTCAGGACCGCCAACGCCCATCATGCGCACACTTATCACGACCACGTCGCGATCATCGGTGTCGGTTCGCGCCAGCGTCCACTTGAGCGCGATAGGATTGCTTGCGTCGCGCATGGTTACCATGATGCCGCCGGGGCGCAAGGCCGCCGATTCGCGGCTCACGTTGTCCTGGTGCTCAAGCTGGAAGTGGTCTTTCATCTGTCGCGCAGTGAGCTCGTGGAGGCGCAGATTGCGGCGTTCAGAGATGGTAAAGACGATGAAGAATCCGGCTGCGAAGACAATTCCGCTGACGGTAGCGACGGACTTGGTGAATAGATTCACAACGGCCGTTGCCAGCAGCACCATGAAAACCGAGATCAGGCCGATGGGGATCTCGGTCTTGCCGAAGCGGATATTAGGCGGAACTTTCCAGCCGCGCTCGCCGTGATATTTCGAACGCAGCACCAGCATGGCCAGCGCGTTGAAGGTGAACGACCAGATGACGCCAAAGGCGTACGCCTCACCCAGCATGATCACATTGCCACGGCTCAGCACGATGGTGAGCATCTGCAGGATGAAGACGAGATTGATAATGCGGAAGCTGGTGCCGAATCTACGATGCGGCTTACGGAACCAGTCGGTGAGCACGCCATCTTCAGCCACGCGCATCAGCACTCCGGTTGAGCCGATCATTGAAGTGTTGATGGCGCCGGAGAGGATGAGAAAACCGACCAGCACAACGAAGATGCGGAAGACGATGCGCCAGAACAGCGGGCCGACCATGTACATGGCCAGGCCGGCGATGAGGTTGTCAGAGTAGACCTGGGTGCGCGGGCCGTCGGGGATGAGCATTGAAGCCAGCAGCGTTGCGCCGCCGGTAAAGATGAGGCTGTAAATGGCGATAACGATGGCCGCGCGCTTCAGGTTTTTGAGCTTGGGATGCTCGATCTCGCGATTCACCTGCGCCAGGCTTTCTTCGCCGCTCATGGCCAGGATGGAGTGGCCGAAGGCCATGAGGATGCCGAAGAGGCCCATGATGGGAAGTCCGCGGTGTTTGAGGAAGCCCTGCGCATCTTCACTGAAGTGGAGATGGCTGGGGATGGGCGACGGCGGCAGATGAATGCCGCGAATGAAGACGGAATAAACTCCCCAGATAAGCAAAATCACTACCATGACGGTAGTGATCTGCATAACCCGCAATGCTTTGTCGCTCGACTCCTCAATGCCCTTGATGTTCTGCCACCAGTAATAGATGGTGACCAGCCCGGCAAAGAGCGCCGAAGTGTAGTCCATGTTGAACTGGAAGGGATGGCCGTGAGCGTCCATGAGCGCCGGCGGCAGCCAGTGACTCGTATTGGCTACGGTGAGCAGCTCGTTCATGAGGCCGGTGATGTACTGGCCGGCCGAAACGCCTGAGATTGGCCCGGTAAGAATGTAGTCGAACATCAGCGCGGAGACGCTGAGTTTTGCGAAGCCGCCGCCTAGAGCCTCCTTGACGACGCGATAGACGCCGCCGCGCGTGAACATGGAACAGCTTTCGACGTAGACCGCGCGCACGGCAAAGCTGAACAGCATGATGCCCAGGATGAACCAGGGCGCTGCAGCTCCCACTGCGTGCTCGGCGATGCCGCCGGCATAAAAGGCTGAAGATCCAAGATCGTTGAGAACGATGGCGGCGGCGCGCCAGAACGAAATGAACGTGAGCATTACCGACGACGCCACAATGAGCCGGACGCGGTCTGACGGTGGGGCGGCGGTCGTTCGCGTAGATGCCATCGTAAAAATGCCGGCACTAAAGCCGGCGGTAGAAACCGGAGGGCGTGAAACTGCCGCTCTGCGCTGAGTTTATTGGCGAATGAAGGCGATGTCAATAAAAAATAAACAAATCACAAAGTCGCGGAGGAAAGAGCGGCGGACGGGGACTATTCTTCTTTGCTGTCTTTGCTGAAAAGTTCTTTGCCATCTTCCACAAAGCTGATGATGACCACGATAGACGAGCCAACCAGGCCAGCAAAGAACAGCACTTCAAGCACGCGCATAGCAAAGAGGGTGATTGGCATGAGATCGATTGTAGCGCGGATTTAGGCTGTTACTGCGGTGGGTTGGCAAATGCTTTAGACTCAGGGCTGTATGCAACCAAGTTCGCCTGAGCGTTCCACGCCAAAACGAGCCGCGCCACAATGGCGCTTGTGGGCCGCAGCGGGGCTCTCAGCCGGATTGCTCGAGTTGCCATTTCCGCTGGCCGGGCCTATGCCGCCTTGGCGTTCGGTGTTTGCGTGGTTGGGGCTCGTGCCGCTCATCTGGGCGGTGCTTTCGCCTGCGTGCTCTGACGGGCCGCGACCACTGCGTCGCGCTTTTCTGCTGGCCTGGGTGTGCGGCGTGCTGTGGTACATGGGCAACTGCTACTGGATCTACGACACCATGCTGATCCATGGCGGGCTGCCGCCGGCGGTCTCATTGCTCATTCTGTTGCTCTTCAGCCTGGTGCTGGGGCTTTACTTCGGGCTCTTCGGGTGGGGATTGCAACTGGTTCGCCGCGTGACCGGCTCGACCCGATGGGCGCTGCTGTTTGCGCCGTTTTTGTGGGTTGCGCTGGAACTGACCGGCGCGCGCTTCACCAGCGTGCCCTGGGATCAGCTTGGGTATTCGCAGGTGGACAACGGGATTCTGGCGCTGCTCGCGCCGTGGACCGGTGTTTATGGGATCAGCTTTGTATTGGTTGGGATTAGCGCGCTAACTGCCTCATTGAGTTTTATGGAGTATGGGTCATTGCAAGAG
This sequence comes from uncultured Occallatibacter sp., assembly GCA_964528915.1. GTDB lineage: Bacteria > Acidobacteriota > Terriglobia > Terriglobales > Acidobacteriaceae > Telmatobacter. Next base: position 20,141 of record CAZGUD010000036.1, read on the forward strand.
AAGTACAAGGCGAATACTTGGAAAGGGGGATTGATTTTAGGCATTCTGCTTTTAGGGGAAGGGAACTCGGTATTGCCACCCGCGGCCCCGACCACCGCAACCGCAGTCCTCATCCAACCCAACCTCGACGTTGAACACACCGGCTACTGGAGCGGAACGGGCGAATGGCAACAACACATCGCCGACTTTATTCACCTGGGCGGTGAGAATTGCAAAACATACATCGCTGGACTGCCGCAGACCGGAGCGCCTGAAGGCGAGATTGTTTGCCCGCCGTATCCAACTCACCCCGACCTGGTTTTGTGGCCTGAATCGCCTGCGCCTTTCTTCGAGCAGGATCCGCGATTCCAGCGATCGATGGCGGACGTAGCGCGCGCAGAACAGGCTCCGCTGGTGGTGAACGGCGTGGGATCGGAATTCGATAAAGACGACGGCCACTGGCGGGACTACGTTTCAGCTATGGTGTTTGACGCCGGGGGAAAAGAACTGGGCCGCTACGACAAGATTCACCTGGTGCCGTGGGGTGAGTACATCCCGTTTCAGAAGTTTTTCTTTTTCGCGCACAAGCTTACCGGAAAGGTTGCGGCCTTTACGCCGGGAGACGATCGCAAGATCTTTCATGTGACCGATGGCCATGGCGCGATGCATCGCTACGGCATCTTCATCTGCTATGAGGCGGTGTTTGCCGACGAAATTCGCCAGTTCGCCAAAAACGGCGCCGAAGTTTTTGTGACCGGGAGCGACGACGGATGGTACGGCGATACCAGCGCGCCATGGCAGTTGATCAACATGGCGCGGATGCGGGCCATTGAAAACCGGCGCTGGATTTTGCGCGGCACCAACGACGGCATTACGGCAGCGATCGATCCCTATGGCCGCGTGCGGCAAAGCATTCCACGTCACAAGGTTGATGCGCTCCCGGCAGAATTCGGCTATCGCGACGACACCACCTTCTATACGGAGCACGGCGACGTGTTCGCGTGGCTGTGTGCCATACTTTCAATAGCGGTTCTGGGTTGGGCGATATCAAAGCGAAGGACGCGTGGGACGGCAGGTTGAATTGCTAACTCCGCTAACGCCGCTAGCTCCGCTGTTTTTCTATCTCAAAGTCAGGTCATAAAAACAAAATGGCGTTGAACGATCTCGAATTTGTCTACGCTCCCGTGCGCAACCAGGTGCGCGACCTGCGGGAGTATCTTTGACCCTGCCCGCATCCGCAGGGAACTCTCCAACATAGAAACGAAGCTGGCCGATCCGGCGTTGTGGTCCGACCCCAACGCTACCAAGCCCCTGATGCGCGATAAAAAGCGCCTGGAACAGCTTGTTGCCGACGACGACGAATTGATGCGCCGCACCAGTGACATCGATGCCTATTTCGAATTGGCCAAGGAGGGCGAAGACGTTCTCCTCGATTTGGAAAAGGGCATCAACGACCTGAGGACTTTTGCCGAAGAGCTTGAGGCGCGCACCATGCTGAACGGTGAGGCCGATGGGCTCAACGCGATTGTGACCGTGCATCCCGGCGCGGGCGGCACCGAGAGCCAGGACTGGGCCGAGATGCTGATGCGCATGTATCTGCGCTGGGCCGAGCAACAAGGCTTCAAGACCGAGATGAACGACTACCAGGACGGCGAAGAGGCTGGCATCAAGTCTGCCACTTTCACCATCATGGGCGAGTACGCGTTCGGCATGCTGGCCGGCGAGAGCGGAGTGCACCGGCTGGTGCGCATTTCGCCGTACGACTCAGCCAAGCGCAGGCACACGTCGTTTGCGTCGGTGTATGTTTCGCCGGAGATCGACGAGACGATTCATGTCGATCTCAAGCTTGAGGATCTGCGCATCGATACCTATCGCTCCGGCGGCAAGGGCGGCCAGCACGTAAACACCACCGACTCGGCCGTCCGCATGACGCATTTACCAACCGGAATCGTGGTGCAATGCCAGAACGAGCGCTCGCAGCACAAGAACCGCGAGAAGGCGATGAAGATGCTGCGCTCGCGCTTGTACGAATACGAGCTTGAGAAGAAGAAGGCCGTGAGTAAGAAGCTTGAAGACTCAAAGCTGGAGATCAACTTTGGCTCGCAGATTCGGAGCTATGTGCTGCAGCCTTACCGCATGGCCAAGGATCACCGCACGAAAGTGGAGGTGGGCGACGTGGACAAGGTGCTGGACGGTTATCTCGAGCCTTTTCTGCGCGGATACCTGTTGGCCAAGCGCAGGGGCACGGAGGGGCCGGCCGAGGCGGATGACGATCTGGAAGAGTAGAGGCAGGGACCAGGCAATAGGGACTAGGGACTAGGGACCAGGGACTGAGGGACAGATGCCGAATGATCCGGCAGTTATCGACGAAATGCTGCGCGAGGCGCAGAACATCGCCGTGGTGGGCATGAGCGACAAACCGTGGCGCGCCAGCCACAACATCGGCAAGTACCTCGCAAAGGTGGGATACAAGGTCTTCGCCGTCAATCCCGCGCTCAAAGAGATTCTGGACGAGCCGTGCTACCCGGACTTGGCGACGGCGCAGGCGGAGGCGCAGGAGCAGACAGGGAAAGGCATCGACCTTGTCGACGTCTTCCGCGCCAGTGAGCACGTGCCAGCGATCGTGGACGAAGTCATCCGGCTGGGCATCAATTACTTATGGTTGCAGGACGAAGTGGTGCACGACGAAGCAGTGGCAAGAGCGCGAGCTGCCGGTGTCAAGTGCGTGCAAAATGACTGCATCTACCGCGAGCACGCCAAGCGAAAGGGCTAACAAGTGAAGGGATTCGCTTTCCCTGGTCCCCAAATGCGAGGGACCATGGGCACCCACTGCGCCAGCTTGGCAGTCCAGGGGAGTGAGTGCGGTCCTTGACCGCGGTGACGATAGCAGCGTATTTTTTGCCGGATGAAGCTTTCACGTTCGAGCGGTCTTCTGCTCCACTGTACATCCTTGCCAAGTCCTTTCGGTGTGGGCGATCTTGGGCCGTCAGCGCGCGAATTCGCAGATTTTCTTCATGCCGCCGGCCAAAAACTGTGGCAAGTTCTGCCCCTTCATCCCACCGGCTACGGCGAGTCTCCCTACCAATGTTTCTCCGCTTTTGCCGGCAGCCCGCTTCTACTCAGCCTCGAAGTGTTGCGCAATCGTGGTTTGCTGTCCAGCGCCGATCTGGCCAACCCGCCTGAGTTTCCGCTCGATACGATCGAATTCGCAGCCGCTGAACGTTTTAAGATGCCGCTGCTCGCCCGGGCCGCCGAGCGCTTTTTCGCAGAGTCTTCCGGGGGCGACCGCGCCGAATTCGAGAACTTCTGCGCACAGACTCCATGGCTTGAGGACTTTGCCCTCTTTATGGCCCTGAAGCAAGCGCACCAGGGCTTCGCATGGACGCGGTGGGAGCCTGCCTTGCGCGACCGGGACCCACACGCCCTTGAAGAATTCGCGCGGACCCGCCAGGCTCAACTACAAACCATTCGCTTCTGGCAGTTTGAGTTCTTCCGTCAATGGAGCGAGCTGAGAAACTGGTGCGAGGCGCGTTCCATTCGAATCATGGGCGACATTCCCATCTACGTCGCCCACGACAGCGCTGACGTATGGGCGAGGCCCGATCTGTTCCACCTCGATTCGCTTGGCCAGCCCAGCGTGGTTTCGGGCGTTCCTCCTGACTACTTCAGCGTCACCGGCCAGTTGTGGGGCAACCCTATTTATCGCTGGAAGCGAATGCAGGAGGATGGGTTCGCCTGGTGGATTGCGCGCTTCCGCTCCGCCCTGGCGCTCTTTGATTGCGTGCGCCTCGATCACTTCCGCGGATTCGAGTCCTACTGGGAAGTCCCGGCCAATGAGACAACCGCCATTAACGGCCGCTGGGTGCAGGCGCCGGGCGAGGCCCTGCTTTCCGCCCTCGAAAAGGAGTTTGGCGAGTTGCCAATCGTGGCTGAAAATCTGGGCGTTATTACTCCGCCCGTTGAGCGGCTTCGCCACAGGTTTAATCTGCCGGGAATGAGTATTCTTCAGTTCGCCTTCGGCACCGATCCCCAGGGGCCGTCCTTCCGTCCCCACAACTACACGCGCGATCTGGTGGCCTACACCGGCAGCCACGACAACGACACTGCCCAGGGCTGGTGGACGAGTTCCAGTGGCGCCGACTCCACGCGCACGCCTGAAGATGTGCGCCAGGAGCACGACTTCGCGCGCGCCTACCTTAACCTGGCAGACGAGGCAGAGATTCACTGGGCCTTGATTCGCGGCGTTTTCAGTTCTGTTGCCGATACCGTGGTCGTCCCCGTTCAGGACATCCTTGGACTTGGCAGTTCGGCGCGCATGAACCTTCCGGGCACCGTGAGCGGCAACTGGAAATGGCGTTGCCGGCCGAACGTGCTCGATGCTGCTCTCGCTGTGAGACTGCGCGAACTCGCCACGCTATACGAACGCTAGAAAGAGGATGCATTCCCGATGAACAGGCCACCCCGCACGTTTTGGCAGATTTGGAATCTCAGCTTCGGTTTCCTCGGCATTCAATTCGGCTGGGGCCTGCAGATGGCCAACATGAGCGCCATCTACGAGTACCTTGGCGCGCGCGCCGACCAGATCCCCATCCTATGGCTCGCCGCGCCTCTCACCGGTCTCATCATTCAGCCCCTGGTAGGACGTGCCAGCGACCGCACATGGACCCGCCTGGGACGCCGACGGCCGTACTTCCTGGCCGGAGCTTTGCTCAGCTCTGCGGCACTTATTCTCATGCCCCACAGCCCCTCGCTTTGGATGGCCGCAGGTCTGCTCTGGGTCCTCGACGGATGTATCAACATCAGCATGATGCCCTATCGCGCCTTCGTCACCGACCTGCTCCCTCCCGAGCAGAGCACGCAAGGCTTCGCCATGCAGAGCCTGTTCATCGGCCTGGGCGCGGTAATGGCTTCGTTCCTGCCGCTCATCATGATTGACGTCTTCCACGTGAGCGGCACGGCCGCCCGGGGCGTCATCCCCTTCACGGTGCGCTTCAGCTTCTACATCGGCGCCATCGCCTTCCTGGGCGCAGTACTGTGGACCATCTTCACCACTCCTGAGTACCCACCTGACGATCTCGAGGCCTTCCGCAAAGAGAAGAGGCGCAGCGCCGGTATCGCCGCTACACTCGCCGACATTGGCAGGGACTTTGTGAACATGCCCCGCGCCATGCGCCAGCTCGCCTGGGTGCAGTTGGCCAATTGGCTCGGTCTCTTCTGCATGTGGCTTTACTTCCCGGTCGCCATTGCACGCAACGTGTTCGGCGCCACCGACACCACTTCCGCGCTTTACTCCAATGGGATTGCATGGGGCGGCGCCTGCTTTGGCGTCTACTCGGCAGTCTGCTTCGTTTTCGCGTTCGCGTTACCGTCCCTGGCAGCCAAACTGGGACGCAAGCTCACCCACAGTCTCTGCTTGCTGGCTGGCGCGCTAGGTTTGCTCTCGGTGGCTGTCATCCACTCAAAATACCTTTTGCTGCTCTCGATGGCCGGCGTCGGCATTTCCTGGGCCAGCACACTGTCAATGCCTTTCGCCATGCTCGCGGATTCACTGCCTGAAGGCAAGAACGGCATCTACATGGGCATCTTCAATGTATTCATCGTCGCGCCGGAAATCATTGCATCCCTGGGCTTCGGCTGGGTGATGGTGCACCTGCTCCACGAGAACCGGCTGGCGGCCGTGGTGGCCGGCGGCGTCTTCTTCATAGTGGCAGCTCTGCTCACCCTCCGCGTCGACGATGTTGGCGACCCGCGCAACGCCTCCCGGTCAGTGGCCGCGCACTGATGGGTCGGTCCATCGCGTCTGCTCCGGTAAACTGGAATCGCCTACGATCTGCCGGAATCGGTGCGCGAGCACGCGAAACGGAATGCTCAGCAGGCCGGCCGGTCGGACACATTGCTCTCACAAGCCTCAGATAGTGTTAGCGTTGGACATCAAAGAAAGTTCTTAACCTGATGTATCGAATAGGGGAAATGGACACTCACGATCTGTCGCAAATGTCGCACTCATTCCGAATCCGCTCCTGGAGGCTCTTGTTCCCGGCAATGCTCTTTGCCTTCAGTCTGAGTTTTCTCGGGTCTTCGGTGGCATGGAGCCAGAACGATACTCCGCCAGCCGAGCCCAACGCACCGCCTATTCTTAAGATCGGCTCCCCTGCGCCTGGGTTCACTTTGCCCGGCATCGACGGGAAGATACACAGTCTCAAGGACTACGCATCGAGCAAAGTTCTGGTTGTAATCTTCAGTTGCGATCACTGCCCGGTAGCGCAGATGTACGAGCAACGCATCGAGCAGTTGGTGAACGACTACAAGGGACGCGGAGTGGCCATCGTCGTGATCATGGGCAACGATCCGAAGGCGGAAAGAATCGACGAACTCGCCTATAGCGACCTTGGCGACACCTTGGCAGAAATGAAGATTCGGGCCAGGTACAGGCATTTCAATTACCCGTATCTCTACGACGGCGCAACGCAGTCGGTGACGACCAAGTACGGTCCGACGGCAACGCCTCACGTGTTTGTTTTCGACGAGAAGCGAACCCTGCGCTACGAGGGCCGCATTGACAGCAACGCGCGCGAGGAACTGGCGACCAAACACGAAGCGCGCGATGCGATCGATGCGCTACTTGCCGGCCAGCCTGTTCAGGTAACGGATACGCCTACCGTGGGTTGCTCAACAAAATGGTCTTACAAGCGAGCCTATGCGGCCAAAGAGACCGAGGAAAACAATCTGAAGCCAGTGAACCTCGATCTTGCCTCGACTGACGATATCAAGACTCTTCGCGCCAATGCCGGCACCGGAAACCTGGTTCTTGTGAATATATGGGCCACCTGGTGCGCGCCTTGCAGGACTGAGTTTCCGGAGCTTGAGAAGATGATTCGCATGTACGGAGGGAGAAAATTCCAGCTTGTCACGCTTAACATTAACGCCCCCGATGAGCGGGATAAGGTTCTGGGGTTTCTGAAAGAGCAGCATGCATTCAACCGCAATCTGATCTTCAACGGTAACGATGCCGCGGATGCGGTGAAGGCGTTTGGGACCGACTGGACGGGCGGAGCTCCCTACACCGTTCTGATCGGAACCAATGGTGAAATTCTGTACAAGACTACCGGGGATTTGAATGTTGTGGAAGTGCGGCGCGCGATTCTGACCAACCTGGCCGATGACTATTACATTGGGCAGCATGCGTACTGGAACAGCACATTCTGATTGGAGCCCGGAGCAGGCATCTACCCGCACCGCGAACCTTACTTTGGAGCCCCCGTCCGTTAAACTGAGTCCAATCGTCAGGAGTCAGTTTCGCTTGCACATGCGCAGTTTTGTTCTGACCTTAGCTTCCGTTGTTCTGCTCGCCGCGGCGCTGCCCGCGCAAACCACGAAGAGCTATGCCGATGTAGCGCATCTGCATGTGCAGTTGGTGCTCCCGCAAAGTGAGCTTTATCCCGGTGGACCCAACAGCGCAGGCCTCTATTTCAAGCTCGAATCTGGTTGGCATGTGTATTGGCAGAATGCCGGGGATTCAGGCGAGCCGCCGCGCATCAACTGGACCTTGCCGCAGGGAATGACCGCGAGCCCGCTCCAGTTTCCCGCTCCGAAGAGGTTGCCGCTAGGCCCGCTGATGGACTTCGGCTACGAAGACGAAGTGCTGTTCCCGTTTTCATTCGACGTGGCAAAATCAGCCACGCTGGGTCCGGCAAGACTTGACGCGAAAGTTACATGGCTCGTTTGCCGCGAGGTGTGCATCCCAGGCAAGGCGGAGCTCGGCATGCGCGTGATGCTGACCGCGTCCGCTCCAGCTTCTGCTACCACCTCATCGGTGGATGAAACTCTGTGGAAGCGGGGGATTGGCTCGCTGCCTGTGCCGCTGCCATCAACGGCTACTGCACTCTTCCAACCCACGCCCACTGGCTTCCGACTTGGCGTTACAACCGGTCGGCGCGAGACCGACGCGGTCTTCTTTCCAGAAGACCAGAACATCCTCGACAACCCCTCGGCGCAGAAGTTTGCGCCGACAAGAGACGGGCTGGTTCTGGAGTTAAAGAAGGACTCGAATCTTCAGGCGAATCCCACTCAATTGAAAGGGGTTCTTGAGCTCGCAGGAGGGCGGAATTACGAGCTGACGGCGATGCCGGGGACGGTTGCCGCGCCGCCCGCCGCTGCAGCGGTTTCGGTCGCTCAGATCTTCCGCGCGGCAGGATTGGCCTTCCTGGGCGGGATGCTGCTGAACCTGATGCCCTGCGTTTTTCCCGTGCTGTTTTTGAAGGGGCTGGCGCTGGTGCAATCGGGTTCGGAGGAGCGGCACGAGCTGCGTCGCCACGGATTCATTTACACGGCAGGCATCCTGGTTTCGTTCTGGCTGCTGGTGGGTGTGCTGCTGGTGCTGCGCTCGGCGGGCGCGTCGCTCGGCTGGGGATTCCAGTTCCAGTCGCCGGTGTTCCTGATGTTGATGGCCGGGCTGCTGTTCTTCATGGGGCTTTCGCTGGCCGGGCAATTTGAGATCGGGCTTACGCTGACCAGCACAGGCGGGACGCTGATCGGCAAACAGGGTTATGCGGGCAGCTTCTTCACCGGTGTGCTGGCCGTGATTGTGGCCACGCCGTGCACTGCGCCGTTCATGGGAGCGGCCCTGGGGTACGCGATTGGCGCGCCGGTTGCGGTGACATTCACGGTGTTTACTGCGCTGGCGCTGGGGTTGGCCGCGCCGTATGTGGCGCTCACGCTGCAGCCGGCGTGGACGCGTTTCCTTCCCAAGCCGGGCGCGTGGATGGAGGTGCTGAAGCAGGCGGTTTCAGTGCCCATCTTTGCGACGGTGATCTGGCTGGCGTGGGTGGTCACCTCAGGGTATGGCCCGGAGTTGCTGGCGGCGCTGCTTGGGAGTTTTCTGCTGCTGGCGATTGCGGGGTGGTTCCTGGGACGCTGGCCGGCCACGCGATGGGCGACGGTGGTTGCGGTGCTGATTGTTGCCGGGGTGGTGGGGCTGGCGGTTTACGGGCAGAGGCTGGCCGCCGAATCGCAAATGGAAAAGGCGAACATAACATCCGGTTCCCTGACGGGCAGCCCCTGGCAGCCGTGGTCGGCCGATGCATTGCAAAAATCGCTTGCGGCTGGCCAGCCCGTGTTTGTGGACTTTACCGCGAGCTGGTGCCTTAGCTGCCAGGTGAATGAGCGGGTTGCCCTCAGCCGGCCTGAAGTGATGCAGGCATTTGCTGCAAAGAACGTCGCGCTCTTCCGGGCCGACTGGACGCGCGAAGACCCAGCCATTACTCAGGCGCTTACCGATCTCGGGCGCAGCGGCGTGCCGGTGTATGCGCTCTACGCGCCGGGGCAGAGCGATCCCTTGCTCTTGCCGCAGGTGCTTACGCCGGGAATAGTGACGGACGCGCTAGCGAAATTGGCGAAATAGGAGGTAGGCGCGGGCGTGGAATATCGGGCGATTGCTGAACTCCTGTCAACTCTGGGCCGATAGTGTTGCAAGATGGCGATTCTACGGATACGCAAAGTCGAGCCGAAAGTAATTCGCATATTGGAGAATCGCGCTTAGCGGAATGGCCGCAGCCTTGAATACGAAGTGTGCGAAATTCACCGCATTGCGCTTGATCGTGCGGATGAGGAAGACGCGAAGCGACAATCGCCGGCGTAGTCCTCGCCTCTCGCGCCACACTCGCTACGCGCAATGTGAAGCAATTCCAAGACATTGCGAAGTGGGTTGTGAATCCTTGGGAAGCTTAGGGATCAGAAGGCTCCGGTATCAGCTAGCGGACGTTGGGGTTCTTTTGCCGCCAGTCGTGGTACTCTTTCTGCTCTTCCGGGGGACGCTGATTAATATCCTTGTGGGGACGGTGGGTTTCAACCTCCCACTTGTTGTAAATCACGGTCTCATCTTGTGCCGGCTGGACGCTAGTCTGCCCAGCATTGCTCTGGGGCTGGCAGCCGGTGGTCAACACGCAGGTCGCCAACGCGGCGCCCAACAAGCACGAACAGAGTTTTCTCGAGGCCATTGAATTTCCTTTCGTCCGGCACCTGAAGGGACTGACGTGGTTGGATGCAGGATCAATGCGCACCGTTGCCAGTTTGCGGCCCAAGCCCCGGCGGCAGGCGGTCCGGCCCAGATTCTTTGGGCACTGCTTGAGGCATTAGGCTGTATAATTTCGCGCACGGAGACATGTGATGAGATCAGTGGCCGCTGCGCTTCTATTGGCGTGTATCGCCCCTGCGTTTTCTCAAAAGCTTGCGGTGAAGGTAATGGACCGCCAAGATAACGAAACCGACTACTCTTATGTTGTTCCGGGGCAATTCAGTTCTTATTCCACTGCAAGTGTAAATTGCAGCGGCAGCGACAACAGCGTGAATTGCGGTGGCACGGGTTCGACAAATGGCATCAGCACCCCCGCACATGTGGTGCCTTACCACGTGCGGGGAGCTACTCTTACTCTTCTGCTACCAGATGGACGAGCTGTAGTCGTGAATTGCGAGAGCAAGTTTGCCGAACGGATGGCTGGTCCCCAAGGCAACCACCGCAGCTGCCGCGTTCCTCTCGTGGCGGATATAGACGCGGACTTTCACGGCGACAAGGCGAAATTGGAGTGGGTAGTTAGTCTCGATGGAAAGAAAACACAGTCCGAGACCTATAAGGTGTTGGCGGTCTTGGATAAGCCCAAAGGGAACTAAGACCTTTCTTGCGAGGGTGGGTTGGGGTTCGAGGCCCAACAAGCCTAGTCTGATCTCCCGACGTAGAATCAGTGCGAACCGTCTCTTCGAATCAGAATACGACCGGAGTAATCGCCATGATAGTGAGTGCCAGTAATACCCACCCAGCAGCCACCAACCTCGAAGCGTCGGTGAGCATGAGGTGCCCTGCATGCAGGCAAGTAGGCACCTTCGACAGGGTTTATTTCAGCGGCCAACCGAACCTGACTGACGTCCAAATAAGCTCCGGTCAGACACAGGCAGTCTCTGGCTTGCGTCTGTGCCCAAACCGAGTCTGCAGGGTACTCGTATTTTTTATTTGGGATAGGAGTAAGGGCCGATTAGCGGCAACTTATCCTGCCGAGCGTCTTGACTTTGACTCGACGAACATCCCTGCGTCGATAACGAAAACGCTCGAGGAGGCAATCAGTTGCCACGCAAATGAATGCTTCATCGCGTCCGCGATTATGGTTAGAAAAACGCTTGAAGAGCTTTGCCATGTTCAGGGAGCGGCCGGGCCAAATCTCAAGGAACGGATTAAAGCGCTCGGGACGAAGGTCCTTCTACCTCCCGAACTGCTGGACGGTTTAGACGATCTGCGCCTACTTGGGAATGATGCGGCGCACATCGAGTCTCAAGAATTCAACAACGTTGGCAAAGAAGAGGTCGAAATCGGGATTGAATTTGCGAAGGAGGTATTGAAGGCCGTCTACCAATACTCAGGCCTGCTTGCAAGATTGCGCTCACTTAAGCGGAGTCCGTGAGTTCGTGCGAAGAACAACTGCAGGTCCTTCGACTCCGCTGCGCTTCGCTCAGGATGACTGCGCGTTAGTTTGAGCGTGAGTTGTGGGGGGATCAAGGTTCGCTGCGCTTATGTGACCTGATCCGTCTGATCTCTTCCATCCGCTGGGCCAACATTTTTTCGCGGCCTTCCTGGGTGGGGTGGTAGTAGGTGCGGCCGCGGAGGGAGTCGGGGAGGCAGTCCATATCCGCTACTTTGTCTTCTTCGTCGTGGGCGTAGCGGTAGCCTTTGGCGTAGCCCAGATCTTTCATCAAGCGGGTGGGCGCGTTGCGCAGATGGAGCGGGACGGGCTCCTGGCGGGTCTGTTCGATGTCGTGCTGCACTGCGCCGAAGGCGGTATAGACGGCATTCGACTTGGGCGCGAGGCAGAGGTAGACGACGGCTTCAGCGAGGGCCAGGTCGCCTTCGGGTGAGCCGAGAAACTCGTAGGTATCGCGGGCGGAGAGGCAGAGGTTCATGGCCTCGGGCGCGGCCAGGCCAATATCTTCAATGGCCATGCGGACGATGCGGCGGGCAAGGTAGAGCGGGTCTTCGCCGCCGGCGAACATGCGGCCGAGCCAGTAGAGCGCGGCGTCGGGGTCTGAGTTGCGTACGCTCTTGTGCAGCGCCGAGATGAGGTTGTAATGCTCCTCGCCGGATTTGTCGTACATGAGGACGCGTTGTTGGAGAGCCTCGGTGGCGATGGCGCGCGTGATGCGGCGGACGGGAATTGGAATCGCAGGTTCGGAACTACTTCCCCCAGGGGCTAAAGCCCCTTCATTTTTTGGGGCAGTTTCGGCACGACTGAAGTCGTGCCCTTTCAAAACCTCATCACGCACAGCGGCGGTTGCTAGCTGCGCGGCGACTTCAAGCGCGTTGTAAGCACTGCGGCAGTCGCCGCTGGAGTAGGCGGCGAAGAGCTTGAGCGCGTCTTCATCGGCAGTGAGTCCGAGCGCGCCCAGGCCGCGCTCTTTATCAGCAAGCGCGCGGCTGAGGAGCGTGACGATCTGCTCCTCTTTCAGAGGTTCGAGCACGTACACGCGACAGCGGGATAGCAACGCCGAGATCACTTCGAACGATGGATTCTCAGTGGTGGCGCCAATCAGGCGGATGGTGCCGCGCTCGACGTAGGGCAGGAACGCGTCCTGCTGCGCCTTGTTGAAGCGGTGAATCTCATCGATGAAGAGGATGGTGCGCGAGTGCAGTTCGGCGGCCTTGGCGGCGTCGGCCATTACCTGCTTGATTTCCTTGATGCCAGCGAGTACCGCGGAGAACTCAATGAAGTTGGCCTGCGTGGTTTCGGCGATGATCTTTGCCAGCGTGGTTTTGCCAACGCCTGGAGGGCCCCAGAAAATCATCGAACTGGGGTCGTCGTGGTCGATTTGGACACGGAGAGGTTTGCCGTGACCGACCAGATGCTCCTGCCCGACGAGTTCGTGAAGCGATCGCGGCCGCATGCGCTCGGCCAACGGAACCGCTCCGCGGTTTAGCGTTTTGGACGAGTGCGGTGGTGGGGCCGGCGAATCGGGTTGGTTGTCGAAGAGGCTCATAGGGCGACCACTTTTCGAGGCTTGCGAAGCAGGGCAGCGATTGTAAGGAACAGAGGAGCCCAGAAAACGGTCGACTGCAGCTCTTCGCGAAAAACCCAGTCGGCATTTATCTTCCAACTGATCAGCGCATACGATACGGCTACGACCCAGATTGCGATAGCCGCGGCTTGGGTCTCCTTGAGCGCAAGTAAACAGCAAAGCGTTACGAGAACGGCGAAAAGCCGAAGCGCGATGTACTGGAGCGGCAAAGGACCACTAATTTCCGGCCCCGCGAACCACTGGGACAGACAGGTCAACCAGACGTAGGCGCAACTGAGAAATACAAGGACAAGCATGAGGATTTTCATTCTACTTTCCTGGCAGCTTGTTTCGTTGACGGCTGCGATGCACGCTGCTGCGCGGCTTCATAAAGCAGAATGCTGGCGGCGACGGCGGCGTTGAGGCTTTCGACTGGGCCGGGGCAGGGGATGGTGATGGTGGCGTCGGCGCGGGCGGCTAGCTCGGGGGGAACGCCATTGCCTTCGTTGCCGATGATGAGCGCGACGGGCCCGGCGAGGTTGGCATGGTGCGCTGCGATCGGAGTCCCAGGGGCTAAAGCCCCATCATTTTTTGGCGCTTTTTCGGCACGACTGAAGTCGTGCCCTGATACAAAACGTGATTGGTCTGAATCTACCGACGTACCGGAACGCGATTCGCCTGCTGTGCGGCTTCCCGGGTCGTGCCCTGACGCCTCAGTTGCGGCTTCAGGCAGCGCTGCGGTGGACCAGATCGAGACTTCGGCGCGATGCAGACGAGTGATGCAGTCCTCGGCGGTTGACGCAATGAGCGGCACGCGGAAGACGCTGCCGGCGGAGGCGCGGACGGCTTTTGGGTTCCACGCGGAGACAGTGCGGGTGAGGGCTACAATGCCTGTGGCTCCAAATGCCTCGGCCGAGCGCAAAATCGTGCCCAGATTGCCGGGATCCTGCAGGCCGGCGAGAACGAGAATCAAGGGAACAGTGTTCCGGCGGAGGCCGAGCACATGCTCCCACGTCCAGATGGGCGGCTGCACAAGGGCGGCGATGGGCTGCGGCGTCTCGGTGGCGAGGGCGGAGGTGAGAATATTCTGCTCGAGGATGAGAATCTCAACCTCGACGGGAATACGCAGCCCCTCAAGTAATCGCTGCGATCGCTGCGCAAGAAAGACGGTATGGATGGCCAGGCCCGATCGCAGGGCTTCGGCAATCAGGTTGGGGCCTTCAATACCGCAGAGACCGCGATCGCCGGAACCTCGATCGCCGGAACCTGGATGGGCAAGGGCCGCGCGAAGTTCTTTCAGCCGCGAATTCTGTTTACTCTGTACAATGCGAACAGGCATCCGTTCAGAATCCTTCAATGCGCTGAGCAGATTCTACGGCGTTTTGGAGCGGGATGGGCTGAGTTGGGCGAACGGAGATTCCACAGACCTCGAGCTTTGTGCATTTGCGCTCAGTAAAGGCGCGGCATTCAAAGAGTCGCCTGGTCTTGTCGAGGGTGGTGCACTTGCTGGTGGCGAACTTGCACCAAAGCTGGTGCTGTGTTAGTTTCCGTCTTTGTGGCATAAAAATGGCGCATCCCATGATTAGTCACCACCTGAACCGCGCTGCCCAGTGGGCAATTGCCCTCCAATTCGGGGAACTGAGGTAGATTTTCTTGTCCGCGGAGATCTTGCGCGTCCATCCCGATGAACCCCAGCCGGACCGGATCGATTACATCGTCTCGTGCCTGCGGAAGGGTGACGTAGTGGCACTGCCGACCGATACGTTCTACGGTCTCGCGGTGGACCCGGTGAACCTGCAGGCGGTGGAACGAATCTACCAGATCAAAACCAGGCAGAAGCACAAGCCGCTATCGCTGCTGATCTCAGGACTGGCCCAGGCTTACGCATTGGCGCGCGACAGCGACGCAATGCTCGATAAGCTGGCAGACAAGTTCTGGCCGGGTCCGCTGACGATAATTGTGCGAGCCGGCACCAAGCTTCCGCTGCGCTCGACGGCGAACACGGGCAACGTTGCCATACGCGTGCCCGATGCGGCGATTCCACGCGCGGTTGTGGAGCGTTTCGGGTTGCCAATCACCGCAACGTCGGCAAATTTACAAGGGGCGAGCGAGTGTACGCATGCGGCGTGCGTTCGCGACCAGATTGGCGACCGCATACCGCTGATTGTGGATGGCGGACCGACCGGACGTTCGCTGCCCACGACGATTGTCGATCTCTCTTTGGGGCCGGGGCGATGGGAGATTCTGCGCGAGGGCGCGATTCCCACCCATGAAGTTGTGATGGCTCTACAACGATAATTCGGAAAGAAGAAATGAGAGCCCGTACCAAGTCGAAAGGGCGGCGCGCGGTTGCGGCTGCGATCGTGTTGGTGGTATTGGCCGTAGCCGTATGCGGATTCTTCTGGTGCCGGTATGTCTACCAGCAGATTGAAACCTATGCGAATCGCGATGAGGCTGCGCCGGCAGATGCGATCGGGGTGTTTGGCGCGGCCGAGTACGACGGGCGGCCCTCGCCGGTCTTCAGGGCGCGGCTCGATCACGCTGTCGATCTTTATCGAAGTGGCATTGCGCCGCTCATCATCACGCTGGGGGGCGCGGGCGGCGATGAGTACTCAGAGGGTTCAGTGGGCCGCGAATACCTGATGAGCCAGGGCGTGCCGGAGCAATCGATCATCGCCGAAACGGAGAGCCGCAACACTGAGGAATCGGCGCGGCGCATCGCGGTAATTGCGCGGACCAACGGGCTCAAGCGGCTGGTGATCGTGAGCGATGGAACCCATCTGTTCCGCATCCATGCCATCTGCGCGGCCGATGGGCTCGACGTGCTGACCTCACCCAGGCCGAAGCCCGCCGTTGAAGACGAAGAGTCGCAGTTCGAGCGGATCGGGCACGAGATCCTGAGCTACACGCTATGGCGGGTTGGGCTGCATTGAGAAAGGCAGCGGAGTTAGGAAAAAGCGGGGTCAGCGACGTTAGATTGCGACCACGAAGATAGCGAAGGCAGCCGCTGAGATGGTTGACAGGAAGTTGACTGCGTCGTTGTTGAGCCAGCCCTTTCGTTCGAGAGTCGCACCCAGAAGGCTGTCGAAGAAGAAGCCGAAGACGGCGCCGGCAGTCGCGATCAGGAAGAAGCGCAGATCGCCGTGAACGGCGGAACACCCCAGCGCGGCGACAATGGCTGCAGCAGCGATTCCCGCCAACGACCCGGTGAAGGTGATGCCGCCGTCGGTGCCGGGATCGACAGGCCGCAAAGTCGTAATCAATCGCGGACGGTCGCCGAGGACTTGGCCAATCTCGCTTGAAACCGTGTCGGCGGCGGCCTCAGCCATGGCGGCCAGACTTGCGATCAGCAGGACCGTTGGCGAGTGCGGCAGCCAACGGCTGTTTACAGCCCAGCTTACAAAGAGACCGGTTGAGATGAGTGCCGCCGCGCCAAGGTTGGCCGCCACCTGCGCGGCTGAGCGCCCGCGACGCGCTTCCGCTGTGCCGAGCTGCTCCTTCTTTGCCCGGCCCACGCGGGTTGCACCAAAGGCCAAGAGCGATACCGCCAGCACCGGAACAATGAAAGTGCGCCAGGCATAGAAGGGCGTACCTGCCGTCGCATACATAAGCTGAGCGGTGATTACCGCGCCTGTAACCGCCGCAAACGGAGTAGCGGCACGCAGCGCCAGCGTCACAATACCAAGCGTAGCGCTCAAGCCGAGGGTCCAAACTACCGCAGGCGCGCTGCCGTACCAGTCGTTGGTTTCAAACACAACCCCGCAGCCCACCACAGGCATCACCAGCAGCAGGATCAGCTTCGATTGCCAGGGTTGAGAGTTGTGTTTCACGCTTCAATCGTACCGTTCCTGCATGGAGGGTGAAAGCGGTGGTCCAATTTGGTGTGAAGTCGCAAGTCGGCGTCCACTGCGCGGATATGGCGAGTTGGCAGGTTCGCGTTCGAATCGTTGGCCAAGGGCTTCATCGATGAACGGACGATTGGGCAGGCCGGGGATTTACACTCATTCACGCGGCGGAATTGCGTCTGCTTTCGTGAGGCTAATGTGAAAAAACTTTCGGCTTTTGTTGCTGTTTTGGTTTGCGCTTGCTTTGCCGGTCAATCTTCAGCACCGTTTTCGGCCATGGCCCAGAGTTCAACCACGCCGCCTAAGGGAGTCACGGCGAGTGGCGACAGCATCGCAATTGAAGGCGGCGGCGCGACCGTTGTGCTTGAGCCGTATGCCGAAAACATTTTGCGCGTCACGCTCAGCATTAATCATGGGCCGGCAGTGGCAGCGCCGGGATACGGTGTGATTGCGCACCCCGCGGCGAGTGGCTGGAGCGCGAGCTACAAGTCTGGCAGCGTTGTTTACAGCTCCTCGCGCATGGTGGTTACGGCCAGGATTCCAGGGCGGTTTAATGGGCCTGAGTCGACAGTGGCGCAGGCCGGCTATTTTGTTGGATCGACGCCGTGGACGCCGATCTCGTTTCAGACCCCGGACGGGACGACGCTGCTGGATATGCGCGACTGGACGCAAGCCGAGTTGAACCAGAAAGACGGTACAGCCCAGATTGCCAACGACCGGCGGCCGACCGATGACGAGTTCTACACGGTGGGCGCAACGTTTACCTCGCCCGACGATGAACACTATTACGGGCTGGGGCAGAACCAGGAAGGGTATCTCGATCGGCGCGGTCACGCGGTGCACTGCTGGGCCGACTACGAATCTCCGGCGGCGCCAACTTTTTGCGTGCCGTTCGTGGTGACCAACAAGGGCTACGGCCTGCTGTGGGACAACCCATCGAAGACGACCTTCGAGGGTGGATTCAACGGGCAGACCAAGTGGACCTCGCAGGTGGGCGACCGCGTTTCCTTTTTCGTGATTGCAGGCAAGAACGCCGATGAGATTTACGAAGGCTACCGCCTGCTGACCGGGCCCACACCCATGATGCCAAAGGCCGCGTATGGATACATCCAGTGCAAGCAGCGGTACAGCAGCCAGGCGGAATTGCTGGGTGTGGCGAAGGGGTATCGGGACCGCCATTTGCCCGCGGATGTGCTGGTGGTGGACTGGTTCTATTACACCAACATGGGTCAGATGGATTTCGATCCCAAGTTCTGGCCTGATCCGAAGAAGATGAACGACGAACTGCACGCCATGGGGTTCGAGACCATGATCAGCGTGTGGCCGCGGTTTGTGCCGAGCGACCGCTTTTACGACGAAGTGCTGAAGAATAAATGGTTCATCGCCTACGCCGACGGTAAGCCGATTGACGGGCTGCCCTACGACCGCGCCGGATCGGATATAGATACGACCAATCCTGAGGCGGCAAAGTGGTATTGGAACACGGTGCGCGACAACATTGTCGCCAAGGGATTTGACTCGCTTTGGGCCGATGAAACGGAGCCGGATCTGCCGCCGAACGGTGCTTATTTGAAAATCGGGCCGGGGACGGAGTTCTTCAATGTCTATCCGCTGTTTCATACCGCGGCGCTCTACGATGGAATGCGCCGGGACGAGCCGGGGCGCGCGCTGATTCTTTCGCGCGACGCGTATCTTGGCTCGCAGCGCAATGGCACCATCACCTGGTCGTCGGATATCTTCCCGACCTGGGACACTCTGAAGCGGCAGATCCCCACCGGGCTCAACGTAACTGCGTCGGGCATCGCCTATTGGTCGAACGACACGGGCGGATGGCAATACCTGCCTCCGGTGCATCACCCGGCGCACAAGCCGTTGCTCGACCCATCGGACGCGCGCGCCAACGTGGGCGGATACGACGACTATCCCGAGCTCTACACGCGCTGGTTTGAGTATGCGACATTCCTGCCTGTGATGCGCACTCATGGCAGCCGCAAGCAAAATGAAGTGTGGTCGTACGGGCACGAAGCTGAACCGATACTTGAGAAATATCTGCGCTTCCGCTACGAGCTCATGCCCTACATTTACTCGCTGGGCTACCAGACATGGCTGACCGGGGCTCCGTTCATGCGGGCGCTGGCGCTTGATTTCCCGAGCGATGCCAAGGTTGCCGACATGGGCGATGAGTACATGTTCGGTCCGGCGTTCCTGGTGGCTCCGGTAACCGACCAGGGCGCCACATCCAAGCAGGTCTATCTGCCCGCGGGGACCGACTGGTACAACTACTGGACCGGCGAACGGATCAAAGGCGGGCAGACGATTCGAGCGTCGTCGCCCATCGATACGATTCCGCTGTTTGTGAAGGCTGGATCGATCATTCCGATGGGTTCCGAGGTCGAAAACACGCACCAGAAGCAAGCAATTGTGAAGGTGAAGGTGTATCCGGGTGCAGATGCGAGCTTTACGCTGTTTCAGGACGACGGAACGACCTACGCTTACGAAAAGGGTGGGGGCCAGATCACGAAACTGCACTGGGACGATTCCGGCCAGAAACTTAGCAGCGAAGGCCCGGCTGCCTGGAGCGCGCCCGACAGCACGATTGTGGAAATCGAAGGCCATTGATCGGGTGCGGGCGGGGACGCCAGCACTACAGCCGGTCGGGAGGCCGGCGGTACTCCTTCAGTGTATGTGCAGGCGCCGATTGAACAGCGGGATTGGCCGATGCCTTTTTTGCGCGGCGGACGTCTCTATGAGAGAGAGTCTTCTCGCTTTTTTTACTTATGGTTCAGGCAGAGGTGCGAGGCTCGGCGGACCGCCCCACTGATTTACAATCGCCCTAGGACAGGGAAATATTCTGAATGAGGCTTTTTGATATGAAGAAGGGCCGGTTGCGGACGCTGCTGGCACAAGCGGGCACGGCCATCGCGGTTTCAGCCCTGATTGCCGGATGCGGCAATAATTACCGGCCGGTAGTAACGCCCATTACCCCCAGCGGCCCGGCGGCGCAACCGTCATCGTATGCGGTGGTGGTATCCACTACGGGCGCAACGACTCCGGGCGTGGCCACCATCATCGACTACTCAGGTGATACGGTGATGGCGATAGCTCCGATCGGGCCTGGGCCCATTGCGTTCACTATCGATGAGGTGGGTGCGAACGGATACACCTACAACAGCGACGGCACCATGACCAACTTCCCCGTAACTACCAGCCTTCAGGCGAAGAACGTCACCGTTTCCACGCTTCCCTCGACGTCCATGCCAGTCAACTTGATGGCGCCCTCCGCGGGACTTTGGGCGGCGGATTTGAATGGGAATGTAGTCGACGTTTTCAAAGGTTCGCCGCAGACCTTTAATCTGGCAGTCCCTGTAGCCACCATGCCGGTATATGTTACTGGCGCGCCCACCGTGACCGGTCAGCGCCAATTTGTGTTGAGCCAGAATCCCCAGGCTCAGCCCGGATTCACGAAAACGACCTGCAATAGTTCGCCTGCTACGGTGGGTGAAAACGGCGTGGCGACGCCGGTCGAGCCGTCGTTTGTTGCTGACTCGGCAATCGGGCTTGATCCGTTTAACGCGAGCAACGCCGCAGGCGGATCTACCAACGCGCAATGCCCGGTGTTCGCAGTGGAGTCGAACGACCAGAAACGGCTGTTTGTGTTGAACCGGGGTAGTGACACGGTTTCGGTAATCAATGTTCAGGACAACACGCTGGACCAGTGCGTGCCCTTCCAGAACCAAACCGGGCAAACGGTGAACTGCCATCCCATCCTGCCGCTTTCTACTACGGCGGTCAGTAATTTGACGGCTGCGAGCAAAGCAACGGGGATCACAAATGTCCCCGTGGCGCCGCCCAATGGAACGGCGGGAATGACGGCGATTGCCGGACCCGTTGACGCCGAGTTCAACCAGGCGACATCGCAACTGGTGGTGGCGAATTACGATGGCGGAACGATCAGCGTGATTGACGTGAGCGTTGACGAGTTCGGCAACGACAGCGCGACGTTCGGAACCACATACACGATTGCCGTGGGAAATACGCCCACTCCGTACCCGGCCAGCGTCACCGTTTTAAACGATGGCTCGAAGGCTTATACGGCGAACCAGGGCGATTGCACGCCCGACTGCACAACCTCGCCGAACGGCACCGTGTCGGCGGTGAACCTGGTCACCCATACGCTCGAAAAGACGCTGACGGTGGTTGGCAATCCGAGAACGGTGCTGAATACGCAGAACTCTGAGTACGACAAGGTGTATGCTGCGGCGCCGAACAGCCCATACATCACCGTTATCCAAACCACTCCGACAGAGATCGACGTGATCGATACGACGGTGCTGGTGGAGGGAACGGTGGTTGATTTGCGCGTGACAACCCAGACCGGCACAAGCGGAAACAACAACTATACCAGCCGCGTTCCGGGATACGGGCAGCCGTGCAATCTGCCGGGCGCATCGCAAACGGGCTCGCTGGATGCGTGCAGGGCGATCCAGTAAAGCTGCAAAGCACAGTGCAACAAGAGATCGAGGGGGCCATTCCGTAAGCTGGAATGGCCTTTTCAATTGAAGGCCAAACAGGATTCTTAGAGGGAGAGCGGTGGCTGACGGCGGCAAATCCCGTCTCGATGTACTGCTGGTGGAGCGGGGTCTTGTGCCGAGCCGCGAGCGGGCGCGGGCCCTCATCTTGGCCGGCCGGGTGCTGGTGCGCGAGCAAAAGCTGGACAAGGCAGGCGCGATGGTGGCCCTGGATGCGGCGATTCGGCTGCTGGGAGACGACATGCCTTACGTGAGCCGGGGAGGGCTGAAGCTTGCGGCCGCGCTGGAACGCTGGAAGATCGCAGTTGAGGGACGCGCCTGCGTGGATGTGGGCACGTCGACAGGAGGGTTCACCGACTGCCTGCTGCAGCACGGTGCGGCGCATGTGACGGCCATCGACACGGGCTTTGGCCAGATTGCGGCCAAATTGCGCAGCTTGCCCCAGGTGCGGCTTATGGAGCGCACCAATGCGCGGCTTTTGGAGGCTGGGTCTCTCAATGTTTCGGCGGAAGTTTCGGCTGGTGGCGGGCAGAAGCTGACATTGCTGGTAATGGATGTGTCGTTTATCTCGGCCACGCTGGTGCTGCCGGCGGTGGTGGCCGCCGCGGAGACGCTTGAAGAAGCAGTGGTGCTGGTGAAGCCGCAGTTTGAGGCCGGGCGCGAGTATGTGGGAAAGGGCGGCATCGTGCGCGACCCTGAAGCGCACCAGTTGGCGATCGACAAGGTTGCAGATTGCGTGCGTTCGCTGGGCTGGCAAGTGGTTGGCACAATTCCTTCGCCTATCACCGGCATGGAAGGGAACAAGGAGTTTTTGCTTTACGGAAAGCGGAGCTGAAGAGAAGCAAGACAGCGAGTCAGCGAGTCAGCCCGACCCTAGCGCCTAAACTCTGAAGATGGCGGCCACGCGTTTCTTAGGGAAAATGGAGCAGGGGTCGACGATGCAAATTGATTCAAGATTTCCTCCTTACCCCGACTCGAACGAAGAGTCGTGGGATAAGGTGATCGAGTTCATTCAGGAGCACCCGGGTAAGGACTACGACTATTGGAGGGATTACCAGAACTTCCTACTTCCCCTTCTCCGCGCGGCAATCGAGGCAGGCTATCATCATCACTTTCGGGCAGGCGGCTCAATGTCGGACACAGTATTCTCAACAGTAGACCGGCCACTTGAGGTATTTACTCCCAAGCCGCCGCGAGTCACACTCCGCGTGACTCCTGAGAAGAAGTACGCGGCGTACTCGCACGCGAGTATTCAGTTTTTCGATCCGGAAAGAACGGAGCCCATGATCGCGCAGAATGCGTTCAGCGTTCTTACGAGGTATTTAGCTGATCTCTGGCGCGAATCTAAGCCTTCAGAACCGCTTCCCGACTGCCTTGAAAAAGCATTGACCTCGCAACCCCAGCGGGAGGAAGAGTAAGCAGTCTTAGCCCGCGCTGACTTGCTGACTCGCTGACTCGCCGACTTGCTTATCCCCCGACCCCGCTAACTCCGCTGGTTTACACTGAGACCGCATGATACCCGTCGCGATTGTTTCAAAGCCCAACAAGCCGGAACTGGCGCGGCTATTGCCCGACTTGATCGCCTGGCTGCTCGAGCACGACTTCGATCCGCTGCTCGACGATGAGAGCGGAAAGTACACCGACGCGGCTCCCTGGGTCAATCGCGCTGACCTGCCAACCCACGCTCCCAGCCTGGTGATTGTTCTGGGCGGCGACGGAACCCTGCTGTCTGTTGCGCGAATCTTTGCTTCATATGGCACGCCGATTCTGAGCGTGAATGTGGGATTCCTGGGTTTCCTCACTGAGGTGCGCCTGGCGGATTTGTATGCGACGCTGGAGAGCTGGTGCGATGGGTGCCATAACCTGGATGAGCGCGCCATGCTGGATGCGGAATTGTGGCGCGGCAACGAAAAGCATTCGAGCTACACTGCGCTGAACGAGATTGTAGTGTCGAAGGGCGAGATTGCCCGCATGGGCGAATTTGCCGTCGAGTTGGATGGCAGGCCGGTAGCCCGGTTCAGGGCGGACGGGGTGATTGTATCGACGCCCACTGGGTCAACGGCCTACACGCTGGCCGCGAATGGACCGATTCTGACTCCCGACGTGGACGCGATGGTGGTTACGCCCATCTGCCCGCACCTGCTAACGTTGCGGCCCATAGTAGTGCGGGGCGACGCCGCGCTGATCGTGCGGGTGGAAGGCGTCCCGGAACTGGCGCTGCTTACCGTGGACGGGCAACTGGCGGTGGAACTCAAGCGCGGCGACGAGGTGCGTTGCCGCCGCTCGAACTCGACCGTCAAGCTGGTACGGCTTGGAGAGACGGGCTTCTTTGAGGCGCTCAGGAGCAAGCTGAGCTGGGGCGAGCTGTAAGGGCGTTAAATGCGGCGAAGTTTGTGCTATCCCACCCATAAGGCAAAGAACGCCCAATGGATGGGGTACGGAGTTTGTGTTTGATTTGGACAGACGGGGCGCAGCTACTTGCCGGTCAGCTCGTTGAGCAGCACCCGGGCTTTACCGGCCAGGGTGTGCGCGCCATCCACATCGCCTGATGTGAGAGCTGCCTTGGCTTCTTTGATGAATTCGCGGATGTGGTCGGCGGTCTTCTTCTCTTGCTCGTCGAGAGTGCGGTTGATGCCTTTGAGTCCTTGCTCGGTTGAAGCGATAGAGTCTTGAGTCTGGCGAAACAGGTCAGCCGGATCGCCCGATGAAAGCTGCCCGACCGCGCTCACTTCAGGGTTGGGATTGACATTAGCAGCCTGCTCGGTGGTATCGGCGGGCTTTGGCTTTTTCTTCTTTGCCACCGGTTTCTGGACCGGCAGTGGCGGCGTCGGGGCCTCTTGGGTGGGCTTGGTAGGGATGGTTTCGGTGGGCGGCGGCGGCTCGTTGGCCGGAGGGGGGATGTTTGCGACCTCAGGAGGCGCAAGAGTGGGTAATTGTGCCTTCTGTTGCTTGTGTTGGCAAGCAACCATCAGAAGAGGCAATATCAAGACAACGCACTTCAAAGGGAATTTCATTCCCCAGATCCCTCATTACTTACAATGCTTACCGCTCTCGCGTGGCGGCGTCCCCAGTCAATGGGGGCAAGCGGAATTCGCAAACGAAAGTCCGACCCCTGCCCTGACTCTGATTTTACTTCGATACTACCGTGGTGCAACTGCAGAATGCGGTAGGTCATCGCCAATCCGATACCGCTCCCGCCGGCCTTGGTCGTGAAATACAGATCGAAAATCTTTTCACGTATGTCGTCAGGGATGCCCGGGCCCTGATCGCGGATGCTGATAATCGCTTCTTTTGAACCCTGGACGGCGAAGCGGTCGCCGTTGGCGGGGAATTTCTGTTCGCCATGTAGGGTGACTTCAAGCTTGCCGCCCTCGGGCATGGCCTGGGCCCCGTTCTGTATCACGTTGAGCAGGGCCTGCTTAACCAGGTCGCCGTCGATGTTGGCAATGAGCGGCTCGTCGGGCATTGAGCTCACAACCGTTACATCCCGGGTAGAGAGCTCAGCGCTCGAGAGGGCCACAACCTCAGTAACGATATCGCGCAGATCCCGTTCGCAAAGCTGCAGTTCGACGGGCCGCGAGAAGTCGACGAGAGTCTGGACGACGCGATCGAGACGGCGGATTTCGGCGTCGATGACTTCGAGATGACGGATGGCAGGCGAACTGGTATCTCCCAGCTTGGATTTGAGCAACTCGAGATGAACGACGATGGCGTTGATGGGATTCTTGACTTCGTGGCCTACGCCCGAAGTGAGCCTTCCGATGGCAGCCAGGCGGCGTGAGACCTCAAGTTCCGATTCGATCTGTTCAGCGGATTCGATGTCGTGGAGCGTGACCAGCGCGCCCAGTCCCTGGCCATTTTCGTCATCGTGGATGAAATCGACTGAGGCGCGAATGCGGCGGCCGCTCTCAGTGCGAATCTCCTCCTGCACCATCGAGACGCCGGCGTCGACGGCTTCCCAGAGCGAACGGCCGAGAACGGTGTTGCGGTCGAAGATGTCGCGTGCGTGAAGCCCCAGGACAGCGTCGCGGTCCTTGTGCAGGAAGCGGCACGCGGCCTCTGAGATGAGCACCGCGCGGCCGTCGCCGGTGAAAAGAAGGAGGCCGTCCTGCAGGTTTCCGAGAATTTGGTCGAGGTTTTCTTTCAGCGCCGAAAACACTTCTTCCACGTTGCGCATGCGCTGCCCGATCTT
This sequence comes from uncultured Occallatibacter sp., assembly GCA_964528915.1. Classification (GTDB taxonomy): domain Bacteria; phylum Acidobacteriota; class Terriglobia; order Terriglobales; family Acidobacteriaceae; genus Telmatobacter. The sequence continues at coordinate 45,718 of CAZGUD010000036.1, forward strand.
CTCAATCTTGCTGGAAACACGAATGGCCATATCCTGATTAGTGCCTGGCGGATCCTCCTCCTCCGCCGCTTCGCCGGGCGGGGTCCAGTAGTCGAGCTGCTGGCTGATTTGTTCCAGGGGGCGGAGAGCGAAGTTCGAAAGCAGGAAAGCGACCAGCAGAGAAAAGCTGAGGGCAAAGCCCATCAGCCAGGTAGCCTGCTTGAGCCACGGTTTGTATACCGCGCCCAGCAGCGTAGTGCGCACGCCGACGTGGACTGACGCGAACGGCTGGCCGTTACGATCGAGGGGAACAACGATGTCAAAAACCTTGGGACTGCCGAAAACTTCAACCAAGAGCTGGGTAGGATCGTCATTGAGCAGCTCGTCGTAGCGCGGTCTCCCCGGCAATGGCAGATCTTCGCCGCCGGCTGCAGTGCTGAGCAGGACGGTGGAGTTGGCATCCCCGATATTTACGTCGTAGATGGTCGGCGAGTAGCGGACAGCCGAGTCAATCGCGTCATGGAGCGAGGCGTCGCTGCGAACAGCCTGGGCCTCAAGAAATCGAAGCTGGAGATAATTGTTGGGGTCGACCTTCTGGTCTCTTAAGCCCTTCTCAAGGGCGTTTTGCAGCACCAGGCGGATCTGCTCTGCCTCGGTGTGGTTGGTGTCGTAGGACTGCTGCACTGCCACGCGCAAAAGCTGGCCCACGTAGACGAACGAGATGAGTCCGGCGATGAGGAACACCAGGCCGGTAATGGAAAGAACGAGTTTGGTCTTAAGGCGCATGAATCGGAATCAGCCCAGTTGTCAGCTCGACGTTTCTTCCCCGGCCCGGTTGTACTCCTTCAGTTTATTGTGCAGGGTTTTGAGGCTCACGCCCAGAATTTCGGCGGCGCGGGTCTTGTTCTGCCCGGTTGCCTCAAGAGTGCGCAGGATGAGCATGCGCTCGGCCTCATCCACAGTGGTGCCCACGTGGACGGGTACCATGCCGGCGTCGGATGGATGCGCGAGCGGAGGCCTGGATTTACCAAAGCCGGGGGGCAGATGGCCCACATCGAGGGGCGCGCCGTCGGGGCAGAGAATCACAGCACGCTCAATGGTGTTGCGTAACTCGCGGGCGTTGCCGGGCCAGTCGTAGCTCATCATGCGGTCGAGCATTGACGAAGCCATGCCTGAAACCTTGCGGCCGTGCTTCTGATTCATCTCAAGCACCATTGCTTCAGCCATGGCCGGCAGATCTTCAATGTGTTCGCGCATGGCCGGCATGCGGATGTTGAAGACGTTGAGGCGATAGAAGAGGTCGGCGCGCAGGTGGCCTTGCTCAACCGCGCTTCCGGGGTCGCGATTGGTGGCTGCGAGCACGCGCACGTCCACGTCCAGTTCGTTGCGCGCGCCCAGGCGGCGCAGCTTGCGCTCTTCAAGAACGCGCAGCAGTTTGGCCTGCGTGGCGATGGGCATTTCGCCCACTTCGTCCAGCAGCAGAGTACCGCCCGTGGCCAGCTCGAAGCAGCCGGCCCGGCGTTCTGCGGCGCCGGTAAAAGAGCCTTTTTCGTGACCGAAAAGCTCGCTTTCAATTAGCGATTCAGGAATGGCGGCGCAGTTGACGGCCACAAACGGACGTGACTTGCGCGGGCTCAGCGCATGCAGCGTGCGAGCCACAAGTTCCTTGCCGGTGCCGCTCTCTCCGGTGATGAGCACGGAAACGTTGGAGGGGGCGATCTGCTCGATCAGCCCGAAGATCTCGCGCATGGCCTTTGAACTGCCCACCATGGCGCCCAGAACGCCGCTCTCGCGCAGGCGTCGGCGCGCCACTTCAAGCTCAATCGCGGTGTCGCGCTGTCGCGTGGCGTTGGCCAGGATGGTGCGCAGGCGCGTCGAGTCGACGGGCTTTTGAAGAAAATCGTACGCGCCCAGCTTCATGGCGTCGACAGCCAGTTGGATAGAGCCCATGGCGGTGAGCAAAACCACGGCCACGTTGGAATTGAGCCCCGACGCATCCTCCGCGAGCCTTGTCAGCAGGCCGATGCCGTCGAGCCGCGGCATTTTGAGGTCGGTGACGATGATGGCAGGTTCCCAGGCGAGAGCCTTCTCCCACGCCTCAATGCCGTCGCGCGCAGTTTCGGTGCGGTACCCCCAGCCGGAGATGAGCTCGGCAAGTCCCATCAGAGCGTGGGGCTCATCTTCGGCAATAAGAACTTTTACGCTGTTCTCCATATGCGGGTGACTCAATTTTCTGCAGCCTGCCTGTACCACGTAATGATAACAATGCCCGCGGTTTGATGCGGGCCCGAAGTGCTGCGTTTACCGCACTTTTGGTTTGGAGAGACGCGGGGCATAAGGGCTGGCGGCAGGCGAGCCCGGATACAATATCGGGATGGACCCTAATACAGAATTGCGGCACTGCGAACCCAGGCAAGTTCGAGCCCGGGCTGGTGTGCGGTTGCGGCTCCATGATTGCGGGTCCAATGCGCGCCAGGCGGCAATGCCGGCATGAAGAATCTCCTGCGCCTATTACGCTACGGGCTGCCCTACACGCTGGAGTGGATTCCGGGCGTGTTGCTGCTTGCGGCGGTGGGCGTTCTCGATACGTTTCGGGTTCTGCTGCTGCAACCCATTTTCGACAAGGTGTTGAAACCCGATGCTCCGGAGGGGCCAATTCTGCTCGGATTGCCGAACAGCCCTTGGCACTTTGACCTTAGGTCTCTGATTCCGCATTTTCTCCACATGCACAATGCGTGGGTTGTAGTGGCTTTTGCGCTGGTGGGCGCGACCCTGCTGAAAGGCCTCTGCGACTATCTCGGTACTTACCTTGTGAATTACGCCGGTTTCGGGCTGATTACCGACCTGCGGAACCATCTCTACGAAGCCACGCTACGGCGCTCATCAAGTTTTTTTCACAAGCACGCGACGGGGACAATTCTTTCCACGCTCATCAACGATGTGGACCGCGTGCAGTTTGCGGTGAGCTCGGTTATTGGCGAGTTTCTGCAGCAGTTCTTCACGTTCCTGGTCGGGATTGTTCTAGTAATCAATATGGGCGGACGGTTGAGCTGGGCGCTTCTGCTGTTCATTCCGGTGGTGGTAACGTCTTCGCGGAAGATCGGCCGGGAAGTGAGGACGCGTACTCGCACCGGGCAGGACAAGCTGGCTGAGATCCAGAACATTCTGCATGAAACTGTGACCGGCAATCGTATTGTGAAAGCCTTCAATACCGAGGTTTGGGAGATTCTGCGTTTCAAGACGGCTGCCCGCCGGCTGTTCCGGGCGAACCTGCGCAACGTTCGCATTCAGTCCATCAGTTCACCGTTAATGGACTCCATCGGGGCGGTCGCGATTGCCATGTTCCTATTCATCGGGCGCAACGAAATTATGCACGGCCGGATGACAATGGGCCTGTTTGGCGCATTCATCATCCTGCTATTCAAGCTTTACGATCCGGTGCGAAAGTTCGCATATTTTTACAACAGCTTCCAGCAGGCTATGGGCGCTTCATCTTCCATTTTTTCCTTTTTCGACGCCGAGGACGACGTTAAGGAGCGGCCACACGCCACCATGTTGAAGCGGTTTGAGCGCTCAATCCAGTTCGAAAACGTGGGATTCTCGTATTCGACTGAAAAGGGCGAGCACCAGATATTGCATAATGTCGATCTCGAGGTGCATGCCGGCGAAGTGCTGGCGCTGGTAGGTCCAAGCGGCGCAGGCAAGTCAACGCTGGTGAACCTGATTCCGCGGTTCTTCGACGTCACTTCAGGGCGCATTCTGATTGACGGCCACGACATTCGCGAACTGACGCTGGGCTCGTTGCGCAAGCAGGTGGCGCAAGTATCGCAGGAGACCATTCTCTTCAACGACACGGTGCGCAACAATATCGCCTACGGGCGGCCCGACGTAAAGTTGTCGCTGGTGGAGCAGGCGGCGCGCAACGCACTTGCCCATGACTTCATCATTCGCATGCCGCAGGGATACGACACGGTAATAGGCGAAAAGGGGTTCAGGCTCTCAGGCGGCGAGCGGCAGCGCATCGCCATTGCGCGCGCCATTCTCAAGAATTCGCCGATTTTGATTCTGGATGAAGCCACCTCGGCGCTCGATGCGGAAAGCGAATCGCTGGTGCAAATAGCGCTGGCCAACCTGATGCAGGGTCGAACAGTGGTGGTAATTGCGCATCGGCTTTCCACTATCCGGCGCGCCAACCGCATCGCCATGCTTGAGGACGGGCGGATAACGGCGATCGCCTGCCACGAGGAGCTGCTGACAACATCGCCGACTTATCAAAAGCTGTATCAGTTGCAGTTCATCGACATGCCGGAGACGAATGGCAACGGCACAACCGGCAACGGCACCACAGGCAACGGCACAACAATGGCTGCGCAGACTTTAGTTGTCGCCGCCGAGGAAGAGTAAAAATGCCTTTATATTCCATGACCGGGTTTGCGCGCGTGCAGGCGCGTGCCAGTGAGCAGCTCGGCTACACGCTGAGCCTGAAGAGCGTGAATCACCGGTTTCTCGATCTGCAGTTCCGGTTGCCCAACGGTCTCGACGCATTGGAGATGGAGTTGCGCAAGGTTCTGAAAGAGGCGCTGGTGCGCGGCCATGTGGAGCTGACGCTCTCAATCGATCGCAGCACGCAGCAGAAGGCGGGTTACAATCGCGAGCTTGTGGATGGCTACCTTGCGGCGTTCAATGAGGCGCGCGAATTGCATGGGCTAAAAGGCGAGGCCGATTTGAACGCAGCATTGCGTCTGCCAGGCGCATTGCAGGCCGACAGCCGCGGCGACGAAGATATGACGGCGCTCGCCGCCAGCGTGATGGAGCAGATTGGACCGCTTCTTGAGCAGTTGAAGGCAATGCGCGCCCGCGAGGGCGAGGCGCTGGCTGCGATTCTGAATGGAACGCTGGACCGGCTGGCCGAGGCGACAGCGGGAGTATCGGAACTGCGCAGCGAAATTGAAGAGCGCTACAGGGAGCGCCTTGCGCAGAGGCTGGCCAACGCCGTCGGTCCCGATTTCAATCAGCAGCGCGTGCTTGAAGAGGTTGCGGTACTGGTGGAGCGCAGCGATGTTTCAGAAGAGCTGGAGCGGATGTCGACTCATATCGGGCATTTCCGCGAACTGCTTAACGGGGGCGAAGCCGGCAAGAAACTGGACTTTCTGCTGCAGGAGATGAATCGCGAAGCCAATACGCTGTTGTCGAAGACCAGCGGCGTAAGCGGCAAGGGGACGCGGGTAACTGAATTGGGCCTGGCGATGAAGTCTGAGATTGAGAAAGCGCGAGAGCAGATACAGAATATCGAGTGAAGCAGGGACTAGGGGAAATCTACTGGCTATTGGCTACTCGCTACTGGCCGGCAATTTCGAGGAGAACGTGGCAGGAATTCTATTCATCATTTCGGCGCCTTCAGGGTCGGGGAAGAGCACCCTGGTAAGTGAATTGCGCAAACAGGTCAGCGGCGTTGACTTTTCGATTTCGTGGACGACGCGCGCGCCACGCGGCTCTGAGGAGAACGGGCGCGAGTATAACTTCACCACGCGCGAAGAATTCAAACGTATGATCGATGCCGGGCTCTTTCTTGAGCACGCCGAGGTTTTCGGCAACCATCTGTACGGAACCGCGCGCACCTCGCTGGACCAGGCCAGGAACGAGGGGCACGATTTACTGCTGGATATCGATGTGCAGGGCGGTGCGCAGGTGCGGGCTAAGATGCCTGAGGCGGTAAGCATTTTTGTTCTGCCTCCCAACCCCAAAGTGCTGCGCACCAGGCTCCGGAACCGGATGCGCGCCGAGGGCATGGTAAACGAGGCCGAGCTGTACCGGCGGTTGAGCGAGGCCAGCAAGGAGATTGAGAATTACCGGCAATACGGTTATATTTTGATCAACGACATCCTTGACCGGGCAGTGGCGCAGTTGGAGGCAATAGTTCTGGCCGAGCGCTTCTACCGGAACGGCGAAGCCATTGCATATCGGCAGCGCCGGGTGCTGGAGGTCGCCGCAGCCTGCCTGCAAATAAACTCGCAGGAGCGTCTAAAACCTGTGCTGGAAGCCTTTGGGATCGACGGCGAATCCGGCCAGCAGCAACTTCCCTTTGGAGACGAACCCGATGACGATTGAGACCAGCTTCGATTCAAACTACCGCAAGGTGCTGGTTGCAGCGCGGCGCGCCCGCCAGTTGCAGACCGGCGCGCATGCATTAGTTTCAACCCAGTCGACCAAGGCCTGCCGCATTGCGCAGGAGGAGATTGAAGCCGGCAAGATTTCATACGTGAAGGCCGAAGTTGCCGTCACCAAGCCGCTCGTCGAAGGCCCCGCAATTCCGATTCTGCTGAGCTGATAAAAGCAGGGAAGAGGGATCAGGGAACAGGGACCGGTTGTTCGCGGCTGCCCCGGCGCCCGCAACTGGCGGAATGTGTGTCTATTTGTCTAGACCGGCATTTGCATGTCGCGTGAAACAGATTGCGCATCATCAATGTTTGACCGCCGAAGCCTGAAGGCTGTTGAATGTTTTTTGGTTTAACCTGATCCCCGATTCTTGATCCCCGATCCGCGACCACCGACCACTGTCCACTGTTCCCTGTTCTACAATCGACACATGAGAGTCACGGTGGGCGTCACGGGTGGAATAGCCGCCTACAAGGCTGCCGAACTGGTGCGTGCGCTGCAACGTGCGGGCGCCGAGGTCCACGTGGTTATGACCGCGTCGGCACAGCGATTTGTGCAGCCGCTCACCTTTGCTGCGCTTACCGGCCATAGGGTCATCACCAGCCTGTGGGATGAATTCGGCCCGGAAGAATCTGCTCCTGAGCAGAACGGAATCGATCACATTGCCGAGGCGCAGTGGACCGAGGCACTTGTCGTGGCTCCGGCAACGGCAAACATCCTTGCCAAATTTGCCAACGGCATTGCCGACGATTTTCTTACCACCATGTATCTGGCTTCAGAGGCGCCGGTGCTGGTAGCCCCCGCAATGAACGTGAACATGTGGAATCACGCGGCCACGCAGGCGAATCTTGAAACGTTGCGCCAGCGCGGGGTGCGCGTTGTTGAGCCCGGCACCGGCGACCTGGCCTGCGGCATGGTGGGCGCGGGTCGCATGGCCGAACCTGAGGCCATTGCCGAGATGGTGATGAAGACACTGAACCGGCGTCACGATCTTGCCGGTGAAGTTGTGCTGGTTACGGCGGGAGGCACTCGCGAAGCCATCGATCCGGTGCGGTTTGTGGGCAATCGTTCCAGCGGGAAAATGGGATACGCGCTGGCCGAGGCGGCGCAGAACCGCGGGGCAAGGGTGGTGCTGGTAAGCGGTCCAACCGCGTTACGCGCGCCGGCGCGGTGCGAATTCATTTCAGTCACTACGGCCGAAGAGATGAGGCAAGCTGTTCTTTTGCGGCAGAGCGAAGCGACCCTGGTGATCAAAGCGGCGGCCGTCGCCGATTACCGGCCCGTAGCCGTGAGCGAGCAGAAGCTGAAGCGCAGCGGTCCGCTGACGCTCGAGCTTTCTCCCACTGAAGATATTCTTGCCGAAGTTGTTCGGCGCCGCCGGCCCAGCCAGATCATAGTGGGCTTTGCCGCAGAGACTCATGACGAGCTTGAAAACGGCCGCGCCAAGCTGCTTAAGAAGGGCGCGGACGCCATTGTGGTAAACAACGTGGCGGGTCGCGGAGTGGGAATTGATGCGGATGAAAATGCGGCCACATTCTTGACGTCGACCAAGGCCATTGAGCTGCCCCAGATGGACAAGCGTGAACTTGCCGATCGCATCCTGGACGAGATTGCCGCGCTGCGCTTGCCCAGGGCTATGATGCTGGAACTCGATGGCGAACATACTGCCGATGAGCCAGCCCGGCAGAGCGACGACCGCGCACTCGATGAAACAGTGGTGGTTGCCGCATCGCGCCGGCAGCTTGTGGTGGAGTAGGCAGGCGTGGCGCGACCGCTCACACCTGAGATGCGCGATGCGCTCGCCGAGCGCATGCGCTTCTATCGCGACCTGGGGCTCACGGAATTCTATCGTCGGCCGGTGGAAGGAACTGAGGCAGGTGCCCCAGTTCTCGCTTCTGTGACCTGGGAAGCGAATTCCGTTCCGCCTCAAGAGCTCCGTGCCCCATCGGTCACTGAACCAAACTTCTATGGAGAGGAAGCAGCCATTCCCGCACGCAGAACTTTTCCCGCAGCCCCGGAGATTGGCGTACAGGTAGAGCCGGCTGAGCGCGCTGCCGCGCTCCAGTTGATTCGCGAAGACATTGGCGACTGTACGCGTTGCGCACTGCACAAAGGCCGCAACAAGATTGTGTTTGCCGACGGATCGCCACTGGCGCGGCTCATGTTTGTGGGCGAGGGGCCGGGCGCCGACGAAGACGCGCAGGGGCTGCCGTTTGTGGGCCGCGCCGGGCAACTGCTCAACAACATGATCGCGGCCATGGGCCTGAAGCGCGAAGAGGTTTACATCGCCAACGTGGTCAAGTGCCGGCCGCCGGGCAACCGCACTCCCGAGCCCGATGAGGCCAATACCTGCTCGCCGTTTTTGTTCCGCCAGATCGACGTGGTTCGGCCGCAAGTTTTGGTGGCGCTGGGCGCAACGGCGGCCACATATTTGCTGGGGCAGAGGCAACCGCTTGCCGGCCTGCGCGGTCGCGTCCACGCCTTTCGCGGATGCCAACTCATCGTGACGTATCACCCGGCGTTTCTGCTTCGCGACCCGCGGCAAAAGAAAGAAGCATGGGCCGATCTGCAGATTGCGATGAAGGAACTTGGCCTGAAGCCACCGGCGAAGGGATAGCGAGTCGGCAGGTCAGCAAATGCAGGGCAATCTGACGTCAAGTTTATTGTTCTCCGCTTGAAAGTCATTCAAATATAATCACCGCCATGATCAAGTTTGCTTCCCTGCTTTTGAGTCTGGTCGTTGTTCCGGTTGCAGCCCAAACGATGAGCCCCATGGCGATGGATTCCGCTTCCGCCGACGGGGGTGAACGGCTGGGCACGGTGTCGTTCCCCGTTTCGTGCGCAGCGGGAACACAGGCGGGCATGAACCGCGGCGTGGCGCTGCTGCATGACTTCTGGTACGAGGAAGCGCGGAGCCAATTTGAACGGCTTGTCAAGAGCGATCCGGGATGCGCGATGGCTCATTGGGGCCTGGCGATGAGCATGTTCCACCAGATATGGTCGCGGCCGGATGCAAAGACCATGACCGCCGGATCGGCGGAAATGGAAAAGGCGCAGTCGCTCACAGCCGGATCGGAGCGGGAGCATGGCTATATTGCGGCGCTGGCCGATTTTTATCGCCCGGATGCGCGGGAGTATCAGGCGCGGGCAGATGGCTACGCGGCGGCGATGGGACGGCTATTTGCCCAGTTCCCTGACGACGTGGACGCGGGCGCATTTTATGCACTCTCGCTGCTGGCGGCCGAGGCTCCTGACGACACCAGCCTTACCCAGGAGCACAAGGCGATGGCGGTGCTGACGCCGCTTTTCAAAAAGTATCCTGACAATCCGGGCCTGGTGCATTACATCATTCACGCCTGCGACAACCCGGCCATGGCCGCCGATGGGCTGGCCGCTGCGAATCATTATGGAGAGATTGCGCAGTCGGGCCCACACGCGTTCCACATGCCTGGGCACATCTATGCACGGCTGGGAATGTGGCCCGAGGACATTGCTTCGCAACTGGGGTCGATCAAAGCCTCAGAGGCCGCTACTGCGCACGGCGAGAGTGGCGTGATGGACGAGCCGCACTCGTACGATTTTTTAGCGTATGCGTATCTGCAGAGCGGACAGGATACGCGGGCCAAGGCGGTACTCGATCAAATTGGGGCGCCTCTGAAAATGATCGAATCGATGCCGGGTAATGGCGGGCGGCGTTACATGGGGGGCATGGTGCCGTATTACCGAATCAAGCTGCCTGTCTTTTATTCACTTGAGAGGCGCGACTGGAAGGCGGCGGCGACGTTGGAGCCGGTGAAGGGATCGCCGGCCGACGTGTCGACGCTGGCGTACTGGGCGCGGGCAATTGCGCATGGACGGTTGCGCGAGCCAGAAGTAGCTCGAGCCGATCTAGCGAAGTTCGACAAGATGATTGCAGAGGTTCGGAAGGGGCCGGACGCTTACGAGGCCGAAGGTACCGGCGTAAAGATCGAACGCGGCGAGATGGTGGCGTGGACTGCGTTTGCCTCTGGCAACGAGGCGAGCGCGCTGACCGCGATGCGGGCGGCGGCCGATTTGCAGGATAAAGTTGGCCAGGGCGAAGTGGACATCCCGGCGCGCGAGATGCTGGCCGATATGGAGTTGGAGTTTGGGCATGCGCGGGAGGCGCTGGCTGAGTATGAGGTGTCGCTGAAACTAAGCCCCAACCGTTTGAACGGCCTCTACAACGCAGGCCGAGCGGCAGAGGCTGCGGGCGACGCGTCGAAAGCCAGGTTCTATTATGCCGCGCTGCTGAAGTCGACGAACGATGGCAAGGACTCGGCGCGATCGGAGTTTGCCCACGCCAGGAGCTATGTGTCGGCGCCGCCGAAGGCAACGAATTAGAGACCCTTCATGGCCGTATATATACTCTGGTCATGCCTAGGACTCTGGCGCTGATTCTTCTGGGCGCGGCGATCTTTTTCCCAACCTTTCTGTTCTCCCAACAGGCTGACATGGTGCTTGTGCACGGTACGGTGCTGACCGTGGATGCCGAGGATTCGGTTGCGCAGGCCATTGCTGTGCGCGATGGAAAGATAGTGGCTGTGGGGACGGATGCGCAGGTGATGAAGCTGGCGGGCGCGAGGACTCGCGTGGTGGATCTGCACGGACGTACGGCGACGCCCGGCATGATCGACACGCACAGCCACTATGCGGAGGCGGGAGCTGAGGACCTGTTCGCAATCAAGTTGGATGATGCGACCAGCATTGCCGAAATTGTGAACCGCGTGAAGAAGCGTGCGGCCGCGGCGAAGCCGGGCGAGTGGGTGCAGGGACGCGGTTGGGATGAGGGCAAGCTGGCTGAGCGGCGGTACGTCTATGCCGCCGATCTGGATGCAGTGTCGCCGCAGAATCCGGTGATCCTGGTTAACACGACGGGACACTATGCGACGCTGAACAGCTATGCGCTGCGGCGGGCGGGCATCACCGATACTACCGCGAATCTGGCCAATGGGACGATTGATCGGGACGCGGCGGGTCACTTGACCGGGGTGCTGAAAGAGGGTGCGCTGGCGCCGGTCCGCAGCCTGGTGCCGAAGTTCACTGAAGAGCAGATCGAGCAAGGCATTCTGAAGGAGATCGACGATTTGCATCGCGAAGGCGTTACCGCGTTCAAAGACACTGCCACGCCGGACCAGTGGAAGGCATTGCACGAACTGAACGAGCAAGGCCGGTTGGACGAGCGCGTGTGCATGCTGTGGCGCGCCGGAGAAACGGTGGCCACTGCCGAAGAGACGCTGGCAGAGATGCAGAAGGCCTCGCCCACTCCGCGCGAATACCAGCAAGGGCGTCTGGCGGCGTGCGGCGCGAAGATTTTTATGGACGGGAGCGCCATCAGCCGCACGGCGTGGAGCTATGAGCCGTGGATGAAGAACGGTGTACTGGACGCCGGAAACACGGGTTACCCCAACATAGATCCGCAGGTTTACCGGCAGATGGTGCGGCTGTTTCACCAGGCGGGTATCAGCGTAGGCACGCACGCCATCGGCGACCGGGCCATCGACTGGGTGGTGGACACCTATGCCGTGGTGGAAAATGAGAAGCCGACGGTGGGGCTGCGGCACTCCATCATTCACGCATATTTGCCGACGGATCCTGCGGTCGAGGAAATGGCGGCCCTGCAGAAGGAGTACGACGCCGGTTATCCCGAAGTGCAGCCGGTGTTTCTTTGGTGGCTGGGCGAGAGTTTGCCGCCCAGTCTTGGCGCCGAGCGGCTGGCACGCACTATGCCGCTGAAGACTTATCTTGAACGCGGTGTGCGCTGGAGCGCCGGTACGGACTACGGGGTTGCGCCGCTGGCTCCGCGATTTGGGTTATGGGCTTCAGTAGAGCGTGAGGCGTTGGATGGGACAAAACCGTACGGCACAGCAGAAGCCGTGGATGTGCACGTGGCGCTGCGCTCGTATACGGCCTGGGCGGCGCCGGAGCTGTTTCTTGAAAAGGAAATTGGCACGCTCGAAGCGGGCAAGCGCGCCGACATTGCGGTGTGGGATCAGAATCCCTACACGATGCCATCCGCGAAGTTGAAAGACCTGAAGTGCGAGATGACGATTGTGGATGGCAAGGTGGTTTATGAGCGGTAAGTGCGCCTAAGAGTGCGCATGAGAACTCGGTCTCAGGTCAAAAAGATTATCCGGAAGGACCCACGGCTGAAGCCGTCTCTGTACTTAGCGCCTTATTGAGCAGCCCAAAGGTGCTGCTCCCTCCGAAGTGCCGATTGAAAACAAGCCGTGACCGGTGCTCACGCAGACACTTAAGCCCAACCCGATCATCGATCACTAATCACTGACGATTGTCTTATTCGTTGCGCCAGAGCGCCACGCCGCCCAGCAGGCCCGTTTCGTTGGAGACGATGGTCACGTCCTTGGGCGGCTTGAAGTCGATCTTCTTGGTGTTGCCGCCGCCCAGGTAGAGGTGGTCGAAGTTGAAGGTGAAGCGGATCTGCTCGATGGCTTCAAGGACGTGCTTGTTCCAATTCTTCTTGCCCAATTTGTCCAGGCCGCGGCGGCCAACATAGTCCTCGTAGGTCTTCTTCTTCCAGGGGTGGTGAGCGAGTTCGAGAGGGCAGAGATGGCCATCGACGTAAAGCGCCGAGCCCATGCCGGTGCCGAGGGTAACGATCATCTCAATGCCCACGCCTTTGATCGCCCCATAGCCCTGAATAGCGGCGTCGTTGGCCACGCGGACCGGCTTCTTCCACCGCTTCTCAAGCGCAGCCTGGAAGTGAAAGTTCATCCACAGGGGATGCAGGTTGACGGCCGTGTAGGTGATGCCGTGCTTGGTGACGCCGGGAAAGCCAACTGAGACGCGATTGAAGCGGTGCAGCGGCTCGATGAGCTTGTCTAGCGCGGCAAGAACGGCGCGGGGCGTGGGCACCGAGGGCGTGACTACGCGCTGGCGCTCGCTGAGCGGCTTACCGGCAGTGTCAAGCAGCATTGCCTTGAGGCCGGAGCCGCCGATGTCGATGGCGAGAGTGACCGGGCCTGAGGATTTACGGGCGGAGGGGGCGGAATGTCTGGTGGCGTTCATCAGCAGGAATTGTAAACGAACAGGCACCGATGGAACGAGGGGACAATAACGCAGGGAACAAGGGAACGAGGGAACAATAATGCAGAGAACAAGGGAACGAGGGAACAATAACGCAAGGAGCAAGGGAATGGGGGAACAAGTAGGCTGAGAGCAGGGAACAGGGTGCAGGGAGCAGCAAACAGCCAGCTACTGACGATGAACCACGAAACACGATATTTACTGTCCGCCATTCAGGACATGCTCATAGAACCTGACGTACTGCGGCACTACGAGCGAGGCGCAGTAGCGCTTTTGCGCGGTCTTGCGACCGGCCTCGCGCATATCGTTGAGGCGTGATTGGTCGCTGAGCAGACCGAGGGCTCCCTTGGCCATGGATTCAACGTCACCCACTTCATAAAGCAGGCCGGTTTCGCCATCGTCAATGAGCTCGGGAACGCCGCCCACCCGCGTGGCGATGGAGGGAACCTTGCAGGCCATGGCTTCGAGTGCGGCCAGGCCGAACGACTCGAGCTGGCTGGGCATCAGCAGCAAATCGGCCAGCGGCAGCAGCTCATTTACGCGCTCCTGCTTGCCGAGGAAGTGGACGCGGGAGTGGATGCCGAGATCGTGAGCCAGCCACTCGGCGGCTGAGCGGTCAGGGCCGTCGCCGATGAGCACAAGCTGTGCGGGAACCTCGCGGGCGACACCGGCAAACACTCTTACGGCATCGAGCACACGCTTCACCGGCCTGAAGTTCGACAAATGCATCAGGATGGCCTCGCTTTGCGGGGCGAAGCGCTGGCGGTCTTCCTGGCGCTGGCCTTCGTCCTTGAATGGCGTGTAGACATCGCAGTTGACGAAGTTGGTGATGGTTTCAATAGGCCGCGTAACGTTGAAGTCTTCGAGGGTTTTCTTTTTCAGATATTCAGAGATGCTGGTCACGCCGTCGCTTTGCTGGATGCCGTGTCGCGTGATGGGCAGGTAGCTGCGGTCGAGTCCAACGAGAGTAATGTCGGTGCCGTGCAGCGTTGTTACGAACGGCAGGCGGCGGCCCTGCTCGGCCAGCATCTGGCGCGCGAGCAGTGCGCTCACCGAGTGAGGAATGGCGTAGTGAACGTGCAGAAGATCGAGGTTATAGAACTGTGCTACCTCGGCCATGTGCGATGCGAGGGCGAGATCGTAAGGGGGAAATTCGAAAAGCGGATAGCTTGAGACCGGGACCTCGTGATAGAAGATGCCTTCGTTGCGGCCGGTGAGGCGGAAGGGCTGCGAATAGGAGATGAAGTGCACCTGGTGGCCGAGGGCGGCGAGCTCAATGCCCAGCTCGGTCGCTACAACGCCCGAGCCACCGTAGGTGGGATAACATGTGATACCGATTTTCATTTAGCCTTTCCAAGCGCATGCAGAGTGCAAAAACAACCAAGAGTTGGCCAAACGGCGAGCTGTTGCCTGTTTCCAAAAATTGTAGATCGCGAGAATTGATGCGATTCGGTCAGTTTCATACGATTTAAGCTTACTCAGAATTGCAAGAAGTGTTGCTGCTTCAAAATTTTACAAAACCCTATGTCTTGTTCCCTAATCACGACTCAAGCATGGAATGTGGTCTATGGAGTACCGTAATATGAAGCACGAAAAAAAGCGAGTATTCTGCGCTGAACTTCAGACGCGAGCAGCTCCATCGCGGCGTTCGCTGGCCGGTTTAGTGCGGGGCGCATTCACAAAATATTTAAGGTGTCGGAACGTCAGTTTGCGTCGAGCAACGAAGTTAAGCTGGTGGCGCTCTGTGCCACGATGCTGGTTGCTTTGCGTCGTCAGCGCTCTTTCGGTGATTACGATTTCGTTGTGGCAAAATCCGACTGTACTTACGCGGTTGAACATCTGAAGAGCAGAAATGGCGGAGCTATAGAGATTGAACGTCGCGTCGTGGCTCGAGTCTATGACACTCTGAAGGACCACGGTTTGAGATTCTATGTGCGTCACGTCAGGGGCCATGCAACGCTCGCTGAACCGCATTTTTATGTGAATCGCTGGTGCGACGAAGAGGCACGCCGATTGATGCGTCAGGCTGTGCAGCAAGACAGGAGACAACAACCGGAGAAGAAGTAGCAGAAAATCTGAGAAGCCATGTGCGAGCGTCCTCTCACGGGTTCCTTTCTGTTCTAATGCCTACCACCGTTCTGGCGGGGCTGGTGGTTCGCTGCGTGAACCTGGGACGAAGCTGCATCGGTGCGCCGCCCGCCGGAATTCGATCATTCTCGATCAGTTGTCCTCTTCAGTTCTGAAAGAGCAGCGGCGCAAAGTGGATGAGGTTGTCGCGCCAAACCAGCGAGTCGTGCAGCCCCGGCGTCTCTATCTGGGTCACCGGCATCCCCTTCGCCTTCAGAAAGGCAACAATCTTGCGGTTGGCATCCATGAGACCATCCTCCGTGCCGCAAGCGATCCAAAGCAACTTCAGGTCGGCCGTCCTGGGGTCAAGCGCGGCGAGCTGGTGCTCGTAATCGAGATGATGGACCGCCGAGGAGAAGCCGCCGATCCAGGCGAATTTGTCGGTATTGTGCAGGCCGGTATCGAGCGACTCAAGCCCGCCCATTGACAGGCCCGCGATCGCCCGGCCCTCGCGGTCGCGTGAGATGTTGTATGCATTCTCGGCAAAGGGCATCAGCTCATCGATCAACATACTCATAAAGAGCTGCGTGTTGTGCTCGACCGTGGCGGGGTCCTTCCAGGTATCGAAGCCGTTCTCGACGAAGCTCATGTCGCCATAGGCAAGCGGCATGACGACGACCATGGGTTTGATCTTGCCCTTGGCAAGCAGGTTGTCAAAAATGAAGTTGGCCTGTTGATCGTTGACCCAGCTGTCAGCTATCCCGCTCCAGCCGTGCAGAAGGTAAAGGACAGGATAGGGCTTGGCGGCGCGGGGATCGTACCTTGGCGGAGTATAGATGACGACCTCCTCCTGATTTGCCGGCAGCCCAAGCGCGATCTTCGAGGTAAACCGATGCGTGTGCACCGCTCCGTGTGGAACATCGGTCTCGTCCCAAAGTTGCGGCGTCTGGCCCGGTACTGCCACGGAGTTGCTGGCCGGAGAGTAGGGACCCGCAGCGACGCGGTGGTTCTCGGGGTCGATTCTTTGCTCGCCGCCAACCTGAAAACTGTAGAAGTAGATTTCAGGCTGGAGGGGCTCCGTGTGGTAAGTCCAGATGCCGCTTTTCCCCCTGACCATGGGGATGGGCTTGGCTACACCTTCCATGTTCAGCTCGACCTTGGTGGCGGCGCGATCCTTGAATCGGAAGGTGATGCTCCGGTCCGCGTTCAGTTCGTGCGAGAGCAATGGCTGCGGAGGCGCGGCAGGCTTGGAGGCAGCCTTTTGAGCAGGCATAGCAACAGCCTGCAAAAGAAACATGACAGCTAACAGATGTCCGAGGGCCATGCGAAGAGTGTACCGGATGATCTTATGCCTCTGTGGCCTTCAAGTTGAAGAACCGCTGCGGCGCGGTTCTTCCCAATCTCTCTGTCTGCGGGAGGGTCGTCGCCGATTGGGAAGTAAAGCCGGTTTCAAGGCGTGAAGAACAATCGCAGTCATTCATGCAGCACTGCGGCACGCGAAAGATTCATTTGCGGACGTCGTTTGCCATGTGGTACGTTCATTCGAGTCGTTCCCCAAGGGCCAATCTTTCACTATTGCGAAATTGACAGTTAAACGCCGCTCAATCATCGTCTCGCTGAAGAGCGTGACGATGAATAAAAGTGGCTGCTGCTATGGCTCTGTAGTGAGCAAGCCCTACTAACAACGAGGGGAAACGTAGCACGGTCCTTGCCGGCCGATTACTCCACAGGCCCCCCATTTGTTCGACCTGAAGTCCGGCCCGCGCTGGGAAGATTCATCGCACCCTCGTGAACTGCAGTCATCCTATGCATCGCGGGTAGTAAGCAGCACGCCCCAGATCTCTCCCCATCGCACGACAGGTCTCCCAAGTGAGGTCTATATGCGTTATCGCTTCAGTTTCAGAATTGCAAATCCAGCGGCCGTAATCTGCTCCCTCCTTGTCTTGACCGTTCTGGTTGCCGGCTCAAGTTACGCGCAAGCTCAGACTCCCGCCGCGGACCAGGGCAATCAAGCTTCACCGGCGCCGGTCTCTTCGGTGGTGCTTGCGGCCCATACGCCGCAAAGAGTGCTGGATGGTGTTGCCTTCCGGCTCGGCCATTACAGCCCTGAAAACAAGCTGCGTCTGACTCTGGCTATCCAGCCGCCGCACATGGCCGACGAAGAGCAGTTTCTCAAGGAACTCACCACCAAGGGCTCGCCCAATTTCCATAAGTTCCTCACCCCCGATGAGTGGAACGCCCGCTTTGCACCGTCCGCCGAAGATGAGCAGGCCGTCGTCGACTGGGCCGTGAGCCAGGGCTTTACCGTCACTCACCGCTTCAGTCACCGTCTGCTCGTGGATCTGGAAGGGACTTCCGGACTCATCGAAAAGGTATTCGGAGTCACCATCAACAACTATCAGGTCGGCGATGAGGTGGACTTTTCCAATGACCGCGATCCGTTAATCCCCGCCAATCTCTCCGGCATCGTCTATTCCGTGCAGGGGCTCAACAACATAGAAAGAGACCACGGGTCACGCCCTGGACCGCAGACGAAAGGGGCCGATTACGCTGAAGGCCCCGCGTATGCCGAAGGCCCCTCTGTCCAGGCCGATGCAGTGGCACCCCGTGCTACACCTGCCTCCATAACCTCGAACGATGCGTCCAACTCCACTCTGTTCACTAATGGCTACGCCAATCCCACTGAAATATACAACTCTCAGACCTACAACTACGACGGTCTCCAGAACCTCGGCCATTGCTGCAACCCCTACAACGACTCCGGCGGGACACCCAACGTCTCCAACATTGCCATCGCCGCCTTCGGCACTTACCTCGACAGCGACGTCTCAGGCTTCCAGGCCGCATATCCCTATCTCGCCTACAGCTACCAGCCTCATTACATCGACGGCACCATCAACTGTAGCGGGAATCCCAGCCCCTGCCCCGATGGAGAAACCACCCAGGACCTCGAGTGGACCATCGCCACCGCCAACAGCTTCGGCTCCTCCAACGACACCGCCAAGATCTTCATCTACGAAGGAGCCAATGGAAATAACGGCACCTTCACCGACATGTACGGGTTTATGCTCAGCGACAACCTGGCCCGCGTCTTCACTACGAGTTGGAGCTGCACCGAGGTCTACGGCTGCTCCACCTCCACCATGGACGCCCGCCACGCCATCTTCAACAACATGCTTGGCCAGGGCTGGACGCTCATCGCGGCCTCCGGCGACCGCGGCTCCAGCGACGATTGCTTCCTCGACAAAAACACAGACACCTACAATACGGCGCATGAGGCGGTGGCCTATCCCGGATCGGACTTTGATGTGCTCGCCGCCGGCGGCACTTTCCTCCAGGTTTATAACGACGGCTCATGGGACTACGAACATGCCTGGCAGGGCGGCACTTCCTTTGGCTCCTGCGGTTATAACAACGGCGGCTCCGGTGGCGGCGTCAGCACCTATTACGGGAAGCCCGGCTTCCAGGGCTACTCCACCTGGAACGGCGAATCCAAGCGCTCGACACCTGACATCTCCCTCAACGCCATTGGCATCGGCCAAAATCTTTACATCAACGGCAATCTGCAGTGCTGCGCCAACGGCACCAGCATCGTCGCCCCAGAGCTCGCCGGCTTCTTCGCCCAGGAAAACGCCTACCTCAGTTACATCGGCAACGTCTGCGGCACCGGCGGCACCTCCGCCTGCACCCCCGTCGGCCCACCCATGCAGTTCTTCTACCCCGCCGCATACTACGGCGCCGGATATGTCTCCCATTTTCCCTTCTACGACATGACCGGCGCCTACTGCAACAGCAACGACGTCACCGCTGCACAGGGCCTCGGTTACTACTGCTCAGGTGTCGGCTGGGACCACGTCACCGGATGGGGCTCGGCCAATATGCTGCAGCTTGCCTGGGCCATCAACTGGTATCTGATCCCCGCAACGGGTACTAATCCCGCAGTGAGCTGGAGAGGTCCCGCCACCGGCCAGTGGTACAACTCCGACCAGGTCGTGAGTTGGACGGTCAGCGATCCTGAACCGTCCGGCAGCACCCCCAGCTCTGGAATCGCGGGCTTTACCCAGGCTTGGGACTCGATCCCGTCGGATTCCTTCAGCCAGCCTCACGGCGGCATCGGCGACACCTTCTGGTCCGGCCCGCATTATGCGAACATCTCCACAGGTTGCCTTTCGTTCAACGGCGCCGACGGATGCTCGTCCCTGGGATCTCCTCAGGGCTGCCATACAGCACACGTCCGCGGCTGGAACAACCAGGGCTGGACAAGCGGCGATCAGACTTACGGGCCCGTCTGTTACGACACGGTCGATCCCACTATCACCTCGTCCACCAGCCCCGCCCTTTCCGGCTGGCTGGACCAATCCGTGGTCGTCACGCTGGCCCCGACCGATCCCGGCGGTAGCAACGCGTCGGGTATCTACAGGACCTATTACGCAGTCAACAACGACACCACCTGCGCACCGGGCTCTGTCAGCGGGTGCAGCGTCTACTCCGGGCCGGTTACCATCTCGGCGCAGGGGCAGACCGCTTTCTACTACTTCACCGAAGACAACGCCGGAAACTGGTCGACATGGGGGCACATAACTATAAGCATCGACACCACCAAGCCCGTTACCACGGCATCCCTGGCCGGAAACCTCTCCAGCGGAATCTACTACTCGGTGGTGACGGTGACCCTCAGCGCAACCGACAACCTGAGCGGCGTCGCGCATACCTACTACACTCTCGATGGCGGATCGCAGACCACTTACAGTGCCGCCTTCAACGTTACGACCACCGGCAGCCACACCGTCAAATACTGGAGCGTGGATGTTGCGGGCAATGTTGAGAGCACGCATACACTCACGTTCACGATCGAACCCGTCACCGCCGCGACCATGACATCGCCCGCACCGAGCAGCACGCTTGTCGGCCCCAGCGTGACGTTCTCGTGGGCTGCTCAGACCGGCGCCACTTCGTACATTCTGGGCCTTGGAACCACACCGGGTGCGAACAACCTATACAGCTCCGGCCCGATCACCGCGACCTCCGCCACTGCACCCAATCTGCCCACCAATGGCGAGACAATCTATGCGACCCTCCTCACCAACTACAACAACGACCAATTGACCGAGAGCTACACCTACACCGCAGCCAATCAGGCGGCGCTCACGACTCCCGCACCTGGCAGCACATTTACCAGCACTACCGTAACGTTCAATTGGACGGCGGCCACCGGTGCAACCGGGTACCTGCTTCACGTAGGAAGCACGGGCGTGGGCTCGGGCAACCTGGGCTCCTCGGGGCAAATAGCGGGCACGACCGTCACGTTCAATAATCTTCCCGCCAATGGCGAGACAATCTACGCGCGACTGTACACCTACTTCGGCACAACCTACTCCTACACCGACTACACCTACACGGCCCTGACAGCGACCGCGGCCACACTAAGCACTCCGACGCCAGGCAGCATGTTTACGAGCACCACCGTAACGTTCGATTGGACGGCCGTCACGGGCGCCACCAAGTACCTGCTTTATCTCGGAACCACGGGCGTGGGCTCAAGCAATGTGTACTCCTCCGGAGGAATGACGGGCACTACCGCCACGGCAACGAACCTGCCGGGCAACGGCGAGACAGTTTATGCGCGGCTCTACACCTACTTCGGCACAACCTCTGTGAGCGCGGACTTCACCTACACGGATGTGACCCAGTCTTCTCTCACAACTCCGGCGCCTGGCATCACGTTTACCAGCACCACCGTAACGTTCAATTGGACGGCCGCCACCGGTGCAACCAAGTACCTGCTTCACCTGGGAACCACGGGCGTGGGCTCGGGCAACGTGTACTCCTCCGGCGGCGTGACGGGCAATACGGCCACGGCGATTAACTTGCCAGGCAACGGCGAAACAGTCTATGTACGCCTCTACACCTACTTCGGCACAGCCTACGCGTTTACCGACTACACCTACACGGATGTGACCCAGTCTTCTCTCACAACTCCGGCGCCCGGCAGCACGTTTACCAGCACTGCCGTAACGTTCGATTGGACGGCCGCCACCGGTGCAACCAAGTACCTGCTTCACGTGGGAAGCACGGGCGTGGGTTCGGGCGACCTGGGCTCCTCGGGGCAAATAGCGGGCACTACCGTCACGTTCAATAATCTTCCCGCCAATGGCGAGACAATCTACGCGCGACTGTACACCTACTTCGGCACAGCTTATGCGTATACCGACTACACCTACACGGCCCTGACAGGGACCGCGGCCACGCTGACCTCCCCGGCGGCCGGCAGCACGTTTACCAGCAACTCCGTAACGTTCGATTGGACGGCCGTCACCGGGGCCACCAAGTACGTGCTCGACCTTGGAAGCACAGGCGTGGGCTCGAGCAACCTGTACTCCTCCGGTGGTGCGACGGGCACTTCCGTGACCGCGAACAACCTGCCCGCCAATGGCGAGACAATCTATGCGCGGCTGTATACCTACTTCGGCGCAGCCTCGGTGAGCGCGGACTTCACGTACACGGCGGTGACGCAGTCTTCTCTGACGACTCCCGCGCCTGGCAGCACATTTACCAACACTACCGTAACGTTCAATTGGACGGCGGCCACCGGTGCAACCGGGTACCTGCTTCACGTAGGAAGCACGGGCGTGGGCTCGGGCAACCTGGGCTCCTCGGGGCAAATAGCGGGCACGACCGTCACGTTCAATAATCTTCCCGCCAATGGCGAGACAATCTACGCGCGGCTGTTCACCTACTTCGGCACAGCTTATGCGTATACCGACTACACCTACACGGCAAAGTAGTTCCGTCATGGATCAAACGATGGTCGGCGGGTGGTGCATGCCCTTGGTGAATCCATTGGCCGGGGACGCTAGCTGACGATTTTGTTGTTAACAGAATCCAATGATTTGGAATAGGTTCAGGCCTTCGGTTGGTTGAGATGTTAAAGGGGTTGGTCGACGATGTCAGACGCGTTCTGGGCGGCTTGTCGTCCACCCGTCAATTAAGCATGGGTTAATAACTCATGCAGAAATAGCCATTGAACAGAAGGAACACTCGTCCAAGGGCCTTGGCTGGCCATGGAAAATCGTTCGTTTCGTGGGGTCAGAATCAACGAGGGTTCAGCCAACCCCACAGATCGGGAACTCGAAACGCCGCAGGCTCTGGAAATGTGTGCGGTCTGAAATGTGGGTGACCGCGACAGGACCGTCAGCTAGTCAATGAAGTAGCCTATTTTTGTAAGGACGCGGTCATTCAGCTCCACGCCCATGAGCCTCGCTCCAAGCCGATTTCGCAGGCCATCTTCAAATCGCTGAAGGGTGGTTGCAGGAAGGTCAGTCTGAAACCTGAGCAGCCGCAGCAGTGCATTGCTATCCGTTTGGAAATCATAGTCACCGGGCAAACCGCACGCTGGGCGAATGGTTAGAGTCAGCGGAATTGTCCCCAGGCTTGATTCGGAGCGATCAGAAGGTTGCGTGATGAGGTTGACTCGCATACGGGAATCGTGCCTCCTCGGTGGGCAACTCTCAATGGCACGGAGGGGTGATCGGATTCAGACGAAACGGGGAGTGCAATGTTCAGGCGGCCGATTTTCGGCATAAACCTGAATCACCGTCAACCTGGCAGTTACTTTTCTATAACTGACGAGTTCGCGACTCTCCGGGCGGATCCGCCGCTTTCTTAAATATTGACGGGTGCACCGTAACTTGAATGATTGCATGACAGCGTCGGCTCCTTCGACCTGAGTAGACTGGTTGCGG
>CAZGUD010000037.1:0-68054 GCA_964528915.1 uncultured Occallatibacter sp.
GAAGTATCGCAGGGACACGGCTCAGGTATAGGCAAACACATACAAAACATCAGATCTGCTCCATACCAGGTAAAGAGTGTCCCCGGAGTACCCCCTAGAAGAATCATCCCAACCCCATCACTTTTACAGCACATAGAATCTCGCGAACCAGCAAGCTAATGAACAGGCCTGATCAGAGCTGGAGATTCGGCCGTGCAGAGGGCACAGAGCGGTTAACAGGACCGATTCTGGCGCTGCACTGGGAATGATGAATATTGAGTGCAGGCTAATGGACGATCGAATCGATGCTGTTTCAAAAGGGTCCGAAAAACGCCAGGAATAATTCGACAGAATCAAGGGTCCGATCTTTACGATCCCGGCCGTTCCAAAATCTATACCTTTAAATACGGCCCCACCGCCCCAGCGGCTGCGCTAAATCGACACATCACTCGAACGCTTGCTTGGCCCTATAGGCGATTGTCAGGCAAAATCCTTGAACTGATTCACGACCGCCGCAACGAGCGTGTTGTCAAGCCAAAGGCCACTTGCCCGGACCGCCGGTTATATGTCCCGGTGGATTGGCTTTGTAAACACTGGTCGACTGAGGCGGTCGACTGAGGCGCAGGACGTTAGATGTCGGTCCAGAATCAGCACTTTTAATTCGCTGTTTGATGACACATTGAGAGTTCCAACAGAGGTGAACCTTCTTTTCCCGTCGTCAATGCGCCTCTGCAGCGGCGGCTGTCTCTTCTGCGCTGGGACGCCGCATGATAAACGGCAGCGGAGTAAGCAGCAGAACCACAACTCCCATCACCCAAAATGAGTTCTTGAATGCGAGCACACTAGCCTGCAAGTCAACTTGAGCTGACAATTGCGCGAGCGCCTTGTGCGACGCCTCGATCGCACTCATGCCCGATGCCATGAAATTGTGCGTCAGACCATTTAGTTCTCGCATGAAAAAGGGGTTTCCTTTTCCGGTATGAGCGCTAAAATTGGTGCGCTGGATCTGACGTTGCCGGCTGATGAATGTGCTGAGGAGCGAGACGCCAATTGCCCCGCCCACGTTGCGGGTAAAGTTGCTTATTCCCGATACCTGGTTGAACTTTTCCCGTTTCACGCCAACGTAATTGAGAGTGCTGATCGGAATGAAGACCAGAGGAATACCAATTACCTGGATAATCCGGTACGAAACAAGCGTCCCGAAGTCGATGCCATAGAAAATCCCGGTGACGTGGAAGAGCCCGATGGCGGTGACGACAAATCCAATTGCAATGATTAAGCGGGGATCGAACTTCTGCGCGAGGAGGCCCGCAACCGGCATCATTACCGCTAATGCAATCCCTCCAGGCGACAATGCAAACCCCGTAAGCGCGGCCGTATATCCGAGACTGTTTTGCAAAAGAAGAGGGAGCAGGATCGTGCTTCCATTCAGGACCATCCCCAATACAAAGCTGAACGATACGGCGGTTGCGAAGTTGCGATTTCTCAACAGACGCAAATCCATGATGGGATCTTCATGCCGGAACTCGTTTATGACCAGCGCGACGAGAGCTATGACGGAAATGGCAAGGCAAGTGGAAATCACATTGGAAGAAAGCCAGTCGTTCTGTTCGCCCTTGTCGAGAACGAATTGGAGTAGCCCGACGCCGACCACGATCAGTCCCATTCCCAGGTAATCGATCCGCTTAGATGAACGCCCGACGTTCCTGAGATAGACGGGGTCGTGAACCACTCGCTGCGTGAGCACGAGCGAGAGAATTCCGATGGGGACGTTAATGAAAAAGATCCAGTGCCAGTTGTAGTTGTCCGTGATCCATCCACCCAGCGTCGGTCCAATCGCCGGGGCAACGACGATCGCCATACCGTACATCGCGAATGCCATTCCCCGTTGTTTCGCTGCAAATGTGTCAGCGAGAATCGCTTGTTCGGTCGGGCCAAGCCCGCCTCCGCCGGCGCCCTGGAGGACGCGGAAGAAGATCAGCATGGGCAGGCTCGTTGCAAATCCGCACATAAGGGAACTGAGAGTGAAGATGGCGACAGACGCCATGTAGAAACGCTTGCGCCCGATCACGTTCGACAGCCATCCGCTCATTGGCAACACGATCGCGGTGGATACCAGATAGCTGGTAATCACCCAGGTGCTTTCGTCCGGGCTGGCGCCCATCGATCCAGCCATATGCGGAAGCGCAACATTCGCAATGGAAGAGTCGAGGACCTCCATAAAGGTGGCCAATGTCACCGTCATCGCAATGATCCACGGATTAATCGCCGGCCTAGTGACAGGGGCCGGCATTGCAATTGCCGCTGCATCAGCCATGACTACTCCACATAGACTTTTGGTTCGACGGACATTCCCGGGCGCAGCTTGTCGAGATCCTTCTGCCCAGGATTGAAGCGAATCCGGACAGGCATACGCTGGATTACTTTCACGTAATTTCCAGTTGCATTCTCAGGCGGAAGAACGCTGGTCCGAGAGCCCGTGATTGCCGGCATGCTTTCAACTGTTCCTGCAAAATCCTGGTGCATTGCATCCACATGGACTGTGACGCGCTGTCCGGGGCGCATACGTTCGAGTTGCGTCTCCTTGAAATTGGCGGTAACCCATAAGTCGTCAGTCTGCACAATCATCAGAAGTTGTTCGCCTGAAGACACCCGGGCGCCCGGTTCCGCGCTGCGTTGCGTCACAACGCCAGATACAGGAGCAACGATGCTGGTGTAGGTAAGATTGAGTTTTGCCTTTGCAAATACCGCCTGCGCCGCCTCTGCGTTGGCTTCTTGACTCTTAATGTCTGCCTCGCGCATGGCGAGCCGTAGAGGCGCGCTATTGCGGGACTCCTGCAATTTGGTCTTTTGCTGGTCGAGTTGGGCCTGCCGCTGAGCGACAACCTTCTCGGCTGACTCCACCGATGCCTGATTCCCAGCCACAGTCTGGACTTGAGCGACGGCGGTTGCTTTGTATTGGTCATAGTCGGCGCGCGAGACTTCGTTTCTTTCCATGAGTGTCGTGTAGCGTTGAAAGTTCGCCTGTGCTCGCTCATCAATCGCTTGCGACTCCTTGAGCTTTGCGATGGCACCTGCGAGATCATGCTGAGCCGATTCGACAGCCGCCTCCGCGCCGGCTATACCCGCCGAGTCCAAAGCAAAATCAGATTCATTCGTAATGCGAGTCATTGGCAGATTGGGGTCGGATGCCGCCGATTGAGCCGCCGCCTGATCATATTGGGCCTGCGCCTGGTCCACAGCGATCTGGTAGTCTCGGGGATCCAATTGAATCAGGGTGGTTCCAGCCTTGACCGTTTGATTGTCGTCGACTACGACAGTTTGAATGGTTCCCTCGACACGCGACGCGATAGGAACCAAATGCCCGTCGACCTGTGCATCATCCGTGTCTTCGATGCTCCGAGAGTACAGATACCACCCTCCGCAGATAGCAATGGTCAACACGATTGCTGTGGCGACGATGATCTTACTGGAAATTCGAGGAGACGGAGCGAGCTTCTCGGTAGCGGACGCATTTTCTTCAATCCCTGGCGTCTGCGGGATTTCGACACTTGTACTCATTGCGCTTTCCTCTCAAGTAGTTCCGGTAGGTCCTTTTCAGCTTCTCCCATGGCATGCGCAAGAGTGATCTTGGCAATGTACTGAGACAACAAACTGTTGACGTAATCGTGATCTGCCGCCGCCAATGATTCCTGAGAATTGACGACCTCAACGGAGTCGGCAACACCAACAGCGAACCTGTCTTTTGACTGCTCAAGTGTTTCCGTAGCTAGTTGGCGATTGCTTTCGGCGAGTGCAACTTGATCGTCCGCCACCTGACGATCGATCAAGGCAGTGCGGACATCGGACTCAACCGCTCCACGCTGGTCGGCGAGTTCGGCTCTTCTTTGCTTCACCACCGTGTCGGCCTCAGCTGTTTCCGCTTGAATGCGCCCACCCTGAAAGATGGGGATATTCAAAGCTGCGGAAGCCTGAAAAACGCCGGCACCCTGGTTCTGATTGATACCCTGGAGACCATACGTTCCACTGATGGATATCGACGGAAGCCGTTGCGCCGAGGCAGCCTTTCGCGCCTCTTCTGCGGCCTGGAGTTGGGCTTCTGCGCTTTTCAGATCAAGCCGCTGCGACCACGCGCGCTCGACAAGCTGCATTGCAGGTGAAGATTCGGTAGAGAGAGCCGCGAACTGTTCTTTTGGATTGATATGCGTTCCGATGCTCAATCCAATCAGCCGGGCGAGTTGAATTTGGCGCTTCTCAATCTCTCCCTGTTGAGAGCGCAGGCGTTGCTGCTCTCTCTGCAGCTCAACCAAACTTCTGGTGGCTTCAATCGGCGCCTTGTTGCCGGCGTCGGCTTGAGATCGCGCCTGCTTATAGATCGCTTCGGCATAAGCGACCTCTGCCTTTTGCCGCTCGCCCAGAGCGATGTCTGCCATCAGTTGCAGATAAACACCGGTCACTGCAAGAACGACTTCTTCTCTTGCCTGGCGTGATTGGAGCGCTTCGGCTTCGACTGACTGCTCCCGGGACCTCAGATTGCGAATCGCTGTTACATCCAACAGGCTCTGCTGGAGTGCTCCGTGAAGGTCGTAGTAGTGGAACGGGCCAACTGTCGTTGGAAAATTAAACCCTCCGCCGGCGCCAAACGCGCTCGCACTGAAGCCTTCCGCGGCAAGGTCCACTTTGGCCGCGTTCTCAGATAAATTGAATGCCACACTCGGCAAAAGCGAACTGCGTGCCTCCGCACGCTGGGCCTTCGATGCATCGAGTGCAAACGTAGAACTAACGATTCCGAGGTTCGTTTGCAAACCGCGCCGTACAGCTTCGTCGAGGGTCAGGTCTAGATCCGAGGGGGCAGTTTCTGTGGTTTGAACGCTTCCCGCGAATGCACCCGGTAGTTGAATTTGGATGTTCGCGCTTGAGCCGGATGGAATTGAGGCGCTCTGGTGAACGATGACCTCTCCAGATTCGCGTCCTGACAAAGGCAATTGCACCGCTCTTGTTCCTGCTCCGGCTTGTGCGGCTAAGGGTATACCAAATGCAGCAGCCAGAATGATTGCACTCAAGTACCGACAACCCATAAGTGCGATCGAAGTATTCCGATTGAGTCTCATATCGCCC
Organism: uncultured Occallatibacter sp.; assembly: GCA_964528915.1. Taxonomy (GTDB): domain Bacteria; phylum Acidobacteriota; class Terriglobia; order Terriglobales; family Acidobacteriaceae; genus Telmatobacter. The sequence continues at coordinate 5,098 of CAZGUD010000037.1, forward strand.
ATTTCATTTCCGTTAAACCGTTTCCTGAAGACGCTGCTTGAAAGCGCTCCGCAGAATTCACCGAAATCGTTGCGTTCTAGCTCAATGCCTAATTCCTGCACGCAGAGTTGTTGGCGCCTGCAAGACTAAGGAATGTAATCGTCAGTGGTGCGAAACTCTCGGTTCCAGCCTTGAAAGACTGTCCGACCATCGCACCGGGTGTGCCGTCACCAGCCGCCTCGAGTCGCTTTCCGTTGAGCAATACTTCCTCACTCATCACATCGGGCGCGGAGAGTGTAAAGCGCTCTCCAGACGTTGGAATGGTCAGTTCCTGCGTGGCCGTGCGGTCCAGGTTTAGAACCATCACCGTCACGCTGCCTTTCATATCGGTCGAGCAATGGGCATAGATTCGGAGTTTGGAGTTGGGGGTCACGCCTGGATCGAGAACGCGAACCCCCATTTTGCGTTTCCAGAGCAACGCAGCCCAGTAGTCCGGTCGCGGTTTTAATGTTTCTTCGTCAATTAACCCGTAGTCGCTTGATGCCAATGTGTTGACCATGACTGATTGAACGCCCTTCTGTGCCAGGGATCCAAGTTGATCCATGAAGCGGAAGGAGTCGAGGAATTTTGAAGCCCAGGAGTCACCGCCGCAACCTGCCTCGCCCGTCTCCGTCAGCCACATGGATTTTCCGGGGAGATACTTGTCCCGCAAACCAGCATAGAAACCTTCGACGGTGAGATTACGGTCGAACCAGTCTGCATTCAGAGCCATCTCTGGCGTCATAACGAAATTAGGCCCCATCGCTGCAGTGCACCGTTTCGAGATGGTGCCGTAGAAGTGGTAGGAGAACGCGTCGAAAATCGGGCCGCTACTCCTTAACATGTCTTCTGTCGGGATGATCCTGGGCATCGGAGCACCATCAATCAGCGGGGCTCCTTCCCCAATGCTCCCAGGTCCAAGGAAGACAGTGTCCGGTGATTCCTGCTTCAAGAAGGTCTGAAAGATCTTGGCATCTCGCGCGAAAGCAGCACCGTTATACCCGCTTGGCGCGCCGCCAATCAAAGCGAAAGTGGGCTCATTCATGAACTCGACTGCGGCGATCTTCCCGCCCGCGCTCCTGGTGTACTCGAAAAACGCATGTGCTTGATCGGGCGTCCAAACATTGTCAGAGTCTCGCGTGCCTTTGGATGTCGCCACGGATGCAACGATGTCCGCACCAACGGCATGCGAAAAGTCGATTACGCCTTTCCATTCAGCGCGGTTCATTACCCCCTTGAATCCGTCGGGCACTTTGGAGAGCAATGGAGCGTCATCGTCTTGGAAATAGGTGCTGTTTCTCCAGGTTCCGCTCACTCGCATGTACGATGGCGCTAAGGCAGCTGCAAGCTTTCGCAGATGCGGGTTTGAAAGGTCAATTGGAGGGCGATATTGAAATAGGCTTGTATCCATGCCCGATGGCTGATTTGAATCCGTCTTGGATGAAGGGGGCTCATTCTTTGAGGGTCCTTCTGCCATGTAGGGCTTCCAAAAGCGTCCACCGGTGACCTCTACAGCCTCGACGTTGAAGGATAGGTATCGTGGGTCGACCTGGGCAATTTGCTTCATCGTTCGCGGCTCGAGGGTGGTCTGCGCGAGACAGGACGTTGCGAGAAGGATGATCGGAAGCGTGAGAGCTTTCATTGCGAGTGGCGTTGTTGGCGAGTTGGAAGGCATGCTCATTTCTCCTGTCTGACAAATCCGGGATCAAAGTGACGCTGAATCGGTAACTCCAGTCTCCGTGCATACGTGTCGACACGTATTGATTCAAGCGCACAGTTCGGGGCCTGCCCGATCGCTTATCAGCCTAATGCGGATCTACGGCGGCTCCCGGCGATTCGCTTCACATCTTTCATCAGTCTTGTCCTTCCGATTCGTAGGCGGCGGTGCCCGCCCAAGCCTAATCAGATCGTGGTTTCAGATCGCAACGTATATTTAGGGCTTCATTATTGCCAGGCGAGAAGTGCGGGCTGTTTCACCCGCGTTGGGTTTTGCCTGATCACAGACAATTCGAGTAAGACGAGAGAATACCTGCTCCACCGCCGCGGAGAGATCGGAATAATTGCCCCGGTACCAGGCCATGATCGCAACATTCATGGCCGAAACGGTCATGGCTGCAAGCAATCGCGGCTCAAGATCATCCTTTGATTTGCGACCGAGCCGCTCTTTGAAAGCAGCCGCGACGCTCTGCTCCACTTCGATCATTCGGGAAGCGTGTGCTTGCGCAGCAGATGAACTCCGCAACGAGATGTCGATTACCAGCCGCGTCCGCGGGTGAGTGACTTTTTGCCGCGCGATAGACAGAACGGTCTCGTGCATGATTTCGAAAGACGAGAGATTTGGCGGGCACGCTTTTATGGCTGCCGTCAAAGCAGTCCCATAGTCCATCACGTTCTGCGCCAGCAGATCATCCTTACTTGAGAAATAGCGGAAAAATGTGGCGCGTGACACCCCTGCCGACCTTGCAACGTCTTCCACCGTTGTGTCGTCGAAGCCCTTTACTGCAAATGTTTCAACCGCAGCGTCAAAGATCGCATCCCGAACAAGTTGTTGTTTGCGGCTCTGAAGACTTGCTTTGGTCATGCCCAACCCCTTTGCATATTTGTTTTCACCCTTCTAGTTATCCAGTTTTAGATTCTACATGTTTATTTTGAGATTGTATATTGACAATGAGACTAAGTCTCACTTATGCTCGGAAGACTGGCGATTTGGCGCCAATCAATCTACTAGAGGACTGACAAATGAGATCAATGATTCTCCTAGCACTTTTGGCGTCCGCGGCCGTGACTTCCATGGCGGCGGACAACGCGTCACTCACCGGCAAATGGAAGATCCACCAGTCGGTTATGGGCAATGAAAGCGATTCTGACTGCACCTTCACGCAGAAAGACAATGATTTGACCGGCTCCTGCACTGCCGATCAGGGTTCAGGAAAGATCACAGGAAAAATTGACGGGGCCAAAGTTTCCTGGTCGTACGACACCGAGTACAACGGCTCTCCTCTCACCGTGAAGTTCACCGGAACGCTGGATTCTACCGGGAAAATCGCAGGGACGGTTAGCGTTGAAACGTTCGGAGTTGACGGTGACTTCACTGCCACGCCGGTAAAAGACCAGAACTGAAACGTCCGAGGCATGCTACATGAAGTATCTCCGGGTTTATCGCAGGCTTTTCTCGTTTGTACAGGCAGTCGCCCTATGCATTCTGCCAGTCTTGGCCGAATCCCAGAATCTCTCGGTTCCCGCCGACCGGATTCAACCGAGCGATTCTGTTATTCAGCAGCGCGCCAATGAGTTGCTGAAGCAGATGACGACTGACGAGAAGATCGGTCAGATGAGCCAGATCTTCGTCTTCGGAAACGGCCTGAGCGTTGAAGAGCGGATTCGTTCGGGACAAGTCGGATCCGTACTCTTCATGACAGATCCTGCGCAGATCAATCACCTTCAGCATGTGGCAGTGGACGGGTCGCGCCTGCATATTCCACTTCTGTTCGGCCTCGACGTCATTCATGGCTTCCGGACGATTTTTCCTGTACCGATTGGAATGGCGGCATCATGGGATCCGCAGATGGTGGAAGGGGCGCAATCGGTTGCCGCCGAAGAGGCGCGAGCTGCAGGTGTCCATTGGACATTTGGACCTATGGTCGACATTGCACGCGATCCGAGGTGGGGCAGAATCGTCGAGGGAGCGGGTGAGGATCCGTATCTTGGCTCGGCAATGGCTGCGGCTCAAGTTCGCGGCTTCCAGGGCCTGTATGTTGGCGCCCCGAACCACATTGTCGCCTGCGTCAAGCATTTTGCCGGATATGGCGCGGCTGAGGGCGGCCGCGATTATGACGAGTCCGACATTTCGGATGACCAGTTATGGAATGTCTATCTGCCACCATTCAAGAGTGCTGTGGACGCGGGCGTTGGGACCCTGATGAGCGCCTATATGGACCTTAATGGGGTTCCAGCCACCGGCAACAAGTGGCTGCTGCACGATGTGTTGCGGGACGATTGGCATTTCAAAGGCTTCGTGGTCAGCGATAACGAAGCGGTGAAAAGTTTGCAGGCCCACGGTTTCGCGAAAGACCCCGCAGATGCCGCGATTCGCGCCTTCGATGCCGGTGTGAATATGGAGATGGCACTTGGCAAAACCGCCTACGGAGAGAATCTACCGGAGGCCCTGAAGGCCGGACGGATCACGATCAGGGAAATTGATGATGCAGTTCGGCCGATTCTAGAAACCAAAATCAGGCTTGGCCTTTTTGAACATCCATATGTGGACGAAACGTTAGCGAAGATGACCATTAACGATCCCGGACATCGAGTAGAAGCTCTGCATAGCGCAGAACGATCTGCTGTTCTTTTGAAAAACGAGCAAGGCTTGTTACCATTGCAGGCTTCGCGCTATAAGACGATTGCAGTGCTGGGACCCCTCGCCGATTCTAAAGTCGATACGACTGGATCCTGGGTGTTTGGCGGTGATTCGGGCGAGACCGTTACAGTGTTCGAGGCGCTTCAGAAAGAAGCCGGCGTCGAAACTCACGTTGAATATGCACAGGGCGTGCAATTAGCGCGACTGTTCCCTTCGCCATTCGACGGGATTTCGAAAGTCAAGAAACAGGCCCCGTGGTCCGAAAGCCAGTCTTCTGAAGAGCTCGCCAGAGCTGTGCAGCTCGCGGGGAACTCCGATTTGACCATTATGGTTCTGGGCGAGGCCCAGAATATGAGTGGTGAAGACGCTTCCAGGTCATCGCTGGCCTTGCTTGGCAATGAAGAGCAATTACTTGAATCTGTTGTTGCAACCGGCAAGCCCGTGGTCCTGGTGCTGATGAATGGAAGGCCGTTGGATATTCGTTGGGCCTCTGAACATGTTCCTGCCATCCTCGAAGCGTGGTATCCGGGCACTCAGGGTGGCAATGCAATTGTGAATCTGATTTATGGCAAGGCGGTGCCCGGCGGAAAGCTTCCCTTTACCTGGCCTCGGCATGTTGGGCAGGTTCCCATTTTCTATGCGCACAACACCACGCAAGCGCCGAGTGCTCAAGATAAGCGTTATTGGAATGAAGAGAGCACTGCTCTTTATCCGTTTGGTTTCGGCATGAGCTACGCTACATTCAGTTTCTCCAATCTCCAGCTGAGCAAACCTGAGGTGAAGACTAACGAAACCCTCGATGTTTCGGTGGATGTCGAGAACACAAGTGAAGTGGCTGGCGATGAAGTGGTCCAGTTGTATTTGCATCAGCAATCTGGAACCAGCTCTCGGCCGGTCCGGGAATTAAAAGGATTCAGACGAGTCTCGCTCTCGCCGCATGAGAAGAAGACAATTCACTTCACAATAGGCAAAGACGACCGCACGTACTGGAGCAGTGCAACCAAGTCGTGGGTTATCGATTCCTCTCAGTTCGATGTTTGGGTTGGTGGTGATTCCACTGCATCACTCCACGAAGCTTTTTCCGTTATCCCCTGAATGGAACTGCTGAGCGCAAGGCATGGAGCCGGCACTCAGAAGGAGCGCACGCATGGTGGCGAAATTACGTTCGGTCATGGCGGATACTTCGGCAGTTAGCCGTGTGAAACTGGCAGTTTATTGCTCTGCAATTCTGATGATCTTCAGTGCGGCGTTCAGTCGCGCACAGAGTGTGACTGACCCACTGCTGAAGGGTTTCGAAAAACCGCCAGCGGCCGCGCGCCCACTCGTCTGGTGGCACTGGATGAACGGCAACATCTCCAAGGAGGGCATCAAGCTCGATCTTGAATGGATGCACCGCGTCGGCCTGGGTGGTTTTCAGAATTTCGATGGAGCACTTGCTACGCCCATAGTGGTCGACAAGCGTCTGGCTTACATGAGTCCGGAGTGGAAGGACGCTTTCAAGTACGCAACCACGCTCGCCGATCAGCTTGGGCTAGAAGAAGGGATTGCCGGCTCACCAGGTTGGAGTGAGACGGGCGGTCCGTGGGTTCCAGCTAAGGAGGCCATGAAAAAGTACGTATGGAGCGAGATTCGCATCGAAGGGGGCAAGCCATTTACAGGCGTTCTTCCCCATCCTCCATCGAATACCGGCGCGTTTCAGAACCTGCCGGTCGAGGACGTTGGAGCAATGATGGGAGCGGTTGCTCATACCACTGACTTTTATGCCGACAGCGCCGTTGTGGCCTACAAGGTGCCTGCCAGCGATGTGCCGTTCGATTCACTTCACGCCAACATCACTAGCAGCGCAGCTATCGATATATCGACGCTCAGCGATGGCGATCTGACCAAATCCACATCCTTGGCGTTGCCCAGCCAGTCCGGCGAGAAGGCCTGGATTCAATACGAGTTCCACGAAGCGCAGACGATTCGTGCAATTACCATCGTGGCTGGCAGGAAAGCTCCAGGTGGTTACTTTTCCAACGCAAGTAGTGGCATAGTTCTTGAGTCAAGCCCGGACGGCAAAGACTATCACGCCGTGACAGAGATTCCCAAAGGGGGTGCAACGGAGCACACGCTATCCTTCAATCCGGTTTCAGCGAAGTTTTTTCGAGTTACGTTTGCCTCGCAATCAAACTCAGTGCCCGTCGCAGAACTGGTTCTACATCCCGGAGCGCGTGTGAACCGATTCGAGGAGAAAGCGGCATTCGATCCGATGCCCGACCTTTACAGCCTTGCAACTCCGGAGTTCGCTCCACAGGATGCCATCCGCAAAAGCGATGTCATCGATCTCACCGGCAAGATGCGGTCGGATGGCACTCTGAATTGGACCCCGCCTGCCGGTGAGTGGGTCGTACTGCGCTTCGGCTATTCGCTCCTCGGGATCGCCAATCACCCCGCTTCCAAGGAAGCTACGGGGCTCGAAGTTGACAAGCTCAACTCGCGGTACGTGAAGAACTACATGAACAACTACCTCGAAAACTTCAAGGAGATTGTCGGAACGGGGATGATGGGCAAGCGCGGCATTCGCAACGTGGTTAACGATAGCTGGGAGGCAGGCGCGCAGAACTGGACCGACGACATGATCGAGGAGTTCACTCGGCGTCGCGGCTACGACCCGCTTCCGTGGCTTCCCGTATTGACTGGCCACATCGTCCAAAGCTCTGAGGCTAGTGATCGGTTTCTTTGGGATTTCCGTAAGACCATCGCGGACCTGACCGCGGACGAGCACTACGGCCAAGTGCATACCTCACTCAAAGAGCGTGGCATGGGCTTTTACAGCGAGTCTCACGAGGATGGGCGCGCGATCATCGCAGATGGTATGGAAGTGAAGAAGTTCGATAACGTGCCGATGGGCGCGATGTGGACCCAGAAGATTGGTGTGAACAATGTGATGTACGACTTTAACGCCGATGATCGCGAATCGGCGTCGGTGGCGCATATCTATGGTCAGAACCTTGCCGCGGCGGAGTCGTTCTCAGAGTGCGATGCTTCTACAGCCTGGTCCTGGTCGCCAGCAACATTGAAGCCGACCGCAGACATGGAATTTCTGAACGGGATCAACCGCTTCGCGATTCATGAATCTGCACACCAGCCACTGATCGACAAAGTGCCGGGCATGACCATGGGCCCATGCGGACAGTGGTTTAACCGCAATGAAACCTGGGCCGATGAAGCGGGCCCGTGGATTACCTACCTCGCCCGTTCAAGTTACATGCTGCAGCAAGGCCACTTTGCCGCTGACCTGGTTTATTTCTACGGCGAAGATTCCAATCTGACCGCGATCTATCATGCTTCGTCGCCAGAGATTCCGAGTGGCTATAACTTCGACTATGTCAACGCTGACGCGCTCATTCACGTTCTGAAAGTCGGCGCCGAGGGCCGCATTACCACACCGGGGGGCACGACTTATCGCCTGCTCGGCCTCGCGCCGTACAGCCGGCATATGTCGCTGCCCGTGCTTCGTGCCATTCATCAACTCGTTATGCACGGCGCAAGCGTCGCCGGCCCTAAGCCCCTCGACGATCCCAGCCTCGCGGACAGCCAAAGCGAGTTCCAAAGGCTCGACAACGAGCTCTTTGGAGACGGGCACAGCGTGCATCGCGTGGGCAAAGGAACGGTATATGCGGGGTCTACAGTTGCCGAAGCGCTCTCTTCCATGCACGTTCTTCCGGACTTCGATTCCACAAAACCGGAGCCCGGCGCAGACCTCGAGTTCACGCATCGCAAGCTGGCTGGCGGCGATATTTACTTCGTCGATAACCGAACTGACAGGTTCGCCAGCGTCGATGCAACTTTCCGTGTTGCCGGCCGCATTCCAGAGCTTTGGCGAGCGGATACGGGTAAGACGGCCCCCGTCTCGTACTCAATCGCCAACGGCCGCACTACCGTCCCACTCAATCTGGAACCGTGGGGCGCCGAGTTCGTGGTCTTTGTCAAGCCTGCCAGGGAGACATCTCATATCGTCCCCGGGACGGTCGAGACCCAAATCGCGATTGTCGACGGCCCATGGGGCTTGGCGTTTCAGCCCGGTCGCGGTGCCCCGACTCATGTCACCTTCGACAAGCTGATTTCGTGGTCGGAGAGCCCTGACAAAGGTGTCAAGTATTTCTCGGGCGAAGGCACCTATTCGACAACGATCCAAGCCGCGGCCGATTGGTTTGGAAAAGGCGCGACACTCTGGATTGACCTCGGTGAAGTGAAGAATCTTGCAGTGGTGACCGTAAATGGGAAAGAACTTGGTACAGTGTGGCACGCCCCTTACCGGATCGACGCGACGTCAGCGCTGAAGCCTGGAGCCAACCAGATCGCAGTGAAAGTGATCAATTCCTGGGTCAATCGATTGATCGGCGATCAGCAGCCGGACGCAACGACCAAATACACATTCGCCACTTGGAAACCCTACAAGGCGATCTCACCGCTGCTCCCTTCGGGTCTGATTGGACCTGTCGTTGTTGTACGAGAAACCGGGAGACCAAAGCTGAAGTGAATTGGGAGGTGGCGAAACTCTGAGCCATTGGCGCATCGCGCCTTTCCAATTTGAGATTTAAAGAAGGGGCAGTTATGGACCGCAGGCGATTTATTCAGGCGACGACGCTCGTCGGCGCACACACCATCACATCCGGTTTTGTCAGCGGTCAACAGACCAATGGCGGGCCTATCCAACCTGTCATTTCCATTAAGACCCAGCAGACGATGGGAGCACTGCCACACGTATGGGAGGAGTGCATGGGCTCCGATCGCGCGGTTGTCGCCTTCCGTGAGCAATGGCTTTCGGATCTCGAATTGGTAAAGAAAACCACCGGAATGAAATCCGTTCGATTCCACGGTCTCTTCAATGATGAGATGGGGGTCTGGCCATCTGGATCAAAGCAACCTAACTTTCTTTACGTTGACATGGCGTTCGATGCCATGTTGGATCGAGGCGTCAGGCCACTTGTCGAACTCAGTTTTATGCCGGGTGCACTGGCTAGCAACAAGTACACAATCTTCTGGTATCGCGGTAACACTACCCCTCCCAAAGATCCTTCTCAGTGGGGAGAACTGGTAGGAAATCTAGCGAAGCACCTGGTTGACCGTTACGGAGTTCAGGAAGTTGAGACATGGAATTTTGAAGTGTGGAACGAGCCGAATATCGTCTTTTGGGCAGGCACAAAGGCAGACTACTTTGAACTTTACCGGCAATCTGCAACAGCGATCAAGAAGGTTGACAAGCGGCTCAGAGTGGGTGGGCCAGCTACTGCCACGGCGGCATGGGTAGGCGATCTGCTCGAGTTCTGCGCCTCCCAACAGGTACCTATCGATTTTGCATCCACTCACGCTTACCCTGACGACCCACAATCCAAAATGTTCGGTGAAGGCGTTCACTATCCCTTCGAAGAAGTGTTGCCGAGTGCGCTGACCATGGTGCAGAAGCAAATCAAGAACTCGAAGCTCCCGGACACCCCTCTATACCTGACGGAATGGTGTTCTCAAAATCCCGCATTTATAGCGCACACAATCAAGTCAACAATCGGACTCGCCGAAGTAATGTCGTACTGGACTTTCAGCAATGTTTTTGAAGAGCAGGGAGTCCCAAAGGCTTTCTTGAACAACGGCTTCGGACTGCTGGGAATGAGGGGCGTCCCGCGACCATCCTATTACGCTTTCGCCTTGCTTCATAAACTGGGAGATATCCAACTCAATACCGACGGTGGCCCAGTTCTCGCGACAAAACGTAAGGATGGAACGCTCGCCATTCTTGCCTGGAACTTGATTCCGCAAGCGCCGGGCCAACATTCTGCAATGGGCGATCCGCTCGTTCAAAGCTCGATGTCCTATGACACAAAGGGCGAGGGCCTGAGCCTTACTTTTGCGTTCGATGAAGTTCATCCTCATGCGCGTGTGCGCATTACGCGAGTCGATAACACGAGTGGAAATTTTCACCGCGCCTATGAGGCGATGGGCAGTCCGGCCTACCCGACGACGGAACAGATCGCGGAACTTAAGCAAAAAAGCGAACTAATGACGCCGGAAGTCGTTCACTTGAATCCGCGGAGACAGATCTCTATTTCGATTCCGCCCAATGGACTGGTGCTGTTGGAAGTTGGTTAAGATGTTTCCCCTCATGGAATCAGCAAACGGTTGCTGAATGATCAGTCGTATTTGTAGCAGTGTAACTAGGCAGGAGTCAGATATGTTCTCATTTCGAACGTGCATCGCGAATACGCCTCACCGTCTGATAGCTGGGGTGCTTCTGGCAGCGGCAACCATCCTCCCGGCTAAGACCGCCTCCAATCCTCGGATGGTTTTCTCAGCGGATGCAGACTGGAAGTTCGCTCTTGGAGATCCTGCGAATGCCGACTCTCCACAATTCGACGACAATTCATGGCGCACATTGACGGTTCCTCATGACTGGAGTATCGAAGGGCCTCCGAACGAGAAGAATTCAACCGGAGGCGGAGGTGGATACTTTCCCGCTGGTGTTGGCTGGTACAGAAAGACGTTTACGGATCCCCCGAGTTGGAAGGGCAAGCGGGTTTTTTTAGAGTTCGACGGTGTTGCGGGGGATACAACCGTCTATCTCAATGGACAGAAGATCGGTATTCATCCTTACGCCTATACGAGCTTTCGCTTCGACATCACATCTCAACTGAAGCCAGCTGCGAAAAACGTACTGGCACTCCGAGTAGACAACTCATTGCAGCCGAACAGCCGTTGGTACAGCGGGGCAGGTATATATAGACATGTTCGCGTTGTGGTCACCGAACCGATCTATGTTTCTCCAGTGGGAGTCTTTGTAAGTACACCCTTCGTCTCCGCGTCGTCGGCAAAAGTCGCGATAAAGACGGAAGTGCAGAACGACACCTCGGACGCGAGCACGGTGACGATTCAGACGACTATTTTGAGTTCGACCGGAGCAAAATCAAGTGTCCCCGATAAAAAGATCAATCTTCCCGCGGGCCAGTCAGCTGAGGCGGATCAAGAGATCACCATCGCCAAGCCAGCGCTATGGTCGCCAAAGAGCCCCCGCATGTACCGAGCTATAACGCGGATCATGAAGGACGGAGAGTTACTCGACGAAGTTGAAACTTCATTTGGGGTTCGGTCGCTCGAATGGTCTGTGGAGCAAGGGTTGCTGTTGAACGGCGTACCAATCAAGCTTGCCGGCGGCAGTGTCCACCATGACAACGGTCCACTCGGCGCAGTTGCGTTTGATCGGGCCGAAGAGAGAAAAGTAGAACTGCTGAAGGCAGCAGGGTTCAACGCCGTTCGTACCGCGCACAACCCGCCGTCGCCTGCCTTTCTTGATGCCTGCGACCGCCTGGGGCTGCTCGTTCTGGATGAGCCTTTTGATGTGTGGACAGTGAGCAAACGCAAATACGACTACGCCCGCTTCTTCAAGGATTGGTGGCAGCAAGACATCGATGCGATGGTTAAACGTGACCGAAACCATCCCTCGATTATCCTGTGGGGAATAGGCAATGAGATTCCAGAAGTGTTTACACCAGAGGGCGCGCCCATAGGGAAGGATCTGGTGGGTCGCATTCGCTCGCTGGACTCAACCAGGCCGCTTACCCAGGCATTTCCCGGAGCCACCTACGGTACGGATCCCGATGCTGCGATTGCTAACGTCGATATCGCAGGCTATAACTACAACCTTGCACAAAACCAGGAAGAGGACCATCGTCGAGTGCCTGGCCGCATCATGATGACGACCGAATCCTTCCCTTCAGAGTCCTTCGAACAATGGGACCTGACCCAACAGCACTCATATATCGTTGGGGAATTCGTGTGGACGGCTATGGACTACCTCGGAGAATCTGGCATAGGCGCCTGGAGCTACGGAACTCCGAAGCAGGCTACCGGCCTGGCCCAGATGCAAGTTTTCCTTCGAAAGTATATGGCAAGTTTCGGGGCCGATGGGAAAAACCCGATCGCCAATTTCCAGAATGGACAGCCCCCAAGTCCGCTTTCCCCTGGGTTCCCTTGGCACGCGGCATACTGCGGGGATCTTGACCTCACGGGCTACCGAAAGCCATCGTCTTATTATCGCGACATCCTCTGGAACGGTGGAGATCGCGTGTACGCGACGGTTCGCTTACCTGAACCCGATGACAAGAAAGTCCTGGCTGCTGGCTGGGCCGTATATCCGAGTCTGTCGAGCTGGACATGGCCGGGTGAAGAAGGAAAGCCGTTGACGATCGAGGTCTATTCCGCTGCGGAACGCGTCCGCCTGTATCTCAACGACAAGCTCATCGGTGAAAAGCTTACAGGGCGCGAGCAGCAATTCAGGGCGGAATTTGAAGTGCCCTACGCGCCTGGGACCCTGAAGGCAGAAGGCCTCCGCGGGGACCGTGTTGTAGGGCAAAGCACTCTTCAGACGACTGGACATCCAGTTGGGTTGAAGCTCACCGCAGATCGAAAGACGCTATTCGCTAACGGTCAGGACCTCGCATTTGTCACGGTAGAAGCCGTCGACGAGCAGGGTCGCCTGCAAATGAGCAGCAATCAGCGTGTTCACTTCAGCATTCGCGGAGCTGGAACGATTGCGGCGGTCGGAAGCGGAGATGGGCGATCTCAGGACGCCTATTCGGGTGATGTATTCAATCTGTTCAATGGGCGTGCCCTTGTGATCTTGCGGACGACTACCAAGAGTGGCGAAATCACTTTGAATGCAGTTGCTGAAGGTCTGCACTCGTCGTCGGTTTTAATCGAGTCAAAACCCGGAAGCTCGTTGCCCAACCTCCCTTGAAGACTCTGTCGTTCAAAGAATCTCCGGCTGCCAAATTCAGTTAATTGCAGGAAAAGGAAGGTCAACTTGTTCCAATCTGTATTGAAATTCAAGAGGCAAGTTCGGATCACAATTGTACTCCTGGCGCTTGTAGTTGGCCTCAGTGCGATTGCACAAGCTCCCGCAGCAGATCAGGGCGCTCTCGGTGCTCAGTTCGGCGTGAACACCATCCCTCTATGGTCTTCCGACAGCTCCGCCCAGTCTACACTCACCGTCTTTCGGCCGCAGACCGGTACGGCGAGCCATACTGCTGTTGTCATCGCGCCGGGCGGGGGATACATGGTGCTCACAATGAACCTCGAGGGGCGCCAGGTCGCAGACTGGTTTGCCGCACATGGTATTACGGCATTCGTGCTCAAGTATCGGCTCGGGAAGAGCGATCCTTATCCAGAACCACTGCAGGATGGACAGCGCGCGATGCGTCTTGTTCGATCGATGAGTGACGAGTTTCATCTGGACCGGGAGAAGATCGGTTTTGTTGGATTTTCAGCTGGCGGGCACCTGGCAGCAATGGTCGCAACGACCGGCGACGATGGAAACCTGCAAGCGGCCGACAAGATCGACCAGTTCAGCGACCGGCCCAACTTCATAGTTCTTGGTTATCCATGGCTGAACGCGATGCAACCAAACAACCAGGGACTGATTACGTACTGCTCAGTTTTGCATAACTTGCCGACAGAGAAGTGTAAGGACTGGGAGACCGAGTACACGCCGTCGCTACACGTAAGCGAGAACACACCTACGACGTTCATTTACGCCACGACGGATGACAAGACGGTACCGGTATCGGCGAGCGTTGATTTATACACCGCATTGATCAGGGCCGGGGTTCCAGCGGAGATGCACTTGTTCCGGCACGGCAGTCACGGCAGCGGTCTCGGTGATGGAGATCCGGCTCTCGAGATGTGGCCTGCGCTGCTGGAGAATTGGCTTCGTGGGCAAGGCTATCTTTAACATTAGTTGCGGCGACGCGTTTTTGATCACTTCGGCAGCAATGCACGCATCTTCCTGGCAATGGTACGAGCTGCAAATGAGGGGCTCAGGCGATAAAACTTGTCCATGAACGCGGCGTCCTTTCCCACAAACAGGTGAGACTTGCCCTCTTCGATGCCGCGAACAATGATTGCCGCAGCTTTGGATGCAGGCAGCGCCTTGGGAGCAGGCATTGTCGTCGCAGCGCCATTGGCTTCAGGAATGGTAGGACCTTTCAATCCGGAGTTTGCACGAATGTTCGACGCAACGGCACCTGGACATACAACGGTCACGTGAACGCTGGTGTGAGCAAGTTCGGCGGTTAACCCCTCGGTCATAAGCTTCACCGCCGCCTTAGCCGCGCAATAAATCGTCTGGCCTGGTACTGGAACGAAGCCGCCCATGCTTGAGAGATTCACTATTTGTGCTTCCGGGCGATTGAGGAGGTGCGGCAGGAACGCCTTGGTGACAAAGAGAGTCCCGTAGAAGTTCACATTCATCACACGTTCGATGATCGAGTAATCCAGTTCATTCAATCGCAAGAAAGGCTGAATAATGCCGGCGTTATTGATAATGCCGTCGACCTTGCCAAATTCAGCAATCACTTGTTCCGGTAATGCATCCACAGCCTGCCTGTCCGCGACATTGACGACAAAACCCCTAAATGAATGTTTATTGTGAATTGCCAAAATAGCAGTTTCGTCAAGCGATGCAGCGTTGAGATCGACTCCAGCTACAAGCGCTCCCTTTGACACGAGGCATAGCGCGAGTTCGCGTCCGATACCGCTTCCCGCGCCAGTGACGACGATGACTTTGTCTCGAATATTCAAAGTGGGCTCCTGGTCATGATCATTTGATTGCCGGGAAGTCGGTGCAAGTTTCTGACCCGCAACGAAAAGAGGCCGGTGATTCGTCAAAATCACCGGCCTTTGGTTATGGCTATAGTCGTCGGTTAGAAGACGAACTTGCCTGCAAACTGAAAGACGCGGCCCCTAACGGCGGAAGGCGTTGTGGAAGAGATTGTGCCAAACGTAGCTTGGTTGCTTACGTCCGCAGACGGGAACGAGAAGTTCGGCGTGTTGGAAACGTTGTATGCCTCTGCTCTGAATTGAAACTTCAGACCCTCGAGTATTGCGAAGTCGCGGAATAGAGAGAGATCAGCGCGTCGTTGGTGGAAACCATAGAGTTGGTTTCTTCTCTCGCTGCCTGGGTATCCCCAGGGCTGCTTTGCAAAGGCCGTTGTATTGAACGCCTTGTAGATTGAAGGGTTGCTGACCTTCCAATTTCCGATCTGCTGTGGACGATCGTAATAGATTGCGGCACCTAGGTCGGTTCTCTCCGACAGGTCATCCACGGAGTAAGGCTGCCCAGTCTGCCAGTATCCGACCCCGTTCATTTGCCAGTCTTTGAGCAATTTTCCTGTAAGGCCCGTGAGCGATTTCGTGAACGGGAATGTGTAGACTGCGCTCAGGGCGATGCGGTTGCGGAGATCGTTGTCGCTATTCCCGTAATCGTAGTGCTGCCAATTAAAGGGCTCGGTACCCCAGGGAGACGTTGAGTAGGTATTTCCGTTGGACTGATTGTCAAGCTCGTGAGCCCAGGTATAGTTAGCGTTCACGTTCACGCCGTGACTCATATGACGGACAAATGTGAGTTCGAGCGCATTAAATGACGAGCTGGCTCCCGACACATTCTGCGTGATGCTACTAACATTGGGCAGCTCGCTGCTATAGCGGGCCGGTGGTGGATCAGGGCTTCCAGTGTTTGGATCTATCGTGAGAGGACAAGAAGATGAGATGCCGTCAGCAGGGAGGGCGCCGGAATAAGGCTTCAGACCACAGAGAGGATCCGGCAGATCGACATTTGGCTGCGCAAGCAGCTTTCTACCGAGTTCTCCGACATATGCGATAGTGATCACATTCTGTCCCCACTGTTGCTGGACGTTGAGATTGAATTGCTCCATATAGGCTGACCGGAGGTTTGGTGCGGTCGCCGTGAGCGCTCCATTCAAGTCGGCGGCTGGAGAAATAGTCACCTGGGATGGCGAGGAGGGCGGCGTCGGGATGGGCCCGAAAGCATAGCCCCCGGACATCTCGTACAAGATGTTCGATGTGTCAAGTCCCATAGCATATTGAGGACCGAAGGCGTATGAGTACGGCGGGTTATAGTTTGTGAACACCTCGCTGTTGCGAGGTGCGTAGCTGAGGCCGAACGCGCCGCGGACTACCGTGCCGTTGCGGACCGTGGCGGCAAATCCAAAGCGCGGCGACACGTTTGTGTGGTCGGTCTCCAGCCCCGCCGATGGATTGCTGCTCGAGGCCGTAATCATGTTAAAAGTTGCAGAGGTTAAGGTTTGGTTGCTCACTCCGAGATTCGACATCTCATTTTTTGCGTCATGAGCCGGCGTATACACGTCGTAACGGATTCCGAGATTCAAGGTCAGGCGCTGCGTAATTCGCCAATCGTCCTGAAGGAATTCGCCTGATTCCCATGTGCGGCCCTGTTGCGTTGACAGGCCAAGTTGCCGTTGCCCCTCCAATGCGGCTCCGAGCAACAGGTCCGCCATGGATAGATTTGGCAACTGACCTTGGGAAATATAACCACCGTCGCCGAAGTAGTAATCGCCCAAGGAAAAATTGCCGGCATAATAGCCGTTTGCCTGGCGCCGGATGAGCGATGCTCCCGCCTCAAGGCTATGTTTTCCTCGCGTGTAGGTGAGGGTTACCACTTCCTGTTGATTATTGGAGACCGACAAACTGGGCAGGTAAGTGCTGTCGCCGAGCGAAGCATAGCCATCAATTGGATAAATGTCTGCAAGCCCGGTGGTTGTGGAGCCGACGTTGACGCCTGTAAAGCCGAGATCCGCACTCACATTGTTGCCTTGATTCAGCGTGACGTAGTTGTTATAGAAACGGGTATAAGCGGTCTTAGCTTCGAAAACCAAATTCGGTGTGAAAATATGCATGTAGCTGAGCATGCCGTTATCGGCCTTTTCGTAGGCCGTTCCCTCGAAGCCATAAACGTTACCACCCGGTTGAATCATAGTGCTCGGGTTAGCTGGATCGGGCACAGCGGGAAAAATGCCGGGGGTAAGTGTCGTCACGTTGTTATACGAGAAACGCGCAAAGATGGAATCCTTCGCAGAGAAATGGTGATCGACGCGGCCATCGGCGGTTAAGTTGTATTGGTAATAGTGCGGCGAGGCTGTGAAGTTATTCACCGTGAGAGTTGAATTGTTGTTTGTCGGCTTTGGGTAAAGCTTGTAAGCTGCTTCTCCGGCGGGGTCCAGCGGATAGAAAGAGACGTTCGGGCCGCCGATGTCGGTGAAATCTCCAATATGGTTGTACTCATACAAAGTCGGAACTGTTGCAGTTTGAGTTTGACCCTGAATTTCCCTTAGGTCTTCTACGTCGGCAAAGAAAAACGTCTTGTCATGTTTTATCGGGCCGCCGATGCTGCCTCCGAACTGATTCTGCCGCAATTCGGGTTTCTTCGATACGCCATTGGCAGCCGTTGCAAAGAAGTCTCGGGAGTCCGTTGCATCATTCCGGAAGTATTCGTAAGCCGTGCCATGAAAACCGTTCGTCCCACTCTTGGTCAGCACGTTGACGGCGGCTCCAGCAGTAGTGCTTATCGATGCCGGATAGTTGCTTGTGGCCACATTCACTTCTTCGATGGCGTCAATGGATGGGCGGATTGCGGCGATATTCCATTGGCTCTCGTTGTTGTCCATACCATCAAGCATGTTGTAGTTGAGCGCGTCCGACTGCCCGTTAACTGAGACTTCAGCCGACTGACGGCGGTCAGCAGAGCGGTTTCCGCTTGCGATTCCATTCGCCGGTCCAACGTTCGCGCCCGGCGCAAGGTCTACCAAGCTGTAGTAATTACGACCTTCCGTGGGCAGATCTTGCACCGCCTCCGGTTCCAGAGTGTCGCCCAGTGTCGTTGAATCGGATTGGAGTGCAGGGGGTTCTGAGGTGACTGTGACCGTTTCTGATTGGGCGCCGATGGTTAGAGCCGCGTCGATACGCCTGCGCTCGCCCACGGTCAATAGGAATCTGGGAAGATCGAGCGATTTGAATCCTGATCTTTCCACGCGAATCGTATAGTCGCCCACCTGCAAAAGGGTAAACGTATACTGCCCTTGTCCATCGGTGGACGCCTTTCTGATCGTCTGGGTCTGTGTGTGCGTAATTATGACAGTGGCTCCCGGAATCACAGCTCCACTTGAGTCGGTTACAGTTCCCAGCACATCGCCCGTCGTATTTTGGGCAGAGGCGGTGCGGTGTTGAAGGATAAGTCCCATGACAAGAAACGTCAGTGCGAGAATTGTCAGATTGATTTTGCGAAAAGCGAACATCGACTGTCCTCCTGAATTGAAACCGTCAGTCCGATTACGTTGAGTCACGGCCCTGCCCGTTCTCGAGCCGAGCGGACTCTATTTTTGTCGAGGTCTCTGCGACGAAATGCGAGAGGAATCCCTCCACGTCGATTCAAATGCATACATGTGAACATGTATTTGAATGACGGTAAACATATATACTGGAAAATGTGCGATTGTCAAGAGAAAGAATTGCTGGGCTCAGCATTTCCCAACCCTGCTAGGGAGAAGCCATTGATTTGAAAGGGGAATTCGAGTGCATGCTATCCGGTCAAGGTTCCGGATGAGAACGCAGCCTAGCGGCCAGAACCCACAAGGATGGTTCCAGATTGGCGGACTCGCGAATAGACCGCGCCAAGAAGTGCCGTTGGACACGTTGCCGGCAAATGCCGCGGCCTTTATTTGGCATGAAACTGGTTAATCTCACGCAGACAACTACGCGGAGTTCATTTGCTCGAAGACATGGCGGCGCACGCAGCGCACCAACTCTAGAGTCTGAAGTACCAACTTGCCCGATTGACGAACGTAGTCTTGGCCTTTGCGGTTACTGTACGTTAGCTTCGGGGGCTTCCTTGGCCAATAAACGGCTGGCAACAAGTCACTTGGTGGAGGGCCGTTTCCTTCTCTCAATTGGCCGTGACATTGCCTTTGGGGACTCAGACCCGGACTGACCTGACGGAAAGAGGCACTCAAAAGTCTCTTCAAGGATCAATTTGACTTCCTTGGGACTCAGGGCGTCGGGTTCGAAGTGAGTATCTAGCATAAGGGCACCAGCGATCGCATTCAACGCGAAGAGCCTGCTCATGATCTTCGCGCGCCCTGGTTCCTCTTTGACCCCGTACCTCTCCGCGAAAGTATCAAAAATATAGGTTCTCCGATACAGATCTCTGAGCTGTTTCATTGAGTTCGGGTTACGGAGTCCGAAGAGTTTGAATTCCAAAGCCAGTATCGCCCATTCCGGATCATGAGCCTCGGAATAGAACTTCTTAAGAGCTTTCAGCCGGAGTTGAGGACTCTGCTCGCTTTGGCTTTCTATAAAATGCATGGCGCGTTCGACCATGACCTGCATTTGCTGCTCAAGAAGTGAGAGAAACAGATCTTCTTTACTTTCAAAGTGCGTGTATACGGCCCCCCTGGTTCGGCCCGCTTCTGCCGCGATGTCATCAATTTGAGCCCGTTCGAATCCATCACGAACGAATATCTTCCGAGCAGCCTGAAGCAAAGCGGCGCGTGTCGTCTCGCTTTGCAATTGATGCTTGTTAGGCCTGGGGGTTTTCATGGCGCAATGGTAAAACACGTACGCAGTGTTTGTAAATGCGTGTCCGTCTGTATGGCTCTTGCCGAATCCTCACAGCGATTCGCAGAGTTGCATTGCCGCATGAACTCGTTTAGGTTGCGTGGACTGCGTCACGGATACCTCCTTCGGCGTCCACCACTCTATCCAAATGCCAGAGAGGCCACCTTGCCGCGCTAGCGACTCAGTGCAAATTCCCGCATGACACATCGAATACCAATCGCGGGTATCGAAATATCGACCAGTGTTTACAAAGCCAATCCACCGGGACATATAACCGGCGGTCCGGGCAAGTGGCCTTTGGCTTGACAACACGCTCGTTGCGGCGGTCGTGAATCAGTTCAAGGATTTTGCCTGACAATCGCCTATAGGGCCAAGCAAGCGTTCGAGTGATGTGTCGATTTAGCGCAGCCGCTGGGGCGGTGGGGCCGTATTTAAAGGTATAGATTTTGAAACGGCTCTTCTTATGCAAATTTACCTTTTATTTTCAGCGAAATAGCAAGCGCGATTCGCGAGGGCTTTCCGAACAGCAATTGCGGAGATTCAAGGGGTTTCGCCATTTCACAAGGCTGTCGCCGCAGATCGATGTTCAAAACCCCTTTTGAAACGTAATCTGTGAGGATACTGCCGGAGTGTGGATTCCCGGAGTGTCCCCGATAATCCGCTGGCATCTGCGAGCATTTGCACCTATCAAGGGTCCACCCGTTCTCGCTGGCTGCGTATTCGTCGTCACTTTCCGGTTCAAACCGGAGTCGATAAAGTCGAATGCCGAGGGCCGATAAAATCTGGCTAGACCTTTATTGAGCGTCTCGAATGGACTCGTGCATGATCCTTTAGGGATTTCGCACAAGGAGCCAAATGGATAATCGTCTAGAAAAGCTACGGAAACTCCCTCCTATTCCTCTCGTGGAATTCCGCGGCAGTGAAAAGGGTCAGTCACGCTCGCCAAAAGCAGCTCCCGCTTTACAGCCCACTCTCGAAGCCCAGACTTCGCAGCCTGCTATAGAATCCCAGGATTCCCAGCCCGCTAAACTTCGCGCCGCGCTGCGGACAGAGGTTTCTGCGACATACTTGATTGTTGAACACAAGCCTATATCGGCTTATGACGACAACCCTGTGACCGATGAACGCGGAGCAGCTATTATCGTCGGCGTCTCTGCCGAGCAGCTGAAAAAGTGGAGGCAGCGCGGGCGGGGTCCGGACTATATCCAATATGGGCCGGGTGGCACAGTCCGATACGAGTTGAGAGCTTTAATGGATTTTCGGGCTGCCTACAGAGTCCGGCTCTCCCCCGATAAATGACCGAAGCCAATTGCGTTCCGCTGATGCATGTTCAGTTGGCCGTTGAGGAATCCTCGACGACCGTGAAATGCTGAATTGAGTCAACGCAGGCCGTTCGGAAGTCCGCGACTTCGGTTGTCTGTTTAGTGCACGGCAAGGGGCTGCGCTTTGAAAAGCCTCTGGGTGCGTGACAAAAGGCTGTAAAAGGGAATTGAGCCATCGGATTGAATGGTCAATCAGACTTCTCTTGAGCTGAGCGCTAAAGCCATGAAGACTCGATTAGCGTCAAACCGAGAAACATTCTTTCTCATCCAGCCTGTTTGCTCGAGTTCGGAACCAACCGCTATCACGATCCGCAACACGGCATCCGCAGCTCCGAGGAAAACTTCAGAAAAATCGTGTTATGGTAATTTCCGCATGTTATGGTTTTTGAGCGGATTTGAGGGTATTAGACGGAATTAAGGTGACAGATGTTACTAGGGTTACAGTAGTTAAGTTTATTATTATCTTATATTTGAGTTTAGATTGAGAGGGTTAGAGGAAAGTCTGGCGGAGAGAGGGGGATTCGAACCCCCGGTACAGCTTTTGACCGTACAACGGTTTAGCAAACCGCCGCCTTCAGCCACTCGGCCATCTCTCCGTCCCTTTGTGAGCGATTATACCGGAATGCACGCTCAGCCGCTGACTCATCGTGGCGAATCACCCTTCTCCTTTCTCCTTCCGCTGACTCGGGCAGAGCACCCTCCAACAGCCTGGCGCAAAGACTAGTGACGTGTTTTCCACCGAGCCGCTGCCCCAATCGGCTCTTCAATTCATGTCGGTCCGCCAACTCCCAGGCGCCGAGGGACACGTGGTTGTGCGCGCTGAGCACCGCGGCTCACGTTACTGGATTTTTGCCGTCGTTAGCACTCCAGTGCAGGGGCCAATTTCTTTTGCCGCTAACCTCTACCGCTCACGGTCGTAACGCGATAAACTCACCCTCAATGCAATTTCGCTCCAAGCCGTCACGGCGCGCCATAAGAATGCTGCCGCTCATCGCAGCCACCTACTTCATGGTGTCGGGCGGGCCTTACGGTATCGAAGACATTTTAGGCGGCGCGGGATTCGGCAGAGCCATCCTGATCCTGCTGCTGCTGCCGCTGGTGTGGAGCCTTCCCACCGCGTTGATGATCGGCGAACTGGCCGCAGCGATTCCAGCCGAGGGCGGATTCTACGTTTGGGTGCGGCGTGCGCTGGGGCCCTTCTGGGGCTACCAGGAAAGCTGGCTTTCACTTACCGCCAGCATCTTCGACATGGCGCTCTATCCTTCAATCTTTGCGCTCTACCTGGGCGCGCTGGCGCCCGCGCTCACGGCAGATTGGCGCGCCTACGCATGGAAGCTTGCGGTGGTTGCGCTGTGCTGCGCGTGGAACCTGCGAGGCGCGCCGGAGGTTGGTGAAGACTCAGTGAAGCTGGGCGCGCTGCTGCTGGCTCCGTTCGCCGTGTTTTTCGTCCTCGGAATCTGGCATGGCGTTGCGGTGCATCCCGCTATTGCGTGGGGACGGCCGGCAGCGGGCGCGGGCATTTCCACGGCGCTGCTGGTGGCCATGTGGAACTACATGGGCTGGGACAACGCTTCAACGGTGGCGCGAGAGGTCGAGAATCCGCAGCGCAACTATCCGCGCGCCATGATCGCCGCGGCAATCCTTACGGCATTTACGTACGTACTCCCGCTTGCGGCAATGGCGTATGGCGGGTTGTCTCCCGACGGGTTCACTACCGGCTCATGGGCCAATGCAGCCCGTTCGCTTGGCGGACAGGCTCTGGTGCTGGCGATTGTGGCTGGCGGAATTATTTGCGGCGTGGGCATGTTCAACGCGCTCATGATGAGTTACACGCGCCTGCCCATTGCCATGGCCCAGGACGGCATGCTGCCCCACGTACTGGCCAGGCGAAACCGCCGCGGCGTGCCGTGGGTAAGCGTGCTGGTGTGCGGCGTGGCCTGGGCGGCAGCGCTGCAATTGCCGTTCGAGCGCCTTATTTCAATAGATCTCATTCTGTATGGAACCAGCCTGCTGCTTGAATTTGTGGCGCTGGTAGTTCTCCGCGTTCGCGAGCCCCTGCTCAAGCGGCCGTTCAGCGCCGGCAATTTTGTATCGGCCTGCATGCTGGGCGTGGGGCCGGCTTCGCTGATCGGCTACGCGTTGTGGGCTTCGCGCAGCGAGAAGCTCGGCGACCCGAACACCGCATTCGGCAATGTTTCGGCGCTGCTGTTCGCGACGGTCATCGGGCTGCTCGGCCCGGTGTTTTACTGGGTCACAACGGGAGCGTGGCGCGCAGCGCGTGAGCCGGCGCGGCCGCCGCAGCCTGCGCCTGAGGCCGAGGGTTAGCGGATCAGGAAATCGAATTTAATGAGCAAGGGCCCGAATTCAATGCGGAGCGGGTTTTGTGCCCCGAAGGATGCCGCGTAAATACTCTTATGTCGGCTTAAGTGGCCTTTAAGTTGGTTTAAGTGGGGCTTATTGCGCGTATTCCGCGGCCTTTCTTAGTAACTGACTGGTAACAGGCCACTTTGGCATGTAGCTTGTTTTCATTAGATTAGGCGATTTGGCTCCTTTGAATTGGTACCCCCGGGGGGTTAGGGGGGTGGGGTATTTAGTGTCTGAAGTCGTGATTCGTGGATCGTGATTCGTGGATCCGGCGATTCGGGTAAGGATCGTGCATAAGAACAGTATGCGCGCGGAAGGGGAAATTATCGGCAAAGGGCGGGGATGCAGAGAACGAGAGAACGAGGGAACGAGGGAACAAGGGAACGAGGGAACGAAGGAACGAGGGAACAAGGGAACGAGGGAACAAGGGAACGAGGGAACGAAGGAACAAGGGAACGAGGGAACAAGGGAACAAGAGCTGGAGCGTAGGCCGCCGGGTTGGCGGACGCTGGCCGATCTTTGGGGAGTAACCAGCGTCAGTGAGTGATTCGGCGATAATGCGCTGATCAAGCTCTCCCATGACCGAGACTTCTGGATTCCATAGGGTGGTAGCTCGGGTGGCCGTCGCCTGCGGCGCAAGGTGTTTCGATCGAAGCCCCTCCGGGGTTACAGAGAGCCCATGAACGCAACCAGGTCCGACTCCTGCTGAGATGTCAACGTGAACCCAAACCGCGTTTCATAAAAGCGGACGACGTCTAGTAATGTTTGTGCGGAGCCATTATGGAAATATGGGGCACGTGCCGAGAGCCCGCGCAGGATCGGCCCTTTGATCTTTCCGACGTGATCGAAGTTGCCATCGATCAAAGCCTGGCCGAGGTCCGTCGTGGTTTTGCAGGTGCTGGTTGCCAGTCCTGTGTCCGGATCTGTTTTGCATACCGTGATAGTCGGCAAATAGGTGACGTCCAATCCTCCCAGATTCGTGGATGAGTTCGATGGATTTGGATCGCCGGTGCCAATGTCGAGCGGAGTCGGGAAGGAGTGGTCGCCAACATTTGGAGTGTCGTGACAGGTACCACAGGTGCCAGTGAGCGAGGGAATGCCGCCGGCTACCAGGCCGCCCTCTCAAACATCGTCGTTGATTCCGGCTACGCCTGTGATATTGATGGGCAGCGAATTAAAGAGCGCCTCGCCACGCGCGATCGCGGCCCTCGGATCCTTAGCAGGGAGATTCGCCCAGGAATCGAAGGGATTGAAAATCGCAGGTGTGAACCGCCCGTCTCCGGGCGAAACGATGCCTCCCGGCTGTTCCAGTTGGCGACAGACAAAATCAATAAGCAGGTCCTTCGACTCCGGTCGCCGCGACCTACGCTCAGGAGCGGCACCCGGCAAGGGCTGAAGCCCGCACATACTTTGTGGGCTTTATCGGCACGAGTAAACTCGTGCCCTGATACAAAACAAGCTTATCGGCAGTCAGGGCTGAAGCCCTGACCTACGAGTCGTGCCCTGATAGAAGGCCGTGTCCCGAAAAAATTTTTCCGCAGCTTGTGATGTTACGTGCCTTTTAAAACGGACGTGGCTGAAGTGTGTGCGTGAGAACTCGGCCCCAGGGTCAAAAAGGCTGTCCGGAAGGACCCGCGGCTGAAGCCGTCTCTACACTTTGCGCCCTCCGGATATCAGGCTTTCGACTTCTCTCCGGATTCCTGCGGCTTGGCGGCTTTGCCGTCTGTGAACAGCTTTACCGCGCGGGTTACGCGGTCGCGCGCGTAGGCCGCATCGCGCCAGCCCTTCACTTCAACGCGCTTGCCTTCGAGGTCCTTGTAAATAGCGAAGAAGTGGGTGATCTCCTTGAGCAGGTGGGGATAGATGTCGGTGTAATTCCACACGTTGGTGTAGCGGGGATTGTTCTTGCCCACGGCCAGCACCTTTTCGTCGAGCACGCCCTGGTCGAGCATCTCGAGCAGGCCGATGGGGCGCACCTCCTGCACGCAGCCGGGGAAGCTGGGGCTGGGCACGAGCACCAGCACGTCGAGGGGGTCCCCGTCGTCGCTCAGGCTTGAGGGGATGAAGCCGTAGTCGCCGGGGTAGTGGACGGGGGAGTGCAGGTTGCGGTCGAGCTTGAAGACATGGAGCTGCTTGTCGTACTCAAACTTCTGCACCCCCTCTTTGGGAATTTCGACGACGCAGCGGAAGATCTCAGGGCAGCGATCGCCGACGGGCAGTTCAAGGTAGTTGACCATTTTTCCTCTTCTTCATTTGGGGAGTGAACTCCGATTCAGACGGAACAATTCAGTAACAGGGCGAGGGACGATCCGGGAAACAATCTGAAAGAAGCCCGGAACTATATAATCACGGATGATGAAGGCGCATGTCTATGTCACGCTGAAGACATCGGTCCTGGACCCGCAGGGCCAAACCATCCAGAACGCCTTGCGCAAGATAGGGTTCGCCGGAGTGACGGCGGTGAGGCAGGGCAAATATTTTCAGCTAACACTGTCCGGGGATCTGACGCCGGAGGCCGCAAAGGCACAGGTGGAGCAGATTGCGCGCGAAGTGCTCACCAACCCGGTGATTGAAGAATTCAGCTATGAAATAGAGGAATGAGGCTTTCGGGAGCGCCTCGCCAGTGGCACTGGAGAGTGGCGCCTCGCATGGTTTCGTCCGCACGTGTGGCCGGCCGGGCGCGGGCAATGATTTTGCGTCCCTCACCTGCATTTCTCACAACAACTGCGAGAACCCAGCATCAGTAGGTTGGGAGCTTCGCCGGAGGGTCTGGAGACCCTCGGTACAGCCGGTCGGGAGACCGGCGGTACAAACCTTGATGGCTGGTGAGAAATGCGGGCTAAAACTCTATGATCTCGGTTGGGACCTGGATGGGGATTTCGTAGGTCAGCCCACGTCGGCTGCGGCGAAAGAGATCGATTCCCACGCTGCTGGGCGTGATATCGAAGTTTTCATTCTCCACATACGACGTAAAGTCATACAACCGGTCGAGGACGCTGAGGTTGTAAAGATAGGCAACATCCGTGGCAATGCGGGTGAGGTCGTACATCTGGGTCAGTTCGCTGATTTCGCGGGGCAGCAAAACGATTCGATGGGGCGGCACAGTGTCGGTGTCCCGCATCGACGCAAGCGCTCGGTTGCAGCCTTCGATAAAGATGGTGGCCTGGGCCGGCGTAATGTTCACCAGCATGTCGGCGAAGGGAATATTGGAGTCGTCCCATCCCTCGACGGCGCATGAATTCGCGAAGAGGCCTATCCAGAGTTGTTTCTGCTGGACGGTATGGGCCCACGAGCCCTCGCGCAGAATATGAGCGACCAGCCTGGGATCGGCGCGCATCTTGTCGGCATTCAACTCCGTCGAGAGCAGGTTTTCCGCGCCGAATGCGATTTCAAAGATGCATTCCGTTCGGGCTGAATCGAGATGGCCCCCGAGCAGCAGGATCGATTCCTCGGCTCCCGACTGGCACAGGCGGCAAAGAAAGAGAATCATGCGGAGTGTCCGGAACATTTGGGCGATCTCGCTTGCCCGGGTGAGGAACACGGTATTCTTTACCAGCACTCCCCAGAGGTTGGTGTCGAGGCCGGCCGGCAAAACGAAGGAGAGACCTATGCCGTCTTGCCCCTGGCGGGCCACTCGAGCCTCTACCGCAATCTCCAGTTCCGAATGATCCTCGCCGGATCCCTGCGCACGCAGGGTGAGATGAACCACCTCGCCTGTAGTGAAGCGTTTCTCGGTGACCAGATACAGGCCGGTCGAACTGATGTCTTTGACTCCGGCATCAATGTGGTTGAGTTCGGTATCGCAATGGGCGGCGAGGGTGGTGGCAGGCAGCCGCTCAGCACGCGGATGCTCAGGGTAGCCCAGCTTGTGGAGCTTGTGCTTGAGATTGCCGATTCCAAACATGGCCCTATATCTCCCGTGCCGGTTCATGATGCCGGCATAATGCTATTCACTCGAAATATACGACCAAAGCAAAGTTGCCGTTCTCAATAGAGCGAGGCCGGTTGTTTTTCAAACCAACTGGAGTTGCGCAAACCAGTTTTTGCCGAAAGCCGATCACACCTAAAACTTACTCTTATTCGATTCACCTGCTGCCGAACGCCGACAGTCGCGCGAGAGCCGTGTTTCGCTGCGCTGTGGGTTGGCTGTCATTTTAGCCAAATCGCAGCCGAAACGGGAGTGAAAAGGATGACAACGCCCGGCGAAAGCTGCTGCTGGAAGCTCGCAGTTGCCATAAATCCAGCATCGGAGCGTGTTCAGAGGGGGTAATCACAACGATTCAGGGTATTTATTTCTGCGATGCTTCTCTCAAAGAATCTGCGGCTACACGATTGACACGGTCGCATAGAATCGATTCATGTGCGGCATTGTGGGTTACGTGGGACCGAAGAAGGTTGTGCCCGTCATCATTGAAGGGCTGAGGCGGCTGGAATACCGTGGCTACGATTCGGCGGGAATTGCCGTGGGGTCGCCGTCATCCGATACGCTTGAAATCTGGCGGGCGCCCGGCAAGCTTGCCAACCTTGAAGATGTGTTGCGCGATCACCCGCTTGAGGGGACGTTCGGCATCGGGCACACGCGCTGGGCCACACATGGCCGACCGACTGAAGAGAATGCCCATCCGCACCGCGACTGCACGGGCCGCATCGTGGTGGTACACAACGGCATTGTTGAGAACTACCTGGAGCTGAAGCATGAGCTCACAGCGCTGGGACATAAGTTTGTTACCGAGACCGACACCGAGATTATTGCCCACCTGATTGAGCAGATCCAGCGGCAGGCGAAATCGGAAGGCAGGCCGATTGTTCTGGAAGAGGCATTGCGTCGCGCGGTGCGGCGGCTTACGGGCGCGTTTGCCCTGGGAGTGCTGTCGGCGGCTGAGCCGGACAAAATTGTGGCGGCGCGACTGGGTCCACCGGTGATTATCGGCGTGGGCGAGGGAGAATACTTTGTCGCCTCCGACGTACCCGGAATCCTGCACCACACGCGGAATATTTACTTTCTAGCCGACGGCGACATGGCCATCATCACGCGCGAGGGAGTTGAACTGACTGACTTCGACGGCCACCCCATCGAGCGGGAGCTGACGCATATCCAGTGGGATCCGATCCAGGCGGAAAAGGGCGGCTACAAGCACTTCATGCTGAAGGAAATCTGGGAGCAGCCGCGGGCCATGACCGATACCACTCTGGGCCGCGTGTCGCTCGACTCAGGCAAGGTTTTCCTGGGCGAAATGGAACTTGGCGACGACGAGCTGGCGCGCGCATCGAGCATCAATATCGCCGCCTGCGGCACCAGTTGGCATTCCGCGCTCGCCGGCAAATACATGATCGAGCGGCTGGCGCGATTACCGGTGGATGTGGACTACGCCAGCGAATACCGCTACCGGGACCCGATCGCCGACCCCAATGCGCTGGGCCTGCTGATTACGCAGTCGGGCGAAACGGCCGATACGCTTGCCGCGCAGCGTGAAATGAAGGCACTGGGCTCAAAGACGGTTGCCATCTGCAACGTGGTGGGCGCCATGGTGGCGCGCGAGGCGCATGGAGCCATTTACACCCACGCCGGCCCCGAAATCGGAGTCGCATCCACGAAAGCATTTACTTCGCAGCTCACCGCACTTTTCCTGCTCGCGCTCAAGCTCGGCCAGTTGCGCGGCCATCTCAACAAAGATCAATCGATAGAGCTGATCACCGAGTTAAGCCGCATTCCCGCCAAGATTGAAGAGATTCTGCGCGCCCGTACGGGGCAGTGCGAGGCGCTGGCGAAGGATTTTGCCACGGCCCGGGATTTTCTCTACCTGGGCCGCGGCATCCATTTCCCGATCGCTCTTGAAGGCGCGCTCAAGCTGAAGGAAATCTCCTACATTCACGCCGAGGGTTACCCTGCCGGAGAGATGAAGCACGGACCCAATGCGCTGATCGACGAAACGCTGCCGGTGGTGGTGATTGCCACGCGCGATCCCGCCGACGCGGCCTCAAAGCTTCGCTACGAAAAGACGCTGTCGAATATTCAGGAAGTGACCGCGCGCTCGGGCCGGGTGATTGCCGTGGCCACCGAGGGCGATGCGTCAATCGGCGGCCTGGTGGAGCATGTGATTCACATTCCGCCCGCGCCTGAATTGCTGTCGCCACTGCTTGAGATTGTGCCGCTGCAGTTGCTCGCCTATTACATCGCCGTGCGGCGCGGTTGCGACGTGGATCAGCCGCGCAACCTGGCCAAGTCAGTCACGGTGGAGTGATGTTTCTGAAGCCTGTCATTGCTGTGCTGCGGTATTCCACTGCATCCGGGAGCCGCATCAACTTACTTTCACATAAGTCGTATAAGGCCGCGAACCCATCCATGTAAAGGGCAGCATGGTGACCGGCCCGTTTGCCGCGGACACCAGCCACTGCCGTTCGCTTATGCGCTTCGCCGCCAATAACTGCTCCCGCGTCACTTTTGGTAGCGGAGCCTGCTGATCCTCTTTCACCGCCATCAGCACCAACGGGCCTCTCAGCAGAGCTACTGTGTCTGCGTGCTGTGCATCGATTGACTCAAGCCGCATTTTCAGCGGCAGCTCAAGTTCCACCCGATCTCCGGATTTCCATTCGCGGCTTATCGCGGCAAACTGTCCCGGCACTGCCAATCCCTTCTGCCGCATCCCGTTCACAAAAACCTGCGCTCCCTGCGCCCATGCGGGAATGCGGAAATGGATGGTCAACTCCGCAGGTCGAGAGCTCAACACCGTAAAGGTCAATTGATCTTCATAAGGGTACTCGCCCTCCTGCGTCAGCGAAAGCGCAGCCCCGCCTTCATTCCATCGCAGCGTCGAGGGCACATAGAGATTGACATACACGGCTTGCGGTCCGCGAAGATATGCGTTGATTCGATAATCCGCTGCCACCTGCGGCAATGTGCCGGAGCAACACGGCCAGCGAGCTTCTTTGTACACGCGCTTCCCGTCAAAGTTGTAATCGGCGTAATAGAAGGTCTCGCCGTTTTCCTGGAGCGGCATCGCGCCCAGAACCGTGTTATACATCATGCGCTCCATGCTGTCTCCATAGCGGCTATCGCGGGTTACGCGCAGCAGATATCGTGTCAGTTTGAAGTGCGCATACGATCCGCACGGAGTTTCAAAGCTGTGGTGGGTATTAGTCAGGCTGTTGTAGACGTCGCTGCTGCCCGGCGCGCGCAGCGTTTCATCCGGGCCCCACCCTCCCGTCGCAAAGCTTTGCTCTTCCAGCATTGAAAAGGCATTCCGGGCTGCGCGCAGATGTTTCTCGCTTCCCGCTACCATGTACGCCATCATTGCCGAGCTCAGGGAGTTGACATAGCTGTACGCGTGCCTGCCGTTGAGCACGTTCTCATTGCGCGAAAGCGGATCGAACCAGGTCTTGTCGTCGAGGTACTGAAGTCCGAGATCGTAATACTTGCGGCCGGCGCC
The DNA here is from genome assembly GCA_964528915.1 of uncultured Occallatibacter sp. Classification (GTDB taxonomy): domain Bacteria; phylum Acidobacteriota; class Terriglobia; order Terriglobales; family Acidobacteriaceae; genus Telmatobacter. Next base: position 36,045 of record CAZGUD010000037.1, read on the forward strand.
GCGCTGGTATGCCAGAAACAGATTTTCCGGCATGGTGTAAGACTCATCCCAGGTCCATGACGCGTCATCGGGATCCTTATCCGTCCGCCACGGATGGTCGTGTTCCACCGCATGCCCCGGCAAGTGCGGGAGCGCTGTATTGGTTGTCTGCTCGAGGATCGAGAGCGCCTGCGGGTCCTTTACGTAAGTATGCGAATCGAGCAGTCCCAGCAGCAACTTGTCGTAGGTGTATGCAGGAAAGCGATTTTTCGTATAGAAATCTGCCGTAATAGTCTTGGCATAAAGGCGATTGAGCCGCAGCACTTTTTCACGCGTCGCCTCTTCTCCGGTAATAGCGTAGGCGCGGGCCAGCGCGGACACCCACTGGCCGAAGGTGCAAGCGGGGGCGAAACCCGCATCAAAGGCCTTGCGATAGTCGTAATCAGGGTTGTATTGGTACCACCCACCCAAATCTTCGCCGGGCGCGGGCATCCCGGACATCTGCCGGAACGGCTTCAACAGGCTATCCTCACTCAGCGCCATCAGTACCGATTGGGTGTTGATGAGTTGTGATTCGTGCGGATCGCTGGCCATCGATACATCGCCATAGCTGAACTCTGCGAGCGGGGCTCCGGAAAGGGGTTCGGCACCCCATGCCGTCAAGCTTCGGGTCCCAATGCCTGCGGCCGCCGCAGCCGCAAGCGAACCCGACTGAAGAAATCGCCTACGTGAAATCGCCGCTATTCTCTTCTGCCTTGTGCTCATGGTTATCAAACCTCTCAAAGCTAATGGCAACATGATGCAATGGACGCGCCCAGGCTGTCATCTCGGTTCGCTGACGACCATGCGCCACTCTTTCAGGATACCGACGCCCGATGCAGGGACTGGCCAGTTCATGAGAAGAAGGCACAAAATGCCGTCTGGGCTGATGTCAGTCTCAATTGGCTCCTCAAGTTGGCGCCGGCTTGCAGCCTATTTCGCGAACAGTTTCAAGTCGATGCCGTCGGCCATGGCTTTGTAGCCCGCATCGTTGGGGTGCAGGTGATCGCCGGAGTCGTAGGCCGGGTTAAACCTGGTTGGATTCGCGGGGTCTTGTATGATCTTGTCGAAATCGACTACGCCGTCGAACACGCCGCTGTTTCTGATCCAGTCGTTCACAGCTTCGCGAATCTGCTGGCCTTTGTCAGAGGAGTATCCGGCGCCGCCGTACGGCGTCAGCGTCGCGCCGTAGATTTTGATACCGTGCTCGTGCGCGGCGTCGGCAAGCTGTCGCAATCCAAATTCAAGGTCTGCCGCAGTGATCTCGTCCTCGGGCGTGATGACCCTCGATGCCAGGCGGCCGATGTCGTTAATGCTGTCGAGCACAATCACATACTTCACGCCGTTTTGGGCGAGGATATCGCGATCGATGCGGGCAACGGCGCTGGGACCTGCGCCCTCGTTCAGAACACGATTTCCGCTGATGCCCTGGTTGAGCACCGCGACGTTTTCAAGTCCGTGCTGCTGTTTGAGGCGCGCAGCCAGCAGATCGGGCCAGCGCTGATTGGTATCGGGGGTGGAAAGAGCGCCGTCGGTGATTGAATCTCCGACGGTAACAATGGCGCGCGAACCCTCAACCGCAGGCACGTCGACGCCATCAAGGAAATACCAGGAATTGATCTTGACGGCATCGCTCAGAGTTGGAGCGGCGGCCTGATCGCCGTTCACCTGATAGTTGGTCTGGAGTCCGAGCTGATGATAGGTTTCAGCCCGCATTACCTGGTTCGGAAAGAAGAAGCTGATGGCAAGGTCGGAGAGGGGAGCGACGGCGAGCGGCACCGGGTCAGAATAAACCTCAGCTCCGGGCGCGAGGCGAATGCCGGCAGCGCCGCCGAAAGTGACTGCGTGGTCGGTGCCGTCCTTGATGGATGAGCCGCCTGCGCTCACTGCCACATGCACGTCGGCGATGGCCAGTGAATCGGTGCCGTAGGCATTGGTGAGCCGGATGCGCACCTGGTTGCCGCCGTTGGAGATGTGCACGATCTGGCGCAGGGTGGTGAGGGTGAAAGGCCGCATGGCGAAGCCCTGCGCCACCATGGGCGATGCAGCCCAGGTTCCCACCCAGGCAGTTTTCATTCCGTCCTGAGCGGTACAAACCATTCCCACGGCCACAACCGCGAACCCAGCAATCACACTCGACCAGCGTTTCATCATCATCTTCGTTTCCTTCCAGTAATTGATCGACATCCAGCGCAACCGGAGTCTATCACGCAGGCGCAGCGATGGGTTCAAGATGAGGTGCGGCGGATTGACTCGCCACTGCCAGCTTTGCGAGACTCAGCCCATGGGATATAGCGGCAAGATCGAATACGCCGAACAACGCAAGATCCGCGAACGTAACACGACTCTTTACCGCATGTGCCACCTGCCCATCTGGATTTGGGTCTTTTTTCTGGCTCCAGGGCCGCTCACGTTCAGCCTGTTTGCGCATGGATTCAGCATGGGCAACACCATCTGGCTTTCGATCGTGATGATCGGCGTTGCCATTGCGGGTTACTACGCGCAGTTGCCGGGCGTGGAGCACCGGCCATACATTCTGCGCTTTGACGAAGACAAGCCAAACCCGCTCTATCGGCGCATCTGCTATACCTTTGCGTGGAATGCGGTGCTCAACTTCGCGCTGCTCAACATGGCCGGACTGGTGATTGCCGTAGTGAGCGGCACGTGGATATTGAAGCAGATTTACCTCTACGCCTACTCGCCGCTCTGCGCCGCGATTCTGTTTCTGGGAATCATTGGCAAGCTGCCGCGCGTGGGGACTTCAACCAAGCGCGAGGGAATTGAGCGGCGTTACTTCTACGGCTCGGTTTGGGCGGTGACCATTGCGCAAACTGTTCTGCTGATTCTGTGGAAGGCGCTGCCCGAGACGCGCACCGGTTCGCTGGTAAAGCTGGCGGTGTTTGTAGGAGTGCTGGCGATTGTGGGCGCAATGGCTGCCCGCGGCATTCTGCCGCGCACGCGGCCGATTTTGCCGGGCGAGACGATGGTGTCGGATTAGCAATAAATCGGTCGCGCGATAGAGATCGATCGCCTGGAACAGCAACGGCTCCCGAAAGGGAGCCGCAGTTTGACCAGTCTGAAATTCTGCTTATTCGCCGGTGCCGATCTTCTCAGCGCCCGAGTCGGCAAGCTGCTCAAATGTCATGCGCAGGTATTTGTGTGGATTCACGGGCACGTTGTGCACGCGCACCTCGTAATGCAGGTGCGGTCCGGTAGCGCGGCCCGATTGACCAACGTAGCCGATGACTTGTCCGCGGGTGACGTGCTGGCCGGGCAGAACGGCGATGGCCGATAGATGCCCGTAAACCGTGAGCAGATCGTGACCGTGATTGAGCACTACTTCGCGGCCGTAGCCTGCGCCCATTGAGGCATCGGAAACGTCACCGTCGCCGGCGGCATGAACCGGGGTGCCGTAGGGCGCGTCGATATCGATGCCGGTGTGGAACTTGCCTTCGCCGTTAATCGGGTCTTCACGCTCGCCGAAGCTCGATGCAATGGGTCCTTGAATCGGCCAGAGCGAGGGCGCGTCGGCAAAGACGGTCCAGTCGCCGGTAAAGCTTGGACTGAGGCCGCCCTCAAGCGCGCGGGTTATGCGGCCTGAGAGGGCATCGCTGCGCAACATATCAAATTGATCGATGGTCTTTGCGAATTGCTGCTGGCTGAGTTCGTCGTTTTGCGCCTGGCCGGCTGGTGTGGGTGCGGCAGTCTTGGCCACGGGTGCCACAATGCGCGGAGTAGCGGCGGTGCGATTTGGCCTTAACCCGTAAAGCGTTGTAACTTCGTTGGCCAGCGCGCCCAGCGATGCAACTTGCACGCTGCGGTCGTGGGCAATCTGCGCCATCTGGCTATAGTCCTTGCGCAGCGCCTCGCGCTCTTTCACCATCTGGTTGTAGCTCTCGGTCTTCATCAACATGCGGGTATAGCTACCCGCCAGGCCCACAATGGTGAACGCGCCCACCACCGCTGCCACGACGAAGCCGTAAGCGTAGCGCAACGGGAGCGGAATCTTGCGTATTCTTCCGTCTTCATCCCGGGCCACAAACAGAATGTAATAGCGCTTGCGTAGCATGATTCTGCCCTTCACCCCGCAAACTGCGGGTCCGCAATTCGCCAATAACTAAAAATGGCGCAATTACTCTGGGCGTATAGCCCAACCGTAGCAACAAGTGCGCAGTAATGCGCAGACATGAGAACTGTGCTAAAGGCTAACAAACAAGCGTTCGCCGGGTCAATCAAATTCCAATAGGAGAAAAGCTGCTAAGTAACTAATTTGTTGTAGTTTTGCGACATTTCTCCTTCAGTTTGGCCGCGCCTCGCGCCGCCAGACCCTATCGTCGACCTCTAAACTAAGACGCTTCCGCCGCTCAATACGCTTACCGTGGCGAGGACGGACTTTGAGGGCCAACAGAATCAATACCTTACTTGCGCCCGGTTGCCTCCCTAGGTGTGCATCGGCACAACTGCACCGAAACTTGAGGCTGCGGACCCGGTTCGGCACCCTTATCCAGAGTTGTATCCTCAACCCATGGAGCACATCCGGTGATAATTGGAGGGCGAACGGCGGGCTCACGATCGAAACAAGGTCGGCCGGTTGAGGGCGGCGAGCTGGCGATGCTGGCCCGAATACGCGCGCGGGTGGCGGCTGCGGGTCCACCACGGGATAGGAGCCGGGATGTGCGACTGGGGATTGGCGACGATTGCGCCCTGGTGAGTGTGAAGCCGGGGGAGGTGGTCGCCGTAACTACCGATTTATCAATCGCCGGCCGGCATTTTGAGCTTGCCTGGCACCCACCTGAAGCGATCGGGCACCGGGTTTTGGCGCGCGGTTTAAGCGACCTCGCGGCCATGGGCGCGCGCCCGGTAGCAGCGTTCCTGTCCCTTGGTATTCCGAAGGAGCTGGCCGCAAGATCGAAGTCTCGCGGCGCGAAACCGGGGGCTGCCGGAGGTTCTACCTGGATCGACCGGTTCTACGACGGATTTCTCGGGCTTGCCCGCGAGTTTGACACCCCGCTTGCCGGGGGTGACCTGGCCGAGTCACCGGTTGCCGCTGCCGACATTGTTTTGCTTGGCGCGGTGCGCAAGGGCAAGGCAATGCTGCGGTCGGGTGCGCGGCCTGGCGACGCGATTTATGTAACCGGCAGCCTGGGCGGGGCGGCGGCTGGATTGGAAATGTTGAAGGAATTGGCGGCGAGGCAAAAGTCCAAACCTGTTCTTGGGCTGAGAATTCCCGCGAGAATCGAAGCGGCGCTGGCGAAGCACCTCCATCCCCTGCCGCGGGTCAGGCAGGGAATGTGGCTGGCAAAGCGCGGAATTGCGACGGCGGCGATCGACATAAGTGACGGTCTTTCGACCGATCTGCATCATCTATGTGACGAGTCGGGCGTGGCCGCGGAAGTGGACGCAGGCGCGTTACCCATTTCGCATGGTGCTACGCTGGCCCAGGCGCTCAACGGCGGCGAAGACTACGAGCTGCTGTTTACCGCGCGGCCCGGCGTGCGCATTCCGCCCAAAATAGCCGGGGTTCCGGTTACGCGGATAGGGCGAGTGGTGAAGCGCTCGCCAAAGCGGCCGATCGTCGTGCTGGTAACGCCCGAAGGACGTGAAACGCTTGAGGCCAAGGGGTGGGAGCATTTCGCGTAGGCAGGGCGAGAATGTAATTGGCAACTTCGAGGGGTTTAGATGTTCGGCTCAAATGTTTTTTGGATCGAGGGCGAACCCAGCACCAGGCTGGCGGTTGTGCTGAGGCCGCGCCCTGAGGACTGGCTCGAGGACGACTTGCGACTCTACGCAAATAGCGGCATCGAGACCCTCGTCTCTTTGCTTGAGCCGCGCGAGGCCGAATTGCTCGGCCTCAGCCTCGAAGAGACGCTGGCCTACCAGGTGGGCATGGAGTTTCTCAATTACCCCATCCCCGATGTGCATGTTCCAGGTGACACGGCCAGTTTTCGCGGGTTTGTGTCGGGTCTGGCTGACTGGTTACGCGCGGGTCGCAGCGTAGGAGTGCATTGCCGAGGCAGCATCGGCCGCTCGACCGTGACCGCGGCCTGCACGCTGATTCACCTGGGATGGAAGCCCGCCGTGGCGATTGAAGCTATCCGCAATGCGCGCGGCTGCGATGTGCCCGACACCGAAGAGCAACGCAAATGGATTTTGAAATACAAGGCCGAGCCGTGAGCGGGATGACGATCGACGGGAGCTTTGCGCACGAATGGCAGGCCGAGGTGTTACTGGCGCGGCCCGCAATTTTGCCGGCGCGGCATTATGTCTATCCCAGGCAGGCCGAAGAGGTGGAACGTGGGGCGCTCGAGGTGATGGTGCGGCCGAGTGATAGCGCCGCGCCTTTCCTCGCCACCTGCGCCCTCGGCTTTCGCGACCCCGCCGTCCCAACCGGAGTTTGGTCCGCACCACATCCCGATGAGATATGCCTGGTGGCCGGGGGCTACGCTTACCTTATCGACACCACCTCGCCGGAGCGCTTCACCATGATCCCCTACCGGCCGGTGCTTGAGGTGCGAGCTGCGGTTGAAGCGGGGCTGCTGCTCTTCGTCGGCCACCACTCGATTCTTGCGTGGGGCCGCGACGGTCAGGCGTGGGAGTCGGATAAACTTTCCGATGAAGGCGTAACGATTACCGTGGTCGAGGGAACGTTGTTGCGCGGGTCCGGGTGGGAGATGCGATCGGATAAGGAGACGGCATTTGCGATTGATTTGCGCACGGGGTGCGCGCAGGTTCGTAATTCGTGACTTCTGACCCGGGGCGCAAATAACGCGCCAGGATGGAGCACGGGGCTAGAGCTGGTTGCATAAATATGCCTGATGGAACCCTGAAACATCCCTCAGGGGCTAAAGCCCAATGTTTTTGCGGCTTTCACGGCACGGCTGAAGCCGTGCCCTTTCAAAACAAAGGCTGGAAAAGTAAACAACGTGTTGAAACTTTACAGCTGAAGCCGTGCCCTTTCAAAACAAGGGCTGGAGAAGTAAACAGCGTGTTGAAACTTTACAGCTGAAGCCGTGCCCTTTCAAAACAAAGGCTGGAGAAGTAAACAGCGTGCTGAAACTTTACAGCTGAAGCCGTTCCCTTTCAAAACAAAGGCTGGAGAAGTAAACAACGTGTTGAAACTTTACGGCTGAAGCCGCGCCCTTTCAAAGCCGGGTTTATGCAACCAGTTCTAGCCTGTTCACTTAAGAAAACTGCACGCCGGGAAGAGTTGGCCAATCCCACCTTTTTCGCAAACTACCCGAAAAGGATGGGGCACCCGCTTCGGAATGATTCAAAAGACTTGCGCCAGAGCGTTCGCATCGCGCGAACAGGATGCTACTCGGCGGTACTTTCGCGGCGCGGCAATATCCCCGCATAGCCCGCGTATACCCCTTCAAACACCGAGTCCCAGCTTGCCGTCAGCGCGTGAGCCCGGGCTGCGATGCGCATGGCTGCGTGCTTTGCATGGTCGGCCAAAATCTCCGCAATCGCCGGCGCAAACTTTTCGTCGGCAACAATCCGTCCCGTCTCGCCGTCGCGGACAATCGTCTTCGGTCCGCCGTCGGGAGTCACAATCGCCGGCACGCCCGAGGCCAGCGCCTCAAGCACCACGTTGCCGAACGTGTCGGTGTGTGATGGGAAAACGAAGAGGTCCATGTTGGCATAGGCCGTCGACAGCGCTTCCCCGCGCAATACGCCTGTAAACTCTGCATGACGCAGTCGCTCGCGCAGCCAGGCCTCGTCGCCGCCATGACCAACAATCATGAATCGGCAGCCGGTGACGCCCATGAGGTCAAGTTCCTGCTGAATCTCAACCAGCAGCGCAATGTTTTTCTCGACCGACAGACGGCCAACGAATCCCAGCACCATCTCAGGGTCGTCTGGGTCCCGTTTGCGTTTTGCGGGATGAAAAAGCTCGGCATCGACGCCGCGGGGCATCAGGTGGCAAGGGCGATGGGTGACTTGTTCAAGCTGCGCGCAAAGTTCAGGATTGGGTGCGAAGGTTACGCCCGCCCTCGAATAGAGAATCCCGGCCGTGGCCAGCGCCAGGTCCTGAATCTTCTTTGCTGTTGCGGCCGATTGGCGCTCAGGCAGGCGACTCAAAAACCACTCCGAACGGCGGACCAGATACTCGTGCACATTGGTGTGCCAGCTTGCCGCGAGCGACAACTTGAGGTGATGGGCCAGGGCCGCGCCCAGCATGCCGATTTCGCTGGGGCCGGTGATGTGAATTAAATCGGGCTTGAAGCGGTCGAGCACATCGCCGATGAGCGGAATATGCCGCAGATAAATGGGATCGAAGTACAGGTCTTTCTCAAGCGCAACCGAAAGAAAGCCGCGAGGCAGCTCCAGGGTGCACACGTTTCCGTCTTCGATCAGCGATTGAGTTCGGTCGCCGGCGCGCACGCACAAGAACGGCAGATTGCGGCGGCGCGCAAAGGCCTCAAAGTGGCGGCTGGTGTGGGCAACGCCATTTACTTCGTGAAACGAGTCGGGGAAATATGCGACGCGTGGCGGAGCGGAAGGGATGCCGGTTGCATTGGCGGATTCGGTATTGCGAGGTTCGGACGATTCGCGCACCTGATCGATCAATTCCGTCGACAATGGGTTATCTGCCTCGCAGGAAAAGTCGCCGAAAAGCAACTGCAGTCATACATGTCTCGTTGCGACACGCAAAGACGATGAAAATGCTGGCCCGCATCAAGCGTGCGCGGGCGAGGACGCCCGCACTACAGCCGGTCAGGAGACCGGCGGTACAACCGGGCTGGAGTCCGGTGCTACTGGTTTTAGCGCAATTTTCAGGGCAGATCCTTCGACTCCCTTTCACTTCGTTCATGGTCGCTCAGGATGACAGGGCATTTTCTACTGCGAGCTTCAGAACTCGGGGATTTAGCTGTCCTGCTCGCCGAGGGCCAGTCGGAGCTCATTCGATTCGGTCCAGGCGTAGCGCAGGCCGCCTGAAACCAGGCCGCGGCCCATCATCTGCACCATCCCGATGACCGCGCTCATCGCCCGCGGCGGCTGACCGTTGGGCCAAAGCTCGCTCAGCGGCCTCACCACGCCGTTGCAGTCAGGATGGTAGACACGCTCGTCCCAGGTGCGTGAGCCCTGCGGGAACTCAGGATAGTCGCGAATAGCGTCAACCGTCGATTGCAGGATGCGATGCTTCCACGGCTCGGCATATTGCGGCATAAAGAGCACATTGCTCAACTTCTGGCGGCGAATCTCGTGCACGAATTCAGTGAAGCTTGTCGCGTTGGTGAGGTTAACGTTGGCATTGGGCTCTACGCCATGCCGGTCGCCGCCCGAGATCAGCAGCATGTTCCACTGCGCGGCCAGTCGCCGCACCTGGCGGTTCTCATCCCAGTTGCGCAATCCGTTCAGCTCAAGCGCGTGAATGAAGGCACCGTTCTTCTGCAGAAACTCGTTCACCAGGAACTCATGCTTCTCGCGGCCTATCAGGTAGAGGTCCCACATGGGGTGGTTGAACACCACCAGCACATTGGGTTCCTTGTGGAGGTCCGCAAGAACTTCGTTCAGCCGTGCGTCGTTGGGGTGGGCCGTGAGGTCGGTGAAGATCGCCATCCACTCCGAGGCCCTGTCGCTGGGCAGATTGTGAATGCCCAGGTGGAACGACTGCATGCTGCCGTATGGCGCGCTCCACTCCACTGAAACCGGAATGCGCCGCGCGCTGGGAACTGTGCGCAGCAGCATGGGAGCGTTGATGTTGTCGTGGTCGGTAATCGAGACCATCGGCGCCAGGTCAAGCTTTTCAATCTGCCTCGATTCCAGATCGAAGGCCAGCTTGGGAGTCATAGGCGGCGTCCAGTAGCTGGCGGCGTAATTGATGCGCACGCCGTGAACTTGCTCAGAGCGGCGCTCAAGCCGCGCGAGTAACGGCCGCATTACCGGATACTGGTTGCCGAAGTTGGCCAGAAAGTCCAGGGTCTCTTGAGATTGGTTCGTGTGGCTGTGCAGAGAAACTCCGCACTGGAAACCCTTGGGGGCTTCCTTATCTCGCCACAGGTACGAGATTGAAGATGTGGGCATATCCGCTCTCCAACTCCTTCCTACGATCCAAGCCAGTTCCCGATTTCCAGCTACAGTATCCATGGATTCGTATAAATGCGCTGTTAAGAGAACACGAAAGACCAGAGAATTAAGCAGAGAATCAAATGAGTTACGGCATAAGGCCTATGAATCCCGAAGAAAACCGAAATTGGATTCAAACTGCATTCATCGTGAAGATGAGCTGAGACGGCAAATGTCTCAGAAACTGAGCTTTCTCAGGTTCGATTGGATTCGGCCTTAATCCCACGGGTGGTGCCGGCTCAGTTCTCGTATTCGTGTCTTCGATCTGACTCTAATTCTAACGCCGGCGCTATTGGCTACTGGCTATTCGCTTCTGGCGGCACTTCTCACTTCCGGGTCTTGGCCAGCTCAGGGCTGAGGAAATCTTCCACCGTCCAGCCCGCCATCAGGTCTTCATCGCGGTTGTTGCCGTGGTTTTGAGCCTGGGCCGCGGCCAGTTCGCCGGCCAGGTAATTTTCAGTAAGCCCACGGCGCAGCATCTCAAAGGCCTCTTCAGGAGTATCGGCAAACTGGAACAGCCCAAGGTCATTGGGCGAGATTGCGCCTGAGTCAACCAGCACGTCGAGGTTGAGTATTTTCTTCCAATAGTCTGTGCCGTAGACAACCACGGTAATCTTCTTGGCCAGCTTCTGGGTCTGGGCAAGGGTCAAAATCTCAAACATCTCATCGAGCGTGCCGAATCCTCCTGGAAACACAACCAGCGCCTTTGAAAGATAGGCAAACCACAGCTTGCGCATGAAGAAGTAGTGGAATTCGAAGTTGAGGCCGGGCGTGATGTAGGGATTGGGAGACTGCTCAAACGGGAGCGCGATATTGAGTCCGATGGTCTTGCCCCCGGCCTCGTGAGCGCCGCGATTGGCCGCCTCCATAATGCCGGGACCGCCGCCCGATGTGACCACGAAACGGTGCTTCCGCGATGGAATATTCATGGCCCAGCGCGTGAACAATTGGGAAAGCCGCCTGGCGTCTTCGTAATAGCGAGCCATTTCAACTGCGGCCACGGCGCGCTTGCGCTGCAAATCGCTGGCTTGCCCTGAAGCGATTTCTCCGGCTTTGGCCGGCTGCTCCTCGCTTGGCGCCGGCTTGGTGGAGCCGGTGTTGGCGAGCAGTTCGAGCGCGCGATCGGCCTCGGCACGGCCGCGGAAACGAGCCGATCCAAAAAACACGACCGTGTCCTGGATCTGCTGGCGCCTGAAGCGCGCCAGCGGCTCAAGATACTCGCTCACGATACGGATCAGCCGTCCATCGGCGCTGTTGAGGAATGCGTGATTTTCGTATGCAAGAGGAGCGGCAGCTATTGGCGGAGGGGTGTTGTCGGGCGGAATCAGCGGGCCTTCCGCCGGCGCCTGGTCGAGTTGTGCTGCCGATTCAGCGGTGGTCGTGGCTTCAGTCTCCTGACTGGTTTTTCCTGCTGCTAGTTCGCCTTCGTTCATAAATCTCACCAACTTCAATCTTCAGTTCCGCTTGACCCTGCGCGTCAATTCCATCCAACTCTGCTTTTAAATCTGATGCGGACTTTGCAATCCGGGGTCCGTCAATCCCGTCCTCGCCTCAACGCATCCTGAAATGCGATCCAGAGATTCAAAAGCCCGAGGCCGGAGACCAGCCCGCGCACCGCGCCATTCAAGGCAATTGCGCCCACGGCCGGGAACTGGAGGAAGATGGGGTTCTGGTCCCAGAGTACCGGCGACCACGGCGCACAAAAGACGAGGAGCCCAATAAATATCTGCAGCATGACCCTCACAAACAGTTCAGTCTGCACCAGCCAGGGCGGTATTCGTTCCGGGGGAGGAGGTTCGGGCTGACGGACTGCGGGTGTGGGCTCAACCGGCGCCAGATCGCTGGCCGGCGAAGTTGGATCGCCTGAGGCGGGCGACGGCGCATACTCACCCCCCGGCCCAGGCAGCGAAGCCGGACCAAGGGCGAAAGATGACACTTGCGTTTCCGGCTGCTGCGACATTCCTTTGCTTTGCGGCGGGTGTAACCGGGATGCCAGACCCGCTCCGAATCAAGGGGATGGGTCGCACATCGGCCACGGATCGCCGTACTCAAACGGTAACACATGCACTGGGGTGAAACGGCCTGGTGAACCGTGAGTCTAAACCGCGACGGACACCGACAGTGCGTTTGTCTCCGGGCCCGAACGGGAGTATTTTGTTGGTGGGCCGAAGTGCGGCCTGACGCCGCCAACCCGCGAAGGAGGGGAAACTCCATGAAGCCATCCATCGTGCTCGCCATCGCATTGTTTTGGGGTTCAATTCCTCTCGCCGCGCAGGCTTCCGCCGGCGTTTCCGGAGTGCAGGGTTCTACATTTGGCGTCGCTGGAGTGCAGGGTGGAGGGTGCGTTTCCATCGGCTCCGCTTCTGGTCCGCTGAGCGCACCGAAATGCGGGCAGGGCGTTGCGGCTTGCCCCGCGATCTTCACGGCCCGGCACCTCTCCGATGGATCGATGATCAGAACCGGGCGCACCCACCCCAAAGGCATTGGACAGAGGTTGCACGTCACGCTGAATGTTCCGCACGGCGCCATCGCCACGCTGGCCGTTCATGGCTTTTCAAACAAGGGCCGCATGACAGAGACCGATTCAGGCAGTTCTCCAGATGCCGTGAGAAAGGTGACCGTGTACCTGGCCCCGGCGCCGAACGGCCAGGCCGGCGGCGATCTTTGGGCGCCGGGGCTGACCGCGGTCACATCGATAGATCTGGTCTCATTGAGCTACGACGATGGATCAAGCTGGAACGCGCAAGACGGCCACGCCTGCCGGGTCACTCCCGACCCAATGATGTTGATCTCAGGGCGCTGAAGCGAACGGTTCAACTGCGCTTCTAGAACCTCAGATACGCGCCAAGCATCGGTTCAGCAGAATGCGTGAACGCCCCGGTCGATGTGTACGCCTTAGTCAGGTCGGGCGCCTTGTAAAGATTGCCTCGGTATTGCAAACGCAAACCGAGATGCGGCAACAGGCCCCAGTCCAGTCCTGCGCCGTAAACAAACACCGGCTTGATGCTGGAACTGGTACTGGTTGTGTTGGTGGTGGTTGAGCCTACAATGCAACCCGGGTTGCCACCGCCGCAGGCTGTCACGTAAGTGTAGGTGGTGGCTTGCCCGCTGGTCGGTTCATTCAAAAGAAGGCCAATACCGCCCAGGACGAACGGCCTGAGATTTGCCACCTTAGCCGACACCACCCAGTCGCCAGTCAATTCATGCGCGTTGGCTGAAACCGGGGTCCACGTCGGTCCTCCCGAGCAGACACCGCAGACAGCGTAGGTAATCGCTTTGTATGTCTGGTTGTCGCGATTGTAGGAATAGGTAACGTCGTAGCCCATGAGCGGATTGCTGATATGCCGCAGTTCAAGCATTCCGCCAGCGGAGTTCGAGGGGCTCTGCTGAACACCGTTGCCGTTGGTTGATCCGTTGAAGGCGCCGTAGATGCTGAGCGCGACATCGGTTTGCGCCTGGGCTGCAGCCGCAGCAAATGCGAGTGAAATCAATCCCCAAAATGCAATCCGTGCGGAAGTTCTTAATCCTATTTTGATCATTGCGGTTAACATTGCCTCCTTGAGTGGGTTTGCAGTAGGCCCTGACAGCAGCGATGAATGAGAATCAGCTTGCCGTCTTTCCTGCTTTAAGTATGGACGCGACAGAATGCCCTGGGTCAGCGTGAGATGCTTATGCGGGTAACGCCCAAGGTACCTTTGGCAGGCTGGTGTTCAGGCCTGGGCTGCCGTAAAGAGATGAACCCGGCCCGCTCGAAAAAGTTATGATCTTGAAATGCCGACCAGCCGTCTCCTTATCAGGCTCTTAACCGTCGTCGCCTCCTTTACAGCGCTCCTGCTCGCCTGCCCGGCTCGCGCGCAGCAAAGCCCCGCAAACACCATCCCTTATCTGACTGAGCAGCCTGAGCGCGCGCAACACGGCATGGTGGTGAGCGTGCATCATCTGGCCTCGGATGCGGGAGTTACGATCTTGCGCGAAGGCGGCAACGCCGTTGACGCAGCGGTAGCCACGGGATTCGCACTGGCCGTGGTGCATCCCGTGGCCGGCAACCTTGGCGGCGGCGGTTTTCTTTTGTTGCGCACGCATGACGGCAAAACCACTTTCATCGACTACCGCGAGCAAGCCCCGCTGGCCGCTACTGTGGATATGTATCTGGATGCGAAGGGGAACGTGATTCCCGATGCCAGCGTGCTGGGCTATCGATCCATCGCGACCCCGGGATCGGTTGCGGGCCTGGCCTACGCAGAGAAAAAATACGGCCGCCTGGATCTCAAAAAGGTAATGGCTCCGGCCATTGCGCTGGCGCGCGACGGGTTTGTGCTTTCTGAAGAGGAAGCGCGACAACTTTCCGATCCCGACCTGGGTAAATTTGCTGACTCCAAACGCATCTTTCAACGCGATGGAAATCTCTATAAAGCTGGTGAAACCTTCAAGCAGCCTGAGCTGGCACGGACACTCGAACGCATCTCCAACGATCCGGGCGGTTTTTATCACGGCAAGATGGCCGAGGAGCTGGTCGCCGACCTGAAGGAGGGGGGCTCGCTGCTGACCACAGACGATCTGGCGCATTACACCGTGGTTGAGCGCGAGCCGGTGGTTGGAACTTTTCACGACTACACAATCCTGAGCGCCCCTCCGCCATCTTCGGGCGGCGTTGTGCTGCTGAGCGCGCTCAATATTCTTGAAGGTTACGACCTCAAGAAGTCCGGTGATCGCTCGCCCGAATGGATTCACCTTGTTGCCGAGGCGTTTCGCCGCGCATACATGGACCGTGCCCAATACCTGGGCGACCCGGATTACAACCAGATTCCCGTAGCCGCGCTCATCGCGAAGAATTACGGCGCGGCATGGCGGGCCAGCATCTACCCGAACAAAGCTACTCCCAGTGCTTCACTGGTCCGCCCCGATGGCTTTGTTCCGCCCGCGCCCAGTACGGCCGGTCGCCGCCGCCAGGAATCAAACGACACCACGCATTACTCGGTTGTCGACGGCGAGGGCAACGCTGTTGCAGTTACCACCACGCTCAACAACGGCTTTGGATCGCACGTCACCGCCGGGTCGCTCGGCTTTCTGCTCAACGACGAAATGGACGACTTTGCCGCCAAGATGAACGTGCCCAATATGTTCGGGCTCATTCAGGGTCCGGCTAACGCAATTGCGCCCGGCAAACGCCCGCTGAGTTCCATGACGCCGACCATCGTGCTCAAGAACGGCAAGCTGCGCTACGTTCTTGGCTCACCCGGCGGGGGGCGCATTATTTCAACCGTGGCCAACATATTTCTGTCAGCAGCCGAGGGCGGCCTGAACATCGAGCAGGCGGTGGACGCGCCGCGGTTTCACCATCAATACCTGCCCGACCAGCTTTATCTCGAGCCCGGATTTAGCGCTCAAACGATCGACGCGCTTCGTGCCATGGGCTATGACGTCAGCGTGAGCCGCGGCCACTGGTCCGACGGCGAGTGCATCGCGGTCGACCCGGCAACGGGAGAACTCGAGGGCGGGCAGGACCACCGCGGACACACCGGTAAAGCGGCGGGGTACTAGAGCGCCGAGGACCATAAAAATTACCAGGGAACCTGAACTTTTTGCGACCGCCATGCAACCTGGCACCTACGCCGGTCATCGAAAAGTTTCAGGGTGCATCTCGTACCCGTTGGTGTGTGTCTCTCCAGACCCCTCCCCAACTACTGCGCCGGGCAGGAATTGAGCGGTTCCCCAGTGGAACTGCTCAGCCTGCCCGGCATTCTTTTTGCCGTCAAGAAGAAAGAATCTGACCGGGTTTGAACCTTCTGCTGGGGCATTGATGGGGTGTTTTGTTCGATCAATGAGCTGGGAGTCGTATATCGAACCTGTTGAGTCACTATCCGGCCACTCGCGGGTGAGAAAATGAAGCCAGACTCCGGAGCCGTTTTAAAATCTCTCCGGAGCCGGGACACCGAACGATGCTGCACGTTCTTTCGACCCACTTGTTCCTGAAACACCGCCTGCACCCCGGCCTGCTTGAAGAAGCCAGCCGCGCGGGCGCACAGGCGATTGAGCTGTTTGCGGCACGCCAGCATTTTGACTACACCAGCCGGGAGCACGTGGCTGAGCTGGCCGAGTGGTTCCGTTCCGCGCCGGTTGAACCGTTCTCGATGCACGCGCCGCTTTATCCCGACCGTGAGATGGGCCGCGCCGGAGCGCCGGGAGTCAACGTGCTCCACCCGGAGAAGTCGCGCCGCATCGATGCGATGGACGAGATCAAGCGCGCGCTCGAATCGGCGGAGCGTATCCCCTTCAAGCACATGGTGGTGCACCTGGGCGAGCGGGACGATGCCTGGTCACCACGCTCGATTGAGTATGCCCAGATCGCGCTCGAGCACCTGGGCGCCTTTGCTCGGCCGCTGGGCGTGCGCCTGCTGGTTGAGAACCTGCTGAGCGAGGCCACCACCCCCGAGCATCTGATGCTGATTCTCGAGTTAGGGCACCTGGGCAACGTTGGAGTTTGCCTGGACCTCGGCCATGCGCACATCACGGTGGGCGTTGCAGCGGCCATCGCCACGCTGGGCAAGCACATTGTCTCGGTGCACACGCACGACAATCACGGCGAGAAGGACGAGCACCTGTGGCCCGGCGATGGCACCATCGACTGGACAGCCACTGCCAATGCACTCAAGAACCTGGCCGCACCACCGGCGGCGGTGCTCGAAATCAGTTACAACCTGAACGACGCGCACAACACGCTGCCCGACAAGATCGCCGCCGGATTCGCGAAGATCGAATAGCTCCTGCTGCCAGGCAGTATTATGGGAGCGCCATGAAATCCCACGCTCCCGCGCCGCGATTACTGCGGCTCGCCCTCTTGCTGGTACTCTTCGCCGCGCCCCTTTTTGCTAAAGAAACGCCCTTGGCCACAATTGACTGGCCTCAGTCGGGAACCCCCGTTTTGCGCTTCACCTTCAGCAAAATCAAGCCGCTGCCAGGCATGCAAAACCTGCAGGGTTATGTGATGGATACGACGGCGCAGAACTTATCGCCCAGCATGATTCCGGACGCGCGGTTCCGCGTGTATCTGTATGACAAAGCGAAAGTGCGGGTCGGTGAAGATACGATTGAGGTCCGCAACGTTGGGCCGGGCGAAACAGTGAAGTTCGAAACCACGGTGATGGCGTCAGGACAGCCGGTCTCGGTCTCCATCGATTCGATCCAACAGGCGACAAAAAAGGTTACGCTGACGGTGAACTCCACTCCCCAGGGCGCGTCGTTGAAGGTGGACGGGACAGATGCGGGCACTACGCCGCGGATGATTTCGGTGGGCGCGGGCCACCACATTCTTACCTTCTCGAAAGATGGATTTAACACCGGCAGTTTTCCGCTTGACATCGGTTCCGATGACGTCTCCGGCGGATCGGTAGGTTATGAGCTGGGCGCCGCATCCTTCGACACGATTGAGCTGCGCGATGGCAGCGTGTTGAATGGCGACCTGGTTTCAATCTCGGGAATGGATATTCAGGTACGCGTGGGCGGTGCGATCCAGCACATCGATCGCAACAAGGTGAAACGCATTCTTCTAACGCAAAGGGACGCGCCGACACCCGACCTGCCCAATGCGGCGCCCAGTCAATAACGATCGATAGCCTCTGATAGTTTCTCAGCGGGGCGGCAATGAAAGACTCGCAACAAATATTCGTGAACAGAAGAGAACTGATCCGCAATGGATTGTTGATGGCGTCCGGCTGCGTTTGCGCACCCTGGGCCTTGGGCGAGAATTCGCTTCCGCAGACAGCTTCCGCCGTCGGCCAGGGTTCTCGAACCTGGACCATCGGCAACGAACAGATCGCCAGAACTCTTGTCTATAGCTCGAAGGCCGGTCTTTGCACGCGCCAATTCTCCAGCCTATCCACGCATGCTGATTTCGCTCTTTCCAAAGAATCCGGTATGGGCCAGGAATTCTCGTTCCATTGCAATGGCCATGCCTGCGAGGGAGACAGTGCAGAATTCGCACTGGTTGAAGCGAGTGAATCGGCATTACGCAACGGCCGTTCCCTCACCATCCGTCTGCGCCACAAAGAACTGCCTCTCGAAGTCAAAGTCGTCTACAGCGCCTACGATGCGCATCCGGCCATCCGCAAGTATCTGATCCTGACCAATACCGGCGCTTCAACCCTCCATATCTCCCACATGACCATCGAGGACATCGGAGTCGCGCTCGGGCCCGCCAACGAAACCACGCTGCTAACCCAATACGGCACTATTCCGCGCGAAATCTTTTACACGGGCCGCACTGAGGATGCGTGCCTGCTGGTTGCAAACGGCCTCACCGGCAGCGGCGTGGCTGTCGTCAGCGAAGTTCCCGGCTGCATGAAGCGCACCGAGATTGGCGGCTGGGACAGCGACCGATCCGTGGGTATCCGCGTAATGTACGACACTGACCTGATGCCTTTCGAGCGCTCGCTCGCCCCCGGCGAAACCTTCACCACCGCGGCGGTCTCGCTGCTCGCGTTTCGCAACGGGGACGGATTCAACGATCCGCATTGGCTGCTGCCTTCCTACACCGCGCAGGTTCTCGAGCGGCGCGTCGACAATGAGGGACCGCCCTGGATTTACAACACCTGGGAACCCTTTAACCGCAATGTGAACCACGATCTTGTGCTCGAACTTGTGGATGCCGCCGGCGCGATGGGCATGGATATCTTCACCATCGACGACGGCTGGCAGCAGGATTACGGCGAGAACGTTGTCGATCTCGTTGCGTTTCCGGGTGGATTGCAGCCCATCATTAAAGCGGTCGAAGCGAAATCGATGCGGCTCGGCCTGTGGATTCCCTTGGCCGCGGTCGGAACATCGACGGCCGTCTATCGCCAGCATCCCGAATGGGCCGCGCTCGACCAGGATGGCAAGACCAAAACCACCGGAACAGCGGCAGGCGAAAAGGGCGTGATGTGCATGGCCACCGCCTATCGCGAGGCTGCCGCAGCCCGCGTGATCGACGCCATTGAACAATTCCATCTGGCCTATGTAAAGCTCGACCTCACCACCATCTTCAATGCCTACGGCGAAGCTCCCGGTTGCTGGGCCAAAGGCCACCTGCATGGCAATTGGGCCGAATCGCTCAACATGATTTACGAAGGCATCTCGTGGGTCACGGCAAAGATTTACGAACGCCACCCCGACGTTTTGCTCGACCTCACTTTTGAGCTGTGGGGTCAGAAACACATCATCGATGCTGGACTTCTGGCCGCCGGCGATCTCGACTGGATGAGCAATGTGGATGACACGCGGCCCGATTCGGCTGGCCCACTGCAGGCCCGCCAATTGCTTTATCAGCGTGCCGCTTCAATGCCCGTCGAAAGCATGTTAATAGGCAACCTTCATGCCGAGCTGCCAACCATCGAGGAAAGCTTTGCTACCGCCATTGGATCGGCGCCGCTGCTGCTTGGCGATCTGCGCAAACTCACCCCCGCAGATCGCCAGTGGTACCACGAAAAAATCTCCTGGTTCAAGAAGCTGCGCCACGGCACGAAGATGAGCGAAAGCTTTTTCCCGCTCGGCAGTTGGTTACAAACTACTCCATCGGCGTGGGACGGCTTCGCGCGGCTTGCCCGCACCGGCAATGGCGTCATTGCGCTCTTCCGCAATAAATCGAACGCGGCCGAAGCTCTAGTGAAGTTGCCTCTGATCCCCGCGGGTAACTATAGCCTGCGGTCGATTGTCACGGGAAAAGAACTGGGCAAATTTGCGTCCGCTGATTTCACTCGCGGCGTCGCAATCGATCTAAGCGCGGCCGGCCCTGCTGAGATTCTCGAAGTCACGCGAATCGCGAACGTTACATAAGCGCACCGTGCGTGATTGCCGGGAATTGCAGGCTTGGCAAAGTCGCTGGGGGTCTGGAGACCGGCGGTACGGATTGTTGCGGCTTGTGAGAAACACAGCCTAGCAAATCCTGGGCAACTGCTCGCCAATTTGCGTGGGAATTACGCGGTTGGCGCCCATGGCTGTGCGCGCAACCAGCATGCGTTTGTGCTCCGCGATTACCTGGCCGATGCGAGCGGCATCGCGGCCCAGCGGATGCGCGCGCATAACTTCGAGGGCGCGGTCGGCAGCATCCGGCGCGATAAAAAAAACCACTTTGCCTTCGTTGGCTACATACACGGGATCGAGCCCCAGCAGTTCGCATGCCGATTGCACTTCAGGCCGCACCGGCATCACGGTTTCATCGATGTCGATGCCCACTCCCGAAGACCCCGCAATCTCATTCAGCGTTGAAGCCAGCCCGCCGCGCGTGGGGTCGCGCATGGCGTGAACCGAACTTCCCACCGCGTCGAGCACATCGCCAATCAGCCCGTTGAGCGCCGCACAATCGCTGCGTATCTGGCTTTCGAACTCCAGCCCCTCGCGCACACTCATGATGGCCATGCCGTGATCCCCGATTGTTCCCGAGACGAGCACCACATCGCCCGGCTGCGCGCGATGCGGACCAACATTGATGCCTTCGCGCAGCAGCCCCACGCCCGCGGTATTGATGTAAACGCCGTCGCCGTGGCCGCGCTCAACAACCTTCGTGTCGCCGGTGACAATCTTGACGCCCGCAGTGGCTGCGGCCTTCGCCATCGCTTCAACAATGGCCGCGAGCTGCGCAAGGGGAAAGCCTTCTTCGAGAATGAAACCGGCGGTAAGAAATTTCGGAATTGCGCCGCTCACGGCAAGGTCGTTTACCGTGCCGTTGACGGCGAGCTCGCCAATCGATCCGCCAGGGAAAAACAGTGGTTGCACAACAAAAGAATCGGTGCTGATGGCAATGCGTCCGCCACCCAGGTCGAGTACAGCGGCGTCGCCTAGATTTTCAAGCGCGGGGTTGCGAAACGCGGGCAGAAACAAATGCTCGACCAGCTCGTTGCCGAGCTTGCCGCCGCCACCGTGGCCCATGACGATGGTGGGGTAATCGGCCAGCGGAAGCGGGCATGACCAGTTGGCGAAGTCGGGGACCTCGGTCTTCACTGCTTCAGGCATGGGCCGCTCCCGAAAGCGCCGACCCCGCCCCCGCCAGCTCATCCGCCGACAAGAAACGCCCGTAGTTGAAGTACGCCGCGCAGGCGCCTTCGCTTGAAACCATGGTCGCGCCGAGCGGATGCCGCGGCGTGCACTCTTTGCCGAAGGCCGGGCATGCGGCCGGCTTGATCACTCCGCGCAGCACGTCGCCGGAGTGACAAAGCGGCGACTCCTGCGTATGAATGCCGGTGATTTCGAAGCGATGCTCGGCATCGAACTCGCGATAATCCGCGTTCAGGCGCCAACCGCTCTTCGGTATCACCCCAATGCCGCGCCACGCCCGGTCGGTCACTTCAAAAACTTCACTCAGCAGCTTCTGCGCAGGTAGATTGCCCTCAAAACTCACCACGCGCTCGTAGGCGTTTTCGACTTCGTGCTTGCCCGCCTCGAGTTGAATTACCGTGCGCCGGATTCCATCGAGCAGATCGAGCGGCTCAAAACCGGTAACGACAATCGGCACCTTGAAGCGTTCGGCAAGCGGCGGATATTCCCAGTAGCCCATCACGCTGCACACGTGGCCGGCTGCGAGAAAGCCGTTGATCTCAGTCCCCGGCGCGCTGAGGATGGCCTCGATGGCCGGCGGCACAAGCACGTGCGAAACCAGCACTGAAAAATTCTTGATGCCGCGCCGCTTGGCCAGATGCACGCTCATGGCATTGGCCGGCGCGGTGGTCTCAAATCCCACGCCAAAAAAAACTACTTGCTTGACGGGATTCTTTTGAGCGAGGTCAACCGCATCGAGCGGCGAGTAAACAACGCGCACATCGCCGCCCGCGCCTTTTACCTGGAACAAATCGCGATCGGTGCCGGGGACGCGCAGCATGTCTCCAAACGAGCAGAAAATGACGCCGGGCTGGGCGGCGATGGCCAGCGCCTTATCAATCAGTTCCAGCGGAGTGACACAGACGGGGCAGCCCGGCCCATGCACCATCTCCACTCCCGCCGGCAGCATCTGGTCGATTCCATTTTTGATAATCGAATGCGTCTGGCCGCCGCAGACCTCCATGATCTTCCACGGGCGCGAGGTGACGGCATGAATCTCACGCGCTATGCGTTGCGCGATCTCGCCGTTCCGGAACTCGGTCAGGTACTTCATTTGCGCCCGTCGCCGACCGGTTGACTCGCCGATTCGCAACTTCCATCGGGACACGGCGACTGCGGCGCCTTGGCTGCCCGGGCAAACGCTTCTTCTTCGCTGGCGAATTCTTCTTCCAGCATGCCCATTTTGCGGAAGACTTCGAGGGTCTTTTCGGCGGTCTCAGCGTCGAGCTTTGAAATGGCAAACCCTACGTGGACAATGGCATAGTCGCCCACTTCGATGTCAGGGACGTAGTCGAGGCAGACCCGCTTCACAATGCCGCCAAAGTTCACGCGGCCAATGCGAAGGTCGCCTTCATTCAAGATTTCGTCAACGCGGCCGGGGATAGCAAGGCACATGGCAACTACGTTATACCCCCCGGGCCAAACGATGAAATGTGATTTAGATCACCCTGAAAGGGCGTGACTTGGCCCGGCTGCCCGCACGCGTCCGTCACCTCTTACAGTTTTTTCGCGGGCTCCCGCAAGATCGTCTTCAGGTGGGCAGCCTCTACCCTGCGCGGATCGGACAGGTAGATTTCGTGATGCGCGCCGACAATCTTGAGTCCGTGCTCCGCCGCAAATTCCTTCATCTCCGCGACGGTTTTGCATTCCTGGTCATAAGGTCCCACGTGCAGGGCCTGCACGCACAACCCCTCATTCAGCCGCATCAACCGCACCTTGTTAACTCCCGCCCCTTTGCCGCGTTTCGTCAATACTTCGGCGGCTGCGGTCAGGTCGCCGGCGGTCACAAATTCCGGCGTACGGATCATCACTGTCCATTTCCACTGCGTCTTATCAGGGTCGGGTTCGCCATTCATTTCCGGCCACAGGGACTCGAGCTTCGATACCGCGTAATCGCCCATACTGGCAAATTTGCGCGTCATCTTGATGGTGAATGCCATGCCATACAGCGCGCCGATCGCCTCGCCGAACGCGCTGCCGTCGGGCGAGCCCACGCCGTCAACCGCGAGGTAAACCGCCGCGCCTGTCTTCACCAGCGCTGGCTTCGGTTTTGCCGCGTACTCAGGATTTCCCTTGAAGAGATCCAATTTTTCTTCCATTGCCGTCGTCATCTCGCCGTCTCCTGTTCGCGTAATGGTGCGTAAATGTCGGTTAATGATTCTTCTGGCGGGGTGCTTCCCGGATCGGTGACATACACCTCGAAGCATGGGGTGTTGGCGAGCTCGCGCCCGCTGCGCGGCAGCCACTGGCCAAGAAACTCCGCATAAGTTTTTCCAAGTTGGTTGTAAGCGCCGGCGTGGGTGGTCACCGCGTATTCGCCACCGGCCACGGTCTGCACTCCAATTTCTCCTGAAGGAACAAATTCCTCATCGACCGCGAGGCACGCGTCATAGCGAATCATCGCCTGCGGCGTCACCTCGGGATCGTCGTGGCAGATTCCCAGCATCATGGGATTGCCGCCCAGGTACCCGTCTTTGCCCATCACGGTGAGCAGTTGATCCCAGACCTTGCCCACTTCGTCATAGGGCCCTATGTGGCGCATGAACGCCACGTGCATCGGTTTCATGGTTTTGATTTCGACCTTCATCCTGCCTCCCCGGCTCAACGTGCGAAAGCGTTTGGACGGCGGCTCGCAGTAGTGGATGCCCGACGGAACCCTGGCCAACTCCACGCCGCGTGCCAGACGAAATTGCGAGGGCGCCATGCCAAAGGCGCTCTTGAACGAGCGGGTGAATGCTTCGTGGCTCAGGTAACCCGCGTCCAGTGCAATGTCGATGACCGAAGCCTCGCTGAGCTTGAGCCGCTGGGCGGCGCGCTCCAGGCGCAAACGGCGCACGTGCTCCTTCACCGGCTCACCCACCATCCCCTTGAAGACCCGATGAAAGTGATACGGGGAGAAACAAGCCACCCTGGCCAGTTGCTCAAGCGGGAGCGGTTCGTCGAGATGCTGCTGAATATGAACCAGCACCTCAAGCATGCGCCGTTTGTAATCGCCCAGCGTGACTGTCTTCATTGCACAAACAGAATGCTAGACCCAATCGGTGGTCGCGGCTTGACGCTTTTTGCGGAACTCGCAGGATTGCAGCCTGAAGCGGCTTATGAGCAGGCCGCGGTTTTGGAAGAGGACGACGCAAGCCGTACACGCATTACTTTTGCGTAGTATCGTTAACTGGTCCGATTTCAGGGAGGAATACTGTGCGTCTGCGTGTGTTGCTTCTTACGTTTTTTTCCGGCTTCGCTCTCTTAGCTTTTGCGCAGGACCATGCAGCCGATCTGCAAACCGCGTTTGCCCGCGCGCAGCACTTGAAGCATGGCATCAATGCTTCAATCTGGTTTGCGCAGCACCATGAAGATTACTCGGCCAACTACACCAACCATGAGACCACCCCTGAAGACATCGCGATCATGGCGGGGCTGGGATTCGATCATGTCCGTTTGAGCATTGATGCAGTGCCGCTGACGCAGGCCTTTAACTCGCGCGACGGAGAGGGTGACTTTCTGGTCCGGCTCGATAAGGCTGTTGACGAGATTACGGCCAAGGGCATGGCGGTGATTATCGACATCCACCCCGAGGACAGCTACAAGCAGGCCTTGCGGACCGATGGCACAGCGGTTGACCGCTTTGTAATGATGTGGCAGAAACTTGCAGCGCACTATGCCGGGCGCGACCCCAACCTCATATTTTTCGAGATTCTCAACGAGCCTGAGGTCAACGATCCCTATCGCTGGGCCGGTATCCAGGCTCGCGTTGCGGCGGCCATTCGCGCCGTTGCGCCCCGGCAAACCATCATTGCCACCGGTGCAAACTATTCCGGCCTGGGAGATTTTCTGAATCTGCATCCGCTGCCCGACGGCAACGTGATTTACAACTTCCACTTTTACGATCCAATCCAGTTCACTCACCAGGGTGCGGGGTGGGGATCGCCGTGGTGGATCTCCACGCACGACATTCCTTACCCGGCCACTGAGGAAACGATGGCAGATCGGCTCAAGCTGGTGCCCGAGGCGGCCGATCGATTCCAGCTTGAGAACTACTGGCTCGATCACTGGGACGCGCATCACATCCGGCTGTTGATTGACGAGGCGGCGGCATGGGGCAAGGCCAATAACGTGCCGCTCACATGCAACGAGTTCGGCGCCTTCCGCGAACACTCTGACCCGGTGTCGCGCACCAACTGGATTCGCGATGTGCGCACGGCGCTCGAAGCCGACGGCATTGGCTGGACCATGTGGGATTATCACAACGGTTTTGGCGTAGCGGTGAAGGATGCGAACGGCAAGTCGGTTGTGGATCCGCAGACGGTGGAGGCGCTGGGGCTGAAGACAGGGACCAGGGACTAGAACTGGTTGCATAAACCCGGCTTTGAAAGGGCACGGCTTTAGCCGTGCCGCAAAAGCCGCAAAAACTCTGGGCTTTAGCCCCTGAGGCATGGTTGAGGGTTCCATAAGGCATATTTATGCAACCAGCTCTGGAGTACAGGCTGAATCGACGCCATTCTGGCAATCGTTTTGCCTCCGACGGCACTTGGCAGCGCAGCCTGGGCGGGCTTTTGCCAATAGCGAGAATTTCACTTGAGCTTTGCCGCACCCAACGGTAACATTCCTGCACACACTCAAACGGGGGCACACCATGAGCACGCCACTCGATCCTGGCAAGGCAGCTTTTTACGGCCGGTTCGTCGCAGCCGCCTACGACATGTTTGCAGTCAACGAGCAAGATCTGCGGCCGGCGCCCAAAAATATTCCTCCGGGCTGGGAGCTCTCCGCCTGGGTCAACATGTCGGATTTCTTCCTTCAGATCGAGGATCCGAAGTTCTACGGCATTGTTGTGCACGAGATCGCCAACCCCGACAACCGGATCATCGCGATCCGCGGCACCGAAGGCGTGATTGAGTGGCTCGACGACGCCGCGTCCATTATCATGGTGCCGTTCAAGCAGGCGCCCTCGGCCGGCCGCGTGGCCTTCGGCTTTGACAAGATCTACTCCAGCATGAAAATTGTGCCGGTGCCGCATACGACGCCTGGCCCGGCTGTTGCGGCCGAGCCTGAAGTCGAGTTGAGCGGCTCTTTTGGCGATCAGCTTGAGCAGCTGGCGCAGCGGCGCGAGGCCGAACGCGGGGTCGACCGCCAGTTCGCCCCGGGCCGCACCCGCCGCGACCGGCCCACAGTGGTTACCGGTCACAGCCTGGGTTCTGCGCTTGCCACGCTCTTTGTGCTCGAGGAAAGCATCAAGCACAAGTTCGACATTTCACTCATCAGCACCCTGGCCTCGCCCAAGGTCGGCAATCTCGAGTTCAAGCATGTGTTCGACGCACTGCCTCTAACCTCCTGGCGCGTCGTCAATATTCGCGACGTAGTTCCCAAGGTCCCGCCCACCATCCCCTTCATCCTCGACTACGAGCACGTCGCCGACGCATATCCCTTCGACTCATGGCTTTTCGCAAAGAAAAATCTCGGCTGCTACCACAGCGTCGACACTTACCTGCACTGGCTCGACAACAGCCTGCCATTGGCTCCTGAGTGTGTTTAAAAAACAGGGACCAGGGACCAGGGACTAGGGAATAGGGAATAGCCAATAGCCAATAGCCAGTAGGGAACAGGGATCAGAGAACAGAGAGAAGAGAACAGAGCCGAAAGCTTGAGGCTAGGAACTGGCTACTTTGGCGCCGCTCGTCTCGCCGACTTATATTGACTTGCTCTTACTGGGCGACGCTGGCCAGGAAGCCCGCCGGCAGAGTGGCCGTGACCACCACGCGATCATGATGCTGGGCAACGCTGGCGTCTTTGAGCAGCGCCTTGAGCGCATTGTTGGCGCTGTTGTCGCCGAGGGGCGCTGTGAATCCGCGCGCCAGGGAGACCAGAGTGCTCAGGCTTGCAGTCTGACTGGCGGCCTCGGTTTCGTTGGGCGCAAATTCTTCCACTTTCAGGCGCACCGTGCCCAGCTTGCCCGGCACCGGCAGCACCGGTGACAGGCTGGCCACGATGGTGGCGTCGGCAGGCAGGGGCAGCTCGAAGCCGAAGATGCTGATGGAGCCGCTCTCGTTGAAAGGCAGGCCGATTTGGCCCACGCCCCAGGCAACGCTCAGCAGCGGCACGTCCTGGAAGTGTTTCTCAAGCAGCGACGAGCCGGAGAAGGGCAGCGCCGCGGAGCGATGTCGGTCGATGATGGAGTGAATCTGCTCAGGCGTGGGAGTGTTGCTGATGGCCAGCATGTCGTAGCCGATCTGCGCCACGCGCACGGTGCGGCCCTCGGAGGGGATGTTGTAGATGGTTTTGCCGGCGTAATCTTCGCGCGAGGTAGCGTGGCTTTCTAGCCAGGTGTTGAGCTTCTTTCCGGTGAGGCGGCCCACCAGCACCATGGAGTAGGCCACCGGGCCGTTGGGTCCGTTGGGATTGTCCATGCGGTGCAGGGCGATTGCGGCCTGGTCGAGGTCGCGCTCCCAATCGATGCCCGTGGCGGAGATGAATTGCTGGTATTCGGGCACCGGTTGGGGCGGCTTCAAATCCTTGTGAAAGAAGGCGCGGACGGGCTTGAGATCGATGTAAATGATGCCGTCGGACTCGGGTAGAAGGCGCGCTGCCTCGGGCGGGGCCTTGGAGCGTAGAAAGACCGCCACGGCCAGTGAAGCCAGGACCGCGGCGACAATCAGGAGCGTTCTGCGCGTGCGCCGATGCATTGGTGACGGCATGAGCCGTCAAGAAATACCCTAACACCCTGGGTGAGGTGGGAGCGGGCAAGGGGTTTGGAGTTCCGCGGTAATTACGTCACCGCGAGGCAACCATCTCCGAGAATCCCAATCTAACTCGATATAGGATTCCACCTTAGAATTGTTGTTCCACGGAAGGGGACAAACGTGAAAGACGCGTCGAAATCCATTCTGATGGCCTCATCGCTGATCGTTCTAGCGGCTTCTGTAGTTTACGGACAACAGACGGCGCCGCAGGCACCGCCGCCCCCTGCAGGCGCAACTGCCGCGCCCGCCGCTGCAGTTGCGCAAGCGCCGGCCGCTGCCGCAAGCCCGGTTGCCTCGGGTACCGTCGTTCTGCAGGAAGGCACCGACGTCGACCTCACTTTCGACCAGGACTTGAGTTCGAAGACGTCGGTCGAAGGTGATCCGGTGATTTTTGTGCTTGCGGACGATGTGAAGGTGGGCAATGTGGTTGTGGCCAAGGCGGGCTGCAAGGCGTTTGGAGAAGTCAGCCGCGCTGAAAAAGCTGGGATGATGGGGAAGCCCGGCGATCTAAGCGTGCGGCTCGACTATTTAAAAGTAGGCGAAACGCGAATTATGCTGCGCGGCACCAAAGGCAATGAAGGCCAAAGCGGCACGGGTTCTGCCGTGGCGCTTACCGTGCTGTTCGGGCCGATTGGCTTGATCAAGCACGGCCACAATATCGAAATCAAGAAAGGCACAGCGCTAAAGGCGTTTGTAGCTAACGATGTTGCGCTGTCCCCGGCTTCATAATGGAACCGACAAGGCAGCTTCCAGGCGATGCTGGGGCAAGGGGCTTTTGTGCGCCATGTCTGCGCCGTCCCTATGGGGCTGCCTCTTTTTAATGTCCGCTTACGCGGTGGTGAATCTGTGAAGTGCGTGATCAGGGCATTTTATTGCGGAGCGCGGCACGGTGAAATCGCGCCGTGCTCACTTCAGGCCGGGTTGGGCGTCGCCGCTGGCAATGGCTCTTGGCCTGAGTCGAAGTGCGCCTCAAGGTGCGTGGCGCAATACCCAGCGACGGACTACTTGTGGCACAGCACCTATTTCTGATCGACGCCGAAGTCGTAGATTACGACTTGTGTGCCGGTAGCTCTTCCCGCGCCTTGCGTCGACATTAGAAAGGCATACTCGCCCAATTTCAGGTCCTCATCCGGCGTTACCTTGTACATGCCCGATTTGATCCGCTGTGAGGTGAACAAGTAACTCCGTTTTTGATCCGCACCCACGTTCGCGCTGGCGAAGCCCATCTTCGCAATCTGGGTCTCGCGATGATCCTTTTTGTCCTCGAGCAGCAGCAGCGAAAACTGGCTGGGGCTTGAGATCATGTCAGTCCCGCCAAAGCTGCCCAGGCCGCTCATCTCAGGAAAGTACATGTAAAAGACGGGCCGAGTGTCGTGGGTTCGCGTAGGTGCATGTTCTCCCGGAATCTCCGCCTTGAGCTTGGCTTTCGAGATACCGTATGAGAAGGCCATCCCGGCCACATTGGCGGTCTTCACGCCAGCCTCGCCCGCGCGGTCGATGAATGTCATCTTCGGCTTTCCATCGGGGCCGGAGGTGAGTATGTAGACGCCGACATCGTGCGGAGTGTTTGGGTCGTTGGGGTCAGGCGGGGCAGCAGGAGCAGCAACCGGAGCGGTAGTCGTGGCAGCCGGAGCCGCAAGAGCGCTGTGGCGTGTAATGATCGCCGAAACCACCTTGTCGCTTACGCCGCCGGTTTTCAACAGAACCAGGCCGTCTGTTGTGGTATCGAAGTTACCGGGCTGAGCGTTGATGCTGGCAATGATGATGTCGTCAGACAGGCCGGCCTTCACCATCTTGATAACAGCGTCGTTGTTCAAAACCTGTTGAGCGAATAAGACAGGGCAAAACGCCAAAAGCAGAATTGTGACAAAAAACTTACGCATGCAGCTTCTCCTCGATAAATCGACTGCGACCACATAGCCCGAGGGGAAGCAAGAGAATCATCTCCCCTGCGGCGCAATGGCGCAAGCAGATTCTTCGCGCCGGGCAGAATTCGATTCATGCGATAATCGGCGTGAAACGCATCAGCCTGTTGCGACCGCATGTATGCCTTAGCCGCCAACGCGACATCTGTGGGTCACTCGATTGTGAGGGTGATCACCGAGCCGCGTGTGTTTATTCCGGCTCTCGTTATTGCGTGGCTCTTTACCGGGCGGTTGCGCGCGAGGTGGAAGCAGAAAACGCGCGAGCGGCTGGTGGATAGTTGGCCTCCCATTACGGCCACCATCGAGTTGACGACCGCCATCAAGCAAAGCATCGGCGAGAAGGGCGCCTTTTACACGGCCGAGCTTTCATACTTCTATCGCAATCCCGAATTGCAAATGGGCGAGTACAAGCGGCAGTTTGGCGTGAAGGAGCAGGCCAAGGCGTGGGCCGCACAGTTCAAGGGGCGCACGGTGCTGGTGCACGTGAATCCCAAAGATCCTTCCGACTCGGTTCTGCTGGAGCGCGACCTGGCGGGCAACGACCTGGTTACGCATTTGCCGACGCCTTCACCGACGCAAGACTGGCTGACGGTGCCGCATGTGATCTCCCCGGGCTTTCGCATGCTGTGCGCGATCTCAGAGATTGTGGGGCTGGCGGGGCTATCGACGAGCGTGGTAATGCTGGGAGCCAGCATTGCCGCCCACGGCAAGCTGAGCCCGCGCGGATTTCTTTGGGCCGGCGGATTCATGCTGGCGTGGTGCATTATTTCGGCAATGGCTATAGGCGTGCACCTGCGCCGCACCGAGGAGGGACGCTGGCTGCTGCACTCCTATAAGAAGTGGTGCCCGGGCTGGATGCGCTGGGCGGTGAATTTGACGGGCGGCGTCGGGGCTTTTGCTCCGTTTTCGCACCTCTTCAACCTGTTTGACACCTTCGGTCATTTGGGAAAATACCTTGCGCACCAGGCGTGGGCGCAGGCCCTGGTTCCGCATTTGCCTTACGCGGTGGGTTGCTGGATATTCTTTATAACCACGGCGTTTCTGGCGGCGATTCTGCGCTCGCAGGAGGAGCTGCGGGTGCTGGTGGCGGAGGCGTAGCGGCTCGCGCACTGCGCAAGCGATTTTCCAAAGGCTGGCCGGGTTCCGCTGTTTGCCCCACACATCCCAGTGTGCTAACCTTGATTTCTGTGCCGTATATGCGCGGAGCGGTAGTGTGTCCGCGCGTAAAGCGGGCTTCCGGAACGGTTTCCGGTGGTTTGAATGGCTGGGCGGCGGCGTAGTTTTGCCCCCGCGCAACTGTCAAAAGAGCTGGCGTAGCTCAGCTGGTAGAGCATCTGATTTGTAATCAGAGGGTCGGGGGTTCAAATCCCTTCGCCAGCTCCATAAAACGAAACCGGAGACGAAGCTTGAAACGGCAGGATTCAACCGGCGCTTCGAGGTTTGAAGTACGCCGGGCCTGTTCTCCGCGGTGACTCCACTTCAGGTGCAGGCAGCGCCAATTCCGGAGCGTTCTCCGGGCGGTTGCGGCGTGTGCGGAAGCGGGTGGTAAACGGTGTTCGGGCTGGTAGAAGTTGTTGATTTGTCGTTCAGTTTGGTTTTGGGCACAGGTGGCCGAGCGGTTAATGGCAGCAGACTGTAAATCTGCCACTCATTCGAGTTACGGAGGTTCGAATCCTCCCCTGTGCACCATAAAAGCAGGAACTAGGGACTAGGGAACAGGGAGTAGAGGCGCTGAGGGATGGAGAAGGAGGCGCATTTGGATCGAGATCCCGCGAAAGTGGCGGGAGCCGATCGGGGAAAGCGCTCCGGAAGCGAGCTCGAAAAGAAGTACCCGGTAGCCCTGGCGTTGTTCGTGGTTCTGGCAGTTGTGGCTTGGTTTACGGTTGGCGATGGCAACGTGATAGTGCTGGGCCGGCCGGTGCAGGTAAGGTTGATTCCGATCGTGATTCTGGGCTTGTTTGCGTTTCGGACGTATGTGGCGATGCAGGCGGACCGGATCAGGCGGGAGAAAGAATAGCTTTCAGCTATCAGCTGTCAGCTTTCAGTTTCTGCAGTGATGGTATTGGCCGTTACGGCTTATACCGGCAGGATAGGGCTGAAAGCTGAAAGCTGAGAGCTGGAAGCTGCAAGCTCGGGTTTAAAGGGCTGATGTAGCTCAGTTGGTAGAGCACTCCCTTGGTAAGGGAGAGGTCACC
>CAZGUD010000038.1:0-175 GCA_964528915.1 uncultured Occallatibacter sp.
ATCGCCACGGCGGTGGGACTATTCAACCCTTCCCCATTCACTGTGGGGTCGATGGCGGTCGCCGCGCCGCCGGCAGGCGCCTCCACCACGCGATTGTTGCCTGAATCCACGATGAAGAGGTCGCCCACGCCATCAATCGCCACGGCGGTGGGACTATTCAACCCTTCCCCATTCA
>CAZGUD010000038.1:275-2631 GCA_964528915.1 uncultured Occallatibacter sp.
CTGTGGGGTCGATGGAAGCCACAGCGCTGCTGGCCGGCACCTCCGCCACACGGTCTTCCTCCCCAATCGATATGAACAGATCCCCCGCACCGTCCACCGCCACGCCTGTGGGATTAGCGTCTCCCCAGACAAACATTACGAAGGGGACGATAGCAGTCGCCACGCCGGGACCATACGCCATCTGCGGCCCGCTTCCAACTCCATAAACCGGCACGCTGCCCAGGATTATCCCTGTGCTGTTAGCCGAGGAAAAGAACACCACTGCGCCCTTCCGCACGCCCGCAAACTTCGGCGCGAACGTCACGTCGACGGTGCAGGTAGTGGCCGACGTGTAGGTCGTGGCCGTGCAGGTGCCGCCGCTCGCGCTGTTGAAGTCGAGATTGGGCGCTCCCTGCGTTACCACTGAAATGCTACCCACCGTGGTGCCGGCAAGGATGGAGAAGTTGAAAGTTTGCGCCGCGCTGGTTGAGCCGATCGCCACCGAGCCGAAGTTCTGGTTCGCAGCGGTCCCGTTGAATTTCACCGCACCGAGCACTGTGTAGCTCGACGAGGCCGTCCACGCAGAGTGTGTAGTGTCAGTGGCTGTAATGGTCTGTGTTCCCGCTGTCTCAAGGGTAACCGTTGTCACCCCCGTTCCGCTCGACAAGGTGAGCGGCCCCGGATTGACAAACGCGGGATCGGAGCTGGTAAAGCTCACCGTGTCGTTATCTCCGATGACTGTCTGGTTCGTACTGGTCTGCGCCGTAACTGCAATAGCGATTGGTAGGCCGGAGACAACCGGGGCCGTCGGCGCGATGGAGAGGGGCGTGATGGAGAGGTGTGACACAACAGTCACCGCAAAACTCCCCGACCCCGTCCATGAGGAGTGCTCTGTATCGGTGGCAGCGATGGTCTGCGTTCCTCCAGTTCCCAGCGTCGCCTGTATCTGCGCTACGCCGCCTTTCAGGGTCACAGGGCCCGGATTGACAAATCCCGCATCGGAACTCGTGAAAGTCACCGTGCCGTCGTAGCCGGCCAAGGTCTGGTTGATGCTGTTCAAAGCCGTAATCGAAATGTTGAAAGGAATGCCGGCAACCACCGAGGCCGTCGTCGTGAGGGTGAAGTGCGTGACGCCGGTTACGGCAACGCCGTTGCCCGATACGCCGATTGATTGTTCTGTGCCGGCAACATCCAGCGCGTTATCGGTCAGGGTCACGCTCTCGCTCAGTGCTCCGCTTTGCTCAGGCGCAAACTCGACCGGGATATCGCACTGCTGCCCCGCGCTCAGGCTGGTCGTGCCAGTGCATGAGCTTGGATCTCCACTCGCCTCGATAAAATCTGCGGGGTAGCTGATGGCGGTAAAAGTGAGCGCCTCGTTACCGACATTCTGAACCTGCGCAGTTAGCGGGCCGTCGATAATGTCAATTGAGCCCACACCCGTCGCCGTTGGAAAGTTCACCGCGGGGGGCTGCGAGCGATGAATCTCCACAATGCGGGAGTTGTTGAAATCTGCGATGAACAGATCGCCTGCCCCGTCAAACGTTATATCCCAGGGCTTGGACAGCGATGCGCCATTTACCGTGGGGTCGATGGCGGTTGCCGCTCCGCCCCCGGCCGGTACATCCACAATCCGGCTATTACCGTTGTCCGCGATGAACAGATCCCCCGCTCCATCAACCGCCACGCCGGTGGGATTCTGCAATCCTTCGCCATTCACCGTGGGGTCGATAGCGATCGGCGTGCCGCCGCCGGCCGGCACCTCCACCACGCGGTTGTTATTGGCGTCCGCGATGAACAGATCGCCCGCCGCGTCAAACGCCAGTCGATAGGGGAGATCCAGTGTTTTGCCATTCACCGTGGGGTCGATAACAATGGGCGCGCCGCCACCGGCCGGAATCTCCAGCACGCGGTCATTGGAGGTATCCGCGATAAAGAGACCGCCGACGCCATCAATCGCCACGGCGGTGGGACTATTCAACCCTTCCCCATTCACTATGGGGTCGATGGCGGTCGCCGTGCCGCCGCCGGCAGGCACCTCCACCACGCGATTGTTGCCTAAATCCGCGATGAACAGATCGCCTGCACCATCCACCGCCACGCCGTGGTTGTTGGCTATCGATATGCCATTCGCGGTGGGGTCAATAACAGTGGCCGCGCCGCCACCGGCAGGCACTTCGACCACGCGATTCTGGTCCCAAATCGATATGAACAGATCCCCCGCGCCGTCCACCGCCACGCCTGTGGGATTAGAGATTGATTGGCCATTCGCCGTGGGAGTAATAGCAGTCGCCACGCCGGGACCATACGCGATCTGCGGCCCCGTTCCAACTCCATAAACCGGCACGCTGCCCAGGATTATCCCTGTGCTGTTAGCCGA
>CAZGUD010000038.1:2731-67293 GCA_964528915.1 uncultured Occallatibacter sp.
ACGCCCGCAAACTTCGGCGCGAACGTCACGTCGACGGTGCAGGTAGTGGCCGACGCGTAGGTCGTGGCCGTGCAGGTGCCGCCGGTGGCGCTGGTAAAGTCCAGGTTGGGCGCGCCCTGCGTCACCACCCCGATACTGCCCACCGTTGTGCCGGCCCCGATGGTGAAGCTCAGCGTCTGCGCGCCCGTCGCCGAACCGATCGCCTGCGAGCCGAGATTCGCACTGGCCTGCCCGGGGAACACCCCCGGCGGGGTCGAACTCACATCGATCGTCCCGGACGTAGCGGTAAACGAATTCGCCGCATCCGTTGCGGTAATGGTCTGATCTCCCAGCGTCTTCAGCGTTACTTGAAACGTTCCCACCCCCGCCGTCAGCGTCGACGCCGCCGGTAGCACCGCGCTTGAATCCGTGCTCGTGAAACTCACGGTACCGGCGTAGCCGGTCGCAGTCCCTCCACTCGCATCCAGCGCCGTAACGGTCATTGTGAACGGCGCGTCCGCGCCCACGTTGGCAGGAGCAGACACGGAGAGGTGCGTAGCCACAATGCTCCCCGTAGCCGTGCCGCTCACTGCTACCGACTGCTGCGCTCCGGTCACGTTCAGCGCGTTGTCAGTGAGCGTCACGTCCTCGCTCAGCGTGCCAGTCCGCTCGGGAGCGAACTCAATCGGCAGATCGCACATAAGGCCTGGGCTCAAGCTGGTTGAGCCAGCGCATGCGTTTGCGTCCCCGCTGGCCTCAGGGAAATCAGCCGGATAGCTGAGGGACGTGAGGACCAGCGCCTCGTTGCCAATGTTCTGAACCTGCACCGTCTGCGTGCCGTCGGTGGTATCAGTTGAGCCCACTGGTGTCGCTGTCGGGAAACTCAGGCTCGGCGCATCCGCGAGATCTTCCTTCAAAACGTCGCTATAGAAAGTATTGGCTATATAGAGGTTGCCGCTCCCGTCCACAGCGATCCCATAGATACCTTCCAGCGCACTCGTTGTCACCGTGCTCTGGATATAGCTGCCGTCAACGAGCGTCTCCCTGAGTATCCTACTGTTGTTGTCATCTGCCACAAATAGGTTGCCGCTCCCGTCCACCACGACCTGGTTAGCCCAATCCATTCCGCTGCCGATCGTGCTCTGGGTATAGCCGCCTGCGGACGGGGTCATCTTCAATATCTTGCTGCTGTCGAATGTCGAGCTACTGGACCAAGCCGATACATAGACGTTGCCGCTTCCGTCAACCGCGACCGAGGAAGGACAAACCCAAATAAGTTCGTCGTAGGTCCCGCAGGTGAGGATGACGGACTGGGTATAGCTGCCCGCCGACAGAGTCTCTTTCACCACCCGGCCATTGAAGTGATCGGCGATATAGACATTGCCCGCGCCATCCGCCACGGCGGGACTGGGGCCGTAAAAGCCGCTGCCTATCGTGGTCTGGACATAGCCGCTCCCCGTCCATGTCCATTTTTGGACCTGGTTCAGGGAGTTCGAGACCATGTAAAGATTGCCGGCCCCGTCTACTGAAGTCGGATAAAACAAGTTCCCGCCGCTCAAGAAGGTGCTTTGGGTATAACCGCTCCCCGTCCATGTCTCTTTGAGCACCCGGCTGTTGTTTATGTCTTCGACATAGAGATTCCCGCTCCCATCCACCGTCAACGCGCCTGTTTCATTGAAGCCGCTGCCTATGGTGCTTTCCGTGCCGGGCAGGTAGTTCACCTGCGGCCCTGTTCCCGTGCCCTGAAGGTAGGCCGTCGCCAGCACATTTCCAGAGTCGTCGCTGAACACCACGGCTCCATAGCGAGTCCCGGCCAATTTCGGCGTGAACGTCACGTTGACGGTGCAGGTCGTCGACGAGGCGTACTCCGTCGCGGTGCAGGTGCCTCCCGCAGCATTGTTGAAGTCCATGTTGGGTACGCCCTGGGTTACCACTGTGATGCTGCCCACCGCGGTGCCGGCAGCGACGGAAAAGCTGAAAGTCGTCGCCGCGCTGGGCGTGCCAATGGCCACCGAGCCGAAGTTTTGGGCGGCGCTGGTTCCGGTGTAGGTTACTTGCGCCAGCGCCACTGCGGGCAGCAGCAGCCCAGGCAGAGTCAGCGCAAGCAGGAAAAAGCAGGCGCGCAGGCAACACTGCTTGCCTGAAATGATTTCAGATGCAGGATTCATGGGGGGCACCCCCTTTTGGTGAGGTGAGGATAGTACGCCTTCTACGCCTCAGAAGCCACCGAATTTATGCCTTGGGAGTACGCTGGATAATTACTTTTGGGTCGCCGGTATTCCGGTAGTTGCTCTTGAATTAACACCCTGAATACTTTAGAGCTGGTTGCATAAATATGCCTGAGGGCGGCCGGAACATCCCTCCGGGGCTAAAACCCAATGTTTTTGCGGCACGGCTGAAGCCGTGCCCTTTCAAAACTGCATTTACGCAACCAGTTCTAGTCTTGTTTTCTGTTCGCCCGGACGCGCGCGTTCTTCGCGCAATACTCTGAGCTTTTGGACAATCACCCATTTATGCAGGAGCGGCGTTCTAGTGCCCAGAGGTACCCAGGAGCTTGGCTCGCCTGGAGGTTCGTCCCCGGCTGGGCAGGGGATTGAAGAGTTTGGGACGTGACGCGTTCTGCTCCGGTAACTGATCTTCCAACACCATCATCAGCAGTGATCTGTGCACGCGGATGCGGTTCTTGTAGCTGATATAGCCGAGCTTTCTAAAGCGATTCATAAAGAAGCTGACGCGCGAGCGAGTTGTGCCGATCATATTTGCGAGGGTTTCCTGGGTCACCGGCGGAATAAGCGTCTCCGGGCCCGCCGCATTACCATAGTCCGCCATTATCAGAAGGGTTCGCGCCAGACGCCGTTCGCTGTTGTTGAATAGCTGATCGACGAGATCCGCCTGGGTTCTGGCGCTCCGGTGGGCGAGGAACTGAACAAAGAAATCTGAGAAACCATTTTCCTGATGGAGGACCCTTGCCAACTCATCGGAAGCGATCTTGAGCACCACGCAGACGGTGATCGCGGTGGCACTGGTGGTGCGGAACTCGTTTGGTCCTGCCAGGCACTCCTCACCGAAAAAGTCCCCCGGAGCGAGAAGCGTGACCGTGGCTTCTTTGCCGGCTTTGGATACGATCGTGAGTTTAGCGTGGCCCACTCGAAGATAAAAAAGACAATTGGCTGGCCCCCCCTGGGAAGAAAAAACCTGTCTCGCCTTGAGCCGAATAATTTGCCGTCCCGGCCCCGGGGTTGCGAGGTACTTGTCTATATCGAATTGTCCCTCGCGTTTTTCGAGCATAGTCAAGCATTGCATTGGCATACGACGATGGTCTGAGCAGTCTAGCTCAATGGTTTTAAAGCTGCCCGCGAGCCTCTCTCTCCTTTGTCGCCAGCCACTTGGGTTGCGGGCTCTAGGAATTGGGCCCCGTTCTCTGCTAAAATCAAAGTTCTGAGTTCAATAGCAGGAAGTCACCATGTCAATCCATCCCGTAATGCAGCGCCTGGCCGACAAGCTCAAGCGCACCGATCTACCAGCGTTTGTGCCCGGCGACCAGGTTCGCGTCCAAGTCAAGATCAAGGAAGGCGATAAAGAGCGCCTGCAGGCCTTTGAGGGCCTGGTGATCGCCGTCAATCGCGGCCCCCAGGGTACCTTTACCGTCCGCAAAATGAGCTTCGGCCAGGGCGTCGAGCGCATCTTCCCCTTCAACTCCAAGGTCGTCGACAAGGTCGAAAAGATCCGCAGCTACAAGGTCCGCCGTGCCAAGTTGTTCTATATCCGCGGCCTGCGTGGCAAGGCAGCCCGCCTCAAGGAAATCGATCGCGAGACCGGCAAAGTCCGCGCCTGAGCTTCAAAAAGGCTCCCGGCCAAAACCCCTTTCCAACCAGAGCCCTCGGCCCAAACGCCGGGGGTTTTGAGTTTTTGGGATTGGGAACGGAGGCAGCGGAGGCTTTCAGGCCCCTGAATCCGCTTCCTCGCACCTCAAACGTCTAAAATTCAAGGTAATGGCAGACACGCTTTATCTGAGCCTGTGGTATCCCAATCTGCGCCTTGAGGCGCTGGCTGACAAGCTGATCCAGGTGCTGGGCGCTTTTGCCGCGCATGGCGGCGAGCCGAGCGTCTATGCAGCCACGGTGTGGCCTGTCGACTGGACTGAGGCGCCGGTCTTTCAGCAGATTTATGGCTACGCCGAGCGCGGCGCCGACCCCAAATTCACCGTTGAAGCGGCTCTGGAGCTGCTCCACGAAGATTATGCCTACGAATTCCAGATCGGCTGGAGTCTGTGGGAGTTTGAGGCGGGGAGTGCGGGTCAGGAGGCCCGCGGTACAAGCTCCGCCCAGGATGGCAATTTGATAGGTCGCTGGGTGCGCGAGCCGCGCCTGGTGCGTGTCACCGGCTACGGGCCGCTCTTCGACGAGGGCGCTTACGAGCAGGATGGGCATATCCGCATCGATTTTGGATCGGACGCGCCGTTTCTTGAAGAGGACGCGGAGCTGAATGTTGTGGGCGCGCGCCACGTGGAAGAGAACGTACGCCAGCTTGTGGAACTGACGGCTGCCGTGGAAAAGGCCAGCGGCGCCACGGCGCGCCTGTTGTGGAGCGAGTTGGGCGAGAGCCTGGCGCAACGCTTGGCGGCGCGCTTGGGAGTGAGCAATTAGTGCCGCGAGTGGACGACTTGTGTTGTGCCAAGGTCTCTCACCCCAGCGACAAAACAAGAACGTCGCGAGGATGGGGCACCCACTGTTGGGAATGAGGAATTAGTTTGCGATTCACAATCGAACGGATGCGGACGCTGGTGATTGCAGCGGGCGTGCTGCTGGTTGCCGCGCTCGGCGTCTTCCTCGCTTCCGCCAAGTTCAGGAATCCATTCAAACTTCGCGACCTGCCGCAGAAACTGGGGCTGAACATCCAGCAGGAGGCCAATGGTTTTACCCTGTCTCACGCGTTAGGCGCCCACGCACAGTACAAGATTCATGCGTCGAAAGAAGTGCGGCTTAGAGACAATCGTGTGGAGTTGCATGAGGTCTTGATTGAGCTCTACAGCGACGACGGCAAGCGCGTAGACCGGATTGCGGGCGACGAGTTTAACTACGACGAGAATGCCGGAACGGCGACCGCCGTTGGGCCGGTTGAGATTACGCTTATGCGTCCAGGCCCGGAGCAGGCTAAGGAAGTGCAGGAGGCCGCGCCGAAGGACAAACGGCTGGCCAAGGACCTGGCCCCTGTGACAGCGGCGCACGCGGGTCCTAATGACGTGATCCACGTGAAGACCAGCGGACTCAGCTTCAATCAGAAAACCGGAGTGGCAACGACGGCCGAGCACGTCGACTTTTCGACGGAGCAGGCCAGTGGCAGCTCGATGGGCGCTACCTACGACTCGCAACAGGGCTTCCTGGTGCTTGATCGCAGCGTGGAACTGAGCGGAAAACGAAACAATGAGCCGGTGACGATTCACGCGGCGCACCTGGAATTCACGCGCGATACGAATATCTGCGCGCTGCAAACGGCTACGGCTGAGTATCGCGGCGGCCAGGCGTCGGCACTCGAAGCAAAGGTGCTGTTTCGCCCGGATGGAACGGCCCAGCATCTTGACGCGGCGGGCGGGTTCAGCGCGACTACGGCGACGGGCGGCCATTTGCAGGCACCCACAGCGGCCATGGACCTGGATGAGAACAATCACCCGCGGCACGGGCACCTTGAAGGCGGCGTGGTGATGGATTCAGTCAGGGGCGCGCGCACTGTGCATGGAACGGCGCCGACCGCGGAAATTGAGTTTACTGCGCAGGGCCAACTGCGCCATGCACATCTTCAACGCGGCGTGACCATGGAGAGTGTCGCGTCAGGCGAGCAGATGGTCAAAGGCCGGCAAGTGAATACGCGCGCAAGCCGGACCTGGCGTTCGCCGGTGGCGGATGTGGAGTTTCGCGACGCGGGCAAAGGCCAGGTTGAGCCGGCAACGATACATGGTTTTGGTGGCGTGACCATTGACAGCTCCACGCAGCGGGGCGATGCAGCGCCGGTGCCGTCAAAGCTGGTTGCCGACGAGGCAAACGGCGAGTTCGGCGCCGATTCGGCATTGAAATCGTTCAAAGGCACGGGCCACGCCACCATGGAGCAGACTGCGGCCAACGGCACGTGGCAATCGGCCAGCGGAGACCAGATTGAGGCACAGCTAGCAGAAAACAGGGAGCAGGGGAACAAGGGAACCAGGGAAGAAGAGAGCCGGGGAACTGGCGGCGACGGACTTGACGTGCAGACGGCAGTGTTCGATGGCCACGTGGTGCTGCTCCAAAAGCCCGCGGCAAAGCCGGGCGCGCAGCCGCAGCCGGAGCTGCGGGCTACCTCAGGCCACGCGACGTATGAGGGCGAGGGGCAATGGCTGCATCTGACGGTGAATCCGCACGTGGTTGACGGCGGATTGGAACTGACGGCCACCAAGATCGACGTGACCCAGGCTACCGGCGACGCGGTTGCGCACGGCAACGTGAAGGCGACGTGGACCAACGCAAAGAGCACCGGCAACCAGGCGCAGCAAAGCACTATCGCGCTGGGTGGCCAGGACCCCGCGCATGTGATTGCCGAGGAGGCGCATCTGCATCAGCCCACCGGCCAGGCAGAGTTCGACGGCAACGCGCGGCTGTGGCAGGATGCAAACTCGGTTGAGGGTCCGGTGATTGTGCTTGATCGCGACAAGCGGACGCTGACCGCGCGGAGTGCGAGCGCGGCAGCTCCGGTGACAGTGGTTTTGTTGAGCTCGGGTAGCGCCGCACCAGGCAAGGCCCAGGGCGGCGCTGACGGGCACGCCAGCAAGCCGACGGCGTCCACGGTGATTCGCGTGAGCGGGGGCGACCTTTTCTATTCCGACGTCGACCGCAAAGCAGTGATGAACGCCGGCGAGCTTGGCGCGGTTACCGCAAAGACGGGCACCGCAGTCTCAACCTCCGATAAAGTTGAATTGCAGCTTGCGCCGGCCGCCAGCCACGCGAACGGTCAATCGCAGGTTGAATCCATGACGGCCAGCGGGCACGAGGTGGTTACTTCGCAGGGGCGTCGCGGAATCGGCGAGAAACTGGTGTATACCGGCGCGACTGGCAGCTACGTTTTAACCGGAACACCTGAAGCTCTACCGCAAATGAGCGATCCGGAACGGGGAACGGCAACGGGTGAGGCTTTGATTTTCAATAGCCGCGATGATAGCGTCAGTATCGAAGGCGGGGGACACCAGACCGAGACACATACGACCGCCCCGAAGCTGCGGCTGGGAACGGAACCGGGAAACGAAAAAGGAACGCAGCGTGCCAGTCAACCCAAGGGGAAACAGGCCCGGGCACAACAGGGCAGCGGAAGCGAGCAAGAAAAATAAATGGAGACACTTTTCGCCGAGGGAATTGGCAAGAGCTACAAGGGACGGCAGGTTGTCCGCAGCGTGAACCTGAAGATTTCGCGCGGCGAAGTAGTGGGGCTGCTGGGTCCGAATGGCGCCGGCAAAACCACCAGCTTCTACATGATCGTGGGACTGGTGCAGCCTGAAACCGGCCGCGTGCTGGTTGACGAGACTGACATCACGCGCGTCCCTATGTACCTGCGGGCGCGCAACTTCGGCATCAGTTATCTTCCTCAGGAGCCCTCGGTCTTTCGCAAGCTTACAGTGGAAGAGAATATTCTGGCCGTGCTTGAAGCGCAGCCGCTGGGCAACCGGGAACGCCGCACACGGGCCGACCGGTTGATCAACCAGTTGAATCTGGGGCACATCCGCACCACCCGCGGTTACGCGCTTTCGGGCGGGGAACGGCGGCGCGTTGAGATTGCGCGCGCGTTGTGCATTCAGCCCAATTTCATTCTCCTCGACGAACCTTTCAGCGGCATCGATCCCATTGCCGTACTGGAACTGCAAAAGATTATCTTTGATTTAAAGGCCGGCGGCATAGGCGTGTTGATTACGGATCATAATGTTCGTGAGACGCTGAGTGTAACCGACCGGGCCTACATTATCGCGGAAGGCAAGATCTTTCGCTCTGG
The DNA here is from genome assembly GCA_964528915.1 of uncultured Occallatibacter sp. GTDB lineage: Bacteria > Acidobacteriota > Terriglobia > Terriglobales > Acidobacteriaceae > Telmatobacter. The sequence goes on from CAZGUD010000038.1 coordinate 10,718, forward strand.
GACGCCGCATGAGCTGGGTAACGACATGGAGGTGCGGCGCGTCTACCTCGGCGAGGGTTTCTCGTTGAGCTGATTTCTAATGCCGGCGTTCTCAAAGCCGGAGTTCTAAATGCCGGCGCTCTAAATGCATGAATGCAATTGCCGGACGATAGTATCGGGAAGGGAAGTTACCCAATTTGGGACAACTCCCTCAAACGGGTGATTCGACTTCGGACACTTTCTCTCTTAAGCTTCTAACTACGCGATTACACTCGCGCTGAGTGCAGATCGAGGAACGAGTTCCAACGATGGCGCTACTGCAGCCAAGATTGAACCTCAAAGTCTCGCAACGCCAGGTGCTCACACCGGGCCTGATGCAGATGGTGAGCGTTCTGGCGTTGAACAAGCTTGAGCTGAAGGAGATGATCGATGCCGAGATGGTTGAAAATCCCGTCCTGGAAGAGATTGACGAATCGGTTCCAATGCTGGATCAGGTTGCGGGACGCGAGGAACGCCTGGAACGCAGTGTTGAAGAGGCGGCGGCCCCTCCCAAGGACGTATTCAGCGAGATCGACTTCGGATCGTACTTCCAGGATTATCTTGACCCGGGCTATCGCACGCAGCCTGAGTATGAAGAGAGCGAAAAGCCCTCGTTTGAAAACTTTCTCTCCCAGCCTACAACTCTCTCCGATCACCTGGCGTGGCAACTGGGGTCGCTGAGCGTCGACAAAGAGCAGTATGAGGTGGCCGAATATATCATCGGCAACCTTGATGAATGCGGTTATCTGGAGGCGGGCGACGAGGAATTGGCCTCGGCTTACCTGCAGTACCGCGCCGCTTCGGCCCAGGCAAATCTGAATGGCAATGGGAACGGCCACGTGCCGGATGCAGGCCACGCGCTTGAGGTTGTAAAGGGCGCCATCGCGCTTGTGCAAGGGCTTGACCCGGCCGGGGTGGCAGCGCACGATTTGCGCGAGTGCCTGTTATTGCAGATAAGAGCGCAGCAGCGCGAATTTGACGAGTTGTATGGCACAGCGTTTGTGGAGACAGGCGATGATCCGCATCGTGGCTTTAGAGACGAAGCCGACGCCAAGATTGAAGAGCGGCGCCGGGCAATGGATGTGGCGGCGCTGATTGTGGATCACCACTTGCCACTGATGCAGAAGCGCGACTTGAAGGAACTGGCGCGCGCTGCGCAGCTTTCAATTGAAGAGACGCAGGCCGGGACAGATTTCATTCGCACGCTCGATCCGCGCCCCGGGCGGCTTTACAACCGCGACCAGACGCGGCTCATTGAGCCCGACGTGGTGTTTGTAAAGCGCGGCGGCGAGTGGGTTGTAAGCATGAACGAGGAGGAGTTGCCCAGTCTGCGGCTCAGCCAGCGCTACCGGCGCATGCTGGTCTCTGACACTACCGACAAGGAAGTGAAGGAGTACGTCAAGGAGCGCTTCCGCTCGGCCATGCAGTTGATGCGAAATATCGCGCAGCGCAAGAGCACCATCCTCAGGGTCTGTGAAGTGATTGTTCGCCGGCAGTTCGATTTTCTCGATCAGGGAATCGAAGCGCTGCGCCCCATGATGATCAAGGAAGTGGCGGAAGAGATTGGCGTGCACCCCTCGACGGTGAGCCGCGCCGTGGCCAACAAATATGCGCACACGCCGCAGGGCGTGCTTGAGCTGAGGTTCTTCTTTTCTGAAGGCGCGAACGGGCCTGAGGGAGCCGATACGCCGCTGCTGGTACTGAAGCGCAAGGTAAAAAAGTTCATTGAGGATGAAGATCCGCGCCATCCGCTCACCGACGATCAGCTTGCGGCGATGCTGCAGGCGCAGGGCATCCAGCTCACCCGCCGTACCGTGGCCAAATACCGCGAAGACATGAATATTCCGTCGACCCACCAGCGGCGCAGACGCGAATAGGCGGCGTCAGTTTCTGACCACTGACAACTGATCACTGTACTTACATCGCTTCCGGGCTCTCTATCCCAAGCAATTCCAGCGACCGCACCAGCTCTCGCAGTGTTACGGCAGCCGTGGCCAGCAGGAATGTCTTCCGCGCAGCGTCCTCTTCAGTGAGGATGTGGTGCTTGTGGTAGAAGTTGGCGAACTCCTGCGCAAGCTGGAAGGCGTGCTTGGCCAGGTACGCCGGCTCTGACGCCGCGATGCACTGATCCAAAACCAGAGAAAAGCGGCCCGCGCGGAGCCACAACGCCCAGATGTCTTCATTGCTCTCGCCAGCGAGGTTCGTGCCTGACTCCGCTAGCCCCGCCAGCTCCGCTAACGCGGCTTCAGGACTCGTTCCCCCCTTGCGGAAAATATTGCGAATGCGCACTACCGCGTACTGAATGTAGGGGCCGGTTTCGCCTTCGAAGCTGAGCGCGTCTTTGAAGTCGAAGGCGATGACCGAATTGCGCGTGTACTTGAGCATGAAGTAGCGCAGCGCGCCGATGGCGATCTGCCGGGCGATCCGCTGGCGGACGGGTTCCGGGCTGGCGGCCTGTTTTTCATCCACGAGCGGCTCAACCGCGGCAATGAGCTTGTCGATCAGGTCGTCGGCCTTCACGCCGAAGCCCTTGCGTCCGGAGACTTCGATATATGGCCGGCCCAGATCCTCTTCGGCAACCTCGTACCCCAGTTCGGCAGCGCAGCGCGGGGTGAGTGCCACCATCTCGTACCCGAAGTGCGTGTAGTGGTCGGCCTGATCGGTGTAGCCCATGCCCCGCAGCGCCTGGATGACATTCGCCTGCGGGTCCGCCTGGCGCGAATCAATCACGTTATAGATGGCGGTGGCGCCACCAAAGTGCGGATGCTTTTCCTCGCCATGGACAGTCGAGATCCAGCACTCGTGCGACGGATAACTGAAGAACCGTTTGTAGCCGAAGTCCTTGCCCAGCAGGCCAAACTTCCAAAGGTGATAGGCAATATCTTTGCCGACGTAAGTGACCGTTCCATTGGAGCGGACAATCACTTTCGCGTCTTCATCGGTTGAGCTCTGGGCTGAAGGGGTAGCGCCGGCCTCCTGGCCGGTTGTCATGTCGGCGTCCACGCCGGCATCGCCCTTCGCACCCGGCCGCGTCATCACCCAGCAGCCCTTGTTCTTGCCTTCATTTTCAAAGTAGAGAACGCCGGTTGCCTTAAGCTGTTCGAATGCCGCGTCCCAGAACCTGAGGTGAAGAATCTCGCTCTCGCGCGGCAGAAAGTCGTACTCGATGTCCAGCCGCTCCATGGTTTCAAGATGGCGGCGCAAAACAGCAGTCGAGATCACCTCGGCAATCTCGGCGGTTTCGTTGCCGCCTTCCTCGATCAGGTGCAGCGTATCCAGCCTGAGTCTCTTGCGCGCGGCTTTTTCTTCGTCGCTGCCCTCGCTGTACCACGCCGAGGTGTGCGCGTAGAGATCCCAGCAGTAGTAATCGATAGCGTCGGCCGGGCGGCCTGAAGCCTTGGCGCGCTCTTCGCAGGCAGCAATCAGCGCGCGAACTTCGTTGACCGTCTTGCCTTCGAGATGCAGAAAGCCCACAACCACATCGGCAACCTGCACGCCGGTGTTATCGATGTAGTTCTGCACGTCGACCTTGTAACCGGCGGCGCGCAGCAGGCGCACAAATGTGTCGCCCAGGATGGCGTTGCGCAAGTGGCCAATGTGCGCTGCCTTGTTGGGATTTATGCTGGTGTGCTCCACCAGCACATGGCCAGTGGCAGAGGCGTGGCTCTCAGCGGCAACTACCAGCCGGACTGCGGCGCCACGGTCAATGCGCGCATTGAGATATCCAGCCCCAGCGACTTCAAACCCCGCGAATCCCTCAACCGAACCCAGCGCCGCAACAATTTCCTGCGCAATGATTTTGGGAGCCTTGCGCAGCGCGCGCGCCAGTTGCAGGGCGACTGGCGACGCGATTTCGCCAAACCGCAGATCGGGCGGCGTCTCCATCGGCACGCTTTCAATATCGAGCGAATATTTCTCTTTGAGCAGCGCGCGAATGGCGCTGCCGAGCCGTTGCTGCAGTTCAAGATACACAGGGTTGAGGCCTCAAAAATCCTCGATTTTACAGGGTGATTCTATCACCTGCGGCGGGCCAGACCCGCGCGCTTTAAGGTGTACATACATCGTCACAACCGCTGTGCGTTGAACACGATAACGTAAAATGAAATCAGATCGCCGATCCCGCTGCCTCTACTGCGAGCGCGAACGGAATACGCCATCCATGACCCAATCCGGCTCCGATACAAAGCGCTTTTACATCACCACGCCCATCTACTACGTGAACGCGCGGCCGCACCTCGGCCATGCCTATTCCACAATCGTCTGCGACGCCATTGCGCGGCGCAAGCGGGCGCTGGGCATTGAGACATGGTTCCTCACCGGCACCGACGAGCATGGGCAAAAGATTGAGCGTAGCGCCCAGCAAGCCGGCTGCACGCCGCAGGAGTTTGCGGATCGCATCGCCGCCGAGTTCCGTGGACTCTGGGACAAACTCGGCCTGACGTACGACGACTTTATCCGTACCACCGAGCCTCGTCATATCCGCGGTGTGCAACACCTGTTTGCCTCGCTGCGCGATCGCGGCTACATCTACAAAGGCTCGTACCGTGGCCAGTACTGCGTGTCAGACGAAGCGTTTGTCGATGGGCCTCCAGGAACGCTGTGCCCCGATTGCGGCCGCCTGACTGAGACGGTGAGCGAAGAAAACTACTTCTTCAAACTCTCGGCTTTTGAGAAGAAACTGCTTGAGTTTTACGAGGCAAATCCGGGATTCATGGGGCCCGAGTCGACGCGGCGCGAAGTCATCAGTTTTGTGCGCAGCGGGCTCAAGGATCTGTCCGTCAGCCGAACCACGTTTGAGTGGGGTGTGCCCGTGCCGGGCGATGAGAAACACGTAGTGTACGTTTGGCTCGACGCGCTGGCCAATTACATTACTGCTCTTGGCTACGGCTCGGATGACGAAGAGAAATTCAAAAAATTCTGGCCGGCCGACATTCACCTCATCGGCAAGGAGATCAGCCGTTTCCATTGCGTTTATTGGCCGGCATTTCTGATGGCCGCGGGACTGCCCGTGCCCAAGAGCGTGCGCGCCAACGGCTGGCTGATGTTTGACCAGAGCAAGATGTCGAAGTCGCGCGGCAATATAGTGCGCGCCGAAACCGTTCAAGCGGTGCTGGGCGCGGATGCGCTTCGCTACTTCCTGCTGCGCGAAATCCCCTTCGGGCAGGACGGCAACTTCACTTTCGACGCGCTGGTGCAGCGTTTCAACGGGGACCTCGCCAACGGCTACGGCAACCTGGTGAGCCGCGTGGTGAACATGGTGCACAAGTTCTTTGGCGGAGTGGTGCCTGAGGCAGGCGATGAAACGCAAGCCGAAGCGGCGCTGCGTGCGAACACCGAAGCTGCGATTGCCGCGTTCGGGCCGGCTTTCGACGGCATGAATTTCTCCGACGCCCTCAAGAGCCTGTGGGCGATAGTTGCCGAAACAGATGGCTACCTGACTTCGAATGCTCCGTGGAAACGGCCGGCCGATCGGTCTGAGGCCGATCACGCGGCGCTGCAGGCGCGCGTGCTGGCCACGGCAGCCGAGGCCATTCGCGTTGTCACAGCGCTTGTGTATCCCATTCTGCCCGATGCCGCATCCAAAGTGTGGCGGCAGTTGGGGCAGCGCGAGATTTCCGATGCCGCGAGACAAGCATTTTTGACCAGACTCGCTTGGGGTGGATTGAACGCAGGAACCAAATTTGGCGAGCCCGCGCCGCTCTTCCCTCGCGCGGAGAAAGACGCGGTGGAACGTATGCAGAATCTTGAAGACGAGAACAATAAGAGCGCGGTGGAAGCGGCCGGCGGCCAAGGCGAGACGGTTGCGCCGGGCCCGGCAACCGCATCGCCCTCTGTGGTGCCGACCGCGGCCACAAATGTCGCGGACGCACACGGGAATGAATCGTTGACACAGACCTCGGTGGTCCCGCACGACCCCGGCAAGCCGCTTGAAACGGCAAAGGTCCACGCGGTCCCCGCCGAGCATGCCAGCAGCCGGCTGGACGTTGCTCCCGCCGCTCCCAAAACCGAATCGGAAGCGCATGAAGACCGGAAGCCCGAAGGCGTTCACTCGTATCTGAAGCACCCTGAGCCAAGGGAGATTGGAACTGAAAAGGAACCCGCCGCGCCTGGCACGCCTGCTGCGCCCGCGGCCCCGGGCCAGCCCGCCGCCTCATCCGCCCAAACTGCCTCTGCCGCAGAGAAGCAGTACATCACCATCGACGACTTTGCCAAGGTCGATTTGCGCGTGGCGCAGGTGCTGGTGGCCGAGCGAATTCCCAAGGCCGACAAACTGCTGCGGCTCGAGGTCGACCTGGGCTACGAGAAGCGCCAAATCCTGGCGGGTATCGCCCAGTACTACGAGCCCGAAAAGCTTGTCGGACGCAAGATTGTGATTGTGGCCAACCTGGCTCCGCGCAAGATGCGCGGCCTGGAGTCGAACGGAATGCTGCTCGCAGCCTCGCTGCCTACGGACGGAGCGCCGGTGCTGGCAGGCTTTCTTGAAGATGTCCCGCTGGGGGCGAGGCTCAAGTAATCGTTGCGTTGAGCAGTCCATCTGCGACTGCCTTTTTCCAGGGCTTGTGCGCGAACGCAGTGGCACATTCAGGAGACTGCATTGCTCATCGATTCCCACGCACATTTAGACAGCCCGCGCTACAACGAAGACCGCGAAGCAATGCTGGGGCGCGCTTTCGAGGCGGGCGTGGGTGCCGTGCTTTCGATCGGCATTGGCGAAGGGCCGGCGGAGATGCACCAGGCCCGCGACCTCTGCCGCGAGTTCAACTTGAAGCGCGAGGCCGGGGCCAAGCTGCCGCGCCTACTCGCTAGCGCAGGCGTTTATCCGCACGTGACGCCCGAAATCGACGACGCGGTTCTGGCCAAACTCGATGGGTTGCTGGCCGACCCTGATGTAATTGCCTGCGGCGAAATCGGCCTCGACTACTACCACGAGGGTGCGCCTCGCGACGTGCAGCGAGCCATGCTCATCCGGCAGCTTGAGGTTGCGGCAGGTCGCAAGCGCCCCATCCTCATCCATTGCCGGGGAACCAACGAGTCAACCGACGCCTGGACGGACCTCTTCGGCGTGCTGGAGGAACATTGGCGTCCAACTGGCCTGGGCGGCGTGATGCACTGCTTCGGCGCGGGGTGGGACGAGGCGCGGCGTTCGCTCGAAATGGGGTTCCTGGTGTCGTTTGCAGGCAATGTCACCTATCCCAAGGCGCAGCCGTTGCGCGACGTGGCGTCCAAAATGCCGCTGGACGGGGTGCTGGTTGAGACCGACGCCCCCTGGCTGGCTCCGGCGCCCAATCGCGGCCAGCGCAATGAGCCGGCCATGGTGGCTTTGACCGCGCAGGTCGTGGCCACCTCGATGGGAGTAACGGCCGGCGAGCTGGCCCTGGCCACCACGGCAAACTTTTTCCGGCTGTTCCCGGCCGGGTGAGACGTGGGAAACTGAAAGCGGCGTGCCGCACGGGTGCGGCCCAACGGCTTAACACATTACGGAAGAAACCAATATGGCACAGGACAACTCATTCGACATCGTCAGCAAGGTGGACATGCAAGAGGTCCGCAACGCAATTGACCAGGCGCTCAAAGAAATTCGCCAGCGCTTCGATCTGAAAGACTCGCACTCCGAGGTAAAGCTTGCCGAGGACGACAAGGAGATTCAACTGGCCTCGGCGAACGAGTACAAGCTGGAGGCGGTGAAAGACATTTTGAGCCAGAAGCTGGTAAAGCGGGGCGTGTCGCTCAAGAACCTGACCTATGGCAAAATTGAGCCCGCCGCGGGCCAGAGCGTGCGTCAAAAGGTCAGCCTGCAGCAGGGCATCCCGATAGAAAAAGCCAAGGAAATCGTCAGGCTGATCAAGGACGCAAAGAAGAAGGCGCAGGCCTCCATCCAGGGCGACACGGTGCGGGTTTCAAGCAAGGACCGCGACGAGCTGCAATCGATTATTGCCATGTTGCGGGCCAGGGATATGGGCGTGGATTTACAATTCACGAACTATCGCACCAACTGAGTTTTGAGCGTAGCGTGCGGCCTGCTCTTCGGCCGCACCCGCTTGCGATCGAAAGCTGTGGTGCTGCTCGTGAAAGCCCGCGGCAAGGTATAAGGCCGTAGAATCGGAGATGATTGAGCACATTTACCATAGCGTCGGCGCGGGAGATTTTTGAACTGCTGCGGGAAGACCTTGTGGCGATCGAGCAGGAGCTCGGACGCGACGCGGCCTCAAGCGTAAGCACAATCACCGAGATTGCCGAGTATCTGCGCGAAGGCGGCGGCAAGCGTATCAGGCCGTCGCTGCTGCTGCTGGCTGCGCACCAGCTTGGTTACCAGGGGCACAGCGCCATCAGGCTGGGCGCGGTGGTTGAGATGGTACACACCGCAACGCTGGTGCACGACGACATTATCGACGGCGCCGACACGCGCCGCGGCCGCCCTTCAGCCAACACCACCTGGGGCAACGAAAAATGCGTGCTGGCCGGCGACTGGCTTTATATGCAGGCCTTCAAGGTCGCGCTTGAAGAAAGAAACCTGCGCGTGCTCGACCTGCTCATCGGGCTTACGCAGCAGATGGTCGAGGGCGAACTGCTGCAGATTCAAAAGCTGGGCAAGGCGGTCTCAGAGGCCGAATACTACGACCTCATCTTCCGCAAGACCGCGTGCCTGTTTTCGGTTTCAATGCGGCTGGGTTCGGTGCTGGCCGGCGCCACTGAAGCTGAAGAGACGAGCCTGGCCACTTATGGCCGCGCGGTGGGCCTGGCCTTCCAGATTGTCGACGATGTGCTTGACCTGACCGCGACCGAAGAGGTGCTGGGCAAGCCGGTGGCGAGTGATCTGCGCGAGGGCAAGGCGACCCTGGCCGTGGTTCATGCCTACGATCACGGTACGGCCGTGGATCGCCGCGCCATTCAGCGCGTGCTCGACGACCGCAGCTTTGAGAATGTCAGCCGGCAGCAGATCAGGGAGATCCTGGAGCGCAACGGATCGGTGGAGTATGCAATGGCCGCGGCCGATCGCTACGCGGAGCAGTCGCGCCAGGCGCTGGCGCCCATGGCCGATACCGATTTCAAGAGGGCCCTTTTGTGGGTTCCCGACTTTGTGGTGGCGCGGGAGAAATAGATGGCGCCGCTCAAATCGGGCAGACAGCTTTGGACCGCAGTTGACGAGTATTTTCGCGGGCTGCTTGCGCCGCCGGATAAATATCTTGAGGCAGCCGCCAAAGCCAATCGCAAGGCCGGCCTTCCGGCCATCGATGTTTCACCTCTGCAGGGCCAACACCTCAATATCCTGGTGCGATTGACGCAACCCAAACGCGTGCTTGAGATCGGCACGCTGGGCGGCTACTCCACAATCTGCATGGCGCGCGCGCTGCCCGTGGACGGACGCATCGTCACCATCGAATTCAGCCCCAGGCACGCCGAGGTAGCGCGCAAGAACCTGAAGACTGCCGGAGTGCTCGACCGCGTGGATCTGCGCATGGGACCTGCGCTGCACATTCTGCCCATGCTGCAAAGCGAAGGCGCCGGGCCCTTCGATTTCATCTTTATCGACGCCGACAAGCAATCGAATGCCGAGTATGTGAAGTGGGCGCTCAGGCTCTCGCACGTGGGAACAACCATTGTCGTTGACAACGTGGTGCGGGACGGCAAAGTCACCGATGGCAAAAGCAAGGACCCTGACATTGTTGGCACGCGCCGCATGGCAGAACTGATCTCCACGGAACCACGACTCAGCGCAACCGTGATGCAGAATGTCGGTGCCAAGGGCTACGACGGGTTTCTGCTGGCGGTTGTGGTGAGCTGATTGCTCTCTCTCGACCTGCTTGTAAGCTCCTTCATTGAATGAACTGATCTAGTTTGAAAAGGCACGGCTTCAGCCGAGCGAGATTTCCGAAAACCGTCCCTCAGGGGCTAAAGCCCAACTCATTTTGCTGGCTTTCATCGGCACGACTGAAGTCGTGCCCTTTCAAAACAGTCAGCCTTTATAAGGGTTTTACGCATCCTGCACAATTGTTCCCTGGTGATAGACAATCTTCCAGCCGTCGGGCGTGCGCTGCCAGATTGTAGTGCGGCGCGTCAGGCGCTGCTTGTCCTGCAACAGGGTGTAAGTGAGCAGATAGACATTATCGGCAAGCTGACGGCAGTGGAAGTCGCTCGTCTCCCAAACATCTTCGTATGGGCCGCTGGCGTAGCGCCGGTCCATCTCATCCAAAATGGGCTCGCGCGCGTAGCGGCGGCCTGAGGCTCCGGTCTCCCAATAATCGCTGGCCATCAGGCGGTCGAACTCGGCGCGTGAGGTTCCAAATTCGGGGCGATGGAAGATTGGCTCGCGGCTGGAGAGTTCGGCGACGACCCCGGCGAGTTCGGGCGGAGTAATGCGTTCAGGTTCCAGCTTGCGAATCCACGATGCATCCGTGTGCGTCGGTGCCGGGTCGCTGTCGTGCATTCGAACCAGGTCGTCTTTGACGAGATGCAGCCATATGGAATCGGGTGGTTGCGGGGAGTTCCGAAAGTAGTGATTGACTGTTTCCTTCACGCGGCCGCGGAGCTCTTGCCAAGTGAGCGCTTCGGCTACGATCGAGTACCCTGGCGCACGCGCAACAAAGCCGCCCGACTCCTGCTCTCGCACTTCAAAGATGATTTCCATGCGCAACAGCATAATCGAACAGCCCGCGTCCGGGCGTGACATGGGGTGAGGTTCAAGGGCGCTGCGAGCTAGAAGCTAGAAGCTACTCCCCGACCATCAGTGCCTTGAGCGCTTCCGCGTAGTGCGTGGGCAAAGGCTTGCGCTGCAACTGGTCGTCGCAGACCACGTGCACGGTTTCGCCCTCGGCCAGGAGTGTATTTTCGCCGCCCTCGTGGGCCTTGCGCAGGATCCGGTAAGCGAACTTGATTACGCTGTTCCGAACCATTGAGGGCCACGTCTCGATGAGGATTTCATCGTCGTACTTCGCCGGCGAGCGATAACGGCAACGCGCCTCAATCACCGGCAGAATGCAGCCGTGCTTTACTTCCAGCTCGTTGTAGGAGTAGCCCACGGTACGAAGTACTTCAACGCGGCCCAGCTCAAACCAGACCAGGTAGTTGGCATAGTACACAATACCCATCTGATCGGTTTCAGCGTAGCGGACGCGGACTTGGGTAGTGACGGGCATGGGCGTGGAGTTGAACAGCGAAACGGTTGAGCAGTTGAACAGTGCAACATTTGGACAGCTGGGCCGAGGCTCGCTCAAAGCTTCTGTTCAGCTGTTCGTCTGTTCAACTGTCTCTCTGCTTTACGGTTTGATGTGGGTAAAAATCGGCAGCTTGGTAACGTCGCTGAACATGATAAACGCGAAGAAGACCAGCAGCAAAACGAAGGCAGCCTGATAAATGCGCTCCTTCACCATGAAGTTGATGTCGCGCTTCATGAAACTCTCGATGATGAGAAACATGATCATGCCGCCATCGAGGATAGGGAAGGGAAGCAGGTTGAGGATGCCGAGATTGATGCTGATTTCAGCAGCCAGGGTAAATTTGGCGTCCCACCCCTTGATCTCGGCGGCTTCGCCGGCCATTCGCGCAATGCCTACTGGACCCTGTAGCTGTGAGATTGCAACCTTATGCGTGAACAGGCGCTGCAGGACCTCAAGAATCATGAAGGCATTCTGGCCAAAAAACTGGTTCGATTTGGCTACTGCCTGCCCGAATGGCAGCGGCTGATTTCGAACCGCTACGGGCGCCACAGAAAAGCCGAGTTTGTATCCGGTATCAAGCTTGGTGGGATGCCCGACCAGGTTGAGAGTCTGGCCATCGCGCAGCACTGTCAGGGTGATCGGCTTGCCCTGCCCCTCCTGCATGTAAACCAGCAGGGATGAAACCGTGTGGAACGGATGGCCGTCAACAGCTTCAATAGCATCGCCTGAGCGCAGGCCGGCCTGGTCCGCCGGCAAACCGGCTACAACGTCGTCAACCTTGATGGGGCCGTAATAAAACTGGGGCAGAAACCCTTCGTCGCCGAGGTCAAAACTGTCAGTCTTCGCAGAAGGGAGAATCTTAAGATTGAGCACCAGGGTCTGGCTGCCGCGCTGAATGGTAACCGGCACTATTTGATTGGCGTTGATCCGCGATTGCGCATCGATCTGGCCCCAATCAGGCTTGTTGAAAACGTCATAGCGCAGAATCTGATCGCCGGGATGAAAACCAGCCTCGGCGGCTGGCGAATCAGGCATAACCCACTCAACGGTAGGTGTCTTAACCTCGATCGCCGGTACTTCGTTGAACACGGCGAAATAAAACAGCATCAGCACAAAGGCCAGTATGAAGTTGGCTATAGGTCCCGCCAGCCCGATAAGCATGCGCTGCCAGCGGGGGTGGGCCAGAAATGAGCCGGGGTCGTCGACTCCGCCGTACTGATTGGAACCATTCGCCTGGTCTTGGCCCGGCAGCTTTTCGTACGCCTGGACCACAACAGGGGTGCCGGGAACCTGAAGATTTTGCTCGGGATTCTCGCCGGTCATTTTCACAAAGCCGCCGAACGGCAAAAGGCAGACCTTGTAATCCGTCTCCCCCCATTTGAAGCCGAAGAGCCGCGGACCGAAACCGATCGAGAACGCTTCGACGCGCACCCTGCAGGCCTTGGCGACGAAGAAGTGTCCCGCTTCGTGCACCACGACCATGATGCCGACCAGGACGATGAAAGCAACGGCTGAAACGAGAAAAGCGTGCATAACTTTACTGCAGATCCTTCGAGAATTCCGGGAAAATTAACGTTCCAAGCCTTTCCATGGGGAAACCGCCAGGGCGGACAGCAAGGAAGGTGTCTGAGTCAGAAGCCAGCAATCATAAAACTTAGATTGCAATGATCGCATGAGCCTTTTGACGCGCCTCCCGGTCTGCGGCGAGCACCTGCCTAATGGTAGTTGGATGCGCCTCGGCCGTGGATGCGAGCACTTTTTCAATTGTACGCGGGATACCCATAAAGGGAATTTTCCCGTCAAGAAACGCCTCCACGGCAACCTCGTCGGCGGCATTGAGAGCAATGGCATGTGCGCCGCCTTTTTCCGCCGCCTCAAAGGCCAAACGCAGACAGGGAAAACGCTCGAAATCGGGCTCCTCAAATTCGAGGTGCCGTAACGCAGCCAGATCGAAGGTGAGCGTGGAGGCCGGGCGCTCAGGATAAGCCAGCGCGTAAAGAATCGGCAGCCGCATGTCGGTGACCGAAATCTGCGCCAGGATCGAGCCGTCGACGTACTCCACCATGGAGTGAACCGTGGATTGCGGATGCACGATGACGCGCACCTGGCTGGGCGGCACGTCGAAGAGGCGGCAGGCTTCGATAATCTCAAGGCCCTTATTGAGCATGGTGGCTGAGTCGATGGTGATGCGGCGGCCCATCACCCAGGTGGGATGCTTGAGCGCCTGTGCCGGGGTGATCGCCGCGAACTCTGCGAGCGGGGTTTTACGGAACGGCCCCCCCGACGCGGTGAGCCAGATGGTTCTTACTTCCTTGTGCGCGCCTACCCGCAGGCACTGGTGCACTGCGTTGTGCTCACTGTCGATGGGGAGGATGGGCACATTGTTCTCGCGCGCCGCTGCGGTCAGGATTTCGCCCGCGGCAACCATGCATTCCTTGTTGGCCAGACCCACGGGCTTGCCGGCCAGGATTGCGGCATGGGTAGCCTCAAGCCCGGCCACGCCCACGATGGCCGAAACCACAAAATCGGCATCGGGGTGCGTTGAGGCGGCGACCGTGCCTTCGGTGCCGTGGACCACGTCGACTCCAGTGATGCCGGCGTGCTGAAGACGGACGGAAAGCTGGGATGCGAGTTCTTCCGTCGCAATGGAGACCAGTTTGGGGCGCCAGCGAACCGCCTGGGCGTAGGCCTCATCGATGTTGCGTCCGCAGGCCAGCGTGGCTACGGAGTAGCGATCGGGAAACTGCTCAACGATGGAAAGAGTGCTTTGGCCGATGGAACCGGTGGAACCGAGAATGGCGAGATGCTTCAAAAAACAGCTCCTGGCTTCTAGCTACTAGCTTCTAGCCGGGAGGCCCATCATGAATGCCGTCCGATTGCGCCAAAAACCCAAAGACAAGCTCAGCATGGATCCACGGCGGAAGCCCGCGAAAGGTTGCATCATCTCGATAGAGCTAGAGGCTAGAAGCTAACAGCTAGAAGCTATTTTAAAACCTCTGATGAAGCATCTGCGCATACCATAGCGCCGGACCAGCCAGCAGCAGCGCGTCGATACGGTCGAGAACGCCGCCGTGGCCGGGCAGCAGACTGCCGGAGTCCTTGACCCCTGCGGAGCGCTTGATGGCCGACTCCACAAGGTCGCCCACCTGGGCCGCAACGTTGACCACCACGGCCAGCCCCATCCAGTAGATGGTTTCGTCAGGAAATGAGAGCACCGCCGAGTCGTGAGCCTGAAGGTAGTGAGCCAGAACGAGCAGAACGCCGGCGGCAACAAGACTGCCGGCTACCGAGCCCACAGAGCCCTCCCAGCTTTTGCCGGGGCTGAGCCGTGGCGCCAGCTTGTGACGGCCAAAGGTGCTGCCCACATAATACGCAGCGGTGTCGCCCGCCCAGACCACGCAAAAAAGAAACGCCACCAGCGAGGGTCCGTTGGCCTGATCGTGAAGCGCCGGCAGAGCCAGCATTGTGGATCCCAGGTAAAACATGCAGAAGATCGATGCCGAAGCATCGGCCATCACCTGTTCCACCGGACCCCGGAAAGTACACAGGATGAGCAGGCAAAGGTTGAGCGCGCCGAAGATGGCGGGCGTGAAGTCAGGCCACTCGTAATTGCCGGCAAACAGCAACACCAGGGCAACCGCGACCGCAATACGCGGTGGCTTGGCGCCCCGCATCTGGGTCAGTCCCAGAAACTCCCACCCGGCCAGCGCGGCCACAACTGCAATGGCAGCTACAAATAGCACGTGCCAACGAGGCCCGAGAAACACCAGAATAAGGACCAGTGGAACAAGTAATGCAGCAGTGATGATTCGTTTCATTCAGGGTTGAGAATACACTGCCGGGGCGGGGTGGGGGCTAAGTGGTTAAGGAACAAATCCGTGGCGAATCGGAGGGTTATTTCGACGCAGATTATTGTAGACAGTTTGTTTGTTTTTTGACAAACTGTCTAGATTCTGAGATTATTAGAACGTCAAAGGTGCCATAGGTAGGCAAAGGAGAGCCATGAATTATGGGTTGAGCGATCAGGTTCGGCAAGTTGCAGCTCAAAGATATATTGAGCCGGCGATTCGGGATGGTCGAAAGAAGGTTTCCGTTGCCGTTCGGGACTTGATGCGCGACCTCGAACCTCTTGGATTTCCCGCCAGGAACTGGCCGCAAATCTGCACTGCGATTCAGGCGCATAAGTTTCTGAGATCGAATGGTCTGGAAATCGAAGCGATCGATGGTCCTCCGAAGAAGCAGAGCCCGAAGGTGATTGTCCATTATCGCGTCGTTGGTTCAGGGACGTCTGCAGAGGCCCCGGCCAATGGGACGGAGGAGCAGCGCATCGAGCTCAGCGACGAGACACCCGAAGAGTGGGCACACCGGATGACTGGAAAGTTGTTTGGCCTGATGAAGGAGGAACTCGCTGCGTTTGGCGGAGGCGAAGCTTTCCTCCGCTGGGTGCGGTCTGAAGACGAGGATGAAGCTGCATGAGCCGTGTTTGCTGGGACACGATGCTTCTGATTTACCTGCTTGAAGGCAATCCAGCGTTTCGGCCACGGGCTGAGGCGCTTCTGGCGCGCTCCCGGGCACGCGGCGATTCTCTCTTTACAACCTGCCTGGCAGTCGGGGAATTGATGGCAGGAGTGGCGCGGTTCGATAACCCGGTTAAGGCCTCAACGGTTCGAAGGACTCTGGACGAGATAGGATTTCGATACCTGCCGTTCGACGCGGGCTCGATGCGCCAATTTGGTCTACTGCGCGGGAGAGACAAGTTGAAGATTGCCGATGCAATTCACCTGGCATGCGCGGCGTCAGCCGGTATTGATTTATTCCTCACCGGAGACACGCAACTCACCAGGCTCGATGTACCAGGGATTCAATTCATCGCAGAGTTCAATACGCCGATTTTGTAGGAATTACGTTCGGCGTTCCAGTTGAAGCCCGCTCAGCTTGCCGCGATGTGGATGTGCTCGGGGTTCTCCTCAACTTCGCCGCCATCTCCGCCGAGGCCGCCGTAACGGCGCTCGCGTTGCTGGAAGGCCGCAATCGCCTCCAGCAAGTGAATCCCGCCGAAGTCGGGCCACAGGCGCTCCGTGACAAAGATCTCAGCGTACGCGATCTGCCAGAGCAGGAAGTTGGAGATGCGCAGCTCGCCCGAGGTCCGGATGAGCAGGTCGGGGTCGGGCATGTGCGCCGTGTAGAGATGGCGGTGAATGTCCTGTTCGGTAATGTGGTCGAGAGGCAGCCGCTTCTGGCGCGCCTCGGCGGCCAGCGCCCGAAAAGCATCCACCAGTTCGCTGCGCCCGCCATAGTTGAGCGCCAGAGTTAGCGTCGTGCCGGTGTTGCGCGCCGTTGTTTCTTCAACCCAGCGCATCTTGTCCTGCACCTCGGGAGGCAGTTCGTGAGTGCGGCCGATATACCGCATGCGCACGTTGTTGTCCATCATGCGCTGCAAATTGCTCTCAAGGTAGCTCTTCAGCAGGCGCATCAGGAAGCTGACTTCTGCGCGCGGCCGCCGAAGGTTGTTTTCGAGTGAGAAGGCGTAGAGAGTGAGCCAGGGAAGGCCGATGCGCGAGGCCGTTTCAGTGACCAGCTGCACGCTGCGCGCGCCCCGCTGGTGACCCAGGAATCGCTTGAGCGAGCGACGCCCGGCCCAGCGGCCGTTTCCATCCATGATGATAGCCACGTGCTGGGGCAGCGCCTCAGGCTTGAGCGTCGCGTAGACCGCGCGCTCTTCCGGGGTCAGTTCATGGATTCGAAGCGTGGAAGAAGATTGCAATGAATCCGCCTTGCTTTCGATTATACGGAGGCTGGAGCGGGCATGTTCAATGAGTTTGTCGCCGGCAAGACCCTGGGTAATGATGTGGCCGTCGTGGCGAGATGCTTCTGACCCGCATAAAGAATTAGAAGCTGTTGAACACGTGACAGGTTGTGCGCAAAACTTCTCAACGTTGCCGGTCGGGGTCAGAATGCCGGCAACGTTGATTGCTGGAAATCGAATCGAAGATCAGGCGGTCCGGCGTTGGCCCATCGAAGCATCGCGAGCCGCGCTCATAAGCAGCGTGCGGTGCAGCGAGTCAAGCATCGGCAGCGCTGCGGCGATCTCCGCCAGGAACGCATCGTTGAAGATGGCGGTCACTTCCTCTTCGCGGCGGCTGCGCGCGTCGCGAACGAGCTGGCAAACGTCCACCTCCAGCGCCCTGGCCAGCCGTTCGAGCGATCCGAGGGTCGGAATGGCCTTGCCGTTCTCGATCTTTGAAATGTAAGTGCGGGGCACCTGCATGCGGCCGGCAAGCTGGCGCTGGCTCAAATGACGGGCACGGCGAATGTCACGTACCTGCGCGGCAACCTGCAGCCCGGCCTCGGCTGACTGGTCGGCCTGGCTGGTCACAAGCTGAGGCGCAAGCTTGACCGGCTCCTCAATATCGAGGGGCTTATGGCACCTTCTGCAAAGGGAATTGCTTGTCCGGTACTGGATCAAGCGGCAGTTACGATACGCGCAGCGCACAATTTCACGCGCTTCCACGCTGACTGGAGTTGTATCCATGGGGCCGTTGCGGAGTGCCAGAGCCGACTCTCCGGGTGCATCTTTTTTTGCACCACGACTGGTGATACTCTCGGGGAAAGGAACCATAATTGTCAAGTAGAAACTTGGTGTCAAACCGATGACACACGGATCATACCCGATAAATCTCGGGAAATCACGAACCAAGTTGTGCAACACGGAGAAAAATAAATGTTGAATGGTGCAAATGAGGCCCACAATCGCGACGCTGCCTGGAAGCTGTTGACGGAGTGGACGGCGAGCGAAAATCTCCGCAAGCATGCGCTGGCGGTTGAGGCGTGCGTGGTGGCATGCGGCCAGGCCGAGGCTGACCGTTTAGCACTGGCCGGCGAGGAGCGCGCGGCATTCGTCGAGCTCTACTCAACCACTGCGCTGCTGCACGACTTTGATTACGAGCGGCACCCGACGGCCGAAGAGCACCCGTTTGTAGGCGTGCGCGAATTGGAACGACTGGGCTGGCCCGACACCATGCGGACTGCAATCCTGGGCCACGCGCAATACTCGGGAGTTCCGCGCGAATGCCACCTGGCCAAGGCGCTCTTCGCCTGCGACGAGCTGGCCGGGTTTTTAACTGCGTGCGCACTGGTGAAGCCGACCAAAGCGATCAGAGATGTAGAAGTGCCAAGTGTGCGCAAAAAGATGAAAGACAAGGCATTCGCCAAAGGCGTCAATCGGCAGGACGTGATTCAGGGTGCGGCAGAGCTGGGTGTGGAACTGGATGCGCACATCGCGTTCTGCATTGAGGCGATGAAGATGAGGGCGGAAGTGTTGGGACTGTGAAGAGTACCGCCGGTCTCCTGACCGGCTGTAATGTGGGCCTCCCGGCCCACGTTCTGTCATCGCAAATGGTTGGCATCTTTCTATAGAAGAAGCGATCGCAAGGCCCGGGTTTTTGTCTTGTCGCGCTTAGAGCGGTATTAAGACGGCGGCGCCTCGAATTCACAAGAATTGGGAACCGTTCTGATCGAATTCGCTTAAATCCGCTTGCATCCTCGTGCCGTCTGGCCCATGATGGTGAAATCTTCTCCGGGGGCTCAATCATCAGGAGACTCTGATTCGCAATCCGTTCAGAATCGTCAATCCAAACTGAGCTTCCTTCGACGCCTGCAAGCCGGGGATCAATCACTTAAGGACCTCAATTGGCCAATCCCTGAGCTATGCCCAACGATCAACGCACCATACCCATCACAAAAGGTCGGCCGCAACTGGTGACCCAAAGGCCACCTGCGCCGCCACCTCCGCTCGCCGACCGGCGATTTGGCGATAGGCGGAAGCCGCTGCCACCGCCCGCCTGGGACAAGATTGTTTGGCCGCTGGTGGTGGGTCTGTGCCTGGGCTTTCTGGCCCCCGAAGCACTTAATCTTGCCGACCGGCTGGGCCACTGGGGCGGTAAATTCTTTTTCCCATTCACGCTGCTGGCCGCGCGACCTGAGTTCGGGTACGGCTCTGCGGTGGCAAATGTCTTGTCGACCATCGCTCTCTACGTGCAATTCCCCATTGAAGGCGCGCTGGCAATGCTGAATCTGCGCAGGCACACGCCGCTGCGGTCAACCATGAGCAGGCTCGCCATGTTGCACATCGCGGGAGCGGCTTTGCTGTGGTTGCTTGACCGCCCGCATATTCGGTAAGCGGTTAGGAAGAAACACCCCGGATGTTGCCGATGGCTGGTCTTTGTGGTCTCCCACCCATCGAGCAAAAGACGCTCGATGGATGGGGCACCAAGAGTGTCGTTTTTGGTGGTTCGGGAGCGCTGGCGGCTTTACGCGAGCGGATTCTTGGCGCGCAATTCAGCCACGATCTCAAGAGCCGCTGCGCGGGCCTGCACTTCCTTGTCAGGAGAAAAGCTGATGGCGCCTACGCGCGCATGGCCGCCTCCCCCGTAGCGCTCGCAGATGGCGGCGAGATTCACCATTTTCTCCGGGTCGGCCTTGGTCCAGGGATTGGATCCGACGGCAACCTTGGTGCGGAAGCTCGACTTCGACAAGCCGATGGAATACGTGGCCCCAGGGTAGAGGTAATACGGGATGAACTTGTTAAAACCCTCGAGCGGGTGATCGGTGATGTCGAAGAAGATGGTGCCGTCGCGCTCCTCGGCGCGGCTGCGAATCAACTCGAGCGACTGCTGATGGCGTTCGAGCAGCGGCGGCAACAGCGGCGCCACGAAGGGCTGTTCAAGCACCTCGCCGAGCGGCATCTCCGTCAGAAGCGGGATCAGCCGCGGAATAAACTCGGGGTCCTGCGTGGACTCAATAATGAGGGTGAGCTTCATGGCCGGCGCAGCCATTTCAACCGCGGCTTCGGGACTCTCGTACTTTGCGCCGTCCACAATGTCGGCCCAGTGGATGAGGTCTTTGACCGGTTCGGTGGCGAAGCCGAATCTGGTTGCCGCGATGTGCGCCAGAAAGCTGGTGCACGAGGTGTAGGTGGGGTCGAAGAATTTGCGCGCGGCGCAATCGGCGTCACGCTGGCAGGCCCGGAAGTGCTCTTGATCTTCAGCCGTGAGGAATGCGGAAAGATGGTGATCGAACCACCATGTGATCCGCGGCGACGTGGAGTACTTGAAATCGACGATGGCGTTCTGGTCGCCGGTAAATTCGCTCTCATCGAAGAGAGCCCCCGCACGGTGCACTAGGCCGTGGTACTCGTAGCTCGCGCCCGGTGCGATGCGCTCACGGTGAAAGCGCGTAAAAAGGGAGGCTGAGCAAGCTCCGTCAAAGCATTTGTCGTGATAAAAGACGCGAACCCGCAAATCCGTCACTCCCTCACTCCCTGTAACGGGAGAAAAAGCTCATATACCGGAACTGTTTAGCATCAAGGGCGCGGCTCATTGTGTCAAGGTCTCCAATCCCATGAGATGGGTCGCACCGCGTGCAATGCGTCACTGGCGGGCCAGTCGCCGATCATTTACCCTTATACGTTCCCGGCAATGACGACGGACGCTGCCCACGCTCGATATCCGCTCACACAGGGCGTGAACCCGTGGCTGGTTACCTGCTCCGTCATGCTGCCCACGTTCATGGAAGTGCTCGACACCGCCATTGCGTCGGTGGCGTTGCCCTACATTGCCGGATCGCTCTCGGCCTCGAACTCCGAAGCCACCTGGGTGCTGACCAGCTACCTGGTGGCCAACGCCGTTATTCTGCCGGCGTCGAATTGGTTCGCGCGGCGCTTCGGGCGCAAGCGGTTCCTGCTTACCTGCGTCATCATCTTCACCATTGCCTCGTTTTTTTGCGGTGCTGCGCCTTCGCTGGCCGTCATTCTGCTGGCCCGCGTCATGCAGGGAGCCGGAGGCGGAGCGCTGCAACCGCTCTCCCAGTCGATTTTGCTTGAGAGCTTCCCGCCCGCCGAACGATCGAAGTCGATGGCCGCTTACGGCCTGGGCATCGTGGTGGCGCCCGTGCTCGGTCCCACACTGGGAGGATGGCTCACCGACACTTTCAGTTGGCGCTACGCCTTCTACATCAACATTCCGGTGGGCATCCTGGCTGTCATCATGATCAGCCGCTTCGTCCACGACCCACCGCACATCAAAAACGCCAAGGTGGGGCCCTTTGACAACATTGGCTTCGGCCTGCTGATTGTTTGGTCCGGCTGCCTGCAAATCGTCCTCGACAAAGGACAGGAGGACGACTGGTTTGGTGCGCTGTGGGTGCGCTGGGCCGTAGCGGCACTCGTGGTGGCGTTCATCCTCTGGATCTGGCGATCGTGGGCCAATCCAAAAGGCCTGGTGGACCTGCACATCCTCAAGGACCGCAACTTCCGCACCGGCTGCTTCATGATCGCCATGCTGGGCATGTGCATCTACATCACCATCGCCATTCTGCCGCTCTATTACCAGGAGATTCTGGGCTACACGGCCTTCACTGCCGGGCTGGTGGTGGGGCCGCGCGGCATTGGATCGTTCATTGGCTCGCCCATTATCGGATTCCTGGGTTCGCGCATCGACAATCGCAAGCTGCTATGCGCGGGATTCCTCGGCTTCGCGGTCTGCTCCTTCATTTTTGGTGAGGTCAACCTGGCCATCGGACCCTATACGCTGCTGTTCCCCATCATGCTTACCGGCTTTGCGCTGAGCTTTGTGTTTGTGCCGCTCGCCACCATGAGTACGCGCACCATTCCCAATCGCGAGATGGGAAACGCCACCGGCCTCTTCAACATGCTGCGCAACATCGGCGGGTCGATCGGCATTGCCATGGCCACAACGGCGCTCATCCGCCGCGAAGATCTGCACCAGACTTACCTCAGCGGCCAGCTCACGCCGTCAACCGCCGCGCTGCAACAGAACGCACATGGCATCGCAATGTACCTGGGTCACAGAATCGGTCCGCGGGCGGCCACGCCCGGCAGCTACGGATTCATCTACGGCCTCATGCAACAGCAGGCCGCGCAGCTTGCCTACATCGATGTCTTCCGCTGGACCGCGGTGCTGGCCGTGATCTGCGCGGTCTGCACATGGCTCTTTAAGAAGCCGCCCGCGAATCTGAAGGCGCCGCCGGGGGCGCACTGAGAGCCGGCGGTATACTTGCTGGCATCATGCAATCCAAGTGGTTTCTCGCAGCAACGCGATTCGCGCGGGGGTTCTCCCTGCTCGCATTCGCAATGCTGGTTGCCCCGCTATCAGCCCAGCCCGCTGCAAATCCGCCGGAAAAGCACGCACCCGCGAAGATCGACCAGCATCTGCTTCTATTTCCGGAGTCGGTTGTGTCGGAGCAATGGACCCATACGCTGAACCTGGTCAATCCTCCGCAGAATCTTAAGTTGCTCAACCCCGGCCAATGTATCCGCATAGGAGTCGTCGCCACCGGAGACGGCCGCGATAGCTTTCTCGAGAAAACTCAAATCTCTTTCCGAGTTCAGTTCGCAGGACAAATGCAAGACCATGCGCTTGCGCCCCTTTCGGCCATTAAGCAAATCAAGCCTGAAGGCGGCGATTTCGTTACTCAGGCGCTGGCGGCAGCGAACGTCGACAACCCGCTCAAGACCATGGCTTCATTGGGAGCCGCTAAAGACAACTGGTGCGTCCCAGCCGATGCAAAGGACGGTACAGCCGCTATTGAGGCTGAAATCAAAACTCCCAGTGGCCTCCAGAAGCTGGCGCCGGCCACCATCCCCATCGAGAGCTTCGAAACGGGAAGCAAGTGGACGTTCAAGAGTCCTGAGGAGTTTGAGCAACTCATGATGGGCTACCACTATCAGCCCTTCCCGGCACATCTTTATGCGGCGGTAAAGCTTTTCGCGGCAGACCCAAAACTCCACGAGCATCCTGAGAATCTGCTCAGCTTTGCTGCCACGATTGGGGCCGCGTTGAAGACCAATCCAGATGCCGCGAAAGACTTCATCGCCAGGCTCACGAATGAAAACAGTTTCCCGGTTCGAGCCATAGGGATGGTCGCGCTTCAAGTGGGCGGCTACGACATCGGCCCGGTTCGCAATGCCATGAGCGAGGACGACAAGAAACTGTTCGGAAACCCTGAGTTTCCTGACCCGTACGACTTCTCGCATCCTGAAGATGTGGCCAAGCGCTTCGACATGCTGTGGGGAATGTTTGCGACGACCGGGGAGTTTTCGCCCATTCAGAAGATTGCAACCGCGCTCGCCTGGCGGGGCGACTGGGAAGATTTTGACAAAGCGCGGAAATCGGCAAACCCGCCACATGAATGGACTCCTGCAATTGGGCGTGCGGTTGCGTATGGGGCCGCCGGATGGTCGCTGAGCTCATTTCAACAAACGGATCCTCTGGCCGCCGACTACATTGAGGATATGATCGCTTCACCTGACACGCCTGATCTGGTGAAGTCGGAGCTGAAAATACTGCAGACTGATCCGGCATTTCGTCGGACGGACTAGAACTGGTTGCATAAACCCGGCTTTGAAAGGGCACGGCTTTAGCCGTGCCGCAAAAGCCGCAAAAACTCTGGGCTTTAGCCCCTGAGGGATGGTTGAGGGTTCCATCAGGCATATTTATGCAACCCTAGGACTGAGCGTCTAATCCACTTCTTCCATTGGGCAACCGGCAACTGCTAACCCGCTCATCTGCCGGAGCTTTTCCGCAGGCGCTCAGTTTTTCCGATTCGCACCGGTTCCGCAGAGTACTCGGCCACTCAACCCCGACTCTTCGCAATACAACTTTTGTGGCAACCCGGCAGCCTGAATCTCATCCAAGTGAATGTGCCTGCCGGGGTCGCCCCTGGGCGGACGGCATGACCGATCTTTAGATGGGTGTCGGGGCCACCCCTGGGTGGACGACACAATGTGACAACAATAAACGGGCGGAAGATCCTGGATCTTCCACCCGTTTTCGTTTTTGAATTCCAGTTGCTGGTTCTCGATCTAAAGAGGCTGCGGAAAAACTCATCGAGAGCGGCGGGTTTTGCGAAAAGAGCATCCCTCAAGGGCTAAAGCCCTGACCTACCAGTCGTGCCCGGTTACAAAGCTCCCTTTGCTTGCGCCTGAACGAGTTTTTCCGCAGCCTCTTAAAACCGACTGCATCCTGCCTCAATTGCCGCTCGATTTCATACCAGCGTCACAAAGCGCTTCTGCTTCTCGTCATACTCCTCGATGCGCCCCGACATGATGTCGTAGTACCAGCCATGAACGATTAACCGGCCCTCGGCCTCGGCGCGGCGCACTGCGGCCTGCGCGTGCAGGTTCATCAACTGCGCCACCACGTTGCCGCGAATGAGCGAGGCCAGTTCGACATGGGTTCCGTCGAGCGGGTTCAGCGGCTGTTGGTAGTTGAATGCTGCCTCGACATGCTCCAGCCAGCGCTTTGCCTTGGGCAGAGTCTCGAGCTCTTTGCGGTTGAGCGCGGCTTTCATCGCGCCGCAGTCGGAGTGGCCGCAGAGGATAGCTTGCTTCACCTTGAGCACCTCAACCGCGTACTCGATGGTGGCCGTGCAGCCGTCCACCTCGTGCCCGGTTACCGGCACCACGTTGCCGGCGTTGCGGGTGATAAACAGGTCGCCCGGGCCGGTGCCGAGAATCAGGTCTGGAACGATGCGCGAGTCGGAGCAGGTGATGAACAGGTACTCGGGATGCTGTGAATCAGCCAGCAACTTGAATTGATTCTTCCGCGCCGGAAATACTTCTGCCAGAAACTTTTTGTGCCCCTCGATCAACCTGTCCATTTCTGCCTTTCGCGCTCCGTCAGGAGGGCCAATTTCCATCTGTTCCAGCCTATCGCACCAATCCTCCTATATAGTTAGCTCGATGCTCTCCCGCAAGTGCCTGGCTTTTGTATTTCTGCTCCTCGCCGCCGGCTGTGTGCCTGCCGCGCGGGCCCAGATGGCCGCGCCCGGCATCGCGGCCGGCAACCCGCGCAACTTTGACGCAACCAGTTTTGGCGAACGCATTACTCTCGGCCCCGACTGGCTCTTCGCCCCCGGCGACAACCCCGCTTACGCCTCGCCCGAATTCGTCGATAGCGGCTGGAAGACCATTTCCACGGAAAAGGATCTGCTCGACTTCGGATATCGCGATTTGCCCTATGCTTGGTATCGCCTGCACGTCCAGTTGCGCCCCGGCACGCGCAACCTGATGGTTGGCATGAAAGATGTCGAGGGCAATTATGAGGTCTACGCCAATGGCGTCCGCATTGGAGGCAGCGGCAAAATGACCGGCGTGCTGATCTCCGAGCACAGTGCGTTGGCAGCCTATGCCGTTCCAGACGGCCTGATTTCTCCGCGGGGCGATCTGACGCTTGCCATTCGTATTGCGATCAACTGGGGAGCTTACACGGGCCACGGCACCTGCACCCCCCTCCACGCCGATTCCGTTTTTCTCGTCAGTCGGGAGTCGGCTCCGCGCGAGGCCAGCTATGTCGCGGCTCACAACGCCGGAGCAGGACTCCTCCTTTTTGGCCTCAGCCTGATCGCAGGCTTGATCTCGTTCGTCCTCTATCTCGCGCTCCGCAGTCAAACGGAGTATCTCGCAGTCGCCATCTACCTGCTCGTCTCAAGCCTCGCAACGGCGATTGGTATCTGGTTCAGCCTCAACACCCTTACCCTCATCTTGATCTGGGGATTGCTGGCCGTGGAGATGTTTGCGCTGGTCGAACTCGTTCGCCTGGTGCTGCGTCTGCCGCGCACACGCTGGATCCTCGCACTGGAAGTTGTCTCTTCCCTCGCCTACATCGTGGAACCAATCTTCGAACTGGGAATCGGACCGTTCTATCTCGACGTCATTGAATTCTCTCTTACTGTTCTGGTCGTGAAAGCCCTTCTGCCCGTGCTGCTGCTGAGAGGTTGGCTGCGCGGCAACCGGGAAGCCGGTATGCTCCTGCCCGCGATTCTCCTCTGCTCCCTTGCCGACTACTTTAACTCCATCCTCAACCTGGCCTATGTCGCGCATCTGACCCTGCGGCGTCTTCCCCAGCCGACCGTTCACTTGGGAAGCTATGTGTTAGATTTTTGGGCGATCACCAATTTCGTCTTTTACATCGCTTTGCTGCTGTTCCTCGTCCAGCGCACCTTCGGCATCGCCCACGAGCGCGCCCAGGCCGCGACAGAACTTGAGGCTGCGCGGAATGTCCAGCATGTGCTGATCCCGGAGGAGATTCCCTCCACACCGGGATTCACCATTCATAGCGTGTACAAGCCGGCCGGGGAGGTGGGCGGGGATTTCTTTCAGATTCTTCCTCTGAGCGGTGGCGGAGTGCTGGCCGTGATTGGCGACGTCAGCGGCAAGGGAATGCCCGCTGCCATGACCGTATCGCTGTTGGTGGGCACGGTGCGCACGCTCGCCTATTACACGCAAAGTCCCGGCGAGACTTTGGCGGCGATGAACCAGCGCATGCTGGGCCGCAGCCGCGGCGGATTCACCACCTGCCTCGTTCTGCGCGCCGACCCCGAAGGAAAACTCACCGTTGCCAACGCCGGACACATCGCCCCTTATCTTGCCGGCAATGAGCTTCCGCTGGAAAATGGCCTTCCCCTCGGAATCTCGGCTGAAACTACTTATGCCGAATCCACCTTTCAGCTCGCTGCCGGACAGCAGCTTACCCTGCTCACCGATGGCGTAGTGGAGGCACGCGACAAGGCCGGCTCGCTCCTTGGTTTTGAACGCACGGCGCAAATCAGCATCCAGCCCGCCGAGGCCATTGCGCAGGCGGCGCAGGAATTCGGACAGGAGGACGACATCACCGTAGTGACTCTTGCCCGCACTGCCTGACGCGATCGGTTACCATGCGGCTGAAGGAGAATTTCGTTCCCGCCATGAGCCTTAAATCATCCCGCAACCTCCTTGCTGTACTTCTGGTGGCGTTGCCGTTCGCTGTCGCCGCGCAAACCGTCGATACCATCTCGCCCGATCTGCGCGCAAAAATCGATCGCATCGCCGAACAGGTCTTGCAGCAGACCGGCGTTCCATCGGCCTCGGTTGCGGTCGTGCAGCACGGCAAACTGGTCTACACGCATGCCTACGGGCTGGCGCGCCTCGATCCGCCGAAGAAGGCCACGACCGATATGCGCTACTCCATCGGGTCGATCTCGAAACAATTTACGGCGACCGCCATTTTGCTGCTGCAGGAAGAAGGGAAGCTCTCCATCGACGATCCCGTGGGCAAGTATGTTCCCGGCCTCACCCGTGGCGACGAGGTGACCATCCGCCAGATTCTTTCGCACACTTCCGGCTACCAGGACTACTGGCCCGAGGACTACGTGATGACTCCGATGCTGCACCCTGAAACCGCACAGCAGATCATCGACACATGGGCCAAGAAGCCGCTCGACTTTGAGCCGGGCACGCAGTGGCAGTACTCCAATACCAACTTTGTGATCGCCGGGCGAATCGTCGAAGTGGTCTCGGGCGAATCGCTGTGGCAATTCCTGGGCGAGCATGTGTTTCATCCGCTGGAGATGAAGTCGGTATGGAATTCCGATGAGCATAAACTGACCGACGTAGATGCGACGGCCTATTATCGCCATGCGTTGGGCCCATTGCGCGTTGCTCCCAAGGAAGGCATTGGCTGGATGTTTGCCGCGGGTGAGTTGGCCATGACCGCGCACGATCTGGCGCTGTGGAATGAGTCGCTGATCGCAGCATCGGTGCTGAAACCCGAAAGCTACAAGCAGATGTTTACCGAGGTGAAACTGAAAGACGGTAAGGGAACGCAGTACGGCCTTGGCGTCGGCGTTCATGACGTCAACGGGCACCGCGAAATTGAACACTCCGGCGAAGTGTCGGGATTCGTTTCAGACAATGAAGTATTGGTTGACGATGGCGCGGCCGTTACCGTGCTGACCAACCAGGATGCGGTGGGCGCGGCGTCGGTGATTGCGCGTCTCGCTGCGCCGCTGGTGGCCGATCTTCCGCTCAAGCCCACCGAGCAGCAGGCGCTCGATATCTATCGCGGACTGCAGAAAGGCACGATCGATCGCAGCCTGCTGGCGCCCAACCTGAGCGATTACTTTACGCCGGAAGCGATCCTGGATTATGAAAAGAGCCTTGCGCCGCTGGGCGAGCCGCTGAGCCTCCGCCAGGTCGCCGAGGAGTTGCGTGGCGGCATGACGTTCCGCTCGTTCACGATTACGTATCCCGACCGGCGTTTGCGGCTGACGACGTACACCTATCCCGATGGCAAGCTGGAACAGTACTTGATCGCACCTGCGCAGTAGGGGTGCGCAAGTCAGTTGGGGCGAGCGCGCACAGTGCAGCAGTGCAGCAGGCGCTATGAGCCGCCGCGCTCCGGCGCCCATTCATCGCGGCGTTCTGTCAGCCGATCGCGATCCACCCAATCTCGATCCAAATTGCCCCGGCGGTCTTCGCGCTCTTCCAGTTCGCGGCGTTTTCTCTCCTCCTCGCGCTCCTCGTGTCCGTCCGCCATGCAATGCTCCCCGGCTTCAGTTTATTCATTTTGGCCGGATGGCGCGTAGCGCGCCCGCGCCTTATCGCGGAAAAACAAGTCCGACCACCCTTTTCAGCTTTCTCTTGCACGATCCAGCTCGTCTAAGCGTTAAATGTGACATGCACGTGTTTGTGCACGGCCTCCTGTCCGGAGCGGAAAAATGGCATTCTTCCTCCGCCGCGTTCGAACATACCGCCATCACCACCCATCTCATCCCAGCGGGTGGCTGCAACCTCTGTGCCACATTCTGCTCCTCGCGCTGGCATGCATTGCAATTTCAGGATGCAATGCGTTTATCGGCACTCCGCCCGTAGTAACTGTGGTGAGCGCCCAGGACC
The DNA here is from genome assembly GCA_964528915.1 of uncultured Occallatibacter sp. Taxonomy (GTDB): domain Bacteria; phylum Acidobacteriota; class Terriglobia; order Terriglobales; family Acidobacteriaceae; genus Telmatobacter. The sequence goes on from CAZGUD010000038.1 coordinate 39,623, forward strand.
TGGGCACCATCCCCACCAATCCTGACATCCTGGGTCGCGACGGCGGATACAGCACCCTATTTCAAGGCCAGTCGGTGTGGGTATACGGAGACACTTTTCTCGCACAGCCCAACGCGCAAAACTTTACACTGATCAGCGACTCGTGGTCTTACACCAGTGACCTTACCGCGCGGGGCGGCATCACCGGTTTCAAAGAGCAGCTTGATGCGGCGGGCGCGCCCGTAATGCTGCTGCCTGAAACGCAGGCCGAGCAGGCTTTCAATTCCGCCCACAACGGCAACAACTGCCAGCAGCCGTGCGGCGCGCGATGGGCTCTCTGGCCCGCCTCAGTGGTGGTTAACCCCGCGAATAATCAGGCGCTCGTGTTCTACTCGCTGATCTCTGCGCAGCCCGGAGCTTTCAACTTCCAGGCTGTCGGCTACTCGGTAGCTTCGTGGCAGAACCTTTCCACTCAGCCACAGCGTCCCAACATCAGCCCACCCGTGGTGACCGCTCACCCAGATTTGCTCTTCAATCAAAATGAACCTGCGTTCGGTACTGCTTCACTCATCAGCGGCGGAGTGCTGTACGTCTACGGCTGCGGAATATTCACCAGCAGCTTCGACGAGGGATGCCGACTGGGCAAGGTTGCGCCGGAAAATGTGCTGAGCCGCAGCGCCTGGAGCTATTACGCGGGCAACGGCAACTGGTCCTCAAACATTGGCGATGCGATCTCCACGTTCTCGGCCGCCAGCATCGTCAGCGTTGCATGGAACAACTACCTGCAGCTATATCTTGCCGTCTATAGCGAGCCGTTTTCGCAGGACGTAATGCTGCGTACCGCGCCCGCGCCCGAAGGTCCCTGGTCGCAGCCGGTGAAGGCCTTCACTGCTATGCAGCCCGCCCAGGGCAACACCTACGATGCCCACGCGCACTCTGAATACGACGCCAACGGCGGCCAGACCATCTTTGTAAGCTACTCCCCGTCTTTGCCCACTCCCTTCACCAGCGAAGTGCGGCTCGTCCAAGTCCAATTGGCGCGCGCGCCAACCCAGAAGCAGTAAGGCGCTATCAGCACCCGTAGCGAAGCCTCGCGATACACTTGAATTGGACCTATGTTTGATAACTTAACCGACAAATTACAACGGGTATTCAAGAACCTGCGCGGCCAGGGGACGCTCACCGAGGAAAACATCGGCGAGGCGCTCGGCGAAATTCGCGTGGCGCTGCTTGAAGCCGACGTCAACCTCGGCGTGGTCAAGGACCTCATCGAGCACATTCGCGCCAAGGCCATCGGCGCCGAGGTGCTTACCGCTCTATCGCCCTCAGAGCAGGTCATCAAGATTGTGCGCGACGAACTGGTTGAGATACTCGGCCGCGATACCGCGCGTTTCAAGTTCGCCTCGCAGCCTCCGACCGTGATCCTGATGGCCGGATTGCAGGGCTCGGGCAAAACCACCACTTCAGGCAAGCTGGCCGCCTGGCTAAAAAAGGGCGGCCATCGGCCCATGCTGGTCTCGGTCGACGTCTATCGCCCCGCCGCGCGCGAGCAGCTCAAAGTCGTTGCCAAGTCTATTGAGACGCGGCTCTACGAGGGCGATCTGAAGGGCGAAGCGCCCGGATCGGCGCTGGTCGAGAGGCTGGCCAAAGAAGCGCGCCGCGAGGCCGTCATCATGGGTTGCGACACGCTCATCGTCGACACCGCCGGCCGCCTGCACATTGACGAAGGCTTAATGGATGAAATGGCCCGGCTCAAGAAACTGCTCAACCCGCAGGAGATTCTGTTCATCGCTGACGCCATGACCGGGCAGGACGCCGTAAACTCAGCAGAGGATTTTCACAAGCGGCTCGGGCTCACCGGCGTGGTGCTCACCAAGATGGACGGCGATGCGCGCGGCGGCGCGGCGCTCTCCATCCGCCATGTAACCGGGCAGCCCATCAAGTTTATCGGCGTGGGCGAAAAGCCCGACGCCTTCGAGCCGTTTCATCCCGATCGAATTGTCGGCCGCATCCTGGGCATGGGCGACATGCTCTCGCTCATCGAAAAAGCCGAATCCACGCTCGACCGCAAGAAGAGCGAGGAACTGGCCAAGAAGGCGCTGCTCGGCGATGGCTTCTCGCTCGAGGACTTTCGCGAGCAGTTGCGCCAGATTATGAAGATGGGCTCGATGGAATCGATTTTGAAGATGATGCCCAGCGTGGGCCCGTTCGCCGGCCTCAAGCAGGCGCGCGAGAACATCGACGAGAAGCAGTTCACGCGGCTCGAAGCGATTATCAACTCCATGACGCCCATTGAACGGCGCAACCACGAGATCATCTCCGGCTCGCGGCGCAAGCGCATTGCCGCCGGCTCAGGCACCAGCGTGCAGGACGTGAACCAGCTTCTGCGCCAGTACGCCCAAATGGCCAAGATGTTCAAGCAAATGGGCCGCGGCGGGTTAGCCAAGCAGATGCTGCGCGGCGGGCTGAGCGGGCTAGGGCAGCGGCAGAAGTTTGGGCGGTAAAGGGGCTGCGAACAAGCGGGGCGGAACGTTCGCCTAGACGCGAGGACTACCGATGCAAACCTTAAAAATGACTGTAATGGTCGTTTTTTTCCTCTTGGTTTCGGTCGTGACCTTAGCGCTTTATTTAGGGGTAATCTCCGGATTCGCCCTTCTCATTGCCTTCATCCTGCAGCATCTGTTTGTATTCCTTTCAGTAGCAGGTGCGCTTCTTATCGCGAGCTTTTGGCTAAGGGAGCTATTCATCAAGGTGGGATGGATCGAAGGCCCGCCAAAGTGCCCACACGGCGTTGAGGTATCAAACAGGAATTACTGTGCTTCGTGCCTGGCAGAGGTTAGAGAGAGGGCGCTTGGAGATAGAAGGGAGGCCAGAAGATGGAATGCGAAGCGCCGTCTGCAAATGGCATGCCAGAGCCTGCGCCGGTCAGAGATTAAGCGTCTTGCATTAGCATGGAAGCTCCAATCTGGTCGGATTTCGTCGATGGAACCTCGTGAATTCGAGAACGCGGTCGCGGCCATTTTTCGAAAACTTGGCTACGAAGTCGAGCAGACACCATTTAGCAACGACGGAGGAAAAGACGCAGTTCTGAAGAAAGGCGGGAGGAAATACGTCGTCGAGTGCAAACGCTACGAGGCGACCGGCGTCAGCGGTCGGCGCGACCTTCAGATTTTGCTCGCCGCCAAACACGATGTGCAAGCAGATGAGGCGATTTTTATAACCACAGGCAAATTCGCAAAAACAGCCAGTGAGTACGCAAACGAGAACGGAATCATCCTTTACGACGGCGATCACCTTCCAATTCTGGTGAATCAGGCATACCCCAAAGAGTCGACGATGCCCTTTGCCGAAGTCATGTGTGAGGAATGCGGCGAAACAGTGACCTTCGATGTATTCGCAGTGTCTGAGGGCTCGAAAGCCTGCAAGAACTCACACGAAGTCTCCAGCAACATCAAGCTCGAAGATTTAGAAGTCGTGACGTCGTTGAACACGCCCGTTTGCCCTGAGCATAAGCTCCTAATGAGAGCCGTACGGACTCGGTACAAGACCTTTTGGGGATGCCCGGAGTATCCCAAGTGCAAAATCCAGCTTCCTTACCGAGAAGACGAAGCCGGAGGCAATGCAGGGCTCTCCAATAAGCTCTCGGTGTAACCGCTTAGCCAATTGAAGCAGAGATAGAATCTGAAGTATCACTCAAGCCTGCGTTTCTATAATGACCGCCCTCCAGGACCAGCTCGACGAGATCACCGCCAACACGCGGCGCCTCGTCCAGGCGGAGCGGCTGGCCGTGAGCGAGCGCGCGGTTCGGGAGCTATTCAACACCGGCATCGAAGATCAAATCCTGCCCGTTGGCGCCCAGGCGCCGGAGTTTACGCTCAAAGACGCCTCAGGCCGGCCAGTTCGCTCGACCGACCTTCTAGCACTCGGTCCTCTCGTCATCAAGTTCTTCCGCGGGCGCTGGTGCCCCTACTGCATCACCGAGCTCGAGGCCTGGCGCGAGCTGCACGGCCGGCTGCGCGAGGGCGGGGCGCTGCTGGTGGCCGTCAGCCCGCAGACCGTCCGCCAGAGCGACTTTATGGTCGGCCAGCATATGCTGCCGTTTCCTATTCTGAGCGACCCCGGTTGCGCACTGGCCGAGAAGTTCGGACTGGCCTACACCGTGCCCGAGTTCTTTCGCGACTACTTCCGCTCCATCCTGGTCAATATCCCCTTTGTGAATGGCGATGAGAGCTGGCGGATGACTTTACCGGCAACCTACGTCATCAGCCCGGCCGGGCGCGTTGTCCTCGCTGAAGCCTACGCCGACTTCCGCGTCCGCCCCGAGCCGGAAGAGGCACTGGCGGCCGCCTGCGGGCTGCGCGGCGAGGGGCGGTGAAGAACGGCAGTCCCGTCCAATACGCTCCCCGGGGCTAAAACCCAGCCGGGTCCCATAGCGTCTTGCCCATCTAAAGCCTTGAGAACCAACGCGGACGGGAACGGGACTCCAAAACTGGCACCACGCCCCTTTTAGGTTGGGATTTTGCATCTTCTTTAGGGCAAATACATCAAACAAGTTGACAGTAAGTGACTCAATCTGAGATTCTGTCCCCGGCAGTATCTCTTTCTAAAGGCGGATTTCATGGCAAAGATTATCGGAATTGACTTGGGAACGACCAACTCTTGCGTTGCTGTTCTTGAGGGTGGCGAACCCAAAGTGATTGCAAATGAAGAGGGTGCGCGCACGACGCCCTCGATTGTTGCGTTCTCAAAGAGCGGCGAGCGGCTGGTTGGCCAGGTGGCCAAGCGGCAGGCCATTACCAACCCTGAGAACACTATTTTCTCAATCAAGCGGTTCATGGGCCGACGCTACAACGAAGTTAACACCGAACTGAAGATGGTGCCTTACAAGGTTGTGGAACAGGGCGACCACGTGGCCGTGATCGCGCAGGGCCACGAGTACACCCCGCCTGAAATTTCGGCCATGATTCTGCAAAAGCTGAAAAAGAGCGCCGAGTCGTACCTGGGAGAGAGCGTGAGCGAGGCCGTGATTACCGTCCCGGCGTACTTTAACGACGCGCAGCGCCAGGCTACCAAAGACGCAGGCCGCATTGCCGGCCTTGACGTAAAGCGCATTGTGAACGAGCCAACAGCGGCCGCGCTGGCCTACGGGCTCGACAAAAAGAAAGATGAGACCATCGCCGTGTACGACTTCGGCGGCGGCACCTTCGACATCTCGATTCTCGAGGTGGGTGAGGGCGTGATTGAAGTGAAGTCGACCAACGGCGATACCCACCTGGGCGGCGACAACCTCGACCAGCGCATTGTGGACTGGCTCATTGCAGAGTTCAAGCAGGAAGAGGGCCTGGACCTGGGCTCGAAGGGCAACGAGATGGCGCTGCAGCGTTTGAAGGACGCGGCAGAAAAAGCCAAGATCGAGCTCTCGACCACGCTCGAGACCGAAATCAACTTGCCGTTCGTCACGGCCGACGCCTCAGGCCCCAAGCACCTGGTGCGCAAGCTGACCCGCGCCAAGCTGGAGCAGCTTGTTGAAGATCTGCTGGAGCGTTCGCTCGATCCCTGCCGCAAGGCATTGACCGATGCCGGCATGACCACCAAGGACATCAACGAGGTGGTACTGGTGGGCGGCCAGACGCGCATGCCCAGGATTCAGGAACTGGTAAAGCAGATGTTCGGCAGGGAACCGCATCGCGGCGTAAACCCCGATGAAGTGGTTGCCGTGGGCGCTGCGGTACAGGCTGGCGTGCTTTCAGGCGACGTGAAAGATCTGCTGCTGCTCGACGTAACTCCGCTCACGCTGTCGATTGAGACGCTGGGCGGCGTGGCTACGCCAATGATTCCGCGCAACACTACCATCCCGACCAAGAAGAGCGAGACGTTCTCTACGGCAGCCGACTCGCAAACCGAGGTTGAAGTGCACGTGCTGCAGGGCGAGCGGCCCATGGCGGCGCAGAACCGTACCCTGGGCAAGTTCAAGCTGGGCGGCATTATGCCCGCGCCGCGTGGAGTTCCGCAGATCGAGGTCACCTTTGACATCGACGCCAACGGAATTCTGAACGTGACGGCCAAAGACCATGCCACCGGCAAGGACACACGCATCACCATTACTTCAAGCTCGGGTTTGAGCAAGGAAGAGGTGGAGCGCATGGCCAAGGACGCCGATGCGCACGCCAACGAGGACAGGGAGAAGCGCGAGGAGATCGAAGCGCGCAATTCGCTCGACGCGCTGGTCTACAACATCGAAAAGATGCTGAAGGAGGCCGGCGAGAAAGTTGCCGCTGCTGACAAGGCCGACGTTGAGGCGCGGCTGGCCGAGGCCAAGACCACGCTCGAAACCACGGGCACGGCCAATACACGCGAGCTCAAGGCGGCTTACGAGAAGCTGACCACGGCGAGCCACAAGCTGGCCGAGATCATGTACAAGGTGCAAGCGGAGGCACAGGGCGAAACGCCGGCTCCGCACGCGCCCGAGCAGGCCAAGCAGGACAAGAAGAAAGACGAGGGCGTGATCGACGCAGAGTATGTGGACGTGGAAGAGAAGAAGTAGGATTGGGCGTTCTGGCATTATGAACGCGCCACGAAAACTGGGTGCCCCAGGTCTCGATTTTGAGACCTGGGATAGCACAACTCTGAAAGGGATTTTGGTGGGCGACTCAATGTCGCCCATTCCAATTGCTTGCTTCACTTCTGCATTGTCATCCTGAGCGAGTCGCCGCGGCGACGAGTCGAAGGATCTGCGGTTGCTTTTAGCGATTTTCGTGAAAGGCACTCCGAATGGCGATAACCGGAAACGAAGTTGAGGTTGCGAACCAAGCCCGACGCGACGAGGAGCTTTCCAACTCTCCTGTAGGCGGACTGATCGAGTCCGGACTTCCTATTGCCGGCGCCGCCGTGAGCCTGGGAACAGCGCTGACAGCAGGCGGTCCGACGGGTCTGGTTTTAGCAGGCTCAATTGTTGCTGCATCGGGCATCGTCGACTGGCTTCGGAAACTGGGTACATCAAAAGTCAGCGAGAATCTTGAAGCACTCGGCCAGGCCACGGAAGACGCACTGAACCGATTGGAGAGTGCCCTTCGGAAGCAAGGCACGTCGATTGACGAAATCAGGCTGCGGCTCGAAAGCAAGGAACTCAAGGACGCGATGGCGAGCGCCTCGCTTCAGGCCTTGCGCACTACGCAGAAAGATCGACTAGTGAGACTCTCGCTCGTACTCGCGAACGGCTTAAAAGAGAACGACCTTAACCCTGAGAGCACTGACGACATGATGCGAGCCGCGGTGGAACTTAAGGATGCCGATATACTCATGCTCGGCAGGCTCTACCCACTCTACAAACCTCTGCTAGATAGGATGGAGCGAGCTAAGCGAGGTCGTCCTGAATCGACACCAAACCTGCATAATGAAATCCAAAATATATGGCATAACTTTGGTCGTTCGTTGAATCCTGCCGAACAGCTTGAATATCGAGGTTCTTTTGCCAGATTGCAATCACATGGAATGATTCAACAAGTCACATTTAGTAATTCCGAGGTTGGGCGAGAACCTTATTTGCTTCTTCAAGAAGGCGCAAGATTCTACGAGCGCCTCCAGGAAATCGGGGAGAAAGTCAGCCCCTCAAGTTGAGCCATTTAGCATGAGCTGAGATACGAAAACATGCCCACAGCGAACAAAGACTATTACGCGACGCTAGGCGTTAAGAAGACGGCCACACCGGAGGAGATCCGCAAGGCCTTCAGGAAAGCTGCGCGCAAATACCATCCCGATGTGAATCCCAACGACAAGCGCGCCGAAGAAAAGTTCAAGGAGATTTCAGAAGCCAACGATGTACTGAGCGACGAGAAGAAGCGCAAGATCTACGACCAGGTGGGTTTCTACTCCGACCAGATCGATCCCGCCCAGGCCGAGGCCTACGCGCGCCAGCAGCAGGCAGGCGGACGCGGACCAGTTGACTTTGGCGGCTTCGACTTCTCTGAGTTCAACAACGGGCCGCAGGCCGGCGCCGGATCAACATCCTGGGGCAGCTTCAAAGACATCTTCTCGGGGATTTTTTCGGGTGCGCAACACCAGCAGCATCATCCGCGCGGGCCGCAGCCCGGCACCGATCTCGAGTACCAGGCCACGGTCGACTTCTGGACAGCGATACGCGGCGGCCAGGCGCGCATCCAGATCCACCGCCAGGAGACGTGCCCCACCTGCCACGGCCAGGCGTCGATGGGCGGGGCCACGACCTGCCCGGAGTGCGGTGGCACCGGCCAGGTAACGCAGATGGGCGGGCAAATGAAGTTCAACCTGCAGTGCCCGCGCTGCGGAGGCTCAGGGAAAATTACCAACGATTGCCCCACCTGCCACGGTGAAGGTGTTGTCGATCGCGCCGAGTCGGTCGAATTTCGCATCAAGGCGGGCACGCGCGACGGCCAGCGCATACGGCTGCAGGGCAAAGGCAATGCGGGGATGAACGGCGGAGCGGCGGGAGATTTGTACCTGATCGTGCGCACCAGCGAGCACCCGGTTTTTAGCCGCACCGGCGACGATATTCACATCAAGGTACCGGTCACGGTGGCCGAGGCTTCGCTGGGCGCCAAGGTTGACGTGCCGACTATCGACGGCCGCGCGCAGTTGAAGATTCCTCCCGGCACGCAGAGCGGGCAAAAGCTGCGCATGCGCGAGCGCGGCGTTGAGAACGCGCAGAACCCGGGCCAGCGCGGCGACCAGATTGTGATGGTGGACGTGGTGGTGCCGCACCTGAACGACGAGCGCAGCCGCGAAATTATGCGCGAGCTGGCCAAGCTGAATCCAAGCGACCCGCGCGAGGCGCTGTTCAGCAAGATTTGAGGGGAAATCGCCATGATGGCAAGACGAAAATCAAAAGGCGCGTACATGATCTCGGCAGTTGCCGAGATGTATGAGATTCATCCTCAGACCCTGCGACTCTACGAGCGCGAGGGGCTGCTCAAGCCTTCGCGTACCGAGGGCAACACGCGCCTCTACACCGACGAGGATCTCGAGCGGCTGGAGTTCATCCTGAACCTGGCGCGCGACATGGGCGTGAACATCGCCGGCATCGCCATTGTGTTGCAGATGCGCGAGCGCATGGAAGAGATGAACCGGCAGATGCAGAGCTTTGTGGAGTACGTTCGCACCGAGATGGTGACTCGCATGCAGCAGGCCACGCAGGCCTCAACCGGCGCCATCGTCCCCATTCGGCGGCCGGTGGTTACGCCGCGCACCAACGGTACCCGCAAAAGCAGTTAACCTCGAACAGCCGCTCCGGGCCGTATAATCCTCCTCATCCGGGCCAATCTTTCCTCATCATCCGTTCCACTGACTCATTTCTTCTTCGTTCCTTTCGCGAAAACAAGAATCACCCTTCCTGAATCAGGGCTCTTTTTCCCGTCTCCGTTGAATCCCAAAAAGATTGCACTGAGGAGGATTCCATGCCGAACACCAACGCGGTAATCGACATCTCGCACAACAACGGAAACATCAACCTGGCCAACGCGCAGCAGGCAGGCATTCTTGGCGTCTTTCACAAAGCCACGCAGGGTACCACGTTCGCCGATCCCATGTACCAGGCCAACCTGGCGCAGGCACAGCAACTGGGCCTGCTGTGGGGCGCATATCACTTTGGCAACGGTGACGACGGCGTGGCCCAGGCCACCTTTTTTCTAAATACAGTTCAGCCGGCGGCGGGCACTGTGCTGGTGCTGGACTTTGAATCGAACCCGGCGAGCTCAACCATGTCGCTGCAGGAAGCAAAGGATTTTGTTTCGCACATCCAGGCCGTGACCGGCATCTGGCCGGGGCTATATGGCGGATCGTATTTGAAAGAGCAGTTGGGCAGCACGCCCGACCCGATATTGCAGAACTGCTGGCTCTGGCTGGCGCAATATGGTCCCACTGCGGTGCTGCCGCCGGGTTGGGCTAACTGGACTCTCTGGCAGTACCTCGACGGCGCCGTAGTGACGGATCCGAATCCAATTCCCGGCATCTCGCCTTGCGACCGCGACTACTATTGCGACACGCCGGCAACGCTGCAAGCCAAATGGGCTGCCGGGTCGCTGGCGTAGCGAGAATTCATTTGAGAGACACAGGCTTGAACGCTTTATCCCGCGACGTCCCTGCGGGATTCAGACTTCCGTTGTAGCGCGTGACTACCCACGCCAAGGCGCGGCGCTAACAACCGCTGCGCCTCCTGCGCGGTGCCGACCGCAGCGCAGGCCGCGCCTCGCCCGGGAACGATATGCTGTTACGGGTATGTACTTCATCGTTCTTGGCCTGGGGGTGTTCGGCCTTATCACGTCTACGGTCTTTACCAGCATGGTGCTGGTAGCCGTGGCCGGCTATCTGCGCGAGCGCCGCGTGCTGGCGGGCATGCCTGCGCAGGGCTTCACACCTCCGCTGAGCCTGCTCAAGCCCGTGCACGGCGCGGAGCCGGATCTCGAGGCGCATCTGGCCAGTTTCTTTGAGCAGGATTATCCGCAGTACGAGATCCTTTTTTGCGCGCGCTCGGCCGATGACGCGGGCCTGGCCATTGCGCGCCGCGTGGCCGCGCGTTATCCGCACATTCCCGCCAAATTCTTCTCGACCGGCGGCCAGCCGCCCTACATCAACGCCAAGGCTGCATCGATGGAGCTGATGGAGACCGCAGCCGCGTACGGCATACTCGTCATCAGCGACAGCGACGTTCGCGTAACGCCCGATTACCTGCGCGCTGTGGCCATGCCTTTTGTACAGGAGCGCGTGGGCGGCATGTGCTGCCCTTACCGCGGCGTTGCAGGCCAAGGCGGATTGTGGGCACGGCTTGAGGCTGTAGGTATGAGCGTGGAGATGACCGCGGGCGTGCTGGTGGCGCGCATGATGGAGGGCATGCAGTTCACCCTGGGGCCAACTATGGCCTTTCGCCGCGAGACCATCGGGAAAATGGGCGGCTTCAAGGTAACGGCCGACTATTGCGCCGACGATTTCGTTCTCGGCAACGAAACATTCAAGCTGGGCGAAACGGTGGTGCTGAGTCATCACGCCATCGATCACATGGTTCTGAACTCGCGCTTTGGCGATTCAATGAAGCACCAGGTTCGCTGGATGAAGTCGACCCGTTTTTCGCGCCCCAAGGGACACTTTGGAACTGCGCTCACGTTCAGCATGCCGTTTGCGCTGCTGGCATGGGCTGAGGCTGCATGGTTTCATCATCCGTGGCTCGGCCTTGCGCTGTTTGCCTGGGGGCTGGCCACGCGGTTGGTGCTCTCGATTGCAGTGGGCCGCCAAGTGGTGCACGACCCAAGCTGGTTTGGGCTGCTCGTGCTTTACCCCATCCGCGATCTCATGGGATTCTTCTTCTGGCTGGCCAGCTACGCCGGTAACACCATCCTGTGGCGCGGCCAGCTTTACGAACTATTGCCCGGCGGCAAGATGCGCGCTGCGCGGCAGCAACATCCATCGGCGTTTCCGGGCAGCGATGGGTGAGACGTTGGGTGCCTCATCCTCCGGGGTCCCCACGAACAGGTCTTCGTTCGTGGGGCGGATCTGCGCCACGTTCTTGTTTTTGCGGCCAGGGTGGGATTGCGATAATTTCAGGAGACACGCATGACGAGAGAACGCCTCGATGGCCTGCAAATCGTGCTGTTAGGCGGCTTGCTGGTGTTCCTGATCGGCGCAATCCTGGCGCGGGCGAACCCCCAGGGCATGTCGGATTTCATCCAGTCGTACTATGCCCCTCGCTGCCTCCTCCAGCACCACGACCCTTACCAGGAAAGCCAGTTGTGGACGGTCTACAAGGCCGAAGTAAAGACCGTGCCCACCGATCCCGAGACGGTCAAATGGCTGCATGAGATTCTGCTTGCTCCCAACATTCCCACTACGATGATGCTTTTTGTGCCGCTGTCGCTGCTGCCGTGGAACGTTGCGGTGAGTGTGTGGATGGCCATGATCGCGGCCAGCTTTCTGGTCGCCGGTTTTCTGGTATGGCGCGTGTGCGCAGATGCCGCGCCGCGATACGCAGCCGTGCTCGTATGTCTCATCTTCCTCACCAGCGGGGCTGGCCTTTCCATCGGCAACACCGCCTCGCTGGTAGTGGGCTTTTGCGTCATCGCCGTGTGGTGCTTTGTCAATGAGCGCTTTGTCTGGCTGGGGATTCTGTGCCTTGCCCTGAGCCTGGCCAACAAGCCGCACGATGCGGGCGTCATCTGGCTCTACTTTCTGCTGGCCGGCGGAGTGGCACGCAAGCGCGCTTTGCAAACGCTGGCAGTCACCGTATTGATCGCCCTGCCCGCGGTGTTATGGATCTCGCATGCAGTTCCCCACTGGCCCCAGGAACTCAGCGCCAACCTGCACGCAATTTCCTCGCGGGGCGGGCAAAACGATCCGGGACCGCACAGCGGCGGAGCCTTCGGAATCATGATGACCGTCAACCTGCAGGTCATCTTCAGCCGCATCAAAGACGATCCAGCCTTCTACAATCCGGTTGTGTATCTGATTTGCGTTGTGCCGCTCGCGCTGTGGATTTTCAAAACTCTGCGACTGAGGTATTCGCCGGCGCAGGCCTGGTACGCCCTGGCCGCCGCCGTTCCGTTCGAAATGCTGGCGGTTTATCACCGCTACTACGATTGCCGCCTGCTGCTGCTGGCCGTGCCTGCTTGTGTCGATTTGTGGCTGAGGCGCAGCCCGGTGCGATGGTACGCGCTGGGACTCACGCTGGCGGGAATTATTGTCACCGGCGACATACTATGGGTCGTTGTCTTCCACCTCACAAAGTATTCGCAGCCGTCGCTGCAGGTGGGAATCATGTTTGCGCCGATCGTGATTGCGGTTCTGGGAGCCTTCTATTTATGGGTGTACTGGCAGCGCACCGGCCACGAAACCTTCCTCGATGGGCCAGGAGACGCGTCCTGACCGAAATTCGCACCTCGCCCGTTGCGAAAGCCAAACCTTCACGGCAAACTGAAGCAGTTAGCATTGAAGGCAATGGAGCGCCCCCGCCATGTTTGAGAGATATACCGAGAAAGCCCGCCGAGTCATCTTCTTCGCCCGCTACGAGGCCAGCCAGTTCGGCTCACCCTATATCGAGACCGAGCATCTGCTCATGGGCCTGCTGCGCGAGGACAAGGCGTTGACCAACCGTTTCTTCCACGCCCACAGTAACGTTGAAACGATCCGTAAACAGATCGAAGAGCACACCACGATTCGCGAGAAAACCTCTACCAGCGTCGATCTGCCGCTCTCCAACGAGTCGAAGCGGGTGCTTGCTTACGCTGCCGAGGAAGCTGAGCGGATGGGGCACAAGCACCTCGGCACGGAGCATCTGCTTCTGGGCCTGCTGCGCGAAGAGCAGTGCTTTGCAGCCAATTTGCTGAGAGAGCGCGGCATCGAGCTCAATAAAGTGCGCGAAGAGCTCGCACGCATCCCGCATGTGACAGAGCAAATTGGCGGACCCGTTTCCACTTCGACTTTGGATTTCAGCCAGGACCTTACCCAGGCCGCAACCGAGAAGCTGCTTGAACCGGTCATCGGCCGGGAAAGCGAGCTCGACGCGTTGATTGAGGTTCTCGCCAGCTTCCGCAACGGCAACGCGTTGCTGGTAGGCGAGCCGGGCGCCGGAAAATCAGCCATCGTTTCCGCTCTTGCGCAGCGCATTGCCGACGGCGACGTACCGCCGTTCCTCGCCGAGAAGCGCATTCTGCTCATTGACCCGCACCTTGCTGCCCCTGGCGTCGCTTCTGGCCGCCACTTCTTTCAAGAAAAACTGCAAGCTGCTTCAAAAACGATTTTGGAAAATGAGGAGACGATTCTGTTTGTCGGCGACCTGGGCTCCCTCCTCGCGCCCTCTTCTTTCCTGTTTCCGTGGGGCCCCGGCAAGGTTCTGAGGCAATCGCCGCTCCAGGGCAAGATGCGCTGCATCGCCACATCCACTCCCGGCGAACTCGAACAGTACCTGCGCGAGTCGCCATGGATACGCGATCTTTTCCGGACGATCCATGTTTGCCCCTTTAACGAAGCGGAGACGCTTGAGGTTTTGAAAGCGCGCAAACAGATCTATGAGGAGTTCCACCAAGTGGCTTACGGCGCCGAGGCGCTCGAGTTGGCCGCAAACTCCGCGAGCCGTTACCTGCCTCAACGCGTTTTGCCCGGCAAGGCGCTCGAGCTGATTGATGCGGCTGGAGCTCGGGCCAAACTGCACCGGGCGGCGCAATCGCCCGAGGTCGCCGAAATCGAGAATAAGATCCGATTCATCTCCCGCAAGATCGAAGCCAGCATTCAGAACCACGAGTTCGAAAAGGCGCGCTTCTATTCTGAAGAGGAACGCAAGCAAAGGGAGAATCTTCGCGCGCTGCTGAAAAACGCCGGAGCCGTTGAGTCCTCAGCCGTCGTGATCGCACCGCAGGACATTGAAGATGTGATTGGTCGCTGGAACGAATACCCATTTCGGCCTTAGTGCTTAAAGCCACCGGCCATGTTCCCTTGTCCCCTTGTTCCCTGCCTTACTGCAGCGGCCGGTCGGTCCACAGCGCCTTGTCTGCAATTGACCCCGCAGCGTAGAGTTTTCCCGCCAGTATCTGCTCCACTTTCGACTGGTCCGGATCCTCGGCAAATATCCACTTGCGCTCGCCCGTGCCCCATGTCTTTGCCAGCTCGTCGTCGGTAAGAAAGATTTCGGGCGCGTCCTTGTAGCAGGAACCCCACAGCAGCGTGGTGCCCTCGCCGTTCTGGCCGCAGCGAGGTAATACCAGCAGCGCCGGGTGATGGTTAAAGAAACGGTCGGTGTAGAAGATGACCGAAGAACCTGAAGACTGTTCGCCGTAGATGATGAACGTGTCGTTGGGCGTGCCCTTGGCCATGATCACGTCGGCAAGCTGCTTAGAGCTGAGCATGGGCTCAAAGCGCGCAAACGCAATATGCGCTGCGATGAAGAACACCGTCATGGTAAGCGCCACGCTGATGGTCGCGGCCATGTGCCTGGTCTTGAGCCTGAGCGCCAGTCCGATCAACGGCCCAATGAGCAGGGCCACCATGGCGAGAACAGCGGGAAGCCGCAGCGCGGCAAACGACGGCCCGGTCAAGTCGAAGAGGTGCGACATCGAGAGCGTGTAATCGCCAACGCCGCGATGCGCCAGCAGCGTACCGATATCGGCGACAAAAGGCAGGTTGCGCGACTCCCACAATCCCCAGCCCAGCGCGGCGGCCGAAAGCACGCCGATGAGCGCGAATGCCACATGCGCGCCGGTGAGCCACCGGGTCGAGAGTCTCGGATTCTCTTCGTCGACGCCGCGCCCTTCTTCAATGCCTGCCATCACGCCGGCCGTAAGCATAATGAGCGGCGGCCACACCGGGAATGTGTAGTACTCCTGGTTGGTCGAGATCGAAAAGAACAGCAGCGTCCACGCCGAAAACAAGCTGAGCAGCCAGATGGTGCGCACCCGGAACTTGAGCCGCAAAACGTATGTAGCCACATCTTCGCGCAGCGCGTTGTCGAGATAAAAGTCCACGGTCTGTCCCGCGTCGGGGCGCAGGTGCGTGAGCCAATGACGGCGCGTCTTCCATGCCAGCGCAAAGGCCGCGGGCAAAAACAGGCTCCACGGAAATAGCCAGGCAAAATGACCGAACCAGTACAAGAGGCCAGGCATCTTGTTGTAGTCGTGCGGATAGCGCTGGCCAAAAAAGCGCAGAAAGTGCTCGTTGACAAAGTAGAAATAGAAAAATCCATGCACATTGCCAAGGGTGGGGTGATTGCCCACGGGGTGGCCCTGGTCAGGATTATTCAGCCCGCACAGAATATGCCATGGCGCGGCTATGGCCAGGAACAGCAGAAATCCGGTAATCGGTTTGAGCGAACGCCAGCGGCGCCATTGGCCCGTGAACGCCAGATAGGGGATTGCGGCTCCCGCAAAAAATACCGGCGCGATCAACCCCTTGGTGAGCAGCGCCAGCGCCACGCATGCCCAGGCCCAGTACATCAGGTTTGCGCGGCCGGTTTCGAGGCTTTCGATCATGGCGTAGAGCGCGGCCAGCAGAAAAAACGCGAGCAGCGATTCGGGAATGATGAATCGCGTAAACAGAAACGGCCCCACCGAAGTGAGCACACCGAGTCCGGCATAGAGCCCGGCTCGCGGACCCCACGCTCGGCAGCTCCACAGCCACGCGATCCACGTGAGCGCCAGCATGGCCAGCGCGTTGGGAAGATGCGTGGTGAAGGCGTTTTCCACTCCCGATACGCGATAAATGCCGGCGATGATCCAGTAAGGCAGCGGCGGTTTTTCAATGTAACGGATGCCGTCGGTCCTGGGACTGATCCAGTCGCCGGTGCGTGCGATATACTGCGCTGCCTCGGCGTGCGAAGCGTCAACATCGTCAAGCAATGGGGGAGTAAACAAAGACGCAAAGTAAACCGCAATGAAGATAGCGAAAAAAAGCACCCAGGCAGCCCGCGCGGAGGACTTCTGCTGCGGGCGATGGTAAGTAGTTGTGTCGTTCATTGTCTTTTCTGTAGGCATCAATTCAAGGATATCAGCCGCGTAGATGGTGCGTTTCAGCATGAGAAGTTCATGAAGATGCGTGGTTTAGCGCGGAACGCTGCTTCAAGAGTGCGCCGGTCCAATCGTTTTCCCGGCTAAGATTTGCAAATCCTGTTTACAGCTAGTGTGATTCGGCGTCAAATTGATCGACAACTTTTTTCGTTTCCAGCGGGAGGCTTGAACCATGAGATTCCGTCGGCGGATTTCGATTCCTGCGCTTGCAGTCGTTTTAGCGTTCTTCTCATTTGCATTCACTCCACGCGCCGGCGCTTCCACGCCCTTCGCCATCACCGCTACCAACGTCACCATGCCGGCCAGCGGAGACGGCGCCAGTTCCTTCTCCGTCACAGGAATTCCCCTGACCGGCACGCTGATCATGTCGTGCCAGTATTCCGGCTCACAAACTGCCAAGCTGAAGATTCCTTATTGCGACGGAGGCCCCGTCGCTTCCATTCCCGTGACCGCGGGCGAAACGTATACAGGCACGTGGTATTTCACTCCCTGGAACTCGGTCGAACCGGTCAATGGACATCGAACCGGCCGCAAAGGCTCTTCAACGGCGATTCTGTCTTTGGCCGGCGCCATGCTGTTCGGGCTCGGCTTCCGGCGCAGATTCAGGCACAGTCTCCTGGCGCTGCTCATCGCCCTCTGCGCTTTCGCAATTCTGCCCGTAATCTCGGCCTGTGGCAACGGTAGCGGCATGACGCCGGGAACCTATCCCTACACGCTCACTGCGGCCAACCAAGTCCCCGATACCTCGCCGCCAGTCCAGATCGTGACCACCACCATCAGCGTAACCGTCCCTTAAGCCGCCTGCGATTCAACAGCGGCGCGCAGTTGTCCTCCGCCTCACTTCGCCCGCGTACCCTCGTCGTGTATCTTGGCGAAGGGTCGACTCTCACCCCACGGAGCGCAACGCCAGCCGCCATGCCCACCTTTGCCGCCATCGATATCGGTTCCAATTCATGCAGGCTCAAGATCGCGCGAGTTGTAGCGCACCAGTTGAAAGCGGTGGCCGAAGATCGCGAAGTGACGAGGCTGGGGGCGAGCGTTTTCGAATCGGGCCTGGTGTCGCCCGAAGCCATGGCAGCCACGCTGCGCGCCCTCAAGCGCTTTCAACGCTCGGTGCAATCGCACGGCGTCGACCAGATCCGCGTGGTCGCAACTTCGGCCATGCGCGACGCGCGCAACGGAGCCGCGTTCCAGGCCTGGGTGAAGGCCGAAACGGGATGGAATCTTGAAATCATCTCTGGGCTCGAAGAAGGCCGCCTCATTCATCTGGGAGTGACGAGCAACGAGCCGGGGACAGGCGGCCGCATCCTGCTGCTCGACCTTGGCGGCGGCAGTTGCGAGATCACGCTCTCTGAGCACAAGCGGATTGTGGAGACCATCAGCCTGCCGCTGGGCGCGGTCCGGCTTACTGAACAGTTCCTGAGCGCGGAACCGCCGACCAAAGATGGTCTTGCGCGCATGCGCCAGTTGATTGGGCGCGAACTGCGCCGCGCGCATCGCAAAATTCAACCGGGGCGGACGACGCAGGTGATCGCCACCTCGGGTACGGCGGCTGCGCTATTCGATGCGTGGATGGCGGGTTCTATCGATGGAAAAGGGGCTGGGGGAAAAGGGGCAGGGGGCAAAGGCGCAGGGAAATCTTCTGCTCAACGGGGCCGGGCAAACTCCACCGCGCCGGGTGTGGTTCCTGCAGTCGCGGTGCGCAAGCTGGCGCGCAAACTCGGCAAGATGTCTCTGCCCGAGCGCGAGGCAATCCAGGGCATTGGCCCACGCCGCGCCGAAATTATTGTGGCCGGCACCGAGGTCTACGCCGAGTTGCTTGAGAGCTTCGGGCTGCGCGGGTTCCGTTATTCGCCGCTTGGCCTGCGCGACGGCATCCTGGCGCAGATGCTGGCCGGGCAAGACGCGCGCGCCAAGGCGCATCGCGAGTTTGAGCATGAACGCTGGGAGAGCGTGCTGGCCACCGCGCGGCGTTACGGCGTGGATACAAAGCAGGCTGAGCCGGTGCGCGCCCACGCCATGCAACTCTTCACCGAGCTCAGGCACCTGCACGATCTTCCAGCGGATTACGAAAGCTGGATTGCGGCTGCCGCCATCCTCCGCGATACCGGCAAATTCATCAATCACCAGGGGCATCACCGGCACACGCAATACATTGTTTCCAGCACCGAGATTTACGGCTATACGCAGACCCAGCGAACCATCGTCTCCGCCATCGCGCGCTACCTGGGCAAGAGCCGTCCGCAGCCTGGTGATCGCGCGCTGCGCAACATTCCCGCCCAGGAACACCAGAATGTGGATCGCGCCGTGGTGCTGCTGCGGCTCGCCGTGGCGCTTAACCAGGACCGCGCCAGCGACGTGCTGCGCGTAATGGTGAAGGTTTACCCCAAGCGGGTCTACCTTGAGGTCGAGCCGGGACGCACCGGTGCGGAGCTTGAAATATGGTCGCTGCGCCGGGAGGCCGGCTACTTCCGCGAGGTCTTTGGGCGCGAACTCTTTGTGACGCTGGCGTAGATTGAGCGCGCCGTACGTGGATCGATGAGCCACTGCAGCCGCGGCGGATGGTTGTCCATATCGACCCGGGCAATCGACCCCTTGCGCATGCGGATGGCCGCGCCGCCGTTGCCCGTAATCATGTGACCTAGAAACTGAAAGCAGTTGGGATTGTGGCCCACCATCAGCACGCCGTCGCGGTCGGCATATTTTGCCAGCAGAGCCTGAAAGTCAGAGTAGCTGGCGTTGAGCCCAAGCGCGGGGCTCACCTCGACCTTTGATTCGTAGCCCATCTCGGTACCCACAAACTGCGCCGTTTGCAGGGCGCGTTTCAGCGGGCTTGAGACAATCACATCCACCTGGACTTTGAGCGCGCTCAGCACCCTCGCCATCAGCATGCACTGCTCCTTACCCTCCTTGATCAGGCCCCGTTTGGTGTCAAGGAGAGGGTTGCCGCGATAAACTCCGGCATTGGCGTGGCGCATGAGGTAGAGGATCATGGTTTTGTTTCGGCGGGACTTATGAGGGAATGCCGAGCTTTCTACACGTTCCATTTTAACAGATTTGTAACATTTGCACTCACAAGACGCCAGCCTGCCTGGATACCCACAACTCGCTCACCAGCAGCCCCCAGAGCCGCGTTCTTCGGCGGGAAAGCCGGAATCCAGCCTCGGAAAGGGCGTCCGCATGGTCCGGAAGCGAGCGGATCTTGAGTCCGGTCAGGAGCCCAAATGCGACGTAAAGCGCCGAAACCAGCGGCCGCGCCACGATCCGTCCGAAAAAGCCGCGTGGTATAGCGAAATCAGACACCACCCAAACCGAATCGGGAGCCGAAGCTGAACGAATCCTTTCGGCAAGCGACCGGACTTCAACGGTAGTCAGGCAATCGAGAAAGAAGTGAGTGACGACAAGGTCATAAGGCTCGCCGTTTGCCGGCTGCCATGCGCGGGCATCGGCAACTTCCGCGCGAACCCGATCGGCCGCCATGCCGGCGCGGCGCAAAAGGGACCGCAGCATTGCCGGGCTCGCGTCGATGGCGTCCACCCTTATCGCTGGGTGGCTCTCGAGAAGTTGAGCTGTAAACCGGCCGTCGCCGTCGCCTATCACCAGCGCTTTGCGGCAATGTGCCAGATCGGCGAGGAACTGATTACGGCAGCGGCCGAGCGCAGGGCCGAAACTCAGGTACTCCATCCAGCGATAGGCGCGCGCCAGCTTGTCGAACTGGGGTGCTTCGCCCTTTTGCGCTTGGAATTGGAGCAGCGGGAAAGATGCAGCCATCATCGCACCAGTCCTGCAATAGGCCCGGCGACCAAAATGACCAGCGCCGGCGCCAGCAGCACAACATCGGCCGCGGCGCGCAATGTGAGCGGATTAAGCCGTGTGCGCATACGATCGAGAAGCGCAATCAGAAGCGCACTAATCGCGGCCGCCGCCAGCAGAAGCGCCGGCCGGGGATGTGCTCGACAGAGCAGCACCGCAGCCAGCAAACTGATGGACGCTAGCCCGAAGGCAAGGCGTGCGAGCGAAAGATCGCTTCCGCCAAGCGTTCCCGGCTCCGGTCCCGCTTCCGACTCCCATTGCTCGATTGCGTGGCAGTTGAGCCAGGCCAGCGCGGCGAAGAATGCGACGCAGCCCATCAACACCCAGCGCGAAATTGCGGCCGCTGCCCACGCGGCGCCCAGCGCGGGCAGCGCGCATCCCACCGCAAAAAGCACGCCCACTAAAAGCTCCTTTGTAATCATCGGCGGGAAAAACGGCCGTCTGCCTCGAACTGCCGACAATTCCCTCTGGTGTACGCGGGCAAAGTAGGCGAGCGAAGCCACGGCCAGCACCGAATCGCGCTCGCGAGCGACAACAGGAATGCAGGCCAGCACCAGGATGGCAACGGCAACTCCGGCCACCAGCGCGAAGGGCACTAGAACCTTCCGGTGGCGCCAATGAAAGTAATGCCTCTCGCGCAGTCGATATTCGGCGTCATGGCGCAGCGCAGAACGCGCATCCAGCAGCCGGTCGGCCACGTAAACAGTCCACACGCCCAGCGCGATAACCGCGGCCGCCTGCGGTGGAAGATGTGTTCCCACAGCCCAGGTAAAGCTCGACGCCCACACCAGCGCAACGGTGGGCGCGTCAAAGCTGGCCAGATGCCACAGATGCAGTGGCGTAAGCGCAGCGCCGGCGCCACTTGCAGCGTTCCTGCGTTCAACTTTGTGCTCAGTGGCCGTGGGATGAAGGGAAGTTAGCGGCACTTTTCTTATTGTAGAAGACTCAAAGCTAGCCCCGGAAGAGGCCTTGGCTGGCAACCTTCATTGCACAGTCGCTTTAACAGCTCCGCCTTCTTTATAGAAGTCCAGCGATAAATCTACGGCGCTGGCAGCCGCATCCTCTTTGAACTTGTATCCAAATTTTAGTGAAGACAGAGCCGGCTCATTTGCGACTTTTCGATAAAGCTCGGTGAGGTGGGATTGGTCGTAAACATCGCCGGATTTCATTCCGAGTAAATCACGTACCTTGGATTCCTGCTCAGCGTTCAAATTCTGGATGGTGAGGTTGCGCACGTGATAAAGCGGTCCAGGCGTCACTGTCAGGTGATATGAAACGGCGGCGTGTGCAGGATCGAGCTGCGGCGGATCTTCGACCAGGACGTCGGCAAATCCATAGTGTTGGTAGAGCGCCTGGATCGAGCCGGCGAGCATACGAAGGGGATCGCTTCCCGCAATATCTCCAGCCTTCTTTGAAAAGTACTCCGACAAGTCTCTGCCCTCCAGAAGCGGTCCACCGTCAGCGCTGATGGACGCTACCCGATATTGCACCCCCACTTCCAAGGAGATCAGAACGTTTACCAGATAGCGATCGCCTGACTTGCGTGGCGAATCATGCGTCACTTCCACATGGGGAGAAAGATAACCCCGAGGCTCCAATGTTCTCCGCGCGCTTGATCTTACGATCCATTCCTCACCGGCGTAATCCCGCCCTTCGAGCGAATGCAGGCCACCGATCATATCGTCTTTTACCTTGTCGGGAGCCCCAATAATTACAACCCTGTCGACCAGCACCTTCGGCGAGAGCACACTGAAAACGATCGCGGGTCCCGGCGAATCCGGATCCCTTTGAGCCGTAAGAGAGAATGTCGAAGGTTCTTGACTCTGAATGTCGGCGTCAATGCCTTTTTGCTGCAGCAACGACTTCAGGGTGTTGCGAATTTGGCCAAGCGCAGGGCTATCGGGAACAATCTCGTCTCCCAGCCCCTTGATGCGCTGTTTCAGGATGGTTCGGAGTTCGTTGTCGCTCCACCACACAAGATTGCTGAATGCGTAAGGAAGATGGCTTGGGTAGTTTTGATTGGGCGGCGGAACTTGAGCGAAGCACTTAGCCAGCGCTACCGCGGTAATGATTGCAACCGACGCGAGATTTGACGAGAGCTTTCGCACTTTTCAATCCGCCGCTTTAGCCTTCTTTGCCGCGGGTTTTGCTGCCGGCTTTTGCTCCGGCAGCGCGGGAAGCGCGTCCAGATCCGCCTTGCCTTCGGCAAGCTGCATCAGAAAGTCCTGGCTCGAGAAGGCCGTCGCATCCTTGACGAGCTTGCTGGCCCGCACATAGCTGCCGTCGGGCTGCTGCAACCGCGCCTTTACGGTGTCGGCAAGGTAGGCCGGCAGAATCTCATTGTGGATGCGTTCGACGGCAGCCGGGTCGCGCACCGGAAATACCACCTCGCAGCGCTCGAACAGATTGCGGGGCATCCAGTCGGCCGAACCCAGGTAGATTTCGTTTTCGCCGCCGTTGTCAAAGTGGAAGATGCGCGAGTGCTCCAGGAACCGGCCCACAATCGATCGCACTCGAATGTTCTCGCTCAATCCCTTCACGCCGGGGCGCAGGATCGACAGTCCGCGCACTATCAGGTCGATCTGAACGCCGGCCTGCGATGCCTGGTAGAGCGCCTCAATCACCGACGGCTCCAGCAGCGCATTCATCTTGGCGATAATGTGCGCGGGCCGCCCTGCCTGTGCGTGTTCGGCCTCGCGCCGGATCAGTCTCAAGAAACTCTCGGCCATGGTCAGCGGCGCCACCAGCAACGGGCTGTAGTCGTCGATCTCGGCATGCGCGGTGAGGTAGTTGAACACCATGTGCACGCGCTCGGTAATCTGCGGATCGCTGGTAAGCAAACTCAGGTCGGTATAGAACCGCGCCGTCACCGGGTTGTAGTTGCCGGTGCCCAGGTGGCAGTAGCGGCGCGTTACGCCGTCCTCGTCGCGGCGCACCAGCAAGGCCAGCTTGCAATGCGTCTTGAGTCCAACTACGCCGTGGAACACCTGCACGCCCGCGTCTTCCATCGAGCGGGCCCAGTATATGTTCGAAGCCTCATCGAACCGTGCCATCAGCTCCACCACAACCGTTGCTTCCTTGGTCGCTCCGGCCTCGGTCAGAGCCTGGAACATGGGCGAGTCATGGCTGGTGCGGTAGAGCGTCTGCTTCAGCGTCACCACCGCCGGATCCTGCGCGCCCTGCTGCACAAACTCCACCACCGGGTCATAGCTGTCGTAGGGGTGATGCAGCAGAATGTCGCGGTGGCGCAGCTCGTCGAAGATGCCGGTCGATTTACGGCTCAGATGCAGCGGCTTGGGCGTAAAGGGCTGGAACTTGAGGTCCGGCCGCTTCACGTCGTCGCAGAAGAACATCACGCGCGACAGGTTCACCGGTCCATCGCTGCGGAAGACCTGGTCTTCGTCGAGCTCGAAATTCACGCGCAGGCGCTCAACAATTTCAGGGTCGGCGCCGGTCTCAATCTCCAGCCGCACCGAATCGCCCTTGCGCCGGTTGTGCAACTCCACGCGGATGGTTTCAAGCAGCGACCGCGCCTCTTCCTCCTCGAAGTAGAGGTTTGAGTTGCGCGTCACGCGGAACGATCCGTGGGCCAGCACCTCGTAGCCGCGGTACATGCCGGCCAGGTGCTGCGCGATCAGGTCCTGCAGCAGCAGATAGTCGTAGGCTCCTTCGCTCGCCGGCAGCCGGACAAATCTTGGCAAAGCGCGCGGAACCGTCACCACTCCCAGTACCTGCGGGCCCGAGCTGCGCCGCTTGGCGCGCAGCAGCAGCGCCAGGCACAGCGCCTTGTTCAGCACCCGCGGAAATGGATGCGCCGGGTCAATCGAAATAGGCGTCAGCAGCGGATCCACTTCGCGCTGGAAATAATCTTTGGCATAGGCGCGGGCCTCGTCGCTCAGCTCATCCCACTCCAGCAGCCTGATGCCGTGCTTGCGCATCTCCGGCAGCAACTTCTCATTCCAGCAGCGGTACTGGGCGGCCACAAAGTCGTGGATATCGGCGGTCAAGACCGCAAGCGATTCATCGGGGCGCAGGCCGTCGTAACCGGGCTCCCGGTAGCCGTCTTCAATGCGTTGCAACAGGCCGGCCTGGCGGATTTCCACATACTCGTCCAGGTTCGAACCCGTAATAGCCAGAAACTTGACCCTCTCAAGTAAGGGATTGGCAGGGTCCTCGGCCTCTTCCAGCACGCGGCGATTGAACTGCATCCACGAGTAGTCGCGTCCATTGAAGAGCTTTTGTTTCTGCGATGTCTTGGCCATGTGGCTTTCCGATGCCGTGTTGGAAGTCTATCGCGTTTTTGCGGGATGTGGCATCCCGTTGCGCCCGCCTGGAACGGCCGGCGTCCCATCTTGAACTCATACAGCAACAGGGGCTTGCGCGGTGTTAAGGGGGTGCAAAAAAGGGAAGCGATCGTTTTGAAACCCGCGGGGCAGCTTGAACGTATATGTTTGCAAGCCAATTCCCGCTTGCGCGACGAGTCCCCGGTTTTTCGTCTGCCCGGTTTTTCCTCTGGTTGACGCGCAACCCGGCCCGGTTTGAGGATGAAGGTGGGTGGCCTTTTCGCCTGAAGGGAGATTTTCGACATGTCTGAGACGCCTGGAAACGAGCACGCGAGCCTGATTCCTCCCAAGCCGATGCCCGAGGGGGCCGAGGCGTTTACCCGCAGCGTGCAAGGCCTGCTCGATGGCCGCGCCAAAGACGATGTCGAGGTGAAGCAGGCGCTCACCGGTCTCGACGAGATGCTCGACCTTATTGCCGCCGGCCTCTACAGCCTGGCCTCAATGCTGGTGGGCGAGGGCGAAGAGAGCGTGCGGTTGGTTGAGCACACGGTTTCCACCGCCGAGGTTACCCGGTGCGGCGACCACTTTGAGGCGCGCCGCAGCAGCCGGTTGGCGTTGGCCAAAGCTGCGCTTGAGACCATCGCCCGCCGCCAACCCGGCAGCCTGGCCGCTCCCGAGGGTGCAGCGAGCCCTTTGACTTGCATCGAAGACGACGATCTGGATTCTGCCGGCGTCTCCGCCAAAGAGCTCGAGCAAATGATCGCCGGCCCCGATCGCGACCGCGTCCGCGAATGGCTGGCAAATCTGGCCACCCCGCTTCGAACTGTCTTCGTGCTGCGCGCTGTTGCAGGATTCAGCTCGGAAGAGACGGCGGCACTGCTCGCAGAGCACGGGGGACCGGGCGCCCAGGCCTGGACCTCGAGCGCCGTCCGCGACGTCTTCCGACAGGGACTCTGCTCGCTCGCCTCGCAACTGATTCACGAAACGACAGGGACCAGGAGTTAGGGAACAAGCCAGTAGCCAGTAGCCAATAGCCGGCAGGCAGCCCCGTTCTGGAAAACAGCGGGGCGGCGAGTCAGCCGGCGGCCAGCTTCGAGCCAGAACTACTGGCTATTGGCTCCTGGCTATTGGCTACTGTGACGGCCAACCTGCGCTTTCGGCCTTCTTCTTCGATACACTACTTTTAGAAGCGTCTCGCATTGAGTGCGCATCCATTTATTAACCGCAATTTTGGCGGAATCTTTGGCCGCTAATCGGGCAAGGTCGAATTTGCAAAAGTACATCCAAAAGAACGCAATCTGTCCCTGTCTGGCCGTCTTTCTTTTGAGTCTCACGCTTCTCGTCGGCCCGGAAGCCGAGGGGCAAACGGCCCCACAGGCTGCCGCGCCCACTGCCGGCTCGTTCCAGGGCAGCGTGATCAAGGGAAACGCTTCTGCCGAACCGATCGGGCTCTCGCTCGACGACGCTATTCAGCGTGGTTTGACCGCGAACCTGGGCATCATTTTGAGCCAGAATCAGACTTCGACAGCGCGCGGCCAGCGGTTGAGCCAGTTGCAATCGTTGCTGCCGTCCGTGGAATTCGCGGCCAGGGAGACGGTGAGCCAGGTCGACCTTCCCGCCCAGGGGTTTCGGTTTCCGGGCTTCCCCACCGTCATCGGACCGTTCGGGTACACGGACGTGCGGGCCTCGTTGAGCTGGTCGCTCGTCGATCTCTCTTCGCTGAGGAATTACCTGGCCGCCCGGCACAACTTTGCGGCGGCCCAGCTCTCAGCCCAGGACGCGCGCGACCTGGTGGTTTTGACTGTGGGTAACGCCTACCTGCTGGTGCTGGCCGATGAGACCGAGGTTGAAAGCGTGCAGGCCCAGGTAGACACTTCAAAAGTTTCACTCAACCAGGCCGTCGCCAACCATGACGCCGGCACCGCGCCCAGGCTGGATGAACTGCGGGCCCGCGTTGACTATCAGCAGCAGGAGCAGCAACTGATCGCCGCGCAGACGGCACTGGAGAAAGACAAGCTGGCGCTGGCGCGCACCATCGGACTTCCGCTGGAGCAGAAGTTCACGCTCACCGACAAAGCGCCGTACGCTGCATTCGACCGGGTGGATGTGAATGCGCTGATCGCCCAGGCCCAGGCCAACCGCAAAGATCTGGCCGCCCTGGTTGAGCAGGCGGCAGCGGCAGCCGAACAGCGCAAGGCAGCCACCGACGAGCGTTTGCCCACGTTCAAGGCCAATGCGGATTACGGTGACATCGGCACCACGCTGGCGCACTCGCACGGCACCGTGGATGCGACCGGAACGGTGAGTTTTCCGGTGTTCAAAGAGTACGGACTGCGCGGCGACGCCGAGCAGGCGCAGGCGCAGTTGGATACCGCGCAGGCGCAGTTGAGCGACAGGAAAGCCCAGGTGGACGCAGATGTGCGCGACGCGCTGCTCGATATCGAGGCCGCGCAGAAACAGGTTGAAGTGGCGCATTCCAGCGTGGATCTGGCCAATGAAGCTTTGAGCGAGGCACAGCAGCGTTACGCCAACGGCGTAAGCGACAACCTGGCCGTAAGCCAGGCGCAGCAATCGGTGGCACAGGCGAATGCGCAGTATGTCGCCAGCCTTTACCGGCACAACGTGGCCAAGCTGACCCTGGCGCGTGCGCTGGGAACCGGCGAAAGTTACAGGAATTACGTGAAGCAAACTCAGTAGGTTGGTTTGTATCAGGGGATGGCTTTAATTCGGTTTGCATCAGGGCGTGGCATTAGGTTGGTTTGTATCAGGGCATGTCTTTAGGTCGGTTTGTATCAGGGCATCGCATTAGGTTGGTTTGTATCAGGGGATGGCTTTAATTCGGTTTGCATCAGGGCATCGCATTAGGTTGGTTTGTATCAGGGGATGGCTTTAATTCGGTTTGCATCAGGGCGTGGCAATAAGTTGGTTTGTGTCAGGGTATGTCTTTAGGTCGGTTTGTATCAGGGCATCGCATTAGGTTGGTTTGCATCAGGGCATGTCTTTAGGTCGGTTTGTATCAGGGCGTGGCAATAGGTTGGTTTGTATCAGGGCATGTCTTTAGGTCGGTTTGTATCAGGGCATGTCT
>CAZGUD010000039.1:0-66995 GCA_964528915.1 uncultured Occallatibacter sp.
AGGGCACGGCTTTAGCCGGGCCGATAAGGCTCCCAAAATAGGTCTCCAGTCGCTTCGTAGCAAGTGCACGACTTTACAAGCTGCTGAAAAAATAGTCTCAGGTCGCCTTGTAACAAGGACACGGCTTTAGCCGGGCCGATAAGGCTCCCAAAATAAGTCCGGGCTTTAGCCCCTGCTGCGCCTCGTGTTGCCAAATTGCTTCGTCCAAGGAGCTTTTCCGCAGTAGGGCTTTAGTGTGTGCGTGAGAACCGGTCACGGCATGCTTTCAGTGGACACTTCGGAGGGAGCAGGGGCCTTCAGGCCCCAGAATAAGGCGCTAAGTATAGAGACGGCTTTAGCCGCGGGTGCTTCCGGACAGTCTTTTTTATATGGGACCGAGTTCTCACGCACCCACTTTAGCCCCTGAGGATGTTTTGCAGTCGGCCTTCGGGTATTTATGCAATCGCCTAGGCCCCATCCAGTCGCGGCGCGTGCCTCGCTCCGGCAAACAAAATCGCGGCTGAAACTACGAGAGAAATGAGCGTGGCGCCCAGGCCAATGCTGAGCTTGGTTCTATCGCTGATGGCTCCGATGATCTGTGGCGAGAATGTATCACCGAACAAGTGAATGCAAAGCAGGTTGATTGAGATGGCGGTGGCGCGAACGGCTCCGTTCACCGAGTTGCAGAGCGCCGTGTTGAGCGGGCCGGTATTCATAAAGAGGAAAAACTCCGCGCAGAAGAGCGACGGGAGCGCCCACGAATGCGGCCCAAAGAATAGCAATACGCCAAAGGGCAGCGTCAGGGCGACGCTCCACGCAGAGAGTAGGTAAAGTGCGCGGTGATTGGTGCGCAGCCAGCGCTGAGCAATCGCTCCGCCAACCAGTGTTCCGGCTATGCCGTCAATCACGGTGATACCGCCAACCGCCAGGCTTGCGTTGCCCATTGACAGGCCGGCAGTGCGACGCAGAAACTCCGGCATCCAGAACGATATGCCGCCCATGGCGAAGGTCAGCATGGCCAGGCCAAACGTCGCGGTCAGGAATGCTGGGTTGGTGAGAATACCCACGAACGTAGTCCGCTTCATGTCGGGCGCAATACGATCGGCGCCGCCGCGCTCGGGCTCGCAGCCCATGAGTCCGTAGAGGGCCGCAGCTACAAATCCGGGCAATGCGCAAACCAGGAAAGGCGCGCGCCATCCCCAGTGAGAGCCGATCTGGCCGCCGGCCAGGTAACCCAAGGCCGCGCCCACCGGAATGGCGACATAGAAGATCGACAGGATGCGGTTGCGCTCGCGCTCCGGATAAAGATCGCTGAGCACAGCGGGACCGAAGATGCCGAAGGTGGCCTCGCCGATGCCCACCAGCGCCTGGCGGGCAAAGAACGTCGGGTAGCTGTGAATCCATAGCGCAGCCAGCGTAGCCAGGCTCCACAGCGTGGCGCCCGCGATGATGAGCGGCTTGCGCCGGAAGCGGTCGCCGAGCCAGCCGGTGGCCGGCGCAGCCAGCATGTAGACGAAGAAAAACGCAGTGCTCAGCGCGCCCATCTGCTGGTCGGTAGCGTGGAACTCATGCTGAATGGGCTGCACTTCGCCCGACAAAATGTAGCGGTCAATATAGTTGAGCAGGTTGAGCGCGATGAGCAGCGAGACCGTGCCCAGAACGGGACCGAGGCGGGTGCGGCTTGGCAGAGCGGCTACAGACAAGGGAATCGGCCCTCGGAAATCTCAACGAATATTACCGCCCCAAACTGACGGCTATAGCATTGGCGACTGGATCTACGCCCCCGGCCGCGGCCACCTGGCTTCGACCGTAGTCCCAATCCCTCCCCGCGGCCGGAACTCGCCCTTGACGATCGCCCACAACGGATCGCAGGCCTTCACAATGTCTTCCAGCACCTGGTTCACAATGTTTTCCTGAAAGATACCCAGGTTCCGGTAGCAGAAAAGATATTCCTTTAGGGATTTGAGCTCGAGGCACCGCTCGCGCGGCATATAGCGGATGGTGAGGATGCCGAAGTCGGGTAGTCCAGTTTTGGGGCAGACCGACGTCAGTTCCGGGTCGTCAATCTGGATTTCGTAGCCTGGGAACTGGTTCTGCCATGTCTCGATGGTCGGAAACGCGAAATCGAGGCCGGCCTTGGCGTGCTCGTCGGTGTAGCGGGGTTCGGCGGTCATGTGGATATTGTACGAGGGATCGCAAATGACGATTTCCCGCTGCCCCATTTAAGCATCGAACCATTCGAAACCATGGCAACGAATTTTCTGCTCCTTAAGCGCATGATTCTGAATCTTATATACTGACTCTGGTTAACTGAATGGCAGAAGAAAGAACGCAATCTGGAAGGCGCTGGCTCTGGATCGGTGCGCTGGTAGTGTTGGTGGCCGTGTTTTTTGTGGCCCGCAATTTGTTGCGCGAGAAACTGGTGGTACAGGAGGCCCAGGCGGTTCGCGAACCGCTGAAGGCCACCGAAAGTACCAACGGTAAAGTCGAACCCGAGAAGCCATTCATTTTCTACAGCCCGCTTGCCACTACGGTGAAAGCCGTCTACGTGCAGTCCGGCGATCAGGTTCCCGCTGGCAAACTAATGATTGTGCTCGACGATGTTCAAGCCCGGGCGAGAGTGGCAGCGGCCGAGAGCGGGCTAAAGGCGGCGCAGGCCGCTGAGTTTGCGGCCACACACAACGGCACCCAGGCAGAAAACCAGGCTTCGGCAGCCGAAATTGAACAGGACCGTTTGGCGCGTGACCAGGCGCAACACGATTTGGAAGCGCTTGAGAATCTGGCGGCGAATGGAGCAGCTTCAGCCAGCGAAGTAACCGCCGCAAGGCAGCGGCTGGCCAGCACACAGGCGAGCCTGGATGCCGCGCAGCACAGCGCGCATAACAGGTTTTCTGCGGATGAGGTTGCCCGCGCCGAGGCTGCGGTGAGAGATGCGCAAGCCAACCTGGACGCGGCCAGGGAAGCGGAGGCACAAACACAGATCTTTGCGCCGGTTGCGGGGACCGTCTATGGCCTGGATGCCGCGCCCACCGAGTTCGCCGAGGCCGGCAAGTTGCTGCTTCAAATGGCCGACCTCTCCCACGAGCGGGTGAGAGCCTATTTTGACGAGCCGGACCTCGGGCGCTTAGCAGTCGGACAACCGATCTTGATCGAGTGGAACGCCAAGCCCGGCATCGAGTGGCAAGGGCACATCGAGCGCCTGCCGGTAACCGTCGTCACTTATTTGAACCGCACGGTCGGCGAGGTTCTGGTTCAAATTGACGGATCAAGCGCGGGCCTGCTGCCCGACACCAACGTGACGGTCACCGTGACCACTTCGACCCAGCCCGACGTGCTGAGCATTCCGCGCGAGGCTTTGCACCTTCAAAATGGGAAGAACCCCTATGTTTACAAAGTGGTTAACGGTTCGCTGGTTCGAACTCCCGTAACCACGGGAACCTTTAATGTGACCCGGCAGGCGATCCTTTCGGGCCTTAACGAAGGTGATTGGGTGGCCACCGGCACCACCAGCGGACAGCCGCTGCAACAGGGTGTTCCCATCAAGGTTATAAGGTGATGAGGTTGTTCTTGCAAGGCTTGCGTGGTGTGACCATATTGCTCGGCGCGGCTTTGCTCGCTGTGGCCTCCACGCAGGTTGCCAGGCAGCCTCTGGCCGAGATTAATGCAGATCTGCAAGCGGGCGAAGCCGACAAGGCACTCGCCTTGATTGCCTCGCTTCCGCAGGGCGGATCGAATATTGCGCAGGCAAAATTTCTTGAGTGCCGGGTTCGGTACGCATTGGGGCAATGGAACGCCGCAGCCTCCGCGTGCAGCCGCTCGGTCGAGTTGGATGCGCAGAATTCGAACTACCACCTGTGGTATGGCCGGGCACTGGGCGGGCGGGCCAGCAACGCATCTTTTCTGAGTGCGTTTTCACTTGGCAAACAGGTGCACCAGCAATTTGAAACCGCCGTCAAGCTTGATCCGCGCAATGTCGAAGCTCTCTCTGACCTCGGCTCTTTCGATGTGGATGCGCCCGGAATTGTTGGCGGAGGATTGGATAAGGCCGAGGAGATTGCAACCCAACTCGACAAGTTGGACCCGCCGCGCGCGCATCAGTTGCGAGCCGAAATTGCGTCGAGCCGCAAGGATTACGCGACCGCGGAGAGGGAGTTGAAGGCAGCGGTCGCAACCAGCAAGCATCCTGCCCTGCAGTTAACTGTGCTGGCAAACTTTTACCGGCACCGCCAGCAGTGGGATCAGATGGAAGCGACAGTTCACAGCGCGCAAAGTGCGGCCGCTAAAGACCGCAGCGCCAGCGTTGCACTTTACGACGGGGCGGGCGTGCTGTACGAAGCCAGGCGCGATTCCGCCACGGCAGTAAGGATGCTGCAGGATTATCTGGGCGGCAGTTCCAAAACCGACGAGGGTCCGGCATTTGTAGCGTATAGCCGTCTGGCAGAGTTGCAACGGCAGCTCGGTAATAGCGCCGAAGCGCAGCGCGACCAAGCCGCGGCCCAGGCGATGGCGCACGAGTACCAGCTAAAGGAAGAAAAACACTGATGAGAACGGCGCGCACTTTCGATGCTCGAACATTTGAGGCGCGGATGGTGCGGGGCGCGGCGCTGATTGCATTGGCAGCCGCCGCTGCCTCGTCGCAGGCTCAGGTATCGCTGCGCACGGTGGTTGAGCTGGCGCAGAGCAACAGCTCAAATGTGAAGCTGGCGCAGGCCGATCTCCTCAAGTCAGAATCCTCCCTCTTGCAGAGCCGCGATGCCTTCGTTCCCTCACTTTCGTTCGGCTCGGGACTGCCGGCGTTCCCCGAGGTCGGTTTCACGGGCAGCCTGCCCACCATTTGGGACGCGACGGTGCAGTCCATGGTCTTCAGCCTTCCCCAGATTCGCTACATCCAAGCCGCCAAGATGGGCGTGAAGGCCGCCAGGCTGAGTCTCGCGGATGCAAAAGAGCAAGTGGCCCTGGATGCGTCAACCGCCTATATCGAGCTCGACACCATCAACCAGGAGCTTGCGGCAGCTCATGAGCAGGAAAAGTATGCAAGCCGCATGGTTGAGATCGAACAGCAGCGAGTGGATGGCGGAGTTGACTCCAGAAGCAACTTGCTGCAGGCGCAACTGTCGGCTGCCTTGGTAAAGCTGCATCGAATTCATCTGGAAACGCGCGCCGCAACACTGAATAAACAACTTTCGACGCTGACGGGTTTGCCCGTGGGATCGATCATTCCTGCGCACGACAGCATTCCTGAAATTCCCGCGGTAACAGCGGATGAACCTGCAAAAAGAACGCCAGGACTGGATTCGGCCGAGATGCAGGCCGAGTCGCGCGAAAGAGCACAAAAAGGCGACTCGGAACGAACCTGGCTACTGCCGGAGGTGGCGTTCGGCGCGCAGTACAACCGCAATACCACGCTGCTGAACAGCATCAACCAGTACTACAAAAAGTATCTGCCGGCCAACAACTTCAGCACCGGCTTCTCGATCCGCTTGCCCATCTTCAATTTCGAAGATCGCGACAAAGTAAAGGAGTCGGGAGCGGAGACTCTTCGCGCACGAGTCGAAGCTGAGCAGGCGCAACAACAAAATGATATTCAGATCGCGCAGCTTTCAAGCTCGTTGCGCGAACTGGATACGCTGGCCGAGATTGCCAAACTGAAGCAGGAGATTTCCGCAGAGCAATTAGAGACCGTAGTGTCGCAAATGGAACTGGGCAATGGAGCCAGCGGCGGCGCGAACGCTCAGCCGCAGGTTAGCCCTGAGGTCGAGCAACAGGCGCGCGCGGACGAGCGGCAGCGATTCATTGAGGCCCTGGATGCCGGTTTTGAGCTGGATAAGGCCCGGCTGAACCTGATGCGAGCCCTCGGTCATATGCAGGATTGGCTTAACGAACTGCAGGTCAAGTAGTTAGCGTATATCGAGTTAGACGCCCTAAGCCAGCCGGCACTGCCTGAAAACAACCGCAATGGTAAAATCAAAGGGATGTCTACGCCACTGAAAACCCTCTTCCTGAATCCCCCGTCATTTGAGAACTTCGATGGCGGCGCGAGTTCGCGTTGGCCTGCCACCAGAGAGATCGAGTCCTATTGGTACCCGGTGTGGCTTACCTATCCCGCTGGCTTGCTTGAAGGTTCGCGGCTGCTCGACGCACCGCCGCATCATGTCTCCGCAAAAGAAACGATTGATATCTGCAAGAGCTACGAGTTCCTCGTGCTCTTTACTTCGACCGTGGGTTGGGAAGGCGACCAGCGGCTGGCAGAAACCATCAAGGCCGCCAATCCCGCAATCAAAATAGCGTTCGTTGGGCCGCCGGTAACCACCGACCCCGACCGCGCGCTGAACGAGTGCTCGGCACTGGACTTCATCTGCCGGCGCGAATTCGATTTCTCAGTGGTCGAGTTTGCCAGGGGCAAGCCGCTCAATGAGATTCTCGGCATCAGCTACAAACAGGACGGAAAGGTGATTCACAACCCCGACCGCCCGCAGGTCGAAGACCTCGACGCGATGCCCTGGGCCACCAAGATCTACAAGCGCGACATGGATGTGACACGCTACAACGTGCCCTTCCTTCTGCACCCCTACATTGCCCTCTATTCAACCCGCGGCTGCCCGGCGCAGTGCACCTTCTGCCTGTGGCCGCAGACGTTGAGCGGGCACGCGTGGCGCAAGCGCTCCACCGACGACGTAGCCGCAGAGCTGAAGTGGGCCAAGGAGAACTTCCCGGAAGTGAAGGAATTCTTCTTCGACGACGACACCTTCAATATTCAGAAGGTCCGCACTATCGAGTTGTGCGAAAAGCTCAAGCCGCTCGGCATTACCTGGAGTTGCACTTCGCGAGTGACCACCGATTACGACACGCTGAAGGCGATGAAAGAAGCCGGCTGCAGGTTGTTGATCGTGGGCTTCGAATCAGGCGATCCGCAGATCCTCAAAAACATCAAGAAGGGCGCCACGGTTGAGCGGGCGCGGGCGTTCGCAAAAGACTGCCACGACCTTGGCCTGGTTGTCCATGGCGACTTCATCCTGGGCTTGCCCGGCGAGACTAAAGAGTCGATCCGCAACACCATCGACTTTGCCAAGAGCCTCGACGTTGAAACCATCCAGGTATCGATCGCGCACGCCTACCCAGGCACGGAGTTCTACGAGTACGCCAAGGTGAACGGATTCATTACCAATGAGCGCATGGAAGACGGCGGCGGCCACCAGATGGCGCATATCGAGTATCCGGGCCTGCCCGTGGACTACGTGATGGAGATGGTGCACCGCTTTTACGACGAGTATTACTTCCGTCCCAAGGCGGCCTTCCGCGTGGTCTGGAAAGCAGTTGTGAATCGCGACCTGCCGCGTCTCTACGTTGAAGCCAAGTCGTTCCTCAAACTGCGCGCGCAACGCAACCGGCAGGTAAAGGAATCGCGCAAGCAGCAGGCCAAGCCGCAGGCTCCAGTCGGAGCTGGTGCGTAAAGATTTCATGCCTGGATTTCCGATGAGGGCGACGCTTTTGCGTCCGCCCTCATTTTGTTTCATCTAAGTAGTGAGGCATTCAACCCACAGGAATGGCCAAACACACTCTCACACCGCGGCAGTACCTGATTCTGGGGCTGGTGGCAGTTTGCGCGCCGCTTGGCGACACTTGCCTTTCGCGCGGCATGACCCACATGCCTGCAAT
The DNA here is from genome assembly GCA_964528915.1 of uncultured Occallatibacter sp. Lineage (GTDB taxonomy): Bacteria > Acidobacteriota > Terriglobia > Terriglobales > Acidobacteriaceae > Telmatobacter. The sequence continues at coordinate 7,636 of CAZGUD010000039.1, forward strand.
CTCCCTTTCGCATCCAGGCGCGCTGATCGCAGCCGTGTTCACGCCGTGGATCGCGTCAGGTATTGCACTGCTGATCGGATTCTTCGCCAGCTACCTGACCGCTCTTTCCTGGGCCGATCTCACTTTTGTGCTCCCCGCCACAGCCTTCGGAAACGTGATTGTGGCCCTGCTTTCGCGCTTTTGGCTGCATGAGACCATCTCGCTCGAACGCTGGGCGGGCATCCTGCTCATCACTCTGGGGGTGGGCTTCGTTGCGCAAGGGCCTTCGCTCACCGAACACCCCGCGCCTGAACCTGAGCGAGAGGAGGTAGAGGTGCCATGACGCTTCCCTTCTCTACTTTTCAGCCCGGCGTGTGGATGGCGACAGCGATGATTTCGGCCGTCGTGCTCAGCTCCACTACGGGTGAGGTGCTTACGGCTGCCGCCATGAAGTCTCTCGGCGACCTCGATGTGATTCGCGCGCGCTCAGGATTGAAGGGCGCAATCCGCGCCGTGCTTACCTGCCCATTGTTCTTTGCCGGCGTGTTCTTCCTGGCGCTTGCCTTCTTCTCGCTGCTCTTCGCGCTCAATCACCTCAACCTGAGCCTGGTTGCTCCCGCCTCGGCCTCACTCACGCTCGTAACCAACGCAATCGCAGGCAAAATCTTCCTGAAAGAAAACGTCGACCGCCGCCGCTGGGCCGCCGCCGTGTTTGTTTGCGTAGGCGTGTATCTGCTGGCGCACTAAGCCTGGCGCCGGGCTCCCCATCATAAACGCGCTCTTTGCGTTTAGGGTGGGATACGACAGCCCTCAACTTTCCGATGAATTGAGGCTGTCATCCTTCGATTCGGATGACCTCGGCAAACGCACCAGCGCAATCGCAATGCAGATCACAGTCGCTGCCGACATCGACGCCGGCTTGGCCGAGACATAGATCGCAGCGATCGCAATCCCCACAATCTGCCAGGCAATGATGCCCCAGGCGATAGCCCGAACGCCCCCATCGCCGCGCCGCGCCATCGATCCCAGAGTCCACGCTACCCACACGCCAAAGAGTTGCGCCGCGGTAATCGCAAGGCCAAACGCCCTGTAGAAATGCCCGTAGGAGTAAGTGCCTCCATTGATCGCAAAGCTCACTCCGTTCATGCCGCTCCACACCGCCATTCCTTCAGCCGAGGGCGGCCGAAAACTCAGAAACCCGATCGTGTGGAGCACGGCAAAAAGGAACATCACGATTGCCGTGATCCGAAACCAGAACGTAGCGTTCATGCGCCCTCCCCAGCTTGCTCAGCATAGAGCGCCAGCATTCCATTCCAACCCATTTCCGTTCCCACTGCGTCGCGCATTGTCTCCCAGCCTTCTCCGTGACGCTCAAAATAACGATGCTCGAGCTCAACCAGCGTCGTTCCGTCGTCAGCCGGAGTGAATGAGACTTCCACTTCGCTCGCGCATGCTATATCGGGTTCGTATTTCCAGGCCGGCGTTACCTGCCACGCAAATACAAACCGATGCGGTGGTTCCCATGCAATCACTGAAGCCCACGGGCAGTTGGTGCCATCTTCCTGCACGGAATAGATCGCACCGCCCGCACGCCCCTCCACCACAATTCCCTTCATAGGCGAGTTGCCAATGTGGTGGCTCTTCGGCCACCACGAGTCCATCTGCTCGGCAAAGACGCGAAATGCGCGTTCCGGTGTGGCCTTCACGCGAATGCTTCTCCGCACCGGTTGCATTCGTGCCTCAACCTGCTCGGCGCCGCCTGCGCCTTGAACGTCCAGGGTTTCCGAATGTTCCATCGAATCAATCCTCCTCTATCTTTGCCTTGAATGCTTCGAGCGCCTCGCCCCAGAACCTGTCGAAATAGGCCCGCAGCGCCGCAAACCCACGCGGATCGAGACGATAATAATTGCGGGTTCCCACAGTTTCGCTCTTCACCAGGTGCGCCTGCTTCAACACCCTGAGGTGCTGTGAAACCGCCGGCCGGGTCACGGGCAGACCGCGCGCCAGCTCCCCCACCGGAAGCGGCCCCCGGCGCAGACGTTCGAGAAGCGCCCGGCGGGTGACATCGCCAAGGGCGTCGAGTTGTCGCGTTTGGTAAGTTTCCACTAACGGTAAGTTACAGCTTACCACTATGAAAGTCAAGACTTTTCCGGGCTGGCGACGGGGGTTGTATAGAACGTATTTGAGATGGTAAGAAAAAACTGCATCCGCCGCGAGGATTCTGTTCTGCGGCGAAGAGCAGGCGCGCCTCATTGAGATGCGAGCAACGGGCCGCAGTCAAATGCCCGAAGCGGCAGCGCTGTCCAACGTGGAGAGCGAACCGTATGCGGCGCCAGTCGCTGCGGATTTTTCATCGCTCAGCGGAGCTTGTGCCCGGGCCGTAACCTAATCCCCCGAACCACCGATGATGCACTGGTTCCGGCGACTTGCCTTGCATGCGTAAAGGAACCCATCTGCAAGGTCAAAAGCCCATTGCGCAGGCTTGCCGCGATCCAAAAGCGCTCCCCCGATTGAGACTGTCGTACCAATTCGGTTCCCGCCTGCCGTTACGGCAGAAACCTCGATCATTTTACGGCAGCGCTCTGCCAACTTCTTCAGAGTTTCGATGTCCACTCCCCTCGCAAGAACCAGAAATTCATCGCCGCCCCAGCGGCCCAGCAGGTCCTGCGGCCGAAGTGCGTGTGACAGGGTTTCTGCAACTGTCTTCAGTACCTCATCGCCTGCGCTGTGGCCAAACTTATCGTTCACTTCCTTGAACTCATCAACATCAATCACCAGTAAGCCCGCTCTGGTTCCGAATTCATCCATCTCCTGCATCGCGTGCGTCACCGCCATCGTGATATGCCGGCGGTTGGACAGACCCGTGAGTGGATCCAGGTATGCCTCGGACTCCAGATCATGCGCCCTTCTTTCTATCGTCTTCTTTGAGGTGATATCGCTGAAGACCTCAACCGCGCCTACGATTACGCCATCATTGTCCTTAATAGGCGCCACGCGAACCGAAACCGGAACCCGGTGGCCCAATTTGTGGCGCAGATACACCTCGGCGTCGCGCCGTTTGCCATCGTCAATCGTGGCTGCCAACGGACAACCGCCGTGGCATAGCTGGCAACCCGAATCATCGACGTGCATAAGCAGGTTGTCGAAACAGCGCGAGCCAACTACCTCCTCGCTTGTATAACCCGTCAACTCCTCGGCACCGCGATTCCAATATGCAATCTTGCGATCCCGGTCGACAAAATAGACGCCGTCGAACAGGTTGTCACACAGTTGCTTCTGCAGCGAAGAAGAGCCTTCCGGCCCCAGGGTCAATCCTGGCGAACAAGCGAGAGGATCTCCTGAGGATTCAGAATTGGACATCTAAACCTCCTTGAGGAATCGAATTGGGGGGAGCTCCCTGGGGCCCTGAAAACCTGAGGCGGGGACAAAGCCGCTTCAAACGATATATTGGCAATCCAATCTCGAAAGTGATTCAGATCACAGAGCTTCTGAGTTGGCCTGGGCAGGCTGAGCTTCCATGGTCTGGCTAAGCTGTCGGCTACACGAATCGCATCAACCCGCGGGGCTTGAGGTCCGGCGCGAGAAATCTCCGCGGTGCGTTGATCGCCGCGCAAAGTGCTTCAGCGGCGAGATGTCCGCTGCGAGCAGCGCTCTCCATCGTTGAGGGCCAACCTGTCGCGGTCCAGTCGCCGGCAAGAAACAAATTCGGCCAGGGAGACTCCACGGCCGCCGGACGATATGCGTCGATGCCCGGCGGGACTCCGAACGTTGCACGCACTTCCTTCACCAGCGCGGCTTTCTCGAGTTTGGCCTCGCGCACCTGGGGAAAGAACTCCGCCAGCTCAGAGACAGCCTGCTCAATCGCCTGCTCGCGCGGCCGCGCGGCAAACTCCCGCGAAGCGCTTTGCACCAGTTCCAGGTAGCTGCCCTTCACCTTGCGCCACGGCTGCAGACGGCCCTTGTTGTACATCCAGTGAATCTCCCGGTCGAGCAGAACGGCGTGGGGCAGATCGGTAATCTTGCGATCGAACCAGAGATGCACGCTCGAGATGGGCCAGTGCTCGTAGTGGTCGATTTGTGCTGCCAGAGCGTCTGCGCGCTCGGCCGGCGGCAGGTTGGGAATAAGCTTGGCCGTAGCTTCAAAGGGCAGCGCCAGAATCAGGTAGTCGGTAAGAATCTCTCCCGAGCGTGTCGTAATCGTCCACTCCGAGACTTCTTCATCCCACGCCGCGGACTCAACGTTCGAATTCAAGTGAAGCTCCGCCCCTGTGCTCTTAAGAAACGCCTCCGCGCCTGCGTAGAGTTGGCTCAACGGCGCTGTGCTCATGCCCATGCGGCCGGCCTCGGCTGAATTCATGAAGAGCTCGCGAATGACTTTGGCCGCATAAGGTACGGAAATGGCGTCGAGATCGGCATTGAGCGCGCTCGCAATCACCAGCCGCCAGAATCGTTCCACCGCGCCGGAGGTTTGCTTATGCCGCTTGAGCCACGCGCTCAACGTCTGAGCCGAATCCGCCGCGACCGGGCGCAACAGCGCTTTGAATGCCCGTGCCAGCGAGAGCTTGTCAGCCAAGGTGAAGGCCTGTGCTGAAAGCAGTTTTGGCAGGCCATGCAATGGAGCGGGTAGAACGGATGGGCCAAGCACAGAGCGCCGTCCGCCGGGCTCGATCATGGTCATGTCGCTTGTCCAATCGATCTGATTGAGAACGCCGATGCGTTGGTAGAACGCGATGAGATTCGTGCAGCACCCGAAGAGCACGTGCTGGCAGTTGTCGATGACTTCGTTGACGCCGGGATGCAGGTAAGAGCCCGCACGTCCACCCAGGTAGCCGCGGCGCTCGACGAGATGCACGCGCAGGCCAGCCTCGGCAAGCGCGCAGGCGGCGCTCATGCCGGCCACGCCGCCGCCGATGACGGTAACCGAGCGTGATTCGGGTTGGCTTGCGATCGTCAAGTCGTCTGAGTATCAGTCAATCACGCCCACCCGCGCCCACGCCATCCTTGCAAGTCCAGTCAGCATAATCGTCACCTTCTTCGCCGTCGGCACACTGGCGCGGCGCGTGAATACATCGTAATCCGCGGCAACTATGCGCTTCAGCAACTCGTGATAGATAGTAACCAGCACGCGCAGCGCGGGACTGCTCTCAGGCGCGATCAGAGGAAGCAATTCCTCGGCAGATTTGTAATACTTCTCGGCGCGATCGGCGATGGACTTAAGCAATGCGCGTTCATTCGCCGTGGGCGGCGCACCAGGCGCTCGATGCAGCAAAGATTCCAGCGAAACGCCGTGTGCGGCCAGGTCTTCGAGCGGCAGATAGACCCGATTGCGCGAGGCATCTTCAACCACATCGCGCAGAATATTCGTTAGCTGGAAAGCAATGCCGGTTTCTTCGGCAAACTTTTCAGCGCGCGGATCGGTGTATCCAAAAATGCGGATGCAAACCAGGCCAACCACAGAGGCAACCAGATAACAATATCGGTAGAGATGCGCGAAGGTGGCGTAGGTATCGGGAGCGTCGACGGTATCGTGCTCCAGATCCATGGTGACACCAGCGACCAACTCCTCGAGAAGCGAGAGCGGAATATTGAATCGAGCTACCGCATGGCGCACGGCCATGAATACCGGATCACCGGTTGGCGCTCGGTTTGCCGCCTGGTGCCACGCGGCCATCCAGGTGTCGATATTGCGCCTGCGTTCCTCAAGCGTGACCGATTCGTCGTCTGCCAAGTCGTCGGCCTTGCGCATAAAGGCATAGATGGCGCAAATGGCATTGCGCCGTGCTGATGGCAGCGCAACAAAGGCGTAGTAGAAGTTCTTCGCTTCCTTCTTGGCGATTGCCCGGCAATGGGCGTAAGCACGGTCGAGTGTCATGCTGCTCGATGCAAAGGTCAAGCCGATTTCCCGGTGGTAGCCGCTCCCAGGCGCAGGAACGGCAGCGATTTGCCGCCGAGAGCGCGCAGCGCGAGCGAGAGCTTGGTGCGTTTTGAAATGGCGGGCCTGGCGCTGAGCACATCGTAATCCCGGCGCTCAATGGCGCGAAGAATTTCGAGGCCGCCCCGGCTGAAGAGATCGAGATCGACGGCCAAATCGCGGTTCACCCGGCCGATGAGCGGCAGCCCTTGCACAAAGAGCGTGCGCGCAAAGTCGACCTCGTAGCGCATCAGCGCGCGGAATTCCGGAGTAGCAATTCCCTGCTCAATGGTTTCGTCGGTCGCTCCAAAGCGGCGCATGTCGGCCTGTGGCAGATACACGCGGCCTTTGCCAAAATCCACGCGTACATCCTGCCAGAAGTTTGCCAGTTGCAGCGCAGTACAGGTCAGGTCAGAAAGTCTGAAATTCTCTCCCCGTACATTGGGACTGGCTTCACCGCAGGCGTAGAGCACCAGCCGCCCGACTGGATTTGCAGAGTTGCGGCAGTAGCCGAAGACGTCGTCCATCGTCTCGTAACGGGTGACGGTCTGATCCTGGCGGAAGGCAGCCAGCAAATCGGCGAATGGCTCCTTGGGAATGCTGCAAGCGCGGATGGTCTCGGCCAGCGCGACAAAAACTGGGTGGCGCGCACGGCCCTCGTAGCAGGCGTCAAGTTCGCGGCCCCACAAGTCAAGAAGCGCCAAGGCTGCTGCAGTATCAGGGACCTCGTCGCCGAGATCGTCGGAGATGCGGCAGTAGGCATAGATCGCGTGAAAGTGCGGGCGCAGCGCCCTGGGCAAAAACCATGTCGCAACGTGGAAGTTCTCGTAGTGCGTCTCGGCAAGACGGCGGCACCAGGCCAGTGCCTCATCAAGTGAAGGCGCAACATCGGGAATGCGATATGCGGGCGGAAGCGCAGCCCAGCCGCGGGCTATTAGCTCATCGGTTTGTGCGGCGGTGGACATTCTTCCTTAAGGGACCCAAACCCCAATATCTAGAGTTTAAATGGTCCCTCAGTACGGCAGGTTCTTCCACAGATATGGCACGTAGAACTCTTCCAGGTACCACGACAGCAGAAACAGGATTGCGACCCCGAGAACGGTCCACAAATAGATACGCACCGGCAGCGTAGCCATCAGCCTTCGCCCGGCTCCATCCTGCCCCGGTTCGTCCTGCCCCATTCCTTCCGGATTGACCCACGGCCTTGCGAAGAAAATGCCGCTCACCAGCGCCAGGCAACCGGCCACACCCATCCGCGCAATGGCGAGAATCAGCCGGTCCTGCCAATGGCTCCCCGGCACAAAAAATGCGCCCGCAACTACCGGGTAGAGCGCCAGCATGCTCACAAAGAATGAAAGCGCTTTGGTCAGGTCGAGAAGCATAGCCGAAACCTGCTGCGGGTATTGTACGGCGAAATTAGATTTGCTCACACGGCCAGCGCGCCAACCAGCACTTCTCGCGAACCGTCGGAAATCGTACCGCCGGTCTCCCGAGGCTGCGGAAAACTAGCCTCAGGTCGCTCTGTAACAAGGGCACGGCTTTAGCCGGGCCGATAAAGCTCCCAAAATGAGTCCGGGCTTTAGCCCCTGCTGCGCCTCGTGTTGCGAAATTGCCTCGTTCAAGGAGTTTTTCCGCAGCCCCTCCCGGCCCCCAGCAATTTCACCGGAAACTGAATTCCCGTTGGCATCACACTTTTACAAATCGCGCCAGTTCGGCCCAAAGCCCAGGTCCGCGATCAATGGCACGCTCAGCTTCACTACGCCTTCCATCTCCGCCTTCACGAGCGCGGCAACTTCGTCCTTCTCATCAAACGGAACCTCGAAGAGCAGTTCGTCATGCACCTGCAGCACCATCCGCGTCTTCAGCTTACGTTCTGCCAGCTTGCGATCAAGCGCGATCATGGCCAGTTTGATCAGGTCCGCTGCGGTTCCCTGCAGCGGAGTGTTGATGGCCGTGCGCTCGGCAAATCCGCGCTGGTTCGGATTGCGGCTCTCGATATCCGGAATCGGCCGTAGCCTGCCAAACATCGTCCGCACGAAGCCGTCCTTGCGTGTCTGCTCCAGCGTCTTCTCGATGAATTCCTTTACGCCCTGGTAGCGCGCAAAATAGCGATCGATGTACGCCTTCGCTTCGGCCTGCGGAATGCCAAGCTGCGCGGCGAGCCCGAACGCCGAAATACCGTACACGATGCCGAAGTTCACCGCTTTGGCGCGGCCCCGCGTTTCCTTGTCCATCTGGTCGATAGGCACGCCAAACACTTCGCTCGCAGTCAGCGTGTGAATGTCGATGTCTTCGGCATAAGCCTTCGTCAGCAGCTTGTCCCCCGAGAAGTGCGCCAGCAATCGCAATTCGATTTGCGAATAATCGGCTGAGAGCAATTGCATTCCCGGAGCCGCAATGAACGCCGCACGAATCTCTCGCCCCAACTCCGTCCTTATCGGAATGTTCTGCAGATTCGGATTGACGCTCGAAAGCCTGCCCGTAGCCGTGGCCGCCGCTTGAAACGTGGTATGCACGCGCGATTCCAGGTCGGCCAGCAACGGCAGCGCATCGATGTAAGTCCCCTTCAGCTTCGACAATTGCCGGTACTCGAGAACGAGTTTGGGAACATCGTGTTTCTCGGCAAGCTGCTCCAGCACATCTTGCGCCGTCGAAACCGTCTTGCCCTTGCCGCGCACCATCGGCGCCGGCAATCCAAGATCGGTAAACAACACTACGCCCAGTTGCTTCGGCGAGTTGATGTTGAACTGCTTGCCCGCCAGTTCGTAGATGCGCGCGCCCACCCGCTGAATCTCGGTGCCGAAGCGGAGGCCAAGCCCGTCAAGCACCGCCAGATCGATGCGCACTCCCGCCTGCTCCATGCGGAAAAGCACCGGCGCCAACGGCAGATCGATTTCACGATACGCACGCTCCACGCCCGTCTTCTGCACCTCGGCCTTCAGCACCGGTGCCAGCGCATGAATGGCCGCCGCGCCCGCCGCCGGAGTTGCGGGCGCAGGCTGATTGTTGCGCGCCGCCACGTCGGCAAGTGACTGTGTGGTGTGCGTGGGATTGAGCGCATACGAAAGCAGCATGGTGTCGTCCACCGCGCCCTTCAGTGCAACTCCTTCTTCGGCCAGCACGTGCATCGCCAGCTTCAAATCGTGCGTCACTTTTTGCTGGGACTCATCTTCAAGCAACGCGCGCAGCTCCGGCGTAAGTTCAAGCTTCAGCGCACGGCCCGCTTCCGCGCTCACTCCAACCGCGAAGCTCGCCTTCTTCTCCGCGGCCTCGGCCACATCCAGTAACGACAGCGTCATCGGCGCATCCGGCGTTTCCTCTTCTTCTATCGCCCTCACTCCGGCCGCTTCCGCATCGATGGCAAATGCAAATCCATTCGTCCGCGCCGCCTGCAAAAACGCAGCAATCTGGTCGGCGGTCGGATCGTCGAGAATCTCCACCGAAACGCCGCCCTCCGCAGGCGCAAGGTCGCGCAGCATTGACGTGAACTCAAGTTCGGTAAACAGTTCGCGGCAAGCCTCGATATCCGGCGTCTGCGTCTCCATTGCGTGCAAATCAAGCGGCAAGGGCACGTGACAATCAATCGTCACCAGTTCCTTCGACAACAACACCGCATCGCGATTCTGCTCAAGCGATTCGCGATAGGTCTTGCGCTTTACTTCCGCGGTGCGGTCCAGCACCGCTTCAACGCTGCCGAACTCCACAATCAGGTCCACACTACCCTTGTCGCCAATGCCGGGCGCTCCCGGAATGTTATCCACTGAGTCGCCGCGCAGCGCCATCACGTCCACCACTTTCTCCGGCGGAACGCCCAGCACTTCTTTCACTTTTTCAGGATCGAGAACCAGGTTGTCCTTCTGCGGATTGAGAACCCTCACCTGCGACGTCACAAGCTGCATCATGTCTTTGTCGCCGGAGACGATGTAGACCTCGTGCCCGTATTCCGCTGCCTCGCGCGCCAGCGTGCCGATCACATCGTCCGCCTCAAATCCCACCGCCTCAAGAATCGGAATACGCAACGCATCGAGCGACCGGCGTATATACGGAATCTGCCTTCGCAAGTCCTCGGGCATCGATTCGCGCTTGGCTTTGTACCCCTCGTAGCTCACATCTTCAAAGCTCTGCGTCTTGCTGTTCCACTTGCGCAGCGGGCCCATGCTGCGCGCGCGCTCGTCGCGAAATACTTCGCCGCTGGGGTCGAACACCGCTGCGAAATACTTCGGCTCAAAGTCCTGGCGCAGCTTCTTGATCATGTTCACAAAAACATAGGTCGCAGCGGTGGGCAGCCCCGAGCGCGTCGACATGGGCCGAGAATGCTGCATGGCGTGATACGCACGGAAGATGAACGACATGGTGTCGAGCAAAAAGACAGGCGGCTTGGATGGGTCGGTCACGATTGAGAGTTTAACAGGCTGCCAGTGCACGGTGGGCGGTGGACGGTGAACGGTGGTCCGTGAACGGTCCACGGCTCACGGTCCACTGTCCACCGTTCACGGCTCACGGTCCACCGTTCACCGTATAAACATGCAATCCCCGTAGCTGAAGAACCGGTAGCGCTCTTCCACTGCGTGCCGATAGGCGGCCAGCATCTGCTCACGGCCGGCGAACGCGCTCACCAGCATCAGCAGGCTCGATTGCGGCAGATGAAAGTTTGTCAGCAGCGCGCCAACCACTTTGAATTCGAATCCCGGCGAAATAAAAATCGCCGTCTCGCCCGAGTGTGCCGCGAATTCCCTGCCCTCAGCCTCGCGCGCAATCGACTCAAGCGTGCGCACCACCGTTGTGCCCACAGCCACTACGCGACGGCCATCGCGACGGGCGCGGTTCAGCGCTTCGGCCGCCTCCGCGCTCAGGGAATAGCGTTCGCTGTGCAGCCGCACATCTTCTACGCGCTCCACGCGCAGCGGCGCAAACGTCCCCAACCCCACATGCAACGTCACGCGCGCAATTTCAACGCCTCGCTTCGCAACCGCATCTAGTATGGCCGGCGTAAAGTGCAGTCCCGCCGTGGGGGCAGCCACCGAACCCCGCTCCCGCGCGTACACCGTCTGGTAGCGCTCGCGGTCGGCGTCGGCATCGTCGCGATGAATGTACGGCGGCAGCGGCATGTGGCCGACCCGGTCGAGCGCCGCAAAAAAATCCTCCGTCGGCGCAAACTCCAGCAGCCGCTCGCCGAACTCGCCGCGCTCCAGAACGTCAGCCTCTAGCAACGTTTCTCCGTTCGGCCCGGGAAACACCAACCGCTCGCCATTGGCAACCTTGCGCCCCGGCCGCACCAGCGCACGCCAGCAGTTGCCGCTCGCCGGGGTCCTTGCGGACGGGTCTTGGTCCGTGGGGTAACTAGCCGGCGCGGTCAGCATTACTTCAATGCGGCCCGTGGGCCGTTCGCGCTCACGCACCAGCGTTCGCCGCGCGTAAAGCCGCGCCGGAATCACGCGGCTGTCATTCAGCACCAGCAGGTCGCCCGCGCGCAACAGTAATGACAGATCCTGAAACCCGCCGTCGCTGAATTCGCCTGTCGCGCGATCCATCACCAGCATGCGGCTCTCACCCCGAACGGCCGGCGGCTGCTGCGCAATCAGTTCCTCGGGCAGTTCAAAATCGAAATCCGCCACGCGCCGATCGTGATCCGCGGTTTGACTCTTTGGAGGAGAGGGTTCAGGCATTGTGTTTTCCAAAATGCGTAAGAGCCCGCAACCGCGCGCGTTCAATAGCGGCGTTCAGTTCTTCGCGCTTCGCCTCAAATTCGTCCGGCGCCAGGTCGCGCGGCACTTCAGTCCACCGCGCCCAGCTCACCACGATGCGCGTGAATGGCTTGGGGATTAGAAACCGGTCCCACGATCGCATCGTCCACCCACGCTCGGGCTCCAGGTGAAACGCCCCGATCCGCGCGCCGGTCATTTGCGCCAGCTTGATGGGCCCCATCTTGGTTTGGTAAATCGGTCCGCGTGGCCCATCCGCGGTGAAAATCGCCGGCCGGCCCCATTCAATCACATCCTTGAGCCCCAGCAATCCCTCGCGCGCGCTCCGCGAGCTTGATCCGCGCACCGCGTTAAAGCCAAACAAGCCGAGTATCCGGGTAATCAGCTCGCCATCAAAGCTACGGCTGATGAGAATCGTTGCATGGGTTCGGTGGTAATAGACGGCGCAGGGCAGCACGCATTGGTGCCAGAAGCAAAAGATCTCGGCGCCTGCACCCGCGCCGCCCACCAGCGGGGTTACGCCCTCTTCGGCAATCTCTTCAAAGCGCCATGTCGACCCCAGCAGCCATAGCAATGCCCACACCAATCGCGGGACAACAGCCAGCGCCAGGCGCTGGCCCAGCGTGAACCCGGGTCTGTTTTCGGTGGTCACTGCTTCGATTCTAGCTATACCGGAGCCAGCGCAGCAGTTCAGGCAGGGTGGCGCGCTTGCCGTACATCAGAATGCCGATTCGGTAGAGGCGCGACGCGAACCACAGTACCGCCCAGATGCTCAGCACCAGCAACAGCACTGAAAGCCCAATTTGCCAAACCGGCACCGCAGCCAGCCCCATCCTCGGCATCATCACCAATGGCGCCGTGGGCGGGAAGAGCGACGCCGCAACCACCCAGGGCGCGCTTGGATTCCTTAGCAGGAACGGCAAAATGAAGAATGCAGTCCATGTAGGCAGCACGGCCAGCGTGATATACATCTGCAGGTCCTGCGCGGTCTCGCAGGTTGCGGCCAGCCCCGAGAAAAATGCACTGTACAGGAAGAATCCCAGCACAAAATAGACCGGGAAGAATATCCCTTCCATCCACGTGAACTGAATCTTGATGTCGCCGCTCATCAGCATTGCGGCCAGGCTCGACCCGCTCAGCGCCACCGCGGCTGCAACCCAGATGGCGATCTGCGTCAAGCCCACGGCGCCCACCCCGATCAGTTTGCCGGCCAGCATTTGGTCCGCACGCGTCACAGATAGCATCACTTCGAATATGCGCGAGGTTTTCTCCTCCACAATCGAGCGTGCCATGTCGAGACCGTAGAGCAAGATCGGCATGGTCATCAGAAAGGTCATCAGCATGGCCTTGTAGAAAGGCCCCATGCCCTGGCTTTTGCCGGTCTTGCCCGTCGCATATACCTGCAGGGTGTCGAACGAAACTTTCTTTACCAGCGCCTGCACCTGATCTGGCGTCATTCCCTTCTGCGCCAACCGCTGATTCACAAACGCGAAGTTCACCGCCGCCTTCAGGTCGTCGTCATCCTCCAGATTGATCGATGAAGCCGATGCAAATGTCACCCTGGGACTGGCAGACGCCGAATCTTCGATCGTCAGCAGCCCATCGACAGACTTGTCTTGCACCTTGGCGATCAGGCCCGCGCGGTCCTGTTCCGTAAACGGCGCATCCACATCGATCTTGTATCCCGCCTTCTTCTCTTCCAGCAGACTGGTGCGTATATCATTCGCCAGCGCCGCATTATCGCTGGCAATCGCAATGTATTTGCCCGTACCCATTTTTTTGCCGGTGTACGCACTTACAAAGAGCAATCCAACCAGAACCGCCGGCACCAGAATGGTCGACATCCTGAAGGCACGGCCGCGAATCTGCTCCAAATACTCGCGCTTCGCAATCAGCAGCATATTACGCATCGGCTTTGCCTCCCACCGTCTGGATGAAAATCTCTTCAAGCGATGGCTCAACCAGCTCAAACCGGTAGATGGTGGCCATTGACGCCGCCAGGTGCAGCAGCTTCTGCGAGTCGCCGTGCGGCTTGAGTTTGATCTGGGCGTGTCCTGAGTAGTTGGTGGCCTCGGCAATCTCGTCGCTCTTCAGGAACTCGTCGCTGCCTTCGAACTCCACCACCACGCGGTCGCGCTCGTAGCGGCTCTTGATCTCACGCACCTTGCCGGCAAGCACTGCTACGCCGCGATCGATCAGGCAGATCGAATCGCACAGCTTCTCCACCTGGTCCATGCGGTGCGTCGAAAACAAAATCGCCTTGCCCTTCGATTTCAGATCGAGCAACGCATCCTGCAGTAACGTTGCATTCACCGGGTCCAGTCCGCTGAATGGCTCGTCCATCACCACCAGCCCCGGATCGTGCAGAAGCGTGGCAATAAACTGGATCTTCTGCTGCATGCCCTTCGAAAGCTCCTGCGTCTTCTTGTCGAGGGAGTCGGCAATTTCCAGCCGCTTCGTCCAATCGAGGGCGCGCTTGTTGGCTTCTTCGGCACTGAGCCCGTGCAGTTGACCGAAGAACACCAGTTGGTCCAGCACATTCATCTTCTTGTAGAGCCCGCGCTCTTCAGGAAGGTAGCCCACACGGTCAAGACTGGCGCGGTCAAACGGCTTGTCAAACAGCTCAACCCGCCCCGAGTCGGGCATCGTTATGCCCATCATCATCCGAATGGAGCTGGTCTTCCCGGCGCCATTCGGACCCAGCAGTCCGAACATCTGGCCGGCCTCAATGCTCAAGCTGAGATGGTCAACTGCTACTTTGCTCTGGTAAGCTTTGGTAACTCCCGTCAGTTCGACAACTGGCATGGGTTCTCCCGGCCTGTTTGTGGATGGTGAGAAATCGGGTAAAGGCCTTGGAGCAGTTTAGCAAAGGCCGGCTCGTCCACCCTTTATCACTGCCTCGGTTCATTGCTATTGCGAGGAAAGGTTCCCGGGTGCCCCGGCGCACCGCGAGAGAGGCAGGAACACTCTAGAATATGGTATTCGAGACGTTAAACCATTGACTCGTGGCGCAGAGTGTTTCTATTTAGAACAAAGCTCCACCTTTGAGGGACTTACTTCGTGACCAAAGAGGGACCAATGACCCGACAAAAGAGGGACTCCCAAACCCCTGATTTACCACTAGATTGGTATCGGAACAGTCAGGAGAGCCAGATGGCAACGCTGCTGTCGATGCAGGATTATGAAAGCCCTATTAACGTGACGCAGGGAACCACACTATCCGGTCCAGATCGCAAGCCCCGCGGCCTCAAGGAACTCGATATTCGCCAGGCAGTCGTTGAAGAACTGGTCCTCAAGCTTCTTTATCTGGTCGGCTCCATCTCCATGCTCGAGCTCTCTGACAGCGTAAAGCTCAGCTACGAAGTTACCGACGACGTCTTCTGCCGTCTCCGCGCCCAATCGCTTTGCCAGGTCAACGGCATGAGCGGCAACATTCCGCACATCGGCATCACTGCTCAGGGCCGCAACCGCGCCATCGAACTGATGCAGCAGAGCCAGTACACCGGTGTCGCTCCGGTCGCCCTTTCATCGTATGTAATGCAGACGCGCAAACAAAGCGTGCAACACGTTGAAGTCCACGAACAAGAAGTTGAGCGCGCCTTCAGTCACCTGGTCATCGACCCTGAACTGCTTCGCCAATTCGGCACCGCCCTTAACTCGGGCAGCGCCATCTTCCTTTACGGTGCTGCAGGCACCGGTAAAACTACTGTTGCCGAGGTTCTCTCGCGGGTGCTCGCTGAAGATTCGGTGTGGATCCCCCACGCCGTTGAAATCGACGGCCAGATCATCACCGTCTTCGACCCCGCCATCCATCATGCTATCGAGATGCCCAAGCCTTCAGCCCACGATGAGCGCTGGGTCAAGTGCCATCGCCCGGCCGTGCTGGTGGGCGGTGAACTCACCGCCGAAATGCTCGACATGCAGTACAACCCCACATCAAAGTTCTATATCAGCCCGGTGCAGATGAAAGCTAACAACGGCGTGCTGATCATCGACGACTTTGGCCGCCAGCGCCTGCGCCCCGACGAATTGCTCAACCGCTGGATCGTGCCCCTCGATCGCCGCATCGACTTCCTAACCCTTGTGGGCGGCAAAAAACTTGAGATTCCCTTCGAGATGCTGGTCGTCTTCGCCTCAAACAACGACCCCTCCAGCCTCGTCGATCCCGCCTTCCTGCGCCGCATTCAAACCAAGATCAAGCTGGGCACCATCACCGAGGAACAGTTTGCCGAGATCTTCCGCCGCGTTGCGCTCGACAAAAACGTCACCTACGAGGACGGCATTCCCCAGGACCTTATCCGTTTCATCCGCTCCACGCTCAACGAGGAGCTGCGCTGCTGCCATCCCCGCGACATCGTCAACCAGGTCTGCTGGCAGGCCCGTTATGAACAAAAGGTGGCCCACGTAGATCATCAGACCCTTGAGCGCGCCATTCATGCCTACTTCCCAATGATTTCGTAGGGCCTTGAAAAAGCGGCCATCAATCTGAGGGGGACTCGCTTCACGCGAGTCCCCCCTCAGGTTGTTTAAAAACCTGTAGCTTTGAATGGGCACGGATTCATAGGTTGACGAAAAACCTGCTGCTTTGAAAGGGCACGAATTCACAGGTTGATAAAAAACTGCTGCTTTGAAAGGGCACGGATTCATCCGTGCCACAAGTCCAGCAATATCAAAACGGCTTTAGCCGCTGAGGGATGGTTTAAAGCTTCGTAGCAAGCTGGGGGATTCGCTGCACGCGAGTCCCCCAGCTTGATGAAAAACCTTTAGCTTTGAAAGGGCACGGATTCACAGGTTGACGAAAAACCTGCTGCTTTGAAAGGGCACGGATTCATCGGTGCCACAAGTCCAACAACATCAAAACGGCTTTAGCCGCTGAGGGATGGTTTAAAGCTTCGTCGGCAGCCTGAGGGGGATTCGCTTCACGCGAGTCCCCCTTTTCTTCATCCCAGCAGGCCCTCCACCAATTCCTGCCACTCGGCATAGAGAGTGGGCCGGTGGAATTTGTTGCCGGCGCGGGCATACCAATAATTGGCGTTCCATTCCACACCCTCTTTGCGGTGCAGGTAGGCGTGAGCGGCCATGCCGTCGATTGTCTCAAGCTCATCGACAAGCGCGTGCGCGCGTGCCCAGTCGCCTTTGGCGTCCCACCAAAGCGCGGCAAGAGGCGCCGATAGCCCCTCGGGAGGCGCGTCGAGCGAAAGAGCGGATTTAAATTCTGCAGGAGTCATAAACCAATTACGGGCTGCCCTCGGGGGTGAATGCCCGGCACCCACTAGTCTTCGATGAGGAGACCATTCGGCTGCAATCTTTCCTCATCTACTGTGACTAAAATCACACGCCGCGAACCTGCTCGCTGCTACAAATAGATCATCCATTTCGACAACACAGTGTACGACGGGCCCGCCAGGGGGAGATCGGGAAAGATCACCGCAAAGCAGCGATCTGTAGTTGGGCCTCCCGCCCCACTGGCGAATTCTCCGCGGTTCCCACGTAATCGAGCCGCGGAGATGCTTGCGCCTGGCCCAAACCCCAGCAGCAATGGCTTCCCGTCGAAACTGGCCTCGCTTGGCCAGTTTCTGCTGAAGTTCAGACCCTGAACCGTTCAAACCACACTGACATGATTGCCGCGACGCGCTCCGGTTGCTCGTAGGCGGCCAGATGGCCGGCGTCGGCGAGCACGTGGTACTCACAGCCACCCGGCGAAGCGCGGAACGCTTCCATCTCAGCGGGCGTGACGGCGCCATCTTCCCCACCGGCGATAGCAAGTACGGGCGCCGTAATACTAGCGACCGTGGGTACCGAGTCAAGCCGCGTGGCAAGACCCGCTTGCACTGCCACCAGGGCCTCGGCCGTCAGCGACATGCGCGCGCGGACCTCGGCAACAACCTCAGGCCGGCGCGCGCGAGTGGTCGCCCCCACCAGATTCTGAGCGTTCCCGTCGAATACCTTCGCCGCTTCGCCGGCTCGCGCCTGGGCAATGGTCGCAGTGCGCTTTTCCAGGTTTGCTTCGGCATCGGGCTGGGGCTTTGAACAGATGAATGCCAGACCCTTCATGCGTTCTGGAGCGCGGCGCCAAAGTTCGAGTAGAACGTAGCCGCCAATGGAGCAGCCGGCAAACACCGCGCCCGACAGGCCCAAATGGTCGAGCAGCGCGACAATATCCGTGCCGAGCTGGGCGATTGTGAGTACTGGCGCATCGGGCAAGCGCGCGAATAGGCCCGTCGGCAATCCTGAGCCCAGCTCGGAGATGCCGTGGCCGCGCAGATCGGGGACTATGGCGCGCAGCGGTCCAAAGTTGGAAATCAGCGGCCGCCAGTAATCGCGATCAAGGGGGGTAGGGTGCAGAAACACTACGGGAAGGCCTGCGCCCAAGTCGCTATAACCGAGGCGAGCGCCGGAGGAGAGATAGGTTGGGCTCATGCCTGAACTCAAGTCCGGGCTCATGTTTGGGCTCATATCTGGGGAGGATAAACTCCTGGGGCAATCGGCATCTCTTCAGGAATGCCGATCCAGGCGGCGAGATAGGCTATACCCACCAGGCCACTGGAAAAGAAGAAGCCGAGCACGGTGACAATGCGGACTACCGAGACGTCCCAGCCGTTGGAGTGGGCGAGCGCAATGCATACGCCGGCGATCTGGCGACCAACGCGAGGGCGCACCAGCGGCCTGCCCTGCATGGGTTGCGGCGGGGGGATGGTGGCGCCGCAGCTTGAGCAAAAACGCGCGGTCGCAGGGAGCCCGGTTCCACAACGGTTACAGAAGACGGCCATTTTCATTCCTCCTCAAGGGGGAAGACATCAATCACAGAATACGATGAAGGCGGCCCTAAGGTTCCCGGGGAAACACACAGAAGTTAATTGCCGTGGTATGGGCTGCGCAAGCCCTTGCGGGCACTGTCTGCGCGTGAGGTGTTAGGGCCGGCGTCGATCGCGGCCTGGTAATCCTTTACCGCTTCCTGCCGCTCCGAGTTCAGGTCGTGGCACTGGCCGGCATCGAGAAACGAACGAACCTTGAGTTCAGGGCTCACGCCGGGACTGTTGGCAGCGTGTTCGTAGGCCTGGGCCGCCTCGAGGTAATGACGCTGGCCGCGCAACGCGTCGCCGAGGCCAAAGTATGTGAGTTCCATCTTGGTAGATGCAAAATAGCCCGGCTTTTCATTATCGGCCACGATTTGGCGGTAGGCATCGACGGCGCGCATGCCTTCGCCTGCGTCCTTGCGCAGGTTGGCTTCTTCAAGGCAGAACAGGTAGTCGTGCGGGTACTGCTTCTCGAGACCGTGAACCACCTGGATAGCATCCTGGTAGCGGGCCTCGCGGCGCAGAAAGAGCGCCGTAACTGTTCGCGCCTCGATGCTGGTGATGACGCCGCGATTTCCGTCGTCCTGGAGGAGCGCAAGGCCGGTGGATTTTGAGCCGGTAATGCCGGCAATGCCGATCATCAACTTAAATGGCCAGGGCAGCGCGCCGACAACATACTGGTAGACACCCACGATGAGCTTGGCATCGACATAATTCGGGTCCAGTTTGAGAACACGTTCGCAATCGTCTTTGGCTTTCACCGACTGGTGAAAGGCTGAACCGTAGGCGCGCTCGACCATGGCCAGATAAGTGCAGCGCAAGCTGTGAACCCAGCCACGGGCAAAGAGTGCGTCAACGTCGTTGGGGTTCTTGCTGAGCCGCCAATCGGCGTCGCGCATGGCTTCATCGGCAAGGCCCAGAATCCGGTCGCGAACATTTACATCTTCTTCAGTGGCGTGACGGCCGGTTAGAAAACCATCGTTCGCGTAGAACGTAGTGTCGAGCAGGTCTTCGCGATATAGCTCCTGAAAAAGCAGCGCGTTCACCAGGTAGGCGGCGGCCTGCGGGTCGCCGGGATGCTGCTGATAGAACTTCTCGAAGCGGGCAACGGCGCCAGGGTAGTCGAGGTTGTAGAAGCGGTCGTATGCCTCGCGGACCTGGGGATCGTAGTTCATATGGTTGGTGTCCACGGTGGCCGCGTGAATGAAGGGCGAAGCCCAAAAACTGCCGAGAGCGACTAACACCGCGAGTGCCCAGCGAAAACTCAAATCTTTCCCCCTTGATGGTCGTGGCGCCCGGCCCGGGAGCGAAGGACGCAGGCAGGTCAGCAAAGTGACAGTTCTATTATCGAGCCTTTGGGTTTGCGCAGTGCGGACGGCAAAGTCTTTTGTTGTGTGCGGCAAGTTTGATTGGCCGGTTCGTTTGACGGGCATTCATATATTTCCACCTGAAGTTGGCTTACCATGAAGGTATGCCAATCCCTGACCGGATGAAACCCAGCTTTGGAAACGTACGCACCCCGGAGCTCGATCCACTGGACGAAGCGGCCAGGCGCCTGATTGTGGCTCTTGACGTGGCCGGAGCAGCCGCGGCGGAGGACCTGGTGAATCGGCTGGAGCGGAGTTGCCACTGGTTCAAAGTTGGCATGGAGCTGTTTACGGCGGCCGGGCCGGCGGCGATTAAGCCGCTGGTGGCGCGGGGCCACTCGGTCTTCCTCGATCTAAAGTTCTGCGACATTCCCAACACGGTTGCAGGGGCGGTGCGCTCTGCGGCGGGGCTGGGAGTGCGGCTGGTGACCGTTCATGCGTCGGGCGGACCGGCGATGCTCGATGCTGCGCGCAATGAGCTTGAAAAGTTGGCCGACCCTCCGCAACTGCTGGCGGTGACGGTATTGACGAGCATCGACGCCGAACAGGCTGGAGCAATAGGAATTGGCCGCTCACCCAGCGAACAGGTTGAAGTGCTGGCGCGAATGGCATTGGGAGCGGGAATCACGGGGTTTGTATGCTCGCCGCAAGAGGTGGCGCGGCTGCGCGAATTGGCGGGCCCCGAGGCGGTTCTGGTGATCCCAGGTATCAGGCCGACTGGTGCGCAGACGGGCGACCAGAAGCGGGTTGCAACGCCTGCCGAAGCTTTGCGCAACGGCGCCAGCTTCCTCGTGGTTGGGCGGCCAATTACGCATGCCGCCGACCCGGCCGAGGCGGCTGAAGCAGTGCTCAAAGAGATGGCTGAGGCGCTGTAAGCGGGTTACAGGATAGCGGTTGCATGGCTTCTGCACAGCTCCGCACGGCCTTGCACAGCCCTTGCACAGTTGGAACTGTGCGGATTTCTACTGTCAACTTGTTGATTTGATTGGGCCGGCTTGCGGCTGCACAGTTTCTGCGTGCTTTTGAGGGAAAAAAACCAGCGCGCAGGCGACGGCGAGGGATGGGCGCATGGTGGTGATTGTACGGATGCTGTTCTGCATATTCCCGGACCGATCCTTTCCAATTTAGAAGTGTGCGCCAAAGGACCGTAATTATCGGCAAACGGGTCAGAAAAGTTTTCTCCGCTACGTTGAAAAGAGCGATTGAGATTTTTCCGGTTCTCCCACCCTTCGCTGGAAGAAAGCGAAGGATGGGGCACCCTCGATGGTGGGAGGATGAAGATGAAAAACATGGGTGAGACGTCGGCCTTACATCTCCGGTCTGCAACGGCGAGAGATCGCCACCCCGACGAATACAAATCATTCGTTAGGGGCCCCGCACCGGAGCATCCTCAGCTTGATCATGTTCGGTATGTGACCAAGGCACCCGCCTACTGTCGGCGTAGACTTACACGGCGTCAGGGCTGATCAGCGGGGTGAATCTAATCGTTAGGAGCCGCGGCAATTTCCAGCTCCGTCTATTCCTCGAAGATCCAGTTGGCTACCTCCTGGTTTCCGTCAAAGTAGAACGACAGCGCCACCTGGGCGTACCCGGCGCTCTGCTCTTCGAAACTCGATCCCACGATGATGGGGCGAGGCAGCGTGTCGCCGTGGACTTTGGTTCCAACCAGAACGAGCCCGTTCGTCGAGTTTCCGCCGAAAGCTGTGATGATGTATCCAGCCGCGGCGAGCTGCTGCGCAGCCGAGGGCACCGCCTCGAAAGTTGTCGTCGCCACCTGGACGTCGTACACCGTCGAAGGATCGCTCTGCCAACTGTACGAGAGCACGTCGAGCTGGCCTGAGGCATTGAACGATATTGCCGTAATCACCTGACTCTCCGCGCCAAGTTCTGTCGCAACAGATTCGAGATCGGCCGGCGCCACATTGGAAACGGTCATAGCGAAGCCGGTCGTCTGTGTTGTCGATGCATATCCCACCGCGAAAATGTCGTTGGCAGGCTCTTCGTCAAGGGTCATCACAATCGAATTTGGGGTCGAGAACGATGCCAGGTCGCTCTCGAGGTTCTCGATGACGTCGCTTTGGTACGAATAAACGAACCCGATTACACCGAGCGGCAAAGGATTGGCATCGTAAAACCATTCGCAGTCGTACTGTGATCCTTGAGCGCAAGGCCCTGGACCAAATTGAAATGGCCCACCCACGTAATTCGTATATTGGGCCTGGCCGAAAGGCAACATACCGGTTGCAATTCCGCCGGGCTGAATACCCTCCGCCCAGGCCGGCGCGTCAACCTGATTGAAGCGCAGGTCGCCCTGCTTCGGAGAGCGCGGGCCGACGGTGAGTGTTGCCGATTTGCTTGTGACGGAGCCTGCTGCGTTGGTCACGACCACTGTGAATGCAGAGCCGCTATCGCTAACCTGCACAGCCGGAGTGACGTAGGTCGCAGAAGTCGCGCCCGGTATCGGCGATCCGCCCTCGTCCCACTGGTAGGTCAGCGGCGCCGATCCGCTCGCAGCGACTGTAAAGGTCGCGGACTCTCCGAGTGGTGTGCTTTGCGCGGTGGGCTGCGTAACGATGGTGGGCTGTATTGGCGCCGCACCGGGGGCCGAACCACAACCTGTGGCCAATAGAAGTAAGAGCAAGCCACACGCCGATGACAGTGTTCCCCAACGTCGCCGGGCCACTCTCATTTTGGATCCCATAGCCATAATCCCCCTTGGTCCACGAAGGTCGAATGAATCAAGGCAGCGGAATGGGGGCCTGCCTTGACGGCGGATTTATACCACGGAGCCGGGTCGCCCTACGGTGTCACGTAGCACTTGGGGATGTGACAGGCGTGGGAATCAACTGCCGGAGCATCTCCGTTACCCTGAAAAGAGCGATTGAGAGTTTTCCGATTCTCCCCCTCTTCGCTAGAAGAAAGCGAAGGATGGGGCAACCTCGATGGTGGGAGAACGAAGTTGGAAAACATGGGCGCGCCATCTGCCCCACCCGCCCAAATGCAGGTCCTTCGACTTCCTTCGCTGTGCTTCGGTCGCTCAGGATGACATCGTATTGGTGACACGAATTTTAGACACGAATTCTAGACGCGAATTTGGACACGAGTTTTAGACACGAGTTTTAGATTCGAGTTTTAATGACGGAGACTTTAAATCGGGTGCGGGGTGGTGTTGCGTGCCGCAGTCACGTTGTCGGGATCGTCGGTAAACAATTTGCCTGCGGCATAGGCGAATTTCTGGTATTGACTGCCGACCTTGCGAATCGCGTCCTGCGCCCCATCGTTCCATGTGGCGCGCGCTTCGCCATTCACATAAACCCAGTGGCCAGCAATACCGCGGATCGAGCGGTAGGCGGTGCCGTCATCGTTCAAAGTGATGTAGAACGTGCCGCCGTTTCCGTCGCCACACTCCCACTTGCCGATGAAGCGGCCGCGGGATGGCATGCCGGGGCTGGAGATTTCACCTGAGACCGCGGAGCCGCCGCTTCCGCCGAACTCGACGCGATCGATGTCAGAGAGGTTGAAGGTTTGGCGATGGCCGTCTTTGAATACGATCACGATGGTGCCTGGGGCGGTCTTTTGTGAGGTGGGCGGGGCGGAGTAGCTGGCCGAAACCGCGAGGCAAAGCAATAAGGCGGCGCCGGAAAGGCGAACAATCCTGGTCATGCGATTCTCCCTTGCACTTTGGAGTACGCGAGAGATTGTATCGCGGTTCAGCAATTCGCGCGGGAGAGAACCGGGATTGGCGATTTCACGTGGGGATTCTGGAGGGGTGTGGGCCGCCGGAACCGGCAGCCCATCGTTCATAGATTACTTAAAGTTTTTCGTAGAAGTCGCAGACTGAGCAGGAGATATAGACTCCGCCGGGAATGCCGCGCTCGCGGTCTTTGACGCGCTTGACGATGCGCGTGGGCTTGCTGCACTTGGGACAGTCAGTCGACTTCGTCGTGTCCATTACCTTCTTGCGGTCACCTGTTTTTGCGATCTTAGCCATCGGTGGGGTGTTTCTCCTTTGTGGGCGTCTCTGCACACATTCGCTGCTGCGAACGGCTTCAACGGCGCGGTTTGCCCGCCACGTGGGCGAGCAAGACTCGCTGCTCCAAGTTTACATGAATGGCGGGTTGGGGAGCTTTCGCGCCGGCCCTCCGGGGCGGCGGATCAGACAATGTCGGCTTTCCCAGGCTTCCGCTCCGCTCCACCCTAGGCTAAGCGCGTCGGTCAATTTGCGCCGGAAGGAGTGCTGGAGGGCGGCTGCGAAGGCTGAGGCGCGGCTGGCGGCTGAGCGGGCGTTGCCGGCTGAGTTGATGCTGGCTGGGTTGACGCGGGCTGCACGGGAGCCGGCGCGGCCGGTTGCTGCTGGTCAGGATTCACGCCGGGCTCATACTCGGGATTCGGCTTGGGCGGCTGTACCGGGCGCATTGCGCCGGTGGCTTTTTGATCCTGGTCGACGCCAACGGTTTCGCCGGGATTCGCCAGGCTGGGCGGAGCCGGGGCCGCTTCCCTGTTGGGGTCGATCTCCGCGTCGCCTTCTTTAACCACGTGCACATTCGTATTCTGGGCTATCACCGGTGTGCCGTCGGTGCGCATCATGCCGGAGACAACATCGGTGGTGAAGATCTGCACCGGCTCGCCGATCTTTGCAACCTCTAGGCGAATGACGCGGTTGCCGTTGATGCGGACAAAATATACCGGCTCGGGAGGCTTGCCGTAGATCCATTCTTCGAATGGCTCCTGTCCGTCCATCTCGCGGCTCTTGGTGACCGGCTGGCCTTTGGCGAAGAGCACCATATCAGTGTTCATGCCCACCAGCACCTGGTGCGACAGAATCGCCTCTTTGAGCTGCGGGGGCAAGGTATCGGTGAAGGCCTGCACCGGCGTCTTGACATCGAACGAGAGGAGCGGCGCCAGCAGCGCCTTGACATCGGCGCCGGTCATTTCGGGAACACGATCTTTGAATTCCAGAGTGAGGCGGGAGCCGGTGGCCGGTGTTCCAGGATCCTGCACCACAGGGGATGTGCCCATGCCTCCGCCAATCTCAATATGGCGCAGGATGCGGTGCTTGAGGTCGGGGCCGCCGTTGAGCTCGAAGATCATCTTGTTGCGATCGAATTTGACATCGGTGATGACCACGCGATCGCCGGGTTTAGCGCACAACCCTTCCTGGATCACCATGTTCAGGTAAGGCTCGCCTGCGGGTTCCAGCTTGCCGTTGGCAATGAGGGTAAGTCCCTTGTGCCCGCGGGGGAGGGGACGCATAGCGAAGCCCTGCTCGGCCTGCATAGTTCGGAGTAGCTCAACGCGTGTTTTGGGGTTGATCTCGGTCTTGGAGAGTTCAACGCTGGTGGGCTTGATCTGCTGGTAACGGCGGTCGACCGCTCCGTCGGCAGTGGTAGCGTTTTTGCCGCTGGTATCGATGGTGATGACCTGAGCATGGACACAGGAAAGGAGAAATGCGAATGACACGGCCGCAATGGCACCGCGAGGCATGCTCTTTAGAAGGGAGAAATGGAGTGAGTGGTTGCGCGGAATCATGGATTGCCGTAAACGCGAACGCCGGGGAAGGTAGGACCTGATCATGGGAGCCTCCCATGCTTCACATAAGCATTACGCAAAAAGGGTGCGTAAGCAAGTGCGAGGAGGGAAAAAAGCAGATGAACGCGCCGGGGAGTGTCTGCCAATCCCACCCTTCTCGCAAACTACGCTAAAAGGATGGGGCACACACTTCGGTTCCAACTAAGAGATGGGGCACCCGCTTCGTTCCGACTGCGAATCAATAGGTTAACCGAACGGTATTGAGGCTAAGCTACCGGCTGAGGGTGAGCAGAGTGTTCGGAGTCCTGGGAGATTTCTTGCGTGGGAGGTTGAGCAACCAGATCATTGAATACGGGGATCAATAATTCAAATTCTTCCAGGGGCAGGGGGGAACCGAAGAGGAAGCCCTGGAATGCATGACAACCAAGGGCGGTGAGGCATTCCAATTGCTCTTCGGTTTCAACACCTTCGGCGATGACCGAGCGATTCATTACCTGGCCCAGGGAAATGACGGATTGGGCGATGGCGCGGCTGCTGAGGTCCTCGACGATGTCCCGGACGAAAGAGCGATCGATCTTAAGCTGGTCGAGAGGCAGACGCTTGAGATAGGAGAGCGAAGAATAGCCGGTGCCAAAATCGTCGAGGGAGAGTCCGATGCCGTTGGCCTTGATCTGGGTCATCTTGGCAATCACACTCTCAATGTCGTCGACCAACATGCTCTCGGTGAGCTCGAGCTTGAGGTTAACCGGATTGGCACCTGTCCGCTCAAGCGTTTCCATCACGCGGCTAGCGAAGTCGGGTGCACGCAACTGGCCTGCGCTGATATTCACGGCCACTGTGAGATGCCGGGTTCTTTCCTGTTTGGCCCACGCGGCAATCTGCCTGCACGCGGTCTCAAGCACCCAGTCTCCCAGAGGCAGAATCAGTCCGGTCTCCTCTGCCAGGGGGATGAATGCACCCGGCCCGAGCACCCCGCGGCGGGGATGCTTCCAACGGATCAAAGCCTCGGCGCCAACCAAGCGTCCCGACTCCAATTGAGGCTGGTAATGGAGGGCAAACTGATTGGCTCCGATTGCCTGGCGGATATCGGCTTCCATCACAACCCGGGCGTTGATAGCAGCGCGTAACGCGGGGTCGAAGAAGTGCATGGTCCGGCCGCCATTCTCTTTGGCCTGGTACATCGCGATGTCGGCGCGATGCAGGACCTCATCAATGGTGTCGGCTTGCTCACCGATTACCGTGATCCCGATGCTTGATGTACTGTGGCATTCGCGGCCGTTGATTCGATAAGTCTGGCAAAGCAGATTGAGCATTTTTTCAGCGACGATCCTGGCCTGAGTGGCAGCCTTTTCCGGGCGCCCGCTCAGCAGGCTGAGAATGGCGACGAACTCGTCCCCGCCGAGCCGCGCAACGGTGTCGCCCTGGCCGACGCAAGCGCTTAGCCGCTGGGCGACCTCTCCGAGCAGAAGATCGCCGGTTTTGTGACCGAGCGTGTCGTTGAGTGCTTTGAAATTGTCGATGTCGATGAACAGCAGTGCTCCCAGCAGTTTGGTTCGCTTGCTGTCATCAAGAATCTGCGTTAACCGGTCTGCGAGCAGGCGGCGGTTGGGCAGATGCGTCAAGGGGTCGTAGAAGGCGAGCTTCTTGATCTTTTCCTCGGCCACTCTGACCTCAGTGATACGGTTCTCAAGTTCGGCGGTGCGCTTCCTAACCTGGAATTCGAGCTCCCGGCTTTTCTGCAGCAGGTGCCGTTCGCGCAGCCGGTTGATGGCCTCAATCGCAAAAATGAATGCCAGAACGCAGAGCGAGAGGAACCACCATGTCTTCCACCATGGGGGAAGAATCCTGACCTGGATTTTGATGACTGGCGAGAAAGAGTTCATTCCCGGGTTGCGGGCCATGGCGGCGAAGGTGTATTTGCCGGGCGGCAGGCCGGAGAAGACAGCGACACCGTCCTGGCTTTCTATCC
Source organism: uncultured Occallatibacter sp. (assembly GCA_964528915.1). Taxonomy (GTDB): domain Bacteria; phylum Acidobacteriota; class Terriglobia; order Terriglobales; family Acidobacteriaceae; genus Telmatobacter. The sequence goes on from CAZGUD010000039.1 coordinate 34,890, forward strand.
AATCGGAATGTAGACCGTCCATTTGATACTCGAAGACCAGTTGGCTGCGATTGCGCATTGCCGGGGAGGATAACTGGAAACTCAGGGGTAGAGAGGACCAGGGCAACTGGATTCCGTCACCAACGGGGAAGGCGACTTCGCCGCGGCGAACCCTGGTGACGACGGCACTGAGGGGGATCTGGTCGAAGACGCGCTCGGGGTGGAGAAGGTGGGCTAATCCGCCGCTGGTTCCGATCCAAAGCGTGCCGTCGTCCGCAACCGCCAGGGCTCCCTGGTTGATATCGTTCCAGATGAGGCCGCTTTCCTGTGTCAACTGACGCCATTCCTGTTTATTCCAGACGAGCAGTCCGGAGTCGGTACCCAGCCAGACCCATCCGCGGCGATCAACCGCGATAGCCACGGGAGTCAGCGGCTGAAATTCGGCAGGGAGTTTGAGTTGCCGGGCATGCAACCCATCGATTTCCTGGTTGATCCGCCAAGTACCAGTTTGTTCCCCGGTAATCCAGATACTGCCATCGGCGGCACAGGCGAGATCGAGCAAGATTCCCGGCGGCCTTTGCTCTCCATCGATCTGAGGTGAGTCCCAACGGCCGTTCTGAAGGCGCAACAAACCCCTGGTGGTCATGAACCAGACCACGCCGTCAGAGGAGAGACAGCCTGCGTTTACTTGCGGTGAGGTTCCCAAAAGTGGATCTGCGGCCTTCACCCGTTTTGGGACGGCCATGGTATTTCCAGAATCGCGAACGTAGATGCCGTCGTTGGTAGTGAAGAACAAGTGGCCCAACCGGTCGTCCACGGAGCGAGTGATAAGAGCGGGGAGTGTTGCTGTCTGTTGAGTCTTGCCTGAATTCTGATCGATAGCCAGAACGGCGGCAGACCTGGTGCCTCCCCACAGGGTGCCGTTGTTGTTTGTGCCCAGGGTGAAGACCTGGCCGAAGGGCCAAGGGCGCAGGGACGACAGCGAACCGGAGTTGCCAGTGCGTACATCGATCCATGCCAGTCCCTTATCGGTTCCTAAAAAGACGCGATCGTGGCGGGGTGGAACAATTGCCCAAATAACCGCGGAGGGCAAAGTGGCAGTGTCGTTCCAGCCCTCCCAGTTTTCGTACCCAACCCAATCGAACAGGCCGTCACCCCGAGTGGCAATCCATGGGTCGCCAGCGGCATCGAAGACCATGCGAACAACATTGCCGGTAAGTTCGAGGCCATTTGCCTTTCCGATATTCAACCACCGGTTTCCGTCCCACCGTGCGATTCCATCGTCTGACGGGCCCAGCACGCGACCCAACCTGTCCTCGACAAACGGGGCGTGTCCATACACGCTTCCGGCTGTAGAGCCTGGGATGCTGCGATCGACAAATCGTCTCGCCTGTGGGAGCAGGACGGCAACATGGTTCTGGCCCCTGGCCCACAGCGTACCTGCACGATCGAGGAACACGCTCTCCCATGGAACACTGGCAAGGCCCTGCTCCTCTCCCCATTCGACGATGCTGCCAGTCGACGCGTAAATTCCGCTACCGTTGATGCGATCGACCCACGAACAGAGCATTTTGCCGCATCCGATCCACACTGGAAGGCCGTCCGGGACCCGAATGCCCGCGACTTGAGTGCCCGGGGCTGGATTGTGAACCACACTTACGCTCGAGACGCGTGCCAATTCAGGAAGGTCCTTTACCTGGCTTGCGGAAAAGACGGGGAGGAACGAAATCATGCGGTTCTGATCATCGTGCTCAAGCCGGTAGAGCCGTTGTCCATTGACGATCAGCAGATGGTGCGCATCTTCGACAACGATGTTGTTCCAGGAGGCTAACGGTATGGGATTGCGCGCGGCAGGCACGAAGCGGTCTCCGACTAAATGGTAGAGATCAGCAAGGGTGGCGGCCCAGACTGTGTCATCGGGGGCCACCAGCACAGCGCGGACATTGAGTTCGGCGATTCCCTGCCCGGGACCAAATCGCTCAAAGCCCGAACCCAGAAAGCGATAGACACCGTTCTCAGTGGCCACCCACAGAAACCCGTGGTGGTCGGTGGCGAGATCGTTGACTGCAAGGTTCTTGAGGCCTTCAGCCTGCCTGAACGCGCGAAACACATACTGCTGCGCCTGCAAGGCGGCGGAAATTATCAGCCAAACGGCGAAGATGCGAATTGCACCGAATCGAACCAATCTTCTCCCTATGCGCGCGACTCTCGCCCACGGGCTCTCGCATGATTCATCGTCAATCCGGGTCAGACACTAGAGTGTGACCGAAAATCGCATAGAAGATCCGGCATTGCGGGCAGAGGTTGGATGGGGCAAGAGAAGATGGAGAGGCTTGGAGTCTCCCGGAGTTTATTCGAGCGCAGAACGCTCGCTTGTCGAGGGTCCATCCGCAGACTGAGGCGTCTGCGCCCCGGCGATCTGCACTAATGCGGGTGGGGCAGGCTCTGAGGCTCCCATTACCGCTTCATGCTGAGCGCGCGCCGCAGCGTCAAGATCGACTGGGATTCCCGCCGGCTTGAGCACGGGGGCGTTGTAACGGAAGTCGAGATCGCGGGTGATGCGGAAGACGACCGGAATTGCGGCAATCATCACGAAGAAGGCGAGCCATGAGCCGTCGAGTCCAAAGGCGCTGCCGGTGAGGCGAAACGGCCCCATGGGATCGCCTTGCACGACGTGTGAGTGGGTGCTGTCGCCGCTGACCGCGAGGCCAAAAAGCAAAGCACGGCTGGCCTTCCAGCCAAAGTTAACGCCCCAACTGAGCCATAATGCGCGGGTGCGCAGATAGGCGGTAGAGAGGACGAGACCGAGGGCGATTGAGACGGCAAAGCTGGCGCGGCCGGAGCCGGGGATCATTGATTGGACGAGTCCGTAGTAAGCGGCGAAGCCGAGCGATGCGCCGAGAGGGCCGAGGGCGCGCTCGAATCGCTGGAAGCCGTATCCGCGGAAGGCGATTTCTTCAACGAGAGCGGCGAGCGCAAAGAACGCCGCATCGGCGGCCAGCCATCCCCACGAAGCAAGATCGCCGGCGAGCACGATGGAGATGCCTCCGAAGACGACCAGGGGCAGCACGCAGATGACGGCCAGCGCCCAGCCCGTGGCCACACCCATGCCGGCCTCAGTGGTGAGACCGGCGCGCGCTGGAAATCCCTGGCCGCCGATGGGGTGAGCCTCGCGGTCGAGCCAGAAACCCATGGATGCATATCCCACGATGAGCAGGAAGGCCAGCATGGCCTGTTCGATCAGAGGATTCCAATCGTCCTGGATCAGGCCCTGGGCGGCATGATGGGCAAGTGCACGCGCCAGGAAAAAATAAAAGACGGCGACCACAAACTCGATGTAGGCGCGCAGCCGTCCGCCGGCAGTGTTAGCGGCAGTCATGCGCCCCTCCGTATAAAGAATTTGGCGCGCGGATTCGTCAGCGTCTGTGCGGTGTTCATCCGTCGATCCGGTAGATGGCTGATATTGCGATCACTCTTCGGTATAAAACTGGGCAATATTGCGGAATTTTTTCTGACGCCTGGCCAGCAGTTCATCGAGGGGCAAGGCCTTGAGTTCGGCGAGGTGACGACGGAGGGCGGCTGCGAGCAGTTGCATACCGGTTTCGCGATCGGCATGGATACCATCGGGCGGCTCAGAGACGATCTCGTCGACGCATCCAAGTGCGGCAACTTCGGTGGCGGTAACGCGGAGGGCGGCGGCGGCGCGATCTTTATGCACCACGTCGCGCCACATGATGGCTGCCGCACCCTCTGGGGGAATGACGGAATAAATCGCATTCTCGAGAATCAGCACGCGGTCAGTGACAGCCAGGGCGAGGGCACCGCCCGATCCACCTTCGCCGGTGATGGCCGAGATTGTGGGGACGCGCAGGCGGGCCATTTCGCGAATGTTGCGGGCAATGGCTTCGGCCTGGCCACGCTCTTCAGCTCCCAGGCCGGGATAGGCCGCAGTGACGTCGATAAGGGCAATGACCGGGCGCGAGAATTTTTCGGCGATCCTCATCACGCGCAGCGCCTTGCGATAGCCCTCCGGGCTTGGCATGCCGAAGTTGCGCTTGATGCGCTGCTTGGTTGTGCCGCCTTTGCGGATGCCTATGAGCATGACCTCTTCAGCGTCGAGGCGGGCCATGCCGCACACCACGGCCTCATCGTCGCCATAGGCGCGATCCCCGTGAATCTCGCTGAAGTCAGTGAAGATTCGCTCGAAGAAGTCCATGGGGTAAGGCCGCTGGGGATGGCGCGCCCGCTCAACTTTGATCCATGCCGGAGACACCGGCGAAGCCTGCTGCGAATTACCTGTGTCCTGTTCGCTCATTGTAAGGGGGCCTGGCTGACACGAGTGCCGCCGGCCCTTAGGTGATTCTACGAGGGCGGCCCGGTTGCGACAAATGCGTTGCGCAATTGGCGGGGTTGTCACGAGGGCGAACCTGGTTGGATAATCGCGACAATGGACGAGCCGCTTCCCTTCACTGCTCTTCTCTCTTTCGTGCTGGTGGCTTTCACCGTGGAGACAGATAACGCTGCCGAGAGCCTGATACCGCACACGACCACGCGGCAGGGAAAGAGTTCGGCCGTGTACGGACCCTGGCTGACTTCGACGGTGATGTGGCTGAATTGCCTGAAGCATTTGCCGGACGAGGGGATCACGGTGCAGGAACTGGAGCGGCGGGCGCGGACCGGCACCAATTTGAACGGCATGATGCGGTGGGGCTACATTTTTATGGCTCCTTCGCCGATGGACACGCGTGCAAAGCCACCGTTAGCGGATTGGGTAGTGAAGCCGACGGTGGCGGGAAAAGCGGTGAAGAAAGCGTGGGAGCCGCTGTTTGGAGCCATTGAGCGGCGATGGGAGAAACGCTTTGGGTGGGAGGAGATTGAGGGACTGCGAACGGCTTTGAGAGCGTTGGTAACGGAGTTGCCGGCGGAGTTGCCGAACTGCATGCCTATTCTCGGGTATGGATTTTCGATGAAGGAATCGCCGGGCGAGCGGCGCAAGGCGGAGGCGATGGAGTCGGAGCCGGTTGAAGCGTTGATGCTTCCGGAATTGCTGGCGCGGGTGCTGGTGGCTTTTGCGTTTGAGTTTGAAGGTGTGTCGAAACTTTCGATGGCGCTTTGCGCAGATGTGTTGCGGGTGATGAATGAGAAAGGCGTGCGGGTAAGAGATTTGCCAGCGCTGTCGGGAGTGTCGAAAGAAGCGATTGCGATGGCGCTGGGATTTATGGGCAAGCGTGGGCTCTCATTGGAAGAGCAGGAGGGCGCAGGCAAGGCCCGGGTGGTGCGGCTTACGGAGAAGGGGCGCGCGGCGCAGCTTGCTTATCAGCGTTTAGAGCGCGAAATTGAAGCGGGCTGGGAACAACGGTTCGGCGATCGCATGGCGCGCTTGCGCAAGGCGCTTGAAAAGCTGCTGGGCGACTCAGGGCGCGACCAGGCGGAATTGCTGAAGGGCACGGAGCCGGCGAAGGGGTGTTGGAGAGCTGAAGTGCCGAAGCCCAAGACGCTGCCGTGGTTCCCGATGGTGCTTCATCGCGGTGGGTATCCGGATGGGAGCTGAGATGAGGATTGTGAATTCGCGAATGCGATAGTCGTTGCGCACTGCGGAAGAAGAGCCCGGGCTTTAAGGCCTGACAAAGCATACGCGAATTCAGGGGCCTGAAGGCCCCTGCTCCCTCCGTGCGGGGGTTGAAGCGCACCTGCCGTCAATGCACCTGCGGCGCGGAGCCGTCTACCGAGACTACCTTGCACGATCCTTTGACCTGGGCTGAGTGCTCGCACGATTCATATGCTTTTTGGCGCGCTTCGTCGGCGGTGATTCGCCCGTTGGAGTAGCCGAAGGCGGCTCCCGAAACTGCAAATGCCTTGTGCGGGCCGTAGATGAGGTAGCGATGAAAGGCCAGCAGCCCGGTTGCACCGAGGCCGGCGGGAGGCGGGACGTTAGGCGCCTGCGGCTCGGGCAGGAGAGTGGCGCGCGGCGCGAGATTCTGCTGTTTCAGAAATGCATCGACCGTATCGGACCAGGCTTCAATGTGCGAGAACAGATGGTGCCCATCGTCGCCGTCGGGCGGGGCGAGCACAAATTCATCCTGCCCGCCTGCAGCCTTGAACGCCGCATCAAATTTCTGCGCAAGCTCCGGCCAGAAGAACTTGTCGTTTTCTGAGTAGATCCACAGCATGGGAATTCGCGATTTCTTGCCGTGCGCTTTGTAAGTGCTCACCAGGTTAACGGGATTGCATACATCGTGATCTGCCTTCGATCCTCGGCCACCGGCAAAGTTGATGCCTGCGACCAAACCGCGCGGAGGGTTTGCCGTGAGCGCGACGCTGGTCATGCCGCCGGTCGAAACCCCGGCCGCAACTATCCTGGTGTCGTCGACCTCGGGCAGCGATCTCGAGAATTCAATTGCCGTGCGCAGGCTGTCGGCGGCATAGGCGTCTACCGCCTCGTAGTCGGTTTTGGGGCAACGGCCGCCGCGGGTAACTTCTTCTTCTCCACCTGAGCTTCCAAAACCGCGCCGCACCACGGCCAGCACAACCCATCCCCGCTGCGCGAACCACAGCGCCTGCGGAAGCTGCTGCCAGGGCGAGACTAACGCGTGATCCTGCTTGTTGCGCGCCGAACCGTGCGTCAAGACCAGCAGAGGGTGTTTGCCGGGCAGATCGACATAGACCAGCAGCGCGTCGAGGCCGTTTGGAGCTGCTTGAGTCCAGGGAATTCTGATCTCCCGCTCGACGTAACCCTGCGCCTGCGCGGTGGGAGCGGACGCGCATAGAGCGATGGACGCAAGCAGGAAAAATGTGAGTGTGCGGTGCACACTTTGAAATTACCGCATGAAGATCGCGTTGCCAATGCAGATGATCGGAGGGCAGTGGGGAGGTTTGGAAAATGCTTTCCCCTGGGGGGGTAAAGCCTGCGGAAATTTCGCGCGATTGATGTACGGTTCAAGAGTATGCGAGCGAATTCGGTCCGAGATCAAAAAGTCTGGACGGACCCGCGGCGAAGCCGTCTCTATATTTTGCGCCTTATTCAGCAGCCTGAAGGCTACTGCTCCCTCCGGTGTGTCAGGAGCGCCAGAATTTATGGGTTGCATCCGGGGTGGCATAGGCGCGGACAAAGGCCTGGGCAATCTTCGGGCCCAATTCAGGATGGGCTGCATTGCGCTCGCTCTGGAAGACCTGGGCGTAAACCAGTGGGCCGAGCAGCATGGCTTCAATCACATTGAGATCGAGATGAGGTGAGAGCACGCCCCGATCGACCGCGCGGCGGAGAGCTTTGGCGATAGCCCGGCGAGCGGGCTCCATGGCGCGGCCGCGCCAGGCCTTGCCGAACTGCTGGTGAAGCTTGGAATAGGAGATGATGGAAGCGGTCATGCGGGCGCGTTCGGTTTCGAATTCACCGGGCGGCTTGCGGGTGAGGATCCAGGTGAGATCGGTGAGCAGGTCGCCGGAGTCGAAATGTTGAGGAGGACGATCGAGGCCGTGGATCATCTCGACGACCTCGAGGAGGAGGGCTTCCTTGTCGGGCCAGTGGTTGTAGATTGTGGCTTTGCTGACGCCCGAGGCGCGGGCGATAGAGTCCATGCTGGTGGGCTCGATGCCGCGCTCGCAGAAGAGCTGGAGCGCGGCATTGAGGACTTTCTGGTGAGCTTCAGAGCTTCGCGGCCGGCCCATGATCAGGCCTCGATCTTCGAGAACCGGTAGGCGCCAAAGACGATGAAGGCTAAACCGACGACGCCGAGGATGAGAGTGTCATAGCGCGGATCGAAGGTCACATTCGGGTTGCCGAAGGCGTTGCGCATGCCGTCGATACCGTAGGAAAGCGGATCGACCCGCGTGATGAGTTTAAGTACCGATTTGGTGTCGTCGAGCCGGAAGAGCGCGCCGGACAGGAAGTAGATAGGCATGACCAGAAAGTTCATGATGAGCTGGAATCCCTGCATATCCTGGAGGCCGGAGCCGATGGCCATGCCCAGCGCGGCAAAGTTGATGGCGATGAGCACCATAAATCCAAGCGCGAGCGGGATTGCGGTCCAGTGTGTTGGCCTGAAACCTGCGCCAAGACAGACCGCCGTAATGAGCAGGCCCTGGATGACGGCGACGGTTGAGCCGCCCAGCGTGCGTCCGATCATAATCTGCATGCGGGAGACTGGAGCCACGAGCATTTCTTTGAGAAAACCGAACTGGCGATCCCAGAGCAGGCCGATGCCCGAGAAGATGGATGTGAACAAAATGGACATGCCGATGATGCCGGGCGCGATGAACTGCAGGTAGTCTCCATTGCCGGCGCGCTTGAAGACGGGGCCGAGACCGAAGCCGAGCACCAGCAGGTAAAGGATGGGGTTGCCGAGCGATGCGATGATCTGCACGCGCGAACGCAGATAACGCTTCACCTCACGCAGCCAAAGAACGTAAATCACTTTCATCGTTTGCTCCACATTCTGGCGAACTGCCGCATCTGGTCAGCCGCGCCTGCGCTCTCTTCGCGAATGGTTGAGCCGGTGAGGGCCAGGAATGCATCTTCGAGCGACTGGGTGTTGGTGCGCTCCTTGATCTCCTGGGGTGTTCCCTGGGCCACCAGCTTGCCGTGGTCGATAACTCCGATGCGATGGGCCACGCGGTCGGCCTCATCCATATAGTGGGTGGTGAGGAAGACCGTGACCTTCTCGGCTTCGTTCACGCCTTTCACGTGGGTCCAGAGCTGATTGCGGCTCTGCGGATCGAGGCCGAGGGTAGGCTCGTCGAGGAAGAGAATGCGCGGAGTGTGCAGAAAACCGCGCGCGATCTCAAGCCGGCGCTTCATGCCTCCTGAGAACTTTTTCACCAGATCGTTGCGGCGCTCCCATAGTTCGAACAGCTTGAGCAGTTCCTCAGCTCGTTGACGGGCGATTTTGCCGGGCACATGGTAAAGCACGGCGTGAATCTGCAGGTTTTCCCAGGCGGTAAGATCGCCGTCGAGGCTGGGATCCTGAAAGACGATCCCGAAACGCTGGCGCGCCTGGTGCTGGTGCGTCTGCGGGTCGAGCCCATCGAGTTCGATCGTGCCGCTGGTGGGGTGCAGCAGCGTGGTGAGCATTTTGATGGTGGTGGTTTTGCCCGCGCCGTTGGGTCCAAGGAAGGCAAAGATCTCCCCGGCCTCGACGTCGAAACTGACATCGTCGACGGCGGTAAGTTTGTCGAATTTCTTGACGAGATTGCGTACCCGGATCATAGGTTCGACCTCCAAACCTATCCAATACTGAACTGTTCAGTATCGAAATGTCAAGAGAGAATAAGTGTGACGCTGGAGGCCCTGAGGCGATGTTTGCGAGATCATTGCTGACCGGTCGGCGGTCCGCGGCCCGGTACGTGATTCATGGCTCGATAAGCGATTCGGCGATTGTGCATAAATCCAGAGACACTTCGTTACCCTACGGCATTTCCGAGTACCTATTGACGCAATTGGGTCTAGCCAAAGCCGGTAGATGATTTGCCCTGCCCGCTTTAGGTGCGGGTTGGTTCTGCTGTCTGAAATATTCTCGCTCGGTAATTGTTTAACTCGAAATGGCTTAACAACCTGATCATAATCCGTGCTTGCGTTTTTTGTGTCGATGCTGTAGAGTGTCTACATCATTTGATGTAGAAGGTCTACATGCCAACTAAGAGCTCTTACCAGAACAGGATTGAAATCTTGCAGGGGACTTTGGACATGCTCATCCTCAAGACGCTTCAGTGGGGCGAACAGCATGGCTATGGAATCAGCCAGATGATAAGAGCGAACTCCGGCGAGGTCTTACAGGTCGAAACCGGCTCTTTGTATCCGGCTCTTCATCGTCTGGAGCGCCAAGGGTGGGTCAAGGCTGAGTGGAAGAAGAGCGAGAGCAATCAACGTGCCAAGTACTACAGGATTACGAAACTGGGCAAGGAACAGCTCGCTTCCGATTATGAACGCTGGGGACGAATGGTCGCGACAATCGAAGGAATCATGACTGCGAAGTGAGGTAATGCGTGAGACTGTTTCGAATCTTGAGGCGCAAGTCGGATTTGGCGGAAGAGTTCGATAGTCATTTGCAGATGGCAATTGCTGATCGAATCGCAAGAGGGCAATCGCCCGCTGAAGCGAGGACGTCGGCAGTCCGCGAATTCGGGAGTGTTCCGATGATTGCCGATGTAACGCGGGAGCAATGGGGTTGGTTGCGGCTGGAGTTTTTAGTCCAGGATATCCGCTATGCACTCCGGCAGTTACGAAGGACGCCGGGGTTTACCGTTACGGTGTTGCTCACGCTTGCGCTTGGAATTGGTGCCAACTCGGCCATCTTTACGCTGGTCAATGCCATCCTGCTCCGAAATCTGCCGGTCACCGATCCGAAAAGCCTGATCCGCATCGGAGACCGAAACGATTGCTGCATCAGCGACCAGTGGAGTGACACGGGGGATTACTCGCTCTTTGCCACCGACACGTATTACATGTTCAAGAAGAATCTGCCGGAATTCGAAGAACTGGCCGCAACGGCATCCTTCTACGGCGGGGGTCCCCTTACCGTCCGCCGCGCCGGACCCGGCACGTTGGCGAAATCTATGGTGGGAACCTTCGTCTCCGGGAACTACTTCCAGGTCTTCGGACTTTCGCCTGCGTCGGGCAGATTGTTTGTGGATGCCGATGACCAGGAGGGGGCGCCTGTCACAGCGGTGATGAGCTACGACGCATGGCAGCGGGATTACGCAGGCGACAAGAGCGTGGTAGGAAACACGTTTTACGTCAATGGCAAGCCGGCCACAATCATTGGTGTCGCGCCAAAGGAATTTTACGGGGATCGTATCGACACGAATCCACCCAGCTTCTTTTTCCCGATGAATGCGATGGATGAAGTGATTGGCGCTTCGTTCTTCACCGATCCCGGCAAGCAGTGGGCCTACATCATCGGACGCGTTAAGCCCGGAACATCTCTGCCGGCGCTTCAGGCCAAAGCGAGTGCACTGCTCAAGAACCAGCTTGTAACGCTCAAGACGTTCAGCGATCCGCGCGCCCAAAAGGTTCTTCCTCTCACCCATGTTGTCCTCACTCCCGGAGGCGGCGGCATTCAGAACATGCAGAGCGGTTATAGGGATCGTCTAAACCTGCTGCAATGGATAGCTGCCCTGGTTCTTCTTGTCGCCTGCGCGAATATTGCGAACCTGCTTCTGGTGCGCGGCATGAGCCGCCGCGCGGAGTTTTCCATCCGCTCAGCGCTCGGGGCGCAACGCAGCCGCCTTGTGCGTCAGCTTCTGCAGGAGAGCGTTCTTCTCTCGGCTATGGGCGGCCTGCTCGGGCTCGCCGTCTCCTATCTCGGAGCGCAGGCCCTGTTGGCGCTCGCTTTTCCTGATCAGCACAACATGCCGGTTGCGGCTTCTCCATCGCCCCTGGTGATCGGTTTCGCCTTTTCGCTTTCACTGGTTACCGGCGTCCTCTTTGGCCTTGCACCAGCGTTGATGGCCGCGCGCACCCGGCCAGCTGACGCTCTGCGCTCCAACTCACGCACAACTGCCCATGGAGCGTCCCTCCTCCAGCGCGGACTCGTTGTCTTCCAGGCCGCGCTCTCCCTCGTGTTGCTCGTTGCTGCGAGCCTATTTGCACAGAGCCTCACCAAAGCAGAGAACGTGAACATGAAACTGGATACAACGAACCGCTATGTTGCCCATATCAATCCCCAGGGAGCCAGCTACAAAACTACCGAAGTTGAGCCCTTTTACCAGACCATCGTTGACCGGTTCCATGCCATTCCCGGCGTTCTCAAAGTTGGCCTCTCGACCTACACACCTATGGAGGCGAACGACTGGGGCTCGGGCGTGAAGGTTCAAGGCGATCGCGACTTGAACAAAGGTGCATCTTGGGTGAAGTGCACTCCAGAGTACTTCGATGCGGTCGGAACGCACGTCGTCATGGGCCGCGGCTTCACCCGGCAGGACACGACGAACGCTCCTCCGGTCGCCATCGTCAACCAGGAATTCGTCAAACAGTTCTTTGGCAACCGCAATCCCATCGGGCATCGATTTGGATTTGACGATCCCCTTCATCCGGGTAGTGATGGAGCGCATGAGATCGTCGGGGTGGTTGAAGACACAACCTACACAAGCGTCTACTGGAAGAACCACGCAATGTATTTTCTCCCACTCACGCAGGCTGCCGGCAATGCCAATGATCCCGATTATCCCTTTGACAAGGATTCATCCATGTACGCAGGCGCAATGGTTATTAAGACCAGCCGTCCAATGCCAGGATTTGAGAAAACAGTCGGCGATACCCTGGCGAGCATCAACCCAAATCTCACGATCCTTAAGTTCCAGACATTCCGGCAGCAGGTTGACGATCGGTTCACGCAGGAGAGGCTGATCTCGCGCCTCACCTCTCTTTTCGGTCTGCTGGCGCTTCTGCTAGCCGCCATCGGACTCTATGGTGTCACTGCCTATACAGTGGTCCGCCGCACACCGGAGATTGGGGTCCGCATGGCACTGGGAGCGGCGCGGAGCCGCGTAATCGGCATGGTCATGCGCGGGGCCATGTTACAGACCGTCGCTGGACTCGCGATTGGTATTCCGGTTGCGATCTTTTGCGTGCGCTACATCAAATCGCAGCTTTATGAGATCACGAGTGTGAATGCGTCAGTGATGGCTGTCGCCATTGGAGTACTGCTGCTTGCGGCTGCTATTGCCGGTATCATTCCGGCACGGCGAGCGGCCTCAATCGACCCGGTGAGAGCTTTGCGCATTGAATGAACTAAGTGGGCACAAGAGCCTTTCGGCTCCGAACCAGGTGATAGAGCTAAGTCACTCCTTAAGCCCGGATTTGTAAAGTGAAGTCGGCCAGAGTCCTGGGATCTGCTGGCCGCTCAAAGCTCAATTGTTGACTTCAGGCCAAAGCGCTCATCGACGGCTTTGGGCGTATTGCCGGCAATGCTGACCAATGAAAATCCTTTGCCCGTGTCGGCACGAAAACCACGTCAAACGCAACACCGCTAACCTGCATTTCTCACCGCCGCGCAGATTTATCCCCCCCATTTGCGTTCCGTGCATGGCGCGTTGCCCAGTGGCGAAAAAGTCAAGTCGCGGCTTTGGCCCCTCCCGCACTAACCCCGCTGGCACCGCTGACTCATCTGGTCCGCTGCCTTTGCAGGTAATTTCGCGCCTTTGGCGCACAATGCAATCAGGGAGAGGAGAAGCCACAAATGCGGCACTGCGGCATTCCTGAGAGCTTCGAGAACGGGATTAAGCGTCAAAAAGAGGCATTTTTGCGCCCTATATGGCCATCTAAACACCCTTTAAGGGCACTTAAGCGCACCGCAAATCGTGGCAAGTCGCTGCTTCTCAATGACTTAACTCGAAAAAAGGCAAATACCCCCCACCCCCTCCCCCTCTGCAACCCTGTGGAAATCCCGAGATCCGCGGGACCTTGCTGCCGCCAACCGACAGATTTTCGCGCCGCAATCCGTGAGGAGATCGCGCTATAGCGGTTCCTGGATGGCTGTATCCTGAAGCCATCCAGGCCAGGTCGACGCGACCACAAGGAGCGTCAACCTTCCGCAAAAAGTGAAGATGGGTATATCTATCTCGGAACCGCCGTAAACCATTTCTCCCTCAGATGGTTTCCGGGTTCGTTAGAGACTGGCTAAGCCGGATGCGCGCCGTTGGCCTGGTGCGCCTTCTGGCTGGCCAATCGGCTGATCTTTTCAGTTTGTTTGACCATCTCGTGAACGGCGAAGCCTTTTTCAGCCAGGGCGCCGGTGGGGCAGGCCTGCACGCATTTTCCGCAAGCGGTGCAACTGGATGCATGGCCCCAGTCATCCTTCAGGTCGCTGACGATTCGCGAGTAGATGCCCCGCCCGCCAACCTCCCACACAAAGGCGCCTTCAACCTCGGCGCACACGCGGACGCAGCGGGTGCACAGGATGCAGCGGTTGTGGTCGAGAACGTAGCGGGGATGGGTCATGTCGACCTGGAGCCGGGGGTTGTTGTAGGCGTAGCGGACGTGGGTAATTTCAAGATCCTGCGCCAGCGATTGCAGTTCGCAATGGCCGTTGGAGACGCACGACGAACAGATGTGATTGCGCTCGACGAGCAGCAGTTCGACGGCCATGCGGCGGTAAAGCCGCAGCCGGGCTGAATCGGTGACGATCGACATGCCTTCCTGCATGGGTGTGGTGCAGGCGGGCAGCACGCGCTCGGTGCCGGCCAGCTCGACCACGCATACCCGGCAGGCGCCCACGGAACTGAGGCCCTTCATATGGCAGAGCGTGGGGATTTGTTTTCCATGCGCGCGGGCCACGTCGAGGATGGTTTCGCCTTCCTGGGTGGTGACCAGTTCGCCATCGATGCGGACGGAGATGGTTTTATTGGGCAAAGCGATGCTCCTTTCCTTTCAGTGGCGCTTAGCCGGCGCTCACGGTTGATCTCAAATCACAACGCAGGCAGCGGCGACACTCTTCAGTCGTCTCCTGCGGGCTCATGTTGGGAATCACTTCCTGCCGGGAGCCGGTGCGGACACTCACGGGCAGCAGTTTGGCTGCGTGACGGTGGCTCAGGCGCGGCTCCGGGGGCGTCTGCTGGTTGTATTCGAACGCCGGGAATAGGCTGTCCCAGCGGTTTTCGCCCATCAGCATCTCGTCAATGTTATTGGCCGCTTGTTTGCCGCAGCTCATGGCATTGGAGACGTTCGATGCCCCGGTGATCACGTCGCCGCCGGCATAGAAGTGCTCGCGGCTGGTCTCGAAACTGTAGCGATCGACGACGATAGTGCCTGACTGCTTGAGCTCGAGTCCTGACGCGCGGCAGAAATCCTGATCGAATGTCTCGCCCACGGCCAGGATGACGCAGTCGCATTCGAAACGCTGCACCTCGTCGGTCAGAATAGGCTTTCTGCGCCCGGATTTGTCATACTCGCCAAGGTGCGTCTTGACCACCTCGATGGCCTTCACGGCGCCCTTGGCGCTGCCGATGATGCGGTGAGGCGCCACCAGATAGACGAAGCGAACGCCTTCTTCTTCGGCAGCCTGAATCTCTTCGTCGATGGCCGGCATATCTTTGCGCTCGCGGCGGTAAAGGATGGTGGGCTTGGCGCCCATCCGCAGCGCGGTCCGGGCGGAGTCGATGGCAGCGTTCCCGCCGCCGACGATGGCGACGCGCGAACCCATGGCCACCTCGTCGCCGCGGGCGATGCACTCAAGGAACTCAAGCGCCGGGTACACGCCCTTCAGCTCCGTTCCGGCCAGGTAGAGCCATGATTCCTTCCAGGTGCCGATGGAGATGAAGACCGCGTCGAATTTGCCGGAAAGATCGTTCAATTGAATATCGGTACCGATGCGCGTGTTGAAGACCATCTTGACGCCGGTGCGCTCGATCAGATCGAGTTCGCGGCGCAGTACAGTTTTCGGCAGCCGGTAATCGGGAATGGCGAAACGCAACATGCCGCCGGCTTCGCTGTGATCGTCGTACATAGTCACATCGTGGCCGAGCAGTGCCAGGT
Organism: uncultured Occallatibacter sp.; assembly: GCA_964528915.1. GTDB lineage: Bacteria > Acidobacteriota > Terriglobia > Terriglobales > Acidobacteriaceae > Telmatobacter. The sequence continues at coordinate 50,335 of CAZGUD010000039.1, forward strand.
AGAAGGCAGCGGTGAGACCGGTAGGACCGGCTCCGGCGATAGCAACCTTGCGTCCGGTAGGCGGAAGTTTGCGCTTGAGAATGCGCTCGACCATCGGCTCGAAGCGATCGGACTCGTAGATGGAATCGGCGATGAGGCGGTGCACTTCGCGCATGTTCAGGGCTTCGTCGAACGACTGGCGCCGGCAGCGGTTTTCGCAGGGGTGCTGGCAGACCCGGCCCGTCGATGCCGGGAGCGGGTTATCGAGAACAACCGATTCAAATGCGTCTTCAAGCCTCCCCTCAAGGTAAAGCGAAAAGAAGCGCGGAATGTTCATGTGCAGCGGGCAACTGTTCTCGCAGGGAGATAAGGTGAGCTCCTGGCAGACGCCGGCTCGGCAACGATGCGCCACGATGTGGTCTTCGTACTCGTCGCGGAAATGACGCAGCGTGGTAAGCACGGGATTGGGAGCGCTGCCGCCCAGCGCGCATAGCGATGTATCGCGCACCATGCGACACAGCTCGTCAAGCTTTTCCAGATGCTCCTGCGTGCCATCGCCGCGGGTGATCACCCTCAGAATGCGCAGGGCCTTGTCGAGGCCCACGCGGCATGGCACACACTTGCCGCAGCACTCGGGATGGGTGAACTCAATAAAATACTTGGCCACATCCACCATGCAGTTGTCTTCGTCCATCACCACCATGCCGCCCGAGCCCATGATGGAGCCGAGATGAGCCAGGCTCTCGTAGTCAACGGGCGTATCGAACATGTCGGCAGGGATGCAGCCGCCGGAGGGACCGCCGGTCTGGACGGCCTTGATCTTGCGTCCGTTGATGGGACCTTCTCCCGTGTCGTAAATGAAACTCTTGAGCGGCGTGCCCAGAGGCATCTCAACCAGGCCGGTGTTCTTGATCTTGCCCACCAGCGAGAAAACCTTGGTGCCGGGGCTCTTGGCGCTGCCGGTTTCACCGAACCAGATTGGCCCCTTCATGACGATGGGGGCAATGTTGTACCAGGACTCAACGTTGTTGATGTTGGTCGGCTTGCCCCATAGGCCTTTCTGCGCCGGGAATGGAGGACGAGGCCGCGGACGGCCGGCACGCCCCTCGAGCGACGCGATCATCGCCGTCTCCTCGCCGCATACGAAGGCGCCGGCCCCCTGCACCAGTTCGATATCGAAGTTGAATCCGCGGCCGAGGATGTTTGCGCCCAGTATGCCGTACTCGCGCGCCTGTTCGAGAGCGCGTTTCAGCCGGCCGATGGCCAGCGGGTACTCGGCCCGGCAGTAAATGATGCCCTCGGTTGCGCCCATGGCATAGGCGCCAATAATCATCCCCTCGAGCAGCGAATGAGGATCGCTCTCAATTTCATTGCGGTTCATGAAGGCGCCCGGGTCGCCCTCGTCGGCATTGCAGATGATGTACTTGGTGTCGGCTTTGGCCTTTGCTAGAAAATCCCACTTGTTGCCGGTGAGGAAACCCGCGCCGCCGCGGCCGCGCAGCCTCGCCGCTTTCACCTGTTCGATCACCGCTTCAGGCCGCGCATCGATCAGGACCTTGTAAAGAGCCTGGTATCCTCCCACGCCGATGTATTCCTCGATATCGGACGGGTTGAGCAGTCCGCAGTTGCGCAGAACGATCTTCTTCTGGTTCTTGAAGAACTGAATTGTGTTCCAGTTGGGAATCTCAGGGTATCCCTGACCATAGCGCACATGGCCGGTGATGTGATCCCACTCCTCGATCTTGCAGAAGGCCAGGTCGGGCGAAATCACGCGGGTCGACACGGCTTCGAGGATCTGGCCGGCATCGTCGCTCTGCACGTGGCTGAGAAGCACCAGCGGATAGCCGGGCAGCCGGATTCCCACCATCGGCTCCTGGAAGCAGCAGCCAAAGCAGCCCACCGGAACCAGCATGACCTCAAGCCCACTGTGATCGATGGCCTCGTGCAACGCGTGGAAGACTTCTTCCGCGTCATTGCCCATGCCGCAGGTGCCCATGCCCACCGTGATGCGCGGGATTGCCGGCGCCAGCTTGGCAAGTCCGGCTTCACGAACTGCGTTGAATACGCCAATATCCTGAATGCGCGGCATCACTTCCTCCCTTGAGTAATCGCCCTGACTTCCCGCTGCAGAGTGCGTTCGTTCACGTGGCTGAGAATGTGGTGATTCACTTCAACCACTGGCGCCAGCGCGCACTGGCCGAAACAGGAAACTGTGCGCAGAGTGAACTTGCTGTCGGGAGTTGTGAGGGCCAGCTTGTCAGTCTCCTTGGCTTCGCCCGACTCGTGCTCGCTGAGACCCAGGTCGAGACAGACCTTGTCCAGAAGTTGCCGCGACCCGCGGGTGTGGCAAGCGGTGCCGCGACAGACGCAGATCAGGTTATCGCCCTGGGGATCGAGGTTGAAGAGCGAGTAAAAAGTGGTTGCGCTGTACACCGTGGAGGGAGGGACGCCGGTGCGCTCGGCGATATAGCGCAGGACCTCCATTGAGAGGTACTTGTGAGCATTCGCCTCCTGTACCGTCTCGAGAATCGCCAGCAAGGAGCCGGGGCGATCTGCATATTCAGCTACGGCCTGATCAATCAACAGCCTTTCGCGGTCATCAAGAACACCTGGTGCCGTTTTAAGATTGGCGCTCTGCATAGTTCCTCCTGCCGGCAATGCGCGGGCCGATAGACAAGTCACTGACGCCCCGCAAGCTTGCGAAAACCTGAATTGTGCGCGGATATGGAAAGTGGGACAGCTTAACTGGAATGCCGAACGGACGCCGGCGCGAACCGGACCGGGATGGTGAGGGCGACATGGGCCGAACCCTCGTTTCCGGACCCTCTTTGAGAGAAGAAAACAAATAGGAGAATTGCGCATGCCGCGCCGCGTGAGGTCCTCAACAGGCAAGGATCGCTTGGTTCCACACGGCCGCCCCGGATTCTCTCTAAAGAAGGCCTGGTGAAGACTTTGACCCTAAAGGAGTTGGCGGCGATGTGCCAGTGATCACAAGGAAGCGTGACGCCGTTCCAGATCAGTCCCGGTCATCCTTCGCAACAGTGTTTTCATGGTCTTCGGGTTGGGGTCCGCGGGCGCCGACTTCGACGGATGGCTGTGGCTCAACCTGGTGTGAATCTTCTTCCTCGTGCTGAGGTTGATCCTTACCGGAGCGCAACAACTTATCTACGCGATAGCCAGCGGCTTCGGCGGTTGCGAGGGCGTCGTCAATGGTGTGGCTGAGCGCGGCGACGGCGGCGCGGTCGGGAGCAGCCTGGCCGGCAATCTTCAGGAGCGACGGCATCAACATCCACCAGAGCAGTTCTTCGTAGCGCTCGCGGACGAGGTAGACGTGACCTTCAATTTCGTGCACGCCGGTGAGCCAGCGGACGTCGGGATCGAGCCAGAGTGAGGGGGCGAGGACCACGTTGGGGGGTTCGACGGGAGCCGGTTCGGACGCGGGTTTGCTTTCCCAGGTCTCAGAAGTGAGACCTTTGGCACCCGGCTGTATCGCGGGTTCGGGCTTCACTTCCCTGGGTCCCAATTCCGAGGGACCAGGGGCACCCACATCCTTGACGGTGACTGAAGCTGGAAGGGGTTCATCTATCTCTTCCTGTTCAGCGCCGACGCCGGCGACGGTTAAGAGCACGACTTTGATTCGGGCGGCGGCGCGCCAGCCAGCCTCGCCTTCAAACCCGAGGGCGGTAAAGGCGTGGGCAAAGGGTTCGCGCAACCGCAGGCGGTCAAAGAGATCGAGCGCCGCGCGTTCGGGATTCTCATCATCAATTGTCTCGGCCAGCAGTTCAAGCGCGCACCATGCAAAGGTGGGACCCCACATGGCGGTGGCGGTAACCTCGGGGCTGGGGCTGGGCAACATGCGGCGCGCGGCAGCGGTCCATGGAGCCGGGAAGAGCGACTCAACAGCGGGCAAACGCATGGCGGCGCGGAGCCGGCGACGAAAGATGAGTGCGAACGAAGCGAGGTCGATGGGCTCGGAGGGAGCGAGTGGCTGGCCGGCGTCGGCGAGGCGCGAGGCGTACACAGTTTGAGCCTGCTTGAGGAACTTCTGAGTACGCTCCCAGACTTGATCGAAGTATCCGCCGCGCTCGCGCTCGGTGGGCCGATCGGCAGCGGGCAAGGTGCGCGGGTGCTCGGCGAGATCGGCAAATTGCCTGACGATAGCGGGATCGAGCAGCTTGCGCAAGGCATCGTGGGCAGGGCGAAGGCCGAGATCAACGAGCGCATTGTCGAGATTGGATACGCCGCGGCCGGCCAACTGGTCGCTGAGCTTGTCCCAAGGCTGCTGTGGGGTGGGCTTGAGTTCGCGCCAGTCGAGAAAGACGTGGGACTGATAGGCATGCAACTCAAGGGTGAGGCCGCGTTCAAGCACATCGCCAGCGCGGCGCAGATATTCGAGACCGGTGATCGAATCGCGGAAAGCCAGAACAGTCGTGGCGTCGGTGCTCAGCCCCAACCCTTCACGGAGACGCCGCTGCTTGAGGTGGCCCGATGCCTTGTCAGCGTAGGCTGCCGAATTGTCGATGGTTCCCTGGGTCGAGCCGTAGCGGTTGTTGTAGACGACCAGGGCGCGCTCGCCGCCGGTGCGGTTGGAGTAGGCAAATACGTCTTCGTCGACCGAACCATTGGCGGTGAAGAAGTCATAGAGCAGGAAGTTTTCGCTCTCTGCAAACAGCCAACGGCGTTTGAGCAGCGGAGCAATCTCGCGGTCATGACGCTCCAGGAGCCAGTGATCGGGCGTTTCGTGGTAGCGCGGCCAACGGTACTCCATACCGTACTTCTCAGTGAATCCCTCGATTTGCCCGTGGCCGAACATGGGCAGGCCGGGCAGGGTGGCCATCATGGCGGCGACGCCGAAACATTTGTCGCCTTTTCCGAACTGGTCGATGGCGGTGCGTTCGTCGGGGTTCGACATGAAATTGACGTAGCGCTTCATGATGTCGGGATCGAATTCGAGCGTGTTCTTGAGAACCGATCGGTACTTGGCATTGTCTTCGTCCCTCAGCATCACCATGAAGGCTGAGTTGTAGACGCGATGCATGCCGAGGGTACGTACGAAGTAACCTTCCATGAGCCAGAAAGCTTCTGCGAGAAGCAGAGTACCGGGAACTTCAGCGGCGACGCGATCGACCACCTCGCGCCAGAACTCGTGTGGCATGGCGCGGTCAAACTCTGCCACGCTCATGCCATATTCGGCGCGTGAAGGGATGGCTCCGCTTGCGCCTGGACCGGGAAACCAGAGGCGGTGAAAATGGCGTTTGGCCAGGGTCATGGCCGCGTCAAAGCGGATGACGGGGAAGAGTCGCGCAACGTGGAGGATGGTCTGGATGACCTGCTCGCGCACTGCCGGGTTCAGGTAGTCGAGTTGAGCGGTATCGTTCCACGGAAAGCTGGTGCCGTCGTTGCCGTGGTAGACGTAGCGGATGTCTCCGGTGGCCTTGTCGCGGCGGCGGAAGACGACAGCGGCATCGGTCTGTTCGAAGTAGTGGTCTTCAATCTTGATTTCGACGCGGCCATCGCTGGAAAGATCGGGACCGTTGAAAGTGTACGCAGGGTAGGGCGAATCGCCGCGCGACATGAACCACTCGGGATGTTCGACAACCCAGGGCGAGTCAATCCCCATGTGGTTGGGCACCATGTCGCTGGCCAGGCGCACGCCGTGGCGATAGGCTCGGTCGCGCAGGTTGACGTAGGCCGCCTCGCCGCCCAGATCGTCGGCGATGGTGTAGTCGAAGAGCGAGTAGGCCGAGGCCACGGCGTCGCGATTGCCGCAGAGCTGCTTGATGGTCTTGGAAGCGCGGCTGCGTTCCCACACACCGATGAGCCATAGAGTATTGATACCGCGTCGGGCTAGCAGCGCCAGTTCTTCGTCGGGAATCTCGTCGAGGCGGCCGATGTGGCGGCCGTATTGGCGGCTCATCTGCGCCAGCCACACATAGGTGCTCTTGGCGATGAGCACGGTGGTGGGCATCCATGCCGTATCGGGCGAGAATTTTTCGTACTCATGCGCGGGATCGCCGAAGACCGGAACGTCGGCGGTACTGACAATGGAAGGCCACTGCTGCGCACCCGTCTCCCAGCGGCGTTTGGCGGCAGCCTCAGCGGCGGCGCGCGCCTGCGCGGCGGGCGGGTTGAACTGCATCCAGATGGCGAGTTCCTCTTCGCGCAAGATTTCTCCGGCCACCTGGATGAGCCGCTCGACATCCTCGCCGAGCAAGGGCTTCCAGAGTTTGCGGATGAGTTGGAGCTGATCGCTGAGCGAGGCTGGCGCTCCTTCGGCGGGCGCGCGCAACAGATCGAGCAGGCTGAGCGGCTTGGCGTCCGGGACCGGGATCAGCGGCCGGGTTGCGAAGTACTCAGGCATCTGCGCCGTTACTTTGCGGTAGACAGTTTTTTCGGCGAGGGATTTATCTTCAAAAAGTTCTTCGAAGGGGCGGAAGGCCAGGTTGCGATTCGCGGTCCAGAGCAGAAGAAGCTCTTCAAGAGCGGCAGCACGGTGCGGCGTGTTATCGGTTGCGCCTGCCAGCCACTGCTTGGGAGTCTCGAGTCCGCGCATGACGCTTTGGCCGGGAAACTGCTCGACAAACGCCAGCAGCATGGAGTCGACGGCTTCGGGGCCGACCTGCTGGCTGAACCAGTCGAGGGCACGCGTCATGACTTCGGGGTCAAACTGCTCGCGGTATCGGGACATCAGCACGTGGCTGACCTCATCGATGAGGCCCATGGCCCATAGCTGGCCGGCATGCACCGCGCGCTCAGGAAAGTTGTGCGCTTCTCGGACCGTGTTCATGCGGTGGGCAAATTCGCGGCACCCGCCCATGCTCCCGAACACGACGTTGCCGTTATATGAAAACAGGGATTCGGCAAACTGATAACGCAGCCGAGCATTCCGCGAAATATGGAATTCCATCATCAGCCGTCGAACTCCCGATTCTTACTCCAGCATCGTGCTCACCCGGCCTGCCGCCGGATTGGCTTGTGTTGTTTGATGCGTGCGCCTGTCGGTGTTGTTAATGCAGCCAGACCGCAATCAGCGCCGTTCGAAGTATTTCTGCTCCCATGAAGGATAAATGACCGGGCCGGATGCCGACCGAGGGGGAATTGTCTCACACTCGCGGATTGATTCGCATGGGGCCTATCTGCGGCGAGAGATGCTGTAATCGCGGACTTATTCGACTGCTTTGTGGAAGCGCAGGATGGCCATGGCGAGCAGGCTGAAACCCAGTACGCCCATGGCAGCCATCTGCGGCCAGAGGATATCCAAGCCAATGCCTTTGAGGTAGGTTCCGCGCAGGACGACGAGGAAGTAGCGCAACGGGCTGAGGTAAGTACAGTACTGGAGCCATACGGGCATGGTGGCGATAGGAAATCCGAAGCCTGAGAAGGTGATGGCCGGCATGATGAAAAAGAAGGCGGTGACCATAGCCTGCTGCTGGGTCGACGACACCGTGGAGATAAGCAGCCCCACGCCCAGCATGCAGATGAGAAAGAGCACGGAGCCGAGGGCCAATACAGCAATGTGGCCGCGGAACGGCACCTGGAACCATAACGTTCCCACGACGGCGATGAGCGAGACGTCGAAGAGTCCGATGAGGAAGAATGGCAGGGTCTTGCCCAGGATGAATTCGAAGGGCCGGATAGGCGTGACCATGATCTGTTCGAGGGTGCCGATTTCGCGCTCGCGCACCACGGCAAACGCGGTGAGCGTGATGACCAGTACCAACGTCAGGCTGCCGATGACGCCGGGCACAAAGAACCACCGGCTGCTGAGGTTGACGTTGTACCAGGGACGCGACTCGAGTGAGACCGATGGGATTTGCGAGACGAGTGCGGGTGCGATGCGGCCCATGCGGTCCTGCTGCGCCTGGCGAGCGAAATCGAGAGCGATCTGCGAGACGTAGGCCGAGGCGATGAGCGCGGTGTTGGAGTTGGTGGCGTCGACGATCACCTGTACGGGCGCGGTTTCGCCTTTCTCGAGTTTCTGTGCGAAGCCAGCGTCGATCTCAATGGCGACGGTTGCATCGCCACTGTCGATCAGATCGCGAACCTGGCTGCGATCGGTAAGCTGTCGCTCGACATCGAAGTAGGGGCTTGAAGTGAAGCGCGAAATGAGTTCACGACTCTGCTGGCTGTGATCCTGGTCGAGCACGACGGTGGCGACGTGATGAATCTCGAATGTGGCGGCGTAGCCAAAGACCAGCATCTGAATGATGGGCGGGCCGATGAGGATGAAGCGCGTGCGCTTATCGCGCAGGGTCTGGATGAACTCCTTGATGAGCATTTGTTTGAGCCGCGCGAACATCGATTCGATCTCCTACTCCAGCCTCTTGTGAAACGAGCGCGTGGCGACAAGCGTAAGGACGATAGCGAAGATAGCCAGCGGGACCAGGTCGGCTGAGAGCATGGCAGTGGGCGTCCCCTTGAGGAATACCTTCTTGAGCACTGAAACGTAGTAGCGGGCGGGCAGGATGCGCGTGATCCACTGCAGAACCGGCGGCATCTGCTCGATGGCGAAGAGGAATCCCGAGAGCAGGAAGGCCGGCAGAAATGTGATGAGCAAGGCAATCTGGCTGGCTGCGAACTGATTCTTGGCCAGCACCGAGATGAGGAACCCCAGCGCAAGAACGACGATCATGAAGAGCGCTGAACTCAAGCTAAGTGTTGCGAACGAGCCGCGGAACGGCACATGAAACCACTCAATCGCGAGAAACGCGCAAACGGCCACATCGAACATGCCGATGACGAAGTAGGGCGCGAGCTTGCCGAGCATGATCTCCATGGCAGTCACCGGTGTTGAGATGAGCTGCTCCATCGATCCCCGCTCCCACTCGCGCGCAATAGTGAGCGATGTGAGGAATGCGCCGATGACCGACATGACCAGGGCCAGGACGCCGGGAATGATGAAGGCGCTGCTCTCGAGGTTTTCGTTGTACCAGGTGCGCGTTTCGACGCTGACCGGCGCCGTGGAGATGGCAATGCCGCGCCGGCGCAGCCAGTCAAGCTGAATCTGGGATCCGTAACCCTGCACCACCGCCTGGGCGTAACCCATGAGCACGTTGGCCGTGTTGTCGTCGGTGGCATCGACTAGCGCCTGCACTTGAACTTGTCCGCCCGCGCCGAGTTGCTGAGAGAAATTCCACGGAATCACGATGGCCATTTTGGCGCTGCCGTCGTCGAGAGCGCAAGTGAGCGCAGGGTAGTTATCGACTTCGTGGGCAACGTGAAAGTACTCGCTCGATTGAAAATGCTTGAGCAGGTCCTGGCTCTGCTGGCTGCCCTCCTGGTCGTAAACGTAAATGGGCAGACCCTTGAGATCGAGATTGACTCCGTAGCCGAAGAGCAGCATGAGCGTGACCGGCATGACGATGACGATGCCCAGGCTGCGCGCATCGCGCACTATGTGCAGCACCTCTTTGCGGGCTACGGCGATCAGGCGGGTCAGGCTCATTGCGTGCGCGCCTCCGCCGCTGACTCAGAGGTGAGCGAAACGAATACGTCTTCAAGGGTTGGGCGAATCTTCTCGATCTTGCCGGGAGTGAGACCGCGCTCGCGCAGGAATGAATTGACGATAGGAGCGGAGTTGGCGGCATCTTCAACCGATAGATGCAGCGCATTACCGAATACGGCAGCATCGATCACGCCGGGAGCCGATTGCAGCGCCTCGAGCGTGCGACCGAGCGGTTCGCACTCGACGAGCAGCAGTTCGCCGCGCATCGAATTGTGTTTGAGTTCAGACGGAGTTCCCAAGGCAACGATTTTGCCGCGAAAAATAAGCGCAAGACGATTGCAATATTCTGCTTCTTCCATGTAGTGCGTAGTGACAAACACTGTCACGCCCTGGGTTGCCATTTGCTGGATGAGCTCCCAGAAGCGACGTCGCGAGATAGGATCGACACCCGAGGTCGGCTCGTCGAGAAAGATGATGGGCGGGCGATGCAGAACCGCACAGCCGAGCGCGAGACGCTGCTTCCATCCGCCGGGCAGAGTGCGGGTCATCAGGTTTTCCTGCCCTTTCAGATTCGCCATTTCGAGCGCCCACGCAATGCGCTCCTCCAGTTGCTTTGCAGGCACGCTGTAGAGGCCTGCAAAGAGACGCAGATTCTCAATCACTTTGAGGTCGTTATAAAGCGAGAACTTTTGTGACATGTAGCCGATGTTCTGGCGAACCGACTCAGGATCGCGGGCCACATCGAATCCGGCAACTGCGGCGCGCCCGGAGGTAGGTTTGAGCAAGCCGCACAACATGCGAATAGTAGTGGACTTCCCTGCCCCGTTCGGTCCGAGAAACCCGAAGACCTCACCCTTGCGCACCGCGAGATTGAGCCGGTCGACCGCAACAAAGCTGCCGAACCTCTTGACGAGATTCTCGATCACGACGGAGTTCGTGGCGTCAGGCATTGAGCACTTCCTCGCCGGCCACTGCATCCACGAACAGGTCCTCGATCGCGGGCTCGACCTGCTGCACCGAGTCGAATGCTACGCGTGCTTGTTTGAGGCGGGCATCAATCTCGGGAATGCGCCGTGCGGCGTCGTCAACCACCAAATGTGCCCCATCGCCGGTAAGAACCAGGCTTGAGATTCCCTCAAGGTGCTCGAGTTCCGCGCGCAGTCTGCGTGGTACAGTCGACGTGACAGAGAGGACACCTTTGCCAAACCGGGACTTGAGATTGGAAGGCGTGTCGCAGAAGAGCAAGCGACCCTGGTGCATGAGCGCGACGCGATGGCAGCGTTCAGCCTCGTCGAGATAAGCGGTGGACGTAAGAATCGCCACACCCTCGCCGGCAAGTTCGTAGAGAATGCGCCAGAAATCGCGACGTGAAACAGGGTCAACGCCGGTGGTCGGCTCATCGAGCAGAATCACTTTGGGCTTGTGAATGAGAGCACAGACCAAGCCTAGCTTCTGTTTCATGCCGCCGGAGAGATTGCCTGCCCTGCGCGCGCGGAATTCGCTCATGCCGGCGGCAGTGAGTAATTGCGTTGAGCGGGCGATGCGTTCGCCTTTGTGGACGCCGAAGAGATCGGCGTAAAAACGAATGTTTTCGTCGACGGTAAGGTCATCATATAAACCGAATCGCTGCGGCATGTAGCCAAGCCAGTGCTTGGCGCGCTCTGGATCGCGAACCACGTCGCAGCCGGCAACGGTTGCGGAACCTGAATCGGGGGACATGATGCCGGCCAGCATGCGCAGGGTGGTTGTTTTGCCTGCGCCATCAGGTCCCACGAGGCCGAATATTTCGCCCGCTTGAACATTGAAGCTGAGACCGGCAACGGCGCAAACGCCTGGGAAACTTTTCTTGAGCCCGTCGGCTGCGATTGCGATTTGGAGCGGCTCAGTCATTTGCTCGCCGGCGCGGCAGGAGTGGGCTGCGGGGTCGGGTTTTGAGGCGCGAGTTCGAGATGCGCGTCAGCCGGCATACCCGGCTTGAGTTCGTGATTGGGATTGTCGATGTCGATCTTGATGCGATAGACCAGCGTCACGCGCTCCTTATATGTCTGCACGCTTTTAGGCGTGAACTCGGCATCGGGCGAGATGAACGAGATGCGGCCGTGATACTGCTTGCCGGGATAAGTGTCGGTGGTGATGGTTGCGTCCTGGCCCCAGTGGATGCGGCCCAGATCGGTTTCGGCAATGTATGCGCGGAGCCAGATGTGATCGAGGTCAGCCAATGTGACTACGGGCGAACCGGGCGAAACTACTTCGCCAAGCTCGGTTTGGCGAACGGTAATAACGCCGGTCGAAGGCGCGCGAAGAGTGGTGTAACCCAAGTCGATGCGCGAGAGGCCCAGATCGGCGTCAGCCTGGTTCAGGTTGGCGCGCGCAATTGCGATGTCCTCTTTGCGGCTGCCCTCAACAGCCTCGTTGTAGCGTTGCCCGGCAGCCTTGAAGTTTGCCTCAGAACGCTTGAGGGCGGTTGCGGCAAGGTCGCGATCCTGGGTTGAGATTTCGTCCTTGGCATGGAGCGCATCGGCGCGCTGACTGTCGAGTTTTTTCTCGTCGAGATCGGCCTGCGCGTCCATAACGGCCTGCTGCGATGCGCGGATTTCCTGCTCGCGTGTTCCCGCCAGAGTGAGCACAAGACTTGATTTGCGGACATCGACGGAAGCTTCGTCGATGCGCACGCGCTGCATCAGGTCGGCATTTTCAAGTTGCGCCAGCAATGCGCCTTGCGCCACTTGCTGCCCTTCCTCGACAGGCAATTTCACAATGCGTCCCTGAACCTTGAAGCTCACCAGGCTCTCGTGTGCCTCAATGTTGCCGGAGAGAACGATCTCGTTTGCAGGGGCAGGCTTTTTAGTCAAGCGCGGATAAAGGTACACGCCTGCGACTACGGCAACGCAGAGCAGAATAAAAATCGGAATCAGTCGTTTCATTGCATTGAACCTCGCCGGAGAAGATCGAAGCGTGGCTGGCAAAACACCGGCCTCACTCGTTCCCCGCAAATTTCATAATGTTTTTCTCAGTGTTTCCCAGGGCGCGAGCCAGCGCGTACTTCGCGTCCACATGGCTCGAGACGGAAAGAATGTAGTTTTCTTCGGCGCGGGCCAGCTCATCCTGTGCGGTCACCACCTCAACGTTGTTGGCTGTACCGGCCTGAAAGCGATCCTGCGCCTCCTGCAACTCGCGTTTGGCCAGCTCCTGTCCCTCCGACGCCACCTGAACCTGCTGCGTCGCGGAGTCGAGATCGAGGAGCGCGGAGCGAATGTCTTCGTCAACGCCGCGACGCAGATCTGCAACCTGGTCATCGATGCGGCGAAGCCGCGCGGCAAGCTGCTGCGCTTCGCCCTCGCGATCGCGATCGAAGACGGTAAAGTCGATCTGGCCCTGGATGAGACCGGTGGTGGCAACGCCGCCGATGGAGCGGCCCAGCTCGCCAACGTTGCCGTTGATGCTGATCTTGGGATAGAAGCGCGCGCGGTTCGCCCGCTGCTGCTCGAGAAGCGTCTCACGCTGGCTGGCAAGAGACTCATAGTCGGCCCGCGCAATGAGCGCCGAATCGACGAGCGCATCGGGCGCAAGCTGATCGAGAGACTGGTATCGCAAGGGCTCGGCAAGTTCCAGCGGCGTGCCCGGGCTCATGCCCAAATTGCGCGCCAGCCCAAGCAGCGACTGCTTATATTGATTGTCGGCCTCCAGCAGCGCCTGTCTGTCGTTGGCGAGCTGCACCTGCGCGCGCAGCACATCTACGCCGGTCGCAGTGCCGGCATCGTGGCGATCCTGGGCCAGCTTAAGCAGTGTAGACGAATCGGTCACCCGCGACTGTGCCGCCTGAGTCCGCGCCGCCGCAGACTGCGCATTTAGATAGAGTGAAGCGGCAAGGCGCACAATCAGGTCGCGCGCATCTTGTTCAGTGAGTTTGTCGGCGTCGAGGGCACGCTGGCTGGCCTTGAATGTGTGGAAGCTGCCCAGGTCGAGCAGATTCTGCTGCGCATAGATTCTGAAGTCGTAATTTGAAAACGGCCCAACTACATTAGGCAGGGGAAGGCCCGGAACCGAAACCCCGAAAGCGCGGAGATCACGGTTCTGGTAGTTGGCGTAAGTTTGCGCGTTCACGCGGGGCAACAACGCAGCCTGGCTGCGGGTCTCGGCACCCTGATCTTCGTCGGTGCGGGCGCGTGCCTCAAGCACGCTCAGGTTCGCCGAGAGAGCGCGATGAATCGCATCCTCAAGCGTGAGCCTTACGGGCGCCTGCGGCGACTGGGCCGGGGCGACCGCGATTGAAACAACTGTGAGCCCCGCTGAGAGAAGAAAAGCTGCGATACGAATCCTGCATTTCATGGTTCCTGCTACTTTCCGGGCGCGGCGATGGCTCTCCAGGCGTGGTCAAAGCTGTTTTCTATCCATTGAGAGAGTGCCGGTTTCTGATGCAGTGACCAGAGCAGCACGGTTCCCAACATCATTTGCAGTAATTGCATAGCGACTACTTCTCTTTTGAGCGAGGGGTTGATCTCGCCGCGTTCCTGCCCAATACGAACGACTTCTGCAATGGCTTTACGGCCCTCAACCATTTTGCGTTTCAGAATCTCGCGCACGCTCTCGTTACCAAGAAACGAGGAGATGAGCGCGCGGGCGAGCCTGGGGCTCCGGCCCGGCTCTTCGGCGAGCCGTTGCACCAGCCTGTGCAGCACGGTGTGGAGCGGATCAGAGCCGGCGGCCACACGCGCCGCGGCCTCCTGGAGTTTGCCTAGCTGTATCTCGGCCATCACTCCGAGCACATGTTCCTTGGTTGGGAAGTAATTGAAGAACGTTCCCTTGCCAACGTCGGCAGCTTCAGTGATGTCCTCAACCGTGACGTTGGCGAGGCCGCGCTCAGCGATAAGCGCGAGAGCCGAGCGGAAGAGCTTGACGCGAGTCTCAGCGGCGCGGCGCTCGCGACGGCCGGCGCGGGGTGGGGCGGAAGAGGTTTTGGCTCTGCTGCCCGGGGCGCGTTCACTTATATGACTTGCGATCATTTGCGAGTGATACTCAATATTGACTGTCAGTCATATTCTTTGCGCAAATGCTCCGATTGTCAAGAACTCGCGCTTTCTATCTGAATTACTGACGCGCAGCCTGATTTTTCCCTAGGGAGGAAATGGCGCCGGATTCGGGCTAAAATCAGCCCAGCAGCGCTCGACCGCTGCAGCGGGTTCAAGAGAATCGGGGAGAAGCCGATTGCAACCGCTGTTGCTTTGCCAGTAAACTATTGGAAGCGGAGAGGTGGCAGAGCGGTTGAATGCACCTGACTCGAAATCCCTTTTCGGTCGTTGTTGCACGGCGATGACCAAATCTGCATAGTGCTGCAAGGAATCACATAAGATGTTTATCATCAATGTATTATAGATACAAACCAAACTGCACTCTTCTGCACTCCCCTGCATCGAGTTACAATTCAAACTGACACCAGAACTGACACCAGACTGATTTAACGGACTTGAATGGGTGGCAGAGCCTTCTGTCGCCTGTTATCTTTGCACCGTGACCAAGAGCAAATCGCAGTTGGGGGTTATCTCTCGTGTGATGTCGTACCTCGGACCCGATGGGCGACGTTGCACATCGGGCCATCTCATGACGATCGACACCATCGTCGACGAGAATCGCAAAGGGTATCCAAGATTCGCTGCCGCATCTGCCGGCGCGAGTCCGGTCGCAGGAACTCAACACGCCGGAGTGCCGTCGGACTTCACACGTAGCAGCCTTCTGCGGGTCACATCGAATTCCCCGTTATCCATGGCTTCCTTCCACTTGTCGCAGATTGGCAAAGAACGCAGGCACGGGAATGATACGGTATGGCCGTCCAGAGAACGACAAAACCTTGCAGGCCCAGGCAATTCGCACAAAGAGCTGACGTCAGATAAATGTCACCTAAGCCAATAGCAAAGGGTGTTCAAAAAGGCTCTCCCAAGCTTATGGAACGGATCAGTGAGTATCTGTGGGCGGCAATGCTCTACCTTGCCGCTTCATCAATCTTGCACTCGTGAGTGGCCGCTTCACAATTTCTTCGGATAGTCGAGCCAATCGTTGCATATTGTCGTCAATGACCTGTCCTCTGTTCATGTAGGCATCAACCAGCCTCGTTATTCGTGTGTCTTCTCCAGCACGATTTTCTTGCCCACTCGTTGCGCCGTTTACAACTGGAGGTTGCTTGACCTTAGTCGATAAAGGGGAAGAGGTCTTCTTTGTCTGCTGCGCTGTTGAAGTGAGTGCATGATTCTGCGCCGGGAGCACCTCCTTGGTGACGGACCTCACTGTCGTCTCCGTTGGAATTCCGGATGGTATCTGACGGGCATCTTCGCCAACGTTCATTTCGCTTTGGTCTTCCGGTTCCTCTGCCCAGGTGCGCTGCATCTCTTCGATCCAATTGCTGCCTGCTTTCGCGGGATTGGCTAACGCGATATATCTGCGGATACTCGTCGCCGGCTTCTGTAATTCCGCGGCGATCCCACGCACCGAGCATTTAAAGCCAATCAACACGTCCAGCTGTTTGCCACGTTGCAGCGGACTGAGTTTGTCCCAATGAACTCGAAGGAACATTAAGGCCTCCCGAGCTTCTGAGGTTGCCATGGCAAGCTGACGGGCGGTCTGATGGAGGGATTTTTCGTTCTTCTTCGGTGTCACGATTTAGATAGCTCCTTTGGTTTTGAACGGTCGATTACAAAATGTGCCAAATGCCACGTCCTGTTAAAGTCAGTTTTCTTGTCTAGCAGAAATCGGATGGTCCAATTGCCTTGCCGACCATCTCGCGCGTATCGGGCGTAAAGCCGTATAATGCGCCGTAGTTCTTTATCTTCAGGGGGCTGATAGCCTGAATTGCGCAAACCGCGCTTGGCCATCTCCATCAACCCGTCCAAACTCTGCTGTTGCCGCTTTCTTAGGCCCAGAATTGGCTTCCCCCATGGCTTGCAATAGGCAATGTGCAATCGCATCCATCGCAAGTGCGCTTTCCACGCAATCGTGAGCGCCGAGTACTCTTCTTTTCCAATTGCCGCGATCAAAGTCCGATCCGCTCTTTTCATGTGCCGTTCCAGCGAACGGACCACGCGATGCGATTTCGCTTTTAGCTGAGCAATGGATTTATCGTCGATGCGCAACCGGACTTTGTCCTCAGGAGGCATACGCTTTTGTTGGCGTCTCAGAAGACGCACGTATTCGACATTAGCGCGAATGGCAAAAATAGCGGCGCGTAGCTGGAAGGTATCCATCTTCA
>CAZGUD010000040.1:0-58967 GCA_964528915.1 uncultured Occallatibacter sp.
CGCCGCTGATGCTCACCAGTCCGACCCCGCTTAACTGCGAAAGCTTGGGCGCAAGCCGCGTATCAACCAGGTCCTCCACCTGCGACAGCGGTATGGAACTGGAGGTAATTGCCAGCGTAAGTACAGGAGCATCCGCGGGATTTGTTTTGTTGTAAACCGGCGGCGAAGGAAGATTAGAGGGCAGAAAGCTCTGCGCGGCATTGATTGAGGATTGAACTTCTTCTTCGGCGATGTCGATGTTCAAGGTAAGGTCGAATTGCAGCACGATGACTGACGATCCGCCGGAACTGGTGGATGTCATCTGGCTCAGTCCCTGCAGTTCGCCGAACTGGCGCTCAAGAGGAGCAGTCACTGTGGTAGCCATTACGTCTGGGCTGGCGCCCGGATAAAACGTCAGTACCTGGATAGTGGGGTAGTCGACCTCAGGCAGGGCAGAGACCGGCAACTGGAAATATGAAACGATGCCCACGAGCAGGATTGCAGCCATCAGCAGCGAGGTTGCAACAGGGCGCTGGATGAAAGGCCCGGAGGGATTCACGGGGTATTTGCCTCAGCAGGATTTGCCGGAGGCGCCTGCTTCGCGATGATAACCTTACTGCCGCTCTGAAGCTTTTCAAAGCTGCTGGTGGCCACAACTTCGCCGGGGTTGATCCCCTCTACAGCGGTCATGCCGCCATCCGCGACTCCCGTCGTAATATCGCGCACGCTCGCCGCCCCATTTGCAATCACATAGAGAAAGCTCACCTGGCCATTGTGTTGAACGGAGGCAGTGGGAACCAGCGTGACGTCTTCGAGCGTATTCACCAGCAATCTTGTGTTGACAAACTGGTTTGGAAAGAGCGCGCCATTCTTGTTGTCGAAGAGCGCGCGTAACTTTACCGTTCCCGTCGTAGTGTCGATCTGGTTGTCAATGGTGAATAACTTGCCGGTCGCCAGTTTAGTGATCTGGGAACGATCCATTGCCTCTACCGGCAGGGTATGCAGTTGCCGCATCCGCGCTTGCACTTGCCCCAGGCTGTCTTCGGCCATGGTGAAAATCACGGTAGTGGGCTGTACCTGGGTGATGACTACAAGCACGGTGCTTCCACCCGCCTGCACTACGTTTCCGGGGTCCACCAGCCGAAGACCTGCCTTGCCTGAAATCGGCGCCGTAATGTGGCAGTAATTAAGCTGCACCTGGTCGTAATTCACGGTGCCTTGATCGTTCTTGACCGTGCCCTGGTCCTGAAGCACAATCTTTTCCTGGTCATCCAGCAACTGCTTCGCAATTCCATTTTGTGCCCACGCGGCGCGATATCGCTCCACGTCCATCTGGGCCTGCGCCAGGATATTGGTATCGCGCTCCAGTGCTCCCTCGGCCTGCAGCAACTGCGCCTGGTAGGGCCGGGGGTCGATGTCAATCAGGGCATCGCCCTTTTGAAGTAACTGGCCCTCTTGATAATGCACTGCAGTGATTACTCCGTCAGCTTGCGCGGTGATGGAGGAGGTATAGACCGGGGTAACTGTGCCGATAGAGTCGAGATACACCCCGATTCCACCCTTAGTGGCCGTCGCTGCCGTGGCCGTGACGGATGGACTCACTGCGGCCAATGCACGTTTCCGAGCGGCCGCTTTCACGTCGTTCCCGTGGATGACAAGGAAGACGATCACCACCAGAATCAGCAGGAAAAACACACTTACCCAAAGAACCCAGTGCTTTCGATACCAGGGGGCCGGCGCAGACAACTGGTGATCTGCGCCAATGTGCTGGACTTCGGTTTTGTCATCGGTCCCGGACATGCAGAACTCCAGACGCAGGCACAGTTAGTAAAGGTGCTCCTCGCAGGATCGCTGGAAAGCCGGTCGATTGTATGATCAATTGTGCTCATTCTGGAGACTCGGCAAACCTTACGATAATTGGGGGCACATTCAATGGCAGCTCCAGATGCCACTTTGAATTCGAAGTCAAACCGTCTCATGCATCTTGAGGCGCGGCACCCGATACTCCGAACCAATTCAATATCCTCTCTTCAACTTGTGCCTCGCCCGCAACGCCCGGCCCGGATAGCAGTGATTGGGAATCACCTGCCGAGGCAGTGTGGAATTGCGACCTTTACGACAGATTTGTGCGACGCGATCGCTGCCGAATTCGGAGCGGCCCAACTTTCGGTTGTGGCAGTCAACGACGGGCAATCATCCTACCTGTACCCAGAGCGGGTACGATTCGAGATTAGCGAAGGCGATATCGCGTCCTACAGGGCCGCTGCCGACTATTTGAATGGAAGCAGTATTGATCTGGTGTGCTTGCAGCATGAGTATGGAATCTTTGGAGGCAAATCGGGAAATCACATCATCGAGTTGCTGAAGCACCTTAAGATGCCGATAATTACAACTTTGCATACGGTGCTTCGCGAGCCGAATCTGGACCAACGGGTTGTAATGCATAAGATTGCCGCGCGCTCCGAACGCCTTATCGTCATGAGCCAGCACTCCTCGCGTGTCTTGCAGGAGGTGTTCAGGGTCCCGGCCAAAAAGATCGATCTGATTCCTCATGGCATCCCCGATCTGCCTTTTGAGCGACCGGAAACCTACAAAGAAGCTTTTTCCTGCGAGGGTAAAAGCGTCCTTCTCACCTTTGGGCTGCTGTCTCCAAACAAGGGGTTCGAAAGCGTGATTCAAGCCATGCCGGACATCCTCGCCAATCACAGCAATGCGGTCTACATGATTGCAGGCGCAACTCACCCGCACATCCATGCTCGTGAAGGAGACCGCTACCTGCTGGAGTTGCAGGCCCTGGCGAAGAAGCTGGGAGTGGAACGGCAGGTCCTTTTCAACAACCGGTTTGTCAGTCCTCAAGAAATGGCTTCGCTGGTCGGTTCGGCCGACATTTACATCACACCCTACTGCCACGAAGCGCAGGCCGTATCAGGAACCCTGGCGTATGCCTTGGGCGCCGGCAAAGCCATCATCTCGACTCCATACTGGCACGCTAAAGAGCTGCTCGACGAGGGACGCGGAACGCTGGTGCCATTTGAGAATCCGGCCGCCATTGCAGCAGCGACAAACGCACTCCTGGCCAATGATGAGGCACGCTGGACCATGCGCGAACGCGCCTATCTTTATGCGCGGCCAATGGTCTGGAAGCGGGTAGCACAGTCTTACATGGCCACTTTCCAGCGGGCTAGCGCCCTTTGTGCGGCGATGGTTCACAGCGGGTTCCCTGTCCAAACCGCTGAAAGAGAGGCCGAACGGCGCGTTGCGAATGCCTGAACGATCGAAAACGCAAATTCTTGCGCAATCTTCAAATTGTGAGTAATTTGGAACGGCAGGAATATACTTGACTCATCAGGCATTTTCTGTCAGAGTGGGAGTATGAGACGGATAGTAGAGCCTAAGACTTTGCAGGGAGCAATTGCTTACTTTGCCGATGTAGACCGCTGTATTCAATACCTTGCGGCGAAACGCTGGCCGGATGACGTTGTTGTGTGTCCGATCTGTAGCCGGAAGGATGCGGCTTACGTGGAAGCGCGGCGGGTGTGGCAATGCAAGACTCGGCACCCCAAGGCGCAGTTCTCGATCAAGGTGGGAACCATCTTCGAAGATTCACCTATTCCGCTTGGCAAATGGCTAATGGCTATGTGGATGGTCGCCAACTGTAAGAACGGGGTGTCATCGTGGGAGATTCACCGATCCATCGGAGTAACCCAGAAAACTGCATGGTTCATGCTGCACCGCATCCGCTTGGCTATGAGCGATAGACCGTCGCACCAGTTAGGCGGTGAGGACGGCGGTCCCGTCGAAGTGGATGAGACTTTCATCGGCCCCGATCCTCAGAAGATGCACGCGAACAAACGGCAGGCCCGCTACAAGGCCCTGAGCGCACGTCCCAAGGTTCCCGTCATGGGTATGCTTGACCGCGAACTGCGGCAAGTGCGGGCAAAGGTGATCCCCAACGTTCGCAGGGACGTGTTGCAGAATGAGATTCTGGACGCGATTAAAGCGGGGTCTACCGTCTACACCGACAGCGCCCCGGGGTACGACAGACTGCTGCTCAATGGCTTTCTGCACCAGACCGTCAATCACACGCTGGAATACGTGCGCGGCAATGTACACACTCAGGGAATCGAAAACTTCTGGTCTCTCTTGAAACGGGGATTGAAAGGAACCTATGTTGCCGTCGAACCCTTCCACCTTGACCGCTATGTGGGCGAGCAAATCTTCCGCTACAATAACCGTGCGACAAGAGACAATCCGCTCACTGACTCGGATCGCTTCGCGCTGGCAGTATCGCAGATAGTTGGCAAACGCCTTACCTATGCAGAACTGACCGGCAAGGTGCCGGAAACGACAGAGCCGTTCTGAACGGCAGGGACGCGGAAAAAGGAAACGCTAGAATCACCTGTCTGAATCTTGGCGGATGCGGTGGGCTGATTCGGCGCGACGGGCCTTTCTCTCGCTAGAGAGAAGGGTAGGAGATTGTGTGCCCGGAGTCAACCCGCATACTCAGGTATCCGTCATGCGCTGATGAGCGCCTTTGGAAGAGATTGGAATAAAAGGTATCTGTGCATGTTCACGACGTTCATGGACGACAGCGGCACAGCCCCAGAAAACAAGGTCGCAATCGCGGCCGGAATCGTCTTTCCTGTTCAACAGCTTCGCCGCTTCCAATCCCAGTGGGATAACTTTCGATACAAATTTGGGTTCTCCGACTTCCACGCTGCGGAATGTCTAGCGAGAAACCGTAAATCCGAGTTCGCGAATTGGAGCGATGACAAGGTACGCCGCGCCTTCGCTCGTGTGCGAGCCATGACGTTCAAGTATTCCGTGAAGGGTTTCTGCATCGCGATCTTCAAAAAGGATTACGACGAAGTGCTGACCGCTGACTTGAGAGCCGCTGTCGGAAATTCCCATTACACATGGGCAGTTTCCAGCGTCATCGGCCTAGCGCACGATTGGGCGGCAGAGCGCAACGTTCCGATGGAATATGTATTCGACACTGCGACGAAAGACGTAAGGCGCGAGATCGACGCCTCAATGGAATACGCGGAAACCAATTCACCCGGCAAGTTCGTTGGGCATTACTTCTTTCGCAATCGCAAAGAGGTACCCGCTCTTCAAGCCACAGACCTATTCGCATGGACTTGCTTTCAGGCAGCATGCAAGGTGAGAATCGGGAAAACTCCCCACGCTATTGCACACGAGAGCGCCACCGCGTACCACAGCGCCCAGGGTGGCGAATGGTGGGTTGTTCAGTCCTTAAACCGCGAGGGAATTGAAAAATGGGTTGCCGAGAATAAGAATAGTGAGCGCACGCAACAAATAATTGCATTCAAAGAGAAACTGAAAGCGGCTCGGCAGCCTTAATATCCTTTCAGCTTCCGCTTGCTGCCTTTCTTCGGTCCGGGCCTGAACAACCGCGCCTCTGATGCCTTTTTGTACTCCGCTTCCCGCCGCTTCAATTCCTCGCGAGGGACCGACAGAACTTTACTCACAAGATTGTCGAATGCTGTGAACTCGGCGTACGGCTTCGGCTTCGTCATGGCATCCATCATAACTCGGACACTCCCAGCGCCTTGAGAATACTTGCGGTCGATACGTAAATAGTCCCGCGCCGCTTTGGCTGGCGTCCCACCAATACACGACGTTTGATCCATAGACAGATGGTTTGTCGGGAGACTTGCAGGTACTCCGCAGCGTCTTCGGCTCTGATCCATTCGCGCTCAGGCAAGCGGTCCATACCCTAAGCATACCGCTGTATAATTTTCGGCACCAGCCGCAAGGTTCCTTTAGGGGTGATTCATGGAAAATGAACGTCTCGTTCCCGTCGTGGCGCGTCTTTACGAGACCGCATTAACGCTGTTCGAAATGATCCAGAACCAAACGCTGATGACAAACGCTATTTTGAAGGCGCTGGAGGACAGGAAGGAACTTCCCGATTTTCATGCGTCGTACGAAACAGGTTTTCGGGGAGTGTCATCTGGCGATGTAGCTCGGCGAGTCGTGCGAGAGCAAGAGACCATTGGTTCAGCGCTTCGGACAATCTTGGAGGAATTGAACTCCCTGCGGTAGCCATATCCCCATTAAAATTCCAGAATCCTGCCTGTCAAGACTTTTTGATGAGCCAAGTAATTTATTGCCTTTGGAACAGACACCCGTCTTGCGAGTTCAGCACACATGCAACTCAAGCAGTGCGGGATGCTCCAACAGGTAGCATTCTGCCGCTCCATGGGCCGCCTAATCCCTTCCTCCTCTGCCGTCCCGAGCATGAATCTCAGCAGCCGCGCTTGGTCCCCAAGCCAAAAGCGGCTCCGGGCCCGTCCATGGCCAGGCTTCGTGATTGAGGAAGTGTCCTCAGGCTTGTCCTATCGAGCAAAGTGAGAACTTGTCGTCTCGAGGCCGTCACGCCCTGCTGCGACCTGCTGGAAGCGACGCCTCAATATGAAACACCCCCCAGCGGAAAGGAACAAATCCCATACGACTGCTCTGTATATACGAATAAGACCGGCAATGGTGGTCATCATCGCCTCACCTTACTCCAATCAATTTGGAATGGATGTGCATTCTTGCTCGCTGAACAGGTTCTTGTCAGCCAGGCCCTGGTTCCATGGGGCGGCCGCAGAGCATAAGAGATGCTCGGAATTGAAGCCGGGACCTGCGAAGTGTCCACAATTGAGCAGATCGATTCCCGCACAGGGCGTCAACTTTATTCAAGTTCGCCTGAGTTCGCTTGAGAAGCGATCAGACACAGCATTAAGCGTAAAGATGAGGACATCAGGATGGAAGAGCATCGATGCAGAATGGCAGCGGTTAGCCAAGCATCAAGAGTTTCTTTCACCCAGCTTGGGACGGGAACGGTTCGTATGTACGTTCCCTTACCAATGAGATCGACGATCGCCCAGCGCTCCTCCCGACGCTGCAGGCTTTCCAGAGTCAATTCCGCAAGTTCACGACGGCGCAGACCGCAGCCGAGCAGGATGGCCAGGCTCGCCCGATTTCGCTTTCCGGTAAGAGTTTGTCCATCGGGTAACTGCCAGAACGCTGCCGCCTCGCTCGCTGTAAGCCAGTTGCCTAAACGAGAACCTAGTTTGCGGGACCTTTAACTCTTAAACCAGTGATGAAGTCGAACCTGCCTGTCAAAAGTGATATAACTCATTTCAGTTCCTCCATACGAAGTGATATTGAGATAAGTGATGCCAAAACAATCTGGATATGAGTTTTTCTACCGCCCTTTCAATCGTCGTCGCTTTCTGAAGACTGCCGGGTCTGCCGCCATTCTTCCCGCAGTTATTCGCACTGCTGCTGCGCAGACACCGACAACAGCACCCAATAACCGCATCAACCTCGGCGTGATCGGCATGGGGTGGCAGGGGCCTGGCAACACGGACGCCTTCCTGACATTGTCGGACTGCCAGGTGGTTGCGGCGTGCGACATCGATGCCAAGCATCTGCAGGCTGCCGTCAAGAAGATTAATGACGCTTACGGGAATCAGGACTGCAAGGGGTACCACGACTATCGCGAGCTGCTTGCTCGTGACGATATCGATGCCGTTATGATCGCCGTGCCCGACCACTGGCATGAGATCGTGGCCACCGAAGCCGCCCGGCGCAAGAAGGATGTCTACGGCGAAAAGCCTTTGGCGCACACCATTGCTGAACAGCAATCCATCGTGCGCGCCGTTCAGAAAAATCAGATCATCTGGCAGATGGGATCATGGCAGCGTTCCGTTCCCATGTTTCACAAAGCCGCGGAGATTGTTCGAAACGGTCTGATTGGCGAGGTGACCCGAGTCGAAGTCGGCCTACCCGGCGGCAACTCAGACTTCGACGACGTAGGGAAGGAGGCACTGGCAAGCTTGGCCTCCAAGGGGCAAAACGTGGCCAGCCTCGAGCAGGTTGTATCAGGCACGCCTGCCTGGAATATGCTCGTCACCGATCCTCCCAAGGAGCTGGACTATGAGATGTGGATTGGCCCGTCGAAGATGGAACCGTACATTAGGGCTCGCTCCCACAAATCCTGGCGCTGGAACTACAATACCGGCGGTGGCGAACTTCTTGATTGGATCGGTCACCATTGCGATATTGCTCACTGGGGGCTCGATTTCGATCACACAGGTCCGTCGGAAGTGGAAGGCAGTGGTGAGCTCCCACCGCCCAACGCGGTGTGGAATACCGCGCCGAAATACCGGTTCGAACTGAAGTATCCGCGCAGCGTCACCATGACAATTGCCGGTGGCTACCCCGATATCAAGACGGGTGTGAAGTGGATTGGCACCGAGGGCTGGGTATGGGTCGATCGCGGCGGATTTGACGCCTCGAATCCAGCGTGGAAACCAGGTAAATACCTGCCGAGGGAACTGCGCAAGGTCAAGCTATATACCTCATCCGATCATCAGCAGAACTTTCTGGATTGCGTCAAAACACGTCAGGCGACCGTAACGCCCGTGGAAATCGGACACAACTCTGCGATTCCCGGACACCTTTGCCTTATCTCGATGCTCACTGGAAAGAAGATCCAGTGGGATGCGAAGGAAGAGAAAATCATCGGCGATCCGGAAGCGAGCAAATTGATGACCCGCGAATACCGTGGACCCTGGCAGATGAGCTAGAAATTTGATCGTTCTTCCCCGGTCCTTATTCAGTCGAGTACCGGTTCCCGGCATGACTTCTAGTGCTCCGTGGTTTGGCTAAATCACCGGCCGGCGATAATTTGGTCGATTCAGTTGGAGGGATGATGCGACCGGTAACGCGCAGAAACTTTATCGGCGGGGCAGTTGCAATTGCAGCAGTCTCGTCAACCAGGTACACGTTAGCTACGCCATTGGGACTGACGCCGGGCATCCAGCTGTACAGCGTGCGGCAGCAGATGGCGCAGGACTTTGAAGGAACGCTGGCGGCGGTGCGCGAGGCCGGGTATCTTGATGTGGAGTCTGCTGCACTGCCGAAGAGGCCCGCAGCGGAGATCCGCAGGGCGCTCGACCGGGCGGGGCTGAAATGCGTCAGCGCACATCATTCGTTTGTCGATGTCACCAGAGACCTGGACGCCACAACAGAGTTTGAGGAGACCATCGGGGTGAGTTACATCATCTGTCCGGGACCGGGACGCAAGCTCCCTACTGTTTCAGGCCAGGCGGCTCGGCCGTTTACGATAGATGACTGGAAGTACAACGCCGAGCAGTTCAACAAAACCGGTGAGAAGCTGAAACAGACAGGCATCACATTTGGCTACCACAATCACTGGTCGGAGTTTAAGCCGGTCGATGGCAAGCTACCCTACGAGGAGCTGCTCGAGTTTTGCGAGCCAGACAAGGTGACCTTTGAAATGGACCTGGGCTGGGTGAAGGTCGCAGGCCAGGATCCCGTCGCCCTGATGAAAAAGTATCCGCACCGCTTCTCCATGTTTCACGTAAAGGACTTTCACCTTCCGCCGAACATCTCGTTCGCGACGCATGGGGACGCAAAGGTGACGGAGTTGGGCCGCGGATCAATCGACTACCGGCCGATCTTTGCGCAGGCCGCCAAAAACCAGAAGATTACCCACGCCTTCGTCGAGCAGGAGCAATTTGATATGCCCTGGAAGGAATCGCTGAAAGTGGATGCAGAGTACATGAAGAACCTTACGATCTAACGCATTTTTATTGCCTGAGGATACATGGCTGCTTCAACAGAAATAAGAGTGACTCCTGTCCAGAAAGTAGCGTGGGATTCCACCTTCGCCTTTCTGGTTTTGCGACTATGGCTGGGTTTTCGCGCTTTGTTTGTCGGCATTCAGAAATATGCCGCATACAAATCGGTTGCAATGCCGCTCATCGATCCTTCTACCGGCCAACCGGATGCGAGCGGCGTGATGGTCAACGTGAGCGTCAAGTCCTATGCCTGGGCTAACTATGCCGGCATACCTGTGGGGCTCCGGGACAAGTTCGCGAATGATCCGCTGTTCCCGAAATTCGCATTGACGCTGTTCGATCGAATGCTTGGACCGGCGTTCATTCTCACGGGAATCATGCTCATCATCGGATTGGGCACGCGCGTCTCATTGCTTGTTCAGGGATTGCTGTTCATCGCGCTGACGGTCGGCCTGGTTCTGATTGATTCGAACGATGGCGTGGCGTACCTTGGCATTCATATCGGCCTGGTAGCTGCCGCGTTTTTGCTTGTCCAGCACAACAGGTTTGCGGTTCTGAAAAAATGGTAGACAAGTTAAATCGTCGTGAGTTTATCAGCGCTACAGCGGTGACGGGCGCCGCCATGCTGTTGGAAGCCTGCAAGTCCGATTCCAGCGAACAGACGGCCTCTACCAAGAAGTCTTCTCTGAATACCATCAATGTCGCCCTCATTGGATACGGCGAGGAAGGGCAGGTCCTGCTCGAGTCGTTGCTAAACATTGAAGGTGTCCGGCTCGTCGCCCTCTGTGACATCTGGGAGTATCACCGCGGCGAAGGCGAGCGCTACCTGCAGAAGCTGGGGAACGAAGTACGCGCTTACGAGAATTATGAGGATCTGCTCGCCAAAGAAAAAGACCTTCAGGCGGTTCTCATCGCGACCCCGGACTTCTGTCATGCATCGATGACCAACACCTGCCTCAAGGCGGGCCTGCATGTCTACTGCGAAAAGATGATGAGCAACACGATTGAAGGTGCGCGCTCCATGGTGCAGACCATGCGTGCAACCGGAAAGCTGTTGCAGATCGGTCATCAACGCCGCAGCAACCCGCGGTATGTATTCACGCTGAACAGGCTGCTTCACGATGCGCAGTTTTGCGGACGGCTCACTGCTGTGCAGGGACAGTGGAATCGCGCGGTAAAAGAGGACTTTGGATGGCCCAAGAAATTTGGGATGCCCGCAAGCTTGCTCGCAAAATACGGCTATAAAGACATGCACCAGTTCCGCAATTGGCGATGGTACAAAGGCCTCGGCGGCGGTCCCTTATCGGATCTCGGAGCGCACCAGATCGACATCTTCAACTGGTGGCTGGGTACGACGCCTAAATCCGTAGTTGCCAGCGGTGGCCTGGACTACTTCAAGAATCACGACTGGTATGACAACGCCATGGTCATTTACGAGTATCCCTTGGCCCAGGGCGTGGCGCGCGCGTTTTACCAGGTGCAGACTACTACCAGTGCTGGGGGCGGCTATTTTGAAATGTTTATGGGGGATGACGGCACTATCAAAATGTCAGAAGATCCGTCGATCTGCGCCATCTATCGTGAAGCGCGCGCCGATGCAGTTTCATGGGACGATCTGGCACAGAAGGGCTACGTGCGTGCAATTCAGACATCAGGCGACGCCACAAAGGTCGACGTGCGGGAAACCGCGCAACTTGCACAATACGAGATTCCTGTGTTCTTCAATAAACCCCCGCATCAGCCGCACCTGGAGAACTTCTTCAACACGATCCGTGGACCGGCCAAGTTGAATTGCCCTGGCGACGAGGCTTTCAAGAGTGAATATGTCATTCATAAAGCCAACGATGCGGTAGGGGCCGAGAAGAAGCTTTTGATCACCAACGAAGAAGTGGAAGCCTGAGATTATGAGAACTATCACTTTCAGTAAGTGCTTTCTTGTGGCCGCATTTGTGGTCGCTGCCAGTGCTGCTCTGGCGCAGGACAAAGTCCCGCTGAAGATCCAACTGCCTCGTCCTCTGTTCGTTGGCACGCCCGTGCCGCTCAATGTGCCCAACCTTGAGCCACCGATGAAGGGCAAGCGCCCGGACTTCATGGTTCCCGTGGGCACTCTCAATCTCGCCAGGGGGAAGAAGGTTACATCGAGCGACAACAATCCTGTGGTGGGCACCTTGGAACTCGTTACCGATGGCGACAAAGCCGGCGACGAAGGCTCGTGGGTCGAACTCGGGCCGGGCAAACAATGGGTTCAGATCGACTTGGCAAGGAGCGCCAACATCTATGCCGTCATTGTCTGGCATTTTCACTCGCAGGCGCGCGTCTACCGCGATGTAATCGTCCAAGTATCCAACGACCCGACATTTAGGTCAGGTGTGATCACCATCTTTAATAACGACTTCAAAGGCGAACTTGGGGCCGGCGCGGGTAAGGACCTGAATTACGTTGAAACCTACCAGGGCAAGTTGATCGATGCCAAGGGCGCGAATGGCCGTTATGTTCGCCTCTACAGCAACGGGAACACGACAAACAAATTGAACGACTACATCGAGGTTGAAGTGTGGGGCAAGCCTGCCTGAACTTAGCCGCCGGGGCAGCGCACTAATGGAAAGCTTGGCTACTCCTTCGCGTTGGGCTAGCTGGATAGCGATCTTCTTCGTCGCGCTTATCGGGCTGGCAATTCGCCTGCCACAATTAAGCACCCGGCCCATGCACACGGACGAAGCCGTCAACGCCTACATCGTTGGACAACTGCTTGCCAAAGAGCCTTTCATCTATGACCCGCAGGATCGCCATGGTCCTGCACTGGCGGCACTTGCTCTGCCGATGGTCAGAGCGCAGGGGGCGAGGTCATTCTCTGACCTCACAGAAGCAGAGCTGCGAGTGGTAACAGTCGTGGCAGGGACCATCACAATTTTGCTTTTTGGCGCTGCCGTTGAAATGTTCGGCTTCATGCCTTGCCTGCTCGCGGCGATTCTGTTTGCCGTGGCTCCGTTGCCCGTTTACTACGACAGGTATTTCATACATGAATCGCTATTCTGCGCGGCGACGTTCGGATTGATCCTGTCTGGTTGGCGCGCATCGCAAACGCGCTCCGCTCGCCAGGCAGCGCTTGCAGGCGTGTGTGCTGCTCTCATGCTGGCTTCGAAGGAGACGGCACTCCTTCACTTTTTTGCCCTTGCAGCCGCTGCGATTGTGTTCAGGTTCACGCGCGTGCACGAAACGGGCCAAATGCGACAGGGCCAGTGGAAGATGATATTCACAGCGACTATTTCTTTTCTGCTGCTCAGCGCAGTTTTATTTACGTGGTTTGGCAGAAACTGGAAAAACCTGCCCATGCTATACCATGCCGCCCCCAACCTGATTGCACGCGCGGCTGGTCAAGGTCACGAGAAGCCGTACTGGTATTTCGGCCGGCTTCTCGCTTCCGGGTGGTCCGGTGGACTGCTGGCCGCCTTCGCCTGCCTCGGTATCTTCATCATCCTCAGGAGACGTGGTGCTTCGCCTTATCAATGGCTCGCCTACTACGGAATGTTGATCGCCATTATCTATAGCCTGATTCCATACAAAACACCGTGGCTGGCGCTCAATTTGTGGCTTCCACTGACGTTATTCGCCGCGAGCGCTGTCGAGTCGCTCTGGCGGTGGGGCACAACGAAATTCCCTCGGCGCGCAACGATTCCAGCATTCTGCGTTTTAGCATCCTTAACTGGCGTCGTGATTGCGCACGACACGCGCCAGCGCGTCTTTCTCTATCCTGCGGATGAGAACAATCCGTATGCCTATTCCCAGACTTCGGAAGACATTCTAGGACTACCCGCAGAGATCGCAGATTTGGCTCGCCAAAATGGAATAACCACGCCACGCATTACGGTGATTGCTGCCGATCCCTGGCCCTTTCCATGGTATTTGCGGCACTTTTCCGAAGTTGGTTTCTGGCAACCGGGCCAGCAAAGTGGCGATGCGGATTTCTATATCACTTCAACAGAGGCGGCGGATCAGT
Organism: uncultured Occallatibacter sp.; assembly: GCA_964528915.1. Lineage (GTDB taxonomy): Bacteria > Acidobacteriota > Terriglobia > Terriglobales > Acidobacteriaceae > Telmatobacter. The sequence continues at coordinate 13,600 of CAZGUD010000040.1, forward strand.
ACGCCGATAGACTCAAAGGGTTTCGCCCGGAGTTCTTCGGAGTTCGTCCCGGCGCGCTCGTCCTGTTGTGGTCGCCCGCACCCAAATAAATTGCTATGAGTGATATCCATCAGTTCAACGACCACGCCATGGCGACCCATTTTCAAGTGCGCATCAACTGCGCTGAGAAAATGTACGCCGCGCAGGCTGCACAGGCTGCATTCGATCTGGTCGATTCCATCGAAGCGCGCTTAAGCCGCTTTCGAAGTAACAGCGATATTGCCCGCATCGGAGATCTGGCGCCTGGTGAAAAAATGCGCTTGAGCGAGCCGGCCTTTGCCTGCCTGCAAATTGTGGAGCGGATGGAGCAGGCCACGCAAGGCGCATTTTGCGCGACTCCAACGGCTCTGACAAGTCAGCGTTCCCTCCCGGAGTGGAGCCTGTTGCCGAATGAGCAATCCATTCTTTGCATCAGCGGCCAGCTCCAATTCGATCTGGGCGCTATTGGCAAGGGATTCGCGCTGGACCGCATTGCCGAATTACTGTGCAAGTGGGATTGCCGCTCGTTCTTGCTTATCGCCGGTGGCAGCAGCGTACTTGCCGGGGATCCGCCTGCCGATAGCCCAGGGTGGTCCTGCGGCCTGGGTGAAGATGCCGCATCGTACAGGTTCATTCTGACTCACGCTTCATTGAGCGGTTCAGGGTTGGCGGTACAAGGACCCCACATTCTCGATCCCCGAAACGGGCGTCCGGCATCGCGGCAAATGCGTGCATGGGCTCTCGCCGATACAGCCGCTGAATCTGATGCTCTATCTACCGCGTGCATGGTTCTCAGCGAGCCCGCACTTGAAGAGATACTCGCTCAGAACCGTTCCTGGCTGTCTTTTCTCGAAACAGGCGAAGGATACCGGGCGATTGGAAGGCGCGTACTCCCGATTCAATCGTAGAGTTTTGGTGCCGACACCTGGTGGATTCTTGCGGACGGGGGTGGGTTCAAGATGGAGCTGGCGAGATGCCAGCCTGCGGGGCGTGTTGTTTCGAGGGCTCGATCGGGATGCCGCAGAATTGCAGAGCTCAAACGGAAGATCGCAAACCAGCTTCCCGGCCTCCGAGCGTCGAGGGCGGCGGAAAGTCGCGCAATTCAAATCAGTTCCTGAGGTGGAAAGTCAGTGGGAGATTCGCCATGAGCTTCGCTGCCTGGTCTCGATTACCGCCTGAATTCTAGCGCTTGGCTTTCTGTAACAGTTCAAGATCAAGCGGTACGAATCTCGGGCTTTTCGTCTCCAATTCCTTTGTGGAAGAGCAATTTGTCAAGCCCCCGGATGAGGCCGGTGGTCTTCATGACTTCACGAATCGCGAGTAAGGTACCTGAGACATAAGGTGCGGCTCCGGATCCGGCGTCATGGCGGATAGTCAGGCGCTCATCCGGCAAACCAAAGAGCGTCTCAAACGCAATCACGTAACTGGGCAAACGTATGGAATGGACAGGAGTTCCGCTAATCTGTGCTCCGCGCGCCTCAGCAGAACCATGTGTCCGTGCGATCGGCACTTCAATGCGATTGGCAGCGATCTTGGCCAACTCTTCGGCCAGCTCGCGCGTTGTGCCGCTCGGAGCGTCTACCTTGTTGGCGCCGGCATAATCGACGATCTCCCAAGTAGGCATATACCGGGCAGCAATCAGTGAAAAGTGCTTCGCAAGTGCAGCGGTCAAAGAAAAATTACCGGCTGCGATCACGCCGACGCCGCGCGATCGAGCTGCCTGATCGATTTCGGCGTAATCGTCCGCAGTCAGTCCCGAGGAACCGATCACAACTCTCAGTCCTCGCCCAATAGCCCTCATGGTTCGCGCCTTCACTGAGGTTGCAGATGTGTAATCCACTAGCACATCGAAATCTCGTTCGAGCGCTACTTCCAGGTCTGAGACGATAGCAACCCCCGCCGCAGATAAACCGAGAACGAGCCCAATGTCGTGTCCGACAGTCTTCCGGGCAATTGCAGCCGTTAATTCGAACTCCTGGGAGGAGAGGATTGTCCGCGCCAGCAGGCTGCCTGTCCATCCTGTTGCCCCCGCTATGCCTACGCGAATTGGCATTGTGCCTGTTTCATTCATGCGATATCTCACTTCCCTGTTGACGTAACAAGATCGAGGAATCAGCTTCTGTTAATGAGTTTCGCAAACTGGCGGACATCGTGGGCATAGGCATCAGGCTCCTCCCAGGCCGGGAAATGGCCGCCGCTCTTCTGCGTTGAATTCTGGTGGACGTTATAAAAGCGCTCAGCCCACTCCCTGGGTGCAAAAACCAGATCCTTCGGCCACATACAAACTGCCGTGGGAACGCTGACCTGGTCGCTTGTCTTCAACGGAGCGCGGAAGTGACGGTGGTCGTAGTAGAGCCGCATCGACGATCCGATTGTCCCTGTGGCCCAGTAGATCATCAGGTTGTCGATAAGCATCTCACGATTGAACGTCGAAAGCAGATCGTCGCCATGATCGCTCCAGAAGTAGAACTTCTCCACAATCCAGCTAGCCAAGCCCACTGGCGAATCCGCCAGAGCGAAAGCAAGTGTCTGAGGCCTCGTGTAGTGCACGTGCTCATAAGCGCCTTCCTCTGCATCCCACTGTGCGGAGCGAGCTTTATACTTCTTCTCGGCATCGGTCAATGGCGAGGACGCAGGTCCCAGAGGCGGATCTACAACGGAAGCAATATGAATACCTTGTACCGCGTCAGGGTATTTCAATGCGAGACGTGTCGCCACGCCTGCCCCAATGTCGGTTCCAGAAGCAATATAAGCCGGATAGCCGAGATGTTCCGTCATCAAGGCGTTGAACGAGTCCTCGGCATTTACTTGATCGGGTCTAATCGGCCGATCCGTGAAGCCAAACCCAGGCAGCGCTGGCATGACGACATCGAATGCGTCCTCCGCGGAACCGCCAAAGGCAGCCGGGTCGGCGAGCAGCGGAGCCAGCCTTCGATACTCAACGAAACTGGAAGGCCAGCCATTCATCAGCAGCAGCGGCCGCGGCCGCGGACCACGTCCTCTCACGTGCACGTAGTGGACGCTGAAACCAGCAATGGTCGTCCGAAACTGCGGCAGGACGTTTATGCGTTCTTCAGCGGCGTCGAAGTTATACGTCGTTCGCCAGTATTCAACCAACTGTTGCAGGAAGGACTTCTTCGTTCCATACTGCCAATCCGCGGTTACGGCATCGCTCCACCGTGTGCCGGAGAGCCGGCGCAGCAGATCTTTTTTAAAACATTCTCGAATTGGACGTTGAACTGACTCCCTGTTATTTTCTCGTTCCCTCCATTACCGATTGCGATCGCACGCAATTTGCCGACAGCAGCACGAAGCGCCAAAATGAATGCTCGACGGCTCAAGGCGAAAACCGGAGAAGAGCGTGTCTTTCATCACTGATTTCATATTGATACCGGCAGCATGTCCGTCGCCAGCATCTTTGGGCAGTTAGCTTCAGCCGAAGATCGTAGCTGGCTGATCGGCGGACACTTGACCAACTTAACAGGACTATTCCCGTCACCGCCCCACTGGATCATTTGGCGGGGCACTCGTTTTGTGTACCCCAATTCACATAAAGCGGATTCCCGATCAGCCAGAGTTTGCCGTCCGACCCGCGCACTTCGGCACGCAACCAATGCCGGGCGCCGTCGCTCTTCCACACGAACGAACTGCTCTGATCGTTTGAAGAAAGATTCGCAACGGACGCAACAATCTCACTGCCGTTGTCGATCCAATGCAGCGTGCCACCGGCAGCAGCCTCAACCTGCGCCTCTAAAGTCACCGTGCTGCCATTCGGCACTTTAAGAAGATCACCAGCGTGCAGAACCCTATCACCGCTCTGTACCTTTACGTCGAGAATCCGGTTACTGGTTCCGGCCACATCAATAAACACATGGCCGGCGCGAATTGCATCGAGGATTGCGGGGGCCGAGAGCTCGGCAGCATAGACGACGGTTGCGGGACTGCCAACCGAGCCCGCTTTATCCAACGGCATCATCGGTCGATGATTATCGCTGCCTCCGATTCCAGTTAAGCGGCAACCCCGGTCCAGTTGCTGCCTGATTCTCGGGCATTCATCGCCTCTTTATTGGCGTTTCGTAACCTCGTTTCACAGATATTTCAGCGCTCGACGCTGGCCTGGAGATGACGTCATGGAACCTTCCCCCGCCATCCGGCAAGAGCACAAACTGTCGATTTCACAGGAATCATGGCCACAATGGTTTGAACACGATCCGCGATGGGCTCTGGTTCAACGAGTAGTGGCAGGACCCCACTTTACCCGGTCGCACCTGTTGTCGAAGTTTCTTCTCTATATAGTTGCCGAAACTCTCGAGGGCCGCGAGCGGGAAATCACAGAGCACCAGATCGGGGTGCAAGTGTTTGACCGGCGCCCCGGGTATAGTACCGTCGAAGACAACATCGTGCGCAAATACGCCAGGCAGTTGCGCAGGCGGCTAGCAGAGCACTTCGCCGGCGAGGGCAGCTCAGAATCACTGCGCATCGATATTCCGCTCGGCGCTTATGTACCTGTCTTCGTCCGGATTTCCGCTGTACCCCATGCCGCAGAAGTGCACAACTTTCCCGTCTCGTTCAATATTCATACGCAAGCAGTCGTCGCCCGTACCGCTGCTTCGGAGGCGGCTCGACGATGGAATTGGAAGCACTGGCTCTTCGGCGCTACGGGCGCCGTGGCATACAGCGCGATGCTCATTTGCCTTACGTGGTATGCCACGGCTGGAGCCCGCGCTCCGAAACCGGCTCCGCAGCCGGCCGACGCGCTTTGGGCGGCCCTGTTCGACGGCCCGGAAAACACCTTTATCGTACCCGCCGACGCGGGCTTCAATCTTCTCGAGGATCTTTCGCGCCGTCCTATGCCTCTCGCGGATTACATCCAGGGCGAATACCTGGAGCTGCCGCTTGCCGGAGTCGATGCGCACAGCGCGGACGATCTGCGGTCCCAGCGCTTCACCAGCTTTGTCGACTTTCAGATTATTGGCGCCCTCGCCCACCTATCTGAATACAATCCTCAGCGTGCCTTTCTGCGCTTTCCCCGCGACTTGAGGCTTGACGACCTTAAGGACGCCAACGCAATTCTCATCGGCTCGGTGGGCAGCAATCCCTGGGCCTATCTTGCCGACAACAGTGCCAACTTCAGGATTGTTTATCGCCAGGGCATGCAGGGCGCGACAATTATCAATACCAGGCCGCAGCCGGGAGAAACGCCGTCGTACGCTAGCCATTGGAATGAGCCGGCGCACGAAACCTTTGCCCTGATCGCGTTTCTTCCCAACCTGGGCGGCAGCGGGCACCTGCTGCTATTGCAGGGACTCGACGTGGCCGGAACCCAGGGCGCTGCAGAAACGCTGTTTCATCAGAGCGCCATCGTGCCGGTTCTGCGGCGCGCCACCCGGCCGGACGGCTCGCTTCGCTGCTTCGAGATCCTGCTGCGCTCGACGAGCATCGAATCCAACGCCAACGGCACGCAGGTCATCGCCAGCAGAATCTATTAGACGTCAAGTTGGTTTGCAGGCAGGGATCCGAACCCTAATCGCCGCAACGTCGAGTTACGGCCAAGTGGACTGGCGGTACACGGAAAATTTCAGACACCGCTCGGGCCCACTCGCAGCGGATCGATTCCAACCCCCGGCACTCTGCGCCCAAAACAGCTTAGGTCGTTTATGGAATCCCATTGAATTTGAGTGCAAGTAAGTGCTTATTATAGAAATATTTATCGTATGCGCCCCTCTGCGGCATCTCGCTGGCTACTCGCCAACTTGAACAAAGCCATTGCCGTCGCGAAGCTTGTCGTCGCTTCAGGAACCCGCACAGGCCGCCAAGGCGTCATCTTCGTTTTCGAAGACGCCGAAGAGATTTAGAACGCCCACCATTTTGAGTGTCTTGGAGATCATGTTGGTAGGTTTGACCAATTGAACGCTGCCTCCAACCTTGGCCGCTGTTCGCAGCGCGTTTACGAGCGAACCGATGCCCGACGAATCCATGAAAACCAAGGCCTCCAGGTCGATAATCAGGTAGATATGACCGCTGGAGAGCGCATTGAGATAGGCGCCTTCAAACTGGTTCACTGGCTCACCCCACACGAGGCGACCCTTCGGTTTGAGCGTGCAGAATATTCCATTCTCCTTGATGTCCAGATCCACAAAATCTCCCTTAAGCAGATTTCACTTTACTACGCAACCCGGGGTTGTTAAGCTCGTGACGAATTTTCATTTTCGACGTAGCGCCTTGTCAAGGGGCTTGAATGAGGCCGAAGTGAGCGGCAAGTGAGGATGCGTCGCTCCGATAGCGCTGCGGCCATCAACATCGGGGTCGATTCCTCAATGCAGCAGACGCGATGGCTACCGGCATTTGCCCCGGGGCTGACAGTTTAGTAGGCTGTTCTTCAAACTCAACTCTACTCCTGGCGGAGGACCGCACGCTACGCGCCTATCCAAGACCTTGAAGGCGGCGCGAGACCGCTGATACCCTTGTCGAATCACCCCAAACCAATGTTCTCAGAGATGCGCCGCCAATGACAGACGTGAAGAGCGCAATCCCATCCATCGACGAGGCCGTCATTGTGACGGCGACGCAACTGCTGGGCGCCTTCGACTCCGCATCCCGGGCGACCGTGATCGCCTCCAGCGTTGCCGGCCTGGTCCCAGACAGCGCCTGCATTGTCCACTTGCAACGCCCCCAAAATGACCTTGAATCGTGGACCATCGCCGGCATTGCGGGAGAGATTTCGCTAGTCGATGCGCAACACGCCGGCAATTGGCTGTTTGAGGTCCCGGACTCGTTTCCAGCCGAAGGGCAGATCTACGATGAGACCCGCCTGAATCGCGAATACTTCGCGCACTTCAACGTATCGCGCTCGGTTAGCGCGATCGCTTATCTGCCCGTGGAGCAAGAAGGGCAACTGGCGGCCGTCCTCGAGATCGTTCTCTTTTCAGGCGCCATCAAGCAGCGGCAACTGAATAATCTTGCTCCCATTGCGCGCCTCGCAGGGCCCGCTCTTGTTTCGGGCGAATATTTCGAACAGCAGCACCATAATCTTCTCGATTCCATCCACCGTATGTCGCAACTGTACGACCTTGAGAAATCGCTGAATGCCACGCTCGACTTGGATACGGTTATTGCGATGATCCCGGCGAAGGCGATCGCAATGCTTCCGTGCCAGGCGATCAATTTGTGGCTCTTCGACGGCTCCGATCTGCGAATGGTTGCAGGCAAAGGCGCCGACGACACGGTGGAAGTGGGCCTGGTCGAGGCTCCCGGCGAAGGCTACGTGGCCGATATGGCCGAAGAAGGCGAGCCGCTGCTGATTGACGACCCGGACGATGAACGTCTGCAAGCCCGCAATGCACGGCGAAACCCTGAGAGCTCCGTCCCGCCGGTGAGCAGTGCGCTGGTGGTTCCTCTCATGCAGGATGACTCGGAGGTCGGCGTCCTTGAAGCAATCAATCGCGAGGGCCGGCCCTTCGATGACGACGACGAGTTCCTTTTTTCTTCGATGGCCGAGACGGTCTCCAATGCTCTGAAAAACGCCAGCCTCATGATGGCCGAGCGTAAGCTGGAGATTCTCAAGGTTCTGGTGCAGGTCAGCTCGGAGATCACCACCACGCTGCGGCTCGACCGGCTGCTGCAGATCATCGTCAACAGCCCGCAAAGCGTGTTGCCCTACGAGCTCTGCGCGATTGCGCTCGACAATCGCGGAAAGCTGCAATTGAAGGCCGTTTCAGGTATGGCGCGGCTGCCTATGGGAGACCCTGCGGTGGCGCGGGTGGAACAGTTGGTGAACTGGCTTTCATCGGAGCCCGAAGCCTTGAACATCAGCTGGCACGAGGGTTCAAAAGACGAGAGCGAAGACCTGGCCCCTGCTGTGCGCCGTCATTTTGAGGAGACTGGCTATCGCGCCTTATATTCTCTGCCGCTGAACGACGACCAGGGAAGAGTGGGCGTGCTCATCTTCGAGAGCAGCGACCCCGATTTCCTCGGCGTGGCCCAGATAGAAATGATGAAGGTGCTGGCCGGGCAGACAACCGTGGCCTTGCGCAATGCGCTCCTCTATCGTGAGGTCCCGCTTATCAGCCTGCTGGAACCGCTGATGCAGAAGCGGAGGGCCTTGCTGCGCACCACGCGCCGGCGCCGCCTTGCGTACGCCGCCGCGGCCGCCGCCTTGATCCTGTTTCTCGCGTTTTGTCCGCTGCCCATGCGCGTGGGGGCCGACGCAGTGATCGAGGCACGGCACCTGGCCACAGTGGCAGCGCCGGTTGACGGCACCGTTGAAGCGGTCTATGTGCATGAAGGGCAGCGCGTATCTGCAGGCGACCTTCTGGGAAGCTTGAACGACTGGCAATGGCGCACCGACCTCGCGGCTTCCGAAGCCCGGTATCAAACAGCGGAGCTGGTAATGGAGAACGACCTGGCTCATGACGCGTCCCGGGCCGGGGCCGACCGCGCTCAGGCGGAGTATCTCCGCTCTGAGGTTGACCGCGCTCGAGCACGGCTTGAGAGCGCGCGTTTACGCTCACCCATTGATGGCGTTGTAGTCACTCCCAATCTGCAAAATGCCGCGGGCGAGCATCTCGATGCCGGCGCACCTTTCGCCCAGGTGCTCGATATCAATTCAGCGGTCGTGCAGGTTGCCATTCCCGAGCGAGATGTAACCCTGCTGAGCGCAGGCCAGCCGGCGGCCATCAAGCTCGACAGTTATCCGCAGCGTACCTGGCGCGCGCCTGTCTCGGTCGTCAGCCCCCAGGCGACCGCAGGTGACGGCGAACGCACCTTTGCAGTGGAAGTTCCCATTCGGAATGCCGACGCGACTCTTCGTGCGGGCATGACCGGCCGCGCAAAAGTCTTTATCGGCTGGCGTCCGGCTGGGTATGTCATGTTGCGCGGGCCTGCTCTCTGGACTTGGCAGACCTTGTGGAATTGGATCGGCTGGTGATTTCTATGAAACGTCGCTCTATACGCCGTGAGCTTGTGATTGTCGTCGCCGTTCCGCTGGCTGTCGCGGCTTCGATCGCAATTCTCGGCTGCAACTCCCGCACTCCATCCGCCGTTGCTGCTGCCTCGCCCGAAACTTCAGCGGTTTCTGCGGCTCCCCCCGCATCCGCGCCCGTGCCGCAGCCAGTGGCGCTCGACCCAAAGCTATATTCCACCACCGGGCCGCTGGTGGCTGAGCAGCAAGCCGACGTCGCGGCGGAGCGCGATGGCCGCGTAGTAGCCGTAACGGTGCAGATTGGCGACCATGTGCAGACCGGCCAGCTTCTGGCTCAGCTCGACGATCGTGCCTTGCGTGCCGCCTGCGATGCGAAGGCTGCGCGTGTCGCCTCGGCACAGGCGTCGGTCAGAGAGTGGGAGGCCGAAGAACTCAGCGCCAGGGCCAGCCTGCGCCGAGCCGATAGCATGCGTGCCGACAAGATTATCAGCGAGGAGGATTGGGAGCACGTTAAATACAGGGTCGATGAGACTGTTGCCGAAGTTGCCCGTTACCGTTCCGAGGAAACCGCAGCCGAGGCCGACTCTAAAACGGCCAGCCTGCAACTGGAGCAATCGCGCATCGTGGCGCCGTTTTCCGGCGTGGTAGGCCGCAGTTCGGCCCTTGCCGCACAGGAAGTTAAAACTGGAGACGTACTATTTTGGATTACTGCTGAAGCGCCGCTTCACGTTCTGTTCACCGTTCCTGAATCGGTGATGGCGGCCTTTACCACAGGCAAGCCTCTTGACCTCACCACCGCCGACTATCCCAGCCTGCACCAACGTGGCCGCATTCTTCGCGTCAGCCCGGTCATCGACCCGGCAAGCGGCAGCGTGCAGGTAATTGGCGAAGCAGTGCATCCTTCTCCGCTGCTCAAGCCCGGTATGCAAATGCAGGTACATCTGGCGCCATGAATCTCAGCGAAGCCTTTGATGCCGCGCTTCCCGAAATACCGCACGCACGCCTCGCGCGGGGCCGTCCGCCGCGCCTCGATCCCGATCTCATAGTCCGCGACGACACGCTTGACGGCGAACCGATTGTCGGCGTCTTTCAGAGCGACGGAGGTAATTATTACCGCTTCCCGCCGGCGCAATGGCAGATGTTACAGCTCTTCAACGGAGAGCGCACCTATGAGGAGATTGCTGAGGAATGTGCCACCCAGACCGGTGAGCAGATCAGCCCGGAAGACCTGCGTCTCTTCGCGGACAACCTGGAAGAGGCGAATTTCTGGCACAAGAGCCCGCAGGAAAAAAACATCGCGCTCAGCCAGAAGATCGCTGCCCAGCGGAATCGCCGCGCGGAGCGGAAGTCGAAGATCAACCTGGCCCATATCTCGTTTTCCGCCTGGGACCCCGATACTTACTTGACGCGGCTCGATGCGGCCATTGGTCGCTACCTCTACAGTCCCTGGTGCGTCCTGGCAACCCTCATCCTCTTCCTCTTCGAGTTTTCGGTCTTCGTCTCGAAGTGGAGCTTCATCGGGCCCGATATCGCGCTCTACTACAACTTCCTGAACAAAGGCTTCGGGGACATGGTCCAGTTCTGGCTCCTGATCCTGGCTCTCGGCTTCGTCCACGAATCAGCCCATGGCCTCACCTGCAAGCATTTCGGCGGAGAAGTTCACAGAATGGGCCTCATGTTTCTCTTTTTGACGCCCTGCTTCTTTGTCGATATGACCGCGATTTGGATCAACTCCAGCAAGATCGAGCGCATTTACACCATCATTGCCGGCATGTGGAGCGAGATGATGATTTGCGGCCTGGCCATGATCGTATGGGTCAACACCCAGAGCGGCCAGTGGATCCACGACCTCGCCTACCAGGTCATCCTGCTCTCCGGCCTGGCCGTCGTCGTAATCAATCTCAATCCTTTAATCAAACTCGATGGCTACTACTGCATGACCGAACTGATGGGCATTCCCGACCTCAAGGAGCGCTCTACGGCTTTCATGACCGGGTGGTTTCAAAGCCGGATTCTGAGCCTTCCGGCGGAAACCCTCGTCGTGCCCCGCCGCCGCGTTCCGCTCTTCATCGTCTACGCGCTGCTGTCGGGTGCCTACAGCTATTTCCTGCTCTTCTTCGTCATCCGCCTTTCGTACAACATCTTCTCTCATTGGCTGGCGGAGTTTGCCCTCATTCCTTCCGGCTACTTGGCCTTCGTCATGTTTCGCTCGCGCCTGCGTTCGCTGCGCAAAGTGGCCGCACATTATTGGGAACTGAAGATTCGCTCCGGCCGCTTCCTCCGGCCGCTTCCGTTGTCTGCAGCGGCTTTGGTGGCCGTACTTCTCTTCGTACCTATATGGCGCGATCGCGAAGACGCCTGGTTCGTCATTGAGCCGGCGCACACTGAAACTCTCCATGCCGCGGTCCCCGGCCGTCTGGAACAGGTGCTGGTCCAGGAAGGAGAAACGGTCCGCGCCGGTCAGCCTCTTTTGCGGATGAGCAGCTTGATGGCGGCTTCCATGCATTCCTCCGCCTCCGCGCAGGTTGGAAGCGCGCAATACCAAGCCGTCTCTGCTGAGCTCAAAGGCCAGACCATCGGACCCGCGGCAGCTCAGCAAAATGCTTCGCGGCGCTCCACATCTCTGGCTGGTGAGGCAGTTGCTTCGCTGCAGATCACTGCCCCCTCGGCTGGCATTGTCCTCACCCGGAATCCTGGCGCTCTCCTCTACCAGGATGTCGCTGCCGGGCAGTCACTGCTCGACCTGGCGAGCGGCGCTCCTCCTGTGGTGCGGGTGTACATCCCGGTTTCAGCGCTGGATCGAATCAAACCCGGTTCCGAAGTGGCTATTGCCCTCCCCGACCGGTTTTCCATTGTGCGGTTTGCGCTCGCACCGTTCGGAAGCGACGCCCAATCCCTACCCGCGGGCCTGATTCCGAAGCAAAAATATCAAGGCATTAAACTCCCCGTCTTCTATTGCTCGCGCATGGTGCTGCCCGCCTCCACCGGCAACGCTTTGTTCGGAGTTTCGGGACAGGCCAAGATCTTCGGTGAGCGTCGCAGTCTGGCAGCGCGGGGCTACATCGTCCTGGCCAATTTGACCAAAGCCCACGTCTGGTAAAGGCGTAAAAGACTGGAAAAACGCGAACGGCGGTCGCTGACGCGATCGCCGTCCCCAATCACACTAATTCAGGTTTGCTCCGAGTCTTAATCGGTCAAGCCCTCGTCAGCCTAAACGAACTTGCTGGCTCCGAGCACCTTCTGGGCGCCGAGCATCTTCTGCGCACCGAGCACCTTCTGAGCGCCAAGCATCTTCTGCGCGCCAAGCATCTTCTGCGCACCGAGCACCTTCTGCGCACCAAGCACCTTCTGCGCTCCAAGTACCTTCTGGGCCCCAAGCACTTTCTGGGCCCCAAGCACTTTCTGGGCTCCGAGCACCTTCTGGGCGCCAAGAACTTTCTGGGCTCCGAGAACCTTGCCGGCTGCGACCATCTTGCTGGCGGCCGCTGCGTTGGAGAGCGTTGCGCTCTTGGTGGCGGGCGTGGTGCTCGTTCCCTTGCTGATCAGAGACTTCTTCGTGATTGCCATTGTTATTCTCCCCAAAGATTTTGGATTGTGTTCCGACGCCATAATTGCTTGCATCTCGCGTGCCAAACCCGGGATGACGGGTCACATTCTGTAATTCATTGAAATATTAACACTTAGCAAGTGGGAGGATTTTTGAAGATCGAAGGTTGCCCCTGCCAATTGGGTTAAATATTAACCCATGAGTGGTTAATTTTTAACCCACCCCCATTTAGATTCCATACTTCCGGCACAAATACTTCATGCGTTGTCCGTCGAGATTCAACAGGCGCGCCGCCGCGGCTTTGCTCCCCCCGGTGCGGTTCAGAGCGGTAGTCAGTAAGGCAACTTCAAGCCGGCTCACTTCCTTGTCGAAGTCGGCGCCTTCGGCCGGCAGCAGGACGGCCTCTTGCACGGCGATGCTTTCAGCCAGCACGCGTGACGGCAAATGGCTGACGCCGATTTCATCTCCGCGCACGGTTACTATGAGTCGCTGAACCAGGTTTTCAAGTTCGCGCACATTTCCCGGCCAGGAGTGCTCTTCAAGCGCGGCCAGCGCATCCTCGGTCAGCCGCTTCACCCCGATTCCGTTCGCCAGGCAGTGTACCTGGAGAAAATACTCGCACAGCATTGGAATATCGCCACGACGGTCCCGCAGTGGCGGCAGATCGATGGGAATCACATGGATTCGGTAATACAGGTCTTCGCGGAAACGCCCGGTTCGGGCCATCTCCTCCAACGGCTCATTGGTGGCGCAGATCAGTCTGAAGTCGATCTTGCGAAATGTGCGCCCACCCAGCCGCTGCACCTGATGGTCTTCAAGCACGCGCAACAGTTTGGTTTGCAGCGGTACCGTGAGAGTCGCAATTTCATCAAGGAAAAGCGTGCCACCGTCAGCTAGTTCAATCTGACCGGGACGCGATTCGGTGGCTCCGGTAAAGGCGCCGCGCTCGCTGCCGAAAAGCTCCGACTCAATGAGGTTTTCCGGCAGCGCCGCGCAGTTCAGGCGAATGAAAGGCTTGTCTGATCGCCGGCTGAGCGCAACAATGGCCCGCGCAGCCAACTCCTTACCGGTGCCGCTTTCCCCGCGGATAAGGACGTTGATGTTGCTTCCGGCCACTTGCTGAATGGCGTCATAGACCAGCCGCATCGGTTCGCTGGAGCCTACAAAATCCTGGAAGCGGCTGGACTCCAGGATTTGGTTGCGCATTGCCGCTTCCGCGCGGTAGCGAAGCAACTCCACGAGCACTGTCCGCAATTCCACCACGTCGACCGGGGACCGGAAATGCGCGTCCGCTCCAGCCTCGAGCGCCTGCTTTTCGACCGAGCGGGTCACGGCACGGCTGAGTGAAATGAGCGTCAGATTGGCGTCGAGGCGGCGTAGCTCACTCAGCACGCGCAGGCCGCCGAAAGTGTCCCTCCCCATGGTGTCGATGTCCAGGACAATCGCAGCGACGGCGTCCTGGCGCTGCGCCCAGCGGGCCAACCCATCGTATTCGCCGCGCTGGGTTACGCTGCACCAGGGCTCAATTTCGAGAGCCGCGAAATTCAGGAACTCGTTGTCGGCTGAAACCAGGCAGACGGGCGGTAATGTTCTCTGCCGGATTGCGGTCGCTTCCTGGGGCGCTCTTGTCTGGGCCATTCGGATCAAGCTCCTGTTGCTGAGGTTCCGGTCAAAAGCTGCCAGGGACGAGGCGGCTAGCTGATCTTCACGCGGCAATCAGCCGGGTTGCCGGGTCCTTATCTCGCCATTGCCCGAAGCTACGGCAACAATGGTGATAGCTGATTCATCCTTCAAGCAAGCAGCGATGGGGGTTCGCTGCTGGGTTTCGCCGGCGAAAATAGGTGCACGGCCGAGGATGAAGGAAAAACTCTCAGTGCACGGCAAAGGGATTGCGAAACTTGCGGGCTTCCTTCTGCATGTAGCCGGCTAAATCAAAAAAGATTGCATGAAACGCCTCAGTTTACCACGCACTTAGACGAATGAGAGCGGGATTGCCCAGCAGCGCCAGGCGCTTATGAATTCAGGCCTGATGATAACCAGCGCTCGAGTCGGTCAGCGTAGGTGCGGCTTGAGCGATGCTCGGAACCGTCTGAGAGCTTCACCGTGAATTCGCGGTTCTCGATGGATCGCAGTTCCAATATGCCTTTTGATTGCACAATCCGGGAGCGGTGGATGCGAAGAAACTTTGCCGGGTCGAGCCTCTGCTCGAGTGATGCCATCGTCTCGCGTACGAGGTAAGAGCGGCCGCTGACGTGCAGTTCAACATAGTCACCAGCGGCTCCGATCCACTCGACATCCTCCGCAGTGACGATTTGAATGCGCGATCCGGTTTGCACCGTAAACCGCGCTGCATATTTCTCCGCGGCTCCATCCAGCATCTTCATCACCCGCTGAGTCATGTCGGCTTTTGATTTGGATTCGATCAGATCACGGGCTCGTGCGACCGCTGTCGCAAAGCGTCTGTCGTCGACCGGCTTTAACAGGTAATGCAGGGCATGAACATCGAATGCCCGCAAGACGTGTTGCTCATACGCGGTTAGAAAAATCACGGCGGGCATGCTTTCAACAGGCAGTGCCCGCAGGACCTCAAAGCCATCCATACCCGGCATCTGGATGTCGAGAAACACAACATCGGGAGATCGTTCCAAAATCTTCTCCACTGCCGAATGCCCGTCTCCGCATTCTCCAACGATCTCCACATCCTTAAACTTACGCAGCCTTAGAACGACGCCGCGGCGCGCCAAAGGTTCGTCGTCGACAATCAGAGCCCGCACTGCAAGGCCTCCTGCAATTTCCGCGCGCGGCGTAACGGCAACTCCAGCACCACTTCGCAACCGCCCGCTTCAGGCCACCCTAGCGAGAATTCAAAATCCGCGCCATAAAGTGTCTTCAGGCGCTCCGCTGTGTTTCCAAGACCGATTCCACTTCCATTCCTTTTCTGCTCGCCCCCACCGCGGCGTCCGGAGTTCCCAATCACAATTCGCAACCGGTTGGCATCGAGCGCACTTTTAATCGCAATCCACCCACCTTCAACCACTGACGCTACTCCATAGCGCACAGCGTTCTCAACCAGCGGTTGGAGCACCATACTTGGCACCAGGGCATCCCGCGTTTCCAGTGGAACAGCCATATCGATTTTTAGCCGGTCGCCCAACCTTGTTTGCTCGATCGCCAGGTACCCCTCGGTAAAGGCCAGTTCCTGAGAAAGCGTCACCTCCGCCGCGACTTCGGAGTCCAGGCTTGTGCGCAGAAGATCTCCGATCTGCGCCAGCATCCGAGTTGCCGCAGGCGCATTTCCATCCAGGACGAGTGTGGAGACGGCATTGAGAGAGTTGAATAAAAAATGAGGATTCAATTGATAGCGCAAAGCCAGCAGCCTTGCCTCTCGAACCTCAGACTCGGCGCGAAGCAGCCGCTCCTTCTCCATGCTCGATTGCTGCCATTGTTTAATGCTGAAGTACAAACTGCACCACATGAAGAGAATGAAAAAAGACCACGCCCAAACAGTAACCAAAGCGTGCCAGGGCACAGGATGGAAAAGCCTCAAAGTGAGGCAGGCTGCACAGGCTGCGGGAATGGCCGTGACCATGGCCGCCGCGGCTGCTTTCAATTCAAAGTCGATCCAGGAATGTGATTGTCGCAGCAGCCATCGGCAAACAGGGCGAAGGGTGAAACTTCCCAGGAACATGAAGACGATAGGCACCGTCTCTAAATCGATAGTCTCGCGCTTAGTCAAAAATGAATGGATCGATTCCAGAAGGTTGAAAAGATAAAAGCAGACCCATCCGATGATCTGGACTTGCCAGAAGGACCGTAAATTCAAGACGTTCTCTCGATTCATGAATGAATTCTAGCTCAGGTGACGATTCCCCATTCTGTGGCCTGGCGCACGAAACCCTCGGTTCATCGCATCTCTCAATCGCCTAGCGGATTAGGTCCGGATTATCACATTCATTGAGCTACGCTCTGTTCACGGTTGGAAGTTCGAAGTCAATCGCTGCGCCCAAGACGCAAACAACGAGTTGATATCAACGTATTTGTGAACCGATGCTTCGCCTTTGCATGTATTCCCCAGCCTGAGCATGATTAGATGCGACGGCTCGGTTGGAGGTCAGAATGTCTTTCTTTCGAGATGTGAACATTGCGTTCCGCCCACGCTTGCGTGCGCGGGTTGAGACTGCGGCCCTCTCCTTGATACTCGTTATCGGTTTTGGTGCCGCCACGTCGCGATACGCCTGGGCGCAAGATGCCAAAGCTGAATACGCCAGTATGGCGCCGCTTGACCAATACCTGATGCCCAATCGGAACGATGAGATAGCGCTGGCGCGGAGCGCGGCGCCGCCTTCGATTTCAGACAACGCAACAGTTCTTGTCTTCGACAAAACCGGATACCAGACCGCAGTCGAAGGGAAGAATGGCTTCACATGCCTGGTGGAACGCGCGTGGATGTCTCCATTCGATAGCCCGGAGTTCTGGAATGCCAGCATGCGCGGGCCGATTTGTTATAACCCGGCTGCGGTGCGGACCATTCTTCCTTACACAATTTTCAGAAGCAAGCTGGTACTGACGGGAATGTCCAAAGCGCAGATGCACGACAAGATCGTCGCCGCGCTCACAAAGGGCGAGTTGCCGATTCCCGAAGCCGGCGCCATGTCATACATGATGTCGAAAGATGGCAACCTTGGCGACTCCGTCGGACACTGGCACCCGCACCTTATGTTTCATGTTCCCAAAACCGACCAGGCGGCTTGGGGAGCAGATGTGGAAGGCTCGCCGGTGTTGTACAACGACCAGTTTCGCGACGTTCCGGAACCGGAAATCATTTTCATGGTGGCTGTTTCTCATTGGTCAGACGGCGCACCTGCGCCACAACACGGCGCTGATTGAGGTACCGGAATCGGCTCCACGTATGACAACAAACGATTCAAAAGTTCTGCCTGATTGGCAGTTCATATCAACTTTGGAGGTGTTCAGTGAGGCCAGTGACTTTCAGTTTAGAGCTAAGCCGTGCGGCTGCCCTTTCAGGTAAGCCGTGGAGTCGTTTCAGGTCGCTCACCTTGCTTGTATCCGTCGCTGTTGCTGCCTTGTCCGCCTGCGGCGTCGTGGCCTCTGCACAAGTTGATGCTGGCCAGATCGCCGGTACTGTGGCCGATCAGACGGGAGCCGTTGTTCCCGACGCCTCCATTACGATAAGGAACCTGGCCACCAACGTTTCACGCACCGCCGTCTCCTCGGTGACTGGCGCATACCTCATCAACGGTCTCGAGCCGGGTACTTATCAGGTGACAGTAGATTCGGCCAGTTTCAGGCCATTTGCGGCAAAGGTCGAAGTTACAGTTGGCGGCCACGTTGCGGTCGATGCCAGGCTGTCAGTCAACACTGCCACAACTGAGGTGGAAGTGATCGGTGAAGGCGGTGCGCAGGTCAACACGCAAACGCAGGAGCTCTCACAGGTTGTCGACACACATCAGATGGAGCGACTGCCCAGTCTCACTCGCAATCCCTATGACTTCGTAACCCTGTCCGGCAATGTCTCCAGCGGCGACAACTCCACCAATGACGGCGGCAACGCAGTGAGCGGCGGCAGCGGTCAGAACCTCACCAACCGCGGTGTCGGCTTTGCCATCAACGGCCAGCGCGAGTCCGGCACCGAGATCCTGCTTGACGGTGTTGAGAACGTGGCGATCTTTGCCGTGGGTATCGGCCAGGATGTGCCCGTCGACGCTGTGCAGGAATACAGCGTGATCACCAACAACTTTTCTTCTGAGTACGGACGGGCGTCGGGTGGCGTTGTGAACCTCACTACAAAGGCCGGCACCAACTCCATCCATGGCTCAGCCTGGGAGTTCAACCGTCTCTCTGACTACACCGCCAACACCTACGGCAACGATGCCAACGGTTTGCCCAAGGGCGCATATACCCGCAATCAGTTTGGTTATGCCGCCGGCGGCCCAATCATGAAGAACAAGCTATTCGTCTTTGAGAGCACGGAGTGGACGCGCGTTCGATCGACGGCGATTGAGCCCGAAGAAATATTCGACCCCGCGTTCATCGCCATGATGCCTGCGAATGTTCAGAGTTACTACACCACCTACGGCCAAACCACGCTGAAGCCGGCTGGTGTAGCCGCCACGGCGGGCCAGATTGTAAACACCTGCGCTTTTGGTTCTTCATCCACGACCGCTTGCGTCAACCCTACTCCCTTCCCCATGATCAATGGAGCCACGGCGGTCCCGGCATCAACCCCGGTATTCGATGCAGTCAACGTGAGTGTGCCATTCGATGCCGGCGGCGGTCTTCCCCAGAATACCTACGATCTGGTGGGCCGCGTGGACTTCAACCCCACTGAAAAGACGCAGATGTATTTTCGCGGAGGTCGCGAGGGATCTAACCAGTTCCTCGGCTCGGCTGCCTACTCCGCCTATCCGCAATACGACGTGGGCGCCCTGTTTCTGAACCAGAGCTACCTCTATTCGCTGGCGCACATATTCTCGCCGAGCCTGTTTCTATCAGTGAAGACGAGTTATACGCGCTATAACGCCGTCACCTCATTCGACACTTCGCTCACCGGAACGCCAAACCTGATGTTTGTTTCGCCCACCGACCCGGTGACACAAGGTCTTATCCAGATGCCTGGACTTGAAAACTCCAGCGAGCCCGGTGAGGGGGGTGTCCCGGTGGGCGGGCCGCAGAACACGATACAATTTGAGCCCGATTTAAGCTGGACCAGGAACAAGCATAGTTGGCGCTTTGGCGGCTTGGTCACCTACATTCAGTTGAACTATGCCTACGGCGCTTATGCCCAGGCCGTCGAACAGCTTGGCCCAGCGTTCAGCGGAAGCATGGATGACCTGGTGAATCAGGCCGGTGGCGCCAACGGCGCAACCCTGATCGGCTTCCAGGCCCGCGTCGATCCCCAGGGTAAGCTGCCTTGCCCGGCAGACACCTCTTTTACGGATGGCAACTTCGGTGGACCAACAACGGGTGCCTCATGCGCTGTTCAAACTCCGCTGACTGCAGCCAACTACGCCCGCAGCTACCGCTATAAGGATTGGTCGACGTACGCGCAGGACAGCTACAAGGTAACTCCTCAGTTGACCATTAACCTTGGCCTGCGTTACGAACATTACGGCGTGCAGCACGATAGTCATCCGGGAGACGACTCAAACTTCTATTTCGGATCCGGTAGCGGACTTGAGCAGCAGACCCGCGCAGGCTCAGTTCAAATTGCCGATAAGAGCGCGGCTGGCGGGTTCTGGAAGCCCCGCTGGGGAACCTTCGCTCCACGTGTGGGCTTTGCATTCGACCTCTTCGGCAATGGCCGTGACAGCCTCCGCGGCGGATACGGAATCAGCTACGAGCGCAACTTCGGAAACGTGACCTTCAATGCCAGCTTTAATCCTCCAGCGAGCGCTGTTATCAGCGATGCATGCAGCGTTGACGATGCAAGCTGCATTGCGACAGTAACGAATCAAAACCTTGGCCCATTAGGCCAATCGAATGGAGTCGGCTACCTGCCTCCCGTCGAGCTTCGGCACCTGGATCAAAACATAGAAGTGGCGCAAACCCAGTTCTGGAGCCTGGCCATTCAGCACCAGCTCGTCCCCAGCACAGTTGTTGAGATCAGCTATAGCGGCGCAAAGGGCGGCCATCTCTACGATCTGGCTAACGTCAACCAGGTTGGCGCAGGCCAGGTTTATCTCGGCGACCCTGTGGTCCAAAGCAACGCCAACTGCTCAGGTTCCGGAGTCACGAACCTTAACTCCGGATTGGCGGAATGCCTTACTCGCCCTGACGCGCAGTATACAAACATCAACATGCGCGGCTCTGCGGCTGCCAGCAGCTATAACGCGTTGAACCTCAAACTGCAAACTCAAAACCTGCACAGAACTGGCCTGAGCCTGTCGGCGAACTACACATGGGCGCACTCGCTTGACGATCTGAGCTCGACCTTCGGCGATAGCCTGCAGGGCGGTTCGGGCTATGTTGGATCGCTCGGTTACACCTCACTTGCCGATCCCGGCCTCGATTGGGGCAGCTCCGACTTCGATATCCACCAACGCCTCTCCGTCGCTCCCATTTGGGAGACCCCGTGGTTCAAAAATGGCGGAGCAATGATTGAGCGCGAAGCACTCGGTGGATGGTCGTTTTCAGGCATTTACACGGCCCGCGGCGGTGTCCCCTTCTCGGTCTTCGACTACAGCGAAGACCAAACCTACTACACCGTGCCTCGTCTCGAAGCTTCCACACCTTTCAGCAGCTACAAAGTAGCTAAGAAACCAACAACAATGGGCCCCAACAATTTCAATGGCTTGAACATTCCCGCGCCGAGGAGTTTTGTTCCTTACAGCAGCGAGCTTGGTATCTCCGACTTCGGACCCTTCCCAGGTGACATGATGCGCCGCAACTCGCTTCGCGGTCCGGGAGCATGGAACGTCGACGCTGCGTTACACAAGACCTTCCCGCTCACTGAGCGTGTGGGATTGGAGTTCGGCGCCGAGGGGCTGAACGTCTTGAATCACCACAACTACTACGTGAACACAACCACGCTGGCCTTCTTTGGCCCGGGAACTTTGAGCAACGTTACTGAAGAACGCGGTGGCCTGGGTACGCTGGCCACGGGTGGCAACCACGACGAGCGGCGCTTTGGCCAATTCTCGCTCAGCGCAAGGTTCTAACCATTTGGCAAGCGGCCCGCTGTCGTGGATTGGCTCCCTGTTCGTCTGTCAGCCACCCATTTGCGGGTTCACTTCCGGCGAGCAACGCCTGCTTTCAGCGGCGCTTGACGGCAAACCCGATGAGGCTGTGCTTGAAGCGCCCGGCATTTCCATCGACGGCGTGAAGAAAACATGGCGCTCAGTTTATGGGAAAGCCTCAGGTTGTCTTCCGAATGTAATCCCCGCAAACTCTGGCGGCGAAAACGGCACTTCGCTTGGCAAGGAGAAGAAGCTTCTTCTCCTTGCCTATCTTCGTGAACACCCCGCTGAATTGCCCCCACGTCGTCAAAAATACCCCCGAGAGAAATAATTGGCAGGCCGCGACAGCCCTCATGTTCACCTGTCCAAGATGATGACTTTTCGCTCACGTGGACACCGGCAACTAAATGCGCACAATGTCATTCCCCCACCCCGCGGCGTATTCGATACCAAATTGCGCGGCTGGCTGAACATCGGTTGCCCCCAACGACGGGCTGAGCGCCAGCCCTCAATCGATCAATCTGTAGGGTGAGATCGCGGGATACGACAAAGACAGCACCAGCCTGGGTCATGCTTTTCCGCGTTCGGCCACACGATAGCCTCATTGCGGCAACAGTGATCTTAGCCGGTTGTGCGTGGGCTACTCGGTCGGCGCGGGGAAAGCGGAGAGAAAAGACATTCAGAAGGCCGAAATTCCATGGAAATGACGTAGGATAGTTGCGATCCGGATTCTCATCTGCAAGTGGACGCGAACACCAATTCGCTGATTGGCCAGGCGGCGGCAAACTGCCGCAAGCCAGGATTGAGAATTGGCCTCCCAGTCCTGGCAAGCCTCGTCATTACAGCCCTCGTCCTGTTGGGCGCAGGGTCGGCGCGGCGCAGACTCCTTGATTTCCTTACACAGCTTTGGGGCTCGCCGCCCCAGCAGGTAATGGCCCAATCGCGACCGCGGCTTGATTGGGATGACCGATTCGGCGACGGCACGCCGGACTTTCTGCGTTTGAGCGATCCGGCGGACCAGGCCGCTTTTCGCCGCTGGTTCACTTTGATAGCGGAGTTCCAGACGGCTCGGGCAAAGCCCGAGGTTCCGCCCGAGATCACTGATTGCGCCAGCCTGCTGCGCTATGCCTACCGCGAGGCGCTGAAACGCCACGACGAAAGCTGGTTTGAGACGACAGGCATTGAGGTCGCCGCGCCGCCGGGTGAGATTCGCGAGTGGAGCTATCCGCACACACCGATCGGTACGGAGCTGTTTCGCGTGAGGCCGGGGGCCTTCAATCCTGCCGACGTGAATAGCGGCGCATTTGCGCAGTTTGCCGATGCCAAAACGCTTGTAGAACGCAATGCCTATTTTGTGAGCCGCGATGTGCGCGCGGCGCTGCCCGGCGATCTGCTTTTCTATCGCCAATTCGGGCAGTCGTCACCATGGCACTCGATGATAGTCGTGCGGAATGGCAACGATGCCGAGGTTGTCTACGACACTGGACCGGACCACGGGCAACCAGGAGAATTACGCCGCGTCATGCTGAGCGAGCTGCTCGACCACCCAGAGCCGCAATGGCGGCCGCTGCCCGGCAATCCTAACTTTTTGGGCGTTTACCGCTGGAACATTCTGCGAGGAACCGAATGAACGACCGGAATCTCCCGCTCCCTAAGCCGCTGCTTGCTGCCTTGATTTTTTTGCTTTGCGCTGTGGGCGCTGCGCATGCTGCCACCAAAGACCTGCCGCGTTCTTTTTCGCTTTCAACTTCGCGAACCTTCTCGCCCGGGGAGAGCGTGAAGATCCAGCTCTACGCAAAGAATGTGCCGGAGCTGGAGTTTCGCGTTTACAAGGTGCGCGACGCCGAGAAGTTCTTTTCGAGCTTGAAGGACGTGCACAGCTTCGACATACACAGCTACTCGCCTGGGGAACAAATTGACCAGCGCACTTTGCTGGAGCGGCTGCACGACTTCAAGGCGCATCTGTGGTGGCTGGTCCGGCGGTTCTTCCGCGGGCAGTTTAACGACGACGCACGCGACAGCTTCCGCGAAAGCCAGGGGGCGCTTGGAAAACGCAGCCGGATCGTGGGAGTGTCGCAGTTCGCGCGGATTCCCCTGCTGAATGAGAGCCAATTAGTGGCGCGATGGAAGCTGCAGACGCCTCCCGCCTTTGTGAGCGAGACGCAGCAACTGCCCATCGATGGCCTTGACGAGGGCGTCTACCTGATTGAAGCGACCGATGGAACGTACAAGGCGTACACGGTTGCGATTCTGACGAAGATTGCCGTGATTGAGCGATCGCTGAGCGGGCAGGCTTACCTCTACGTGGCCGATCGCAAGACAGGCGCGCCGGTTGACGGTGCTGACGTGACGATGTGGGCAGATGGGAAGCAGAAGTCGAAAGGCAAGAGCGACTCAGACGGCCTGGCAACGCTGGCATCGAACATCCGCGGAGGCGCACAGGGCGCGGAGCCGGAGAATCTGTGGATCCTGGCCACGCGCGGCGCCGATGCGGCCATGGTGACGCCCTTCGGTTATAGCTTTGACTGGAACTCCGCGCAGCGGGAGCGCGCATATATCTTCACCGACCGGCCTGTCTACCGCCCGGGGCACACGGTGCACATCAAGGGAATTCTTCGCAAAGAACAGAACGACACGCTGGTGCTGCCTGACGAACATTCGGTCACGGTGCGCGTTACCGGTCCCGATGAAAAGGTGGTGTTTAACAAAGAACTTGCTGTATCGGCGCACGGGACCGTAACGGCGGATCTCGATTTGGCGACGGATGCGGCGCTCGGCTACTACAACATCGATTTCAGCGGCCAGAACCAACCCGGATTTGGCCAATTCTACGTTGAGGAATACAAGAAGCCCGAATACCAGGTGACGGTCAAAGCGCCGGTGGCACATTTACTTCAGGGAAGTCCGATTCAGGCCGTGATTGAGGCGCGGTACTTCTTTGGCGAACCGGTAGCCGGCGCGAAGGTGACGTACGTGGTGCACACCTCGCAGCACTGGTGGTGGGATGAAGACGAGGAGGACGATAGCGGTGACGTCGGCGACGCGGAGGGCGAAGGCGCCGTCGAAGAGGACTACATGGATGCCGGAACAGAGCAGCAGGAACAGCACGGCGTGCTGGACGCGAATGGTCGACTGACAGTAACGCTGCCCACAGCGATTGACGATAAGCACAACGACCAGGACTATCGCATTGAGGCGCGCGTGACCGATGCTGCGAATCGCGAAGTCAGCGGCCACTCCACGGTACTGGCGACTTACGGATCGTTCAGGGTTAGCGTGGTGCCGACAAGCTACGTTTTTGAGGCCGGAAAACTGGCGCGCGTTAAGGTGACTGCGCAGGATTACGACTCGAAGCCGATCGAGACTCGAGTGCACATCGCCGCGGTGCAGACCTGGGATTCGAGTACGCAAAAGAAGGCGCAGACGAACGCCGCGAGCCAGGATGCAACCACTGGAGCGGATGGGACGGCGCTTGTGGATCTACCGCTGACGGGTAGCGGAGATTTCGAAATCACGGCGACAGCACAGACGCCTGAGAACCGCACTGTGCAGGGACAAACATGGGTTTGGATATGGAATGGCGCCGGCGCGTGGTACCAGGCTAATGCGCAGGCCAAGATTATGGCCGACAAGAAGAGTTACCAGGTGGGCGACACCGCGCACCTGCTGCTGGTGACCGGACTGCCTGAAAGTTGGGCGGTGGTGGGGACTGAGGGCGACAGCGTGCAGTCGCGGCGCGTGATTCACGTGGTTGGAACGAGCGCTGCTTTCGATGTGCCGGTTACCAGGGAGGCGCAGCCAAATTTCATTGTCACCGCGATGATTGTGCACGACGATCAAATCATGACGGCGCAGAAGAATCTAAAGGTGCCGCTGGTGGAGCGAACGCTGACGATCACGGCGACGCCCGCAAAAATACAATACGAGCCCGGCGATAAGGCGAGCTACGATGTGCTGGCTGTGGATTCGACGGGCAAGCCGGTTGAGGCCGACTTGAGTTTTGGCGAGGTGGATGAGGCGCTCTATTCTGTGCGGCCTGATACGGACTGGGACATTGTTGGGGCATTCTACCCAAGACGAGAGGTTTATCTCGAACCACAGACATCGTTTGAGTTTTTCTTCTCAGGCGAGGCCGGCACTAAAAGTCCGCTGCTGGCTGAGCTCGACAAAGGTCTCTACCATCCGCGCATGGCGCAGGTGAAACCGGGTTCAGACCTGGTGGTGCCCAAGGTGCGCAAGGCATTTCCCGATACGGCGTATTGGAACCCGAACGTGCGCACTGGCCCCGACGGGCATGCCCGCGTGGAGTTCAACTTCCCTGACGCGTTAACCACCTGGCGAACGACGGTTCGCGCCATGACCGACGACGGCAAGGCTGGCGGCGTAGTAACACGCGTACTGGTGCGCAAGAACCTGATTGTGCGCCTGGCCGCGCCGCGGTTCTTCCGCCAGGGCGACGAAACGGTACTGCGCGTGATTGCGCACAACTATCTTGAGAGCACCAAAGACGTGACGTTTGCGCTCGATGTAAGCGGCGTAGAAGTAATGAGCGGGCAAACGCAGAAGGTCAGCATTCCCGCGAAGGGCGAGAGCTTTGTGGAATGGCGCGTAAAGTCGCGAGTGCCGGGCAACGCGGTGCTGACGGCCAAGGCGCTTACCAATGAAGAGTCTGACGCGCTTGAAATGACGTTGCCGGTACTGCCTTACGGCGTTAAGCAACGGGCTGCGGCCACTGGAGAGGTGTTCTCTGGCGCCGGACAGAACCAGTGGAACTACAGTTATCCGGCAAGTTCAGACGCAGGCTCGCATGGGCTCACCGTCACTGTGTCTCCGTCGGTGGCCGGCACGGTGTTTGACGCGCTCGATTACCTCACCAGTTATCCGTGGGGTTGCACCGAGCAAACGATGTCAAGCTTTTTGCCCGACGTCATTGTGTCGCAGGCAGTGGACAAGCTACATCTGAAGTCGCCCACGGATAAGGCCACGCTCAACGACATGGTGAACGCCGGGCTTGAGAGGCTGTATGGATTTCAGCACGACGATGGCGGGTGGGGATGGTGGCCCGACGACGAGAGCCGCGTCTTTATGACGGCGTACGTGGTGAGCGGACTGGAGCAGGCCAAGGCTGCCGGCTACACCGTCGACGACCAACGCATCAACAAAGGTCGCGAATGGCTGCTGGCAACGCTTAACGCGCATCCGAATATGATCCCAGATTTGCGCGCTTACACAGTGTATGCGCTGGCCACGACCGGTGGTGCGCCTAAGGAGACGCTCGATGTTGTGTGGAGCAGCCGCGACAAGCTCAGCGACGAGGGACTTGCACTGGCGGGACTTGCCATGGCGGCTGCGAACGACAGCCGAGCGCATGACGCGGCCGTGCTGCTTGAGAAGAAGGCCAAGGTGACAGACTTTGGCGCGAATTGGCAAGGGACTTATGACGGAATGCTGGAGTATTGGGACGATACTTCGGCGGAGACGACGGCATTCGCGCTCAAGCTGCTGGTGCTTGAGGATCGCGAAAGCGGATTGATGCCGAAGGCCGCGCGGTGGCTGGCTGAACATCGCGATGGCGACTACTGGTACTCCACCAAGCAAACCTCGATGGTGATCCAGGGGCTGGTGGATTACCTCTCACTGAGCGGCGAGCTGGCCAACAGCAGCGACGTTGAAGTGCTGGTGAATGGCGTAAGCGTGGGCGAGCGCCACTTTGGTCCCGACGATGCTTTCGAGCAGCCGTGGAAGATAAAGGTTGCGGCAGCGCAGGCTGGGAACGGCGGCCAAGTAACGATTCGCAAGAGCGGCAACGGCATTACCTACTGGTCGACTGAAAGCAACTGGTATACGCCAGACCGCAAAGCATTCCAGCAGGGACAGCTCTCGTTAAATATCACGCGCGATTATTACCTGCTCAAGAAGCGGCAGGACAAGCCCACCGATCCGATCACCTACGATCTTGTTCCGCTCAGTGGACCGGTGCATGTGGGCGACATTGTGGCCGTGCGTCTGGCGCTGAATGGAACTGAATGGAAGTATCTGCTGGCCGAGGATCCGATTCCGGCAGGCACTGAGTGGCTGCCTGAGACCGGCCTCTACCAGCTCAACAGCAAGCCCGCGTGGTGGAACGACTGGTTTACGCGCAAGGAGTTCCACGATGATCGCGCGGCATTCTTCAACACCGACTTCGGACCGCGCACTGAATATGTTTATCTGCTCAAGGTCGTGAATCCCGGCAAATTTCAAATCAGCCCGGCGCAAGCCGGCCCCATGTACCAGCCGGGCGTTCAAACGACGACCGATCCCGCAACGCTGGAGGTGCTGCCATGAGCGAAGGCGCAGGCGTAAGCAAACAGGTAGTGACGAGCAAGTGGAGCGACCTGTTGCGCAGGCTTCGCTTGAGTGCCGCATGGGTTGCGGCGCAATACTGGGCGACTGTTCTGATTATCCTGGCAGCAATCGCGTGGACGCGCCTGCCCGACAAGTACGCGTGGCAGGTTGGACTCACGTTGCTGATCCCGCTGCTGCTGCTCGCGGCTCTTTTGCTGCTCGAGGCCGGAACCATGCGCAAGCTGGTGGATGAAAAGCAGACTCGCGCGGGCATGATGCAGGGCGTTCTAATGCTGCTGGCGTGGATTGCGATTGTGGGTGTGGCGTGGATAATTCTCGACATGTGCGACGATCGCACTATTTTATGGGCGGGATACTTGAACTCGCGCGCCCCTGCGCATCTTCGGGCCAGGTTGTTTTCGTATGCGCACATTCAGCTCTGGATCACCACGCTGGTCTGGATCTTCAGATGGATTGTTGTACCGGCGAAGGTGATTCCGCATGTCGTTGCGTCAGCGCAGTGCGGCTGGCGGCTGCCGTGGAGAAAAACGCTCCGCGTGATATTGGACTGGCGGTGGTGGATCGCAGTCGCAATCGCGGCGCTGGCGGGAGTGGCGCTGCCGGTGCACTTCTTCAGTCCCCTGCCCTCCGGCTCGGTCTCGCACCAGGTTTGGGCTGTCGGCATCAAGCTGGCGGGCGCGTATTTGCTGGTGATCACGAGCTGGGTGCTGGTGCTGGCGTGGGCCGCGGTGCTTCTGAAGCGTCGAATTCCTGGGGCGCCTGAAACCGCCGCAGTTGCAGCCAGCTCACCGCTGCCTGAGGCCAGCGACAACGCCAGCGGGAACGCCTGAATGCAGCCACTCGATCACCTGGTTTCGGCCATAACGAACCAGCAACTCGGCGGTATACCACTCAGCAGCGCGATGCGCTTGCTCTGACTCAGCTTCTGTCGATGCGTGTGCCAGTGCGGAATCGGCGGCGTCAGGAGTAAGCCCCGGCCAGGGTTTGCGCGCGATCGCGTCTGCCGCCGCACCGTCCGCTTCGCTCCACAGTTCAACCAGCCCCTCTCGCAGCCATAGCGGCGCATGCAGGACTGCTTGGCGCTCTACAAGCGCATGAAGGAACTCGTGACGCATTGTGCCGGCGAGCAGATGCCTCGCGGCGAGCGTGCGCAACGGTTGCGTTCCAATCCAATCGCCCTCGGTGAACGCCGCTACCCAGCCGGGGGCCAGTGTTGCAGCGCGAAAACCCGGCGTAGATGCGAAGGCGCGAACGGTGATTAGTGAAGATGTATTCAGGCCCGAGCGCTGCGTCGCCTCGTCGCGTGCGCGACTTAAATCGGGCAGAAATGCGGCGTCGGAGGCGTCGAGAGTTTCGAGGATAAATCCACTGCCCGAGAGGCTGGCCCACTCGTGACCTGTGGCCTCATCCGCTGCAACAGCGCCGGGAAAGTACTGCGCCAGGATCTCACGTGACGAGCGGCCCTGCGCCGCCATCGCTGCCGCGCCCTTCTGGCACAGGCCAACGCCGTTGCCCCATCCGCGGCCATGAAAGGCGAAATTGTCGCCGTGCCGGCTGACCTCAAACCACGTGCTGGGAATCTTGCCCCATCCCAGCGACTCGCCGACAGCAAGTCGAAAGTCTTCAGCCGGGATCTCGCGTCCGTCGAGCTGCAAAGCGACCGCGCGCCCCGATTCGCCGCGCCGCGCAACGGCCAGGTTCTGCCAGCCTGCAGGCGCCAGACCGTGCGACGCCAGCGCAGCAGTCAAGTCGGCTCGCGTAATCTCTGAGGCCCACTCCCTTCCACCGTCCCTGGTACAGAACTCGTCGGGCTGCGACGGCAGATACGCGACGCCTTTGGCGCGCGGCCAGACCTCAATCGGCGAAGCCGTTCGCCCACCACAGTCCTTGCCAAAGTAAGCCAGCGCACGCTGGCCGTGGAACCAGAGCGTTTCGCCGGCAGTGGCAAGCACCGCTGCATGCGCCGCCGCTTCGCGTCCATCGCTTGCACCCCAATGCAGAAGCTGGCAGTGGGTCGAGTCGCACAGATCGTAGTCAGCGTGTCCGTGCGTCTCGTGCAGCGCAAAACTTCTCACCACGATGGCAAGAGCCTTGAGCGATTCCGCTCTGTCTTGAGAGCTGCTTTCGCTCGCTACTACGCGTTCAACATAACTTTCGATGGGCATCGTAACTGCAATGACAATCACGCCGGAGCGAGCTGAGACGGTGACCGGATATGGCAGTGTTACCGACTCACCATGTGCTGTTAAAGTGACTCCTCCCGAGATCTCAAGGCGTGACGAATTCCCGGCGACTCCAGTGCCGATGAGCGTCAGACCGTCTCCCGAACCCTTAACGCGAACCGGCGCTGCAAAGGCCAGCGTTGCGCAATTTGCGCAGGTACGCACAGTAGACTTGTGCGCGACGCCCGCAGGCGCGAGGGTAACTTCGCGATCATGCCAAAGGGTCCACATGCCAATGCGGAGGGTTTCGCGCGGTTGAATCGCTAGCGAGGCAGCGGCAACGGCGGAAGGGATGACGGGTGGGGTACCCAGCCACAACACTCCAGCGGCAACAAGCAGGCTCGCGAGCTTCCGCGCTCCTCCATTCAAGCTCATGGTCGCTCCAGAGGCGCATGAGCAAGAATCTCTCCCGCGACGCGGGCCGCGTCTGTTCCGCGGCCCGCCGGTAGATACACCGCAACCACCACCTTCGGTTTTTGTGCCGGCGCCAGGCCTACGAACCATCCATGCGACTGGCTCGACGCGATTCCCTCTGCCGTCCCTGTCTTACCCAGCACCGCAACTCCGCCCAGGCTCGCCGCTCCGGCCATTCCAAAGCTGGCCGAGTCAGCGAGCCCAGCTCGCACCACCTGTGCAGCTTCAGAATCGGGATGCGCGGCCAGCTCATGGCCCAGCCAGCGGTACGCAGCGGCCAGTTCAAGCGGCGTCACTCGCACGCCACTCACACCCAGCAGAGCTAACTGCTCAGCGTCCGTAGAGTTCGGTTCGCGAAACTCGGCTACTGCCTCGGCAGGCGCAATGCCGGTTGCGCTTAACAATCCGGTGGGGCGGAGCAGGCGCCCCAATTCTCCAGTTGCGAGCGTACGGGCCACTGCGGCAAAGTAGCTGTTGCACGACCAGGTGAGCGCATCGCGGGCATCGTAAGGAGGCGCAGACGGATGCGTACACGCGAGTCTGTGACCGCCGACCATCAGCTTGCGATCGCACGCAACGCGGGTTTCCGGATTCCAACGGCCAGCGGCGATCAACTGATAAAGCACCAGCGGCTTGAGCGTAGAACCGGGTGCGGCCAGCGTGCGGGTTGCGTCGGTGAATTGGCGCGAGGCAATCAGGCGTCCGCTTGCCAAATCGAGCACGACGATTCGCGCCTCGGGCAATTCGGGTGCCGCTTTATCAACCGCGCTTTGCCATGAATGACCGCTCGAAGTCTGGCTTCTCGAGGATTGTCCGCTTGCCTGACAAATGGCAAGCAACGCACCCACTGCTGCCCCGAAGGTGATCGATGCCCGGAATCTTTGCACACAAAAAGTATGACGCATGCGCGCAAGTCTGTGGAATGCCGCCGTTCCAGGTTTTGCGATCGTAATCGATGTTTCGGTTCTCACTGCTTTAGGCAGAGAGTAGGATGGATAGCCATGATCCGGCAATGGTCGTCGTTTGGTGCTCTGGTTGCCATGTGCTTTGGCATCGGCTTGAACACTGAAGCAGCCTCTGCGCCGCAGCTCCGAATTGGCGTAAACGAATCTGGTGCACGGGCCACGCTCGCCGGGAAGACGATCCATCTTGAATGTCCGCATGCATTCCGTGAAGCAGCCCGCAATAACCGCCTGAGAGATGGGGCGATAGAGAGGGCAACTAGGGCTTCGCCAGCCCTGGATTTATTCCCGAAGTTGTGGCCTGCGCCAACCAAGCCAATGTCACGGTATTTCCGGGCGCCTTTACGCCTGGCGAAGTTATCGCTGCCTGGAAGGCGGGTTCCGACTTCGTAAAGATCTTTCCGGCAGCCACGGCCGGCGGAACGCACTACGGTCGCGCACTCAAGGTGCCACTCGGTTCCATACCGCTTATCGTCACCGCAGGCGTCAACCAGCTCACCGCATTCGACTACATCCTGGCAGTCGTAAGCGCCATCGGCGTAGGAGGCGAACTGGTTCCAACGGAATCACTCATCAACAAACAAGCGGAGCGCATTCACGAACTGGCACGCCCGTTCTTGAGTATGGTGAGAGAGGCCAGGGCTCAATTGGCAGCGGAATAACCCTGGAAGGCTGACGACGCAGATGAGAATTTACGGCACAGTTTACGGCACAGTGGGGATCAAGTTCAGTGAGGAAGGCAGCTAAGTTATTGATTTACTTTGGCTGCCCCCCAGGGATTCGAACCCCGATATGCTGATCCAGAGTCAGCTGTCCTGCCGTTGAACGAGGGGGCAGCAACAGCAGAGCGATTGCCCTGTGCGCAGCCTGTTTGGACTTGTGTGCTAATTAAGACAGCGCAAGACCCAACTCATTCATCATAAGGAACATTCCGAGTCCGGGTCAAACCGCCGACTCAATCAGCCCCAGCCGCTGCGCGATCTCAGCCGCCGCTTCATTCGGCGAACAAGCGCTGGTGTCGATCGTGACCCCGGCCGGCGGCATCTCCGGCGTGGCGAAAACCCCGTCCGCAAGAAGCTGCTCGAACTGCTCAACCGAAGTCAACTTCCCAAATTCATTTCTCGCTTCATCGCCCATCCGCCGTTTCAATTCTTCCAGCGGGCATTCCAGTTCCACAAAGTCCAGTCTTCCCTTTGCTTCAGCCATGATCTTTTCAACTTCGCGCACAAATGAGGGCCGCACCGTTCTCTCCGGCGCGAAAGTGAAGATCAATCCAGGGATTCCAGCGCTGCATGCCTCATTCATAACGGCTAGCCAGATCTCTTCGCGCAACTCGACAAACCCGGGGCTGCCGAACTCAAAGACTGAGAGCAGCAGATCAACCACGAGATGGTTGTGGAAGAGCTTGAATCCGGTTCTGGCCGCGAGTTCTCGCGCCACCGTCAGTTTCCCAGTCGCCGGTATTCCATAAATGAAGATCAGCCTCACCGTTCTATTCCCTGTTCCCTATTCCCTGTCTTTTCACTCTTCCCTCAGCACTTCCAGCGGTCTCAGTCCCAGAATCCTGTAGCTCGCGATCCAGCCGGTGGCCGTTGCCAGCACTGCCGTCCCGAAAAGGGCGATGCAAGTCGCTCCCCACTCCAAGTGGAATCCAATTTCAAGCCGGTGCAACAACACGCGAGTGAGCAGATTCGCAAACACCACGCCCACTGCACCGGCCAATAATCCCAGCACACTGAACTCCACGCTGAATGTCCGCACGATGCGCATCCGCGTTGCGCCCAGCGTTTTCAGCACCACCGCCTCGCGCATCCGCCTGAATCGCGTGCTTGCGATGCTCGATGCCAGAATCATGAGTCCGGCAAGAATCGAAAAACCAGCCAGCAGCCTCACCACAAATGTGATCTGATCTACCACGCTTTCAATTCGCTCCAGAACATCGGCAATGTTGATCACCGTGATGGTGGGATACGCAGCAAAGAATGCTCGCTCCATGGCGCCGACCTTGCCGGGTTCGACGTGTACGCCCCCGTACCACGTCGCAGGCTGGCTCTTGATCAACCCCGAAGGCACAAAAAACTCAACCCGCGAGCTCAGGTGTTGGCCGTCCGGCTTGTAGATTGCGCCAATTTTCAGGGTGCGATCTATCCCGCCTGTCTCCAACTCCATCTGCGTACCTACATGTAGGTGCAAACGGCTCGCCAGTCCGTCGCTGATAGCGATCTCAGACTCGTTGGCGCTCTTCCACCATGCTCCCTGCGCAACCTTGATGCCTTCGGGCGCGTTATCGGCCCAGCTCAGCTCAGCGCTTTCAAGCATTCGAATCGGAAAATGCTGACCTTTGAATTGCTCCAGTGGTTTGCCGTCGATTGAAATGAAGCGGCCCATCACTACCGGCAGCAGATCAGGCTGCTGCTTCACTCCGGCTTGATGCGCAAAAAAGTTTTTTACCCCCTCCACTTCCTCGCTGCGCACGTCAACCAGAAAAATATTCGGCAGCTTGGGCGATGCGGTCAAGCGCAGGTCGCGAAGAATCTCAGCCTGAATCAGATACACGGCCAGGATGAGCATGACGCCCGTGCCCAGAGCAGCCAGTACCGGCGCCGACTGATTACCGGGACGATAGAGATTCGCGAGGCCGTGCCGCAGCGAGCCCGGCAGCCGCAATCGCGTCAACGTGAGAAACAGCCTCAGTCCGAGCAGCGTTAAGGCAGCCAGCGCCAGCAGCACCACCAGCGCAACCGCAAACGCGATGCCAAAGCTCACGCCCACGACCGCCGAATCGGATAACGCCCACGCAATCCCCACAAGAGGTACAATCAGCCCGGCGGAAAGAAGCACTTGCGGCCAGCGCCGCAGCCATCGTTCGAAGAATCCCCTGAATCCTCCGGCGCCCTGCTCCACCATCCTGCGCAACACCAGCACCGGCCGCACTCCGCGCACATCGAGCAATGGCGGCAGGCAGAACAATAGTGTCGTCAGCACTCCCATTCCCATTCCCGCGAGGCCTGACTTCAACGGGAACTTAACCACCGTGTGCACGGGCAGCAGGTTGCCAAATGCAGACGGCAGCGCCACCATTACCACCACTCCCGCAACCACTCCCAGCAGCGCTCCGGCCACGCCCAGCCCCAGCGTCTGCAAAACAAAAATGCGCAGCAGATCGGTCGAATCCGCGCCCATCGCTTTTAAAATTGCCAGCGTATCCATGCGCTGCTCAAGATGCGCATGCATCGCCATCGCCACGCCGATCGCGCCCAGCACCATGGCCACCAGGCAAATCAGACTCAGAATCGCTGTGGCATTATCCAGCCCGCGGCTCAGCGCTGGATTCCCTTCTCTAAAATCCATCACCTGTGCGTCGGGTAGCGCCGTCTCTAGCTGGCTCCGCACCTGCGCAGTCTCTTTGGTTGCGCTCATTCCTTTGGGGAGTACATCCGGCAGCTTCACCAGCAGCCGATTACTGGAGCGGCTGCCGGGAGCAATCAGGCCCGATTCCTTCAGCGACGCTTCCGAAATCATCACGCGCGGACCCAGGCCAGGGCCGGCTGTGATTCGGTCCGGCTCCTCCTTCAACACCGCAGTGATCTTGAATGTTTTTTCTCCCAACCGCAGCGTATCGCCCACGTGCGCATTCATGCGGATCAGAAACTCGTCGGCAACCACTGCGGAATCTCCGGCCAGGGCCTGGCTCAACGGCATCTCCGGCTCAAGCTCCGCAGTGCCGTAATACGGATATTCGCTGGGATCGACGGCCTTGAGCGAGACCGGCAGCGGCGTTTGCGCCTGCTGCATCCACGCCATAGAAATGGTCTCGGTTACCCACGTTGCGCGGATCGAATTCCCACTCTGTTTTTGAATCGCTGTAACTTTGTTGAGCTCGTCGGAAGTGGGCTCGTGAAAAATGCGCGCGCTAAGGTCGCCTGCCATCAGCGATCTTGCCTGTCCAATCAGCGTCGAGCGAAAGTTGTCGCTCAGTCCGCGCACGCCCACCAGCGCAGCAACGCCCACCGCCACGCTGACCACCACAAAGGTAAACTTGCCCGGCGCCGACTTCAGATCGCGCCAGCCTATTGACGCCGCACGGCTCCAGCTCAGCATCCGGCTAGCCATTTTTCTCCTCGCTTTGGATGAGAGTCGAGGGGGAACATGGCAACGTGTCTTCCACCACCAGCCCGTCCTTCAACACGATCCTGCGATCGGCCTCATGCGCCACATCGGCATCGTGCGTCACCAGCACCAGTGTTGTGCCGGCGCGCTTGTTTCTGTCCAGCAGCAGATCCAGCACCATCCGTCCGTTGGTCGAGTCGAGATTGCCGGTCGGCTCATCGGCCATCACGATCGGTGGATCGACGACAAACGCTCGCGCCAGCGCCACTCTCTGCTGCTCGCCACCCGAGAGCTGTATCGGGTAATGATCCATCCGATCCTGCAGCCCGACTTCATTCAACAATTCGCGCGCCTTGTTTAGCCCGTTTCCCTCCACATTCAGCTCGTAGGGCAGCAAAACATTTTCAAGCGCCGTCAGCGTGGGGATGAGCTGGTACGACTGAAACACAAACCCGATCTTGCGGCCGCGCACCGTCGCCAGCTCAGACTCCACCAGGTTGTGAATGGGAGTTCGGTCAAGCCAGATCTCGCCCGAGCTGGGAGTATCGAGCCCTGCCATCAGCCCCAGCAGCGTGCTCTTGCCGCTGCCGCTCGCGCCCACCACGGCCACAAACTGCCCGGCTGGAATCGTCAGGCTGATTCCCTTCAGAATGTCGACGCGCCGTGCGCCATTCTGAATCCACTTCTTCGCATCCCGCAGCTCAATCACCCGGTTGCCCCCAATTCATTTCCAGCGGTATCTCGTCTCTCGTTCTCTGGTTCCCTGGTTCCCTTGTCCCCTCGTTCCCTGTTCCTGTTCCCTTGTTCCCTCGTTCTCTTGTTCCCTGCTCTTCTACACTTAATTCGTGGACGTTCGCCGCTCTCTTCTGGTTTCGCTTGCTGTTGTTTTTCTCGCCGCTTCTTCAGCCCGCGGCGCCGATCGCATTCTTGTTTGCTACGGCGACAGCATCACCGCCGGTCACGGCCTTGACGACGGCCAGTCCTACCCCGACGCTTTGCGACCGTTGCTCATCGCCCAGGGCTACCATTACACAGTGCTCAACCGCGGCACCAGCGGCGCAACCACCAAAGACGCCGTCGACGACCTTCCCACAATCCTCGCCCTCCACCCCAGCGTGGTCATCGTCGAATTCGGCGGCAACGACGGGTTGCGCGGCCTTCCGCTCGATCAGACCAGTCATAATCTTGATCAGATTCTCTCCTCGCTGCAGGCAGCCCATATCCGGATACTGCTGGCCGGCATCACGCTCCCGCCCAATTACGGACCCGACTACATCAAGTCGTTCCAGCAGGTTTACAGCACTATGGCCGTTCGCCATCATGTGGCGTTCGTGCCCATGATCTACAAAGACCTTATCAACGTACCCGGCACCATCCAGCCCGACGGCATCCACCCCACTGCCAAAGGTTCGCAAATCCTGGCCAAAACGCTGCTGCCGGTGCTCAGGCCGCTACTGGTGAAGTGAACTGCCTCACGGGTCACCGTCCACCGTTCACTGTTCACTGCCCGCTGAACACCACCACCGGTTGAAACAGCGTCCCCGCCACGCGTTTTGCAACTCCTACCAGCTCGGTCTGGCTGGCAAACACCTTCACCAGTGGCGCCTGAGAAAACTCAGCCAGGTTCGCCTGCGCTCCGTTGCGCAGCTTGCCCAGCGCCTGCGCATCGGCCGTAACCGCCGGCATCCCGGTTAAAATGCTGCGCGGATGCACGCACAGACTCTCAAGCTCACCGACCTGCCCCGCAAGCGGTTGCAACGCGTCAAGCGTATGCGCCTGCTCAACAGTGAAAACCCCGGCCCGCACCCGCCGCAAAGCCGCCAGATGTGCCCCGCAACCCTGCGCCTGCCCCAGCTCGTGCGCAACCGACCGCACATAACCGCCTGAGCTGATAGTCATCTTGAAGCTCGCCTCGGCGCCGTCCATCGCCGCTATTTCAAAACAGTCGATACGAACCTTGGCAGCCTTGAGTTCCGGTGACTTGCCCTCCCGCGCCAGCTTGTAAGCGGGCTTGCCGTCAATCTTCTTGGCTGAAAACGCCGGCGGCATCTGCGTGCTTTCGCCAAGAAACCGCGTTGCCTCGCCCCGCACTGCCTCCAATGTCACCCTGCCGCTGAACTCGGGCCACAGGTCTGGCCCCGCCGCCTCGCCCTCCGCATCGTATGTATCCGTCGCAAATCCAAATCGAATCGTGCCGGTATAGCTCTTCTCCGCGGCCGAAAAATACTGTGCCAGCCGGGTGTACTTGCCCATCAGCATCGGCAATACCCCGGTCGCCATTGGATCGAGAGTCCCAAGATGTCCGATGGAGCGTTCGCCGGTAATCTTCCTCAGGCGGTTCACCACGTCGTGGCTGGTTATGCCACCCGGTTTATCTACTACAAGCAGCCCGTTCACATCATCAACTCTAAGGCATTGCCTTGCGCTAACGGTTCGGTCAGCTTATTTGGTAATTTTCAAGCTGGCTCTTGCATTCGCAGGGTACAAGCCTCAAAACTAAAAAGGAACGATGTCCAATTCCCCTGAACCCATGCGCGAGCCATTCCGCAAGCTGCGCGAATCGCTCAAGCACCTCGAGAAGAACCCTCCGCCGGAGGAGGTCCACAAGCTCCGCATTCAGGCGCGGCGCATCGAATCCATTGCCTCTGCACTGGTGCCCGCCGGGGGCCATAAGGCTCGCCGTCTCATCAAGCCCGTCAAGCAATTGCGCAGAGCGGCCGGCGGCGTGCGCGATATGGACGTGCTGACCAGCAATGCGCTCAGCCTGTGCGATCGCGCCGGGAAACAATCGCTTGCACGTCTTATTGACTATCTAAGGAGCACTCGCGCCAAGAAGGCGCTCAAGCTGCTCAAAACTTTCGATCGCGAAAGCAAACTGGCCCGCAAAAGCCTGAGGAAATACACCCGCCTCATCAAGTCCGCTCCTCAGCCTTCTAATGGCCTCGCGCGCTCGTCGAAGGCCACTCGCCCGCCTGCAGACCCGCTTTATGCAGCCGTCGGCGAGCTCATTGCGGAGCTCACCGTATGGCCCGCGATCACCGTCCGCACCATCCATCAATTCCGGCTCAAGGTAAAGGAGCTTCGCTACGTTTTGCAGGCGCTGCCCGAATCGGATATGGCATTTCTGGATGCGCTGAGCGTGGTCAAAGATCAGATTGGTGAATGGCACGACTGGCAGCAACTGGCTGAAGTCGCTGGCCACGCTATCCCCGGGCCCGAAGACAAGGCTCTGCTTGAAGAGATCAGGAAAACGGCGCGCAAGAAACTGTACCAGGCCAAGGCAGTCTCAAACGCCATGCGCGACGGATGGCTCACGCCGACAAGAACACCTGAAGACACGACCCGCAAGAAATAGTTCAATGCAAATCAGTCCAGCGGCTCGTTTACAGACTGTTTGTCGGCTGCCTTACCAACGACAGGAATTCTGAGCGCGTTTCTTTTTGCCTGAAGCAGCCCACCATTGCGCTGGTCACGGTTGACGAATGCTGCTTCTCAACACCGCGCATCATCATGCACAGGTGCCGCGCCTCAATCACCACGCCCACTCCCTGCGGCTTAATGGCGTCCTGAATCGCGTCCGCAACCTGCCGCGTCAGCCGCTCCTGCACCTGCAGGCGCCGCGCAAACACCTCCACCAGCCGCGGAATCTTGCTCAGCCCGATAACCTTGCCATTGGGAATATAGGCCACGTGAACCTTGCCGAAAAAGGGTAGCATGTGGTGCTCGCACAGCGAGAACATCTCCACATCCTTCACAATCACCATCTCGTCGTAATCAACGTCAAACAGCGCGCCATGCAACACCTGCGCCGGGTCCTGGTCGTATCCCTTGGTCAGAAACGTCATCGCCTTCTCAACCCGCGCGGGCGTAGCCAGCAGCCCGTCGCGATTCGGATCCTCGCCCAGCCGGCTCAAAATCTCGCGGTACATCTCCTGCGTGCTGACGCCGCTCAGCCCGTCGTCATTCTGTGCGATCCGTCTCATTGCTTTGTTTACTGGAATTGGCTGCGCCATTTTTGTTTGACCTCTCCCGTGCCCCAGCTTCCCGTACTCACTCTTTCAGAAGCCGCAGCACTCGAAAAAATTGTTCTCAGTCTCTTCAATCCGCACGTGCTCGAGGCTTCCATCAGGCAGAGCGCCCCGCAATATCTCAACCAGAACGAGCGAAAGATTCTCCGTCGTAGGAATGCTTCTCTCAAACGCAGGATCAAGATTCAGGTTCCGGTGATCGAATCGCTCCAATACCCGCTCGTTCACCACCCGGTCCAGATCCACCAGGTTCATCACCATCCCGGTTTCGCCATCCACCGCCCCGCGAACCACCACTTCAATAACGTAATTGTGCCCGTGACCGTGCGGATTATTGCATTTCCCATAAGCAGTTCGGTTCTCCTCGGCCGTCAGCGTATCCGCGTGTAGCCGATGGCTCGCGCTCAGCATGTACCTGCGCCCAAAATACGCTTTTGTAGCTTTCGTTGCAGGGCCGCTCATTCTCCGCCCCTGTATTCGGCAAATATCTCAGGAGTCTCGTAAATCCTTACCCTGCTCAACTGCGCGCCAGCCGCTTTCTTGATTGCCGGTTCCAGCCGCTTCCACGCCACAATGGCAATGTTCTCCGTAGTCGGAATCAGCTTGCCCTGCCCGAACTCCTCAACCTCAAGATTCAGATGCCGATGATCGAAGGCC
Source organism: uncultured Occallatibacter sp. (assembly GCA_964528915.1). Lineage (GTDB taxonomy): Bacteria > Acidobacteriota > Terriglobia > Terriglobales > Acidobacteriaceae > Telmatobacter. Next base: position 53,522 of record CAZGUD010000040.1, read on the forward strand.
GCCAGCACTTCGCGCTCCATCACGTCCTTCAGCCACTTTAGATCCACCACAAATCCCGTAACCGGGTCGGGCTCGCCGGCAACCGTCACCTCCAGGGTATAGTTGTGCCCGTGCCCGTTGCGATTCGAGCAGCGGCCAAACACACTTTCGTTCTTCTCTGCGGTCCAGGCCTCGTTCCAGTAGTAGTGCGAAGCTGAAAACGTCGCCCGCCGCGTCAAAAAAATCATCAAACCCTCACTCCTAAAGATGCCCGCACCCCCGCCGCCGGTTCACCGAAATGAAGGCGACAAACGGTTCCCTAGTCCCTGGAACTGGTTGCATAAAACCGGATTTGAAAGGGCACGGCTTTAGCCGTGCCGCAAAAAGCTGCAAAAACATTGGGCTTTAGCCCCTGAGGGATGTTTCCGGATCCCCTCAGGCATATTTATGCAACCAGTTCTAGTCCCTAGTCCCTGTCCCCTGTTCTCTAGTCCCTAGCTTTTGTACTCCCTGCCCTTCCAGCTAATACGTTTTAATATCCGGTGCTGGAACCAACTCCTATACAGCAGCACCACAAATAGCGGCAGCCCCAGCGGAGTAATCGCACAGTCCGCAAAGGGAAAATTCGACTTCGCAACGCGCGCGTAAAACCGCACCAGCGTCCGTATCCACAGCAGTGCCAGAATCCATCCCGCAGGAAGCCACTCCAGCGGCTTGTACGGCAGCGCCGAATTCCAATACTTGTACGCCAAAACCGGTAGCCCGAAAAGGAGCAGAAAATCGAGCGCCCGCCATGCCGCCAGCACCAATGCATTATTAAAGAGCAGCGCGAGGTTTTTGGTCCAACCCTCTACCATTGCGCCAGTTGTGCGGTACATACGCGCTGCCACCGCATCTTCGGCGTAACGGAACCGCAGCCCGATCTTTCGCCGCTTGGCCAGAAATGCGAGCTGCACATCCTCAAGCACGCTGTCAGCCACGCTCGCGTGCCCGCCAAGCTTGCGGTACGCCTCCCGTTCAATCAATAGGAACTGCCCATTTGCCGCCGCGATCCTCTCCATCGGATCAGAGACTTTCCCTGGCGGATAGGCCAGCGCCAACTCGCAAAACACCAGCGGCATCAGCGATCGCTGCGCAAACCCTTTCACAATTTGCCGCGGCGAGTAGCTCAGCACCCCAGCCTTATTCCGCTCCGCCTCGTGGATCGCCCTTCGCAGGTCGCCGGCTTCGTGCACCGTGTCGGCGTCGGTAAACAGCAGCCACCGGCCCCGCGCTACCCGGGCGGCCGTCCACACCGCATTCGCCTTGCCCGTCCAGCCCGGCTCCAGCTTGCCGGCCTGCATCACTTTAACGTCCGCGAATCCACGCGCAATCTCAGCGGTGCGGTCGGTCGAGTGGTCGTCCACCACCACCAATTCCCAATCGCGGCCCAGCGCAAATATCTCTTCCGACTGACTCGCGAGTGACCTGAGGCAGTCGCCCAGGCAGTCCTCTTCGTTCCGGGCCGGCACAATCACCGTCAGTTCGATCAGCTCTTCCGGCTCCGGCTGTGCGAAGACCGTTCCCGGAATCGTCAGCGCCGCCCACTCCCGCCAGTCTGTACGCCCGGGCGCTTCGCCGTCGTCGCTCAAGCCCAGCACAGGCTTGTAATCGCTCTTGACTTCGCCTTCACCGGACTCGCGTCTCGCCATCGTCTTTCGCCAATTCCCGATCGTACTGCTTCCGAATCTTCCTGCTCGCTCGTATTATAAAAAGGTGCGGTATCTTCGACTCTCAGGTCCTCTGTTCATCGCGTCCCTTGCCCTGCTTGCTGGCTGCAATCGAGGCGCTCATCCCAGGATGCTCAACATCCCCGCACCCGACTTCACCGTTGCCGACGGCGCACAGACCATCCACCTTGCCAACTATCGAGGAAAAGTGGTGCTGCTGAACCTGTGGGCAACCTGGTGCGCACCATGCGTACAGGAGATGCCGGCGCTCGTTCAACTTCATCACGATTACCCCAATCTTGCCATTCTCGCAGTAAGTGTGGACGAAGACCCCGACGCCTACAAACAGTTCATTGCCGAACGCCACATCGATCTCACTACCGTGCGCGACCCTAACGAGTCAGTAGCCAAACTCTATGGCTCCGATGGCTGGCCTGAAACTTACATTATTGATCGTACAGGTGTTATCCGGCGCAAAGTAGTCGGAGACCCGGACTGGTCAAACCCCGAGATCCGTTCCTTCATCCAGGGTCTGTAAACTCTCCCGCTGAAAAAATCTCAAGTTTATGAAAAATGCTCTTGACACAATTTTCGTCTCGGTGTACTAGTGTTATAGTACATTGAATTCAGAGATGACTACCTCCGTCAAACCCGTTTTCCGATTCCACCTCGACATGCATAGCGGAGTGCCCGTCTACCGCCAGATCATCGACCAGGTCCGGGGCGCCATTGCATCCGGAGCGCTCGTTACCGGCGACCAGCTCCCCACCGTCCGCCAGCTTGCCGTCGATCTCTCCATCAATCCCAATACGGTGGTGCGCGGTTATAAGGAACTCGAGCTCAGCGGGCTGCTTGAGACGCATCAGGGAACCGGCACCTTTATCAGCGCTCAGAAGCTACCCGGCGCCGATGCAGAGCGGGAACGTCAACTCGCCCAGATTGTGGGCGACGCCGTGGCCCGCGCCGGTGCCGCGGGATTCACCATTGAACATCTTTTGGAGCAGTTGAAGTGCTGGCCCGACCGGCCCGCCTCGAAGGAGAAAGAATGATGCCCAGAATCACCACACAACCACCCAATCCAGTCGCCATTGCAGCGTTTGTAGTTTGCATTACAGCCGGCGGAATCGGCACGGCCCTCACCGAGCGTCCTGCATACGTCATTTCAGGCGCGCTGGTTGGCCTCTACCTGCTGTTCGCCATCAAGGTGGTGCGGCAATGGGAAAAGGCCATCAAACTGCGCTTTGGGCGGTATATCGGGTTGCTCGGACCGGGCGTCTTCATGATCGTTCCCGTGATCGAGACTCTGAGTCAGATTGTCGACCAGCGCGTGCGCGTCGCCAACGTATCTGCTGAAACCACGCTCACGCGCGACACTGTCCCGGTGAACGTGGACGCAATCGTCTTCTGGATGGTGTGGAACGCTGAGAAAGCAATTCTCGAGGTTGAGAATTACAACGACGCCATCACCATGAGTGCGCAGACGGCTCTACGGGAGTCGATCGGGCGTCATGACCTGCACCAGGCCCTGGCCGAGCGCGAAATGCTGGGCGAGGAGTTGCAGAAAATTCTCGATGAGAAAACCAACCCCTGGGGCATCACTGTGCAGTCTGTCGAGATTCGCGACGTGCAGATTCCTCCGGCGTTGCAAGATGCGATGTCGCGTGAAGCCCAGGCCGAGCGTGAGCGCCGCGCCCGCGTCATCCTCGGTACCGCCGAAACCGAGATCGCTGAGAAATTCGCTACAGCCGCGGCCACCTATAAAAATGATCCCATCGCACTGCATCTGCGCGCCATGAACATGCTCTACGAAGCCATCAAGGAACGCGGCTCCATGGTCATTGTTCCCTCATCCGCAGTCGAAACCATGGGACTCGGCGGGAATCTGGCGGCAATTGCACTGGCCAACAAAGAACAGTAAGCCCTCGAAAACGAGAAAGAGATCACGCCATGAAATTTCGAATCTCTGCATTCCTGTTCGCGGCGGTCCTGGTCGCTCAGATCGCCGCGGCCCAATCGGTCGATAACAAACCGGTCGACAATAAGCCAATTCTGGGCGTGTGGCGCGCCCAGATGAATGGCCTTCCCGCCTTCACTCTAGTGGTGACCGATGAGAGTGGCAGTCTTTCCGGCGCCATTCAGTTTTACTTGCAAAAGCGTGAAGACGTGAATCATCCTTATACGGCGACTCCCGGATTGCCGGAGCCAATCTTCAATCCCAAATTCGATGGCAAGACGCTGTCGTTTCAGGTCAGCCATCGTCACGCTCATCCGCCCGGCACCGTCAACGATCCTCCCATCACATTCTGGCTCAAGCCGATCGACACGGATAAGGCACAGTTCATCCGGCTCAGCGACGAAAATACGATGATCATCACCCGCAGCGACTACTGACCGCACGATTCCGCTCTGCTGCTCACAAAGCTCGTTCGCGCAACCCGAGGTGCGTCCAATGAAAACCGCACAGGCTCTTTTTGTCTTCGCGGCGCTGTTCATCACCATCTGCAGCGCCGCTCCCTCAAATTCCGGCGCGATCCACTCGAGCCGTCTGCGCGTGAACTGCAAGGCGCTTATCGTCGCGCTGCCCGTTCCCATCCTGCACCTGCACTTATCAGCAGCCTCAGTCACCCTCGAGCTCGGCTACCGCCCGGCCTGCCATCGAACAGCGGCTGCCGTTCAGCCCGTCACGCTTACCCTCAAAGTCACGCGTTTCGGCAGAGCTGAACTTCTGCTTCGCTCTCACTACCTCCGGCTCGCCTTCCCTTGCCGCAGCGCCTGACGCCTTCGCAGCCCGCAAACTGCTATCCTTGTTCCATGACGACCGTCGAGATTCTCTTTCGTTACGCTGCTCCGCCAACCGAAAAAGTGGCCATGGCCCTGGCTCATGCGCGTGACGTTTATGGAATCCGCAGCCTGCTGCTCGACCGCAGTGCGCACACCGTCCGGGTAGAATTCGATGCCACCCGCCTCACGCCTGCCGTAGTCGCCAATCTGCTATCTTCTTCAGGGCTGCAGCTCGCCGAAGAACTTCCGCTCTTCCCGCAGCCAGCGGCCCAGCCCGAGCCCGCGCCAGCCTCCTGACGCCACTGCATTTCCAGCTCAAGCGGTCCTGGGCCAATCCCTGCCCGCACCAAACGTGCGACAATTCACATCGACTCTCGTTTTTGTTTGACCCTCGTTCTAGTTGAATGGCCAGCGCACGCAAACCCGTCATTGTCCGCAAGTTCACCCGTGACTGGTGTGCCGGTTATGCAGGCCCGGAGTTGGGGCGCGATGGCGCGGACCTCGAGATCCTCGATCTTGCCGGCAAGGTGATCAGGATGGCCTGGGAGCAGGTGAAGTGGGTTTGCTACGTTCGCGATTTTCCTTCCTCGTCCGCCGATCCCGCCAACCCCGAGCGGCTGCTCCGCAAGCGCTTCGCCATCCGTCCGCGCACCCCCGGCCTGTGGATGCGCCTCACCCTGACCGACGGCGACGAGATTGAAGGTCTCGCGGCCAACGACCTCTCGCTGGTGGATGGCGTCGGGCTGATGCTTACTCCGCCCGACACACGCTCCAACACTCAGCGCATCTTTGTGCCCCACAAAGCTATCCAGTCACTTCAGGTGCTCAGTCTTATTGGCGCACCGGGACGCCGCCAGCCTGCCGCACGCGAAGCCGAGCCAGAACTCTTCCCGAGCGAGTGAATCTCACCTGAGATCAGCCATTAGCTCTTAGCTCTTAGCTCTTAGCTCTTAGCTCTTAGCTCTTAGCTCTTAGCT
>CAZGUD010000041.1:0-36829 GCA_964528915.1 uncultured Occallatibacter sp.
CCATGCACATCGAAAACCACAGCGCCGTGTAGTTATAAAACCCCCACGTCCGCTGTTCCTGCGTAGTAGGCCTGAGGTCGCTGTTCGATAAAGATGGATCGACAGTGCTCACGGGACCTCCTCCGTGACGTTGCATTCAAGTTTAAAATTGCTTTGAAACAATGTGCATGTCATCCTGAGCGAGTCGGAGGATCTGCATTTGCACTTGACGTGTCTCGAACAGCAGTATGAATGCAGCTGTATCCTCGGAGAAGGCTTTTCTAGTCCCTGGTCCCTGCTTTATCTCCACGCCCCACCCCTCGCCTCTCGCCGCAAATACCTTCCCCGGCCCGGTTTGCCGATAAACTCGCCCGCCCGCACAATCAGTTCGCCGCGCGAGTACACATCTCGCGCATTCCCACGCACTCTGAATCCCTCGAACATCGAGTAGTCAACCCGCATATGATGCGTGGCCGCACTGATCGTAAGCTCCATGCCCGGATCCCACAGCACAATATCGGCGTCACTGCCCACCTTGAGCGCGCCTTTCCTGGGATACATTCCAAAGATGCGCGCCGGCGCAGTCGACACCAGTTCGACAAACCTGTTAATCGAAAAATTCCCCTGCCCCACGCCATGATGATGCAACAACTGCAGCCTGTTCTCAATCCCCGGCCCGCCGTTGGGAATCTTGGTGAAATCATCTTTGCCCAGCGCCTTCTGGTCCTCGAAACAAAAAGGGCAATGATCCGTCGACACCACCTGCAAGTTGTCTTTGCGTAAACCCTCCCACAGCTTCGGCTGGTTCTTCTTCTCGCGCAGCGGCGGCGTAAATACGTACTTCGCGCCCTCCCAGCCCTTGCCTTCCATGTTGTCCTCGAGCGAGAGCAGCAGATACTGTGGACAGGTTTCAGCAAACGCCGGCAATCCCCGGTCGCGCGCCTCGCGCACCTGGTTCAGCGCGTCTTCACTTGAGAGATGCACAATGTAAATCGGCACGCCGGCCATCTCAGCCATGGCAATCGCGCGATGCACCGCTTCAGCCTCGGCTCGCGTAGGCCGCGTCAGCGCGTGATAGATTGGCGCTGTCTTTCCCTCCGCCAGCGCCTGCCGCACAATTACGTCGATCACCGAACCATTCTCTGCATGCATGCAAATCAACGCGCCGTTCTTCGCCGTCTGCTTGAGCGCCTTGAAGATAGTTGCATCGTCAACCATCAGCACGTTGGGATAAGCCATGAACAGTTTGAAGCTTGCCACGCCCTCGCGCACCAGGTCGTCCATATCCTCAAGGCCCGCATCAGGCAAATCGGTCACAATCATGTGCAGCCCGTAATCGATACACGCCTTGCCCTCGGCCTTCTTCCACCACGTGTCCAGCGCAGTGCGCATCTTCGTGCCCTTAGCCTGGATCGCGAAGTCCACAATGGTCGTCGTCCCGCCAATCGCCGCCGCCCGCGTGCCCGTCAGAAAATCATCGGCCGAATTCGAACCGCCAAACGGCATATCGAGATGTGTATGTGCGTCCACTCCGCCCGGCAGCAGCAAGAGGCCAGTTGCATCGACAATCGTCTCCGCGGCGCTCGGCTCAATCCCCGCGCGAATCTCCTTGATCGTCGTGCCGTCAATCAGCAGATCGGCCCGCACACTGCAGTCGGCATTCACAATCGTCCCGTTCTTAATCAATACAGTCGGCATATTCTCCACTTATTGGGTGCCCCAGGTCTCGATTCTGAAATCTGGGATAGCGCGAACCCTACTCCCTACGCTCAATTCCCTGCCCCGTCCGCTCCTCCCACGTCTCCGGAGCAACATCCTTGTCAACACGAACCATCGTGATGCATCCTTCCACCGGGCACACCAGCGAACACAAATTGCAGCCCACGCACTCCGTTTCATCCACACGCGGTATGCGCTCCAGCGGAGTCGGATACGGCCCAGTCTCAGTCAGCGCCGCCCGCTCCTTGCGCGTCACCGGAGTCACTGCAATTGCCGCGCGGCTCTGCGCCTCTTTCTGCGCCGGCGTCTCATGTAGTTCCACATGTCCGTCCACCGGCCCGCTCACGCGATCGAGATGAATACACTGGTGCGCGCCATCCCAGCACGCAATGTGGCACAGGTCGCAGCCTATGCAAGTCTGCTCGTCGATGCGCGCCACAATCTTGTAATTCAGGTTCAGGTGCTTCCACTCCGTCACGCGATTGAGCGAGAGCCCACGAAAATCCTCAATCGTCTCGAAGCCCTTTTCGCGCATCCAGTTCTCAAGTCCCTCAGCCATGTCTTCAACAATGCGATAGCCGTAATGCATCGCGGCCGTGCATACCTGCACCGTCCCGCAACCCAGCAGCATAAACTCAGCCGCATCGCGCCAAGTGCCGATTCCGCCAATGCCCGAGAGCGGCAGCGCGCTCTCGGCATCGCTCATGATCTGTTGCACCATGTTAAGCGCGATGGGCCGCACCGCCGGCCCGCAATAGCCTCCATGCGAGCTCTTCCCATCCACATTCGGCCGAGGTATAAACGTGTCGAGATCAATCCCCGTAATCGAGTTGATGGTGTTGATCGCTGAAAGCCCGTCAGCCCCGCCGCGCTTGGCCGCCCGCGCCACTGCACGAATATCGCTGATATTCGGCGTCAGCTTCACCAGCACCGGCGTGCGCGCCTTCTCCTTCACCCACGCGGTAATCATCTCGGCATACTCCGGTACCTGGCCCACCGCTGAGCCCATGCCGCGCTCGCTCATGCCATGCGGACAACCAAAATTCAGCTCCAGCCCGTCGGCGCCCGCGCCCTCGGTTCGCGCAACAATCTCGTGCCACGCCTCCCGCGTCGACTCCACCATCAGCGATGCAATCACCGCGTGCTTCGGGTAGCGCTTCTTTACTTCCAGCATCTCGCGCAGGTTCACTTCCACCGGCCGGTCGCTGATGAGCTCAATATTGTTGAAGCCCATTACGCGCCTTCCTTCCCAATCCACCGATGAGTAGCGCGAGCTTACATTCGTCACCGGCTCGCCGATCGTCTTCCACACCGCGCCGCCCCAGCCTGCGTCAAAGGCACGCATAATCATTTCGCCAGTGTTCGTAGGCGGCGCCGAGGCCAGCCAGAACGGGTTCGGCGAATTGATTTTTCCCGCGAAGTTGGTTACGCCCAAATCTGGATTCCGGTCAGGCATACTTGCCCTCCGCAGCCTTCAGAATCGCAAGTGCGGCGCGCTTTCCGCCGGCCACCGCGTCCACCACCTCGCGTCCGCCGTTCACGCAATCGCCCGCCGCATAATAGCGCTCGTTCCCCGTGCGCCCTGTCGCAAGATCGGCAACAATACGCCCATCGCGCACTTCAACACCCCGCAATTCCTGAAGCAGTGCCGTCAACGGCGACTGCCCGATCGCCGGCACCAGCAAATCGCACGCAATCGTGAACTGCGAATCGGGCACGGGCTCAAGCGAGCCCTCGGCCTGTCGCACCTGCACCGTCTCTAGCAGCAGGCGCCCGTGTGCTTGCTTGCGTACCGCCAGCGGCCGCCTGCGCCACAAAAACTGTACGCCCTCCTGCTTGGCATGCTCATACTCAAAATCGAATGCGCCAATGTCGCTCTCGCCGCGCCGGTAGAGCAAATACACCGTCTCCGCGCCTAGCCGCTTCGCTGCATTGGCCGCGTCAATCGCCGTGTTCCCCGCGCCCACCACCACAACCGTTCCGTGCAACTCACGCAGGTTTCCAGTCTTGTAGGCCGAAATCAGCTCAAGCGCATTCATCACGCCATCCAGGTCCTCGCCGGGAATGCCCAACCGCTGCATTGCACCCAATCCAACGCCCAGAAAGATGGTTGTAAACTCCTGCTCGAGTTGCTGCAGCGCAGCGGCCGAATCCACCGCGGCGCCGAACCGGAACTCCACACCCATGCGTCGAATCATCTCTACCTCGCGCAGGCTCTCGGTCGCGCGCAGCTTGTACTCGGCCACGCCGTAAGTGTTCAATCCGCCGGGCAGCGCGCGCTTTTCAATAATCGTCGCTTTCGCGCCGCGCCTGCGCAGTTCCGCCGCGCATGCCAGCGATGCCGGCCCCGCGCCTATGCACGCCACCCGCAGCCCCGGCGCCGCAAGGTTCTTCACCGCCGGCACCTCACCGGATGCGTGGTACGCATCCATCGCGTGCCGCTGCAGCAACGCAATCTCAATCGGCTCCCGATTGTAGCGGTGCATCACGCACGCCCCCTCGCACAACACGTCCACCGGGCAAACCCGCGAACAACTCGCGCCAAGAATGTTCGCATCCAGAATGCGCGTGGCCGAGCCGCGCAAATTGCCAGACGCAATTCGCTTGATGAACCCCGGCACATCGATATGGGTGGGGCAGGCCGCGGTGCACGGCGCGTCAAAACAGTTCAGGCAGCGATTGGCTTCAATCACGGCAGCCTGATTACCAAGCGCCGGCTTCAGCTCGCCAAACCGCCCGCGCAGTTGTTCATCGTCTGGTAAAGTTGCGGTGCTCACGGTGACCTCAGGGAAGTGCTTCTCAGGTTCAGAGCTTCATTCGCATCCAATCATCGTACCAATGTCACTGGGCTTTGCCCGCCCTACCCCGCCACGATCGGCCCATACAAATCCGGCCGCCGGTCGCGGAAGAACTGCCACGTCCGCCGCACTTCGGCAATCTCTTCCAGATTCAAATCGGCCGTCAGCACCTCGTCCTTGTCGCGCGAGGCCTGTGCAATAATCTGGCCGCGCGGATTGCAGAAATAACTCGAGCCGTAAAACTCGCCAATGTTCCACGGTGCCTCGGTCCCCACGCGATTGATGGCCGCAATAAAATAGCCGTTCGCCGCTGCATGCGCCGGCTGCTCCAGCTTCCATAGGTACTCGCTCAACCCCGCAACCGTCGCCGAAGGATTGAACACAATCTCGGCGCCATTCAAACCCAGGCACCGCGCGCCCTCGGGAAAATGCCGGTCGTAGCAGATATACACGCCTATCTTCACAATTCCGAGATCGAAAACCGGATACCCCAGGTTCCCCGGCCGGAAATAAAACTTTTCCCAGAACCCCGGCGCCACATGCGGAATATGGGTCTTGCGATATTTGCCCAGGTAGCTGCCGTCGCTCGCCACCACGGCCGCAGTATTGTAAAAAACCCCTTCCTGCTCCACCTCATACACGGGCACAATCAGGGCAATCTGCAGTTCCCTGGCCAATCCGCGCATCATTGTCACGGTCGGACCGTCGGGAACCGGCTCCGTCATCTCATACCATTTCACCGATTGTTCGGCACAAAAGTAGGGTCCGTTAAATATTTCCTGCAGGCAAACAATCTGCGCGCCTGCAGCGGCAGCCTGCTTGATCAGGCCCACGTGCTTCTCAATCATTGCGTCTTTTTGTGTCTTCAACGGCTCTGTTGCCGGCACTGCATTTGACGCCTGAATAATGGAACATCGAACGACGCGTGACATGGCTGCCCTGCCTCCCAGGAAAGGCTGTGAGTCTTTGAAGTTAATTGAAATCCTCGCCAAGAGCAATGAGATTATTACGCCTCAGGCAGACAAATCAATGGCTTACGCACACGTGAAGGGTGCGGGCTTTAGCCCTACATGGATCAAGCAAATTGCCTGCGGGCTTTAGCCCCTGAGGGATGAACTTTGCAAACTAACCCGCCCTGCGCATTGACTTGCCCCCGTCCCGGACGAATAATCGCATCAGATGGAGATTTACCAAGAGATCGTCGCACTACAGCGCTCGGGCCGGCGCGGGGCTCTCGCCACCATCGTCAATGTGCGCGGCTCCATTCCATCGTTCAAGAGCGCCAAGATGCTGGTGCGCGACGACGGCTCCATAGCCGGCACTATCGGCGGCGGCTGCGTTGAGGCCGAGGTGTGGCAGGCGGCACGCGATGTCATGACCAGCGAAAGGCCCCGCACCCTTACATTCGATCTCAACCAGGACCCCAAATACGATACCGGCCTGGTATGCGGAGGTACGCTCGAGATCTTCATTGAGCCCATTCTGCCCGCGCCACTGCTTTACATCTTCGGTGCAGGCCACGTGTCGCTGGCGCTCTTTAAAGCCGCCACCGGTGCGGGCTTCGACGTCATTGTTGCCGACGACCGCGAAGCCTACGCCAACTCCGAGCGCTTTCCCGGAGCACGCCAGATCCTTGCAACCGATTTCGATCAATCGCTCGCCGAAATAGCGCCCAGCGACTCGGCCTTCATCGTAATCGCCACACGCGGCCATCGCGACGACCTGCGCATCCTGCGCTGGGCCGTCGAAACCCCTGCGCGCTACATCGGCATGATCGGGTCACGACGCAAAGCCATCACCGTCTTTCGCCAGCTCGTAGCTGAAGGCCTCCGCCCCGAACTCTTCGAACGAGTGCATTCACCCGTCGGCCTCGACATCGGCGCCATCACGCCTGAAGAAATTGCCGTCGCAATCGTCGCCGAACTCATCGCCAATCGCCGTAATGTTGAGCGCCCTCTACCCCACTTGAGCTGGTTCCATTCCCGCCGCTTCGCCGCCTCCGGAACTGGAGTCGACAATGCGCTCGCGGATGAGACCGCAGATGACGAAACCTCGTTGACTCAATCCGGGAATTGAATCATGGCCGACCTTTGCGGCGTCATTCTCGCTGCCGGTGCATCGTCGCGCATGGGACGAGATAAAGCGCTGTTGCCTTGGTCGATAAATGAGTCGACCCCCGCTCCATCCGGCAATTCCACTCTGCTCTCCGCTCACATCGCAGCGCTCAAACCCCTCGCATGGGCCATCGTTGTCGTAACCGGCAAAAATGCTGATTGCCTCGCGCAAATCATCTCCGCCTGCGGCGCGACTTCGGCTATCAACCCAGCTCCCGAACGCGGCCAATTCAGCTCTTTGCAAATCGGTCTCAGCAAAGCGCTCGAACTCGGCTGCCACTCCGCCATGATCACGCCAGTCGATTGTGCGCCTCTGGATCAGAAAACTCTCGCGCTGCTCAGCGCGGCATTCGATGAGGCCCTCGCCCGCGGCCAGTGGGCTGTATCGCCCCACGCCAACGGCCGCAACGGCCATCCGCTTTTTGCCTCGCGTGAGCTCATCGACGCTTTTCTCGCCGCGCCGCCAACCTCCAACCCGCGCGAGGTCAAACGCGCCCACTCCAGCCGCTTCGTTTCCATCCCGGTCTCGATTTCCAATTTCGCCGACATGAACACGCCCGCCGAATACGAAGCAATGATTGCGAAGCCTCAGGCGCGATTGAGATAGGTCTCTGACCGCTTGAAGTTGCACCAATGTGCGTGCCCCATCCTTGCGACGCTTTTTCGCAAGGGTGGGATATCGCTAATCCTGCGGCCAGTCCTTTAATTCCTGCAACCAACCTGCTTCAACACCGCTCCCAGCGCGTCCATCGCCAGGTGGCTCGCATGCATCGAGGCCTGCGGCAATCCGCCCACTGCCTGCACAATCTCTTCCCGGCGCAGACCGCGCGCTTCCTCAACCGTCTTGCCGCGCACAAGCTCCGTCATTGCCGAGCCGCACGCCATCGACGCAACACACCCCTTGGCCTGAAAACGAATCTCCTCGATCCGCCCGTCTACTGTCCTGGCCGTGAGCTTGAGCGTGTCGCCGCATGCGGGATTCTCGATCAGCGCCTGCGCATCGGCCTCGGCAACCACACCTGCGTTGCGCGGGTGTTCAAAGTGATCGAGAACTTGCTTCGAATACATGCGCCCTCAGCAGAATCTAGCTCGCCCTTCTCATACATCGCCAAGAATCGTACCGCCGGTCTCCCGAGGCTGCGGAAAAACTCGACCACTGCCGCAGTTTTGAAAGGGCTCGGATTTATACGTGCCAATTAGCTCCCTAAAGTGAGTCGGGGTTTTAACCCCTGAGGGATGGTCTCGACTGTTTCACTCCACTTGATGAGTTTCTCAGCAGCCTCTCCCGACCTGCTGTTCTAGGGGCCTCCCGGCCCTCAGCGTCTTTGCTAGACCTTGAATTCCGGGCATTCGCGCATCCTCTGAGAATTGCCGGCTAACTTACCGGATTGGCCTTCGCCTGCCTCGCCCCAACCATCTCCGTAATCAGAAACAGATCGGTCAACAGCGCCCGCAGATGAATCGACGCATTCAAATTATCGATGAGCTGCGAGCTGATCGCCGGCTGCGCTAACACCAGGTCGACCACCGCGCTCGAGCTTTGCGCATCCCGGCTCAAAACAGAAATGAACGCATCGAGCTTCCGGGTATTTCCGGAGTCCAAGTGCGCCGCAGCCGCCTTTGAAGCAGCTTCAAGCCCGCGTATCGCTGCCAGCGCATTCGTCAGTTTCTCTCGCAGTTGCCTCCCTGCGTCGCTGTCCGCATCGGTTGTCAACCCGCGCGCCGCATAGCTCAGCGTAAACTCGTAGCAATCTTCAATGGTGTCGCAAAGCGTTTCGATCTCAGTCGGCATCGCTGGCTGCGTAGCCTCGTTTCTTTCCCGTTGGCTGCTTCACATCCCAGCGCTCCGGGTCGTGCTCCTCAAGATAAAAATCCCGGCTCATCCATCCAAAAATCATCGATTTGGTGATGGGCAGCTTCTCCGGTCTGATACCCATATATACATGCATCATCACCAGCGCGATCAGCCCAATGCCCGCAAGCCCGTGCAGCACGTACATCAGGCCCCACGTCATATCGCTGAACAAGTATGGATTGCGCGTGAAGAAGACCGTATGAACTCGCTTCATCATAAACAGCCCGGTCACTGTAACGGCGAGGCCGGCCAGCACAATCACCAGGTGGTAAAACTTGTTCTCCAGCGGATACTTAGCGAACCGGTCCGGAGGGGGCGCAGGCTTTCCCATAAACCGCAGCGTTCTTCGCATCGCATCGCGAATGTCGATCTTGTCCGGCCAGATGGACCAGAAATCCAGGAAGAACGACGCGTGAACAATGTGAAACAGGATCGACGCCGTCAGCACCACGCCGGCAATCCAGTGGTAAAGCACCCAGTCGAATTGCACGCCCACCTTGGGCAGGAATGCCGTGATCAACAGCGTAATCATAGCCGCAGCCATGATCCAGTGGAACAGCCGCGCCGCTAGCGAGTGCCGCGGAACCCGCTCGGGAATCGCCGCTTCAGCCGACCTGGGCCGTTCGTTTTTCTTGAAGACCTTCGGCCCCGCAACCACGGCCACGTAAAGCGCGTGCACAATCATGAACGCAAGCGCCGCAATCACTGCGGCCCAAATCAAATCCCATGCCGCATGTATCGGCACATGCTTGCCCCACGGATCGGTAGCCCAGGTTATGAATCTCATGCCGTCTCTCCGCCGCCGGCAATTGCGCGCTTCACCAGATTGCGCATCAGCGGAATCTTGTAGGCATTGAACTGCAGAGGAACCGCGCCCTCCACCGCCATTCTGCCCGCCATCATTCCGGTCTCAGAATTAGCCGCCTTGCCCGCAATCGCGGTTTCAACATTTTTGAGACGCATCGGCTTGGGCGCCACGGCGCTCACAGCAATCCTCGCTGCGCCAATCGTCCCACTGCTCACCCTCATCGCAGAAGCCACGTTCATCAACGGAAAATCCCACACGTTGCGATCGCGCACCTTCTCAAAGTAAAACTTCGCGCCCGCCCATGAAGACGGAATGCGAATCGCCGTCAGCAAAAATCCAGGCTCCAGCATGTTGATACGCGTAATGTCGATCTCGGGACCTACAAAATAATCCTCGGCATCAATCTGCCGCTCGCCCTTCGGCGTCTGCACCACGAACTTCGCATCGAGCGCAATCAGCGCCGGCGCCGAGTCCGATGGGTGCACGGCCACGCAGCGGTCCGCGCCAAAAATCGCGTGCTCGCGGTTGCGCCCCACCGGCGTATCGGCATAGCAAATGTTTCCTCCTGCGCGGTAGCATGGCCATCCGCCGCGGTAGTACCAGCAACGCACATCCTGCGAAACATTCCCGCCCAGCGTGCCTTGATTGCGAATCTGCGGCGACGCCACCACCGACACCGCATCCGATAGCAAACTGTAATTCTTTTTGATCTCGGGATGATTCACAATCTCGGTCAGCGTCGTCATTGCGCCAATTTCAACGCCGTCGCCCGTAATGCGAATCCCCTTCAGCTCGTCCACGCCGCTCAAATCCACCAGCACGCTCGGCTTCTTGATGCGGTCTTTGAGCCAGTCAAAGCTGTCCAGCCCGCCAGCCATCACCCACGCAGCGCTGCCATTTTCCTGCAGTAGCGTTTGCGCCTCAGCCGCTGAACCTGGCTGCAGCAACTCGAAGGCCGGCATCACGTCGCGAAATACTGCCATCACTTCTCCGTCCCCGTGCCTCAGTCTCTAGTCCCTGGCCTCTAGTCCCCAGTGCCTAGTCCCTAGTCCCTAGTCCCTGTCTTTCAAATATGCGCCATCAATGGATGTTGCATCGGCCGTCCCGCCTCGAGCGACGCCAGAATCGTGTCCAGATTCACCGGGGCGCGTTGGAAGATGTTGTCTCCCAGCGCGTCGCTCAGCGCATTCAGAATCGCCGCGCATCCGCCGCCCACCGGCGGCTCCCCGCAACCGCGAGCGCCCACAGGCGTCTCGGGATCGGGAATGTTCAGCGCATTCCACTGCATGTCCACCGGCACGTCCAGAATTGTCGGAGGCTTGTTCTGATAAAAACGCTCGGCGATAGAAATGCCATACTGCGGATCGATCACCCATTTCTGCCCGATCGCGTGGCCAATCCCCAGCGTCGACCGGCCCAGTACCTGCCCGCCCAGCGCGGCTGGATGCAGCACCGTGCCCACATCTGCGTAGGCCAGATAATCGACGACGTAGTACTTCCCGGTTTCCACGTCGGCTTCTACCTCGGCGAAGCAGGCAAGGTAGGAATACGAGTCGCCGTCGTGAGGATACTTGTCACTCGCCGAAACCACCAGGCCCTGGCCCGCCAAATTCGCGACCGCCTGCTTTGTTGCTTTATGCACCTCGGGATTCACATCGTGGCCATCGTAGATGCCGCCCAGCTTAATAGCGTGCTGCGCCGCTTCAGCAAAACTCATCCCCGCGCCGCCGCCCTTGCGCATGACACGAAGATTGGCAACCTCATAATCTCCTGGCTGCCCGCCGAGTTTCTTCGCCGCCACTTCTTTGAGTCTTTGCACACATTCATTACCCACCGCCATGGCGGCGCGAGTCATGGCGTGCACGGTCTGGCTGCCGCCGGAGTCGCAGGTGTATGGAAAGTGCTTCGACGTGTCGCCCCAGACTACGTCGCATGCTTCCCATGGCACGTCGAGTACCTCGGCTGCTGCGCGATGCACATCGATTACTGCTTCAGTTCCAAGGTTGCCGATCCCGGATTGGATTTGCACGCGGCCCTGCGGAGTGATGACGATCAGCCCGTCGAACCCGGTGCTGCCGCCGTGGAAGACAGTGAGCGCCACGCCCACGCCGCGCACCTTGGTGCCAATGCGTTTGGGCTGGCGCGCCACCCGCTCGTTCCACTTAAACTGCTTGGCGCCCTCGTCGAGAGCCTGCTTTTGAAAACAGCTCGTAACGTACGCGCGCTTACCCTCGTGATTGGGAGGCCCGTACTGCGCTTTACCTTCCGGGCAGTTCACCCTGCGCAACGCCACCTGATCCAAGCCAAGTTGCCGCGCTGCCTTCGACAGAATCGGCTCCATGATCGCAATTGCCTGCATGCCTCCCGGTGCGCTCTGTGCACTGCGCGGCGGCGTGTTGGTGGCCACCGTCACGTTGCGAAACCGCATGGCGGGCGGCTGGTACTGCAACGAAGCGATGCTCGCGCACGAGCCGCCGTCGCCGCTCGACCCATAAGAGCCGGCGTCGGAAACCAGAAACATGTCTACCGCTGTAATGCGGCCGTCCTTGGCAAAACCCACCCTTGTGCGGGACCGGATGCCCGGCCGCGCGCGTCCTATAAAATGCTCCTCCTGCCGGCTTACCCGCATCATCACTGGAGCATTCAGTTTCTTCGACAGCAGTGCGGGAATCACCAGGGTCAACGCGCCGGTGATCTTGCTGCCAAATCCGCCGCCCGTATATTCGCTGATGAAGACGATCTTGTCCTCGTCCATGTGCATCCAGCGCGCGATGGCGGCAGTGGTCTGAAAGGTGCTTTGCGTGCCCGTATACAGGAAGAGCTTGCCGTTCTGCCAGTAAGCCATGGTGCTGCGCGGTTCCAGGGTCTGGTGGCTTACGTCTGGCGTCAGGAATGTCTCGTCGAGCACCAGCGCGGCATCGCGGAAGCCCGCGTCCACATCGCCATACGACCATGTCTCGGGTGCGTGCCCCATCGGCATGCGGCCCTCTTTTTCCGCGGCAAAGTCCTCCTCCGTCCATTTCAGCGCTGTGAGCTGCATCGGTCCTCGGCCCGACTCCGGCCTCGCCCAAACGTTGCCGTCCACGCGGGCATTCGAACTCCCCGGGCGCAGGCTCTCCAATGGATCGATGGCAAACGGTAGCGGCTCCATTTCGATCTCGATTGCCTCGATCGCCTCCGCGCAGGTCAGCTCATCTACAGCCGCCACAGCCAGAATCGGTTCGCCCTGGTACATTGGCTCGTCCGCCAGCGCCAATTCTCCCCATTTGTCCGGCTGAATCATGGTTCCGTTGTCGTTCATATATGCCGCGTGCCCGGGAACCTCCGCCGGCGTAAGAATCGCTTTCACTCCTGGCATCGCCAGCGCCTTTTCAGCGTGAATGCTCTTCACCCGCGCGTGCGGCATCGGGCTCAACACCAGCCGGCAAAACAGCATCCCCTCGGCGCGAAAATCCTCGGCATACTTGGCCGTGCCCGTCACTTTCGCCACCAGGTCGGTGGTCGAGTAGTCCTTGCCAATCAGCTTGTACCCGGTGCCAAATGGGCGCGGCTTCTCATTTTCGGCTTTCATTTCGTCGGCCTTCATCGCCTCACCGGGCGTCGCATCAGCCATCGTCAAGCCCTCCTCGCTAGCGCAGCAGCGCCGCTCGCGCCTCGCATCTGCGCCGCGCCTTCCATCATCGAGTCCAGAATTTTGGTGTAGTCCTGGCAGCGGCAAAGGTTGCCGCTGATCCCATGTGCCAGCTCACTCCGCGTGGGGTTGGGATTGGTCTTGAGAAACCCGACCGTCGACATGATGAAGCCCGACATGCAGAACGCGCATTGAAAACCCTGCTTGTCGATCACCGCCTGCTGCACCGGGTGCAGTTTGCCATCGGCCGCGGCCAGCCCTTCGATGGTGGTCACCTTGCGCCCCCGAACGGTGTGCGTCAACACGCTGCAGCTATAGTGGGGCACATCGTCGATCAGCACTGTGCAGGCTCCGCACTCGCCGCGATCGCAACCCAGCTTGGTTCCCGTCAGGCCCAGCTTGTAGCGCAGCGTCCACGCCAGCGTTTCCTGCCGCATGGCTTCCACGCGCCGCGGCTTGCCGTTCACATTCAGAGTGATCAGCCGCTCCCCCGCGCTTAATGAATACCTGCGCGATGGCGACAAAAAGTGATAGCTCGCCGCGCCCACCGCCGCGCCGCCCGCAATCACTCCCATAATGAACCTGCGCCGTGTAATCGCCCGCGACGCATTCTCGTTCGGCTTCACATCGTCCGCATCCGGCATGGCCGTTTCTCCACAATCTTGAACGTGCGCTCTGGTCTTTTTGACAATGGCTCAGTGTGTCCGGTCTTGAAGGCTACGAGTTCTAAATGTGAAGTTTCAACACGTTGGTTACTTCTCCGGCCGTTGTTTTGAAAGGGCACGGCTTCAGCCGTGCCAATGAACGCCAGCCCAGCGAACTGGGGCTTTAGCCCCTGGGGGACGTTTTTCAAACTGAGCCGCTTACCATCTCAATCGAACTCGTAACAGAAACCCCACACTCGAAGGGGAAACAGGCCTCGCTGCGCCTATAGTAGTCCCGTGCCGTTCAAGTTGTGAAGTCGGACGCGCAACCCCGTCTCAGCAAAAGGCACGCTTCCTGTCCAATGCTCCTGAACCGCTGTTCAAGAAAGCCGCATCATCAGAAAGCCGAGCCAGAATCGCTTAGATCAATATGGAATCGTTCCAATCCGCAACAACGTTGGGCACCCCCAGATCCCTTGCCTTTGGAAACCCGGGGGAAAGCATTAGCCTTCGTCAACTCTGTTACGCGCCCTCACACCGCAGTCATCTCCCGTCCCTTGGCTTCGGATCCCAGCGCCGCCAGCCCTGCCAGCGCCAGCGACACTACAATCACCGTCAATGCCAGCACCAGCGGATAGTTGCCCCATCGCTCCGCGGCCAGCGCCTGCGCCTTTCCATTCCAGCTCGTAATCAATCCCCCAAGCTGGTACGCCAGCCCCGGCGCAGTTGCTCTGACCGGTGCGGGCGAGAGCTCAGTCAGATACGCCGGCACCACCCCCCATGCGCCCTGCACCATGAATTGCATCATCACCGCGCCCACTCCCAGCCAAAGCGCCGAGTGCCCGTAAGCAAATAGCGGAATCACCGGAATCGCCAGCAGCGCCGCGGCAATAATCGCGCGCTTGCGTCCCCACCGCTCGCTCAGCATGCCGAATACGAGCCCTCCTGCAATCGACCCGATCCCGTACAGCACGCCAATCAACCCAATCGTCTGCGGCTTCAGTTTTGCGGCTACCGCCAAAAACGTCGGATACACATCCTGCGTGCCATGCGAGAAGCTCATAAACGCCGTCATCAACAGAACTAGAAACAGAAACGTAGGCAGGAACTCCATCAGATGCGCGGGAACCAGTCTTTGTGCGCGCCCCTTTGTCGCGGCCTTCCTGCGGTGTTCTGCGCCGGCCAGCCACACTGGCGACTCCGGCACGCGCGCTTGTACATAAAACGCCAGCAGCGCCGGCGCCGAACCCAACATGAACAATCCCCGCCATCCGATACCCGGGATTGCGATCCCATGCCAGTGAATGCCCGCATATAGCAGCGCAAAGGCTCCCGAAGCCAGAATCGACCCGGCCGCATACCCTTCCTGCAGAATCCCGCTGAACACGCCGCGGCCTTCCTTGGGCAGCGACTCAAACGCCAATGCCGCACCCACGCCCCACTCGCCGCCCATGGCAAACCCGAACAGCGCTCGCAGCACCAGTAGCGCATTAAGCGAAGGCGCAAAAGCGCAGGCCAGCTCAATCACTGAGAAGCCAAGAATGTTAGCCATCAGCACCGGCCGCCGTCCGTAGCGATCGGCCAGCATGCCAAACACCAGCGCCCCCACCGGCCTGAACGCCTGCGTCAGAAACACCGCGCCCAGCACCGCCGACGGCTGTGTTCTGAACTCCCCCGCAATTCCCTTTACGCAAAAAACCAGCAGGAAATAGTCCAGGCTATCGAGCGTCCAGCCCAGAAACGCCGCCGCAAACACATGCCGCTGCGCCGCCGTAAGCCGCCTGAAATGCTCAACCACCGACATAGCCCGGAGCATACCAGACCCCGGCCCCCAGGCAATCTCAACTCGCCTGCTCACGCCGCCCAGTCAAATTATTTGTTGCAACAAATTCCCCGCCCGCCCCGTCCTATCTGCAGTGGGTGCCCCATCCTCGCCGCGTACTTGTTTTTGCGGCCAGGGTGGATCCGCTCTCGAGCAAGAGGAGAAACACCGTAAC
Organism: uncultured Occallatibacter sp.; assembly: GCA_964528915.1. GTDB lineage: Bacteria > Acidobacteriota > Terriglobia > Terriglobales > Acidobacteriaceae > Telmatobacter. The sequence goes on from CAZGUD010000041.1 coordinate 15,546, forward strand.
CTCAACCGCCCCTTTTACCGCCCTCAACAGGAGACTTCCCCCATGAATCGCCTCGTTCTTACCGCCGCACTCATCGCCCTCGCCGCGCCCCTCGCCGCCGCCCAAACTTCCAACTGGACTGCAGATCCCGCCCACAGCGACGTAAGTTTCAGCATCAGCCATCTGGGCATTTCCACCGTCCGCGGCCACTTCGGAGTCACTGCCTCCATCGCTTTCAACGAGGCTGACATCACCAGGTCCTCCGTTAACGCCACCATCGACGTATCCAGCGTCGATACCGGCGAATCCGGCCGCGACACCGACATCGTTGGCGCGGCGTGGTTCGACGCGGCCCACTTCCGCAACGCCACGTTCGTTAGTACTTCGATAGCAAAATCCGGCGGCCACCTCACCATCAACGGCAACCTCACCCTCCATGGCGTTACCAAACCCGTCGTTCTTCAGGCCGAGGGTCCCAGCGGTCCCATCACCGGCATGGATCACAAGCCCCACGCCGGATTCAACGCAACTACCACCATCAAGCGCAGCGACTTCGGCATCGGCGCCGGCTTTCCTGCAACCATGGTCGGCGACGACGTCAAGCTCGTTATCGACCTCGAAATCGTGAAGCAGTCATGAGAACGTCAATCAGTAATAAGAAGTTGTCAAGCGGGTAAAAATTCGGGATGTCCCACCCTCGCCACGTCATTGTTTTCCGGCTGGGGAGGACTCAATCCTGGCTGACTCGCTCTGTGCCCCATCCATTTCACAGCTTCATCGTGAAATGGGTGGGAGACCATAAACAACCAACCCGCACTTCAGCTCAGGCCGACTCGCCGACCCGCTGACTTGCTGACTCGCTAACACCATGCCCAACCTGAAATCCGAAATCGCGCAGCATCTTCCATTCGCCAGTGCCGAAGAAGAAGCCCTGCTCAACGTCATGCGCACCGCCGACCTGCTGCATCGCGAATTCCATCGCCGCACCCGCGGATGGGGCCTCACCTCCACCCAGTACAACGTCCTTCGCATCCTGCGCGGAGCCCAGCCTCACGGCCTGCCATGCGCCGCCATCGGCGACCGCATGATCACCGCGGAACCCGACATCACCCGCCTGCTCAATCGCCTCAAGGGCCTCAAGCTCATCCGCCAGCGCCGCGACCACCACGATCGCCGCGTCGTCGTCACTCACATCTCCGAGGCCGGCCTCGATCTCCTCCACCAGATGGAACCCGTCATCGAACGCGCCCCGCGGGAGCTCCTCGGTCACCTTTCCCCGCCTCAAATCGCCGAGCTAATCCGCCTCCTCGAACTCGCCCGCACGCCGCCCCAAAGTCGATAACAGGCATGGACTGTTCACATTGATCGTCCCTCGCAGGCGCTTCAACTATACTTTTTCTTGTTCAATTCTGTAATCGGTTTCATGCGTTCTATTGAATTGATTGCTGTGCTCAGTCGGGCAGCGTCTGCGCTTCCTAAATCGATGTACCATGGGTGTATCTGGAGGATCATGTTGAATCGCAAGCTTGGTTCCGTCTCTCTTCTCGTCGTCGTCGCCGCCTTTGGATTTGCCGGCGCAGCCAACGCCCCAGCTCAGAACACCGACCGTCCCTGGATGGATTCCAAGCTCTCGCCTGAGCAGCGCGCCGACCTGGTGCTCAAGCAGATGACGCTCGATGAAAAGATCGCGCTCCTTCACGGCAATGGCATGGCCCACGCCGCGCAATGGCACATGCCCCTCACCAAGCTCTCCAATGGCGGCGCTGGATACGTCGAGGGCGTTGAGCGCCTTGGCATTCCGCCGCTCATCATCTCCGACGCGGCCTACGGTGTGCGCGACAGCGGCGCCAACGGTAGATATTCCACTGCATTGCCCTCCAATGTAGGAGCGGCATCAAGCTGGGATGTCGAATCGGAGTGCCGCTACGGCGACGTAATCGGCCGCGAGCTCAGGCAGCAGGGTTTCGATATGACCCTCGGCGGCGGCATGGACTTGAACCGCGATCCGCGCAACGGCCGCACCTTTGAGTACGCCGGCGAAGATCCGCTCCTGGCCGGAACCCTCACCGGAAACATGATGAAGTGCGAACAGGCGCAGCACGTCGTAGGCGACATCAAGCATTACGTGATGAACGACCAGGAGACCGGCCGTAATATCGTCGACGCCATCATCTCGAAACGGGCCATGCAGGAGTCTGACCTGCTCGCATTCCACATCGCCATCTCCATCGCCAATCCCGCCGCGGTCATGTGCTCCTACAACCGCGTCAATGGCGATTACGCCTGCGAAAACGCGTACACGCTCAATGAAGTGCTCAAGAAACAATGGGGCTTCAAAGGCTTTGTGCTCTCTGACTGGGGAGGAACCCATAGCACCCAGAAAGCTTCTGCCGCCGGTCTCGATCAGGAGCAGCCAATGGCTGACTTCTTCGGCCCGAAATTGAAAGCCGCCGTCGACGCCGGACAAGTGCCGATGTCGGAGATTGACGATCACGCTCGCAGGGTTCTTTACGCCCTGTTCGTTTCAGGCGTCGTCGACAATCCGCCGCAAGCCGGCACGGTTGACGTTCAAGCCGGAATGCAGGATGCCCAGCATGTTGAAGAAAAGAGCATCGTGCTTCTCAAGAACTCAAACTCCATTCTTCCCATCGATCCGGCCAAGGTGCACAGTATCGCAATCATCGGCGCGCACGCCGATGTCGGCATGATCTCCGGTGGAGGGTCGGCGCAGGTCGATCCTCCGGGGGGCAACGCCATCATGCCCCCGGGCAAGGGTGCAACCTATTGGCAGGAACACATCTGGTTTCCCACTTCCCCCCTGAAAGCGCTCCAGGAGAAATTGCCAAACACCAAAATCAGCTTCGACCCGGGAACCGATCTGCAATCCGCGGCCACACTGGCCCGCACCTCCGACCTCGCCATCGTCTTTGCCTCGCAGTGGGAGTCGGAAGGCATGGATCTTCGCAGCCTCTCGTTGCCCGACAATCAGGATGCATTGATCGCCCAGGTAGCCGCAGCCAATCCCCACACCATCGTCGTGCTTGAAACCGGTACCGCCGTCACCATGCCCTGGCTCGACAATGTTGCCGGCGTGGTTGAGGCGTGGTTCGCGGGCAGCGCTGGACACAAAGCCCTGACCAACGTGCTCGTCGGCGAAGTCAACCCGTCCGGCAAGCTCGCCATCACCTTCCCCAAATCGGAAGAGGACCTGCCCCATCCCGTGATCCCTCCGCTCTCGGCCCGCGACCTCGGTCAGGGCAGCCATGCGGTCAACGCGGGCTCACACTCATCCGGCTACTCCGTCACCTACGACGAAGGTGCTGAGGTAGGCTACAAATGGTTTGAAGCGCAGCATAAGCAGCCGCTCTTCGCCTTCGGTTACGGTCTCTCGTACACCACCTTCGCGTACTCCGGCCTGAAAGTCGATTCATCCGCAAAGACAGTGCGCTTCACCATTAAGAACACCGGCAGTCGCCCAGGCACTGAGATCGCCGAAGTCTACGCCCGGCTTCCGCAAGGTGCCGACGAACCCTATAAGCGCCTCGTCGGATGGAAGCGCGTCGAGCTCGCCGCCGGCGAATCTCGCACCGTGACAGTGACCATCGACACGCGTCCCTTGCAGTCTTTCAACGAAACTAATGAAAGCTGGAACCTTGCGACGGGTGCTTACCAGGTGATGATAGGGCCATCTTCTGACAACACGCCGCTCACAGCCAGTCTGGCGATTCACTAAGGCTGCCTCCCGCAGGGAGGCAATGAATTTAGCCCAGAACGCAGTCCTGGGTAGCCTGCATAAGAAGGACTGCCGCCCCGTAGGGGCAGCGCGAGTCGGCAAGCGATGACAGGTATATCCGTGGGCTCTTCGGTCAGCACTAATATTCAACTGCATCACCCGATACGGAATGCGCAGCAACTCCCGGTTCCGGCTCCCCCACGCGCAAACCCCTATGCACTAATTGCCTGCCTCCTGATCGCACTGCTGGCCGCAATTCCGCTCCACGCGCAACAATCTGCAGCGCCCTCAACAATCTTCACCGGCGTCGTCCGCACCTCCACCGGTCAACCTGTCCCCGGCGTCACCGTAATCATTTCAACGCCCTCCGGCAATAAAAATTCACTCACCGCACCCGATGGCCGTTTCGCCATCGCTGGCATCGCAACCGGAGCGCATACCGTAACCATCGCGCTCCCCGGCCGCGCAGCAACCCCATCTGTGTCCACCAACGTCACCGGCGCGCCCCTGCTCCTAACCATTTCCGACCAGAACATTCTCTCCATCTCACCCGAATCGCAATCCGCAACATCGCCCGCAAACCCGTCCGCAACTACAACCGGCACCGGTGGCGAAAAACTCTCCAGCCAGGCAGTAAGCTCATTGCCGCTGAACGGGCGCGACTTCAGCACGCTGCTCCTGCTCGCCGCCGGCACCATGACTGACGCCAATGGCGCCACCAACTTCACCCAGCAATTCGCCGTCAACGGTCAGCGCGGCGTCGAGGCCACATTCGCAATGGATAGCGCAGACATCAGCGATCCAGAGATGGGTGGCAGCACCTTCACCAACTTCAACGTCGACGCCATTCAGGAACTCCAATCGAGCTCCGGCTGGATGCCCGCTGAAATCGGCCGCGGCGCTTCAGGGTTCACTAACATCGTCACCCGCTCCGGCAGCAGCGGCTTTCACGGCTCATTCTTCGAATTCCTGCGCAACTCGGCCCTCGATGCGCGCAATTTCTTTGACCATCCCTCCATCGCAGAGCCCGGCCGCATTCCGCCCTTCCGCCGCAATGAGTTTGGATTCACAAACGGCGGCCCCGTCGTTCTGCCGCACGTCTACGATGGCCGCGGACGTACCTTCTACTTCGGCCAATATCAGGGATTCCGCCAGGTCCTCGGCACCACGCAAGTTCTCGCCGTGCCCACCCAGGCTGAGCGCTCCGGCCAGGACTCCGTCACTTATTCCGACGGCAGCTCAGACACGCTCGCGGTTCCCGTCAATCCCGCCATTGCCGCCATCCTGGCGCGCTATCCCCAACCCAACAACCCCTCCGGTGCCTACGGAGTACGGACCTACGCCGCGCCCTCCAACGTCAATACTGACGCTGACCAATTTTCTATTCGCCTTGATCAAAAACTGGGCGCGAAGGGCCAGTTCCTCGCCCGATTCAACTACGACAATCTCACCGGGCCTACCACCAACCCCGACCAGACGCTGCTCGACCCCAGCTTCGCGGTCCAGTATGTCGACCGTCAGCGCAACGTAATTTTCACCTATACGCGCACCGTCTCGCCGCGCTTTCTCTGGTCGTCGTCACTGAGCATTACCCGCACCACGCCCTCGTTTCCCACACCCAACTACACTGATCCGGCTCTCAAATTCATCGACGCACTCTACGAGCCCTTCAACGCAGCGGCAGGCTCCGTAATGTCGGCGTTCGGCAACCTCTTCCACGGCCAGCTCAATTTCACCTTCACCAAAGGCCCGCACGCGCTCAAGTGGGGTGTTGAAGCGCGCCTCAACCGCGACACAACCTACTTCGGCACCAGCCCCAACGGCGAATACGACTTCGGCGGCGGCACCGTGTATTCGCCCGTCTTCATCTCTTCTGCCAGTGGCCAGCACAACCTGCAGCCCGGCGACCCGTTGCCCGATACTCTCAGCAGCCTGCTCCTCGGCTACCCCTACAACTACACCATCGGCGTCGCGCCCCCCTACATGTCGAACGGACCGCACACCGGCCCCGCTGCCATCAACCGCAACGATGTGAATGCCTATGCCCAGGACACATGGAAGATAAACCCGCGCTTCACCCTCGATTACGGCCTGCGCTACGAACTCTACACGCCCATCACCGAGCGCGCCCATCGCACCTCTAGCTTCCTTGATCCATTTCCGCCGCCGGGATCCACGCAGGAATATCTCATCAACCCGCAGCCGGGTTACGAAATGGGCTGGAATGGCTGGAGTCCGCGCGTGCAGTTGAGCTGGGCCGCGCCTCACTCCATCCAGGTCCACGCCGGTGGCGCCATCACCGTCATCCCGCCCAACATATGGCAGGATAATTTCCTCACCGGCTCAACACCCTTCGTCGTCTATCCCCGCGTAACCGCAGCCCCCGGCGGTGAAATCGCCTACGGCTTCAAGATCACCCCCGACGAGCTGCCACAGGTTTACACCCCTCAGGGTGTGGCCTTCCTGGCCAGCGGCGACACCAAGAAAATACTCGCCAATACCGTCATGGACGTGAATCGCTATCAGAACGATCTGGCTGCCCTCTCGCCCAATCAACAGCTCTCGTTAATCACCCTCAGCGCTGTTGATCCTCGCTTCGGCGATGCCTACCTTGACACCTGGACTCTTGGCCTTGAGCGCGTCTTTGCAGGCCTCACTGCCGACGCAGCGTATGTCGGAACAGCGGCCTCCAGGCTGCCCATGTCTTCCTACCCCAATGGCTATCCGGGCGCCGATCCGCAATTCGCGCGATATACAAACTTCGACAGCAACGGAGCAGTCACCGGAGGCTTCGGCACCGAGATCGTGATCACGCCCATGTCCCACTCCACTTATCACGCGTTGCAAACCTCGCTCGCCGGCCAACTCCCCCACGGCGGTCCAGGTGTGCAGGCAGGCTACACCTGGGGCAAATCCCTCGATAACGTGAGCGGTGTAATCGGTGGAACTGGTTCAACCGGAGCGGTTAGCGTACTCAGCCCGCAAAACCCCTTCGACAACCATCTTGAAAAAGGCCCTTCCGGCTTCGATGTAACCCACTCTTTCTCTGTGAGCGCGGCGCAGGATCTGCACCTTCAGAACCTCGGCTCTCAATCGCGCAGCGCCAGGCTGATCACCGCCGGCTGGCAACTGCTCAGCATCTCCTCCATGTCGAGCGGTTCGCCCTTCACCATCTACTCCGGCATCCAGCAAACCGGCGTGGGCGCAAGCGGAGCCGATCGCCCCGACCAGGTCGGCGCACCCAATCTCTCCACCGCTCACAGCTCCACGCGCAGCCGCGACGACTACTTTGGACTCGGGCAAAACAACGCCAGCTTCTTTTCGATTCCCATTAACATCGCGGGCGGTACCGGGCCCAACTCCGGCCGCTTCGGAACAATGGGCCGCAACACGTTTCGAGGTCCGGCCTACTACGACTTCGACTTTGCGCTCATCAAGACCACGCCCATCTCTCATCGCCAGAGCGGCCTCGAGCGCGCCGACCTTCAGTTCCGCGGCGAGTTCTTCAATGTCTTCAACATCGTCAACATGGGCCTGCCCGCCAACACCATCAAGGGCTCAGGCTTCGGCCTCATCAGCAAAACCGCCGGAACCTCTCGCCAAATCCAGTTCTCCCTCAAGCTCATCTACTGATGGCGGTTGAGCGCATCCCATCACCCAAGAACAGTCGAGCTTCATTCGCCGTCGGAGCGAGCGGCGCTTCAGCCGTCGGAGGGAGCAGAGGCCTTCAGGCCCCTGAATATGCGCATCAATCGTTGCGCCTTTAGGCGCGGGCCTTTCGTGTGTCCCATCCTCGCGACGTTTCTGTTTTTGTCGCTAAGGTGGGCGCACTTGCCCTGCTAACCCGCCAACTCGCTGACTCGCTTACCCGCTTCAATCAACCCCGCCGCCGCCCGAACCAATTCAGCATTATCCCGCGCCTCTCGCCCGTCAGGCATCACCGTTACATCCTCGAGACCGGTTCGTATTCCATACCCTCTCTCAAGCGCGCGCCGGTTCACCGCCCAGCACGCAATCCCCTCGCCGTGGTGAACCTGCTCCAGCCTGATGCCCGCTGCCACCACAATCGCTTCCATCTCCCCCGCATGTCGAACCGCAGTATCAACATCGGCATCAAGAGGCTCTATCAGCACTCGCCTGCACCGGCCCGCCAATCCCGACCGCACAAATGCTCGCGCACCGTCAACACTCAGCAACCCCGCCTCAATCTGAACGCCACGTCCCAGCAGCAGTTCGCAAAGCTCCACAATGCCCGCTTCACCCATGTTCGCAGTCACCAGGTCCGGCATCTCCTCCCACGCCTCTACAATCCTCAACCGCTCCATGGGATCAGCCACAATCGCCGCCGAAGTCGTCAGCGAAACCGGAATCCCCGCGCACACCGCCCGAATCGCACGCACAACCCGGCCGCATGCCGCGCCTTCCAGCGTCTCTCTTCCCGCATCGTCAAAAGCATGCACGTGCACCGAATGCGCGCCCGCATCCACAGCCGCCCGCGCCGCCTCCGCAATCGCAGCCACACTCCTCGGCGCACCAGGATGCACCCGCTCGCCATTCAATGCCACCTGCAAAAAATTGGGGGTACGCATGATCCTCGCTGTTACCAACGCAACTTGCTTCGCCTCCCGACCCCGGCCCGCACGCCCGAGCTGAAAGCTGATAGCTAAGAGCTGAAAGCTGCTTCCTATTCCGCCGCCCGCCGCCTTCTGCCGCTCAACAAATAAATAGCAGCCCGCAACTCCAACAGCGGATCGGCCGACGGCTCAATCCCGTCCACGCGCGGAATCGGGTCAAAAATAATGTGCTTCTGCTGGGCCTGCGTATCGGTAACAACCTCATTCAATTCCACCGTGCCAAACTCCACCAACTCGCGGCTCTCGGGCCAATGCGCCGTCGCATCGTCCACGGTGTCTCCTGTTTCCGCCACTTGCACCCGAATATTGAACGCCACCGGCCCCTTGGCCACGCGCTCCGCAAGCTCATCGTAGTGATAGTTGACTGGAATCTTTGCGACCTGTTCATCGCTCAAGTAGTCGTTCCCCTCCACAGGCACAATTCGATACCGCCCATGCCGCGTCACGCCGTGTGCGTTGATAAACGCAAATGCGGTAACTGCAAAAAATGTCTCGCGCGCCAGGCTCGACGGGAACGGCTTGGGTGCCTGCACAAACGCCAATGCCCCGGGATGCGTGCTCAGGAACCGCTCAATCGGCTTCGGCGAAGGCACGTCGGCGCCGCTGGCCGCCGCCGCCTTCAGAAACTCCAGAAACTCGTACCCATCCCTGGTCGGGAACCCGTCCGTTGAATGGCTCACAATGTCGGTGTGCACATGCTCAGCCAGGTTGAAGCGTATCGCCAGTCCGCGCGGATTGGCCTCGGCCACATTGTCGGGCAACTGCGGCAGCCCAGTCGAATTAGAAAAACGCACCGTAACCGGCGTCGACTCCCGCGCCACGTGCGGAGCCTTGGTAAGTTCCTGCGCCACCGCCGCGGGCTTGAAGCTGCCGCTCAGCATCAACCCCTTTGCGTGGGCAGGCCGGTATCCGGGATGCAACCCAAATATCTGGTCAAACTGCGCAATTAATTCCTGGGCGAGTGCGACCACTCGTTCGTCACTTGGCAATGGCATAGTCTCGAACCTCCAGTCTGTGCAGAATATCCTATCCGTAGTTCGATGCAATGATTGTTAATCCAGGCCCACGCTAAGCCTCGAGGGCCGCTGAAAAACTCAAATGAAGCAGTGAATTTGAAAGGGCACGAGCCGGAAAGCCACTCGCTCGAGTCGCGTGCCGACGCACCACCTCCCGTAGGGACGCACGGGTTGATGAAAAACCTGCCGCTTTGAAAGGGTACGGACGCACAGGTTGATGAAAAACCTGCCGCTTTGAAAGGGCACTGATTCATCCGTGCCACAGATCCAGCAATATCAAAACAGCTTTAGCCGCTGAGGGATGGTTTAAAGCTTCGTCATCAGTCTGCGCCTCCCGTACGGAGGCACAGGTTGATGAAAAACCTGCCGCTTTGAAAGGGCACGGATTCATCCGTGCCACAAGTCCAGCAATATCAAAACAGCTTTAGCCGCTGAAGGATGGTTTAAAGCTTCGTCATCAGTCTGCGCCTCCCGTACGGAGGCACAGGTTGATGAAAAACCTGCCGCTTTGAAAGGGCACGGATTCATCCGTGCCACAAGTCCAGCAATATCAAAACAGCTTTAGCCGCTGAAGGATGGTTTAAAGCTTCGTCATCAGTCTGCGCCTCCCGTACGGAGGCACAGGTTGATGAAAAACCTGCCGCTTTGAAAGGGCACGGATTCATCCGTGCCACAAGTCCAGCAATATCAAAACAGCTTTAGCCGCTGAAGGATGGTTTAAAGCTTCGTCATCAGTCTGCGCCTCCCGTACGGAGGCACAGGTTGATGAAAAACCTGCCGCTTTGAAAGGGCACGGATTCATCCGTGCCACAAGTCCAGCAATATCAAAACAGCTTTAGCCGCTGAAGGATGGTTTAAAGCTTCGTCATCAGTCTGCGCCTCCCGTACGGAGGCACAGGTTGATGAAAAACCTGCCGCTTTGAAAGGGCACGGATTCATCCGTGCCACAAATCCAGCAATATCAAAACGGCTTTAGCCGCTGAAGGATGGTTTAAAGCTTGGTCATCAGTCTGCGCCTCCCGTACGGAGGCAAGGAATTTAGCTCAGGACGAAGTCCTGAGTAGGCTGCATAAAGAAGTCCTCCAGCCCCGTAGGGGCGGCGCGAGTCGGCAGGCGCGTTTAGGACCCGAGCAAGCGCTCAAAGCTGAGAGCTGATAGCTGAGAGCTGAAAGCTGAGAGCTGAAAGCTGAGAGCTCAAAGCTGAGAGCTGATAGCTAACAGCTCCCAGCCCCGCTACAATGGCCCAAAGCTCGCCCTCATCGGAGGCGTCATGCGTCCATCTTTCTCGCTCGGCATTGAAGAGGAATACCAGACCGTCGATCCCGTCACCCGCGACCTGCGCTCCCACATCCAGACTGAGATGCTGGCCGTGGGCAAACTGCGCCTGCAGGAGCGCGTCAAAGCCGAAATGCATACCTCCGTCGTCGAAGTCGGCACCCGCGTCTGCCGCAACATTCAGGAGGCGCGCGACGACATCTACGAACTGCGTCGCGAGATGGTCAAGCTCGCCCGCGAGCACGGCCTCGAACTCGTCGCCGGCGCAACCCATCCCTTCGCCGACTGGCGTACCCAGGAAATCTATCCCGACCCTCGCTATCACCAGGTGGTCAAGGACCTGCAGCTCGTCGCCCGCGCCAACCTCATCTTCGGCCTGCACGTCCACGTCGGCATTGAAGATCGCGAAGCCGCCATCCGCATCATGAATTCCATGCGCTACTTTCTCCCCCACATCATGGCGCTGGCCACCAACTCACCCTTCTGGCTCGGCCTCAACACCGGCTACAAAGGCTACCGCGCCAAGGTCTTTGAAAACTTCCCGCGCACCGGCATCCCCGACGCATTCTCCAGCTACTCAGAGTTCGACAACTACGTCAACCTGCTCATCCGCACCAATTGCATCGACAATGCCAAAAAAATCTGGTGGGACATCCGTCCCCATCCCTTCTTCGACACCGTCGAAGTCCGCGCCTGCGACATCCCGCTCCGCGCCGAAGAAACAGTCGCCATCGCCGCGCTCATCCAGGCCACAGCAGCGTATCTCTATCGCCTCCACGAGGCCAATCAGGACTTCCGCCACTACACCCGCTCGCTCATCGCCGAAAACAAATTCCGCGCCGTGCGCTACGGTCTCGAAGGCAAGCTCATCGACTTCGGCAAGCAGCAGGAAATTCCCCTGCGCGATCTCATCGAAGAGTATCTGGTCATGATCGATCCCGAGGTAGAGGAACTCGGCAGTCGCGAAGCCATCGACGGTATTCGCACAATCTTGAAGAACGGTACCGGCGCCGACCGTCAACTCAAGGTCTTCGAAGAATCCAACGGCGACCTCAAAGCAGTAGTCGACTACATGGCGCAAGAAACCAAGGCCGGCCTTTAGAAATTGCGTGAAAGCGAACAGGCCGAGGATACGCAGGAGGGAGCAGGGGCATTCATGCCCCTGAAAAGCGTCTGCAAGATACCCGGCCTTGAGGCCCGGAAGAGCTATCTTGGATCTCCCAAAGCCTGTCCTGAGCGAAGTCGAAGGATCTCGATTCTTAGACCCGGGAAACCATGCACCTGAAAGTCTGGTCTCGTATCAGGGCATGACTTTACCGCTTGCTGAAAAAGGCGTGCGCGACAAAGTTTCGTATCAGGGCACGACTTTAGTCGCGCCGATGACGTCCACAAAATGATTTCGGGGCTTCAGCCCCTGAGACCGATCCGTCGCGTTTGCACGATTCACGACTCACGCCCCACGCGCCTAATTCCCGCCCAATCGGCAAAGATCCTCAATCGCCGAATCCAGATTCGTAATCGTCAAATTCCCATGCGCAAACAGCGGCCGCCGCACATAGTACGGATTCACCATCGACAACGTTTCATTCACAAAGAGCGATGTATGCGACTCCAGCCCCTCCCGCATCGTATCCCGCGGCAACGTGTCGGCGTGATATTGGCACACTCCCGTCAACGCCGAACGTCTCTTGAAAAGATCTTCGAGCCGCCATTCATACTCAAGCAGACTCTTGAAGTCCTTCTGCGGCCCGTACTCCCAGCTCATATCCCCGCTTGCCCAAAGCCCGCGATAACCGTCGTTCAGCGCATTGTCAATTGCCTGCTCCAGAGCCTTGAGCATGCTGCCGGCGTCGAAACGGCCATTCACCAGGTGGTCCTGCCCCGACGACATGATCAGGCTCCCGCGCGATGTCTCTCGCGCCACGTCCAATCCAAGCGCAGCCAGAGACGAACGCAACCCCGCAATCATCGAAGGGCTGTTCATGTGGACGCACCGGTAGTTCTCATTCAGCGACTGGATAGTTTGCGCCGCCAGCGCTCGCAGGTGTCGCGAAGGGGGTCCGCTGTAAATCAGGCATTGATGCCGGGACGGGGAAGCCATCATCATTAATTTACACGAAGTGTTTTCTTTGAAAAAGCCGGATACCACTGCGATGCTGGCCGTACTGCGCGGGTTGGCAGCCTTTGCGCTTGCCCTCGCCGCATCGTGCGCGCCTTCCCGCCAAACCGACCCAACCGTCGCCGTCGACGCCGGCTTTCAACATCCGCAGCGCGTCACGATTGAGGGTTACGATGGCGATGCGATGGAGCCGTTCCTCAGCCGCGATGGGCAGTCTCTCTTCTTCAACAACTCCAACGATCCCAAAGTAAACACCAATCTCTATTGGGCTGAGCGCGTCGACGATCTACATTTCAAATTCCGCGGAGAAATCCAGGGCGTTAACACCCCCGCGCTTGAAGCGGTGGCCTCCATTGACCGGCAGGGAAATTTCTACTTTGTCTCCAACCGCAGCTATGACCAGACGGCCTCAACGCTCTATCGCGGCAAATTCGCCAACGGCAAGCTGTCGTCCGTCGAGCTTGTTCCAGGCGTCTCCCGGCAGCGGCCAGGCATTGTGAACTTTGACGCGGAGATAAGCGCCGATGGAAACAATCTCTATTTTGTTGAGAGCCAGTTCAGTATGCGCGGCCAGCCCCAATGGGCAAAAATCCTCATTGCCCATCGCGCCGGTGACACTTTTGTTCGCGACGAACACAGCGCAACCATCATGGATCAGGTCAACAGCGGCGTCCTCAACTACGCGCCCGCAACAACAGAATCGGAGTGCGAAATATTCTTCACCCGCGTCACCCCAACCGGGCCCGCCATCTACGAGGCTTCCCGAACCACCAAAGACCAGCCCTTTCAAAATGTGCGCCGCATCGCCGCCATCACCGGATTCGCCGAAGCCCCGACGCTTTCCCCCGACGGCCTTTCCCTCTTTTTCCATAAGCGCGAAAATGACCGCTTCGTTCTTTATCGCGTGACCCGCTCGGCGCAGCAGCAACCTGCAGCAGCAGCCGGCGGATGCAGTGATTAGCCAGAATCCGATAAATCCAGATGCCGCCGGAACGGTGTCAGTGCACTTCACTGTTGCAGAAAATGTTCGAATTCTATCTCGACATTCTCCTGTTAACCGCGGGCTTCTTAAGCTGCGGAAAAACTCACTTGCGGTGCGGTTTTGAAAGGGCACGGATTTATCCGTGCCAATAGGTCCCATAGAAATGGCCCGGCTTTAGCCGCCGAGGCATGGTTTTGTTCGCACCCAGAAAGATTCCGGTGTCTTTCCCTGGCGTCTGATGTGACCGCGGAAAAACTCGATGAAACGCCAGCCATCAAGCTTTGAAACAAGGGCACGGCTTCAGCCGGGCCACAAACGCTCCCCTCCTTACAGCGGGCTTCAGCCCTTGCTGCATTTCGCTCGCTCAGAATTTGTTTCGCGGCCTCTGAAGACCGGTGCCATTCCAATACGCTATTTACGGGTAAATCTTAGTTGATTGATGATCACAACGAAATGCCCCCAGGTCGGTACAACGTTCTGCCGCAACCCTTCGCAGGGCTGCGAATTTGCCCGCAAACGGTGGCATTGCACGGAAGTCCCGCCGTTGGGCGAGCCGTTTACCAAGTCGTCACTGACGGATCGGCGACCATAAGACGGCATCATCGGCCCCGGAGGGGCCATGGGAATTTAGCCCAGGACGCAGTCCTGGGTTAGCCGCGCAATTTGATTGCACAGGCTGCGGAAAAACTAGGCGGAATAAGGTCTTGTATCAGGGCGCGACCTTAGTCGCGCCGATAATGCTTACAAAATCAGTGTGGTTTAACAAGCTGCGGAAAAAATCGATCAGACGCAAACAAAGGGCTTTGTAAGAAGGGCACGGCTTCAGCCGGGCCAATTAACCCAAGTAAATGAGTCTGGGCTTCAGCCCCTGCTCGGTGGAGTGTTGAAAAATTGCATAGTTCAGTCAGTTTTTCCGCAGCCTGTGCAGCCCCGTAGGGGCGGCGCGAAACAGTCAAACTGGCCGATTGTTCCGAATCGGCGACGATAGACTCGCAATCTCGCACTCAGCACAATCCGGGTTTCCCCAACGCGTTGTCATCCTGAACGGAGCGCAGCGCAGTGAAGGATATGCGGTTGCTTTTCGGCCTCTCAAACCGGCACACTTCCCAGTCGCCGACAATACGAAAACAATGGGTAGGCAACCACAGATTTTGCGCGAATTCGACGATGTTTCAGCAACTACGTTCTGTGCCAATCATGTCCGCAATAACGACACTGTTTTGCTGAAGGGGTACGCGCGAGTGCCCCACACGCGGGACAGCGATTGAACGACACCTTACCGGCGGAATCTCTAAGAATACGAGCCGCTGTCGTGAGTTGAAATTGCTGATAACCGCCCCTAGTAAGGCTCAGCACATCCGGCTCCGTGGAGAGCATTCGAGAGTGAAGCCTGTCGTTTTGGGTTTCCCGCTGCGCCGTCTCGTCACTGCGGCCCTTGGTGGCTTTCATCGTGGCGAACAGATGGCGCTGGGCCCTCAGTTCCACATCGGTCATGAGATCAGCGTTATAGCGGAGGATGTAATACGCGAGTTGGGGATTTAGCTCCATCCGATGCCGCCGAGCGAATTATAACCAACGAAGCCAGGCCGATACGCGAGAAACGGCACCTCGAGGACTGATCTTGGCGTATCACCGCCAACCCGTCATCTACCGGTTGACCAACACCCCGGCCCGCCGCCAACCACCACCCTAAGGAAACCCCCGCAAGCATTTGTCAATGGCATGCCCCCTCGAATCCTAATCAACTCTACCCTCTTCAACTACTTACGCCCACACCCCCGTTTGCAGGCCATTTCTCTCGAATTCGCTACCCTTACTGCAGTGAAAACCTATAACCCTCTCTCGCCCACAGCGGCCCGCATGCCAACCGCTCTAAGTTATTCCTTTTCAAGACCTTGATATTTAACTTGCTGAGAAGAAAGGTATTTGGCATAGAACCACGTCCGCAACCCTTCTCGATTCAGAATTTTGTTCAAAACACCCGGGGGCGGGGAGAGGGGGGGGTACTCATAGGAAAAGGGGAAATCATGATCCAGACCTGCCATCACGTCATGCCCAATGGCCTCAGTTGTCAGTCACCCGCCATGCGGGGCAGCGCCTTTTGCTATTTCCACGGCCGTCGCATCGCTCCTCAACGAAAACAAAGTACCGCAGTCACTCGCATTGAGATTCCGTCTAACCTTGATCGCAACGGGGTCGCTCACACCCTCCATCAAGTCCTGAACGGGCTTGGCAACGGTAGCATTAGTCCGCGTCGCGCCTCCATCCTCATTTACGGCCTGCAAATGGCAATGGAAAACCCTCCAGAATGCGAATCCGAATCCACCGACTCCCTTTTCGATTGCCTTCCAACCGAAGTTCAAGATAAAGTCAACGCCTTTCTTGGTACGCTGGACCCGCTATCTATGGATCTTCCCTCGCCGCATCCCGGAAAATCCTAGCCCGCCGCTTTCTCAACAACGAGCTTGAGGCATGATTCCTTGAGGCATGATTTAAGGAGCAGTAGTTTTCATTCCAGTGAATTTTCAGTTAACCTCAGTAGATATCCCCGCACTGCGGGCCTTGCCTTAAAGGGAGTACCAAACCGGACGCATGAACCAGGCCGCCACCCAACTGCTTTCCACCTCGTATCCAAATGAGTTCACGCCCGGCGCCCAATCGGCCGTCACCACCTGTCTGCGCATCCAGCCCGATGAAAAAGTGACGCTCATCGCCGATCGCTCCACCGCGCCCATCGCCGCGTCGATCGCTCGCCAGCTTGCCGCCCGCGGATGCGAATGGAATGCGTTCGTTCTCGAAGATCTTGCCGCCCGCCCCCTTGTCGATATGCCCGCTGCCGTGCTCGCCGATATGGAGAATTCACAGGTTTCGATCTTCGCCGTCCAGGTGCAGCCCAACGAGCTCCGCTCGCGCATGCAGATGACCGACGTGGTCAATCGCCGACACATGCGTCACGCCCACATGGTCAACATCACGCCTGAAATCATGTGCCAGGGCATGCGCGCCGATTTCAACCTGGTCGACCGCCTCTCTCAACTAGTGCTCGATCGCGTCCGCCGCGCCCGCCGCATCCGCGCTACCACCGCCGCCGGCACTTCCATTACTGCCGAAATGAATCCCGGCTACAAGTGGTTCAAGACTTCCGGCATCATCTCGCCTGAGAAGTGGGGCAACCTGCCAGGCGGTGAATGTTTCACCGCGCCTGGCGAAGTCAACGGCACCTTTGTTGTGGACGGCGTTGTCGGCGACTGGCTTTGCGCGCGCTACGGCCTGCTGGCAGACACGCCGCTCACCATCGAGATCGCTGCCAACCGCATCGTGCGCTGCTCCAGCGCAAACAAGCAGCTCGAAAGCGACTTCTGGACTTACACCCACACCGACGAAAACTCCGATCGCGTAGGAGAGTTCGCCATCGGTACCAATCTCGGCATAGAGCGCGTCATCGGCAACATTCTTCAAGATGAAAAGTTCCCCGGCATTCACATAGCCTTCGGCAATCCCTACGGCGAGCACACCGGCGCTCCCTGGACCTCAGGCACCCACATCGATGTGGTGGGCCTCGGGTTCAACATCTGGCTCGAGTCTGAATCCGGCGAAGAACAAATCATGCGCGACGGCCGCTTCCTCATCGCCGCCTGATGCGGCACTAACCGCACAAAAAACGAATTGTCATCCCGAGTGAGTCGCCGCAGCGACGACTCGAAGAGCCTGCATTTGTCCTTCGGAGTTGCTTCTTATGCGAGCACGAATTTACCAGTGCCGAATCCGCCCGCGCCCCGCCTAATCTAATCTGTTCATATGAACGGTACTGGAACGCCGCCACTGCGCACCCTCGGCAACTCTCAGCTTCACCTCACTTCAATCGGTTTTGGCGCCTGGGCCATCGGCGGCGGCGACTGGAAATTCGCCTGGGGACCGCAGGACGACAACGACTCAATCGCCGCGATCCGCCGCGCGCTCGACCTCGGCATCAACTGGATCGACACCGCCGCTGTCTACGGCCTAGGCCACTCTGAGCAGATCGTCGCCCGCGCTGTGAAGGGCTCAGGCCACTCGCCATACATCTTTACCAAGTGCTCGCGTCGCTGGAACTCCGACGGCTCAATTTATAGCGCTCTCAGTCCCGATTCACTCGAGCAGGAGCTGCACGACTCGCTCCGCCGCCTCGGCGTCGAAACCATCGATCTCTATCAGATCCATTGGCCCATGCCCGAAGATGACATCGAAGCCGCATGGGAAACGCTTGCGCGCTTCCGCCAGCAGGGCAAGATTCGCTTCATCGGCGTTTCAAACTTCAACGTGGAGCAGATGAAGCGCTTGCAAAAGATCGCGCCCATCACCAGCCTGCAGCCGCCTTATTCCATGCTGCGCCGCGCCGTTGAGGACGAGATTTTACCCTACGCGAAGGAGAACGGAATCGGCGTCATCAACTATTCACCCATGCTCTCGGGTATGCTGACCGGCAAAATGACGCCGCAGCGCGTAGCCGCCATGCCGGCCAATGACTGGCGCCGCAACAATATCGAATTCAGCGAGCCTCGCCTCAGCCGCAATCTGCGCCTCGTCGAATCGCTGCGCGAGATTGGCGACGGACATGGCGTTACGCCCGGCGTTATTGCGGTGGCTTGGACGCTTCACCATCCTGCCATCACAGCGGCGATTGTTGGCGGCCGCAGCGCAAAGCAGGTTGAGGAACTGGCTCCTGCACTCGCGTTCCGCTTGAGCGACGACGAGTTCCAGAAGATAAACTCATTTTTCGTCGAGGAAGGCGCACAACAGTAGCGCCAGTCGCCAGAGGTTGCGGAAAAACTCGGCAGGATAGGGTCTTGTATCAGGGCACGACTGGTAGGTCAGGGCTGGTAGATCACGACTGGTAGGTCAGGGCTTTAGCCCTGACTGCCGACAACGCCACTAAAAGGCGTGGGGTTTTACAGGTTGCGGAAAAACCAGTCTCAGGTCGCTTTGTGACAAGTCGTCCACCGGCAAAGCCGACCCATGGAGGGATGATACTGTGCCCCATCCATCGAGCGCCTGTTGCTCGATGGGTGGGAGACCGCAAAGGCCAGCCATCGGTAAATCCCCGCCTTGTTTCTTTTTAGGGCACGGCTTTAGCAGCGCCGATAAAGCTCCCAAAATGAGTCCGGGCTTCAGCCCCTGAAGGATGATTGCGGGAATACCGCTACGCAAGGAGTTTTTCCGCAGCCCCGCCATGCCGGGGCCCCCGGCGAATGATTTGTATTCGCTGCAGCGGAAGACCGGTTGTCACGGCCGGGCTCCAGGTCGACCATGTGCCCTACCTCTCGCAGCCTTTTTGTTTTTGTCCGCAGGGCGACGTCGCTCAGCAACAAAGAAGTGCTTGCTCACGCATCATGCATAAAGTGCGAATAAAAGCTCGGAACATTTCACGCAAACAAAAAACCCGGCACTTGGCCGGGTTTCTTGTTTGAAGAGAATTCAAAACTACATGGCTGCCACAAAATCCGGAACCATCATCGCTGCGTGATCCTGCAGCAGGGTCGTCATGCGGGCTGCCATTCCCGTGTACATTGAAGCGGCGCGGAATGCGTTGATCCTCACCCCTTCGCTGGCCTGCGTAAAGGCATACTGTCCAAGCGCCATAAGTACGCAAACCCGAATCTGCATCGCGTCGCTGTGCAAAGTCTCAATCAGAAGACGGTCCACACCTTCACAATTCCTGGCGGCATAATCGGCCATCTGCAGCATCACGCGGGCATTCTGATGCATCACCCACAGGCCCTTGGGCCCATCCATGCGCTGCCAGGCATCTTCGGGAGTCGCGCTAAGACCTTCCCTCCACAGGAAGTTCTCGCTCAATTCACGCGCACTCCAATCCGGCCGGAGCTGCGCTAGAAGAGTTTCCCATGTCTCAGAATTGCGACGGCGCACACTCGCACGCCACCGACCAAGGTAAAACGCAATGGCGGCTATCGCCGCAATTTCAACCAAAGGCAAAATCATTGGTGATCCCTTTTACCGATCACAAGTAACCCAAAGAAGCAGGGCTCAAGAGTCGGTATGGCAATTCGGTTACTATTACTAGTAACAGAAAACTCTCTGCAAGACCACAAAAAAATCGCTGCAACGTGCTCCTTTTGTGTCATATCGGGCCAATCGAAGGGACAATGCACCAAAGTAACCCCTCCCCCGCCGCGAACACCAAAATGCCTCATAAGTCCCTTCCTGACCTCGACTTGCCTGATGACGAATGGGTCAGGGCGATTCTTGAGCTCCGCGCCGCCCCGGCGACTGCTAGTAACAACCCCTGCATCTCCGGGCTGAATTCGCGCCGGACTGATTCTCTTTGTGCAAAACTGAATACCCAATACGCCAGCGATCCCACGTAACTTGCCACCAGCATCTGGTCCCACTGGTGGTAATGGTGAGGATGGGGTCCCATATGTGTGTGAAGGGCCGAAACTGCAACTGCCACCAGGGAATAGAATCCCAGTCCGGTCGCAATCTGCAATTCGCGGTCGCGCCACCCAATCGAAAGCAACTGGCTGCACCCAGCCAGAACCAGAAAAACGAGAATTCTCAGCAGCGTCACCGTCTGGTCGAGACGGCCGAACATTTGCCATTCGCGCGACATATGGGCGAATGCTGTCGAAGCAGCAAATGGCCATATCACTGCACCGGCCCCCGCAATCAGAAAGCCGAGTACCCAGAACGTCTGTCTTGGCAATGAGGCCCTGAAAGGCCTGAAAATCGACCACGCTAGTTCCACCAGCACGCAGAACTGCAGCGCCGAATCCACAATTTTTCCCACCACGTAGGTATTTAGATACGCGCCCTGAAAGAAGTGGAGAACCAGGTTGTTGCCTAGATCGCTTACTAGCGACCAGACGCTATAGGCGCAAAAGAAAGGAAGACTTCGCCAGGCGCGTCGGTAAAACAGCATTCCGATAAGCGCGATCTCTCCGGCAATGCCTGCTACCGACAGTATCGGGTTTACCCACGCCGCCACAGCTCTCACCTGCGCCCGCTCAACACGGGGGTGTCTTGAGATTACCAACCCAGACGCTTAGGTGACTCTACAACAAAGTTGTTAGACGACACTTCCGGTACCGGAATGGAACGGCGGCAACAGTGGCGTCTGCCCTGGAAATCAATTAGACGAGGTCACCAGAGCCTGGAGGAAACGGCGGCAGCGGTGACGTCGGCCCGGCAGCGGCAATCACATCACCACTTCCCGGAGGAAACGGCGGCAGCGGCGACGTCGGCCCGGCAGCGGCAATCACATCACCAGAGCCCGGAGGAAACGGCGGCAGCGGCGACGTCGGTCCCTTAGCCGCGATCAGATCGCCAGATCCCGGAGGAAACGGCGGCAGCGGCGACGTCGGTCCCTTAGCCGCGATCACATCGCCAGATCCTGGAGGAAATGGCGGCAGCGGCGACGTCGGTCCCTTAGCGGCAATCACATCACCAGATCCCGGAGGAAACGGCGGCAGCGGCGACGTCGGTCCCTTAGCCGCGATCACATCGCCAGATCCTGGAGGAAATGGCGGCAGCGGCGACGTCGGTCCCT
>CAZGUD010000041.1:36929-54736 GCA_964528915.1 uncultured Occallatibacter sp.
TCACATCACCAGATCCCGGAGGAAACGGCGGCAGCGGCGACGTCGGTCCCTTAGCGGCGATCACATCGCCAGATCCTGGAGGAAATGGCGGCAGCGGCGACGTCGGTCCCTTAGCGGCAATCACATCACCAGATCCCGGAGGAAACGGCGGCAGCGGCGACGTCGGTCCCTTAGCCGCGATCACATCGCCAGAGCCCGGAGGAAACGGCGGCAGCGGCGACGTCGGCCCGGCAGCGGCAATCACATCACCAGATCCCGGAGGAAACGGCGGCAGCGGCGACGTCGGTCCCTTAGCGGCGATCACATCGCCAGATCCTGGAGGAAATGGCGGCAGCGGCGACGTCGGTCCCTTAGCGGCAATCACATCACCAGAGCCCGGAGGAAACGGCGGCAGCGGTGACGTCGGCCCGGCAGCGGCAATCACATCACCAGATCCCGGAGGAAACGGCGGCAGCGGCGACGTCGGTCCCTTAGCGGCGATCACATCGCCAGATCCTGGAGGAAATGGCGGCAGCGGCGAAGTCGGTCCCTTAGCGGCAATCACATCACCAGATCCTGGAGGAAATGGCGGCAGCGGCGAGGTCGGTCCGGCAGCGGCAATTACATCACCAGATCCCGGAGGAAATGGCGGCAAAGGAGAGGTGGGCCCGGCCAGCGCAGAGGCAACAGCAAAAGAAGCAAAAACTGCGATAAGAACCGTCGTGCGAATTTTAACGAAACGAGCGAACATTGAGGGAGTTCTCCTTGGATCAAAAGAAACTTTCGTGGTAAGAGTAACCCAAAACGGGCATGCGATCTACCACAAAAGTAATATTTTGCACAAATTTACGGGTAATCAAGGAGTTTTTGTTTCGATCTAACACGCGTCACGTTACTAAAGGAATGTTTTTGCTCCACCTTTTGTCTTCTTTTCGCCCAACCCTGATCGCCCCTGCTACAGCTGCCCAGCTCCCTTCGCGGGTATCATTTGGCCATGTAAACCGTGCTGAAACGTATGCAAAGGAAGCCCAATTCATCAACCAGGAGCGGCCCGTGATTCCCACTCTTCGCGCCAGTTTTAACCATCGCTTTGTCGAGGACAATTACACCGGCCTGCTCCGCCAGCTCGAGCAGCGGTGCGGCACGCCGGTCGAGTTCCGCGTGGCCGAAACCCCCATCTTTGTCCCCGCCACTCTGCTCCAGGAACTCTCCGCTCACGGCGCAAGCCTGGCCCACAGCATTATCGGCAACGCCCAATGCCTCGACGCGGCACGAAACGCGATCCCGGCAGGCTACCGGCTGGCCAATGAGACCCCTCATCCCAATTTCCTCACCGCGGACTTTGCCCTGATTCGCGATGCCGCCGGCGCGCTCGTTCCCCGCCTCGTTGAGATCCAGGCCTTCCCTTCCGTTTTCGGCTATCAGGCTGAACTATGTTCGGCTTACAGAGACGCATACAGCCTCGACCAGGGTCTTGGAGTCTTCCTGGGCGGCCTTGATGAGCAGACCTACTGGCAATTGCTCGCGCGCACCATTGTCAGCGGCCACGATCCTGAAAATGTGGTGCTTACCGAGCTCGATCCTCTCCACCAGAAAACCCTCCCCGACTTCACAGTCACGGCCCGCCGACTGGGAATCGCGGTAGTCGATATCAGCTCCCTGGAACCCTCCGGCAATCGCCTGCATTACCGCAATACAAAAGGCCGCCTGGTACCCATTCACCGCATTTACAACCGCGCCATCGCCGACGAGCTCATCGCCAAACGCATCCAGTTGCCTTTCGATCTCGAGCACGAATGGCAGGTTGAATGGGCTGGCCATCCCAACTGGTATTTCCTCATCAGCAAGTTCTCCATCCCCTGGCTCACTTCTCCCGTCGTCCCCCCCGCCGTCTTCCTCAACCAGTTCCTCGATGGCCCCGGCCACTCCCGCCTCGCCGCCGCCGGCGTTCCCCTGCCCCAGGAATCCGGCCCAGCCACCGTCTACAACCAACTGCTGCTAAAGCCGTTATTCTCCTTCGCCGGCAAAGGCATTCAGTTCGATCCCTCCCGGCAACTCCTCGAGTCCATCCCCCCGGAAAAGCGTCCTGAATTCCTGCTCCAGCAAAGAATGAACTTCGAGCCAACGATCGAGACCCCTTACGGCCTTACCCAGGCTGAAATCCGTATCCTCTATGCCTGGCCCGACGGCGCCAGCCTTATCCCCGCACTTTCGCTCGTCCGCCTCGGCCGCGGAAAAATGATGGGCGTCGACCACAACCGCGACCTGCGTTGGGTGGGCGCATCGGCTGCCTTCTTTCCCACATCCGAAGACCCCGCACCAGCCAGATAACGTTACTATCCTTGAAACTTTAGTGCCCTGCCCTCCTGGGGAAATCTCAGGTACAGTGGCCCTATTAGCCCCAATCCCGGCTGGAGGCGTTCACTCATGGCTTCTTCAAATTCGGAGTTCGCCGCTCAGACAACCTTCGCAGCATCTGCATCTTCCCGGCAGGAGGTGCGCTGCGCGGTGCGCTTCCCCATCGCCCTCCCCGTGGTTTTAAGCACCGACCATGGCGACGTGGCCGCCCGCACCAGAAACATCTCAGCCAGCGGCGCCCTCTTCGAGCTCGACGAACACATCGCCGCCGGCGTTGGCATCAGGTTTTCACTCAAAATGCCCGGCTCAGCACTCGGTACTAATCACGATGTGCTGGTTCGGTGCGCCGGACGTGTGGTACGCTGCTCCTTAAGTCAACGTTTGTATATTGCGGCTGCAACTATTGATGAATATGAGTTCGCCGAGCAATAGGGCATAATGCTGACTTATGCCGGTTATGGATTTTCTAGAAGACACCCCTGAAGGCGAAGTTCTTGACTCCCCCGTTAAGCCCGGGACAGTCCGGATCATCCTGGCTGACTCTCAGGCGATCTATCGCGTGGGCATCAGGAAAGTCTTCGCCCTTGAAGACGACCTCCGCGTCGTTGCCCAGGCTGACAGCCTCGAGAACCTCCGCGCTGCCATCGGCCGTTACCCCACTGACATCGTTCTGCTCGAAGGTGGCCTGCTGGCGGGCACCGCCAATGCCATTCCCGATCTGATCAGGCTCGCGCCCGACGTCAAGCTCATCGTCCAGGCCGTGAGCGCCGACGAGAACTACACCGTCGAGCTCTACCGCCGCGGTGTGCGCGGCATTGTCTCCCGCTCCATTTCGCCAGATCTGCTGGTTCGCTGCGTCCGCCGCATCGCCGCCGGCGAAACCTGGATCGATAACCAGTCGGTGAATTGGGTCATCGAAGCCTATCGCGCCCAGGCCGCTGCCCTCGTCAGCCCCCGCAGCCAGCCCCGCCTCTCCCCAAAAGAGATGGCCATCATCACCTGCATCACCCAGGGCAAGCGCAACAAGGAGATTGCTTTCCAGCTCGGCACCACCGAGCAGGTCATCAAGAACTACCTGCGCAAAATCTACGACAAGCTGGGCGTCAGCGACCGCCTCGAGCTAGCCCTCTACTGCCTGCACAACAAGATCATCCAGTCCGACGTGGATGAAGAGTCAGTAGCGCAAAAAGTAGTAGCGTCGTAGGCGCAAGTCGCGGGTGCCCCGTTCAAGCTCCGCTTGAGCGGGAGTTCTTTAACCGACGTAGATAAAGAATCAGCAGCGCAAAAAAGTAGTCACAAGCTAGCTATTGGCTGTTGCCTATCGCCTATTGGCTACTGGCTATTCCCTATTGGCTATTGGCTACTCCCTACTGGCTGTCTTTATCACTCCCGATTCAGGCTGATCAGCGTAAACAGCCCGCCAATCACCACGCCCGCCGCCAGCACAATACCCGCCGCCTGAAGCGGATTCCGCTTGATCGCGGTACGCGCGTCATGAATAGCGTCCTCCGCAATGCTTTGTCCCTTTCTCACCGCGCGCAGCGCTGAGTGAACGCCGTCCTCGGCCACTTCCCGCCCCTGTTTTACCGCCCGCAGCGCCGATTCAACGCCATCTTCCACCGCCTCGGCCACCACCGTCTTCAGGCGCGAAACTTCGCGCAGAATCTCTTCCACTGTTGCCTGTTTCTCAAGTAAGTCCTGGGCCAGATCACGTGCCATAATCTTCACCTCTCTCTATGGATTCCGATAAGATTCGCCGCAATTCCCGCTGCCTTCAACCGCAGCCATTACCTTCTATCGGATGTGTTCGCGTTCGCTGCTGTTGTATCGGTCACAAAACCGGAGGGAGCAGAGGCCTTCAGGCCTCTGAATCAAAGGCAACACCGAGCGGGCTTCAGCCCCGGCGCATCTTCGCAAACGCGCACCACTACTACCCACTGGGTGCCCCTCCTGAGCGGAGCGTAGCGGAGTCGAAGGACTTGCTTCTTGATTACCTTCTGAGACCCGGGACACCTCAACCCACAACTAACCGCTGTCATCCCGAGCGAATCCGAGACCAAAGGCTCGCCGTGGCGAGGACCTGCAATTGCCCTTCGCGCTGCCAACCCACCCCGAAACCCGGAGGGACCAGAGGTCTCAGGCCTCCAAATCGAGCGGCGAAAGAGTAACGGCACACATTTCTTCAGTTCCAGGATTCCGAGACACTGGCTGACTTGCCGGGACTTATCACCTCAGGGCTGCTTGAAGACCCGGGCCGGATGGAATCTGGGCGCGCCTATTGAACGGTCGCCTTGACGGAACCGCGAAGCGGCGAGCCTCCCATTTCACACTGGCTCTCTCAATGGTCTAGAGGGGGACCGCAATCGGGTTTTCAGGCGCATCTGAAGGCGCCATCAACAGCCCGCACGATTGACAAATGGCCGCGTCATTCTCCAACTCGGGCATGTAGACAAGCTGAAGGCGTAGCGAGCCGCATCTCCCACACCGCTCCGGCATTCTACGCTCTTGCCTCAGCAGAGCCGCTCCGAATGCCTGGAGCACCAAATGTGTCGCATCAATAGCCATCTCGCCGTCAACCTTGCTGACGTTCTGGGAATGAGTCAACCAGTTCACCAATTCCCATGTCTTTTCGGCAACTGATTTGAGGTATCCTCGGATTCGCTCGCTGTGTTTCCCCGCCGCGATGTGATTAGCCGCTATTTCTGACCAAGCCTGGAAATTACTTGCCTGCGGCTCTTCTTCGCCAGACGGAACCATCTCAGGCCGACACACAGATCGTATGAATGTGAGCAGCGTCTCGCGGCACCGCATTCCGACAGCCTGGACCTCTTCTGATTCGCTTGCTGCATCGAGGGCCTGTGCTGCCTGTTCCCATTTCCTCAATGCTGCTCCAAGTCTGTCCTGCAGCCGAATATCTTTTGCACCATTCCGCTCTGAGTTCATGCGTAACGCGAGGCCGAGATGGAAGGAGAGTAGGTAGTCAAGACTGGGGAAGAGTCTTTGAGAATAGAGATTTGTCAAGTAACCATCAATCACCCACCATTGTGATTTGTTTGTGTGAACATTCCAGCAGTTGTTCGCGACACCCATGACATGCTCAGTCAAAACTTTCTCAAGGAATGTTACGCGCTCTTTGCGCTTACCCCTCTTCTTGTTGCACTGCCACTCCACGTATTCAATGATGTGCTGCGCTTTTGCATCATCTCGCTTAAATGCAAACTGGTTTATCGCAGCATTCGGAACACGCGGTGGAATCGAACACGTGCCTTTGATCTCTCTTTTGGCCTTCTTTGCCGGCTTGACTACCGGAGCCGTCTTTGTGGAGGAGTTCCTGTTCGTCGGCATGATGGGTGTTTGCCTTTCGAATCTTGCATATTGCGCTACTCTGGAACGTAACCGATCAAAGAGAGGTAAGGATGGCAACTCCCCAATATGTGCCAGCTCCGTTCGCAGTCCCAGCGCAGTTCCACAATCAACTAATCCAGGCTGCCGACCTGATGGATGCCAGCGCCGCCGCCTTGTCACTTTCCCAATCGGTGCTCAAGGGAATCGGAGCAAGTGGGATCGATTCTGAGTATAAAGCTGTCACGTATTCCATATTTGCAAAGGCCCTCAAGACTGCAAATGCAGTTCAGATACTTTGTCGAACAGGATTCGGCAGTGACGGCCTTGCGCTCTGTGCGGTGCTCTTTGAGAATCTGGTTGATCTTTTGTACATTGGCGCTTCTCCCAAAAGGCGCGCCACGCGATATTTTCAATTTGAAAACGTGGAGAAGTACTTCCAAGCGCAAAAGATACTGAGCTATGCTCGGTTGCCAAGAGGACGCCGGAAAATCTATCGGCGCTATGAGTCTGACCTGCTTCCCCAAGTGCGCCCTCTACTAAAATACTTCCCGAAAAAGGCGAGAGGTTGGTCGCAAAAATCCATCTATGAGCGGGCGAAGGAAATCAAGGCCGGATTAGCATACCAAGAGCTTTATTGGATTTTCTGCGCCCACAAGCACACCTTGCCGATGTCCGCTGTAGCGACTACCGAGATCACCGTCTCCGGCGACGCATTGGCGATCACCGGGCCCCACATCAAGGGCGTCTGTGATTCTGTCGAGCAATCCGCAAGCATGTTGCTTCAGATTTGCACAATTGTTGATCGAGTATTTGTTCTCTCCTTGCGGTCTCAGATAGAAACCTGCCTTGTCGATCTATCCAATGCAGTTGCCACTGTTCGGCGGGACCACCCAATGCTCTTTTCATAAAAAGCACGGTTGCTTCGATCTCAAACACCTGACATTCCGGCCTGGACTGTCACTATTGCCGACACACCTATTCACCCAGTAAGGAAGGTTCGCGCACCGAATGCCAGGGTAGGTACCGGCAAACGCCCTTCACTCCAGCCAACTCCACCAACCCCGCCGCACTTGATCTCTCTTCTCTGCCCTCTGTTCTCTTCCCGCTGCCGCTTGCCGATAATTACCCTTCCCACGCGCACACTGGAATCAGGAGAAAATCCAGATGCCGGAAACACCTGAAACAACACCCACCCAACCCGACCCGGAAACCGAACCAGAAATCGAACCGGAAACCGAGGAAGATCTCCCACCCAACCCACCCCTCGCCGCCATCATTTGCTGCCGCGACGCCTATAACGAAGCCTTCGACGACTGCTGCAAACGCGACGGTGGACCAGGAAGGGCCTCGGAATACCTGTGCGAGAAGGCCGGAGCAAAGGCCTATCGCGACAACCTGCCTCCGCTTTCAAGCCGTCAACAGATTCTCAACTTCATCGCCTGCGTCGCTGAAGGAGTCCTTATGGAAGTTATTCCCGACAACGCCAGCGGCAAGCTCATCTACGCGGCGCAGGTCGCGCTCGGAGCCCTTCCCCGCCAACCCAAAAAACGGAAAAAAGCAAAAAAACACACCCCTCCCCTCCCCCGGGATGTTAAGAAAGTTAATAGGGACGAACCCCAATTAACTCCTTCACAACAAGCCGCTTAGGCCGCGCGAAGACCCGAAAATGATTGTTACATTCGTTATGATTTCGACCCCAAAAACAGCCCCTTTGCACCCGGATCAGTGCAGTATTTCGCCAAAACCCGCATTCTGCGCGCCCTCATGATTCTTTACATAACAACTTTATATTCAGCGCTTTAAACCTGAAATCAGCAGACACCAGAATCACACTGCAATGGTGCGCAAATTACGTCGTGTGCGGATGCGCCAGGTAGTGCTGCCTCAGCAAATCCTTTCCGTAATCGTTGCCGTTGGGTGTTCGCACTACGCAGTGGATGTGCTGCTGGGTTGGCTTCTTGGGGTCGTCGGCAAATTGCGAGAGATTTGCGGGACGCTGGTGATCGAATTCGATGAGGATGACCGGGCTCTGGACGCGGTAGTAAAAGGTGCTATCAGGTTGCGCGCCGCCGATCCAGGTGAACCAGGTGTTATCGAGATGAAGATCCACTTCATCCATCTTCACGCGCGTGTGTCCCTCGTCCATGTTGCTTATGTACAGGTGGATCAGGTCGCGGAGATTTTGCCGCGAAGTCGCGCCGCGAATGTGCTCGCGGGCCGTGATGATGCGGGTGGTGATGGTGATGATTGTGTGGATGAATGCCGGCCTCGGGGGGAAGTGACGGAAGGATAGAATGACATTCGCGCATGGGGCGATGAGTTTCTCGACAGGTTCCCAATCAATCTTATCTGGAGGGAAATGTCATAGATGCGCCGCACTTTGAGTGAAACCCAGCGAAGTGCGCTGATCTTGCGCTACCGGGGTGAAACACGCTCAGGCCGCGACGCGCGCACGCACGGTTTTTGCCGGTTTCTTCGTTGTCCGTTTGCGCGCCTTCTTTTGCTGTGGCACAACAGAAAGGCTCAGACCCATCGTGCTCAGCACAGCGACAAGCGTCTTGAGCGTGGGATTGCCTTTGGGCGAGAGCGAGCGGTAAAGAGACTCGCGGCTGACGCCGGCTTTGGCGGCGACGGCGCCAAGTCCGCCATAGGCTTCGGCGAGAGCGCGGAGCATGATCAGACTTACGCCGCGGTCCTCGGGGTCGTCGATTGATTCAAGCGCTAACTTGAGATACTCAACCGCAAATTCGGGATCTTTGCGCAGCTTTTCGATTTCCCATTCGTGATATGGAATACCGGCTTTGTATGTTTTCACCTTTGCCTCCGTTTCCAGTCAGCCCAAAAGTCTTTTGCGCGTTCAATGTCCTTGTCCTGGCTGCTCTTGTCGCCGCCGCAGAGCAGAATGACAAACGTGTCTCCATGCCGGCCGCAGTAGACTCTATAGCCGGCGCCCACATCGATACGAAGCTCAAGCACTCCCTCGCCGACGGGCTTCCAATCCCCGAGCGCTCCGTTCTGAACCTGACGAATCCTCCGCGCGATACGTGTTTGCGCCTGTTTGTCGCGGAGGCTATTAAGCCATTTTTCGAATGGACACTGGCCTTGGCTCTGCTCGTAGACGATCAGGTCGAACACGGAGTAAGTGTAGCATAAAAGCTACAAAATGTACGCTAACTGGAAAGAGCCGAAGGGCCGAAGAACAACTGCAGATCCCTCGACTTCGCTCGGGATGACAATGTCTGGAGAAGCGTTAGTTGAGGAACATGGTGCGATACAGCGTATCGCGCTGGACAGGTTTGAAGCCGGCGTCGCGGATGATGCGGCGGAGTTCCTCTTCGGTTGTGCAGTTCGAAGTGCCCGCGGCTTTCACCACATTTTCTTCAAGCATGACAGAGCCCACGTCGTTACCTCCGAAGTGGAGGCCGAGCTCGAGCACCTTGAGTCCCTGCGTGACCCACGAGGCCTGCACGTTCTCAATACTGTCGAGATAAAGGCGCGAGATGGCGAGCACCTTGAGGTACTCGACGCTGGTGGCTTCGTCCCAGCCGCGGCCGCCGAGGGCTGTGTTTTTGGGCTGGAAGCTCCAGGGGATGAAGGCTGTGAATCCGCCGGTTTCTTCCTGCAGGCGGCGGACGACTTCGAAGTGGTTGATGCGCTGGTCGAATGTCTCGCCCACGCCGAACATCATGGTGGCGGTGGTGCGCATGCCGAGCTGGTGCGCGGTGCGGTGAACGCTGACCCAATCTTCGGTGCGGCATTTGAGGCGCGCGATGCGGATTCTCACGTCGTCGTCGAGAATTTCGGCGCCTCCGCCGGGGATGGAGTCGAGGCCGGCGTCGCGCAGGCGGGCGATGGTAGTGCGCAGGTCGAGGTTGGAGTACTCGGCGATGGCCAGCACTTCAGAGGCCGAGAGGCAATGCAGCCAGATTTTCGGGAAGCGCTGCTTGATGCCGTGGAAGAGATTCTCGAACCAGTCGATCTTGAGGTCGGGATGGATGCCGCCCTGCATGAGCACGCCGGTGCCGCCCATCTCCAGGGTCTCGGCGATCTTGTCGTAGATTGTTTCGAGCGAGAGGATGTAGCCCTCGTTGGCCGTGGGTCCTTTGAGTGGCCGGTAAAAGGCGCAGAAGCTGCAGTACTCGGTGCAGAAGTTGGTGTAGTTGATGTTGCGATCGATGATGTAGGTGACTACGCCTTCGGGGTGCAGGCGACGGCGCACAGCGTCGGCCTCAAAACCCAGGCCGATGAGGTCGGGGGATTGGAAGTGGTCGAGCGCCTGTTGGCGGGTCAGCGGCATGGTTCGATTGTACTAGGATCGTGGGTCGTGAATCGTGGGTCGTGGATCGCGAATTGTGGGTCGTTCCGCCGAAACATTTCTGCGCGGGCGGGGTTTGAGACTACTAGCCCCGGGCCCCCGTACTTTTTTTGCCGCGGAAGAGAAACAGTCCCCGGCTCAGCAGCGGGCGACGCTGGGTGCGTTCGAGATTCGATCGGGTCGAGATGCCGCTGAATAGAACAAAGAAGTCAAGAAAAGCGCGCAAATAGCCCCTACGGCCTTGTTTCTCAATCTTTTCACTCGTGTCCATACCTGGTTGACCCCTGGGGATGTTTGGTGGATGCCACTACCACCTTTGTTGGAGATGAAATACGTGGGTTCGGTTGCAGAATCTTATGCAGGGAAAGGTGGATTCCCAACGCGGCGCAGTTCGCTGGTTGAACCGGGCGGCGCTCCCAAACAGGGCGCTTGCCCGGACGCCGCGGAAAAAGAACCTTTCTCGATCAAGAGATTCACGCTGCCGGGCCCGCACAAAACAGATTGACCTGGTTACACGCCGTAGAGTCTCTTGTGCCAGGCCCAGGCAGTTCGAAGAATGTCATCCAGTTCCTGGTAGCGCGGCCGCCAGCCGAGCTCGCGGATGGCTTTTTCGGAGCTGGCTACGAGCACAGCCGGGTCGCCCGGACGCCGCGGACAAAGCTCAACCGGGATGGAATGGCCGGTAACCCGCCGGGCAGACTCAATGACTTCCTGGACGCTGAAGCCCCTGCCGTTGCCAAGGTTATAGATGAGCCGGTCATGAGTATCGAGTGCGCTGAGGGCGAGGAGATGGGCATCGGCGAGGTCGGAGACATGGATGTAATCGCGAATGCAAGTGCCGTCCGGGGTGCTGTAATCGTCTCCAAATATTCGTATGGACGGGCGCCTGCCCGCAGCCACATCGAGGATCAGGGGAATGAGATGGGTCTCCGGAGTGTGCGCCTCGCCGCGAGTAACGCCATCAGGACCCTCAGGAGCTCCCGCCACGTTGAAGTAGCGCAGCGAAGCGCAACGAAAGCCGTGAATGCGGTTGAACCAGGCAAGGATTTGTTCGACCAGGAGCTTCGACTCGCCGTAGGCGTTGGTGGGCTTGAGGGCAGCATCTTCGCGGATGGGCACCGATTCCGGCTCGCCATAGACAGCGGCGGTGGACGAAAAAACGATGCGCCGGGGCCCGCACGAGAGCATTGCCTCAAGCAAGGCAAGCGTGCCGGCGGTGTTATTGCGGAAGAATTGCTCGGGATGGACCATCGATTCGCCGGCTTCGATGAGGGCGGCAAAGTGAAGCACGGCGTCAAAGGGGTGGTTACCAGCGGCGGGGTGGTTACCAGCGGTTGCCGAAGAAAATATAGTTTCGAGGGCGGCGCGGTCGGCCAATTCGCCCTCAACGAAGTCGATTCCTGGGGGAAGCTGATCCCGGCGTCCGTGGCTCAAATTATCGAAAATGACGGGGTTATGCCCATTCTGGGCAAGCAGGGTAGCGACTGTACCACCTATATACCCCGCGCCACCGGTTATCAGCACTTTCACAAAAAAGACTGTCCTTTCGCGAGCAGTTTAGGTAACCTAAAGTCTATAACAGTAGTCTGTGGTCAGACTGCCGGGAGACCGATTCAAAATGGATTCCCGCACCTGCTGCTCACCCAATGGATCCATGATGGAAAGAATCATGCGACCGATGAGCGGCGGGATAGCCTGATGCTTTCATTTCGCCGCCGGAGAAGAGTATCGCCGGTTGCGTTTGAGAAAAGTGGATTCCACTTGCTCGACGCCTTGGATGCAAATTGGAGAGGCAAGTTTATCCGAGGCATTAAAGGGTCCAGAGCATCGAGCGGCAGTTTGTTGACCACGCGGGACACGCGCGGGCTGGCCCCGCACGCCGCAATCAACGAGAGATTGAACAGCAAGTTAACCCCTACGTCTGCATGTTTGAGCAATCAATACCAGGCCTGGCGGCCAGGTACTCTCAAGAGTTTGAGACCAGAAGCGAAATGAAATTCGGAATCATTAATTGGAAACAGAAAGCCGCCGCCGTTAGCAAAGCGGCGTCAAAGAGGAACGAGCAACGGTCTTCCGCCAGCCCCAAATTGAATATTTCTGCGCCGCGATAACGGCGTGAAGCGAGGACTGACACACATGTCGACGAGCTACTCCCCCGGACGTTTGACTTTCGGAATGCTCCCCGAGCCCGAAGGCCGGTCCGTTTCTTTCGTCACCAGCGCCGCCATTAATGGGTGCATTCTGGCACTTGTCCTGGCCGTCAGCATGATGGCCAAGCACGTGATCCAGAGTCATTACGAGTTGACGACGTTGATTGCGCCCACTACGCCTCCGCCTCAGCCCAAGGTGAAGCCAATTCCTCCGCCAAAGCTTCCGCCACCTCCTGAGACTCCTAAAATTCAGATGGAGACACAGAAGATTCAGTTGCCCAAGCCGAAGCCTGAACCGAAGCCGATACAGATGGAAGCCAAGGTTGCATTGCCGGAGATCAGGCAGGCCAAGCCGAACATTATTGAGCAGCCGCAGCCAAAGGCTGCGTTTGCAGCCGCTATGCCGGCGCAAAACAAGTCGGTCAAGCCATCGACTGCGCCGGTGCACCTGGGCCAGACATTCGGGGTTACGCCGAATCCGTATGCAACCAAGCCGGCGACAGTGGCTGCGATCGGCAACCCCTATGGCGGCATGCAGGGGCCGGCAGTTGCGCCGCACGGCGTGGTTGGATCGACCGGCATTGGCAACGGGCTGAAGTCAGGATCGAACTCCGGGGTAGTTGGCCGCGTCGCATCGGCAGGAATTCCAGGAGCAGCCACCGGCTCGCCCAATGGCTCCTCGTACGGCAAGGTGGGCTCCGCGGGAATCCCGGCAGTGCAAACCGCAGCGGCGGTAGTACCCCAGGCAACAGTTCAGCCGGCAACGACGAGCCTTGAGGTACTTTCGAAGCCGCCTGTGCAGTACACACCCGAAGCCCGGCAGCAGAAGATCCAGGGCGACGTCGTTCTTCGCGTAACCTTCACCGCCAACGGGCAGGTGCTAGTGCAAAGCGTGGTGCGGGGCTTGGGCTATGGGCTCGACGAGGAAGCTCGACGTGTGGCGCAGCAAATCAGATTCCGTCCGGCTACACGCAACGGTCAACCCGTGGATATGACAACCAATATCACTATCACTTTTCAATTGGCATAGCATTCAGGAATTAGCTTTCAGTTAGAGGTTTCACCGGGAACAAGGTCTGAAGCTCAGAGGCATGCCGCAAGCGGCACTGGCGGATGAGAGGACGGACCGGCAAGTATTCACCCAGGAGTTTGAAATGACATTTCGGAAGATCGTCCCCCTAACCATCTTTATCCTCGCTCTGGGCACGATATGCGCGCACGCGAAGAAGCAACCGAAATATCAGCAGTCACGCATGCTGACGCCGGAGCAGGCAGCTCTTGTTGAGAGGGCCGTGGGCCGCGAAAAGGTGCTGATCAGGGCCATCCAGCTGCGCACGCCGCTGGTTGAGACCTACATCCAGGACACGCGCCCGGATGTGAAGCTCTACGAAGTGCCCGTTGAAGACCAGTACATGCTGAGCCGTGTGGATTTCGGCAGGGTTTTTTTCGACAAAGAGTACAGCCCGCGTGCCGAAGCCAAGCACGGCTGGTTCAAGGGATCATTTGGAGCCATCACCGGCTTGACCAAAGTGCTGGGACTGGAGAAATTCACCTACTCGCCCACTGGCTTCATGCAGATGATGTTCGTGGATCCTTCCGGCTTCGATCAACAGCATTACGTGTTCAGCTTTGTGCGGAGGGAGTTTCTGGGTTCGGTGCGCACGTGGGTCTTCGATGTGCACCCCAAGACCGATGTTCGCGGGATGGGCCGTTTCTACGGGCGCATCTGGATCGAGGATCAGGACGGCAACGTGGTGCGTTTCAACGGAACGTACACGGGACCGACCTCAGAGGATTCTTCGAAGTACTACTTCCACTTCGACAGTTGGCGGATGAATGTGCAGCCAGGCATCTGGCTGCCGGTTTCAGTGTATGTTGAAGAAACGCATCGGGTCGACAAAGAAGCGAAGTCATTGGGACTGAAGGCGCAGACACACTTCTGGGGCTACAGCCTCAAGCTGCCCACGCGCGACAGCGAAAACGTGAGCGTGAAGGTTGACGATGCCGTGGACCAGAGCGGCGATTCGTCCGACGTAGGTCCGCTGCAGGCATCGCGCATGTGGATTACGCAGGCTGAGAACAACGTGATCGACCGCCTGGTTGAGGCCGGACTGGTTGCGCCGCTCACCCCCGGCGGATACGAAGAGAAGGTTCTCGGCCAGATTGTGATTAACCTGGTGGTGCCCAACAACCTGGCATTCACCGACCAGATTCACTGCCGCGTGCTGCTGACCGACACGGTTGAGACCACCACGGTAGGCAACACCATCCTGCTCAGCAAGGGGCTGCTCGATTCCCTGCCGAACGAGCCGGCGATCGCGTCGGTAATTGCGATGGAGCTGGCGCACATCGCGCTGGGCCACCATATCGACACGCGCTACGCGTTCAACGACCGGCTGCTCTTCCCGGATGAATCGACCTTCCAGCGCATCGACATGTACCACTCCGACGTTGACAACGGCACCGCTGCAAAGAAGGCGATGGAATACCTGCAGGCGTCGATGTATAAAGACCAGCTTCCAGTGGCGGGCCTTTATTACGAGCAGTTGATGGACCGGGGCCACGTGCTGAAGTCGCTGAATACGCCCAAGCTGGGCGACAGCCTGCTGAAGGCCGACGGCACGCCGTGGATGGCGGACCTTGAGCATATGGCGCCAAAGATCAACTGGGACGACCTGACGCAGACCCCGGCCTACCCGCTGGGAAGCTGGCTCAAGACCGACCCCTGGGACGACAAGGTTCACATGCTGAACGCCAAGATTTATGCGCCGATGAATGCGCGCGACAAGATGCCGTTTGAAGTGACGCCGATCTTCTACAAGCTGCAACGGTACGATCTGGCGAATGTTGAGCCTCCGCCAACGGGGCCCACGCCCCCGGTGCCCGCGCCGGCGGGTAACGGCGATCCCGCTGCCGCTCCTGGCAACGGCCAGCCGGCCAGTCCTCCACCGGCAACGCCTAACGTGGCACAGCCTACCGGAACGAATGTGCCTGCAGCCGCACCGGCGCAGGATCAGCCGCAGTCTACGG
Source organism: uncultured Occallatibacter sp. (assembly GCA_964528915.1). Lineage (GTDB taxonomy): Bacteria > Acidobacteriota > Terriglobia > Terriglobales > Acidobacteriaceae > Telmatobacter. The sequence continues at coordinate 52,107 of CAZGUD010000041.1, forward strand.
CGGCGCAGAATCCACAGTAAGAATGAAAATGAGCCCGGCGGTCTGGATTAAAACAGCCTGCCGGGCTTTTGATTCGGCTTTTGATTCGCGGATTTTCGTTTGAAGTTGGAATAGCAGTTAGAGAATTTTTCCCCAGAAGCGGATGTGTTCAGCTCTCATGAAGAAATTTGTTACGGCTCTATTTTGCCTGGTCCTTATTTCAGCGGCGATTTCAGTTAGCGCCCAGGTCGCGCCTGCGGGGTTCCGTCGAGGGTTGTCGGTCGACGCGGGCGGCGAAGCCTCGGCCTTCCAGCCTGACTATGCGGGAAACGGCAGCACTGCGCAGACCAGCCCCTACCGGCTCTTCGGAATTGGCGCATTTGTCGACGTGCATATTTCGCGCTGGGTACAGATTGAAGGCGAGGGTCGCTGGCTGCACTTCAATGAGTACCAGAACATCGCCCAGAACACATACATGATTGGCCCCAAAGTGCCTATCAGGGAGATTCACCGCTGGACACCCTACGGGAAGGCTCTGATTGGATGGGGCAGCGGGCCCGGCTGGCTCAGTGGGCGGGCAACGACGATTGCCTACGGTGGCGGCGTGGAGTTTCGGCTGACAAGGAAGTTTACGTTAAGGCCGTTTGATTTCGAGGAAGAGTACTGGCACACCAATCCCACGCTGCATCCGTATGGTGCGAGCGCGGGAATCAGCTACCGCGTGTTCGGGGGCCGTGCGAGGTAGGTCGCAAGGATTGCGCTGAAAGAACAGCCGCAGATGCTGCGAATGCGTTGCCTCAAGATGTGCGGCAAACTTCGCTCAGGACGACAATCCTTTCTTGATTTAGGAGAGATGCTCCGGCGGCATTTCTCGAGCGGAAAACAACGTGCATAAATTCCAACTGCTGCAGCCCGGCTGGCCCATAACCGCCTCCGTTATTATTTGGTGCCTGATCGGCATTTATTGGGAGAAGGCTGCAAAGACGGCCTCGGAAGCGAGTTCGCAGGAGTCTCGCGGTTCGCGCCGGGTGCACCTGGTGCTGACGAGCGTGGCGCAGCTTCTGCTGTTCTTTCGCGTGCCGGGGCTCAACGGAAATTGGCTGCCCGTTTCGCTGATCCCGGTGGTGGCGGGTCTGACGATCGAGGTTGGCGGCTTTCTGCTGGCGGTGAGGGCGCGTCGCGTTCTGGGCAAGCACTGGAGCGGAAAAATCACAATCAAGGTCGACCACGAGCTGGTGCGGAACGGTCCCTACAAATACGTCAGGCACCCGATCTACACGGGGTTGCTGATGCTGTACCTGGGCGTGGCAATCGTTTCAGGAGAATGGCACGCGCTGGTGGGATTCCTGCTCGCGGCGATCGCGTACGTGCGCAAGATCCGGCTTGAAGAGGCGAACCTGAGGCGCACGTTTGCGAACGACTACGAAGAGTACAGCCGGCACACGCGGGCGCTTGCACCGGGTATCTACTAGGCGTTCACTCCGCGGGAACGTGGATATTGACGCCTGCGCGTTTCTCGGCCTGTCCCAAACTGACGGTGAGCGCCTTTTTGCGGTCTTTAACGCCGGGCGCGTAAAGCTGGTCGCCGCCGGCTGCCTCATCGGCTATGCGCAGGCCCACCAGGTATCTTCCCGCCTCCAGACCTTGAATTACGTAATGGCCTCTCTCGTCTGTGATTGCGGTGCCGCCACCGTTGTCTGAGTCGTCCGCGGCCACTGCTTCCACCTCCACAGATTCCGCCGGCGTGCCATCGGCATTACGAACCAGTCCTGAGATTCTGCCGTCGACTTCGATGCTGATGTAGTAATTGGAGCATTGCCGCGCTTCCACGGTGATGTCGCCCGACCACGTCGCCTTCAAACCCGGCACCGTGTTTGGATTCAACTTGTATTTGCCCGCGGGTACGGGCGGGAACTCGAACTTGCCATCTTTGTTGGTAAAGGCCGTATATTGCCCGCCGTTGGCGAGACTGCGCACAACGATCGGGTGATGCGCTCGCGGCACGCCGTTCGACTGATCCACCTCTCCCACGATTAACCCCGAGCCACGGAACTTCGTCATACGGCGCAGGCGATCCAAACTGCTTTTTACCTGCGTAACAGGTCCGCTGCCACTTCCATAGGCCAGCATCAACCTATCGGATTCTTTGTCGCGCACGAGATAGAAGAGCCAGCGGTCCCCGACTCGCAGATCGGGAAAACAGAACCCCTGCGTGGTCGTGATGTCGATCCTCTGCGCTGACTCACCCTTGAAGGTTTCTTCAGGCTTGAGGGCAAAGTTGATCTCTCCATTTGAGACTGGCGCAACGGAGAGAATAGTTCCGGCAACTACTTCATCGTAATCCTGCGTTCCGCAGGAATTGCCTGCAAACATCAGGCCGCTCCGCTGACAGGCGTACGTCTTGCCGTCATGATTAACCATTTCAACCACCTGGGAGCACGCGGGCAGGCAAAACGCAACCACTGAGGTGAGGGTCGAAGCACAGACCAGAAGCTTTTTTCGTGCAAGGATCATTGCCACGGATTGTATCGCGGCGCGGTGAACACGAGTAAGGGCTGTACTCTCCAGCAACCCTTGTGATCACAGACCACTGTCTTTTACTGAATCCTGCATAAGTAATATCCTATCGAAGACGCAAAGAAAGAGGGCTG
>CAZGUD010000042.1:0-51431 GCA_964528915.1 uncultured Occallatibacter sp.
TCGTCGCCGCCATTACCACCGCCCTGGCCAACGAGCAGATCAACATTCGCGCCATCCTGCAAAAGCCCGGCTATCCGGCCCACGCGTTGCCGTTCGTGGTCACCGTCGAGCCATGCAAATCATCGGCGCTCAAGCGCGCGCTCGCCTCGGTGCGCACCATGGATTGCATGCTGGTTTCACCCCTCGACATGCAGATACTGGAATGAGGGAAATGGAGGGTGCAGGGGGTCTCAGCGTCTGCGTGAGAACCGGTCACGGCACGCTTTCGGTCGATACTTCGGAGGGAGCAGATTCGGACGGAGCAACTTCGGAGGGAGCAGCAGCCTTAGGCTGCTGAATAAGACGCTAAGTATAGAGACGGCTTTAGCCGCGGGTTCTTCCTGACAGTCTTTTTGACATGGGACCGAGTTTTCACGCACACACTTCAGGCCCGGACGCTTACTTCTCCATATCAGGGCTTGCAAATACGAACCGTAATATTAATCCGGAGGTCAACCGTGATCGGCACAATTTATCGATGTGAAATTTGCGGAGAAGAAAGCGACAATCCGCAGCGCTGGATTGTCATCCACTGCAACAGCGCGCAACTCACCATCCACAAGTGGACTAAAGAAGCCGCCGACGCGCCCGGCGCACGTCACTACTGCGGAGAAGCGCACGCCCAGGTCTATGTGAGTCGCTGGCTCGAGGCCGCCTGCTCGTGAACCGTGAGCCGTGAATCGTAGATCGCGAATCGTGACCTGCGACAGCTCGCTCTCGGCCATCAGCGATTGCAGGGATCCTCTGATTGCGAAAGACCGATCGCTGTCCGGTTGCTTTCTATTCCCTGGTCCCTGGTCCCTAGTCCCTGTTCCCTCTATTTACCGGCCCGGTCGACTCGCGAATCACCAACTCCGGGGCCATCATCACCTCTCTGGGAAAATCCTTTTCCCGGTCCGCGATTCTTTCCAGCAGTATTTCCGCGGCCCGTTTGCCCATCTCAAAAAGCGGCTGGTGAACGGTAGTCAGCGAGGGAATCGAAAATGCGGCTGAAGTGGTATCGTCAAATCCCACCACAGAGATGTCTCCCGGCACGGTGAGTCCGACGTCCTTGATGGCGCGAATGGCGCCCATTGCCGCCATGTCGTTAAAGCAGAATAGAGCAGTAAAATCTTGGGTCTTCTCCAGCAGCGCGCGGGTCGGAGCGTAGGCGATGTGCGGATCCATTGGCTGCTGTCCCGTCTTCATCGGCCAGCCGCTTGCATCCAGGCGCACTTCGAGATCGGGATCAGACTCGAGGTTCAGCTCCCGCGCAACTTTTTGAATGCTCGCCCACCGGAACTCCGAGTCGGGAATCGCCGCTGGCCCGCGCATGAATGCAATCCGCCGGTGACCCAGATCGTAAAGATGCTTCAGCGCCAGCGTGGCGGCAATGTCGTGATCCAGAACTACGTTGGTTACCTCGACCGGCGTTTCTGAGTGCGTCGAAATCGCCACCACCGGCACGGAAACAGGAACAGTGGTCAGAGACGTATTCAGCAGCAGGAATCCGTCCACAGCACGGTCCAGCAGCATCCGCGGATATTTCTCCATCAGATCCTTGTTCCAGTAATGGCACGCGGTGAAGAAGAAATAGTGTGACTGGTTCAGCTCCTGTACAACTCCCGTCATCACTCGCGTAAAGTAGCCCTCGCTCAAATCCGACGCCAATACACCCACGCTCATTGAGCGTCGTTGCCGCAATGAACGCGCAAAGTAGTTGGGCCTGTAGTTGAGCCGGCGCGCTGCCTCCACTACCCGGTTGCGAGTCTCCTGCGGTATCGATTTTGCCGAGGGGGAGTTATTCAGCACCAATGAAACCGTGGTCTGCGAAAGCTCAAGGTGCTCAGCCAGCATCTTCAGATTGACTTGTCCTGGAGGGTTTGCAACTTGCCCCTTTGTCATGCTTGGAGTTGTACCACGTTTCGCCGGGGACGGGGAACGCAAAGTACCATTAGCGAATCGATTTTCCACTGAAAACTCGAGTTGCGATCGAATCGCTGCATCGAGCGCCTCGCGCAACTCTCCCCCTTTTCCGTCTGGATTGCGTATTTACGATCACCCGGAACCGGCTGAAACCCAGCGTCGCCACGCTCTTATTTCCCCGGAACAACAATCCGGTTGGTGCCCGGCTTGAGCGGCCAGCTTCCGCCTTCGAACTCGAAAGTCCCCGTCAAAGTGCCCGGCAACTCGATGGTGGCAAAGAAGCTTGCGCCGCCCTTCACATGTGGATCAGGATGTACCGGTTTGAAATGATATTCCACCGCGATCATCCCATCCGGGTGCGGGAACGACGCCTTCAGCTCCCTCAAATTCCCCAGGTGAGGAGCAATCTTCACCGTTCTGAAACCGGGGCTCGCCGGCTCAATCCCGGCCACCAGCGTCAGCAGGTCGTAGATGGGGTGCGCGCTCCACGCATGCGAGTCCGACCGCGTCTCTCCAGGTGTCTCAGGCCAGGTGCTGAAGTGCAGCGCCAGCAGCCGGTGCCACGGGGCAATCGAAGCCAGATAATCGTCGCCCATCCCCGCGTGATCGAGCGCCCGCGCCAGGTAAAACCTGAAGTAGTACGAAGCGCTCAATACATCGTCGGGCGAAGTTCCTGGCTCAATGGCGAGAATCTTCTGCATCACTGCCTTCTGCTCTTCTTTTGGAACCACGTCGTACAGCACGGCCAGGATGTTCGCCTGCTGGCTGAATCCCTTCTTGTCGGGAGTCTCGGCCATCAAGCCGCGTTGCTCGCTCCAGCATTGGCTCAAGAGGCCCTGGCGCACATGCGCCGCGCGTGCCTTGTCGCGCTCGGCAAACACCGGGTCGCCAACCGCGTGTTCCAGGTCGGCGGCATCGTCAATGGCGCCCAGGTACAAAAGCGAGGTGGTGCATGACTGACCGTTTGCGTCATAAGTCGGAATGTCGCCCTTTGAAACCCAATCCACAAAGCCCCACCACGGAAACTTTTCCAGCATCCCGTCTGGCTGCTCATATTGCGCAAACCAGTGCAACACGCTCCGCACTCCTTCAAGCGATTCCTTCACCGGCTCAGTGTCCGGCTGGTACATCCACCAGTCGTGCACCATCCCAATCCAAAACAGCGAAAACGTGGGAATGTGCTGGTTCAGCGAACTGGGATAGCGGCTCAGCGTAATCCCTTCCGGAATGCGCGAATTGTTGAACGCCTCAATCGCCTGCCGCGCCAGCCGTCCGTCGCCGCCGACCGCATACGAAATCATCGCCTGTATCCGCGTGTCACCGATGTATTGCAGTTGCTCGTAGTAGGGCGTATCCATGTAGGTTTCGTGCGCGTCCAGCCGCGCCGTCCGCCAGCTTATATCCCAAATCTGCTTCAGCTCAGGGTCAGCCGATTCAAAACTCGCGCGCTCCTCAAACGGATATGCGGTGAATTGCGCTGTGAGCGAATCGAGTGTGAGAGGCTGGTCACCGGTCTCGATGTCGAGGTCCATATAGCGCCATGTGCGCCACCATAGCGGCTGAAAGACGCGATTGTCTCCGCCATCAGGCAGGAACTCATCTTTGAGCCCGTGCGCTTCGCGGGGATGGGTTGCTCCCTGGGCATCCGTATAGGTGAGGGCATCGCGGTCGCCCTTGTGCATGTCTTTGTCGTAGAGGGCCTCGGAGTAAGTGATCCAGATGGTCGCGCCCTTGCCGCCGGAGACGGTCAGCACCGGATAGCCCGTGGTCAGCGTCTTGCGATCGAGAAGAAGATGAACGTGGCTGGATGCAGCCACCGTGGTAATGGTGTTGGGAAATTCTAAATAGGACGAATTTGGCGGCACAATCGCAGTTTGAGTCGATTCTGGCTCACCGGGGACTTGGCTCGTTTTCGACCGTTCCGCGCGCACAACGCTGCCCGCGCTCTCAGCTTTGTACTCCATGTGCGGCAACCGGTCGGGCACCAGCCACCAGTTGTTGTCCTGGGTCACATCGGCAGAGTGCGCCTTTGCCGTCTGAGCAAAAATGCTGTCCCGCATCGGCGAAGCCACCGCGACCCAGGCCGGATTCTTGTCGTCCGGCGAATTCCAGTTCCAGTCGTACTTTGCCGCATCAATTTCCTCGCCCGGTCCCGAGGCAAAGTAAGTCCACATCTTGATCGACGAGCGATCCAGCGCCACGTGTCCCGGCTCAATCTCCACTTGCCAATCCTTGGGCGTGCTGATATCGGCGTCGCCAGTGGCTTCGCTTTCCAGCAGGAATGCCGTCCGGTCTGAGACTTGCGCCAGCGCCGCGTACACTCCCCAGTTCCACACCGTCGCCGTGATCAGGTTCTTCCCCGGTTTCAGCATGGGTGCCAGGTCAAACAGTTCATACCGCCAATGAGCCAGGTCTCCTCGCGCCGGGCCGTCGCCCACCCTCACCCCGTTTACAAACAAAATAAAGCGGTTATCGGCGCTCACCCGCACCGGATACGAAGCCGGAACCTGCCCCAGCGTAAGAAATCGCCGGAAGTGCAGCACCAGCGGCTCCCGCAGCGGCGCCGTGGGGTGCGTCACCCATTGCGCCTTCCAATCCCGGCTGGCGGGGTCGGCAGCGGACGAGGTTTGTGCGGAAACAGTAAGTACGGCGAGAACAAAGGCAGTAAAACAAACACCAAGGCGAATGAGACCGGAGCGCATAAATAAGCCCTGCTTTCCAGTCAGCAATTCTAAACTGCCGAGACAAGACCCGATGGAGCTTATCGGTGTGCCGCGGTCTTGCGGCGATTGCATAAGCTCTTATCTGGGCCGGCGAGGTTCGCCCCGCAACGCGCCGTAGGCGCAGTGGTCGTTAGCTCCGCGCTTCAGCGGTGGTGAAGTTGGCCCAAAACCGCTGCCAGTCCCGCAGGGGCGATGCAAAGACCTATCCCAGCGTCGAATCAAGCCCAGAAAGTCCTTCATGGGTTTGCCCCGGCGAGAGGCCAAAACCCGCTGACCGGCTCTATTGAATTGTCACCGGCCGGCCGTCGACCTTGCTTGCGTTTCCGCTGGTTCGATATGCGCCCAACTCTCGCGCCATCTCCTCCAGCTCCGCCGCGTGCGCCGAAAGCCCGCAGGGATGGCCTTCGGTCTCGAGCAGATGCTTGTTCCCGCGGATCATCGCGAAGAGCGGGCTGGCCAGCCCTTCGCGCAGCGTGGAAGTTCTCACGTTGTGCGTGGCCAGGGCTGAGACCGGGCAGGCGGTCAGATCGCCGCTCGGGTTCACATGGGCAAAGCCCACCCCGGCTGAGACGCATCCTCCCAGCGTCTCCTCGTCGCCCGGCGAATGAATAATGTACGCGCCTCCCGTCATTCGATCGCGGTACTCGACAACGGTCTTGCGGAATCTGGTCCGTTGTTCGGGCGTCAGCGGCGCCTGGCTTTCGCAACCAGCAGCAGGGATCTCCTCGATGAACATGGCCAGCGGACCGCTGCGCGCAATCAAAGCGTCAATATTTTCCGGCTTCGACCAATATTCAATATTTGTCGCTGAGACAGTGACGGCAATTCCAGTAAGGACGCCCGCCTGGGCCAGCCGATCGAGGCAGCCGGTGGCTTTTTCAAACACCCCGCGGCCACGGCGCAGGTCGGTCAATTCGCGATCACCCTCCACGCTCACCACGATTACCGTATTCGAACAGCGCTTGAGAATCTCGAAGTCGCGCGCTGAAAGGGCAGTGCCATTAGTGAAAACCAGGAAGAGCCGGTCGGGATGGCGGTGGAAGAGGCTGGCAATCCCGGGCACCAGAAACGGTTCTCCGCCGGCGACCATGAAAGCCATCACACCCAGCCCGATGGCCTCCTCAACCACGTTTTCCCAGCCTGCGATGTCGAGTCCCGGCCGCGCCGGCTTGCTCACTACCGTCCCGACGGCGCCGGCGTAGCAGCCTGCGCAGCGCAGATTGCATCGCGACGTAACGCTCAGAACCAGAAACGGCGGAACTCTTACCCCGTCCTCGAGCGCTCTCGCCCTTACGCGGCGCGACTGCCCAATGGTCCGCGCCAGACGCATGAATCCTGGCAGATAGCGCGGATGATCCACCACCCAGGGCACTATGACCCGCGACAGTTGCGGGTCTATCTCTCTGATCCGGCCAGTGAGGTCAAAAAGGCGGTTGCGAAGAAACTCCGCTCCGCGATCGAAGGTTCCACTGTGGGTGTGCATTTAACACTCGATACGGTTCTATAGCCTATTCTGTTCCTTGAATGGCCAGATTTCCAGATTCAAATGGCGGAATTCCCCGGTTCGCAGCCGAAATACTCGTACACTTCTCCGGGATCAGGAGCAAGGCACCCCTAAACAGTTCTCCGAGCGTTGCTGTGCCAGCTTGTATGCGCTTGATTTTGCACACTTGTAACCTCTCATTCACATATCGCCGTTAGCCTGAATATTGTGGAAGTCAACGTGCCCGAAATCCGCATCTCACAATCCATGTCTCAACCTGAGCCCTCTCGTCCGGCTGGGAAAAATGGGTCCGACGCATCGAAAGATTCGCCATCGGCTGTCCGCAAATTCCTGCTTTCCCGCGGCAACTCCGCAGTGGCCGACCGCAGTTTTCAATACCTCATGTCGCTCTGCGCTTTCAGTATCTTCGGCATCGTTGTACTTATCTTCGTCGAGCTCATCGGCCGTTCCCAAATGGCGTGGAATGAGTTCCACTTCAGATTCTTCTACAAGACATTTGTGGATACCACGACCCACACCGTTCAGTTCTGGGACCCGGTCAACAGCCACTTCAGCGCGCTGCCGTTCATCTACGGCACGCTCGTTTCCTCATTCCTCGCGCTGGCGCTGGCCGTTCCGCTTGCCATCGGCGTCGCCGTCTTCCTCACCGAAATGTGCCCCGGCCTTTTGCGCGGCCCGCTCGCCTTTCTCACTGAACTGCTCGCCGCCATTCCCAGCATCGTCTACGGCCTGTGGGCCATGTACGTGCTGGTTCCGCTGCTGCGCGAGCACGTCAACCCGTTCCTCGTCGCCTCGCTCGGTTGGACCGGCCTTTTTAACGACGACAATCCCACCGGCCTTGGTTTTGTGGCTGCGGCCATCATCCTGGCCATCATGATCCTGCCCATCATCTCCTCGCTCACGCGCGAAGTCATGACCGCTGTTCCACATTCGCAGCGCGAAGCCGTTCTCGCCCTCGGCGCAACCCGTTGGGAGATGATTCGCATGGGCGTGTTGCGCAACGCGCGCATCGGCATTGTCGGCGCCATTATTCTCGGCCTCGGCCGCGCCCTCGGAGAAACCATGGCCGTCACCATGGTCATCGGCAACAGCCCCGAGATTCACCGCTCCCTGCTCTCTAACGGCAGTTCAATGGCTGCCGTAATTGCCAACGAATTTGCTGAGGCCACCAGCGATATGCATCGCAGTGCTCTCATCGAAATCGGTCTGGCCCTCTTCATCGTCACTGTCATCGTCAATGCGATGGCCCGCCTGCTGGTCTGGGCTGTCACCCGCGGAGCGCCCGCCGACGCGCACTAAACAAGGATTCACCTCAATCGTGCATTCTGGAATTGTTAAGGAAGAATAGAGTGCGAACTGGTTATAAGCTGCGAACAAGATTCCGGGCCCTCGCCGATCACACCGCGACGGCAGTGGCCGTTTTATCCACTCTCCTGGTGGTCACTCCGCTGGTTGTCATCTTCGGCTACCTGATCTTTCGCGGATTCAGCTCGCTCAATCTCGCCTTCTTCACCAAGGTGCCCGTTCCGGTGGGTGAGACCGGCGGGGGAATGGCCAACGCCATCGTCGGTTCAGCCGTGCTGCTCGGATTAGCCAGCGTCATCGGCGTCCCCCTGGGCATTGGCGGCGGAATCTACCTTGCCGAGTTCGGCCGTGGCACAAAGATGGCCTACGCCATCCGTTTCACTGCCGACGTTCTCAACGGTGTGCCCTCCATCGTGATGGGCCTGGCAGCTTTTTCGCTCGTGGTGTTACCTCAAGGGCACTTTTCGGCCGTCGCCGGCGGCGTGGCTCTCGGCATCATGATGGTTCCCACCATCTGCCGCACTACTGAGGAAATGCTGCTCATGGTGCCGCACGCTGTACGCGAAGCGGCTCTCGGCCTCGGCGTTCCAAACTGGCGCTCGGTGCTTTCAATCACCGTGAAGACCGCCTCGCCCGGCATCATTACCGGCTGCATGCTCGCCTTCGCTCGCGTCGCCGGAGAAACGGCGCCCCTGCTCTTTACCGCGCTCGGAAACCAGTTCTGGAGCACAAACCTCAACGAACCAATCGCCGCGCTTCCCCTGCAGATTTACGTGTACGCGCTCTCGCCCTACGACGACTGGCATCGTCTCGCCTGGGCGGGCGCGCTGGTGCTGATTGTCTTGATCGTTTTTGCTGTCTCGCTGGTCCGTTACGTCACCAGCAGGGGCGTTTTGAAGGGGACAAGTTAAATGGGCGTTGGCATTGAAGTCTCGAACCTGAATGCGTGGTATGGAACCAATCACACCCTGCAGGATATCAATCTCAATATTCCTGCCAACCACGCTACGGCGCTCATCGGCCCCTCCGGTTGCGGCAAGAGCACCTTCGTCCGCTGCATCAACCGCATGCACGAAACCAATCCCATCGCCCGTGTCACCGGCTCGGTGCGCATCGGCGACCTCGACATCTATCAGGACGCCAAGCCCGTCGAAATCCGTCGCCGCGTTGGCATGGTCTTCCAGCGCCCCAATCCTTTCCCCACCATGTCGATCTACGACAACGTCGCCGCCGGGCTCAAACTCAACGGCTATTCCAACCGCCGCGAACTCGACAGCATCGTCGAAAAGTCGTTGAAGAATTCGGCGCTCTGGGACGAAGTGAAGGACGATCTGAAAAAGAAATCGGGCGCCAGCCTTTCCGGCGGCCAGCAGCAGCGTTTGTGCATTGCCCGCGCCCTCGCCGTCGATCCCGAGGTCCTGCTGATGGACGAACCTGCTTCCGCTCTCGATCCCGTCTCCACCTCCAAGATCGAAGACCTCATCTTCCAACTAAAGTCGCAGTACACAATTGTGATTGTGACGCATAATATGCAGCAGGCGGCCCGCGTGGCTGAAAAGACCGGCTTCTTTCTGAACGGCCGCATGGTCGAGTTCGACTCCACGCACAAAATCTTTACTAATCCTTCTGACAAACGCACCGAGGATTACATCACAGGCAGGTTCGGATGACACGCATACGCTTTCAACAAAGCCTCGAAGACCTGAAAGAAAATCTGCTGGTGATGGCCGGCCTTGCCGAGCAGGCCATCCAGCGCGCCATTGAGGCCTATCGCGTTCGCGACCTCTCCATCTGCGACCTGGTCAATCGCAGCGAGATCGCTATCAATCGCATGGAGCGCGATATCGACCAGGCCGCGCTCGATCTGCTCGCCATGGAGCAGCCCATGGCCATCGATCTGCGCTTCATCCTCTCCGTCATCAAGATCAATGCCGATCTCGAGCGCGTGGGCGACTCCGCCAAGAGCATCAGCGACCGCGTCCGCAGCATGGAGCAGATGGCGGCCGTGGATCTGCCCGTCGACATTCCCCGCATGGCTACCCTGGCCGCCGACATGGTGCGCAAGAGCCTGCAGTCGTTTATCGAGGCCGATGCCGAGCTGGCTCGCGGCGTGCTCTTAATGGACGATGCCGTCGACGCGATGAACAAATCCGCCTACAAGTCGCTGACCAAGGTAATGGAAGATCAGAGCCACATCGCTGCGCAGGCGCTCAATGCTCTCATGATATGCCGCGCCCTCGAGCGCGTTGCCGACCACGCCACCAACATTGCTGAAGATGTCATCTTCTGGGTGCAGGGCACCGACGTGCGCCACCACAAGAGCCTGGCCAAGGCCGAAGCAAAATCGCAGGCAGTGTGATCCCCGATTACCGGCGAATTGTACCGCCGGTCTCATCAGGCTGCGCAAAAACCAGCCTCAGATCGCTTTGTACTTTGTAACAAGGGCACGGCTTTAGCCGGGCCGATAAAGCTCCCAAAATGAGTCAGGGCTTCAGCACCTGCTGCATCGGCCGTTGCGGAATTGCACCACGCAAGGAATTCTTCCGCAGCCACTCCTGACCGGCGGTACTGAGGGTCTCCAGACCCTCAGCGCCCTGGCCAATCAACGCGGCGCGATTCTCACGCCCATCCCGTTCAGCTTGCTTCGCGCCACTCGTGCCTCGGGCGTCTGCGGATGCCGCTGGATCAACTGTCGAAGTTCGCGAATTCCCGCGTCCTTCTTGCCTTCTTCAATTAGCCCCAGTCCCTTGTGCAACTGCGCTACCGGAGCCTTGGCGTTGCCGCTGAAGCCCTCCAGCACCGCATTGTAGGCACTGATCGCAGTGGGATAATCCTTCTGCTGATAGGCGATCTCGCCCAGGTAGAACTGCGCCGTCCCGGCCAGGTCGTCCAGCGGATAGTAATGCACTACGTCCTGGAACTCCGCAGTCGCCACGTCGTACTTAGCGGCGTTGTAGTCGCGCATGCCGGCCTGAAACGTCTGCTGCAGCGGAGGATTCGCGGGAGCTGTATTGGCGGCCATTCCCGGTTGCATTCCGGGCTGCGTGCCCGCCTGTGGCTGTGAATTGTCACCGGGCTGTCCGCTCCCGGGCTGCACTACCGGCTGCGGAGGAGCCTGCAGCGTCTGAATCTGCCCCTGCAGATCCTTCACCGTCTGCTGCAGCTTGTCCACCCGCGACTTCAACTCGTCGATGGAGTCGTTGATCGACTGCATCTGGCCTGAAGTCGTGTCCAGCTTGGCGTTGACCGCTTCGTTCTGCGCATTCAGCTTCTGTTGCAGGTCCTTCACCGTGGACTGCATCTGGCTGGCCGCGTCCGCCGTCTGCTGCGTCAGGTTCTGCAATATGCCGAACTTCGAGTCCATCGTCGACTGCAGGCGCTGCACCATGTCCAAAAGCTGTTGCACCTGCGTCTGCAGTTCCACAATCTCTTTTGAAACTGCGTGGGCGGGAACTCCGGCCGGCGCCAGCATCAGCATAAAAACGGCCGCCGTTACGAGACGATTGCGAAATGTGCGGGTTCTTTGCATGTTGTGTCCATGATAACAAGCGATAGCGGCAGCCCCTCACTCGTGGCGGGCTGCCGCTCGCTCTTCATTCGAATTGTCGCGCCCTGCGCCGGGTGCCCACCTATGCCGGGTGCCCCACCCTCGCGACGCCTTTGTTTTTGTCGCCAGGGTGGGATACCGCATCCGTCAATCCAACCAACTCCTCCGCGATCTTACGGCTTGTCCATGGTAAAGCCCGCGCGGCGATTCAGTTGCCAGCACTGCTCGTCTGATTGCGTGCAGAACGGCTTCTCTTTGCCGTAGCTCACCACGCGAATCCGGTTTGCCCCTACTCCAGCCGTTATCAGCGCATTCTTAGCCGCATCGGCACGGTTCTGGCCCAGCGCCAGGTTGTACTCATCCGATCCGCGCTCGTCGCAGTATCCGCCAATCACGACCTTGATGTTCGGATTCGCGTTCAGGAAGTTTGCATCCTTGGCCAGCGTAGCCTGCGCGTCGGCCCGAATATCGTACGTGTCGTAGTCGTAGAAAATGTCCTGCACGTTTTCATGGAAGAGCTGCTCTGCGCTCTCGCTGCTGTTGCTGGGCACACTCACCGCCGGCGGCGCATTCACAGTCACATCTGCCGATGCTTCAACCGAGCCCCCAGGTCCTGTCGCAGTCAGGTGATAGGTGGTCGACTGGGTCGGATTTACCGTCTTCACTCCCGCCGAGGGCACGTTGCCCAGGCCGTCGATCGATACCGACGTTGCATCCATGGTGCGCCAGCTAAGCTGCACCGCGTCTCCAGCCGAGATCACCGTCGGCGTAGCCTTCAATACCGCTGTCGGTGCCGGCGATGAAGTGGGCGGCGGTGCGGTCTCTTCTGCTAGCGGCGGTTGCTTTTTCTTGCAGCCCGGTAGTGTTGCTATAGCCAGCAGCAAAGCAAGAGGGACAAAAATTGATTTCCGTAGCTTCAATGGTGTGCTCCTTCTTTGGTTGAAACTGTCTTCCGGTTATTCAAGCAGCCGTCATCGGCCATCCGGATATCGTAGAAATGATAGACGATTTGCGATGCGCCCACGCGCAGGCATGTTATCGAACGTGATGACCCTCACAACTGCAAACCCGCTCACTTCCAGCTCCAGTTGGGCATCGTGTTGTTGCCGGAGTGCGTCAATTGCCGCTGCTGCGTGCCATCGGCAAGCATGGTCCATATCTCCGTGCGTCCGCCCACCGTCCTCTGGAATACGATGTGCCGTCCATCCGGAGACCACGACGGGCAGTCGTTGTTGCCCGACTCATGCGTAATCTGCAGCCAGTTCTTGCTGGCAATCTCCAGCACGTAAATATCCTGCCCGCCCGGATCGCCCGGCCCGTATTTGCGATTCCACGCGAAGGCCAGCATTCCGCCGCCCGGGTGCCACGAAGGCGAAACCGCGTAGCCCTGGTCGGTGATGCGCTGCACGTTCGAGCCGTCCTGCTCCATGATGTAAATCTGCGGCTCTCCCGTACGCCCTCCGGTAAACGCAAGCTGCGAATTGGTGCGCGGATTCCACGTGGGCGAAACATTGGGACCCTTCAGCGAAGTAACCCTGCGGGCGCTGCCGCCGTTGGGATCCGAGACCCAGATTTCCGAGTCTCCCGATCGCGACGATGAGAACGCGAGCTTGCTTCCATCGCTGGCCCACGCCGGGGTCAGGTTGCTCCCCCCTACCGTACCCGTGGGGAAGGCAACTGCGCGGCCCAGGTCGAACGAGAACATCCTGATCGCCCATCCCTGGTTGCCCATCGATGCAAATGCCAGCCGCGAATTGTCAGGAGAAATGCGCGGCGAAAGCGAGATGTTGCCCACATGCGTCACCACATGCTGATTCTCGCCGTCATAATCCATCACCCAGATTTCTTTTGAGCCTGTCCGGTTGCTCACAAAGTAAATCTTGGTCTCGGCAATGCCGTTGATGCCGCCGCCCAGCCGCGTGATGATCTCATCGGCAAACCGGTGCGCAATCGTGCGCGCCATGTCTTCATTGGCTGCTTCGTTGTATTGCTTGCCCAGCACCTGGGGATTGGCGGCGTTGCTGGCGTCGTCGAGCCATCCATAAACCACCAGCCGGCCGTTCGTCACGCTGAACGCGCCGAATGCCACCATCGCCGCATTGGCAGGAGCCGCCGACCATTGCGTCAGCACCATCTCCTGCTGCGAGCCCGGTACCGCCTGCGGAGCCAGGCTCTTCGACACCATGTCGAAGATGCCGGAGTTGTTCAGATCACCGAACAAAACTGAGTCGAAGATGGTCTTGAGGGCCGGCGTCTGGGGATCGTTTCCCACAGGCTTGAAGTCCGCCACTGCCAGCCGTATAGGCCGGCTGTCCAGGTGGGAGCCGGTGTGCACCCAGTCCTGCGCGTGGGAACGAAGGCTGATGAAGCTTGCCAGAAAAACAACTGCAGAAAGCAAACACCGGGAACGAAAAGTCATGCGGTAAGCAATCCTTCCTCGGTCGAGTCGTACAGGTTAAGTTGTCTGACTCAGCGGGCTTCCGGGCAACAGCAGCACCAGAATTTCTGATTCTGCCCCCTTGCCGGTAGCTTCTCAACGGGCTTGAAGGGCCAAGCCTTCCTCTGAATCCATTTTACTTTGATGCGCAAAATCATGATCGAGTTCTCGTCTTAACGCAAAAAACCTCAGCTTTGAGAGGGCACGGCTTTACAGGTTGCGGAAAAACTCAATAGCAAAGATGAAAAGTGTCAGGGCACGACTTGAGTAGTGCCGATAATGCCTTCAAAATGCCCGGGGCTTTAGCCCCTGATGGATGTTCTCCTTGCGCCCGCGTCCCTCGCTTCACCTGATGCACTCCCTAATACTCGCAGTAATACTGAACCATCAACGAGCTCTTGTTGTATTGACCCGGCAGCGGACCAAAAGTATCGACGCGCTGCGCTGCCCGTACGCAAACGTTGTCCCATGTGGGGCTTCCGCTTGGCGTGTCGAGTTTCACCGGCCCGTGCGACCCGTCCCGGTTTATCTCGAACTCAATATAGGCGCGGGCTCCTTTGGGGGTATGTGGATCGGCCATCGCGCGATAGGCGTTCGAGTCCATCTTCCGGTCGATCTGCCCCACGTACCAGCTGAACATGCTGCCAAAACTCACATCGCTCACCGAAGTTTGTCCGCTGGTAAAGTTCTGCTGCTGCATCGCGCGCGGAATCGACGTCCCGGTCTGCTCGCCGTAGTGAGCCAGGTTATCCTCTTTCGGCGGCGGCTGATGCTGCTGCACTTTCGGCGCGGTTTGTTTCTGCGGCTTCACCGTTTTGCCCGAAATCGGAATCGCGGTCTCATCCACCTTTTGCGTTTCCTTCGGGCTGGGCGGCGCCGGAGCCTGGCTGGGTGTCTCGGTGGTCAGCACATTCTTGTTCAACGGCTGCGTGCTGGGCAAAGGAATCGCGTTGCTTACCAGGCTCACCTGCATCGCTCCGCCCGCGCCCTGGCCGCCCCATAAATTGTGATGGAACAGCCCCAGGATCCAGCCGTAGTAAATCAGCAATCCAAGCAGGGCAGCGTGCAGTATCAGCGAGCCTGCAGCAGGCGCGGCCAGCGGCTCGCCCGTTAGCTGCCGCTCAACCAGAATCCCTCCGCCCTCAATCGCGCCATTCATTCCTGCGCCGTGCTCCCCCTCATTCGCCGCCGTTGTTGCCGGCCAGCCCCTTGGTGTCCAGCGGCTGGGTCACAATCGACACGTTGGTGATTCCGGCTTGCTTCACCGCGTCCATTACGCTGGCAAACGCTCCAAACGGCACCCGCTCGTCGCTGCGCAAATAAATCGCCTGGTGCGTTGGATCGGCGCTCGAGTCATGCAGTTTCTGTGTCAAATCGTGTACGTTGATCAACTGGTCGTTCAAAAACACCTGCTGATCGCGATCGATAGTCACCACCATCCGTTGCTCGGTAATCTGCTTCACCGTCCGCGTCTTCGGCACGTTCACTTCAATACCCGACTGCAGTACCGGCTCGGTGATCATAAAGATCACCAGCAGCACCAGCACCACGTCCACCAGCGGCGTCACGTTGATCTCCGCCAGCGACGACCGCGTTTGTCCGTTTCCAGTTGTGAAGGCCATGCTTCGCCTCAATCCAAATATGCCCGGCTGTCCGATCTGCCAGTAAACCGGGTGCCCCACCCTCGCGACGTCTTTGTTTTTGTCGCCAAGGTGGGAGACCACAATAGTCAAACCAGCGAACCCACGTGGATCCGCGTCCCTACTGCAATGCGCCCCGCCGTGTCTCCCGCGGAAGCTCATCTTCCACCGGCGGAGCCTGGGTCCGCACCGGAATCTCTTCCATCGAGTTCAGCAGTTCGCGGCAAAAATCATCTACGGCCGATGCAAACACCCTGATGCGCGCGGTGAACTGGTTGTAGGCCACCAGCGCCGGCACGGCCACAAATAATCCCGCCGCCGTAGTGATCAGTGCCTCGCTTATGCCCGGAGCAACCGCGTGCAGCGTCGCAGAGCCCGCAGTGCCCAATCCCTCAAACGCGTCTACCACCCCCATCACGGTGCCGAACAAGCCTACGAACGGGCTGGCCGAGGCAATCGTCGCCAGCCACGTCATGCGCCGCTCCAGCATGGTGATAGCCTCGCTTGCGGCCGTCTGCGCCGAGCGCTCCAGCGCGGTGATGTTCTTGGGCGGTCCCGATCCGCCTGTCTGCCGCTTGTAGGTTTCGTAGACGTCTTCAAAAACCACGGCCAGCGGGCTCGCCGCGCAATCGGTGGCCATGGCTGAGATTTCCTGAAGCCGCGATGCATTCCTGAACATCTTCACGAATCGCCGGCTCTGGGTCGTCGCCTTTCTGAAGGTTCCAATCTTGCCCAGAATCAACGTCCACGAGTAAAGGCTGGCCAGCAGCAACAGAACCAGAACGCCCATGGCGATGCCGCCGATATTGCTCAGCATCGATCCCAGCGCGCCGAATCCCAGTGTCGTTTGCGGCGCACTCGTGGCGGCCCCACCGTCAGCCTGCAAAAACAATGCCAATGCTGCTGTAAGAATCGGACTATCTCCTTAATAACCACGGTATCAGACGCGAAGAGCCGCTCCAAGTTATCGATTGGGTGCTCCCCGGGCCACAACACCGCCGCTTCATCGCATCTCAAACAGCCCATTCATGCTATGCTGCGCTCGGATTGTGTCAACGGGTGCCCCACCCTCGCGGCGTCTTTGTTCTTGCCGCCAGGGTGGGGGACCACGTAATTTGAACTATCCTGAATTCCCAGAAAACCATGCTCGTCGAACTCCGCGCCGAAAATTACGCCGTCATCGATCACGCCATCGCCTCGTTCGGCCCTGGCCTGAATCTGCTCACCGGCGAAACCGGCGCGGGCAAATCTATTCTTGTAGATGCACTGGCGCTGCTGATGGGTGGCAAGTCCTCGGCTGAAGTTGTTCGCCACGGCGCCGACAAAGCGGTCGTTTCCTGCGTCTTCGAGTCCACCCCCGGTGCTGATGCCGTCCTTGAAGAAAACGGCATCGACGCCGAAGGCGCCGAGATCATCCTCCGCCGCGAGATCCTTTCCACCGGCAAGGGCCGCGTCTTTGTCAACAACCAGCCGGCCACGGTCGCCGTGCTCAAGCAGCTTGCCCCGGAGCTCGCGCTGGTTCACGCGCAAACTGAAACGCTGTCGAGTTTTGACGAATCGCAGCAGCGCATCCTCCTCGACCGCTTTGCCGGCATCTCCACCGACGCGGTTGCCGAGGCTCACTCCCGCTGGCGACAGGCCCAGGACAAGCTCAACGACCTGCTCCAGGGCGAGCAGGACCGCATGCGCATGGTCGACCTGTGGACCTACCAGCGCAAGGAAATTGAAGCCGCCCGTCTCGTGGCCGGCGAAGATGAGAACCTCGAAACCGAGAAACGCGTCCTCGCCAACGCCGAAAAGCTCTTCACCGCGGCCATGGGCGCATTCGATCAGTTGTACGAAGGCGGAGCATCTGCCGAAGCAGCTCTGCGCGCCGCGTTGCGCAATGTTGAAGAGCTGGCCCGCTACGACGCGAGATTTACTGAGTCGGCACAGCAGCTTGCGTCGGTCCGCGCCATCGTCGGAGATATCGGCTTTGCGCTGCGCGACTACGCCGAGGGCATCAATGCCAGCCCCGAACGCCTCGCCGAAATCGAAGATCGCCTCGCCTTCCTCGACCGACTCAAGCGCAAGTATGGAAAAACCGTCGCAGAAGTAATCGCCTTCGGAGAAGATGTAGCCCGCAAACTCTCTGAGGTTGAAGACCGCGACGAATTCATCAAGAAATACCGTGCCGAGGTTGAAGCCGCCTCGTCCTCCTACATCCGGGCTGCCTCGGCCCTGACCGTCGAGCGCAAAGCCGCCGCCGAGCGCCTCGCCAAACTCACCGAGGCCCAGATCAACTCGCTGGCCATGAAAGTGAAGTTCCAGATCGACATTGCTGCTGCCGGTGAATCCGCGAACGACGCTTTGAAAGGGCACGACTTTAGTCATGCCGCAAATGCCGCAACAACATTGTCAGGAAATCGCGAAGTGTCAGGGCACGACTTTAGTCGTGCCGCAAATGCCGCAACAAAATTGTCAGGTAAGCGCGAAATGTCAGGGCACGACTTTAGTCGTGCCGAAACCAGCCCAATTAATGATTCCGGGGCTTTAGCCCCTGAGGGCAATTTCGCCTGGACCTCTCAGGGCTGGGACACCGTCGAATACCGCATCGCCACCAACCCCGGCGAACCACTCAAGCTGCTCATCGAAATCGCCTCGGGCGGCGAGCTCAGCCGCGTCATGCTGGCCCTTAAAGTGGCGGTTGAAGAAAACTCCTCAAAAGCCAGAAAGAAAGTTACGCCCCGCACTCTCGTCTTCGACGAAATCGATATCGGCATAGGTGGCCGCGCTGCCGAGGCCGTCGGCCATAAACTCAAGACCCTGGGCCGCGCCCAGCAGGTTCTTTGCGTCACTCATCTACCCCAGATCGCCGCCTTCGCCGATCAGCACCTCGCCGTCGAAAAACGCGAGAAAGACGGCCGCACCCAGACCCGCATCCGCGTCCTCGACGATCGCGCCCGCACCCACGAAGTCGCGCGCATGTTGAGCGGCGCCAAAGTCACCGACACCAGCCTCCAACACGCCTCGCAGATGATCGCCGCCAGCCGCTAGTATCGGGCGCTGTGAAGAGATGTGCGCGGTCGCGCACCACCAATCACCCAAACAACTCGCTGTGCGATCCCAGCCTCGCCAGTCGCAGCGTATCTTTTTCAGGTTTCTTATAGATCAACAGCAGATCGGGCTTGATGTGGCACACGCGGTATCCCTTCCAGTCGCCGCCCAAATCATGATCACGGTATTTCGGATCCAGCGTTCCGTCGTCGGCAAGGGCCGTCAGAACCGATACAAGGTCCGCATCCAGCGTCGCTCGATGCTGCCCCTTTGACTCCCGTTTGTAGTCGCGTCTGAACGCTGACGACCGTTCAATCGTCCGCATGCAGATCGTCCATCAGCCCCTTGACGCTCCTGAACCGCTTTGCCTTGCCTGATTCCAACTCGGCAATCGCCTTGCGCGTCGCGGTGTTCGGAACTCTAACTTCAAAGGGTAGCCGTTTCTCGTCGGCCACGCGCAGCATCAGCAGCCGGATCGCGTCTGAGATCGACAGTCCCATTGCCTCCAGGGCATCCGCTGCGCGCTGTTTCGTTCCCAAATCGATACGTGCGCGCACGTAGGTGTCCGCGGTCGCCATAAACCCTCGACTTTGATTGTAGTCACAATGTGACCACAATTCAACCGGCACCGATCAACCTCAGAATGCCGCCCAGGAGATTCGCCAAACTAACAGCAGAAGGGGACTGTGGCCCCAAACATCACGCGTCGGCGCCAGTCGTAATTCCCGGCAGCAGGCCTGAAACAATTTCCAGCATTACATCGGGATGGAGAGGCTTGGCCAGGATATCGAACTCGTGCCCCCGCCTTCGGGCGGTCTCCAGCAATTCTCCGGTGCCCGGGTGCCCCGAAACCAGCACCACGCGGCACGAAGGGTAGTTCGATTTCAGCACGATACCAAACTCGATTCCGTTCATCTGCGGCAGCATCACGTCCACAATGGCCACGTCAGGCTGCCACAGTGAGATCGTCTCAATAGCCTGCTCTGCCGAGTGTGCCGAACGCGCTTCGTAGCCGCATCCGCTGAAGATCATCTGCAGGGTTTCGGCAACGGCAACTTCGTCATCCACAACCAGAATTCTTCGCGTTCCTGCTGCGACCGGCATAATAGGGCCCCTGAGATCGTTGAGAATCACCTGCGTGCTTTTCCTGCATCCCATACCCACGCAGGCAAATCGTATTATTCAGTTAGATGTCGGATTCTGTGATCCGCCCGACAGAGGTACGCGGATCGCTTTCATCCAGCAACTTTTCTTCGGGCCCCTTTGCCGTTTTTGTTGATGTCTTCGATGCGGAACACCTCCGCATTTAAGCATCGGAACGCAATTTGGGAACAAAACAAAAAACTAGTGCGGGCCCCCAGGCATCTTCCAATTCAAATTCGGATTCGCATAAGGAGAGCGCTCGAGGTCCGCAGACTCGCATCGCAACCCGCCTTGGCGCTTCGCTCTGCTCTTAATTTCTCCGACATCGCATACGATGCCGAATTCATCCTGCTAGGATACCTGCTACGGAGTGCAAGTCATTCATTTCATTGATGGAATTCCGTTGGTGAAAGAAATTAGCCGATGAAAGATCGTACGTTAGTGAGCAAAATGCCAGACAAGCCAATTGCGGCGGCGGAGTGGTCAGAGCGGATTCGCAAACTGCTCGGCGATCTCAACCTCAGCCAGGCCGCGCTTGCGGAACGGCTGGGTATTTCCCCGCCCACCGTCTCACGCTGGCTGCTGGGCCGGCATGAGCCCACCGCTGAGGGATATATCGCGCTGGGCAATCTGGCGCCCTCGCCGGATGGCATCTACTTCTGGGAACGGGCCGGCATGAATACCTCGAGCCTGCTCGATCCGAACGCCGAAGCCGTGCGTTTTTCCGTGCGGCTCGATCTGAATCAATGCAAGTTGATTGCCGGGCGCAAAACCGCTGGCATCCTCTCTTCGAAGACTGAAAAAGCCGCAGTCGCCATTCCGCTCATGAACGCCACTGCCTATGGCGACCGCATTCCTCCGCACGAAAACGTGGTGCTTTCCGAGGCCGAAGTTGAAGACGTTCTCTTCGCCCCTCTCAGTTGGTGTCCTAACCCCGAAAGCATGATGGCCATGCACTTCGACGGTGACTCCATGCTCCCCGTCATTCCTCCCAAATCCATCCTCTTTGTCGACCGCGCTTCCACCGATCGCGACCGCCTTCATCAGCGTATCGCTGTCGTCAGCCACCGCGATCTCGGATTCAAGGTGGCCCGCTTCCAGCGCATCGCCGGCTCCGATCTTCTCGTCTCGGCTAACTACCAGTACCCCCCTATCGACGTGAGCAACGCATCAAAGTGGAAGTTCTTTGGTGAAGTCCTGTGGTGGGTCTCGCGCGACATGGGCCAGTAACTCACTCGCACACTTTCAAATTTAGCGTCGGTATCCAAAAGCTGCGGAGAAACTCGCCGCGGTGCAGTCTGGTATCAGGGCACGGCTTTACAGGCTGCGGAGAAACGAGTCTCAGGTCGCCTTGTAACAAGGGCACGGCTTTAGCCGGGCCGATAAGGCTCCCAAAAAAGGTCTGGGCTTTAGCCCCTGCTGCGCCTTGAGTTGCGAAATCCCCTCGTTCAATGAATTTTCCGCAGCCTCTCCAGGCTGGTGCCCCATCCTTTTCGCGTAATTTGCGAAAAGGGTGGGATTGGCCAATTCTTCCCGGCGCGCAGTTTGCTCAAGTGGACAGCAATGACGCTAGCCTTTCGCCGGCGCCGCAGTCGATTCCCGCACTTGAAGGCTCGTCGATACCAGGTATTCGCGTTGCAATTTCGGGTTGGCCCCGTCTTCTGCCTGCGCTCGCAGCGCCTCAAACGCTGCGCGCGCCAAGTCGATGCGCGACAGCCGAATGGTGGTCAGCGGCGGCAACGTGAATTCGGTAAACGCAATGTCGTCGAGCCCAATCACCGACAGATCCTCAGGCAGGCGCAGCCGCTTCGCATATGCCGCGCGCAAGACGCCAATCGCTGTCAGGTCGTTGGAACATACAATCGCCGTAGGCCGGTCTTTAAGTTTCCACAAGTTTTCAAATCCGGCCATGCCGCCCTTCAGCGTGTGGTCGCACTCGATCACATGTCTCGACTCCAGCGGCAATCTTGCCTGCTGCATCGAGGCGCGAAAATCGTTCTCGCGCGTCAGTGCCGAGTGCAGGCTGTGCGGCCCGGCCAGAAAGGCGATGCGTTTGTGGCCCAGCTCCGCAAGATGATTCACCGCCGCTCGCATCCCCGTCGAGTAATCCAGCAGAATCGTGCTCGCCTTGGGATCGTCCAGCTTGAATTCGGCCAGCACAATCGGCACGTTGCGGTGCATCAGTTGGTCGAGCACGCTCTCTTCTTCGCCGAACGTCATTACCGCAACGCCTTCCACCTTCCGCTCAAGCATGCGCCGCACGCACGTGGTCAGCAACGCGGGGTCGCTGTTTGACGAGCTCACCAGGATCTCGTACCCATGTGCAACCGCTATCTGCTCAAAGCTCTGGATCAGCTCGGGAAAGAACGGGTTGGTGATGTTCTCAACAATGATCCCCAACAGCCGGCTGCGGCCTGAGACCAGCGTGCGCGCGTGGGTGTTGGGAAAGTAGTTGAGCTGTTTGATAGCCAGCCAAACGCGCTTTGAAAGCTGTTCGCTTACCAGCGGCGAACCATTGATGGTTCGGGAAACCGTGGCAATCGATACCTTCGCCATTGCGGCCACAGTGCGGATATCGGGCATTTTGCCCGTGCTTTTTTGCTTGGTCTTGCGAGTCACGAACCAATCCTAATTCAGATGGGCGGCCGATTAAAGAGAAGCTTGCGCATTTTCTTAAAGTTGCAGGGCAAGCCACCCAACCGAGCCCCTCCAGGCCGGCAACAAATCGCACCGCCGGTCGCCTGACCTCGTACCGCCGGTCCCCTCACCGGCTGTACTGCGGTTTTCCTGAACGGCTGTACTGTGAATCGCCTGACCGGCTGTACTGTGGGTCTCCCGACCCACAGTTACCTGGTCGAGTGCCCCATGTCCCTTTAGCTAGTTGCATAAAACCCGGCTTTGAAAGGGCACGGCTTTAGCCGTGCCGCAAAAAGCCGCAAAAACATTGGGCTTTAGCCCCTGAGGCATGTTTCCGGATCTCCTCTGGCATATTTATGCAGCCAGTTCCAACACTTGGGAACATGGGAACGGAAGCAGACCCATCAACAGAACCGCGTGTCCCATTCAAGCTTTGCTTGAGTGGGTTCGAGCTGCAGCAAAATGAGAACCCTAACCCCGCTCGGCAATCAGCAGCCGCACATCGCGCAAGTTCTGTCCCGTCGGTCCAGTAACAACCGAGTCACCCAGCGCCGTGAAAAGCGGGCAGGCATTGAACTCCGCCAGCGACTCCTCGGGATTGAAGCCGAACGATCGCGCCCGCGCCACCGTCGTAGGATCGGCGATCGCGCCAGCTGACCGGGTATTTCCGTCGATGCCGTCTGAACCGGCGCTCAACACCGTCAGGCGCTCCAGCGGGTACTTCTCCAGTTCCTGCGCGCACGCCAGCACAAATTGCTGATTGCGCCCGCCCGCACCCGGAATCCGGTTCATCGTCACCGTTACCTCGCCCACTGAAACCAGGCACACCCGCTCATGT
Source organism: uncultured Occallatibacter sp. (assembly GCA_964528915.1). Taxonomy (GTDB): domain Bacteria; phylum Acidobacteriota; class Terriglobia; order Terriglobales; family Acidobacteriaceae; genus Telmatobacter. The sequence continues at coordinate 22,755 of CAZGUD010000042.1, forward strand.
GCTCGCCGCAATTCATGGAATCGTTGCAGCAGATACTTTGCCGCGTCCGCATAATCCCAGTCGTCGCAACTGTTGTCCACTACCGTGAAATAGCCTGCCTTTTGCGCCAGAACCCGCGCGTTTTCCACCAGGTCGTGGCTCGAAAGCAGTATCTCGAATACCGAGTCGCGAAACGCCTCGTCTTCGCCGCTCATGGTTACGGCTGCGGTTATCCGCCGTTGCAGCCGGGGCATGAATGGCGGCCGCCACCCCTTATTCCCAGGCGATTCCGGAAGATCGGAGCGCTCAAAAAACTTCCGCACTGGGACCGGAAACTTTTCCGCCAGACCGTACTTCGCAATCAGCTCACGCACCTCGGCAACTGTCGAGTGATCAGGTGAGGTAGGCCCTGACGACAACGCATCCAGCGTTCTGAGCGGCACATCGGGCAGCAGCAGGCTCACCTTCTGTGCCTCGGGCGCGGCCATTGCCAGCCGACCGCCCTTTACCGCTGAAAAATGTTTGCGCAGCGTATTCACCTCGTTGATCGGCGCGCCCGAGGCCAGCAGCAACCGGTGAAACTCGATTGTGTCGTCGAGAGTGATCTGCGCATCAATCGGCAAATCGAACATCGCGGACCCTCCACCCGAAATCAGGAAGAAAATCAGCGTGTCTTTTTTCGCCTTGCGCAACATGGCCAGCGTGGCCCGTGCTGCGGCAAATGTATCTTCGTTGGGCAGCGGGTGCCCGGCTTCAAAATAACGGAAGCGCCAGTTCCGGCTCCTGGGTAGCTGGTTCGTACAGCAGACTCCCCGCATTCCCTTGCGCCGCTTCATCCGCCCCAGCAGGGTCTCAAGCATTGGCCCTGCCGCCTTGCCCAGCGCAATCACAAACACGCGCCGGTAATTCGACAGGTCGATGGTCGCCGGCCCGCTTCCATCGGGCAGCAGCCGGTGCATCCGGTTGCCCTCAAAACTTATCCGCCGGTCAAATGCCGATGCGATGTTGCAGGCTTCAAGTGCGCCCGTAAATATGTGGGTGGCCGAGTCGTGCAGGGTATCGAGTACTGAGTCGCTGACCGGGGTCATGCCAGGTGCTCCTTCAGCCAGTGGGCTATTGCCCGTTGCATGGCAGAAAGTTGATGGGTAAAGAAATGGTCTGCGCCGGGAATAAAAATCAACTGCTTCGGTTCGGCAGCATCTGCCACAACCCGCTCCAGCTGCTCCGGCTGCGTGAATTCATCACGCGCGCCACTAAGAAATAGTTTGGGAAGATTTGCTGCTGCAAGAAAGGAGTATTCATAAGCGCGGCCCGGAACTCCAACCGGCAATCCCAGCGCTACAATCGCTCGCGCGCGCCGGTCTTTCGCCTCAGAGCCGCAACAAGCCTTCAGCACCATCGCCGCTCCAAAGCTGAATCCTGCCACCACGATCGGCCGCGCAAACTCGCGCTCCAGCCAGTCGAGCGCCGCCAGCACGTCTTCAAACTCCGCTTCGCCGTTGTGCTGGCCTTCGCTCAATCCCACGCCGCGAAAGTTGAACCGCAGCACGGGCAGCTCAAAACCCCAATCGCCGCGATTCAGCACCTGCATCGCGTGGTACACAACCTTGTTGTGCATTGTGCCCCCGCCCAGAGGGTGAGGATGGCATACAAGCGCTGCAAACGGAGCATCGCTCGCGCCCTCGTTCAGCAATCCTTCAAGATTGCCTGCGGGTCCCGCAATCGCCACGCTGCGCAGAGTACGCACCTGGGACAGGCCTTTGGTCGAACGCGCTTCCTGGCTCAATTGCGCCCTCTCCAACGGTTTTGGATTCTCCAAAACCCTCAATTCGGCCGCATTAACCTGAGCGTCGGCGCTTGAACTTTCGCAGATCATGCCATCAATAATTCTACCCCTTATGCTTTGTCAGTACCGTTCAAAACTGGTCTGTATTGCAGCGCGGACAAAAACAGATCTGTCATCCTGAGCGAAGGTCGCCGGGTGCCTCATTCGAGCTTTGCTTGAGTGGGGTTGAACGAAAGCGTGCCTGCCACCGTACTCACCCTCCCATGCCGCCTCCTGTATCCTTTCAGCATCATGAACAGCTCTATTTCGCCTGCATCAATTGATCCGATTGGGCTTACCCGCCAGTTATGCGAAATCGAATCCACTACCTATTACGAGGGTAAGGTAGGCGATTTTCTAGCCGAATTCCTCGGCTCCCAAGGCTGGGAAGTGGAGAAAACCCCTGTCCCTCAACCAGTTGAGAGCGCCACGGCCGGCGACCGTTGGAATGTCTACGCCGGCATCCCCGGCCAGGCACCCGAACTGGTCTTTTCCACCCACATGGACACCGTCCCGCCCTACATCCCTTTCAGCGAAGATGACGAGTTCATGTATGGCCGCGGCGTGTCAGACGCGAAGGGAATTATTGCCGCCCAGGTTGCCGCCGCAACTGATCTTCGCCACGCCGGCTTTCGCGTTGGAATGCTGTTCGTGAGCGGGGAAGAGCGCGATTCCGCCGGCGCCAAGGCTGCCAACCTCGCGCCCAAAGGCAGCCGCTTTCTCATCAATGGCGAACCCACTGACAATCGCCTGGCCCTGGCGTCAAAAGGAGCGCTGCGCGCGGTCTTCAAGGCCACCGGCAAAATGGCCCACTCGGCCTATCCCGAGCTTGGCGATTCAGCCGTCCACAAACTGGTTGAAGTTCTCGGCCGCCTCTTGACCCTCCCTCTGCCTTCGCTTGCAGACGTGGGCCCCAGCACGCTCAACATCGGACAAATCAACGGCGGCCACGCGCCCAACGTTATCGCCGATCGCGCTGAGGCGCAGGTGCTCGTTCGTCTCGTCGGCGACTCCGCCCCCATTCGTGCCGCTCTCATCGAAGCCTGCGGCAATCAGGCCGAGGTAGACTTCACCCTCGAAATTCCTTTCGTTCGCCTGCGCGCCATCGAAGGACTGCCCACCATGATCGCGAAATTCACCACCGATATTCCCCAGCTCTCCAACTGGGGCGAGCCGCTGCTGCTTGGACCGGGTTCAATCCATGTAGCCCACACCCCATTCGAGAAACTGGCAAAAAAGGAGCTCTTCGAAGCCGTCCAACTCTACATCGAAGTCGCCAAAAAACTGCTCTCCTGAAAAGCTGGTTCCAGTAACAAGAATGGGTGCCCCAGGTCTCGATTTTGGGCAATAATGACGATAATGCCTATTTGGCTACAGATCACGATGAGCGCCAGTATGGTCATCGTAACGTTAGCTGCACCGTCATTGGCGGAAGTCGTCAAGGCCCGTATTGTCCAGCCCAAGAAAAGCCCTGATCCGAGCCAGCCGAAGAATCTAATCCTCAAAGTGATCGGAGTTGCGCTGTGGCTTTGTGGCGAACCCTTTGTGATTCCGCCGCTACTCGTTGCTCTTAACACTTATACCCTCGTGGAAATGATGCGCCATGCAAACCCGTTAAATCCGATGAAGGTTCTTATAATTTCGGCGACTACAACATCAATTGCTTTCGCTGTCTTGTACGCGTTGGCACTGTACTTGGGCAGATGGATAAGGCAGACTTCAGCGCGTACGCTTGACCTTTTACGAATGAATCTAGAGCTTCAAGAGATTTTGGACACGCTGTCACGCAATGAACTGCCCTTGCGCGAAAAACCAACAAACACAAAAACGCGCCCCAAGCGACCACCAAAGGCGACTTAAGAGATTGCCGTCCATTTGTATCGCCTTGGGTTAGTCTGCGTAGTTGATGCCCGATTTTGAGACCTGGGATACCACAAACCTCAACCACCTATTTATCGCTTTGCGACGCCCCTCTGCTATTCTTCCGCTGCAGCTTCCTCAACCCAATCGACTTTCCCGGAGATCACTTATGTCAGCGCCATCCCAAGCCCCCGTCACGCCCGAACGCATTTTTCAACTTGCCTGGGGCTACGCCCCGCCGCTCATTCTCGAAGCCGCAATCAAGCACCGTGTCTTCGATGTCCTCGATGCCGGCCCCATGTCGCTCTCTGAAGTCAGCTCCGCCACCGGCGCATCCCAGCGCGGACTCGCCGCCATCATGAACGCGCTCGTCGGCCTCAGCTTCCTCGCCAAAAATGGATCCGGCAAATATTCTCTGACGCCTGAAAGCGCAGCATTCCTCGTCAGCACCAAGCCATCTTTCCAGGGCGGACTCATTCGCCACACCAGCGAGCACCTGCTGCCAAAATGGCTCCATCTCAATCAAATCGTCGCCACCGGCCAGCCCGACGCCGCCGTCAATCAGCAGACCGTCGGCAGTGAGTTCTTTCACGCTTTCGTCAACGACATCTTTCCCATGAGCTACCCCGCGGCTTCGTCGCTCGCCGCCCATCTGCAACTCGCCACGCGCGCCGACCGCTTCAGCGTGCTCGATCTCGGCGCCGGCTCCGGCGTCTGGGGAATCGCTCAGGCCCAGGCCGGCCCCATGGTCCACGTCACCGCCGTCGACTGGCATGGCGTGCTCGATATTACTCGCGCCAACGCGTCGCGTTTCGGTCTCGCCGAGCGCTTCACCTTTGTTGAGGGCGATCTTCTCGAAGCTCACTTCGGCATCGGCCACCACCTCGTCACCATCGGCCACATCCTGCACAGCGAAGGCGTCGAGCGCAGCAAGGCCCTGCTCGCCAAGTGCTATGCCGCTCTCGCTTCCGGAGGCACCATCTCCATCGCCGAATTCCTGGTCAACGCCGACCGCACCGGCCCCGTCACCGGCCTCTTCTTCGCCGTCAACATGCTGGTCAATACCGACACGGGGGGCACATACTCATTCGAGGAGATCGGCGCGTGGCTCGGCGAAGCTGGCTTCGTCAACATCCGCCAACTCGATTCGCCTGGACCCTCGCCGCTCATCCTTGCATCCAAACCGTAACGGAGAAATTCATTCATGAGCGCAGCCATTTACAACATCCCACTTCAGACCATCGCCGGCGAGCCCGCTTCTCTTGCCGGCTTCAAAGGCAAAGTTCTGCTGGTCGTCAACGTAGCTTCAAAATGCGGACTCACCCCTCAATACGAGGGCCTGGAAAAACTCTACGAGCTCTACCGTGGCCAGGGCTTCGTCATCGCCGGCTTCCCGGCCAACGACTTCAAGCAGCAGGAGCCAGGCACCAACGACGAAATCCAGTCCTTCTGCTCGCTCAACTACGACGTCCAGTTTCCGCTTTTCAGCAAGATCACGGTTCTCGGCCCGGAGAAGCACCCGCTCTACTCAGCGCTCATCACCGCACAGCCCAGGGCCATAAGCCTCGACGCAGTTCCATTCCGCGAGAAACTCAAGGGCTACGGCATCGAGACTCAACCTGAGCCCGAGATTCTGTGGAACTTCGAGAAATTTCTCGTCAGCAGGAATGGCGAAGTGGTCGCGCGCTTCGCACCCGACACCCAGCCCGACGCGCCACAACTAATAGCAGCCATCGAAGCCGAACTCGCCAAGTCTTAACCAACCCTGTGCCCCATCCATTTCACAGTTCTATCGTGAAATGGGTGGGAAATCACAAACCTCACCCGCCGTCCTGCCGGGTCTTTGTTTTTCCGGCCGGGTGAGAAACCTCGAACCTAGCTCCGCTAACTCCGCTACTTCACTGCTATCCTTACCCCATGCACACGGGCGTTCCCACCCACAGCAATCAGCTTGAAAACTCCGCCTCCTCCTACCTGCGCTCGGCGCGTCATCAGCCCGTCGAGTGGTACCCCTGGGGCGAAGCGGCATTCGCTCGCGCACTCCGCCTCAACCGGCCCATCCTCCTCGACATCGGCGCAGTCTGGTGCCACTGGTGCCACGTCATGGACGGCGAGTCTTACGAGGACCCCGAAATCGCCAAGGTCATCAACGAACATTTTGTCGCCGTCAAAGTCGATCGCGACGAGCGCCCCGACGTCGACACCCGCTATCAGGCCGCGGTCTCTGCCATCAGCGGTCAGGGAGGCTGGCCGCTCACCGCATTCCTCACGCCCGATGGCCGTCCTTACTTCGGTGGAACCTATTTCCCGCGCGACGACCGCTACGGCCGCCCCGGCTTTGGCCGCGTGCTGCTGGCCATGGCACAGGTGTGGAGCGATCGCCGCGACGAGGCTCTCGAAACTGCCTCGAGCGTCATGGCCGCCATCGAACACAATGAGAGTTTCAGCGGACGCTCCGCCGATCTCTCGCCCGCGCTGATAGAAAAAATCGCCGCCGCCATCGTCAGCCAGTTCGATCCGCGCAACGGCGGCTTCGGTTCGCAGCCCAAGTTTCCCCATCCCGCCGCTCTCGACCTGCTCCTTCACGTGGCCACCGTCTCCGGCGATCACCAGGTCGGCGATGCCTTCACCGTCACGCTTGAGAAAATGGCTCGCGGCGGCGTCTACGACCAGCTCGCCGGCGGCTTCCATCGCTATTCCGTCGATGAACGCTGGGTCGTCCCGCACTTCGAAAAAATGCTCTACGACAACACCGAGCTCCTGCGCAACTACGTGCACGGCTTTCAGAGTCTCGTCCGCGAAGATTTTTTGCGCACCGCGCGCGAGATTGTTGCCTGGCTCGACTCCACCATGACCGACCGCGACCGCGGCGGTTTCTACGCCTCGCAGGATGCCGATGTGGGCCTGGACGATGACGGCGATTACTTTACCTGGACGCTCGACGAAGCCCGCGCCGTACTCAGCGGAGACGAACTTGACGCCGCCACAAAATATTTGGACATCGGCGAGCTCGGCGACATGCACCACAATCCGGCCAAAAATGTTTTGCACGTCAAGCAAACAATTGCCGAACTCGCAAAACAGCTTGGCACAAACGAAGAAGCTCTCATCCCGCTTCTCGATTCAGCCCGCGCCAAGCTTCTAGCCGCGCGCGCCCTCCGTCCCACTCCCTTCATCGATCGCACCCTCTACACCGGCTGGAACGCGATGGCCATCACCGCGTATTTAGAAGCTGCGAGCGCGGCCGGCCTTTCCACGCGCGAATTCGCCCTGCGCACACTCGATCGATTGCTCGCCGAAGCCTGGGAAGGAGCAGAGTCATTGCGCCACGTCATCGCCTATCCCGACGGAATCGCGCCCTCCGAGCCCGCTCCCGGCACACTCGACGACTACGCCTTCACCGTCCACGCCTGCATTGACGCGTGGCTTGCCAGTGGTGAGATGCGCTACTACGGCGCGGCGCTCACACTCGCCGATGCCATGATTGCGCGCTTCTACGATTCAACCGCTGGCGCTTTCTACGACGCCGCAAAATCAACCGGCACGACACTCGGCGCGCTGTCCGCAAGGCGCAAACCGTTGCAGGATACGCCCACCCCGGCCGGGAATCCCACGGCTGCTTCGGCACTGCTGCGGCTGGAACCTTTGAGCGGCCGCGCCAAATATCGCGAGATTGCCGAAGACACGCTGGAGTGCTTCGGCGGCATCGTGGAGCACTTCGGCCTCTATGCCGGCAGCTACGGCCTCGCGCTTGCGAGATTGCTTCTCGATCCGGTGCAGGTTGTGGTGGTCGGCTCCGGCGCGGGCGCATCCGAACTCGAAGTCACCGCGCAGGCCGGTTACGCGCCTAACAAGACCGTGATCCGCCTCGATGCATCGCGCCTCGTCGCAGGCGGAATCCCCGAAGGACTGGCTGAAACATTGCTATTAGTCCCGCCACCAGCCGGTGCTGAAGCGTGGGCTCTGGTTTGCAAAGGTCGCGCCTGCCTGCCGCCGATCACCGATGCTGAGGCGCTGGCCGCCGCGGTCGGCTCCGGAGCGTCAATTCTCGGTAGGAACGCGGTCAACATGATCAATGACTAGAAATTGAACCGGAATCTTCTGTGACCTCAATTCAAGTCCAAGTGTCTCCCGCAGAGCAGTAAAGAGAGATGGGAGCGGAGAATCCGTCGCGAGGTCGGGAGCGAATTGCAAATCGATATCGTAACTCCCGGCGATACCTGTCTTGTCGATCACTGGGAGCCCTGCAGCCGTCTGCAGCATCGTCGCCAGATAGGGCATTGACCAGTTCAGGCCCTTCAGTTTCCCGGGTCCCACATAAATTCGGTAACCGGGTGGCTTGTCGCTTCTGCCCGTCTCAAGCTTTGGTCCTCCCTTAGCTGCAACCAGGACGTAGCCTGGCGCATTCCGCATCTCAAAGTGCGTCTCGAGATGGAAGCGTTGGCGGAGGAGATTCTGAAGCAGGGGTTTCAATTCCTCGCGGCTCAAAGCGATGCCGCCCTCCGGCTTGGCAACCACATCGTAGCGTTGTGATTCGATCCATTTCGGTTTGCCGGCGATCTGGTCCTCATTCACACCAAAGGCCATATGAAGAAGAAACGTCAACGAAGCACTAGTCGCTTCAAAGCGTCCGATGCCCGGCCGGCTCCAAACGGTGTCCGCAATTCTGTCGGGCGGCGTCTGCCGCACTGTTTCTGTCTCAAACGATTCTGCGACCTTCGGGCTCGAGGTGGATTGGGCGACACAATATGAAGCTGCGAAAAGGACATAGAGGAAACATAAGAGAGTTTTCATTGGCTTACTCCCCGGTAAACGGGTTCGTCTCCTGCGGTTTTATAGTGGTCGGATCTTTTGCCGCGGGGGCCGGCTCTTCATGCGAGTCCACACTCACAACTACGCTGCCCGTCGCCGCAGGATTAAACACGCGATTTGGATCGCCCGGCAGCAGATGGTGTTCTTCAAACGCCAGCCGCACTCTCCGCTGGAACTCCCGCATTGGCCCGTATTGCTTAGTCGCGTAAGTCTTGAACACCACAGGAATAATCAGTTGCGAGCCCTTCACGGAATCCACGCCCAGCACCTGTGGGTCGGCGATGAACAGGTCCTTGAACTCCTTGCTCTGCCGCACCTCCATCGCAATCTTGTTCAGCAGCGCAATCACCTCATCGGGATTCGCTGAGAAATCCGCGCTCACGTTGATGGTTGCCACCGAGTAACCCGCGCTCAGGTTGGCCACCGTGGTGATCTGCGAGTTGGGAATCACGTACAGCGTTCCATCGCCGTCGCGCACCGTCGTCTTGCGCAGCGTCATCGTCTCCACAGTTCCGGTTAGTCCCGCCAGCCTCACTGTGTCGCCTACGTTGAACTGGCCCTCCACCAGGATCAGAATTCCGTTGAACATATCTTTCACAATGGTCTGCGCCGCCAGCCCGATCGCCACTCCCGCGATGCCCGCCGAGGCCAGCAGCGGTGCCAGGTTCACCCCCAGCGCGTCCAGAATCTGCATTCCGGCAATCGCCCCGATAATTGCCAAACCGGTGGCGCGAATCACGCCGGAAAGCGTCTTGATCTCGGCAATCCGTCCATGGCCGGCCGAGTGCTTCTCCGCCACCCGCACCATCCGGTTCGTAATGACCTGCAGCAACTTGTTCAGAAAAAAAGCGATCGCCGCAATCACCACCAGGTGCGGCAGCTTGGTGCGCACAAACTCCTGGCTGTCTGCAGCCCATTCGTCCAGCACGCGGCCCAGAAAGCGGCCCTCGGCAAACAACCCCGTTCGGGCAGCCCACCAAAAATTCGCCGCAAACATCAAAACACGCATGTCAAAAACCTCTGATTCTAGACTAGACTCTACGCAGGCGCCTTTTAGAGACCCCACGTTCCGCATTCGTTCCGAGATCCAGGATCCCTCGTTACCAGCAATTTCCCTGGCCAGTAACTTCTTAGTAGGATGCTGAGGTTCCTATGACAGCCGAGTGCAATCGCTTCCGTCTTTTCTCCCGCCGGCTTCAGGTGAGAGGGCTGGGAGTGTGTGCGCTGCTGATGCTGGCCGGGTTGGCCGGCATTCGCTCCAGTGCCCAATCGGCGCCCCCTCAGCAAACTCCGCCAGTGCCGGCGCAACCCGCAACACAAGACGCAACCCCTGCCCCCGCGGCGCCCGCTCCAACCACTTCTGACGCGCCGCCGGTTCCCGCTCCAGCGCAGCAAGCTCCAAACGCAGTTACCGCTCCCCCTGCAGCCCAGCCCGCAACCGCTGCTGCTGAAGCGCCCCGCCCAGCCTACCCCGGAATGACCCCGGAAGACAGGCACAAGCAGGAGGTTGCACAGGAGTGCGCCGACTTACTCAAACTTGCTACCGACCTCAAAGCCCAGGTCGACAAGGCCCGCAAAGACGAGCTCTCAGTCTCGGTGGTTCGAAAGGCAACTGAGATCGAACAGATGGCCCACAAGGTTAGGAGCGGAACTGCAATCGCAACCAGCAAGCAGTAGCACCGCAGCGTGAGGGTAGAAAGCACCATGAGCGATCTGAATCCAAAAGCCGCAAACAGCACCGCAGTCCGGTGGCAGCGCTTTGCCTCGCTTTTGTTTCTGACGCTTCTGCTCATCGTTTCAGCCACCGCCGGAGTTTCGCAGACCAGCGTATCAAATCGAGGCCCCATATTAAGCGGCGATGGTTCAAGCGCCGCGCAGCACCAGACCCTCGAAGGCTCCGAACCCGGAAGCAATGGATACGACTCAACCATTACCGAGCGGCGGATGAAGTTGATGAACAACGAACGCCGCAAATCTCTGGTTTCAGATACCGACAAGCTCATCAAGCTGGCGACCGAACTCAATAACGAGATCGCTAAATCCAATTCCGGCTCGCTCGCCCCGGACCAGTTGCGCAAGCTCGCGGAGATTGAAAAACTCGCCCGCAACGTCCGCGACAAGATGACCATGATCTTGCCTTCGCCGTCGGCCAGTTACTTTCCCATTAACGGGCCGCCATACAGCCAATAGCTGCAGCGCCTCCGCGGGAGCGGCATCTTGCCCGTTCGCGGGACTGTGAAAATCCTGTCCCATGAACTCGTTTTTCGTGCCCGGAGGATTGTTACAATTTGCTTGAGTAGGCGAGTCTGTTAATCGACCTTCCCCAAGGCACGCGCCTCGGGTAAGTCGATGGCGGTCTCCAGGGGGTCCATCGTAATGGAAGTGGCTGATTCGAGCGCTCGGGCGCCTCGGCCGGTGGGTGTTTCTGAGAGTCTGAGCGCACAACAGTTGGTTCAGATCTACCGGCTCATGGTGCTTTCCCGCCGCCTCGACGATCGGGAGATCCTCCTCAAGCGCCTGCAAAAGGTCTTCTTCCAGATCTCCGCCGCCGGCCATGAAGCTCTCCAGGTTGGCGCGGCTCTTGCCCTCAAACCGGGCTACGATTGGTTTTTCCCCTACTATCGCGACCGCGCTCTCTGCCTCGCCCTCGGCGTCTCCCCATACGATATGTTTCTCCAGTCAATCGGCGCTGCTTCTGACCCCGCCAGCGGCGGCCGCCAGATGCCTACCCACTGGAGCAGTCGCGAACTACACATCGTCAGCACTTCGTCTTCCACCGCTACGCAGTTGCTTCATGCCGTCGGCTGCGCTGAAGCTGGCCGCTACCTCAGCCGCCATCCCAAGGCTGCGGAACGCGTGCCCGGCGATTACCGCGAATTCCACGATCTTGAGTTCCACGGCGACGAGGTAGTTCTGGCCTCCATTGGCGAGGGTTCAACCTCCCAGGGTGAGTTCTGGGAGGCTATGAACACCGCCTCGAACCAGAAGCTCCCCGTCATCTTCATGATTGAAGACAACGGCTACGCCATCAGCGTTCCTGTCGAAGTGAACACGCCCGGGGGCAACATCTCGCGCATCGTCGCCAATTTCCCCAATTTTTATTTTGCCGAAATCGATGGCACCGATCCCGTCGCCAGCCTGGCCGCATTCCAGGCCGCCGCGGCGCACTGCCGCGCGGGGCTGGGCCCTGCCTTCGTTCACGGCCACGTCGTGCGCCACTACTCCCACTCATTCTCTGACGACGACAAGAACTACCGATCCGCCGCCGAGCGCGAGAGCGATGCATTGCGCGACCCGATTGCCCGCATGCGCGAGCAGCTTATTCGCGAGGGCGTTCTCACTGAGCCCGAAATCGTCGAGCTTGAGAAGGCCCTCGAACACGAAGCCGCTGAAGCCGCCGAACGCGCCCTGCTTGCCCCCCTCCCCGAAATCTCCAGCATTCCCCAGCACATTTACTCACCCGTCCTCGACCCCACTTCAGCTTCCTTTACGAGCGAACTCTCTAGCTCAACTGACTCCGCTGCGCCGTCTGTGAAGCGGACGATGGCAGACCTCATCAACGCCTGCCTCCACGACGAGATGCGCCGCGATCCGCGCATCGTGGTCTACGGCGAAGACGTGGCCGACGCCAGTCGCGAGCAGGCGCTGGCCGAAGTGAAAGGGAAGGGAGGCGTCTTCAAGCTCACCGCCGGCCTGCAAACCGAGTTCGGTTCCGAGCGCGTATTCAACTCCGTATTGGCCGAGGCCAACATCGTCGGCCGCGCAGTCGGTTACGCGCTCCGCGGCATGAAGCCCGTAGTCGAGATCCAGTTCTTTGATTACATCTGGCCGGCCATGCACCAGATCCACAACGAGCTGAGTGTTATTCGCTGGCGCTCCAACGGCGCATGGGCCGCGCCCGCCGTCATTCGAGTGCCCATCGGCGGCTACCTTACCGGCGGCGCTGTCTATCACTCTCAATCCGGTGAAAGCATCTTCACCCACATCCCCGGGTTGCGCGTCGTCATGCCTTCAAACTCACTCGATGCCAACGGCCTGCTGCGCACCGCCATCCGCTGCGACGATCCCGTGCTCTTCCTCGAGCACAAGCGTCTCTATCGCGAGCCCTACGGTCGCGCGCCCTATCCTGGACCCGATTTCGCAATCCCCTTCGGCAAGGCAAAGATCGTGCGCCCCGGCAAGCACATCACGCTGGTCACCTACGGCGCACTTGTTCCACGAGCACTGCAGGCTGCGCACCAGGCTGAGCGCCAGCACGACATCGATACCGAGATCATCGACTTGCGCACTCTGAATCCCTACGACTGGGAGGCCATCGCCGAATCGGTTCGCAAAACCAGCCGCGTGATCGTTGCCCACGAAGACATGATCAGTTGGGGCTACGGCGCAGAGATCGCCGCGCGCATCGCCGATGAGCTCTTCGACTCGCTCGATGCGCCCGTCAAGCGCATCGGCGCCATGGACACCTTCGTCGCCTATCAGCCGATTCTCGAAGACGCCATTCTTCCCCAGCCCCAGAACATCCTCGACGCGTTGGTAGCGTTGAAGGCCTATTGATCTGTCGGTCGCACCGCTATTAACTCACCACGAATCTCTGTGCCCCATCGATTTCACAGTCTCATCGTGAAATGGGTGGGAGACCGCAAAACCCGGCGCTCCGGCCCCGGAGGGGCCGGTCGATCTTAGCCCACGGTGGACGCTTGGTTCGCGTTAGCGAACAAAGCGAGAACCGTGGGTCAACGCACCACCGCAAACCCGCCGCCCCATAGGGCCGGCGCGAAAATCCGTTGCAACTTTCCAACTCCCGGCGACCGGCGCAATCCCTTCTATCGAAATTCACAAACAGAACCACTAAACTAACCCCATGCTCGATTTCGAAATCTCCCCCGCCGATGCCGCCACGCTGCTCAAAGAAAAACAGGCCCGCCTCATCGACGTTCGCGAGCCCTGGGAATTCTCAACCGCTCACGTCGAAAGCAGCGAACTCATCCCCATGGGCGACGTGCCCTCCCGCGCTCACCAGGAGCTCGACCCCGAAGAGCGTCTGCTCGTCATGTGTCATCACGGCGTGCGCTCAATGAATGTCACCGTCTGGTTGCGCAACCAGGGATTCGAAAACGCCCAATCAATTCGCGGCGGCATCGACGCGTGGAGCGCAGAAGTCGACCCCAAAGTTCCGCGCTACTGAATGGCGAACTCCGGCTGGACGCAGCTTTAATTCTCAGGCGCGAAATAGGCTGGCAATACGAAGATCAAGAGATTCCTAGCTTGCAGGCGCACGTCGAGCGTATGCCTGCTCCCGTCATGATCGGGGTGGGCGGGAGTGAAAGTTAGCACATACTGGCTGCGTATCGCGGCAACAAGCGCAGCGACTGCTGGAGTGAAATCGCTTTCTTTGTGTGGGGCGAAAACAGCCGCGCCGCCCATGCGAACCAGGCCCTTCATCACTTGTGCGCCTTGCTCAGATGGGCTGGTCCCGTTTCTGACAACGGGAACGAGAACAAACGAGTAGAGCGCAGGAGCGTCCGGTTGCTGCAGTGTGCGGTCCGATTCCTTGATGGAATGAGTCGAACAATTGTCGCCGCCATCGCCGATGAGAACCAGTGCGCGCCTCGGATAGTGAGCTTGGCTGGCCAGCAACCCCTCGCCTTCAATCACCGCATCAAGCAACGCGGTGCAGCCGCGCGCGTCCAGGTGCTGGAGCACCGAAAGGCGGTTGCCGGCAACCGGGCCCAGCGGCTGTTCGATGTGTGGCGTTTCTGAAAATTCGATTGCCGCCATTTCGCTGCCTTGTGGCAGCGCCTGCACAACTGCCGTTACGATGGCGCTGATCGCAGTTCGCTGCCGGTACATGGACCCGGAGGTGTCAATGACGAAGGCGAGAGAAATCGGTGTATCTCCGGCTAGCGCGGACTGTATCGTCTGTTGCGTTCCGTCCACAGTTACCCGAAAGTCCGAACTATGCAGACTTGTGTCCGGCGTACCCGGCCTGTCGACAACAAGAACGTTCAGATCTATATGCCGCGACGAACCTGCCTCTCCGCCGCCTTGGGCCGCCAGATGAGTCGTTCCTGCCCCAACAACTCCTAATGCCATGAAGGCACAACTTAAGAAAGGTCTTCTCTTGAAAAGAGACACGTATCCCTCCCGGAACATGTGAGTCTCACCTACACAAAATTATGCTCCCGTTCGTCTCCATAGCGTTGCATTGAATTAAGCTCGATGCGCGCATAATCTCGCCATGCAATTCTCCGAAGTTACTCGGGAGTTACTCGGTGCTTTCTGGCGGGGTGCCCAGTAAAACTCTGCTTGTGCGGGATGGGATTTCGCTGGAAAGAACAACCTGAAAACCCTCCGGCTGAAGGCCAAAAAATAAAAAAAACACGACCCCTCCCCCCCCGGGGTGCCTCAAAGGTAAATAGGGGTCGATCGATCTCAAAGGACTGCAAGCAAATGTAGTTAGTCGCAATAATGTAACAAAATAACTGTTACATTCGTTCGCAAAAGCCGTCAAAAAAAACCCCGATTTTGCACCAGGGATGATGCAAAATCGGCTTTCTTGCGCTAATTGCGCAACATTGAATACGCAGACCCAATACAACCGCAAGCAATTGAATTCAATCAGCTTACGCCAGGTTCCAGCCTGCGTCTCGTTCTTGCCGATTTCACACAAAAACGCGCCGGAAAATCGCGGAAGCAGCGCAGCTTGCGGAGTCAACGAATGTCAACTTCGCTTCCCGTCAATGGCAATCTGCTCTCCGCATAGCTACGCGGCTTCAGCGGTCTATACTTCGTATGTCAGTTTTCCAGAAAGGAATCCCCTCATGTCATCTTCCGCTGTTGAATTTGCCCGCAAAAACCACTCCCGCTATCTGAGCGAACTTAAAGACCTTCTCCGCATCCCTTCTATCTCCACGTTGCCCGAGCACAAGGACGATTGCCGCAAAGCCGCCGCAACCCTCGAGGCGGAACTCACCCGCATCGGCATGGAAAACGCGCGCCTCCTTGAGACCGAAGGCCATCCTCTGGTCTATGCCGACTGGCTGCACGCTGAGGGTAAGCCCACCGTACTCATCTACGGACACTACGACGTTCAGCCTGTCGACCCCATCGACGAGTGGCTTTCGCCGCCTTTCGAGCCCACCGAGCGCAACGGCAACATCTACGCACGCGGCGCAGTCGACGACAAAGGCCAGGTCTGGGCCCAGGTCAAAGCTCTCGAATCGCTGCTCGCCACAGGCGGTAAGCTTCCGATGAATGTCCGCGTCCTTTTCGAAGGCGAAGAAGAAGTGGGAGGGGAGGGAATTGCGAACTACGTCGCCTCAAAGCCAGCCAATCTCAAGGCCGACTTCGCTCTGGTGAGCGACACCGAACTCTTCGCTCCCGGCCTGCCAACGCTCTGCGTCGGACTGCGCGGCATGATCTACACCGAGATCGAAGTCCGCGGCGCAAAGTCTGACCTGCACTCCGGCATGTACGGCGGCGCTGCCCCCAATCCCTTCGTATCTCTGGCGCAAATCATCGCCAAGCTCAAAGACGAGAACGGCCACATCCTCATTCCCGGCTTCTACGACGATGTCATCCCGCCCAGCCCCGAAGAACTCGCCGCATGGAAAAGCCTGCCCTTCGATGAGGAGGAGTATCGCCAGCACGAGGTCGGCGCTCGCAAGCTGGTCGGCGAGCAGGGGTATTCCGTCCTCGAGCGCACCTGGGCCCGCCCCACCCTTGAAGTCCATGGCATGCCTGGTGGATTCATCGGCGCCGGCGCAAAAACGGTTATCCCGGCCAAAGCGCTCGCCAAGGTCTCCATGCGCCTTGTTCCCGACATGGTGCCCGCAAAGGCGTTTGAGCTATACAAAAACTACGTTGAAAAGATTGCCCCCGATGGCGTCGACATCAGCGTCCGCCTCATTCACTCCGGCGATCCCTGCCTCATTCCCGTCAACAATCGCTATATCCAGGCCGCCACACGCGCGCTGCACGAGGTCTGGGGCCGCGATACCGTCTTCATCCGCTCCGGCGGCTCTATTCCTATCGTCGGCGATTTTGACCGTCACCTCGGCCTGCCCTCCGTCATGATGGGCTTCGGTCTGCCCGACGACCAGATTCACGCCCCCAACGAGAAGTTCAACCTCAAGAACTTCGAACTGGGCATTCAATCCCTCATCCGCTTTCTTGAGGAGGCCGGCGCTTAAACTTGCCCCTACCAGCCCAAGATCCTCGGCCCCCCCGGTCCCTCGCTTTTGGGGACTGGGGATCCCTCGAACCCGAATCGGCCTCCGTTGCAGCTTTCGTCCTCGCCGGAGGCCAATCCCGCCGCATGGGGCGCGACAAGGCTCTGGTTACGCTGGCCGGCCAGCCTCTCGCCGCCCACGCTCTTTCCACTTTGCGGGCCGCCGGCCTTTCACCCGTTATCGCCGGCGCCCGCTCCAATCTCTCCCATTTCGCTCCGGTCATCCCCGACCCCAGTCCCGATCTTGGCCCGCTCTCAGGCATCTGCGCCGCCCTCGAATCCAGCGCCGCCCCCTACGCTGTTTTTCTCCCCGTCGACCTGCCTCTCCTACCCACATCCCTCCTCACGTATCTCATCCACCATGCCCAAATCACTTCAGCCTCCGTCACCCTCCCCTCCATCTGCGGCGTTCCCAGCACCTTTCCCGTTATCCTCGACCGGTCGGTTCTGCCGGTACTCAAATCGGAGCTCGACGCCGGTCGCCGCGGCTGCATGGCCGCATTCCACACCGCTGCCCAGGCGCTCGGCCAAACCGTCTCCGTCATCCCCGTGGAACTACTCGCCCAATCCGGCCACGCCGCCCATCCTCGCGGACTTCCCCCGGCCTTATGGTTCCTCAACGTCAATTCGCCCGCCGACCTCCGCCGCGTCCAGCGGTATTTCCCATCGCAAATCGCGTAAGCTTGAACCAAGTGGACTCGCCCGAACCCATCGACGGTCAAGACCCCGAAGCCAGCCCGGCGCCGATTGAGGATCACCTGGAGCCGGTTCCTCCTCCCGAAGAGGTGGACCTGCCAGAGCTCACCGAAACCATGGCAGAAATTGCCGCGGCCGAGCCTCAGGCTCCTCTCGAGCAACCTGCGGCGCCCTCCAGCGGTCCGCCCGAACCCATCATCTGCTTCGACAACGTCTCCATCTCGTTCGACGGTCGACCCGTCCTTGAAAACGTAAGTTTCCACGTTGAGCGCGGCCAGACCCTCTGCATCCTCGGTCGAAGCGGCGTCGGCAAGTCTGTCTCCCTGCGCCTGCTCATGGGCTTCCTGCAGCCTGATTCCGGCTCCATCCGCGTGGAAGGCAAAGAAATCGTTGGGATTGGCGAAGAGGGAATGCGCTCTATCCGGAAACGCGTCACCATGGTCTTTCAGAACGGAGCCCTCTTCGATTCCCTCAGCGTCCGCGAGAATGTCTCCTTTGCCCTCCGCGAGCGCGGCGGACTCGATGAGGACCAGATTCTGCAGCTTGCCGACCGGCTCATCGACCTGGTCGGCGCCGACGATGTTGTCGACGCCCTCCCGGCCAGCCTCTCCACCGGCCGTAAACGAGCCGTGGCCATTGCCCGGGCACTTGCCGCCCAGCCTGAAGTCGTCCTCTACGACGAGCCCACCACCATGGTCGACCCCATCATCGCCCGCCGCCTTGGCAATCTTATCCAGCGCCTCAAACACCAGCTCGGCTTTACCAGCATCGTTGTAACCCATGACATGCGCTTCGCTGAGCGCCTCGCCGACTCGGTTCTCTTCCTTCACCAGGGGCAAGCACGCTTCTTTGGACCCCTCAGCCTCTTCCTGGCCTCTACTGATTCCGATGTCCAGCAATTTCTGTCGCTCGATGCATATTCATTACCATCGGCCTAAATTCAATGCTGGTTAGTAATAAAAAATCATAAATTTTTGCTTGCCTAAATTACCTCGACGAGCCATTCTTGAGATGTAAGCTTCCCCGGTACAGGTGGACCGGCAAAGAGATCGTTATGAATCTTGATTGACTTTTGAGCGATGAGCTAAATTCTTGAGCGATAGGGCTGACTCTGTTTCATAATCGCTTTCAATTCATAAGTTTCCATGGTGTCGATCCCTTCGGCGGCATCGTTTCATGGCAATTTTTCCGCACACCATTTAGGTGTGCAGGCTTGAAATAGTTTCAAAATCGTACTCTTTCACTTTGCTTTGAGTCACTGGCTGGCAGCTGATTCATCGATAGAACAGGGCGAACTGACTCGTAAATCAATTGTTGTTACAGAACCAGAGTCTGTTGCAAAAGTTTGATGATTCTCAACTCGCTCGGATATCGATCGGCAGTCCTGGGCTGCAATTTGTGAAAGAGCCTGGGTTCGACAATTTTCATCTGGTCCTGCAACTACGGCTTGTTTAAGCCTCACAGAGGCTTTCAGAGGCCGTCCGGTTCCCAACAATCGTCCTTTTTTGGGGTTCTCACTCAATTCGTTGAGGTGTTCAGGCGTCTATGGCAAGTTCCGATTTCTGGCAGAGACTTTCGACCTCAGTGGCCTCCTCAGCCGACTGGGAAGCGGGTTTGTCCGGAAGCAGGGTGCGCGGGACCCGGGGAACCATCAAGCTCTGGATGGCCCTTGATATCCTCACGGTCATTGGCGCCGCGACTATCGCCACTATGTACGAACTCCACACCGGCCCCGTAGATGGTGCAAAAGGGCTCTGGCACGGAACCCTCTTTCACATTGGTTCCAGATGGATACTGCTGGGGCTGCTTTGCGGTTTCATCTTCGCTCTCGTCATCACCAGCAAGCGGCACAACCTCTACGTCCCCACCCATTTGACCAGCTTTCTTCGCGAGCAGAGGCTCAGCATGCAAGCCTGCTTCACCTCTGGTCTTTTGCTTACCGGCGCACTCTATCTGGTCCACGCTGACAATGTCCCGCGCAGCATCGTTCTCATTACCCTGACTCTGGTCACCATTTCACTGGGCTTGCGCAGATTGTTCTACCGGATGCTGCTCTATCGTCGCTTCGAACGCGGCGTGGGCACCCGCAACGTGCTCATCGTCGGCACCGGCCCTGAGGCACATGCCCTCCGCCATCACCTCGAGAGCATTCGCCACCTCGGCTACAGTTTTAAAGGCTTCATCGAGCTGCCCAACTGTACACCTCGCCTTGCCACGCCCTCAAGTGACGTTGCTGGATCCTTCGAGGATCTCTTCCAGACGGCGCGCAAGCAGTTTATTGACGAAATCTTCTTTACCACTCCCTGCGAGCGCGGCATCATTCAGGATAGCGTCGCGGTTGCCCGCTCCAAGGGCATCGACCTGCGCGTGGTCCCCGACATGTACGACAGCCCGGCCTGGAGCAGCCCCATTGAGTACGTCGGCCAGTTCCCAACCATCCCATTGCATTGCGGCGAAGTTCCCGAACTCGGGCTCTTCTTCAAGAGGCTGTTCGACGTCGTCTTTTCGAGCCTGGTGCTCATCCTTCTATCGCCGGTCCTCCTCGCAGTCGCCATCGCGGTAAAATTCGATTCGCCCGGACCCATCTTTTATCTCTCTGATCGCATTGGCAAAAAGGGCATGGTCTTCCGTTGCATCAAGTTCCGCACCATGATTCAGGATGCTGACATGCGCCGAGCGGAATTCATGCATATGAATGAGCGTGACGGCGTGCTCTTCAAGGTCGCCAACGATCCTCGCATCACCCGCCTCGGCCGTTTCCTCCGCAAGTACTCATTGGATGAACTGCCCCAGTTCATCAACGTTCTCAAAGGCGACATGAGCGTTGTGGGGCCGCGCCCGCCCATAGGCTCTGAGGTCAAGCAATACAATCTCAATCACTTGCGCCGCCTCGACGTTGTGCCCGGAATTACCGGCCTTTGGCAGGTGCAGGGCCGCCAGGACTCCTCCTTCACCAGCTACATCTCCCTCGACGTCTACTACATCGATAACTGGAGCTTGTGGCTCGACTTCAAGATCATCCTGCGCACGATTGGCGTGGTCTTCGCCGGCACCGGCACTTAATCCTCGGCCACACGCCGGAACTCCCTGCTGGCCGCTCCTTATTCGGGCGGCCAATGAGTTTTATCCGCAGTTTGCACGGCGCGATAAGCCGTTTTAGTCCGCCGCCGGTGTATCCGACCCGTCGGCGATGAAACTGTGCCCCCATGTATCGAGCGTTTTTTGCTCGATGGGTGGGAGACCGCAAAGGCCAACCATCGGCAAATTTCCGTCTTGTTTCTTTTTAGGAACTACTTTCGGCCGGAGCTATTGCAGCAGAGTCGGCGCGACCGCAAGGAGCGACGACCTTGCACCCCTTTTAAGACCTCACTCTATTTCCTAAAACGCCGTAAACTGAAACTGTGAGGATCGCGCTCGCCCAGATTGACCCCACCGTAGGGGACTTCACCGGAAATCTTGAGAGAATCGTCGCCGCCAGCCGCCGCGCCGCTCAAATGGGCGCGCGTCTCACTGTCTTTTCTGAATTGGCCATCTGCGGCTATCCTCCCGCTGACTTCGTTGAGAAGCCCAGTTTCCTCGCCCGCTGCCGCATCGCGGTCGACGAACTCGCCATCGCAACCGCATCGCTGCCAACCGCGGTTCTCGCCGGCGTCGCGCTCAAATCTCCTGAAGGCAGCGGCAAACCCGCCGTTAACGCCGCCGTGCTGCTCGACCGTGGCCAACTCCTCCTCGAGCAGCACAAGCGCCTGCTGCCCTTTTACGACGTATTCGACGAGCAGCGCTACTTCGCTCCTTCCCGTGAACAGCGGGTGGTTGAGCTCGACGGCCTGCGCCTCGCCATCAGCATTTGCGAGGACGCTTGGAACGACAAGAATTTCTGGCGCCACCGGCTCTACACCGTCGACCCCATGGAAGAGCTCATGCGCCAGAATCCCGCCATTCACATTAATCTCTCTTCGTCACCCTTCTGGCACTCCAAGCGTGCCGTACGCCGCCAGATGCTGGCTGCCATCGCCCGCCGCGATGGCATTCCGGTGCTCATGTGTAACCAGGTTGGGGGCAACGACAGCCTCATCTTCGACGGCTCTTCACTCGCCCTCGACTCCCGCGGCGAACTCATCGCGCAAGCTGCTTCATTTAGCGAAGACCTCGTCGTCTTCGATCCCTTCAACGCCGATCCCATCCCCGCTCCCGCCGACGACGATACTGAAGCCGCCTGGCACGCCCTCGTCCTCGGCACGCGCGATTATGTCCGCAAATGCGGTTTCAGCAAAGTTATTGTGGGATTGAGCGGCGGCATAGACTCGGCCCTGGTTGCGGCCATTGCCACTGAAGCGCTGGGCGCGGAGAACATTATTGGCATCGGTAACCCGAGTCAGTATTCCTCACAGGGATCGATTGACGACAGCAGAAGACTGGCTGCAAACCTTGGAATCCGATATGACATCATTCCCATCGCCGGGCTCTTTCACGAATACACAAAGGCGCTCGAGCCGCTGTTTGCCGGTATGAAGCCCGACATTACTGAAGAGAACCTGCAGGCGCGTATCCGTGGAACCCTGTGGATGGCGCTCTCGAATAAGTTCGGCGCCCTCGTGCTCTCGACCGGCAACAAGAGCGAGATGGCCGTGGGTTATTGCACTCTCTATGGCGATATGGTCGGCGCGCTCGCGGTTATCGGCGACCTGGTCAAGACCCGCGTCTACGCCGTCTGCCATTGGCTCAACCGCCATCGCGAAATCATCCCTCCGGCTATTCTCGAAAAGCCTCCCTCAGCCGAACTCCGCCCCGATCAAAAAGACACTGACTCGCTTCCGCCCTATGACATCCTCGATCCCATCATCGAGGCCTACGTCGAGCGCTACGAGACCCCCGAATGCATTGCGCGCGCTAACTCCATCTCCGTCGAACTCGTCCAACAAGTGGTGCATCTGGTCGAGCGTTCGGAGTATAAGCGCCAGCAAGCCGCGCCGGTTCTCAAAGTTACCTCCAAGTCTTTCGGTACCGGCCGCAGATTTCCGATTGCCGTCAAGGTGCAGGTGTAAGCTGGAATCTGGGAGTTTTTCCCGTCATCATCGATCGTTTCTCCCGATTGCGGAGAGAAACGCCTAAGGAGAACCGCTTGATTCGTCCGTCCCTCCGGTTGCTGAGCGTTGTTGCGCTCGTCTCGTTCGTCTTTCCTCTCTATCATGCATCGGCACAAACCCAGGTCCCGCCGGCTCCGGCCAACGCGCCTGCTACTCCCTCGGCTCCGGGGACCGAGCCGTCTGCTCCGGCTCCCGCAGCGGCGCCCACGTTTCCCGCGCCCGACCCCGCCGACTTCACCGCCGCCGCGCCCTCCAAAGAGACAGTCAATGCATTTTTGCAGGCCAACTGGGGCTACGATGACAGCCGCGTCTGGCAGGTTCAGCAGATTCTCAAGACGCCCGTTGACGGTGTAAGCAAAGTGGTCATTTTCGTTGCCGACAAAACCGGCAAGGAAAAGCCTGCTGCGTTCGCCTTCTTCGTTCTTCCCGGCGGCAAATTCATGATCTCCGGCGACGACGTTATTCCTTTCGGCGCGAATCCCTTCGCTGAGAACCGCACCGTTCTTGCGCAGCGCGCCGACGGGCCTTATCGCGGCGCCGCTGATAAAAAGCTCGAGCTGGTCGAGTTCGCCGACTTCCAGTGCCCGCACTGCAAAGAAGCGCAGGCAAACATGGATAAGCTCGCCACCGACTTCCCCAATGCCCGCTTCGTCTACCAGAACTACCCGCTGCCCCAGCACCCTGAAGCCGCCAACGCTGCGGCCTACGGCGTCTGCGTTGCAAAGCAGGGCGGCAGCACTGCGTTCTACACCTTTGCAGCGGCCGTATTCGACGGGCAGGATGGCCTGGCAACCTCCGATGGCGCCACCCTTACACTCAACAGCGCCGTCACCAAGGCCGGCCTCGACCCCGCCAAGATTGAGTCCTGCGCAAAAGATCCTGCAACAATTCAGAACGTTAACGCCTCGGTCCAGCTCGCCAAGGACCTGCACATCAACCAGACTCCCATGCTCGACATCAATGGCCGGCCCGTTCCCGCCAACGCCCCATACGACATTATCAAGAAGATTATCGAGTACCAGGAAAAACTCGACGGCATTACGCAGTAAGGGCATTCCGATAAAACATCAACTCCCTGTTGGCGCATCGCATTGTGCGATGAACCAACAGGGAGCCATGTTTTGCAAGCAAGTTTTCACTCTTTCAATGCTCAATTGTCTAACTGACCACTGATCACCGATCACTGATCCCTGACCACTGACCCCAGACCACTGATCACTGGCTTTTCTCCACCCTCATCATCGGAGTGTGCCCGGCTGCCTGCGTGCCTCGCACCACGTGCGGAGTCATCACAATCAACAGCGTCGCGTAGTTGTACTGCTTGTTTTTGTCGGTCAGGTTATTCATCCCCGGAATCTCGCTCAGGCCCGGCGTGCCGCTCACCGCCAGGCTTTGCGACCGGTTCAGCTCCGCCGCAATCACCGACGACTCACCATCTTTCAGCGTCGTCACGCCGCTGAATGACTGGCTGTTCAGAATCGGATTCCCATTCACCGACGAGCCCGAAAGCGAGTCCAGCTTCATGTCGAGCGTCAGCGCAACCGTGCCGTCCCGCATCACTTTGGGATTGGCTTTCAGCGTCAGCCCCAGGTCCTGGTACTGCACCATAGGAATATTCGGAACCGCGCTCGTCGCTGAAGCCAGCAGGGAACTGAGGCTGCTCGAACTGCCCGCGCCGGTCAGCCCCGCAATGCCCCCAAGTCCCGAAGAAAGGCCGGAATACGATGCCGTCTGTATCGGGTATCGCTCGCCCTCCTTGATCGTTCCATCTTCGCCATCGCCCAGCCGCAATTGAATGTTGTCCAGCTCCCGCGAGTCTGATGTATTCAGCGCCAGATTCATCGTGATTCCCGGTATAGAGACTCCCGAATACTCCTTGCCTCCGCCGAAGGTCGCGAGGCCGTTTGAAAAAAGCGAACTAGTGACCTGGCCTGAAGCCAGCAGTATGGCCAGAATCGCCGGTATATCGTTCGCGCTCGCCAGTCCCGATGAAATGATCTGCTGCACCAGGCTCTGGTTCGCGTTCAGGAGCGATTGTTCTTCGGCATATATGTTGAATCCCTGGATCGATTGCGGCGGCGAAATTCCCGTGTTGCGCGTCAGCGAGTGCGCCACCTGGATCAACCGCACATCCAGCACTACCTGGTTGCGCCCGTCCAGCAGCGTCCTCATGGTGGTGTTGAATGCGGCCAGCGTAGGCGGCGTTGCGCGCAGCGTAATTGTGCCGGCCGCGCGATCCGTCGAAACCGTCTGCACGTTGAAAACAGTTTTGGCCACGGTCGTCATTTCGGTAAGTTGGGCTTCGCTTAGCCCCGCCATATACAGCGTCTCTACCTCTTCACGCTCATATTGCCGCCGGTTGTCGCGCGTATCCTTGGCCACCAGCACTCGATGCGGATCAAGCGGTACATAGAACGTATTGGTCGCCATCCCCACCAGCCTCGCCGCCTCGGCAAATGAAGCGTCGTCCACGTCGAACCGCACTGGAAGGTTGGTCACGCTGGTGTCAAACATCGGCTCAATGCCAAACCCCCTGAACACCTGCCGGATGATCTGCGTCTGGTCGGAGTGCAGATGAAAACTAAGAGCCGTCGGCAACGGCGCAAGCGTTGGCACGGCGCCGATATCTTTTCCGGTATCGCCGTAGAGCGGCTTCGCTTGTGCGCTTGCAACATCGTCTCCCAATTCGTAGAGATGCTGCGTCGCCTCGGCATTTGTCTCATCGAGCCTGAGCGCGTGCTGAAGGTCAGCCCGCGCCGTTCCCTCGTCGCCCATCAGTCGCGCCTTGGCCGCTGCCTGGATCAACGCCGTCACCGCATGGCTTTTCGCCACTTCAATTGACAGCTTGTAATCGTTGTTGGTCGGGTCAAGTTCGGCGGCCAGTTTGTAACTCTGCATTGCCTCTTCAAATCGTCCATCGACAAAAAGCTTGCCGGCCTCAAGGAAGATCTTCGCCGCGCGACGCTTGTCGCTGTTCTTCGGCCCCTTGGCCGTCTCCGCCTGTCCAGCCTCCGCCTGTCCGGTCTGAGCCTGTCCAGCCTGAGCCTGTCCAGCCTGGGCCGGCGCACTCCCGGCGGCATTGGTCGTACTGCCTGGAGCGCTCTGCGTTGGCGCGGCAACTTGCCCACCGCTCGTTTGCGTCATCGCGGCGCAGGGCCACAACACAAGCACTCCGGCTGCCCAAGCGAGGCCCCTCGCACGCGATCGCTGCCGATCGCTTTTGCTGAGCGCCGCCTTCACGGCTCGCTCCCTGTGTAATCCAGTAAATCGGTCAGCGAAGTGGCGCACGCTTCGGGCTGATGCTTCATCAGCTCATCGAAGCTGTAATGACCCGTCGCCACCGCAATCACTGAGAGAAAATTCGTTCGCGCCGCTTCAATATCGCGAGGTGTATCCCCCACCACGCAAATATTTGTTCTACCCGTCAGCTCGCGCGCCTTGGCCGCCGCTTGACCGATCAACTCCGCGCGGATAGGAAAGTGATCGCTGAATCCGCCGAATCGGAACCACTCCCGCAAGCCGGCTTGTTCAATCTTGATCCAGCCAATCATCTCCAGGTTCCCGCTTGCCACGCCCAGCACCGCGCCCTGGCGCGCCAAATGCTTCAGCGCCTCTTCCACGCCCGGCATTCTTATAAGATCCAGCTCGTGACGGCGTTCCGCCACCGTCACGCGCATCGCTTCAAGAATAGTGTCGATTCGCGCCTCCAGCACATTGGCCGGCACTCCCGCCTGCCGGCATGCCTCGCGCAGTATCGCTGTGTCGGTGGCGCCGTGCAGCAGAATCCCCGCCAGCGTTACTTCAAATCCCGTCACTCGCTGGACGCTCGAGGCAAACGATTCAATGTGCACGCGGTCGCGGCTACGCAGCAGCGTCCCGTCAATGTCGAACAGATAGGCATCCTGCCCATCCCATTCGAACCCGGGCTCGATATATACGCGCGCTTCTTGTTTTTCAGTTGCGTTCAGCATGGATGTGCGGATACCTCGCAAACGACGCGCCGTTACGCTGGGAGAACGGAACTCCCTGCGAACGCACGCCGAAGCAAAGGTTCGATACCAATTGCAACAAATTTCGCGGGTTTTGTCCTGCTCGCTTCAGCTTCAGCGATAGCCCTGCCGGAATGCGCTGAATAATGGACGCTCCGACCGCGGCGGACGCTTGAGCCCCGCACGTACCTCGGCCAGCTCCAGGCCCAGGTCGGCCATGGCGCGGCTTAGCGTGTTGCGGTGCATCCCAAGCTCTTCGGCCGCTTTGCACTGGTTCCCCCGGTGTGCCACCAGAACTTCGCGCAGATACTGCCTCTTGAATTCGCGCACGGCTTCCTCGTAAGGCACGCCGCTGGAGTGCATTTGTGTCACCAGGCTATCCAGTTCTTTTCTCACATCGACCTCTTGCTCGTCCCGTCGGAATTAATCAGCCCGTCGGAATCCGAAAAAATTAACATTCAATCAAGATACACCGTTCTTCTGTTGAAGCAACGATTTCGTTTCAAGTTCCAGCGTCCTTAAGCCTTCGGTAATTTTGTCACTCAATTCCGAAGGTGTCACGTGGGTGCTTAAATGGCATGCCCCGAAGAACAGCGGGGGCAGCTTGGCGCCGGCCATCCAATCGGTCTTCGGGAAAAAGGCCACGATGCCGAGAAGGAAGATCGTAATCATCAATATGCCCTGCACGAATCCGGCCACTCCGCCAAGAATCATGTCCACACAGCCCAGCCCCATCCATTCCATTGTCTTGGCCAGCGTGTTTCCCAACACGTTGCATACCGCCATTACCAGCACCGCAATCAGTATGAAGCCCACGATGTTTGAGGTCGCCTCACTATGAACCAGAGGCAGCAGTGTATTCGCTACAACGTGATAATTCCATGAAGCAATTGAGAGCCCGAGAAGTAACCCTATCAACGAGCAAGCTGTGCGCAGGAATCCCTGCACCAGACCTCCTATCGTTGCCCCCAGCAAAACCGCGAGAATGGCCCAGTCGATCCACGTCATGTTTCTATCTCTCTCCTAGAGTTCTATGCTGTGTCCGGTTAAGCGCCGGTACGCTTCTACATACTTCTGCTGCGTCTGTTCCACCACCTCAGGGGGTAGGCTGGGAGCAGGCGCTTGCTTGTTCCAGCGGATTGATTCCAGGTAATCGCGTACGTACTGCTTGTCAAATGAGGGCTGGGGGCCGCCCGGCTTCCAGCCTGCGCCCTCCCAGAACCGCGATGAGTCCGGCGTCAATACCTCATCGGCAAGGATAATGCCTTGGGCCGTTCTTCCAAACTCAAATTTTGTGTCGGCCAGAATCAGGCCCCGCGATTCCGCATGACCGGCCGCCTTCTCGTAGATCGCCAGCGTCAACCGCCGCAGTTCGGCCGCGTCTGCTGAACCTGTAATCGCCGCGGTCTCCTCAAACGAGATGTTCAAATCGTGCATCCCGTCTTTGCTCTTGGTCGCCGGCGTAAACAGGGACTCCGGCAGTCGAGAGCCATCTTCCAGCCCCTCCGGCAACGGTATGCCGCAGACCGTCCCGAACGCGCAATATTCCTTCCAGCCTGAGCCGGCCAGGTAGCCGCGCGCCACGCACTCCACCGGGAACATCTCGGCCTTCTTCACCAGCATCGACCGGCCTTCAAGTTGGTCGGCAAAGGCCTTTAACTCGGCCGGATACTCTCCAACCTCCGCGGTAATCAGGTGGTTCGGAACAATGTCGGCGAGTAACCCAAACCAGAACAACGAAATCTGCGTCAGAATCTTGCCCTTGCCCGGGATTCCCGTGCCCAGAACATAGTCGAACGCCGAGATTCGGTCCGTCGCTACCAGCAGGAGTGCGTCGTCCACCGCGTATAGATCGCGAACTTTGCCGCGTCCCAGCAGGGGGATCGCGCCGAGATGAGTATTCAATAAGGCAGACAAGGGGTTTCTTTCTTTAATGAACAAGCTGAATCTCCGATTGTCGAGCCGCAGACGGGCTTTGTCAATCAATCCAGAGCGGTCCGAAAAATACTCCCGGCGCAGCGCGCGATTTGACTGCGCTGACCGGTATTTGACCCTCATTCCAGAACTTTTTTGAGGTGTGAAAAACTCCTGTGACCGTCGTCACGGCCCCAAGTATTCACATCGGAGACACTCCAATTGTCAACATGGTTCGGAGGGCGTGTAAGAAAGCCTTCTTTGAGCCGGGCGACACGAGGC
>CAZGUD010000043.1:0-48319 GCA_964528915.1 uncultured Occallatibacter sp.
CCAGATCCGCCGAAAGCAGATCCTTCACGACATTGGTGACCGTCGGCGCGCTGAGTCCGGAAGCTCGCACAAGATCTGCCCGGGAGCAGGAACCACTCTCGCGCAGCAGCTTGAGAATGCCGTGAGCATTCGTGTGGCGCAGAACCGACGGCCGGCCAATTGGGATGGATTTCTTCTTCACTGTGTTCTTTGAAAGTATATTCGGCGACGAGAAGGTGAGTCAGCTCATTTGGTATTTCGCCGCCCAACAGATCGCAACCGCCGCTATTTACAGAAACAAGTCCTTGCTTTCACGCCTCCCAGCAATCATACTAAATAAACATTACGAAGTCTGCGGAGATATCGTCCGTTTTACGCTGGGCGAGAATTCGAGGAGCTTCGCGAGGAAACGGAAGATGCCGGAAACGAACATGGCTCAACCGCGCTGGATCGGCGGAGTAGAACCTCGGCCAGAGCTGCTGACGGCGACGGGCACCGAAGTTCTGGAGATCGAATGCCGCGAGCAGCCGCAAAAACTCAGCGCGTTGATCCAGGCCTATTCCCGTGACACCGAAATCCGCGCTGCCCTGGCAAAGCTGCGCGGTCTCTCGCGGAGACAAGGTCCCGTTCTGTTCATCGGTATGGGAGCATCGTACTGTTCGTCGTTCAGTGGATCCGTGCTCCTTCAGACGCACGGTAGGCCATCCTTCTCAGTGGATGCCGGTGAGTGGCTGCATTACGCGCAATCCGTGCGGGCTGACGCTGCCGTTTCCGTGCTCCTCACTACATCGGGCGAGAGCGCCGAACTGGTCGAACTGATGAGGACCGGCAGCGATCAGCCCCTGGGGCTGATCTCGAACAACGCGGCCAGCACCTGCTGGAGCCTGACAGAGAATCGCTTGCCAGTCATGGCCGGCCCCGAATACGGCAACGCGACAAAGACCTATACCAATTCCGCCGCCGCCGCTATCATTCTGGCGTCAGAGATGCTGGAACGGCCCTGGCAGGCAGAGGCCGAGCGTGTCGCGGAAATCTACGCAAACTCTCTCGATCGCATCTTCGCCGGCCGCAGAGGTCTTGAGGAGTTCTGCCGTGGAGCCGTAAACATTGAGATTGTCGGCCGCGGCGCAGCCTATGGCGCCGCAATCATGAGCGCATTGACCATCCGCGAGATGAGCGGTTTTCGCGCTGCCGCCCACACCGGCGCAGGATTCAAGCATGGGCCGAACCTCGATGTGGATGGTACGCACGTGGCCATCATCTATGCGCTCGGGCGTGCAGCCGAGCTGGGAGTCAAGCTCGCCGAGGAATGCGTCCGGCGTGGTGGAAAGGTTGTGCTGGCCTCTTCAGAAGACCGCGCCCCTGCCGACCGGCTCCTCCCGGTTCGCCTCGATGCGGTGGCCGAGCCCTGGGAAGGAGTCACCGCGATTCTGGTGGCGCAAGCCCTTACGCTGGCCATGGTAGAGAGAACCGGATGCCGATTGCCGCCGCGCTTCCAATACGGCCCAATGGAACAGTAAGGATGAGGTGCTGAGTGAATCGCGAAGCCAGTTCGACCCGCACAGAAAAGCCCGCAGAGACACACGTGCGCCGCTCCTTTCTAGGCCGCGTCTCGCTGATTGCCGGATTGGGCGGCATCCTCTACGGCTTCGATATGGGTATCATTGCTGCGGTGATGGTCTTTGTGAACGAATCGTTCACACTCTCCACGTATATGAGGGAGACCGTCGTCAGCGTAGTGCTGGTCGGCTACATGTCAGGAGCTATTGCCGGCGGCGGCATTGCCGATCGCATTGGCCGCCGCCCAACGCTGATGTGGGGCGGCATTATCTTCCTGCTCGGTTCGCTGCTGGCATTCTGGTCGCCTGATGTGACAATTCTTATCGTCGCCCGCGGGCTGCTCGGAATTGCGATTGGTTTCACCGCTGTTACTGCTCCGGTTTATGTCTCGGAACTGGCACCGCCGCAGTCACGCGGGCTGCTGATCGGCCTCTACCAGTTCGCACTCACCATTGGCATCGTGCTTGCCGATCTGGTCGGTTACTGGCTGGCGGGGCAGCATGCGTGGCGAACCATGTTTGGCCTGGGCGCAGTGCCCGCAGCGTTCTTTCTCGCGCTCATCTTCACGCTCCCTGAAAGCCCGCGCTGGCTCTTCGCGCAGAATCGCCTGGCGGAAATGCAATCAGTGTTGAACAGTTATACCGATGCGGCCGGCGCGAAGTTGCTGATTGGTGAGATTCGCACGGCCCTTGCCATCCGTGTGGAGCAGCGCTGGAGCGAACTATGGAAACCAGCCGTGCGCACTTCGCTTTTTATCGCGGTGGGCTTTACCGTGCTGCAGCAGGTCACCGGCATCAACACCATCATTTACTACGGACCGCAGATCTTTGCCCTGGCAGGCATCACCTCCAACAGGAGCGCAATCTTCGCCACGCTGCTGGTTGCAGTCACCAACATGCTGGCAACCATCATTGCGCTGGTGCTGGTCGATCGCGTGGGACGCAAGCCGCTGCTCTATGCAGGCGTCAGCGGCATGACAGCATGCCTCGTTCTGCTTGCGTACTCTTTTCACGCGCCCGCTGCTTTTGGAGCAGCGCCAGGCCTGGTTGCTACCATTTGCCTGATGGTCTATATCACCTGTTTCGCTTTCAGCATGGGTCCCATCGCATGGATATTGGTGTCGGAAGTCTTCCCGCTACGCGTGCGTGGCCGCGGCGTTGCGGCTGCGTCGCTCGGCTCAGGTGCATCCAATTTCATGGTCTCGATGACCTTTCTTTCGCTCATCAACTCCGCCGGCAGCAGTGTCACGTTCCTCATTTATGCTGCGTTTTGCGTTCTCACGCTGCTCTTTGTGCGGTTCAGCGTTCCGGAGACCGCAGGGCGGGAGTTGGAATCGATCAGTTCCGAGGCAAATCGAGCGTCGGCCCGGGTCAACGAACCCATAACAATTCACGAAGTCTAGACCAGCTAAGGAAACAATGCGGCAAGAGATAGAAAAGATCGCGGAAGTCGAACAGAATACACACGCAACGACAGAACCCGGTTACGTGGCAGGAGTCGACCTGGGTGGCACCAACCTGCGTCTCGCGTTGGCAGACATGTCGGGAACGATTCTCACCAGATGGTCGTCCTCAACCGTTGGCCTTGACGGACCGGAAGCGGTGATTCAGTTGGTCTCGAGAGGCGCGAGAACCATGCTGAACGAAGTTGCGGCCCCTCCAGATGCGCTGCGATCCATTGCCATCGGCGTCCCCGGCATAACGGACGTGGATAACGGCATCGTCATCGGCACCTCCTACCTGATGGGTTGGAGAGATGTGCCGTTACGCGCGCTGGTGGAGAAAGAGTTGAGTGTGCCAGTGTTTGTCGACAACGATGTCAACATGGCGGCCATGGGCGAACAGGGTTCCGGAAACGCTAAAGGTGCAAAGGATTTTGTCTTCCTCGCCATCGGAACCGGCATCGGAGCCGGCATCGTCCTTAATGGCAAGCTGCATCGCGGAAGCTCCTGGGCCGCCGGCGAGATCGGATACATGCTCGTGCCCGGAGCGGCGGAGATCCCCGCAAAGAGCGACGAGCCTGGTGCACTGGAAAGCATGATCGGTGGAGAGGGCATCAAAAACCAATGGCGTAAACCCCGCAGCGGGGAGCAGACCGCACTGCCCGCAGAGTTCAACGCAACCGAAATCTTTGATCGTGCGGTCGACGGCAATCCACACGCACAGGCACTTCTTCGCCAATCGGCCATCATGCTGGCGCAAGCCGTCTACAACATCTCGCTGGTTCTGAATTGTCCGCTCTTTGTGCTTGGCGGCACGGTGGGAATGCACTCCGCTCTCTGCGATGCGGCGCAGAAGATGCTGGATCAGTGGACCGTGCCCGGTAGCCCGCGTTTGGTTCGCAGCGCGCTGGGGACAGATGCACAGATGCTCGGCTGTGTTCGCGCCGCATTGGAGACTGCGCACGCTTGCATTGTTCCGTCCACCATTTGCTCGAATTCCGCCTAAGGACCATAAATGCGGCCACAATTCAACTTCCTCCACTTCCTCGCCCTCCCGTGGGCTGTTGGACCGGCAAATCCGCTGCACCTGGTGCCTTGAGCGAAGAAAGTTCTCCAAGGCGGGGCAGGCCAAGCCAAGTTGTTGTGTGCGTGACGCTAGATTGCGCGTATTCAGAATGAAGAGCAAAGGCGTGAAACTGATCACCTCTTCATACGACGTCCCGCGTGCATCGTGGGCAGCCAAACGGTATGTTTGAGAATTCCACCGGGCAATGGCAGCTTGGGCGGGGACTTTCCCAACAGCGTTCCACCAATATTTCCTCGATTTTGTCGGCACACTGTTTAGTCGGCACACTGTTTATTTGTCCGATGGTAGAAGCGAATTCATAATGGAAACATAAATGACCTGATGGCTCCGCCGAATTCGCGACGAAGTAAAAATGAATATGCTTCGTCCGGAGGTGCGCGTGGAATCTCGCTCCCAGCATTTCTTAGTCGTCAGTCCACGCTCAAAGAGCGACGCAATTACGGATTCTACGCGAGTTGACATGGCGACAGCGCGGGCAACAGGTATTTTGCGCGCAATTCATGCTTTCCTTATGCGGAGGCATACATTCTAGCTCCGTTCACTGATATCGCATTGTTTCGCGCGCGACGAAAAGCGCCTGATGCCGCGGGATGAGGTGTGCCTGGCCGCAACCTTACGAATGGCTACGGTACACCAACATTCTTGAGCGCATGTGCGCCACACTTGGGGCCGCGATAGAGTCGCCTGCCAACCTGCATTCGCAATTTCGGCCGTATCACGCACAACGATCGCAAAGCGTAGTTTTCTTACAAAGAACCTACGTCTGCTTTATGTCTCGCTTATGACAGTTGTTGTGCAATAACTAAGAGTACCTTCGAGCGGAGAACAGTTAAGTAACGTCGTGTCGCGACAATTGTGAGTGAGCAAGTTGCTTCTGTTGTCTCACCAGTCGCGGATTGAGTACACAGGACGATAGTGGAGATATTCGGTGCTGCAGCCGGCCTAGCCGTATGACAAAGCACACAATTGATTTCTGAATTTGTTGGAGAAAGCGAGAGGTGAAGATGAGGAAGCTACTTCCAATTGCCGTGACGTTCACATTCATACTTAGCGCGACCTGTGCGAGCGTGGCACAGTCGCAGTCGACAAATACGACTACGCTGGTCGCCAGTTCACAACCTGGCGCCGGTGTTGCCGCCGATACAAATACTTCCTCAAAAACGGCGCAACCGGAGTTACAGCAGACGGTGGCGCAAAAGCTTGACGCGCTTACAGCGCGGATTGAGCAGCTCGAAAAGGAGTTGAAGGAGGAGAAAGCGCGGGCGCTAGCCGACAGCGAGGATACATCGGCACTGAAGACTGCGGAGCACGAGTTGGTAGCCGGCAGCGGCTCCGTCACAAATCCGTCTGCGACGAGCGCTCAGGGAACTTCGCCGTCGATGCAGGCGTCGACCGCTCCCGCTGCTCCTGCTGCCCCCGCGCCCCCGGAGATCAGCGCGGAGAGACTCACCAAGGAAGCGCCGTTCCCCGGCGACTGGACGTGGCTGAATGATAATGGCCATCAGACGGATAGCCCCATGGCCACCAAGTACTTCACGCCTGAGTTCCGCGCCGATGCGAATTTTACTCTGGACATGAACCACCCCGACGACGACTCGCTCGGCGGGTCGACCGAGACCTTCCGCTCCGACGAATTCCAGTTGGAGCAGGTCAGCATTGGCGGCGACATCCGCATTGACAATGTGCGTGGGCGTATTCTCACGATGGACGGATTGTTCGCCACCACTACCGTGCGTAACGACGGCAGTCCGAACCGCGGCCAGTGGGATCTCGGCGGCGCCTACAAATACATCTCCGAGGGTTGGGGCGGCTATCACTGGGATGTGGCTCACGGCCTGAACGTGGACGCAGGTATCTTCGTTTCCTACATCGGCCTCTTCAGTTACTACAACTTCGATAACTGGACTTATCAGCCCTCGTTTGTTTCCTCAAACACGCCGTGGTTTTTCAACGGCCTTCGCATCCAGTACTTCCCCACGGCAAAGCTCAAGATTGAACCGTGGATCATCAATGGCTGGCAGTCGTATGCGCGCTACAACGGCCATGGTGGGTTGGGCGGACAGATCCTATGGCGGCCCAATCCGAATACAGACGTCGTTTTCAACGACTACGGAATGGGCGAGGACGACGCCGGCTACCCCGGACGCTCGCGTGTTCACGCTGACTACAGCGTGCAGCAGCGGTTCTATAACAATCCTAAGAAATACCTGGATCAGATCGCCTGGACTATCACTGGCGACGTCGGTTGCGAATACGGCGGAGGCCCTGTATCATTCGCCACTCCGGATGGCGTTTTGAACCCCAGAGGCTTATCCCCGCTGAAGGGCACTACCGATACTTACAACGGCGGCGTAGACTGCCACGGCTCCAAGGACGGACGGCCCAAGCAGATGTTCGCTGGCTGGATGAGTTATCTGCGATTCTGGTGGGACAAGAATCTCTTTGCGATGACACTTGGCGGCGGCGAAATGAATAACCCCGGCCGTTATCTGACGCTACTGCCGCCTATCAATGGCGCCACGGCCATCACCGGCAGCCCGTACTACACCGAGAACGCCGGCGACCGCGCGCAGATGCATGACGGGACTATCACCCTGGACTATATGCCCAGCCAATTTATCACCTTCCGCCTCGAATCCGGCTACCGTTACTCTGACACCCCTTATTGGACCGGCCGCGGCGGCATAACACCCCCTGGCGGAAACAACGGCTCGCCTGCGCAATACGCCTGTGCCAGCGGCAGTGCTTCTGGCTATGGCTACGGCACCCAGAACCTGTATAACGCGGAGCTCAACTGCGGCGCGGGGTTGGCAGCCGGTACGCCCGCAGGCCTCAACTCAATCTGGTGGCCCGATCTGCGCACCAATCAGACGACCCTCACCGGTGCAGTCATGGTGCGGTTCTAATTGCGGTTTGGCGCGCCCGATCGCACGCGCGTGAGGGCAGCCTGACTCTTTGACAGGGCGCCTTGGCAGCACCGGGTAACTCAGATAGCCGGTGCTGCTCAGGCGGCAACAGTAACTTCCTCACCGCGGCTACTTACCGACGCATAAGTGCTAACTCAGGTTCGCCAGTTCGTAAGCGGAGTGTAAAAGGAATCAATGCTGGAGTTGGCCCTCAATCTCGGCTGGATGGCGCTGGCCATGGTGATGTGCTTTCTGTGGATTCGCTACGCGCCGCGTAAGGGTCCGGGACGCTCGGCGCAAATCGTCTCCCTGGTGCTGGTCCTGCTCACCATGTTTTCTGTCATCACCATGTATGACGACATGGCGATGGCGCAGAATCCTGCCGAGACACGCTGCTTCCAGCGCGAAGATGATTTAGGCGCGCATGCGCATGCCTCGCTTCATTCGGTCGTGGCATCGATTCCCACGCTTGCTGTGGACCTTCGTTTCATCACTCTTCGCTTTGCTGCCCCGGGTAGTCTCGGTGTCCCCACGGTGAAGGCTCCCGTTCTCTCCTCTATTCAAAATCGCCCTCCTCCCGCCGCCTGATCCACTTCTCTCATTCGATCAAACTCCAAACTGGTTTACTTCCTGCAGTTGCCGCGCGTAGCAGTGCGCAGTGGCTGCTTCAGAACGAGACTTGTTTCGCAATCAGGCCTTGCTGGCGACGGTTGCTGCTATTTGAAGATATCCGGGCATCCAGATTGACGAAAGACACAAGGGGGGCGGAACTCATCATGAAAAGCAAGACTATGAGAATTGCGCTGTTGTCGATGGTGCTGGCCACATCTCTTGCCACCATTGGCTGCAAGAGCGACAAAGTGGATGCGGCATCAGAGGCGCCGCCACCGGCCAAGGTGGTTTCCGGAGTAGATCCCTCCTTTTTTGCGGTTGAGCATCCTGAGCGGTATCCGATCGTGAAAGCAACCTCATACCAGGCCCCGTCGCAATTGTCCGTGACCGGCACAGTATTTCCAGACATCGCGCGAACGGTTCCAGTGATTTCGCTTGCCTCCGGCCGCATAGTAGACATCCGCGCTCGTCTCGGCGACACGGTAAAAAAAGGCGAGCTCTTGCTGCGTGTTCGCAGCGACGACATTTCAGGAGGCTTCGATGCCTACCGCAAGGCCGTCTCCGATGAACTGCTGGCGCGCAAGCAACTCGATCGAGCGAAGCTGCTGTACGAGCATGGCGCCATAGCGCAGGGAGACCTGGAAGTTGCGCAAGACAACGAGGACGATGCCAAGACCACCCTCGACACTGCTACTGAGCATCTTCACCTGCTCGGCAGTGATCCCGATAACCCGAAGGGAATTGTCGACATCACCGCGCCTGTCTCCGGTGTCATCACCGACCAGGAAGTAACCAATGGGGCGTCCGTGCAGGCCTACTCTACTCCGAACCCATTCACTATTTCCGATCTGACCACCGTGTGGATCGTCTGTGATGTCTACGAAAACGACATGGCTAACGTGCGTGTCGGGCAACCCGCCGACATCAAGCTGAACGCCTATCCCGACAAAGTTCTGAAGGGCACGATCAGCAACATTGGCTCGATTCTCGATCCGAATATTCGCACCGCGAAGGTCCGCATTGAATTGGGCAATCCGGGCGAGATGATGCGGCCGGGCATGTTCGCTTCGGCCACTTTGTTCGGCAAGGGAAAGCAGAACTACGCGGCTGTCCCGGCGTCCGCGATCGTGCATCTGCACGACCGCGATTGGGTCTTCGTCCCTGTGCAAGAGAAGTTCAAGCGGATTCAGGTCGTCAGTGGCGAACAGTTGCCGAACAATATGCAGGAGATTCTATCCGGGTTGCAGCCTGGCCAGCAGGTGGTGACAAACGCGATCAATCTCCAAAATGCGATCGACAATGAATAACGCTCGACTCCGGGGTACGAGGAAGAAACCATGATTCGCAGTCTCGTAGATTTTGCGCTCAATAATAGGTACGTGGTGCTGGCGATCGGGTTGCTGTTGCTCGCCTGGGGGGCGGTGTCGTTTCACAACATGCCCGTCGAGGTCTATCCGGACATTGCCGACAATTACGTGACTATCATCAGCCAGTGGGCCGGGCGTTCCGCCGAAGAGATGGAACAGCAAGTATCGGTTCCCGTCGAAATTCAGATGTTCGGGATTCCGCATCTCACGACGGTGCGGTCGGAATCGATTTTTGGCCTTTCCCTGGTGACGTTGATCTTCGACGACCAATCGGTCAACGAATGGAACCGGCAGAAGGTACTCGAACGGCTTACGCAAGTGAATGTGCCGGCGGGCGTGCTGCCCCAAATCGGCACGGACTGGAGCACCACCGGCCAGATTTATTGGTACACGATCCGAAGCAACAATCCAGCATATGACCTGATGAACTTGAGGAGCATCGAAGACTGGACTCTGTACAAGGAATGGAGGAAAGTTCCCAACGTAGTGGACGTGAGCGACTTCGGCGGCACCGCGCGCGAGTACCAGGTGCGCGTCGACCCGAATAAGCTCATCTCCTATGGCTTGAGCATCAGCCAGGTCGAGAACCAACTGGCCATCAACAACGTGAACGCCGGCGGTAGCTTCGTGGAAGAAGGCTTGCAGCAACTGAACGTCCGCGCGCTGGGACTTTACCGCAACGTGCAGGACATCGAGAACACGGTGCTGACAACGTCGAACGGGGCTCCCGTTCGTGTAAAGGACATCGCGGTCGTCGAATGGGGCCCGAGAATTCGGCTGGGGCGCATGGCCAGAGCCGATCATCGTCCCGACGGCGTCATTGTCGATGAGCCGGACGTCATCCAGGGCGGAGTGCTGATGCGCAAGGGGGCCGAAGAAGGGCCTACGCTCGAAGGGATTCACAAGAAGCTGGACGAACTCAACAATCACATCCTGCCCGAGGGTGTGAAGGTCGTTACGATGCTCGACCGCAGCGATCTGCTTCATTACACGCTGCACACGGTGCTGCACAACCTCGGCGAGGGGATGATCCTGGTTACGATCATCCTGCTTCTTTTCCTCGGCAATGTTCGCGCGGCCTTGATCGTTGCGGTGACGATACCGTTTTCCCTGTTGTTCGCCTCAATCTTTCTGAATTTGAGCAATATCCCCGCAAACCTGATTTCACTTGGCGCGCTCGATTTCGGAATGGTTGTGGATGGCGCAGTGGTGATGGTGGAGAACATCGTTCGCCATCTCTCGCGCAGCGGTAACGCGAACGGTGCTAACACAGCCATGGGCTCCAAGACGCCAGTGGAGATGATCCGGGAGGCATGTCACGAGGTCCAACGGCCGGTCTTCTACGCCATCGCCATCATCATCACCGCCTACATGCCGATCTTCACGCTGCAACGAGTCGAAGGGCGTTTGTTCCGGCCCATGGCCTGGACCGTCGCCTTCGCGCTACTCGGCGCCATGACGTTCTCGATCCTGATTGCGCCGGTTCTATGCAGCTTGCTGCTCCGCGGTCAAGTGACGGAGTGGCGCAATCCGGTCATGGTTTTTCTCACCAAACGCTACCGGAACGGCGCGCGCTGGGCTATCGAACACCGCGTGATTGTAGTCGGCGTTGGCCTGGCTTCGTTGGCCTTCGCGCTTTTCCTGGCGTTCAGCGGTGTCATTGGCTCGGAGTTCCTGCCGCATTTGGACGAAGGCGCCATTTGGGCGCGCGGTGCAATGGCCAACAGCGTAGGCGAGACGGAAGGCACGCGCTTCACTGAGCAAAACCGCTATATCTTCGCCTCGTTTCCCGAGGTCACCAAGGTCGTCTCGCAATCCGGAGCGCCCGACGATGGAACCGACACGGGAGGATTCGGCAACACGGAATATTTCGTCGACTTGAAGCCCAAGGACCAATGGCGGCCCGTCTTTCATCAG
Source organism: uncultured Occallatibacter sp. (assembly GCA_964528915.1). Lineage (GTDB taxonomy): Bacteria > Acidobacteriota > Terriglobia > Terriglobales > Acidobacteriaceae > Telmatobacter. Next base: position 10,870 of record CAZGUD010000043.1, read on the forward strand.
AATAAAGAGGAGCTGATCGCCGCGATGGATCGCGAAGTGGAGAAACACCCAGGGGCTTTCTGGAATTTCTCCCAGCCCATTGAGGACAACGTGGATGAAACGATGACCGGCACGAAAGGCGGACTGTGCGCCAAGCTTTACGGGCCGGAATTGGACGTCCTCGAGGAAAAGGGCGAAGAGATCAAAGATGTGATGGCCAAAGTGGACGGGGTCAAGGATTTGGGAATTCAACGCGATACGGGCCAGCCGAATATCGATCTCACCGTTGACCGTCAGGCGGCTGCGCGCTTCGGCATTAATGTGGCCGATATACAAGATGCCGTCCAAACCGCCATCGGCGGTAATCCTGTAAGCCAAGTGCTGCAGGGTGAGGCAGTCTACAACGTGGTGGTGCGATATCAGAAACCGTATCGTGATACCAAGGAAGCAATCCAGAATATTCGATTGCTCTCTCCCTCAGGAGAGCGCGTCTCGCTGGCGCAGTTGACCAAAGTCCAGGTTCGCGATGACGCCTACGACATTTTCCGGGAAGACGGCTCCCGCTATGTGGCCATCCGCTTTGAGGTTCGCGGGCGCGATCTGGGCACCACGGTCAAGGAAGCCATCGACAAAATCGCCAACAATGTGCAGTTACCGCGTGGCTATCGCCTCGAATGGTCGGGAGAATACGATAGCGAAACGCGGGCCGAAAAAAGGCTGCTGATGATCGTGCCCCTGACGGTCTTTTTGATCTTCATCATTCTCTACTCCATGTTTCGCTCCTTTAAATGGGCGCTGGTCATTCTTGCCAACGTGGTGATGGCTCGCGTTGGAGGCTTGCTCGCTCTGCTTGTGACCGGCACATTCTTCAGCGTATCTTCCGGTGTCGGCTTCCTGGCGCTGTTCGGCGTCTCGGTGCAGACCGGCGTCATCATGTTGGAATACATCAATCAATTAAGATCTCGCGGCTATACCGTTGTGGATGCCGCCGCCGAGGGCGCGGTCTTGCGGCTGCGGCCTATCATGATGACGATGCTTGTGGCTACATTGGGGCTTCTTCCCGCCGCCATGTCTCATGCCATCGGATCAGACTCGCAGCGGCCTTTCGCCATCGTTATCGTTGGTGGTTTGATGTCCGACCTGTTCTTGAGCATCTTCCTGCTGCCCACGTTGTATGTCTGGTTCGCGCGAGAGGGCGACGATCTGCCAGAACCGGAAACGGGGGCGTCCTTTGAACATTGATCGGAATCACGTATGGATGCGGTTCTGCGAGACATTGCCGATAACTCTCGCAGTGGCGTGTGGGTTGGGCGTTGCATTGGCAATCCCGCCGGCGGCGTTTGCCCAGCAGCCTCTGGACTGGGATCAGACCAAAACGAGATTCATTGCCAACAATCCGGCGTTGAAGGCGGATGCGGACAATGTGGACGAGATGAAGGCCGAGGAGATTACGGCGTATCTGCGGCCCAACCCGCAGTTCACTGGGACCGTGGACGGCAACTCGATTGCCCCGGATCACGGCGTTTACCAGCCCTTCAAAGGCACGTTCTTCTCGCCCAACTTCAGCTACCTGCACGAGCGCGATCACAAGCGCGAGCTGCGCCTCGAGAGCGCGCGGCAAGGCACGCAGATTACGCAGGCGCAGCATGAAGACTTGCAGCGCAACATGATCTTCACGCTGCGCGCTCAGTTTGTTGCCACCCTGCAGGCCAAATTCATTCTCGACCTGGCCAAGGCCGATCTGGAGTACTACGACAAAATCATTGAGATCAGCCGGGAGCAGCTGAAGGTGGGCGGCATGGCGCAAATGGATTTCGATCGCATCGAGTTGCAGCGCGTGCAGTACGAGTCAGAGATCGAGACGGCGATCGTAAACCTGCGCACAGCCAAGATCCAGCTACTGCAGTTGCTGAACGATAACCGCACGCCGGTGGACAAATTCGATGTAACGGGCGTTTTCGACTTCAACGATTCGCTCGATCCGTTGGACAGCTATCAGCAGGCGGCGCTGACGGCGCGGCCCGACCTGGCGGCGGCGCTTGAGACCCTGCAGCAGTCGAACACCAACTACAAGCTGGCGGTGTCGAACGGCTCCACCGACCCGACCTATGGCGCCTGGTACACATGGAACTCGTCGAACAACAACCCCAACGGTACGCAGACTCTGGGAGTGAGCGTGAGCATTCCGCTGAGGATGTTTGACCGCAACCAGGGAGAGAAGAAGCGCACCAGGATTGACATCGACCGCGCGCAGCAAGCCAGCGACGCGGCCAAGGCGCAGGTTTTCAGCGACGTCAACTCGGCCTACGAACTGATGCGCAGCAACATCGCGCTGTTGAAGCCCTACAAAGCCAAGTACAACGACGAGGCTCTGCGGGTGCGGGACACGGTAACCTTCGCTTATCAACACGGCGGCGCTTCGCTCATGGATTTTCTCAACGCGCAAAGCGACTACCGGCAGGTGCAGCTGGCCTATGCGCAACTGATCGGGGCCTACATGACGGCGGCCGCACAATTGAATCTTGCCGTGGGGCGCGAAGTGATCCAGTAACCTAAGGGCTAACTGAATGAATCAAGCACGCGCTTGGCGCAGGCCGTATCAGACTGCGGCTATCCTAACAACGATAAGGACGGATTCACCTTATGACACGTGAAGAGGTCAAGGCTTGCATTGAGGGAATCGGGATATTTCCCGGTATCCGCGTCAATTCAGAAGATCAGGCCCTCTACGCCGCGGAAACACTCTATGCCGCAGGGATTCCCGTGGCTGAAGTCACCATGACCGTTCCCGGCGCTATCAACGTAATCCGCCAACTGGCTGAACGTTTCCCTGATATGGTTGTGGGCGCGGGCACAGTGCTCGATAAGGAAACCGCCGAGCGTTGCCTCGATGCCGGAGCGCGTTTTCTTACAAGTACAGGGCTTATTGGCGAGGTGGTTGAATGTGCTCGTGAGCGCAGTGTCGTTGCGATTCCGGGGGCTCTCACGCCAACCGAGGTGATCGCCGCATGGAAAGCAGGTGCGGATTTCGTAAAGATCTTTCCCACCGCTCCGGTGGGAGGCGAACTCTACCTTCGTTCGCTCAAACTGCCGCTGCCGTACATCAAGCTTATCGCTGCCGGAGGCGTGAATCAGCTGACCGCTACGAACTATATCCGCGCCGGTGCGACCGCGATTGGGGTTGGCGGAGAACTGTTGCCGCGCGACGCGCTGCAAAGGCGCCAGGGCGAGCGCATTCATGAACTCGCGCGACGGTTTATTGGCTACGTCAAGAGCGGCCGCGAAATCGAGTAACGTGCGAATTATTGCCGATGTTAGAAACCGGAGGAGCGAACGGAGTGTCCTGGTCATACTGACAACAGAATTACGCTTGTATTCTGTCGAAGCAGCGCCGAAGCGACAAGGTCAGGAGTGAAGGATCGAGTCACTCGGCTGGAGCATAAGTGTCGGATTATCAGCAGTAAAGTTGGCTGCCGACGCGCACGGAAGCCGCGCTAGGTTGTAATCAACGCGAATAAATAAATCGTCTTCTTTCTTTTACTAGCGCAGGATGGAAAGAGATGTAGGTGAATCCCAATTTTGGCTCGGTGCTTAATATCCGGGCGAAGATTGAAGATGATTCGACAAAACCAGAATACTTGCTAACAGAATCGAAAGTCGGATATCGCTTCAGCGAGTCTATATAGCTCTCCCGCAATTGATGTGTGGATGGGGCTGGCTATCGTCAATTGGCAATCAGCTTCCGCATTGAAGAACATCGCTCGATCTCGCGGGATGGTGATGCAGAAGCCGTGAGGGCCGGTGGTCCATTCCCGCCAGCCAGGGTGGATGACGATGGTGAAGCCATGAAGGGCTTGGTTGCTCCTCGATTTCGACCCATTTTTTCGGGAAAGTCCGACTGGTCCCAGGGACGGTCCCTCTTTCATCCCCGAAGGCCGCGTCTCGCCCTAAGAGCGCGATGCCATGGTCTTGCAGATTATTGTCGCGTCGCGCAGTGCGTCCGCGAACTGCTTCAGGTCAACTCCCTCTTGTGCAACAAGGAGCCGAATTTCGTTGTAGCTGCTTACAAAATGCACGGCCTCGACCTCACTGAAAGTTTCTTTGATGCCTTGAGGTGTCGAAGGATGAAGCATGTTGACGGCGTCGGCCACATTTTTGGGCAGGTTCGGCGCGATACCCTCCAGCTCGTCAAGAATTGCCTCGCGAATCGCAATGCAAAACACTTGCGCCAACCCTTGTTGAAACTGCTGTCCATCGAAATGATTTGCACCCGTCAAGTAGACCGTGGCCGCAAGCGCAGCAGCGCCTGCCGGGTGGCCGGCTACGGTCCTGTTGTTGTCGATTGTCATGATCCCTGCCTTTCTATGAAGCCTGGATGCGATGCCCCATTTCCTCAATGTTCAATGGATTGCCAGTCCCGGCAAGGCCGAGCGGGAATGCCTGCCTCGCGACAAATTCGAGCCTGCTCGCGAAATTTTGCCAGGGCGTCGCTTACTTGTCCAATAGCCTGGAAAACAAGTCCCTGATTTGCGAGTATAGCCTGCAACATGGCCTTGGGCAGATCGTATTTACGGCATATTTTCTCCTGCTCCTGGAGGATCGCCTGTGCCGCGGAGTGATCGCCTTGAGCGTGGAGGATTTCAGCCTCCCGGTGCAAGGACCTCACCAATCCCAGCTTGGTGCCCAGTTCGCGACAGATGCGATCGGCGCGTTTTGCTTTCTCCATGGCTTCGGACGATCTGCCCAATTGATGCAGAACATCCGCTTGATTGTTGCAGATTCTGTAGAGCTCGATCATGTCGCCCTTTCGAACGACCAACGCCTCGACTTCCTGGTAGAAAACCAGCGCTTGACCAAGAAGTTGTTCAACATCAAAACCGGATTTCTGATCGACCGAAGAGTCCGGCAGGGCATCCTTGATCGCTGCAAGCGCTCCTTCCATCTCCGGCAACTTCAATAACCGCGCCATCTTGTAGTAAACGGCGCCGAGATTGTTGAGTGCGGTTTCTAAATGATCGCTGAAGCCTTGCGATCGGGCTATCTCCACGGCGCGCTCCAGGCATTGGATTGCGGCGGTGTATTGCGCTTGCTTTTCAAAGATCATGCCGAGGGTACTCAGCGCCCACACCTTTCCCCGGTCGTCGCCATTCTGGTCAGAGACTCGCTCTTGCTCATGGCAAATCTCGACGGCCTCATTGAGGTAGGAGGTGTTGCTAAGCACGGCGGCGAGGTTTCCGAGCGTGCGGGCCAGGGTCTGCAAATCCTTCGTCGCAGAGGCTTCCATGGCCAGGAATTGCAGCAGGCTCGCTCCTTCCAGCGGGTAACCCCGGGTCCCAAGCAGGTAGGCCAGGCTATCGATGTATTTGAAAAAGTGTTCCGGGCGGTCGAGCACGAATCCATAACTCACATTCGCCCTGAAGCTGGAGTGACTCTCCACCTCCTGCCAATACAGCGCTGCATCGTAATACGAGACCGCATTGAGGAGCGGCAAATCTGTCAGCGCATTCACTAGCCGGTCCCACTCTCTGGCGCGTAAGAAATGCCAGGGGAGTTCGCAGGCTTTGCGTTCTCCCAGCTCTGTCGACTCGAAGTAGTCTGCCAGATGGACATGAACCCGATCGACTATTTGAGGTGTGGTGAGGTATGCATCTCTTACCGCCTCGCGAAGAAACTCATGTGCGAAAGTGAGCAGTCCGCCACGGTTTAGTAGCGCGTCGCCGGCGGCGAGATAGAGCGGGCTCCAGATTGCATGTGACAAAGGCAAACCTGCGGTGCCTAACGATTCGAGCAATTCGGTTTCTGAAAGGCCGCGGCGCGCGGCCCATAGGCACACCAGGCTCTCACGGACGACGTTGGGGCACGACGGATCAGGCTGGCCATAATCTTGCTCCCAGCGCTCGATGACCTTGCGATAGAGCTCGATTGGAGTCGTTGCTTCCAGGTACCAGTCGATGCGTTGGTCCAGCTGTTCATGGCTGCCGAAGAGGCGAAGTTCGTTGAGCAGAGTGCTGAGATACAGGCCGTTGCCGGTTTGCGGCGCGACGGCGATGCGATGAGTAACCCCCGGACTCAACGCCTTGGCGTAGCGCCTCAGATACTTGTCGATCAGCTCTTCGCGCTCGGGCGTTGTGAGCGGCTCCACAATCATCACCGGCCAGTCTCGTTCCTTCAAGTTGTCCCAGGGGCGGCCGGGGAGCGTTGAAACAATCAATCGCACGTTGGCCGGAATGACCGGCGGCAGCCAGACCAGGTCCAGTGCGCCGTCGCGGTCTTCAATCTGATTGAGCGCGTCGAGCACCAGCACCACGCGCCTGCGTGTCGATACCATATGGAGCGCATTGGCGAAGGCCGCGCGCAACGCGTCGGGCTGGTCCGGAATCTGGATCTCAATTCCAAATTTGCGCTGAAACTCACCCAGCAAACGCCGCAGCATGGCCATCCAGTCGGCGCTGTCGGGCGCGGCGCCGATAAAGTGAACCAGGACCGGCGTCTCAGGATGACGCTCACTCCAAGTGTGAGTCCAATTGGCCAGCAGAGCTGACTTACCGCCGCCGGATTGGCCTGCGATCACCAGCGGCGGCCCATCTGCGGCAGCGTGGGCGTCGAGCTTTGACCTGTATTCATCCCGGCCGATGTAGACCATGCGGCGGCTGGCCGCATATGCCTCATGATCGAGAGCCGCGCGATCCAGCGGGATGGGAATGGTTTTCTCGGGATAGAGCTCTTCAATGACCGCGGTCAGATCGCGAAGCACCCACTCGCCCAGCTGTTTTGGAGTAGCAAAAGGCTCCGAGACCGGAAAACTGCTTCCGCGGATATCGTTCTTGAGCTTTACCAGCAGCGGACGCAGGGCAGGGTCTTCTTCTACGAAGCCGGGACGCTGAGCGGCACAGGCAGGGTCGCGGAAGTAGAAGAAGGCGTGCCTGGCCATTGCCGGGTCGTTCAGGACGCCGTGGAGGATTTCGAGGGCCGTGACGGACTGATCGAGGTGTTGTCTGAGCCATGGTTGTGATTCGAAGAGCGATTCCGGAATCTGCCTGTTTACCCAGCCGTAGCGCTCGCCCAGAATCCCAATGAAGTAAGGCCGGCAGTGCTCAATTTCCTCGAGACACAGCGGTAGAACCTTGCCCTCGGCCTTGGCCTCGTCGGTCACGCCCCAGCGCAGGTCTACCTCGCCCCATGTGACGCCGCGGCTCTCGCATAGCCGGCGCAGTTGCGGGAAGACCCGCTTGACGAGTTCCTCGCGCTCTTCCTGCATGTCGCGAAAAGTCGACGAAATAAAGACGCGAATCTCGCGCCGGTTGGCAACAGACCGATTATTGTTGATCTCCTGAGGCATAGGATGGCCCTTTTGACGAGGGTGTGGCAGGCCTGCGACGCCGAGAATTAGAAGATTGCTCGAGAAGGGAACTTTTCCAGAGCCCAGTTACATTAGCCGATCCCGATCAACGCCCGCTCAACTTGACAGAAATCTTATCGGGTAATTGCGCGGTCGCCAAGTCATTCATGGAATTCCGATCAGTACCGTGAAATCGGCATGACGACTGGAATCTTGTGCCCTGACGCTGGGCTGGAGATCGAGGGGGCTCCTGGGGCGTAGGGCGTTTGTAGTGATCGACTCTGTGTAGTGCCGGACTCTACTGATCCTCCCGAAGAGCATGACCAGGCTGATTCTAGAAACGAGCACCGGGCTCTGGCCCTCAATTCATTTTGGCGCGCTCGCCGTCTGAATGCTGCCGCCTCGAATCCAATCCAGAATCGTCCGGTATTCTTCGCTCGATTGGTTTCCATGCCAACGCTGGCCGCCGTTATGCGTGGCAAGATAATCGCCGACGTCGCCCGCGCTGTCAGTTGGGCGGGTGGGTTTGACGAGCATCAGGCTTTTGTCCGGTTCGGTTATGTCCACCACGCGCATCGCGGACTTATAGTTGTCTTCGCTATCCTGGTCAGAGAACTCACCCTCGGTATTAGGCGGTTGCAGCTTGAAGATCACATGACTGGCATGGCAGTTGACACATGCTTTGCCGTCCGCTCCGGGCCGGGCAAGGATGGGTTCGATTCGAGTGACAAAAGTGCGGAAGTCAAGCACTGAGCCAGGCTGCACGTCGGTCAGTGCATCCCCAAGGCTCTTTCCTTTTAGAACCCTGGCGGCGATGAGTTTGAGACGCGGATTGGTGGAATTCTGAAGGCTATTCATTGCCGCCAAAAAATCAGGCCGCTTTTCCACGTCCTTGACTTTGCGGAGCGTATCGAGAGCCGCGGCGCTAACATTGGCGTCCGCATTCAGCAGGCTGGCCATTACGGTGTCGACAACGATGGGATATTCCAACGGTTCGCGAGTTTTTACTGCGGCCGAATGGCCGTTGAGGAAGTCCTGATCCTGCGAGACCGCGCCTCCTGAGACTCCGAGACGCTTCTTCAGGAATTGCGGATTGCTCGCTTCCTCCATCAGGATTCGCAGACCGGAAGCGTTCAGTTTTGCAAAAGCGGACTTCACAGCGGGTTCGGTTTTCGGGTCGTTCAGAAAGTGTTCCAGCGAAATCCGCACGGCGGCGCGCTGAGTGTCGGGCAAGTAGGAGTTTAGGCCGTTCAATACCTTTTGCTGGAGAGCCGGCTCATTCATCAGATTACTGAACGACGAAGCGGCGTCCAACACCTGGCCGAAATTCATTGGCTGCGGATATTGTTCGAGCATGAACCGTAACGCGCCCTCAACGTCCGCCTGGTGTTCCCAAACTGAACCGCTTGGGAGGGCCGCCAGCAACGGCAGAACCACGGCTTGGCTGTCGGGATTTCCTTGCCGTAGAATCTCGACTATTTTGGCTACGAGAAGTGTATCGGGCGCGACGCGGGGGTCAAGGTTCAGGACTCCCCGCTGGCCGCCCTCGTAGACATAGCGAACTGTCTGGCGCACGTCGGCGCTCGAATCCTCAGAAAGGTTCAGGGCGGCTAGTGTGAAGCGCGCGTCGCCGGATTCACTCAGAGTGCTGCCCGCCTTGAGCACGTTGATCTTCATCGACTCATCCGCGCCTTTCAGGCAATCCAGGAGCGCGTCTTCCAACTCAGGCCCGGAACTCTTGAAGAAGTGGATCAGATCGCTGTCGTTGCCGATGCGCGTCTGAAAGAAGCCGTTGTGCACGTCGTATTTGAAATCGACAGCTTCACGATACGGCGGGTACTCATAACCTGGGCGATGAAGATCGGGCACACCGGTCACATACTTGGTAAGAACCGCGGGCAGTCCGATCGAAACCGTGTCCGATTTGAGTTGCGGCAAGGCATAGTGTCGAATATGAAAATCCCAGAGCGCGGTGAGGATTCCCTCGCGCCCCCGTGGGGTTGCGTTGCGCAGCACTTTGGCTAGCACCTGTGCCTGATCGCGCACCACCGCCTCATAGCCGTTGTTGATGCGGTCTTTATCTTCGTCTTTTGAACTTGCCTTGACCCAGGCAGAGAGATAGCCGGTGTTTTCGTCGAGCAGGCCATAGATGCTTTCTTTCAACCCTCGCCGCACCATTTCATCGGTCTCGGTATTAAGGCGGGTGGCGAGCGCTTCAAGAGTCCCGCTTCGCACCGCAGGTTGATCCACCTGCCAGTAATACCAGCGCCACAATCCCGCGGCAGCTTCAAAGCGAACGTAGGGCACCGGATCGTTGAGGGTATGTTCGAGGGCTGCAAGCAGTTTTGTGTCGCCGGTCAGATCCCGGAAATGCTGGTTGAATACGCGGGCAGCTCCCCAGCGGGTGCGCGCGTTGGGCGATGCTAACGCGGCCGCAAGCATCGCGCGTCCTTGCGGCGCAACGCTCTGGCGCCGCGACAGCACCATACGCAGCGCGTACGCTGACGCGACTTGCACCATCTTGGTGGGATCGCCCAGGCCCTTAACCAGAGCCGGCAGCGCGCGGGGATCGGCCATGTGCCCAATTGCGCGGCCTGCGGCTTCGCGCGCGAGTGGCTGGTCGCTGTCCGTCAACACCTTGCGAATCTGAACGAGCACCGGCTCCGGCGCCAGATCCCAATACTGGTCCAGTTGTTCGAGAAGCAGCGGGAGATCGCTGGTGGCAAGGGTGGTAGCGGGGGCTGGGTAGGCCGCGTCCCAGTTTTTAGCAGTTGTTGAACCCGGATATAAAGTAGACAACGCCATCACGGCGAACTGCGTAGCGCGAAATGGAGTGTTGAATCCCTGGTAGACCGGATCGCCTTCCCAACTTCCCTCGGGCCGTTGCGCGGCCAGCATGGCTTTGACAGCGCGAGCCAGGTGCTCGTCGGTTTCTGGCCGGCGGCCAGCCTCAGCCAGGGCAAGAACCGCGTGATAGGAAACAAAGTCCGCAGGTTTGGCCTTCTTATCGAATGGATACGGCCATGCGCCCTCGGGAGTTTCATATTCGTAGAGCTTGTCAATGAGGGCGTCGATCTGCGCCGCGTACTTCTGGCGGTCCAATGCAGACAGAAGCTGGATCTTCCAATTCAGGTCGATGACATTCTTTGGCTCGTACGGCAGCGCCAGGCGCTCCACATGGTCGCGCTCGGCCAGCCAATCGGCATCGTGGGTCTCGTTGTAAGCGAGATTGAAAGTCTGCCAGCTCTGCAATGCGATCTCAAACGGACTGATGTCGGGCTCACAGCCGTCAGCCTCGTCGCCGGGCAGCACGGTCAGGCCCTTGTAATGAACCTTCAGGTACCGCGCATAGGGTACGTCGAAGTTACTGCGCGGTGGATCGTGAGTGACATTCTGCTCATAGGCATGCACGATCAGGGGCAAGCGGCTCGCAACGGTGCGTGCCGAGTAAATCACGCGCACCCAGTTGGTACCGGGTTCTCCGTAGAGAGGCCGGGCGTTGTTATAGATGCGATCGGTAAGAAACTCGAGGCCCGCACGTTGAGTTGGGGCGTAACCGTTCTGGACCGCTCTTAAATATCCGCGTGTGGTAAATTGCGCGGGGTGGCACGCGATGCAGAGTTGGGTCTCAGAGTGCTGCATCACCGTGCGCAGCGCGACAGCGCCCCGGCGCGGCGTATTCGAAAGCCAACTATCACCCATATTGACCATGAAATCCATCCCGGCGCGCACGGCAAGGTGCGGATCGGTATAAGGGGGCACAGGGTATTGGTAAGTATGTAGCTGGTAGGCCGGGTGATTGGCAGCCACTCGCACGTAGTATTCCTGTCCGGGCTGAAGAATGCGGGTACGAAATTTATAGAGTCCCGGGTAATTCTGGGTCGCCTCAACCTGATACGCAAACTCTCCGGCGGTGAACGGAACCACATCCGGATTTCCGGAAGAATCCTTGCCCACCTGAAAAATATCCACGTCGAGCGGGACATCGCGATCCGTCACGTTGAGCACGAAGTAAACCAGGCGCGGCGCTTTTTCACGGAAGGTGAAGTGAAACCACTGGAAGCCTTTGAGCATGGCGGCATAGCCGTCTTCGTTTATTGAAGGTGCGTAAGGCCGTTCATCGTCACTGCCAAAGATCGTCTGGCCAAGTTCGAATTGTTGAGCGTTTTGCCACGTATCGTTGGGCGCAGCGGCAATAACGCCACGCTTGACTGCGTCGGATTTGCTCGGCAGACCGGCTGAGGCCTGCAGGATTTTTCTTAGCGAGGCGCTGATTTCCGGGGCGTGGCCCGCTGCAGCAGATGATATGCTCGCCCTGACCGGACCTGCCATTCGCGGTCGCAGGGTCAGATAGAAGTCGAGGTCGGCCGCGTGCAGCCATTTGGATTCGACCTCACCCTGCGCGTCGCTCACGGTGACGCGGACTGCGTCGTCCCCCTGGAGTTGAGCGGGATCCTTCACTCCCAAAGTAATTGCGTAAACGGAGCCTGGGCGCCCTGTTCCCAGCTCGATGGTATGAGCTGAAGGACTCGCGGCCTGACCGGCACGGACCGATCGGCCAGTGTAAACGGCGGTGCAAATCAAGCATGCTGTGATGAAAGATGGAAAGATCAGCCAATAGGCAATGCGTCGACTTCCGGGCGCAAAAGTCATGATTCGACCTCGAGTTTTCCGAAGCTGGGAGAAAAGGGGAGAATCCGGCTAAAAACCTTCGGTGTCGAGACTATATATCCATCGGGGTCTAATAGGACACTGACCGGTTTTGATATTTTATGCCTGGTGTTACGTCGACCAGGACGGCAGAAAAATCAGGCCCTGGGGCGTTCATTAGGATGAATCCTCGATCGAATGTCTCTTTGATTGCTCCGAACAAAGATTGCGGCATTCGTTTGCCTTTCAAGGGTTTATAGTGGAGACGTTCTTATTACTTCTTATTCAGCTTCATCCGGCCAAATCCTTCGACGGGCGCGCCGCCTGAATCGGCAGTGAGCCCCGGTAAACCATTGGCGCTGTGGGAAATGGATAGAAGAAGCAAGGACCTTTGATTGGGGTCGCCCGCAATGCCTGACCGAACGCGGCGTTGGCAAGCTATCGTATCTATTCTGTTGGTCGTGCTGCTATTGGCGACCACGATGGGAATGGCGTGCCACAATCATGATCGGTGCGCGGCGGGCAATTGCACGCTGTGCCACATGGTCATCGCGCCGCCCATGGCGCCAGCTCAAGCGATCGTGTTGGTCCCGGCTACCGCGCATCGCACGGTTCTGGATAGCGGCTTTGTTTCGCTTCGCCGGACCAATGAAAAGCCGCCCCGCGCTCCTCCTGCATAGCCCTTCTCTGCATGGTGTGCCCATGCGATACATTCATCGGCTATTTCTCTGGTTCAGGAGTTGCAGCGCCTATGCGTCTGTCCATTTTTTGTATTTCCATACTCGTATTTCTGTTTTTGCTTTCGGAGTCAGCGGTTGCGCAGACACCGCCCGCTCAGCCGCAGCCGCAGGCTACTCCGGGAGCGGCGCCGGCGGCGGCCCAACTTGCACAATCGCCTGGCGCGCAGTTGATCACGCTCGATCAGGCGATCCAGATGGCGCTCGAGCACAATCACAATCTGCTGGCGGCGCGGACCACGATTGAACAGAACCAGGCTGAAGAGATTACCGCCAATCTGCGGCCTGATCCGGTACTGATGGGCGACACGCAGTTTCTGCCAATCTTCCAGCCAAGCAATTTCAACTCTGACTACCTCGACAATACTGCGCAGTTCGACCTGGGCGTTAGTTACCTGTTCGAGCGCGGGAAAAAAAGGCAGAACCGCCTGCAGGCGGCGAAAGACCAGACGACCGTGACGCGTTGGCAGGTGGCCGATAACGAGCGCACGCTCACGTTTAACGTAGCCGTGGGTTTCATCAACGTGGAGTTGGCGGAGTCGACACTGGAACTGGCCAACCAGGACCTGAAGAGCTTTCAGCACACGGTGGACATTACCGAGGCGCGCTACCAGGCAGGAGAAATCGGGAAGGAAGATTTTCTGAAGATGAAGCTGCAATTGCTTCAGTTCCAGACCGATATGGCCCAGGCCAGGCTGGCGCGCGTGCAGGGACTGTCGGATCTGCGGCAGTTGCTGGGTTATGAGCATGTGAGTCCGGACTACGATGTGGCCGGCGCGTTCGATTATCAGCCGATGAAGGCCGGGCCCGACGATCTGCAAGCCGAAGCGCTGCAGCGGCGGCCCGACCTGCAGGCAGCCCAACAGGGAGTAACAGCGGCCAACAGCGCGTTCAATCTGCAAAAGGCGATTGGAAAGCGGGATGTGACCGGCCAAGTTAATTACACGCACCTGGGATATCTCAATGACGTGTCGCTTTTCGGGTCGATGCAACTGCCGATCTTCGATCGCAATCAGGGCGAAATCAAGCGAGCCGGGTTCGCGATTACGCAGGCACAGGAGCAGCAGATCTTCGCAAACGGACAAGTGCTGACGGATGTGAGAGACGCCTACGAAGGCTGGAAGGCGAACGACGAAATTGTGGAGCTGTATCGCTCAGGCTATCTAGACGTTGCGCAGCAGTCGCTGGACATCACGGATTACGCATACAAGCACGGCGCCGCCAGCCTGCTGGATTTTCTGGATGCGGAGCGGAGTTTCCGTGCCACGCAGCTCGGCTACCGGCAGGCGCTGGCGTCATACCTGCAGTCGCTTGAGCAGCTTCGCGAAGCGGTAGGAACCAGGAGCTTACCATGAGACACCCAAAGATGATCGACGGAGCCTGCCGCGCAGCCAGTATGTGGCCTCTGCTTGCGCTGCTGGCGATTGCCGGTTGCCACACCAAAGACAATGCCAGCGGAATGACATCGTTTTCGTCAAGGTCGACGCCCTCGGCGACGCCGCAATTGTTTACCATTCCCGCTGGCCAGATGAGCCAGGTGCAACTGGTGACGATGACGCCCGGCACGATCACCAACACACTGCGGCTGACGGGGGCGGTGGCGTACAACGCATTCAAGACCACACCCGTGATTACGCAGGTAGGCGGCCCAGTGAGCCGGATCATGGTGGTCCCCGGCGATCATGTGCAAATGAATCAGCCGATGCTGGAGGTGAGCAGCCCGGACTACGCTCAGTTGCTTGACGGCTATCTGAAGGCGGCAGATTCATTCCGGCTGGCCGACAAGTTCTATGAGCGCGCGAAGGATTTGTATGCGCATAGCGCCATTGCGCAACAGGATCTGGAGCAGGCGGAAAGCAATCGCACCCAGGCCAAGGCCGATTTGAACGCGGCCGAACAAGGGATGCGGATTCTGGGGATCAAGAATCCCGAAGACCTGGCCAAGGCGCCTTCGTCAGCGCAGATCCCTGTGCTGGCCCCGATTGCCGGCGAAGTGGTGGAGCGGCTCGTTTCGCCGGGGCAGGTGGTGCAGACCGGGCAGACGCAGGCATTCACCATCTCTGACCTCAGCACGGTGTGGGTACTTGCCAACGTATACCAGGCGGATCTGCAATACGTGAAAGCCGGCGAAGATGTAGTGGTGCAGACGGATGCGTTTCCCGACACATTCCACGGCAAGATTTCGTATGTGTCGCCGGCTCTCGATCCCAACACCAGGACCCTGCAGGCGCGCATCGTAGTGGAGAATTCCGGCGAGAAGCTGAAGCGCGATATGTACTGTACGGTGACGGTGACCGCAGGCGTGCTGAAAAACGTGCTGGCGGTGCCCAATGCGGCGTTGTTGCGCGACGACAACAACCAGACCTTTGTGTATGCGCTCACGGGCGACAACCAGTTTGGGCGTCGAGACGTGGTGCTGGGCCAAATGCAGGGCGGTGAGACGCAGATCGTAAAAGGCGTATCCCCAGGCGAAAGAATCGTAGGCAACGGCAGCCTGTTTCTGCAGGTCGTCAATTCGATGCAGCACTGAGAGGATAGGCCGGGATGATTCATCGCATCGTTCAATTCGCGCTACGGCAAAAACCAATTGTGCTGTTCCTCGTCGCATTCATGGCCGTGGGCGGAGCGGTTGCCTTCCACAGCATGCCGGTGGATGCGTACCCGGATCTTTCGCCGCCCATGGTGGAAGTAATTACCCAATGGCAGGGCCACGATACATTAGAAGTAGAGCGCCTGGTGACCGTTCCCACTGAAGTGGAAATGAACGGCGTCCCCAGACTGACGGTGATGCGTTCGATTTCTCTCTACGGTCTCT
Organism: uncultured Occallatibacter sp.; assembly: GCA_964528915.1. Lineage (GTDB taxonomy): Bacteria > Acidobacteriota > Terriglobia > Terriglobales > Acidobacteriaceae > Telmatobacter. The sequence continues at coordinate 26,390 of CAZGUD010000043.1, forward strand.
CCGACGTGATCATGACCTTCGACGAAGGCACTGACAACTACTTTGCGCGCGAAGTAGTTTTCCAGCGGCTGAGCGAAGTCACCTATCCGCAGGGCGTGACCCCCACGCTGGCCCCGCTGGCCAGCCCCTCGGGGCTGGTATATCGCTACGTGATCGAAAGCCCCGATCGCTCGCCCCAGGAACTGAAGACGATTGAAGACTGGGTGCTGGAGCGGCAGTATAAACAAGTGCCTGGTGTTGCCGACGACTCCGGCTTTGGCGGCACAGTAATGCAGTACCAGGTGCTGCTCGACCCGGCCCGGCTGTACGCATATCACGTGACTGTGCCCACGGTCATTCAGCAGCTCGCGGTGAACAACTCCAATGCCGGAGGTGGATTCTACGAGCAGGGACAGCAGTTCGATTACGTCACCGGTGTGGGACTGGTGCGCGACACCTCTGACATAGCGAACATAGTCGTGGGGGCCCAGAGCGGCGTGCCTACTCGCATCGGCGACATTGGCCAGGTGGTGATCGGAAACGCGCCGCGCCTGGGCGAGTTCGGCTTCAACAAGACGGATGACGCGGTGGAAGGCGTCATCATGATGCGAACCGGCGAGCAGACGCAGAACGTGCTCAAGGGCGTCGAAGCCAAGACCCAGGAACTGAACGAGCATATCCTGCCCCCGGACGTGAAGGTGCGCCCGTACTACGATCGCAGCGACCTGGTGCAACTGACCATCGACACGGTGGAGCACAACCTGCTGTTGGGTATGGTGCTGGTGCTGGTAGTGCTTATGGCGTTTCTGGTGAGCTTTCGCGCAGCAATTATTGTGGCGCTCACCATTCCGCTATCACTGCTGTTCGCCTTCATCTTTCTGCACGCGGATGGAATTCCAGCCAACCTGCTTTCGATCGGGGCCATCGACTTTGGCATTCTTATCGACGGCACGCTGGTGATGGTCGAAAACATTTTCCGCGAACTGGGCGCGCGCGCGGGCCAGCAATACGATCTTGAAGAGGTCATAAAGAGCGCCGCGAAAGATGTGGACCGGCCCATATTTTATTCCGTGGCCGTGATCATCGCCGGGTATCTGCCCATCTACGCGCTCACCGGCCCTTCGGGCAAGTTGTTCAAGCCGATGGCAGACACCGTGGCGATTGCGCTGGTGGGCGCAATGATTCTGACCCTCACGCTGGTACCGGTGATGTGCGCCATGTGGTTCAAGAAGGGCGTGCACGAGAGGGAAAACAAGCCATACGAGTGGGTGAGAAGGAAATACACGGTGTGGCTGGACTGGAGCCTGGATCGGCCCGGAACAACGATGTTTTTGTCGGTGGTGATCTTCGCAGCATCGCTGCTGCTGATTCCGTTTATCGGGGGCGAGTTCATGCCCCACCTGGACGAGGGTGCGATGTGGATACGCGCCACCATGCCGTACACCGTTTCGTTCGATACGGCAAGCAGGTTTTCACCGCAGGTGCGCAACATTCTGATGCAATACCCGATGGTGACGGACGTGGGCTCGGAGTTGGGGCGGCCCGACGACGGCACAGACCCTACAGGGTTCTACAACGACGAATTCTACGTGGGTCTCAAGCCATACGACGACGCGGTGTGGAAGAAAGGCAAGATTCACAACAAGGCTGAGCTGACAGACGACATTCAGCGCCAGCTCGATGTCTTTCCGGGCGTGGTTTTCAACTTCACGCAGCCGGCCGAAGACGCGGTGGACGAGGCGCTGACGGGGCTGAAGAGCGCGCTAGCGGTAAAAATCTACGGCCCGGACCTGAATGTGCTGCAGAACACGGCGCAGGTGATCAAGCAGCGGCTGAGCCAGGTTCCGGGCTTTACGGAACTGACAGTGGTGCGCCAACTGGGACAGCCAACCCTGACCATCAATGTAGATCGCGCCAAGATTGCCCGCTACGGAGTCAATGTGGCTGACGTCGAGGCGATCGTGCAGGCGGCGGTGGGCGGGCAGGCGGCCACCCAGGTGGTCCAGGGCGAAAAGCTCTTCGACCTGGTGGTGCGCATGAAGCCGGAGTTCCGTGAGAGCGCGCAGCAGATCGGCAATCTGCTGGTGGGTACGCCGGCTGGGCAGCAGATTCCGCTTAGTTCGCTGGCCGATATTCAGGAGTCAGGCGGCGCCGCGCTCATCTATCGCGAAAACAATTCGCGGTACATCGGCGTGCAGTACAGCGTAGAGGGACGCGATTTGGCAAGCGCGGTAGGTGCCGGGCAACAGGCGATTACCGACATTCAGAAGTCTCTGCCCGCGGGATATCGGATGACCTGGGGCGGCGAATACGACGAGCTGGTGGCGGCAAAGAAGCAATTGTTCGTAATCGGGCCAATGGCGTTGCTGATTATCTCCATGATCCTTTTCGCACTCTACGATAACTTCAAGTTTCCAATTATCGTTCTGCTCGGCGTGCTGCTGACCGATCCGGTGGGCGCATTGCTGGCACTCAAGCTGACGCACACGCCCTTCAGCGCTTCCTCCGCGCTCGGCCTGCTGGCGCTGATTGGCGTTTCGGTGGAAACCGCGGTCATCCTCGTCTCTTACATCAATAAGCTGCGCATCGAGCAGAAGATGGACGTGCGAACCGCGACAAGGGAGGCATCGCTCCTGCGGCTGCGACCCATCATGATGACAGCGCTGGTCGCGTGCCTGGGACTGCTGCCGGCCGCGCTCTCGACAGGCATCGGCTCCGATACGCAGAAGCCTTTTGCCATTGTGATTGTGGCCGGGTTGGTATCGCGGCTATTTCTGGGCTTCTTTGTGAATCCGGTGCTTTATCAGATTGTGGCGCGAGAGGGTGACGTGCTGAAGGTGTAGGCTGCCGGGGTTTTTCAACCCTTGAGCCACGAAGAACACCATGGCACGTATTCGCGCCAGCGATTTTCGCAGTCAACGCTCTGCACTGGAGGGCGGCTGGACATTTCGACTTGCTCAACTCCACAATCAAGAACACCAATTGAATGAAGCGCGTAGGTGCTTTGTCTTTCCTTGAGTTATGAATTCGATCCCGGATCCGTCCTGAAATGTCGGCTTATCGTAGCTCAAACTGTTGAATTCTCGCATTTCCTGTCGTGAACTTCGGTCCTCGATCGAGAGATCCCGTTCGCCTCACACGTTCAGGGACTTCAGGTACGGCACACTGAGCGGCATCAGCGATGGATCCTCTTCAAGTTCAACGAAGTAGTTCTTTACGCCACCTGTTTTTGCGGCTGTAAATACCGCCTTCCAATCCACGACGCCCTTGCCCAACGGAACCTGGCGGAAACCGGACTTGGTGGAGGAGTCCTTTACCCAGTCCTGACAATGCATGGAGAGAAAGCGGCCGGGGTACTTCTCGAAGTAGGTCACTGGATCGTAGCCCTGCTGCAAGGTAGAGACCTGAAACTGCAACATGGTGGTGGCGGGATTGAGTTCGGCGATCATCATGTCGTAGACCGGCTTGCCATCGATGTGTTCGGAGACGAAGCCTTCATTGTGCAGCAAAGCGATGATGCCTGCGGCGTGAGCCTTTTCGGCGAAGACGTTGAATGGCTCGACGTAGCGCTTCACATCGTCGACTGTTTCCGTCGTCCACGGGCCCCAGGGCCCGAGCGCGGCAATCGCCATCTGCGTCATACCGAACTCCTTGGCATAGGCGATGCTCTGATCTGCCCTTTGAAAGAGCTCATCCGCCGACCAGTGCGCCGAGATACAGCCGAGTCCCCAGTCTTCCAGCATGCGCCGCAATTCCCTTGGCTTGTATTTCTGGAGGCTGGAAAACTCATCGTAACCGTATGGCGAGCACAGCTCAATCTGGGTGAACCCGGCTGCACGTAATCCCTTCATGGTGCCCGCGAAGTCTGTACCGATCGAATTGCGCACAGGATAGGTCTGACAGCCGATCGGCAGACCGAGCGGATCAGCGAATAGATATCGCGTGCCGGAGAGAAGCGCCGAAGCCGCAGCCCCTCCTATAAGAAACATCCTCCGATTCATCGTGTGCATAACCCCTTCGTTGAGCGTTGGAAGCAACTATAGCACTCGTGGAGGGAATGCATGCGTCCGTCGCGCTGCAGCTTCGGGACGCATAGAGAGCGTCTTCTTGATGGGTTGTCGGTACCGCAAAGCCGGCATGGCGACTGGAATCTCGAGAACTGGGTGCCGCTCGGGATCCGCGACCCGCCTCGATCGGGTACTCTGTCTCGTGAGCTTTCATTTGCATTGTGAGACCCCGGTTATTGGAAAGGCCCCAAAATGAATCGTTTCCTATCCAACACTCTGTTCGCCCTTGTCTTTGGATCCGCCACAGCTCTTACCGCCCAGCCCACTGAGCTCAACCTGATGCCCATGCCGGCTCACGTGCAGCGCGACGCAGGCCAGTTCGTGCTCGACGGCAACTTCGACGTGCAGCTCGCCGGCTACACCGAGCCCCGCCTTCTCAATGCGCGCGACCGCTTTCTCGATCGCCTCACCGCTGAGACCGGCATGCCGCTCAATCGGGCTAAAGCCGCGCCCAAGTTCGAATTTGTCATTACAACGGATGGTCCGAGCCAGGCAGTGCAGCAGGTCGACGAAGATGAGTCGTACCACCTGATGGTCACCCCATCCGGCATCCAGTTGCACGCGAGCAACCCGCTCGGCGTGCTGCGCGGGTTGCAGACCGTCCTCCAACTCGTCATCGTCACCCCGCAGGGCTTCGCTCTGCCCGCCGTCACCATCGACGACGCTCCGCGCTTTGCCTGGCGCGGCCTGATGATCGACTCCGCTCGCCACTTCATGCCTCTGCCTGTGCTTGAACGCAATCTGGATGGCATGGAAGCAGTGAAGCTCAACGTTTTCCACTGGCACCTGTCGGACAATCAGGGCTTCCGGGCCCAGAGCCACGCGTATCCGCTGCTTACGGAACAGGGATCATCTGGCCTCTATTACACGCAGGAGCAGGTACGGCATGTGATCGACTACGCGCGCGAGCGCGGCATCCGCGTGGTGCCGGAATTCGACATGCCCTGCCACACCACGTCGTGGTTCGTCGGCTATGCCGATCTGGCCAGCGCGCCCGGCCCATTTCAGGTAGAGACGAAGTGGGGCGTCTTCGACCCCGCCATGGACCCCACCAGCGAATCGACTTTCCAGTTCCTTGATCGCTTCTTCGGCGAAATGACCGCACTGTTTCCTGACGCCTACTTCCATATAGGCGGTGACGAGTGCAACGGCAAGGAGTGGTCGGCGAACACGCGCATACAGGAGTGGATGAAGCAACATGGCATGAAGGACAATGCCGCGCTGCAAGCCTACTTCACCGCGCGCGTGCAAAAGCTGGTGGCCGCGCACCACAAGATCATGGAAGGCTGGGATGAAGTGCTCGGCCCCGGCACGCCGCGCGATGTCGTCATTCAGTCCTGGCGCGGCCCCAGGTCGCTGGCTTCGGCCGCGCGCCAGGGCAATCGCGGCATTCTCTCCGCCGGGTACTACATCGACCTGAACCAGTCCGCGGCCGCTCACTATGAGGTTGATCCGATGAGCGGCGATGCAGCTTCTCTCACGCCCGATGAAAAGGCGCGCATCCTGGGTGGCGAAGCGACGATGTGGAGTGAGTTCGTCACTCCGGAAAACATCGATAGCCGCATCTGGCCGCGCACCGTGGCGATTGCAGAGCGGCTGTGGTCGCCGCAGGACGTGCGCGACCTCGACTCCATGTACCGCCGGCTGAATGTCATCTCGCAGCGCCTGCAGTACGACAACCTGCTGCATCTTGCCTCGACCCAGCTCATGCTGGAGCGCATGAGCGGCCAGAACGACCCGGGACCGCCCGATCCGGAATCGCTGAAGTTGCTCGCCTCGCTGGTGCAGCCGCCGCTCGACTACCAGCGCGAAGGACTCGCCAGCTATGACGTCTACAGCCCGCTGAACCACATGGTCGATGCCGTTCCGCCGGAGAGCGAGACCGCGCGCGAGTTCCGCGATCTGGTTGCACGTTTGACTTCGGGCAGGGCCTCGCCGGCCGAGTGGCTGCAGGCCCGGGCGCTGCTGACCGGGTGGCGCGATAACGACGCGAAAGTTGAACCGGTGCTGCAAGGCTCGGCGATCACGCTCGAACTCGTGCCGGTTTCGAAGCAGATCGCGGAGGTCGCCGCCATCGGCCTGCGCGCGTTAGACAACCTCGAGAACCACCGCACCGTGGATGCGTCTGTGACTGCAAAGGATCTGCAGGTTCTCAAGAACGCCGAGAAGCCGAAGGCCGTACTGCGCGATATGCTCGTTGCCCCAGTCGAGGACCTGGTGCACGCCGCGGCTCGATAGCACTCATGAGTCTGGAGAGCGGTTGCGTCTGCGCCAGCAGAGCCGCGGATCGCTCGCCTAGCTCGTGCGCCGGGAAGCAACGTCGGGATGTCGATTTGCGTCGTGTTCTGTTCCTTCTGAGTCAGTCTAGTCTCTGGCATTGCAGTCGTTCTTCATTGTATTGAGCGAGGCTGTCGATCCGTAGCCTGGGGTGTTTTTGGAGGAATCCTGATAATCGCGCATAATCGGTCGTCAATGAGCGATTTGCCCTGTTCTCGCCATTTGAGCTTTCGCTGTCCAGAAGTTAGTAAACACAGTTTGACTTGAACGAAGCCGCTGTGTCTGTTCTGACGCTGCGAAACTCTCAGGTCAGCTTCCTGCTAGCGCCGCAACCTCAGGCGCATACCTCTCCAGGTGATCTTCGATACTTACCTTGCCAAGGTTCACGGCGAGGCTCCCTCCAGCCCGCACCACGCCCACGTCGTCGATACGCATAAAGCTGAGTGCCTTGCACAGCACCGGCGTGACTAGGTCATCTGCCTCGCTCGGCTCGCCTGCATCGTAGCTGTCGCGCGACACCACAATCTTCAGCTTGCCTGGGATTTACGCCTTCACGGCGTTCTTTGCAGCCGCGAACACATCGCGTGCAGACGTCGTACCCTCTACGTGCTCCGTACCCGCGATTCCGAGGCCCATCCATCCCGCGTTAATGGCCTCATACATTTCTTCGGCAGGTCCAGTGTGGCCCTTGGGGACGCCGAACTGCTCGAACGCTTCAGCCCACCCTGCGCGCGGGACTGCGAAGGCTTTTACGTCGAGTTTCAGCACTTCACCCAACTGTGCGGCCACTTCATCCGCGCTTACCATCGAACCGAGCTCGATGACGCGATGCCCTGACCACGCCGGCCCGGTCAGAAGCGTTGCCACCTCTGCGCCGATGTCGTCTGACGCGACCATTGTCGATTTCCGGTTTGTAGGATTGTAGAAGACCGGTAGTGTTCCGCCCTGGGCGGCCTGTAAGCCGAAAAGAAAGTTTTCGAAAAAGCCGCCTGCGCGCACAAATGCGACCGGAGAGGTCAGGCTGCGAAAACCTTGCTCCAGGAGTGACAAGGCCGTGATGATCCCCGCCCCGCTAGTTCTATGCGCGCCTGTCGACGAGAGCGCTACCACCCGCGGGGGCACTACCTTGGTCAGCGCCTCGACATAGTTCGCAATCACGCCCTTTGCTTCTCTGTAATCGGGCGAGGGTGCCCATACAGCCGGCAACATAACAAACGCGCCCTCAACACCTTTGAGCGCCGCCGCTATGGCTGCCGCATCGTTCCAGTCTCCATCGACCAACTCCACGCCCTGGTCTGCCCACTTCGCCGCTTTCTCGCGATTGCGCACAAGTGCTCGCACCTGTTTGCCTTGCTTCAGCAGATGCCGCGCGGTGGCGCCGCCAACTTTTCCAGTAATGCCCATGACTAAATACATGATGTTTTCTCCTTGTTAGAACGAAAGTGATGCTCCGATGCGAACGCAAGAGCTTGTTAGTTGCGCAGCTAGCACTCCGCTAGTCCCGTGGGTTTCCACGGTGATCTGTCGCATGAATTGTTAAAGGCCTTTACACAGCCGGCCGGATCGCGTCGATGAGAGAGGTGGTCGACCGACCGATGAGGGAACGAAGGCCAAACTTCAGAAGTGCCTTCTCGTACTTTTCGCGGAGGCCTTGCTATGTGGTCGTGACCGTCACGGCCTGACGCACATACCGGCTGCTTTCCAGTTGCTGCACCATGAAGGCTGCCAGATCGGCCCGCCCGATCTTGTGCGCCTTCTCGCCGCCCTCCGTGCTCAGCACCCTGGCAACGCCGGTCTTCTTGACGTCGGTCAACATCGGCGGCCGCACGAGCGTCCAGTCAAGGTTGCTGCCTTCGATCTCGGCCTCCATGCCCGCTTTGTCTACCAGCAGACCCCGCAGAAACGTCTTCATGAGAAGGTGCTCGTTGAAAAAGCCGGCGTTCCTGACGCTCTCGCCCGCGCCAACCACCGAAATCTTCAGCAATCGCCGCACGCCATTGCGCCGCATCGCGTCCACAATATTGTGTGCCGCGCTCGTTTCCATCGTCGTCACTTTCCACGGCGTCTTGCCGCCCAGCGCGTCGATCACCGCATCCTGTCCGGCGACCGCAGCGTCGACCGCGGCCGCGTCCAGCGCGTCGCCCGCAACAACTCTGACGTTCGCCTTCTTGTACTGCGCGGCACCGCGCACGAAAGCCGTCACCTTGTGTCCGGCCGCCAGCGCCTCATTTACCAGCGCTTCTCCGCTCCTGCCCGCTGCTCCAATCACTAGAACTTTCATCGCATTTTCCTTTTGCCTTGTATTTGGCCGCCCATCCAAATGACCGACCTGACCATTAGAGATTCGTGAAAACCAATGGTTGCAAAATAATCAGTGGTGTTATATCCAATGGTCATAAATCAACAATCGGTCGCAAAAATTGTCAAAAAGGAATAGGCTATTGAAAGTGACATCCACATCGCCAAGTCGCCGGGTAGAGCGCAAGGAAAGATTGCGGGGCGAAATCCTTGCAGCTGCGGGTAAGATGTTCGCCGATCGCGGTTACGAAGCCGTGACGCTTCGTGAGATCGCTAAAGAAATCGGTTATACGCACGCCGTGATCTACCAGCATTTTCCGGACAAATCACACATTCTTGCCGAGTTGAGCCGCGAGACGATCGGGCTGATGATTCAGAACTTCGACGCGATTGCCGCTAGACATCCTTCACCGAAAGAGCGCCTTTTTGCGACTTCACGCGGCTTGATTCAATTCTGCATTGCCCATCCACAGCAGTTCCGCAACGTCTTCTTCGGGCCCGAGGACCGAAACGGCGTCCGCGCAGGGCAATACATCAACGACCTTGGTGCGCCGTTGTTTGAACGTTTCGTGCAGCTCTTTTTCGATGTTGCCAGGGATGAAGGATTGCCAAATCGGAATGACATAGTCGTAGCCCACACCTGGTGGTTTACGATCTTTGGCCTCGCCATGCTCTTTGTTATTCAAGGGGTTGTGCCTGACTTGCCTGACCAGGCTCTCGTGGTCGAGCAGACGATCGCCACGCTTTGGGCAGGCGTTCAGGCTGTTCCGCGATTGCCGAAGAGCGCAATCACCAAGCGATCCGGCCGGTCCAGTGCCTCAAAGCACTAACAGGGAATTCTCCCATCGAGAGCGGAGAGATCTTCAGACTGACCAGATTCCGATCCTGACTATTTCATTTGCTTGCGATGGACGGAAATTGCTTCGCGATTTGCAACCGTGACCTCGGTCACGAACTGCGAATAAGGCTGGTCTCCGATATTCACCAGTCCATAATTTGAATTTTCACCATCGAAGCGCCCCTGCTTTGGCTCGTCACACCATTCAAACCACTGGTAACCTACTGCTGCAGGCAAGCTCTCCAATTCCGTGACGTAGTGAGTGTACGCGCGGGCGCGCGCCATCTGGTCGGGCACTTTGGGTCCAGCTCCCTGCGTGTTGGGCAGACCTGAATTCTCAGCACGAAAAGCAAATTCCGCCACGAGAACTGGCATATGCGTAATCTCATAGATATGCTCCACAGTCGGGCGTGGATCAAGACTGTAAATGTCAACGGACACCACGTCTGCCCCATTTGAAGCTTGCAGCACCGGATCCGGCGGCATCCCTGCAAACTTCGCGCCGAGGTAGAGATGATTGGGATCTTCCGAGTGGATAGCGTGGGCACAGACCTCGAAGTATCGTCGCGCGACAATGCCAAGGAATTCAGAATTGTCGGCCTGAAAAGCGTTGGCCGTGGCCTCAGAGGGAACATCATCAAAGCTGGTTGCGTGCACCCCCCAGGCCTGATTGAGTTGCTGAATGCTGTCTGAGTATTTCTTTGCAAGGAAAGCAACTGCGTGTTGCCTGCCAGGAGCTGTGGAGGGAAGATTCAGATACATCGTGAGCATGTTCTGTTTACCGCGCCAGTCCGGCCCCCAACGCAATTCATTGTCACTGAAGTAGCCAAGAAGGTACGGGTCCTGAGCGCGCGGCGAACATTCCTTCTCCGCAATCTTTCGCGCCATCGTTTCAAACTGCGGAGCAAAAACGTCCAGGGGCATTCCATTAAGCCAGTTCGCGCCGGAGCGGGCGGCAATGTCAAGAATCACCGTGTAAGGCATCTTGTAGTTCCATAGAAAGGGAACAGTCCACGCTCCGAGATTATTGAACCCCCAGGAGCGAAGACGATTGACCTCGACCTTTGCCCAAGTGTCCTCCGATGGATAGAGCTTCGAAATACCGTCGAAGTAAGGATGGACCGTGGTTCCGTGGATCACATCTCCCCGGTAGGAAACATTGTTTACTCCCGCTGAGATGGTAAGCTCGCCGGAAGGGCTGACGAACCACCATATGCCGGCTCTCTGCTCGACTCGAAAATAGCCGTCGGCGGCAAAGAGTCGTGCCGGCGTGAGGAAAATACAAACCACACTAACTAACAACGTAAGACGTCTCAGATTCATGAATTCATCCTTAAAGCAGAGTGGTTTTTCAAGCAATACTTTTCGTATCCCACTGTAGAGCATGCGCTTCGCTACCGTCACATGGCAATGCACACGGTGGCACTCCAATCGATGAGCGACTCTTGCTTTTCTGGACGCCTGATGCAAGGTGTGCAAGACTTTCTACGGGAGCGTCCATATTTCTTCCGTAGCCATGAGGCCACTGCGAAGCCTACCGGTCACGGTAAGAGTGCGACCGCCTCGGGAGCGTGAACGGCGGTGATACGGCGGCTTCTTCTGATCGGCGTCTGCTTTCTCCTCATACAGGCCGCCGTTTGTCCCCAGGTTGTGGGCGTCCCATCCGCGACGCCGCCTGATACGTCCCCTATCCCGTCGCTCTATGACGAGCCCGATATCTTCCTCAAAGCGATCGAGGGCACCAGTCAGATTCCGTCCGCTCCGCGCCACATTTCAGGACTGACTGTCCCGCATCACCTGTTAGCAGTTGACCTGATCGCGCGCGGTTTTTCCCGCGTAGATTTCAGCAGAACAGACAAGATTGTCATCCTGTTTCCGGATCATTTCAAGCGGACCTGGCATCCCTTCGCGACAACTTCCCGCGATTTCCAGACGGTGCTTGGTCCGGTCCGAACCAGCAAGTCGGATACCCATTTCCTCTTACGCTTTTCGGAGCTGGTGCAGGACTCGGACCTCTTCGCGAAAGATCATGGCATCGAGGCAATTCTCCCATTCGTTGCCCACTATGCTCCCAATGCCGAGATCATTCCCATTGCAGTATCCGGTCGGTCGAGGCGGCGGCACTGGGACGAGCTCGCGCGCCATCTCGCGAGGATCGTCACTCCTCAAACATTGGTGATTCAATCGACCGACTTCTCTCATTACCTCCCCCTCGGCGAGGCCGTGCAACGCGATCAAATGACGCTGGATGCGATCGCCACCGGTGATCCGGAGGCGCTTGCAGCGCTGCATCAGCCCAAGAACACAGACGCAGTGGGCGCGCAGTACATCCAGTCCAGGCTGCAGCAAAACCTGTTTCATGCGCAGCCCATCGTCCTCTTCAACAAGAACTCTCAGGCGTACTCCGATGAAACCGAGCCACGAACCACGAGTTACATGGTGGTGATCTACTCCTCACGATTTAGGAGCGAGGTGGGCCGGGATGAGGAGGGGTCGAAGGTCTACTGCTTTGCCGGCGATCTTCTGCTGGGACGCAACGTTGCAACTGCGCTTGCCAATCAGGCCGTTAGCAGGAAGTTGCTCGACAGCATGACGCATACCCTGAACGGGTGCCGACTCATCGTCAACCTCGAAGGCGTTGCAATGCGGGAGGTCCCAGGAAACCTTCCCAAAATGCGGCTGGGAATGCCGGCCCCACTTGTGCTGGATTGGCTGAGAGACCTCAATGTGGTTGCCACGGGAGTGGCCAACAATCATTCGATGGACTTCGGCCAGTCCGGCCTCGATGAAACGACACGCATTCTCGACGCAGCCGGACGCCATCCGTTGCCGCAGGGTGTACCCGTGGACCTTGGTCCGTTTCGTGTTGAAGCCTTCACAGATCTGGAAAACTACCGCAGTGAAGCATCGAGTCAGCTTAAGGAATCTCAAGTAAAGGAAGCTGTGGCAAAGGCCCGGCCACCGGTGATCGCGTTCATGCACTGGGGGAAGCAGTTCGATCCGCATCCTTCCGACCGCCAGCGGCTCATCGCGCAATGGCTGAAGGAAGCCGGAGTGGTGTTTGTCGTGGGCGCGCATCCCCACGTCGCCAACGATGTGCTCGAGTTGACGGAGCATGCAAGCCCACCCGTGGCCTACTCCCTCGGCAACTTCCTATTCGATGAATCTTCGAAGATGGCTTCGGGCGCGGTCGTAGAATTGCGGGTCTTTGACCAGGGAACATTTTTCGCCCGGGTGATCCCGATTCCCACCTACTTCGATCTGATCAGAAGATCAGGCCCTCGCAAGAGTCCGGAATAGCTTCCAGGCCCCGGCAAAGTGCGACGGAGGTTCTATTTCATTCTTGGGATGAAATAGGACAAGTCAATCACGTGAGAGGTTATGGTGCGTCCATCTGAAAGCTGAAGGACGACCGTAAATACGTCGTGTGATGCCTTCGCCGATGCCAGGCTCAGGCTAAACTTCTGCTCCTGGCGCGAAAGCATTCGCGCATGCCAGTTGAGCGGGATTCGATAATGCTGGCGATCTAGCGGAAACAGGATCGGGTGTTCTTCGCGGCCGATCGGGGACGGCGCGCCGCACTCCGGACCTTCTCCCACTGCGAACTCGCCAAGCGGCACCGCGACCTTGAACGGAGCCGTCGACTTGTTGCTTGCCCCCTTGAAGTCAATCCAACCGTAGTCGATCGTTCCCGATACATCCGAGAACACGGTTTTATCTTCGACATAGACATTGTTCTGAAGCTCCCCGAAAATCCCCTTCTGCTTAAGCTTCGCAAAGCAATTCGGCACCTGGGACACGGAAGCGCACAGATACTTTCCATGTTTGATGGCGGGAATATTGGCGCCTGCCTGCTTCAGGCCGCCTTCAATGGTCGCTGTCAGCTCATCGAGGAATGTGGGGAAGGTCGCAACAAACGGTCTCGATTGCACGCCCTTGGCACCGAAGGTGTAGGTAAATTTTGGTTGAATTACCTCTCGCCAGCCGGAATTGTCGATCTTGATCTCCGGGTTGTAAGATCCATCGGCGCACATCAACTGGTTCTCTATTTCCAAGTACGGGTGGTTATCCGTTGAGCTTTCCTGCACATCGAGATATGCGTTCGTAACGTTGACGGGCGATGGCGTGTCGTTCCTGAAATCGGCAACCAGAAACGCTGGAGAGAATTGATCTTTTTCTTCGAAATAGGCCCCCTGGTTGTACTGAATCGGAGTTAGCTGAGCTCCCCCCTTCCAGATTGCCATCAGCTCTTTTGAAGCAGGCTGCACAGTGATAACGTCGCCGTTACGCACGGCAGTATAGACGAAGGAACCGAATTGATCGTCCGCCTTGATGTAAGCCTGATTCCTTCTTGCATCGATCGAGATGTTGAGCTGCGGCTGGGTGCTCGCCACGGGAGTGTGGCTCTGTGCGCTCGCGGCCATGTTGCCGCCCACAGTTGCCCAGTAGATAGGAGCAATGAGGAAAAGGCGCGTAACACCGCATGTCGGGTGAACCATTCGGCTGCAATAGGATGTCACAGCGGCTCCTTCGCAAAAAATCCGGGTGATGTTTTGGACGAGCCCATGCTACGCTGGACAAATAAAAGTTGCAATTGCTGATCGCCGCGCGAATCGCTCGGCAGTGTCGGTTTGCTATCAGAAATCTCCTCTTGCGGCACCCTCTGTTCACCTTGTGGCGGGAGCGTAATCGTCGTGGCGAATGTATTCGTATCCCATTCAAGCCGGGATAATGCCATTGCCGAGGACATTGCGCGTTGGCTCACGGAGGAGGGCTTCCATTCTGTTTTTCTCGATATCGACACCGAGTCGGGGATCCCTGCCGGGGCTGACTGGGAGCGCGTTCTCTACCGCAAGATCGAGTCCACGCAGGCAATGATCCTGGTTATTACTCCTGCCTGGCATGAGAGTAAGTGGTGCTTCGTCGAGTTTGCGCAGGCTCGCGCACTCGGAAAGGCAATCTTTCCGGTTGTCGTGGCTCCCGGAGGGGAGCGGTATATAGCGCCGGACATCCAGCATCTGGATATTCAAATCGATCGGGAAGGCGGACTGGGTCGGCTGGCGAAGGAGCTGACCCGCATTGCGCTGGATGCGCAGGGGGGCTTTCCCTGGATCCCGGGCCGGCCGCCGTATCCGGGCCTGCTCTCCTTTGACGCTGAAGACGCCGCAGTTTTCTTTGGGCGCGACGACGACGTGAGGGGGCTCATCGAGCGGCTCAACGCCCAGCGTGTTCATGGCGACATCAAACTCCTCGCTTTATTGGGAGCGTCCGGGGCGGGGAAGTCCTCTGTCTTGCGAGCGGGCGTGTTGCCGCGGCTCAAGCGGGAGCAGCGAAATTGGACGGTGCTGAGACCCTTTCGGCCGCGGCGAGATCCAGTGGGGGAACTCGCGCGGACGGCGTGCGAGGTATTGGAACAGCCCGAGACATGGCGCCAGTGGCGCGATACGCTCGTGAATGAGCCCGACGGCTTCACAAAACTAATCGAGTTGGTAAGGCAGCGCGAACCATCCGGCGAGGCCTGCATTCTGTTTACGATCGACCAGGGAGAGGAACTGTTCACACTTTCCTCCTCTGACGACAGAGAACGATTCTTTGAGCTTATGAACCAGGCCACGGCACAGGATTTGCCCTGCATCGTGCTTCTGGCCTTGCGGTCGGACTTTCTGGGAAAGCTGCAGGAAGCGGCGCATTCCCAGCGCTTCGCCGAGTACTCCTTGCGGCCTTTCCCGCATGAGCGAGTGCGGCAGATCATAGATGGGCCGGCTAGTGTGGCGGGCATTCGTGTTGAGGACGCGCTCGTAGATGCGGCTATCGGAGACATGGGAGCGGAAGATGCGCTACCGTTGCTCGCGTTTATGCTTCGTGAGCTCTATGAGGTCTGTTCGCGCTCCGGTCAGAGCGCAGGGGCCGAAATCGAGTTATCGCTGGCCCAGTATCGCTCCCTGGGCGATCAGCAGACCGGCTTGAACCCCCTTGAAAACGTGGTGCGGAGGCGGGCCGACGAATTGATTGAGCAGATGCGGCTATCCAGGGACGACTTGACCGCGCTCAAGGAGGCCTTCGTCGGTGGCCTGACCAGAATCGTTGATGAGGGGCGTTACGCGCGGCAACCAGCCCGCTGGGATATATTGCCGGAAGCTTCGCGCCCGGTCTTGGAGGAGTTTGCCAAGGCCAGGCTGGTGGTGATCAGCGAAGATGCCGGCGTTCGCACCGTCGAAGTCGCGCATGAAGCACTCCTGCGCAAGTGGCCCCTGCTGCGCAATTGGCTGGACGAGGAACGCGAGTTCCTGGTTGGGAGAAACCAGCTGCGATATGCCGCGGACCAATGGATCAAGTCGGGCGAAATGAACACCGCATTACTACAGGGACTTCAGCTCTCCCGGGCCCGGCGATGGCTGCTCGATCATCCTGCGCGCTTCACCTGGGTTGAATGCAGATTGATTGAGGCCAGCGTCCGGGAAGACGACCTCAAGAAGGCGCGGGTGACGCGCCTGCGGAGATGGACTTGGGCCAGCATCGCCGTGCTCGCCGCACTCATGCTGATCGTGGCGTTCCTGACGCGCGAAGGGCGGGTAGCTCATGCCGATGCTGAATCTGCATCTCTCGCAGTTCAGGCTAACCTGACAGTTGCATACGATCCTCTCAAGGCTGTTGCCCTGGCTGCTATGGCTGTCGACCGCTATCCCTCGATCAGCGCGAACTCCGCTCTTCTTCAGAGCGTATTAAGCGTGCCTCCAAATCTTGCGAGGGTCTGGAACCTTGGCGGTCTCCATCCCGTGGCCCTCGCCGTCGACTCGGATACAGCGGTTATCGCTGCCGTTGGAGAAAGCGGCATCACTACCTGGAATGGATTTGATGCAAAGTCTGCGGCGCTTACCCGCGAGTCCCTCGACCGTGTGGCAGCCGCCCCGGGTGTCCGCTCCGGCATGCTGAGTGCGGAGTGGATCGGTCACGATCTTTTCAGCGTACGCGAAGACGGAACGCTAGTCAGCACGGATACAGCAGGCGGAAACGTACGCTCCGTGAAGCTGTCGGATACAGTCCGAGTGACCGCAGCAGCCATCGGCCGCTCCGGCAGACTGGTCCTCGCAGACTCCATCGACCAATCGATTCATTTCTTCGATTGCGCCGGCGCACTGGCGCAGTCGAATGCGAACTGTGCAGGCAGGGTGATCGGCTCCGGCTACCCTACCGCGTTGGCAATCGACGATCGGCGCAACAGGGTGGCCGTCGGCTTTGAAGATGGAGCACTACAGATTATCGCACTCGCGGGAGCTGCATCCCAGCCTCAACGCCCCGCACCGCTGTCCAACAAGATCACGGCCCTGGCGTGGAGTCCCACGGGCGATAATCTCGCCGTAGGAACCCTCGACGGGCGAACGGTCATGATGGATCTGAATGGTTCGGTGCAAACCGTGTCCTCAAGCCAGGACGCCGTCACGGCTCTCGCCTGGGACGATGACGCGTCCCAGCTTGCATCCGCCTACGGCTCCAGGAGTATCTGCGTTTGGCGCGTTTCAGGAAGCCCGCGCACATTCTCGCCCATCCTCGCGAGGCTGATTGGCCATACAGATGTTGTCCGTTCCGTGGCGTTCTCCCGGGATGGCCAGATGGTCGTTTCCGTGGCCGATGACGACACGGCGCGACTCTGGTCCCTGCGGGCATTGGATCCGGCTTTCGCGCAACTCCCTCTGGAGATGAATTGCGTCCTGACGGCATTGAGTGTCTCGTCGGATAATCAATGGCTTGCGGCGGGGGACGACCATGGCCGTGCCTACGTGTGGTCGATGAAAAATCAGAGCCTCGCCTCTTCCTTCGCCGCGTTGGACCAGCAGATCGATTCCATTGCATGGTCCCCGGACGGGTCGAGACTGGGACTGGGAGGCGACAGCGGTTCGGTGGCGATCGTCGACCGCTCGGGAAACAAGTTCCCCGGCGCGCCGCCACCATGGAGCAGCCCCGTCACCGGCCTGCAGTGGCTTCCGGACAACTCCGGGATACTCGCTTCCGGCGAGTCCGACGGCACGATTCACTCACTCCTGTCCAGCGGGGCAGGGGACCGCGTTTTCGCCCAGATCAAGGAGGGTGTGGTGCTCGATTTCACCATCGACCCGTTTGCGCGGGAGTTGTTCGCCACCGACGATCAGGGGAAGATGTGGTCCTGGAATTTGGCCAATGGCTCGTCGTCACCTCGCGCAGTCAACACGGGCGCCAATCGCGACACCATTGTTCTCAGCCCGGACGCGCGCCGGTTGGTCGTGGCCGGTAACGACGGTGACGTGTTGGTCTTCGAACGGGACAGCTCAAGCGCCCCCGTCCATTGCCGCACCGGGGAACGGCAGCTCGATGGCGCGGCGTTTAGCAGCGAAGGAAATATCCTGGCGGCGATCAGCTCTGACGCGACTCTCTACGTGTGGCACGCATCCAGTGGATGCGATCTGGTGGCGTACGCATCGCTGCCTTCGCTGCATGCCGGACTGGAACACGCCATGCATCGTCCCCGGTTGATCGCCCTGCCTGGCCTGAACGCCTTCGCCATTACGGATTCGAGCTCGCGGGTGCTCCTCTTCCCGACAGACCCGAAGCTCTGGCTCACTCGCGCAAAGGAGATTACCACCTTGAGCGAACCCGCCCGGGGCGAAGGGGCAGAAACGCACCAGCAGGATCCCTGATGACCGTGGGCCACCAAGCAGGTTCCGGTTGCTGAACATCTCTGACGCCGCGCGATGAAGCCCGGAAGCAACCGACTGGAGTTCGTCGACTTCATCTCAGCTCAGCGGGCGACGCCGCCGCCACCTGTGACTGAAGAGTCGCTGGGTTACGACCCCTGTTCGCCGAACCATTTGCACTGCCATCACCGGATTAGGCGAAATTCTGATAATGGCAGCCATCATCGGCGACGTTGGCGACACCCCGGATTGCCCATCAGCCAAGTGGAATGTCATGAGCTAGAATTGCCAATATCCATGAATCCAATTCCAATCGTCGCGAGGTGTCGGATATGCTGCTAACCATTCGGGATGAATCGCCGGCCGGGCAGAGCCTGTATTCGATATCGCTCGAATTCCTAAGCGAGAGAATTACCGTGCGCGAGCTCATTCGCGAACGCGTTCACCACGAAGTTCGCGAATTTAACCGGCACCAGGACAAGCTCACGTTTGAAGGGCTGGTGCAGCCTGGCGAAACAGAGCAGGAGCTGAATGGCCTGCGGCATTCGTATCGCTTGAAAAAGCACCGGACGCTCGACTGGGAGGTGCAGTTTGCGCTTGCCACAGACGCATTCGAGAAGAATGGATTTTTTATTCTGATCGATGACAAGCAGGCCGAGACGCTGGACCAGCACTTTGTGATTGGGCCAACCACCGATGTCAAATTCGTCAAGCTGGTTCCTTTGGTTGGAGGCTGACCGATGCCGAAAGAAGACCTCGGCAGGCAATTTGCGTTTTCGCCTTCTGACCCGCTTGCCGCTGAACATCAGGCCGTCATTCGCTGGGTAAGCGAAGCAGATAATGCGCCGTCGAGAGCCTATTGGCTCGACGTGGAGCTGAAGTCGTATGAAAGCGGCCGCGTGCTTTTAGACGCGAAGCCGGAGCAGGCGCGACTCTATGTCCTCGCCGCGCTGGCGCAGGCCCAGTTCCTGTCAGATCGAATGGCCGAGGTCCTTTTGACCACGTCGTCAAGCTTGAATCGCGGAAATCTCCACCATAATAGGGAGTGGAGAGGATTCAGCGAGCTGCGACGACCAACCGTCACGGTTATCTCCACCCTGATGCGCCGCGCCATTCCCTTTAATCGCGATGACCTCGTAACTTTATTGAGATTCTGCAACAGCACAGTCGAATACGATCTCGACCCCAGCGGAAACTGGTCCAATACAATTTGGCGCCTGCAATTCTGTGTTTGCGGCCACCTTCCAGGCGGACATGTAGTCAAAACGTTGCAGCGCTACGCTGCAACCGCTGCGATTGATGAGGAATTGAAAGCACTCGTCATCGGTTATGCCAAAAGACTCAGTGGCTCGTGGGACCAAAAGGAGAAGCGGTGTGGGACAGAGTTGGAGCAATTGGCGGGGAACGTTCCGCAAATCCAGCTGGTTCCCTGCGAATACTGGAGCGCCGCAGTCAACACGGATATAGCCGCGCGGGCGCCTGCCCAACGCGAGAAATGGCATGCACTTTTGAAGCACGCGCTTGCAGCCACAACTGCAAGGCCATCGGAACGCTGGCGCAGAACTGCGCGCGAAGTGATTGCAAAACTGGGTGCAAAGAATCTGTGCGAAGCGCTTGCCGAATGGCTGCCTCTCGTAAGCAAAGGACGATCGGAGGCGATAACTCCGGCCTTCCGCGGCGATCCGCGCGGCGGGGCCGATTTAATTCACGATGAGAACGCGAATGCGTTGCGCGGATTGTTGTGGTTCATTCCACTGTTGCCAAGGCGCGAAGAGTTGACCCGGCTGGTGACTGCGGTTGCGCTGAGTGCTTACAAAAAGATTCCGGGAATTGGACCGCGCGCGGTGAAAGTGGGCAATGCGGCTGTCTACTGCCTCTCACAGATGGTGTCTCCTGAGGCCATGGGGCAACTGGCGGTCCTGAAGGTGCGCGTGCGATTCGGCACCGCTCAGAAGGAAGTGGAAAAGGCATTTGACGCCGCAGCAGCCGAGATGAAACTTCCGCGGGACCAGGTGGAAGAGATGAGCGTGCCGGCTTGCGGCTTTGAAAAGGTGGGATTGCGCGAGGATGTGTTGAGAACTTATCGCGCGCAACTCGCGGTGACGGGCAGCAAGGCGGAACTACGATGGTTCGACGCGCAAGGCAAGCAGTTGAAATCGATGCCTGCGGCGTTGAAGCAGGACAATGCAGAGACCGTGAAGGAGTTGCAGTCCGACCTCAAGCTCATTCAGCCGATGTTATCCGCTCAACGGGACCGGATCGACGGGCTGTTCCTGACGCAGAAGTCGTGGCCGGAGCAAATTTGGCGGGAGCGCTACATCGATCATCCGCTGGTGGGAACGATTGCGCGACGACTGATCTGGATTGCTGGAGAGACTCCTTTGCTGGCAGTCGATGGCGCAGTTACAGATATGAATGGCAAAGAGGTGGATTTAACTGAGGGTGCCGAGATTCGGCTTTGGCATCCCGTGGAACGAAGCGTCGAAGAGGTTCTCGCGCTGCGCCGAAGAATCGAATCACTGGGAATTGTTCAGCCTTTCAAGCAGGCGCACCGCGAAGTTTATTTGCTAACCGATGCTGAGCGACGGACGGCCAGCTATTCAAACCGCTTCGCGGCGCATATCCTCCGCCAACATCAATTCAACGCGCTGTGCGGCGCTCGCCAATGGAAGAACAAACTGCGGCTCCTGGTCGATGACGAGTATCCGCCGGCAACGAGAGAGCTGCCGAACTGGAACTTGCGCGCTGAATTCTGGATTGAGGGTGTTGGCGATGAGTATGGACAAGACACAAATGAGGCGGGAGTTTTTTTGCGGCTGGTGACGGACCAGGTCCGGTTTTACAGGATGAACGCCGCGACGAATAAGGCGCACGCGGGCGGTGGCGGATACACGACACGCGCAGGCGGACCCGGTGACGAGAACGTGATTGAGCCGGTGCCGCTCGAAGAGATTCCCGCGATCGTGTTTTCAGAAGTGATGCGCGACGTTGATTTATTTGTAGGCGTGGCATCGGTAGGAAACGATCCGACATGGCAGGACGGAGGCCCCGGCGGACGCTACGTTGAATACTGGAGAAGCTACTCGTTCGGTGAGCTTTCTGCGACTGCAGTCTCCAGGCGGGAAATACTTGAAGGCCTGCTTCCGCGGCTCAAGATTGCGAAGCAGTGCGCGCTGGTCGATAAGTTCCTCGTGGTCAAAGGATCGAGGCGTACCTACAAAATCCATCTGGGCTCGGGAAACATTTTGATGGAGCCTAACGATCAATACTTATGCATCGTGCCGGACGCGCACGCACGGATGAGGAACGACCAAGTCTATCTGCCGTTTGAAGGCGATGCGACTCTATCGATCATTCTCAGCAAAGCGTTTCTCCTCTCGGAGGACGAAAAGATTAAAGACGATACGATCAACCGGCAAATCGACGGCCGATGACGCTACTGCCAACCTCGATACCAGGGTTGCGTGCAGGTTGCGGCGATTGCGCGACATCTCACTGGACGGGAGAAACCGCCCTCTCTGCTTTGTGCGCACTCTCGTGGGAGATATCGATTTGGTGCCCAGAGGGGGACTTGAACCCCCACGACCCGTTAGGGCCTGCGGATTTTAAGTCCGCTGCGTAGCATTGTATATTGTTGAATAAAAATAACTTAAAGATCATGCCTGTGAAGCCGTGTAAGTCGGTGTGTAAGTTTTTGGTTTTTGCCGTGAATTTGCGACCTTAGTCGCAATGCTCGATTAAGCCGGCGTTCACTTCAGAAAAGCTTCTTTGCGGCGTCACGCTCACCGTGCTCGAAGGCGTC
>CAZGUD010000044.1:0-45962 GCA_964528915.1 uncultured Occallatibacter sp.
CTTGTCCGGTGGTGTGGGAGGGGAGGAGAGGTGACTCTCCCCCCTATCCCGATTGCTCAATGTATTGATCCGTCCGGCTTACTCTGAGGCGACCGGCTCGATCGACGCATAGCGCCCGCGATTGCCGTGATCGGTAAACTTCACAACTCCCGTCACCTTCGCGAACAGCGTGTCATCGGAGCCAATGCCCACGTTTGCGCCCGGCTTGATCTTCGTCCCGCGCTGCCGCATGATGATCGATCCGCCCGTCACAAACTGGCCGGCAAATGCCTTCACGCCCAGCCTCTGCGCATTGCTGTCGCGCCCGTTTGTTGAACTACCGCCGCCCTTTTTGTGTGCCATTGCTCATTCCCCTTCTCGCTTCCAGCTTTCAGCCGTCAGCTCTCAGCAAATTCATCCATTAAGCTCCAGCCTCATCCTCAGCACAAAAAACTGAAAGCTGAGAGCTAGTAGCTGCGCAAGCGTTAGCTTGCGCCGTACGTTACGCCGTCAGCCTCAATGGCCTTGATCCGAACCTCGGTAAAGCCCTGCCGATGTCCCTGCAGCTTCTTGTACTGCTTCTTCCGCTTCAGGTGGAACACCAGGATCTTGTCGCCGCGGCCTTCGCCCAGCACTTCGGCTGTCACCTTTGCGCTCGACGGCTTGGCAATCGTGCCCGCCTCGCCTGAGACTGCCAGTACGTCGCTGAACTCCACCGTCTGATCCTTCGAGTCGACGCTTTCAATTTTCAATACATCCCCGGGAGCTACCCGATACTGCTTGCCGCCGGTGCGAATGACTGCGTACATAACAAATCCTCCAGCGCCGCGCACAACACACAGCGCCTAAACTTCCAAAAAATCCGGTTTTGCGGTGGGGCGGATACAGGCTGATACTGCATCGGAAGGCGGGCCGCACACACGCCCAATTCTGGCGGTGAACCCGGCGCGTTCCCGCGTACCCCACTTCGGGGCACAGCGCCAAACTCTACGATTCTATCGTCAAACCGCACTCTGGGTCAACGTTTGCCGGCCTTTGGTAACGGCTCAATTTGAAGGGTAGGAGTTTCAGCTGAAGGGTACGGGCTTCAGCCCGTACATAAACCGAGCCAAATATCCAAGGGCTTTAGCCCCTGGCGGAGAGTCTTGCAAACTGACCCGCTTGCGCCGACGGTAAATGCCAATAGCAGACTCGCTATACTCATCCCATGCAGCCCGTCAGCATCATCGCCACTGAGCTCAACGAGATTGGCGATATTGCCCGGGTTGTCAAAAGCCTGCTTGCCCAGCAGCCCCCGGCCACCGAAATCGTCATCGTCGACGGAGGCTCAACCGACGGTACCTGGGAGTGGCTGGCCGAAGCCGCCTCCCGCGAACCCCGCCTCATCGCAATCCGCGACGAATCCTGCAGCCTCAAGCACTCCAAAGGCCCTGTCTCCCGCGGCCGCAACGTGGCTATTGCCGCCGCCAGGTCGTCCATCATCGCCTGTGCCGACGTCGGCTGCACCTACGCCCCTGACTGGCTCCGCAACCTCACCGCCAGCATCGTAGCCGGCCAAGCCGAATACGCCCTTGGCGGCACTTGCCTTGACCCAGCCGCGCACACCATCTGGGATGTCGCCTCCGCGCCTTTTTTCTCCGTCCGCCTTTCGCCAACCGAGCCCACCAAGTCCTGCACTGCCCGCTCGATGGCGTTTACAGAGGACCTCTGGCAGCGGATCGGCGGCTTTCCTGAGAGCGTCCTCGTCGGCGAAGACACCCTCTTCGACCTCGAAGCGCGCCGCCAGACCCAGCCCGATTTCGTCTCCAACGCCAAGGCACTCTACAGTCCGCTCAACACTTTCCGTTCTGCCTGCCGGCAGATGAAGCGCTATGCCTTCAGCGACGGCCAGGCTGCTGTGCGCTGGTCGCGCCTCTTTCGCAACGCCGCCCGCTGCCTGCTGCAACTCGCCGCCCTCATCACCACCCCCTGGACCCGACTTCCGCTCCTTGGCGTATTTCTGCTCGAAGCATGGTACGCCTTTCATCGCGACTGGCGTTTTCTTCCGCGCTTTGGTTTCAAGGCCATGCTCGCGCGCTTTGCATTCTCCGTAGTTGTGCCATGGCTCGTTGCCGTCAACCAGATCCGCGGACGCTTCAGCGCCAAGCCTCTCTCCAACTGGCAAAATCAGGGGCAGGGAACGGCGTTGTAGCGAATTTCACTTTCAAGCTCAACCGGTTCACTTCATTAGTCCCCTCCAAGAATTCCGCCTCCTCCCCGCATCTCTCCGTGCAACCTTTCCCACTGAGGTGCGCGTGTTGCCGGCCTTATCCGAACCCCCAAAATCGTCGCCCTCCCGCCCCGCCCCGCAGATGCTTCAAGCGGCGCTCGCTTACCAGCGCATTCTGGCATCCAATCCCTCGCATCCCCAGGCTCTTATCGGAATGAGCCTTCTTGCTTTGGCGGGTGGGCAGTCCGAACACGCAATCCGAATGGCCTCCGCTGCTCTCGCCGTCACTCCCGCCGCCAGCGCCGGATGGGTTGCGCTTGGCCAGGCTCTCAAAGCAACTGGCCGGCTCGCTGACTCCGAGCTGGCTTATCACCAAGCCCTTCGTTTCGGACGTACCAGTACGCTGGCTCGTATGGGACTGGGCGAACTGAAGCTTGCTTCCGGTCGACCCGCCGACGCTATCTCTGAATTCGAAATCGCCCTTAGCCGCCAGCCTTCGCTTGCTTGCGCGCATCTCGGCATCGGCAATGCACTTACCATCCTCGGCAACTTCACTCAGGCGCTCCATCACTACCGCAACGCTCTTGCTCTCCGCCCCCGCTATGCCGAAGCTGAATTCGCCGCGGGCTTTGCGCTCCTTCGCCTGGGCCGAACTCGTGAAGCTGAATCCCGCTACCGCCGCGCTATCGCTCTCAAACCCGGCTATGCCGCCTCCTGGATCAACCTCGGCAGCCTGCTGCGTGAACAGGGCCGCGATCGCGCAGCCGAAGCTGCTTTGCGCCGCGCCATACACCTTCGCCCTGACCTCGTCTCCGGATGGCTCAACCTTGCTGCCCTGGAGCGCGAGCGCAGGCACTTCTCCGCTGCCCGCGAATGTCTGCGCCGCGCCTTTCAAATCCATCCATCGCAGATCGAAACCCTGATCGCTTGGTGTCAGCTTCAGCTCGCCGCTCACGACATCTGCGGCGCCCGGGAGTGGGCTCGCTGGGCCCTCGCTGTCGATCCCAACCACGCTGAAGCCGTAAATCAATTCGGAATCGTTCTCCACAACGAGCGTCGTTTCGATGAAGCCATTGCCGAGTTCGAGCGCGCTGAAGCCCTCGGCAGCAAAGGCGCCGCATCCAATCAGGGCAACTCGCTTCTCGAGTTGGGCTGCATGACTCAAGCTCTTCAGGCTCACCGGCACGCCGTCGATCTCGACCCTGAAAATGCCGGCGCAAAACACAACCTCGCTCTCACCCAACTCCGTCTGGGCGATTGGCCGAGCGGCTGGTCTGTCTATGAATCCCGCTGGCAATTCCGCGAAGTCCACCGGGTTCCCCGAAGCTTTGCGTGTCCTCGCTGGCGCGGTCAACCGCTCTCTGGCCAGCGTATCCTGCTTCACGCCGAGCAGGGCCTCGGCGACACCATTCAGTTCTCCCGATATGCCTGCCTTGTGGTCGCACGAGGCGGGTTCCCAATTCTCGAAGTCCAACCTCCGGTTGAGCGCCTCCTCTGCTCGCTGGCAGTGGTTCGCGCCGGCCTTACTCAAGTCCGCTTGCTCGCCACGCCACAGAATGACTTCGACCTCGAATGTCCTCTCATGAGTCTGCCCGCAGTCTTCTCAACGACAGTCGAAACCGTTCCGTGGCGTGGAGCTTACCTGGGCGCGGACCCAGACGACTTCCACTCCAGGCGCGCGCAAATCCCCAGCCTTTGTCCCGGCCCGCGCATTGGCATCGCTTGGGCCGGTAACTCGCTCTACCGCGCCGACGCCCAGCGTTCGGTGCACCTCCGCACCCTCTTGCCGCTTTTCAACTCCGTTCCCGCCAACTGGATTTCGCTGCAGAAGGGTGACCCAGCCGAGCAAGTCACTAGTTTGCCGCGCGACGTGCGATTGATCGATGGTTCGAGCCGCGACTGTGACCTTGCTGAAACTGCAGCGCTGCTTGCTTCACTCGATATGGTCATCACCACCGACACATGCATTGCGCATTTGGCGGGCGCCATGGCCAAGCCTGTTTGGATTCTTCTTCCGTATCTCTCCGACTGGCGCTGGATGCAACAGCTCGACACCTCTCCCTGGTATCCCACCGCCCGCCTCTTCCGCCAATCCTCTCCCGGCGATTGGGCTGGACTTCTCGATCGCGTCATCTCTGAATTACTCGCGCTCATCAACTAATCTTTTCGGACTGGTCTTTTCAGAGTTGCTCGCTCATATCATCGTGTCCCTTCTCCCTCATTCGCTGTTGACCACAACCCTTCCACCGCGTCTATCCGCCAGCCTCACGCGATCTCTGTTGCGATTCATCCCTCGCAGAGATCGTCAGTGAAGGCGTGTTGTGCCCTGAGGTGAGGAATGACTCTACCCAATTCCGCGCGCCTGCATTCAGATGCTGCTGTGCCAGAAAGCGCAGGCTTCTTCACGACCGTCACGCTTGAGTCGCGGATCCACACCAACCCCTGGGCCGTCGGCACATCCACCGCCGTTAATGGAGCTTTGATCGCGCTACTGCTCGTACTCGGCCTTCAAACTACCGGCCGCCATTTCACTTCACTGCCGACCTCGTCGCACCCGATCAGCCTCACCGACTTCCCGCTCTTCGCACCGGCCACACCCCAGGCCAGCAACAGCGGCAGCGGCGCTGGTTCCCACGACCTCCTCGATCCAACGCGCGGCAACCCGCCAAAGTTCACCGCCATGCCGCTGGCTCCTCCTATCGTTCCCACGATCGTCGACCCAAAGCTTGCGGTTGAGCCGGCAATCGTCAGGCAGGCCGTCACCCTGCCGTCTGATCCTTCGCTGCCCAATATCGGAATGCCCAACTCAACCAACGTCACCATGCTCTCCAATGGCCCAGGCGGCCCGGTCGGCATCGGTTCTGGCAAGAACGGTCCCTACGGCGACGGCATTGGGCACACCTTCGGTCCGGGCACGGGTGACGCCCTTTTGCCCGGTAACGGCGTATCCGCTCCAGTTCTCATCTATGCTCCAATGTCTGAATTCTCCGATGAGGCCCGCCGCAACAAGTACCAGGGAGTCTGCATGATTTCCGTCATCGTCGACGCGCAGGGCATTCCGCGCAATCCTGTCGTTATCCAGCCTCTCGGCGAAGGCCTCGACAAAAAAGCCCTCGAAGCCATACCTCACTACAAATTCAAGCCCGGAATGAAGAACGGCCATCCGGTAGCAACCCGCATCGTTGTCGCGGTCAACTTCCGGCTGTTTTGAGACGATCAAACACTCCAAATTAATCAGGTACAGGGTTTCCCATCCCAGCTCCACTTGACCAGGATAGCAGCATATTCTAGGGCCACGAGTTCTATAAGATACTGAAATTAAGCCACATGCATAAACTGAATCTCTCGCCGCGCGGCGACCAGCGATTTCTCTTGACAATATACACTCTATAAAATAGAGTGCTCTTCGTACTCGGAAACTCTCCCAGTTCACATTTACTGAGAACCTTTATGACCACCACCGAAACAGTCATCGAATCCGCTTCCAATCCTGCCGGCTCAGCACTCCCGCTCCGCGTAGTCTCGCTCGCCAAGCGCTTTGGCCAGACAGTTGCTCTTGACGGCGTCAGCCTCGAGGTCCGCGCCGGCGAGTGCGTAGGCCTGCTCGGTCCCAATGGCGCCGGAAAGAGCACACTCATCCGGTCCATCGTGGGCAGAGTAGTCCCCGACGCCGGCAGCGTCGAGGTCTTCGGCCTGGCCGCAGGCTCAATGGGTGCCCGCATGGCGCTAGGTTGGATTCCTCAGGAACTCGCGCTTTATCCGCGCATTACTGTCCGCGAAAACCTCGCCGCATTCGGCCGCTATTTCGCTCTCTCACGAACCCAGCTCAATAAGTCTGTGGCCTGGTGCCTCAACTGGGCCGCGCTTGAAGACCGGGCGGCAGATATCGCCAAAACCCTCTCCGGCGGAATGAAGCGGAGGCTCAACATGGCCGCCGGCCTGGTACATCGCCCGCGCATCGTTCTCATGGACGAGCCCACCGTCGGCGTCGATCCGCAATCGCGCAACCGCATCTTTGAAATGATCGAGTCACTTCGCGCCGAAGGCACTGCCATCGTTTACACAACGCACTACATGGAAGAGGCTGAGCGACTTTGTGACCGCATCGCCATCATCGATCACGGCAATGTCATCGCGCACGGCACCAGGGATTCGCTCGTTCACGACGTCTTCGGCCAGCGTAGCCAGGTGCTGGCGCGTTTTACCGGCGCTGCGTCAAAGGTCGTCGCGTGGACTGAAGCTCGCGGCGGCCGCCTCGTAGACTCCATCGCAGAGTTCACGATTGAACAAGCCTCTGAGGTCGGTCCACTGCTCGACGACGCGGCGAACGCCGGCCTTGCCATCGAAGACGTCTCCATCCGCCGCCCCAATCTCGAATCGGTTTTCCTGCACCTCACCGGAAGGGAGTTGCGCGACTAATGCATTCCTCACGCGCCGCCCAAAACCGTACCGCCGGTCTCCCGACCGGCTGTACTGAGGGTCTCCAAACTCTCAGAGCCCGCACCAAGCCATCAGTCCATGGGGGAATCCTCTAATGTTCAGCGTTGCCCGTACTTCATTGCTCGCCCTGCGCCGTGATCGCGCGGCTTTTGTGCTCAGCTTCATATTGCCGCTTGCGTTCTTTTCAATATTCGCTGTCATCTTCGGCGGCCAGCACGACTCCACGCCTCGCGTCAAACTGATTCTTGTCGACGAAGACAAGAGCGAAGCCTCCCGCGACCTGGTGCGCGGCCTCTCCCGCGAGAGTTCGCTCAACGTGTTTACCCATCCCGAGCCCAGCGGCAAAAACGCACCCGTGCCGCCTGATTACACTGCGGCAACCGCTGAAGCCGCAGTCAAAGGGGGAGAAGCTCCGGTAGCGCTTGTAATTCCCAGCGGCTTTGGCCAGCACCCCGTGGGCTTTGGTCCCGATTCCAAAGCGACTCCGATCCAGTTGCTCAACGACTCCAGCGACATGATCGCCCCGCAGGTCGTTATCGGCATGCTGCAGAAGGCCGCGTTCACCTCAATGCCCGCAATCATGGCGCAACAAGGAATGCAATACTCCGAACGCTACCTCGGCGCCTACACCCCTGCCCAGCGCGCACAAATGCAATCCGCGCTCGACGGCCTGAGGAAGATCCAGAGCAACATGGAAAACTCGTCGTCATCCGGCAGCGGCTTCAGCGCAAGCATTATCGCCGTCAACACCCGCTCCATTGTTGGCGATAACAAGCACAATTCCATGATTTCCTTTTACGCCGCGGCAATCGGCGTCATGTTCCTTCTATTTACTGCCAGCGGTTCGGCCGGCGCCCTTCTCGATGAAGCCGAAAGCGGCGCACTCGATCGTGTCCTCAGTTCTCGCATCACCATGACTCGCCTGCTTGCCGGCAAGCTCCTTTTCAGCACGCTGCTTGCTTTCATGCAGCTTGTCGCGATGTTTCTCTTTGGCTGGGCTTTCTTCAAACTCGATTTCTTTCCGCATCTGGCAGGATTCACCATCATGGGCATCGCCACAGCCTTCGCCGTTGCCGCCTTTGGATTGCTGCTGGCGAGCGCTTGTCACACACGCGCCCAGCTCGGCGCGCTCTCCACTCTGCTCATCCTCATCATGTCGTCGGTTGGCGGCAGCATGTTTCCGCGCTACCTCATGCCGGAGAACATTCAGAAAGCCGGCCTGTTTACGCTCAACGCCTGGGCCATCGACGGCTTTACCAAAGTTTTCTGGTACCAACAACCGTTATTGGACCTGTGGCCCCAGGTTGGTGTGCTGCTCGGGGCCGGCATTGTCTTGTTCCTGGTTGCGCGCCGCGTGGCCCGCCGCTGGGAGTACGCCTGACAGCTACTGGTGGAATACGGATTCTGAAAGGGCACGAACATACTCTTGAGTGAAGAAGTCGGCGGAATGAAGTTTTTGTATCAGGGCGCGAGTTTACTCGTGCCGCTAAACCCGCAAAACCAGCTCGGGGCTTGAGCCCCGGAGAGATGCTGGCGGGGACCGGGCGGATCGACGGAACTCTTCCACAGCCTCTTCAACACCGAACCGCCGCACCGCACCTAAAGGAGAAACCCATGAACGCAAATGCCGAAGAAATGGAACTGAGAGAACGCCTCGACCTAATGCAGCGGATGATTAACGAGGGCCGCCGCAAGCAGGAGAGCTGGGGCTGGACCTTCGTGTTGTGGGGCGTTGCGTATTACGTTGCGTTCTTCTGGGCGTGGCTGGGCAGCTTTCCTATTGCGTGGCCAGTCACCATGACCGCAGGAGGAATCCTCACCTTCATCGGGTTTTCGCGCCGGCAATATCGGGTGCCCGAAACTACCATCGGCCGCGCCATCGCTTCAATCTGGATTGCAACCGGAAGTTCGATGTTCATCCTGTTTGATGCGATGGGCTTTGGTTTGCACCTGGCCGATCCGCGCGCCTTTTTTGCTGCCGCGTCAGCGATGATCGGCCTCGCCAATGCCGCCTGCAGCCTCACGCTCAAGTGGAAAGCGGAGTTCTTTTGCGCAATCGTGTGGTGGGCCGCCGCGGTTATTGCCTGCTTCACCAGTCTGGTAACAACTATCATTGCCTTTCTCGCCGCCATCTTCCTATGCCAGATCGTCTTCGGCGCGTACATGATGGTGCTCGAAGCGCGCCAGCGCCGGCAGGTCGCGCGTCATGCCTGAACTGCCTGAACTCAATCCAGTGATCCACGGCAAACTGCGCCTGGCTCTGCTCTCCCTTCTAGCGGGAGTTGAAGAAGCAGAGTTCACGTGGCTCCGCGCCAAAACCGGCTCAACCGACGGCAACCTCGGTGCGCAATTGATGAAGCTTGAAGAGTCGGGCTACGTCGCGGTCGAAAAGAAATTCGTGCAGCGCAAGCCGCAAACCATCTACCGCATGACCGAAGCCGGCCGCGAGGCGCTGCAGGAATACGTGCAGGCGCTGAGGCAATTGCTCGGCGCCGCAATCTAGACCGGAACAATCGATCAGGGATTAGTTTGAGAACCAGGAAATTGTCATCGTTCTCAAAGGAGAACAAAATCATGTTCAATAGCGCAGACACCACTCACAATAGCTTTTCGCCAATCGTGGTCTTATTGGCGGTCGTCGCTTCGCAGGCGATGCTTGCGACCGCAGGCCACGCTCAGGCGGCTACTGCGCCGGCGTTTGAAGTTGCCACGATTAAGCCAAGCAATACAGACTTGCCAGGGATGGGAATCAGTATTCAAGGGCATCAGTTTTCCACGCACAAAACCACCCTGAACTTTCTCATCAAGTTCGCCTATCGCTTGAATGCGCGGCAAGTTGTCGGTGGGCCTGCCTGGCTCGACACAGAAGAATACGATATTGTCGCTAAACCTGAGGGAGAATCAAGCCTCACAATGAGTCAGTTAAGGCCGATGGTTCAGAGACTTCTGGAGGATCGGTTCAAGCTAACATTTCATCGAGAGCAAAGAAAACTCCCTGTCTACGCACTTGTGGTTGGGAAGAATGGAGCCAGGCTGAAGAAGAGCGAAGCTGACCCAGCCGGTCTCCCCGGTGTGCAGGTGCAGGGCGCCTCGGCATTGACTATTTCAGCGACAAACAACACAATGCTCGGGCTTGCCGCAGTGCTCCAGATGAGTTTCGTAGATCGGCCAATGGTGGACCATACCGGGCTCGCCGGGAAGTACGACTTCACCCTGAGATTTACGCCCGATCTAGCGACGCCATCTGGTTCGCTGACGAACGATCCGAATGCCCCGCCCGATCTCTTCACCGCAATTCAGGAACAACTCGGGCTGAAACTGGAAGCGGTCCAGGCTCCCGCAGAGGTCCTGGTTGTCGATCACATTGAGAGACCTTCAGAGAATTAGAACTGTTTTGGAGATTTCGCACTTAGGTGCTGGCGGCAGGCCACGAACGCCGAATCAACTCTGCGTCCCTGCTGCAATTTCCCTTCTCACCCGCTCCATGATCCCCAGGTAATAGGCAAGGTTGTGAATCGTATTCAGCGTGCCTGAAAGCGCTTCGCCGGCCTGCATCAAATGACGCAGATAGGCGCGCGAGTATCTCCGGCACACCATGCAATTGCAATTCGGGTCGGGCGGATTCCGATCCTCTGCGTATTGCTTGTTCTTGATGTTCACCCGCCCCTCGCTGGTGAACAGTAAACCGTGCCGCGCCGCGCGCGTGGGCAGAACGCAATCCATCATGTCCACGCCTAGTTTCGCGTACTGTTCAATTTCGTCGGGATACCCGACACCCATTACATAACGTGGCTTGTCGCGAGGTAGCAGCGGCAGAACTTCGGCAATCATTTCGAGCGTTAGTTCGCGCGGCTCGCCTACGCTAAGTCCGCCGATGGCGTAGCCGTCGAACTCCATCTCAACCAGTCGCTCGGCGCATTCGCGGCGTAGATCCGCATACATGCCGCCTTGCACAATGCCAAACAGGCTCTGGGTGCGGCCTCCGAACTCTTCGCGCCAGACCACTTCGTCGCGGTGTGACCTGAAGTGATCAAGCGACCGCTTCGCCCAGGCCATCGTCAACCGCAGGCTCTGTTCCGCGCGCTTGCGATCGGCAGGGTATTCGGTGCATTCATCAAAGGCCATGCAGATATCCGCGCCCAGTGCAATTTGAACATCGATCGAGTGCTCGGGAGTAAATGAGTGGCTACTGCCATCCAGGTGCGATCGAAACTGCACTCCATCGTCAGTAACTTTGCGCAACTGGTTCAGGCTGAATACCTGGAACCCGCCCGAATCGGTAAGCGTGGCGCGCGGCCAACTGATGAATCTATGTAGTCCGCCCATGCGCCGGATCGCCTCGTGACCGGGCCGCAGATAGAGGTGATAAGTGTTGCCGAGAATGATCTGCGCACCAAGGCTCTCAAGCACATCCTGCGCAACGGCTTTGACTGAACCGGCCGTGCCCACCGGCATAAACACCGGCGTCTCCACCACCTGGTGGGGCAAATCAAGCCGCGCCCGCCGTCCGCCGAGCGCGCTCCCTGAAAGGATGTCAAACTTGAGGCTCACCAGAGAATTCTATCGTTCCGGGCGAATCGGGTTGCGGCTCATGCCGCGCGCACAATCAGGCGTTTGCCCAGCGCACGCATCGCCGCGTCAACGCGGTCAATCTTGCTCGCATGCCGCAAATTTGTCAGACGGCTGACTTCCTGCGGGGTCGTCCCGATGCGCCGCGCCAACTCCGCCGGCCGCACTTTCTGACGCAGCATTTCATTCAGCAGCAGCACCTTTGCCGCCACACTGGGAGCCAATTCAACCGTTCGCTGTCCGCGCTTTGGTGCCGACGGCATCGGAATTCGCCGCCGCTCTTCGAAATAGAAATCCAGCGCCGATTCCAGCGCGTCGGCGGCATGCCGCAACGCATCATCAATATCTTCACCTTGCGTAATCGCCTCTGGAATGTCGGGGAACGTTACGACGTATCCGCCTTCTCTTTCAGCCTTTAACCGGACCGGATATTTCATTTCTCCTCCTTTAACCCGAGCTGTTTCTCAATTGCTTCAGCCGCACCTTGCTTCGCCAGCCAGCGTTTGAACTCACTGCTCTTCGCGGAAGCAAATTATAAACAATTTTGTTTATACCAGCCAATGGACTCGCAGCCCAGATCTCGGCTATTCCCCATCTGAACCAAATCGCACCTGGAAACCGGCTCTCGCCACGCGCGGCTGTCCCAGCGTTGTCGTCGGCGTCTCCGAAACTTGAATCGCACGGCCCAAAAGATTCTCTCCCGCCGCAAAAACCTCCAGCCGGTTCCCAAAACTGTGCGAACCGTAAGCGTCCAGCCTGAAGTAACCATGCAGTAGAAACGCATTCGCATCGCCGTCGTACATGCGTCCGCTCAACCGGCTTTGCAAGCTCAATGTTCCAATGTGCGCGTCTGATGCCCGTATATTCAGCGTCGCAAGATTTCTGGCTACTTCCGGAATCCACTTGCCGTAATCCTGTGCGCCTCGCGAAACCGTTGCATGCGCATACTGATAACCGCCATCGATTGCCATCCACCGCAGCGGCGCAACCTCGTAATCCAGTGAAACACCGCGGCTCTCAATCTGCCCCAGATTTTCACGCATCAGCAGAATCGGCGAAGAATTCGGATTGGTTGTGAGCGCGCTGATTGGCCGGTTTACCTCGGTGAGAAAATAACTTGCCCTGACCGTGCCCCACTGCTGATGCGTGGCCACGCCCGTTTCCCAACCCGTAGCGCGTTCGCTCTTCAGATTCCCATTCGCCAGTGTCAATTCGTTCCCGACTTGCGTCGAACGGTAAAGTTCATTCGGGGTCGGCGCCCGAAACGCGCGAAACCCGCTCGCCGAAATTGCCCAATGCTCGCCGACCTTGCGCGAGACCCCGAGACGCGGATTGAATAACCTCTCACCGAACTGCGGAGGCTGCTTGGCGCTCAGCGTCCATTCAGTCCCGTTCCAGCTCAATTGCTGCCCGTCGTAATTCTGGAACCAATCGACGCGCCCCGACGCGGTCGCCGTCCATCCGCCACGCAACCACATCGCCTCGGCATAGCCGCCCGAGTCGCGTTGATGATCGTGCAAGTTTGTCAGCCCCGCTTTCGCCCCGAACGATTGTTCGTCATCCCACACGCGCACATCGCGCACATCGGCGCCGGCCACCAGCAGAAGTCTCGACCTGATCGACTGCGTCCAGTTCAGCGCCGCACCCAATTCGTTGTCGGGAACGTAAGAATATTTGGTCGGCGTTTCGCCGCAACGATAGGTGCAGACAGCATCTCCAAAATCCGGCAGGTTTGAAATGCTCGAGAACGTTTGCCTGTACCGCTCATCGCTGCCGTAGAGACGCAGCCTGAGCGCATTGCCCTGACTGTTGGCCCAGTCCCCGCCGGTCGCATAGCGTACCAGCCTTGTCCCATTGAACTGATATGGCGTTCCGTTGTGCCGCAGTTCGTTGAATCCGCTTACCCGCGCAAATTCGCGAAGGGCGCCGCTCCCATGTTCCCCCATCAGCAGCGCATTCTCGCTATGCACATTACTCGGCTGGTCCACCGGGCCGCGTTGATCCGGCGCCTCCTGAATGTATCCATCCGTTCCATTCAGCCCTCCTGCAACCAACCCGCCCCACTCACCACCGTTCGCGGTTGCGAGTGCGCTTTGATCGTAGGTCTCTTCACCGCCGTAAGTGCTCCGCACCTCCAACCCTTTTGACAAGGGGCGCGCGGTAATAATGTTCACCACGCCGCCGATCGCGCTCGATCCATACAAGTCGCTGGCTCCGCCACGCACCAACTCCACGTCCCGGATTGCCAGCTCCGGAGTCTCCTGCCAGTGAATCCAGCCACCCAGTGGATCGTTGAGCGGCACATCGTCCCCCGTGACCAGGGTCCTGCTTGCCGAGGTCGAACCCAGCCCGCGCAGGCTTATTCCCTGTGAGGTTGGATTTGCCGCCAGCGAGCTCGATCGCCGGAACAGCTCCACTCCCGGCAACTGCCGAAGACCATCGTCAAGCGTGATTGCCGCAGTCGTTCGCAGTGTCTTTTGTGTCAGTGTCCTCGTGGTCGCGGGGCTCTCGAGGTCGCCCATCGGTGTCCGGTACGCCGTTACCGTGACCTGTTCCGCGGCCTGCGCGGGTCCCAGCCTGATCGTCGCAGCTGCCGTCAGCAACTCGCTTCGCGATGCAAATCCATTCG
This sequence comes from uncultured Occallatibacter sp., assembly GCA_964528915.1. Lineage (GTDB taxonomy): Bacteria > Acidobacteriota > Terriglobia > Terriglobales > Acidobacteriaceae > Telmatobacter. The sequence continues at coordinate 13,827 of CAZGUD010000044.1, forward strand.
CCGAGATTCGCACGGAGCAGGGAATTGTGCACTCGATCGTTGCCTGGCCTGCCTCATCGGATCGCCCCAGCGTTTTGCCGTTGTTATCGGCAATCGCCGCTCCAGCCAGAACCGCTCCGCGCGCATCTTCAACCGTGATCCGAATCGACGACGACGCCTGGGCGCGCGTCACTGCTGCCGGCATCAGCGCGAGAACTGCCAGAGCGCCAACTAACGCTTTCGATTGACACAACTTCATCTGTTGTTTGATCCGAATTCAGGGAAAGGCCGGCCCGCAATTTCTCTAACAATTCTTTCACCTTTGCGCCGGAGCGGGGGTCGAGTGCGGCAGGGGCAATCTCGTTCAGCGGAACCAGCGCAAATTCGCGCTCAGCCAGACGCGGATGGGGAATCTCCAATCCTGACTCGCTCACTATCAAATCGCCATACAAAAGAATGTCCAGGTCCAGGGTGCGCGGCCCATTCGCAATGGCGCTGGCGCGGTCCCGGCCAAACTCCCGCTCTATCCTCAGCAGTGAAACCAGCAAAGCACGCGGGCCCAGATGCGTCTCCACTCCAACCACCGCATTCAGAAATCGCGGCTGATTCGCATAGCCTACCGGCGCAGTCGAGTAAAGGCTGGAACGCGCTATCACCTGCCCCAGTGAGGCAAGCCGTTCCACTGCCGCGGCAAGAGTTGCCGCCGGCGAACCGGCCGCGCTCGCAAGGTTCGACCCAAGTCCGATGTACGCAACAGACATCCTGCATCAAGGTTAGCTGAGTACCCGGCCGAGCCTGACAGCGTGGCGGCTAATCCTCGCGCAGCGCCTGCATCGGCTGAATCGACGCCGCCTTCCGCGCCGGGATCAGGGATGCAACCAGCCCCACCAATGCCAACACGGCCGCCACACACAAGTAAGTGGAGACGTCAGACGGTTTCACTTGGTAGAGAAAGCTCTTCACCAGCCTTCCGGTGGCAAACGCCAGCAACAGTCCCGCTGCGAGTCCGACGCCGATCAGCACTGACCCCTGGCGAAGCACCAGTTGCGCCACGCTGGCCCGGGTCGCACCCAGCGCCATGCGCACGCCAATCTCCCGTCGACGGTAACTTACAAGCTGCGAAAGCACGCCGTAAAGCCCGGCGATCACCATCGCTATCGCCAGTCCGGCAAACGAGCCCACAAGATAAAGTCCCAGCCGCTGGCTGAAGGTGTTCTTATCCACCGCATCCTGCATGGTCTGAAAGGTGTCGAGGGCATAACCCGGCGCCACGCCGTGGAAGATGGTTCGCATCTGCGGCGCTACCGGTATGTTGCCATGAGTCTTCACCACAAAGGTGACTCCGGTCTTCAAAAGCGCCTGGTAGAACAGCGACGTTGTAGGAACCTGTTCCTGCGGGATCATGAGGAACGGTTTCGCCGGCGCGCCAACGTTCGAGTCAACCTGGTCCGCAAGTATTCCCACGATCGAATAGGGCTGGATCATTCCCGTATCTTTCCCCCCCAGGTTGATCTGCTTCCCGATCGCATCCTTTCCCGCAAAATATGTCTTTGCAAACGCCTGGTTGATCACTACTACGAACGGAGTCGATGTAGTGTCGCTGTCTTCAATCATCCGTCCGCGAATGAGCGGTGTATTGAAAATCCGCGCGTAATCTCCACTGATTGCCGTCACTCTCGTCTGCCACGGATTCTTTGGGTCCTTGGTTTCGCCAAGAATCTCGAAACTGCTTCCTATGTTCATTCCACTTAGTGGCGGTGACGTTACCAGTGCGGCATCTTCAACCCCGGGCGATTGCCGGATGCGATCGAGAGCCGGCCTGTAAACAAGGGAGGCAACAGACGCCGGAGCATTTGCCGTATCCGTTGAAACAGCCATCTCCGAGAATCCCGCCGCATCGGCGGGCATTGCGGAGAATGTCGTCAGGTGCGCCGTCTCAAATCCCAGTTGCGCCTTTTCAAGATTCCATAGGGTCCTGAATAGCAGTCCTGCTCCTACCAGCAACAACGTTGATAAGGCGACTTCGCCGGCTACCAGGATGCCTGAGATCCTGCCACCCACAGTCCGCGAGCCCAAGCCGCGCGAAGCTGCCTGCAGCGCTGCCTGGGGGTTGGAACGCGCCACAAGCAGTCCCGGCAAGAGCGACGAGAGAATGGTTGTAACCGCAGCGATGGCCGCCAGTACCAGCACAATGGTCCAATGGATTGAGATTGCATCGGCGCGGGGAATGGTGCCGTCTGGCAGCTTGTGGACCGCGGCAACGGCGAGCTCTGCCAGAAACACGCCAACCAGGCAGCCCGCAAAACTGAGCATGAAACCCTCAACCAGCAGTTGGCGCATTAGCCTCGCCGGATTGGCACCCAGTGCAGCCCGTACCGCAAACTCCTGCCGGCGTCCCAGGCAGCGAGCGATCAGCAGATTTGAAACGTTGGCGCAGGCAATCAACAGCACCAGCCCCAGCGCCGCAAAAAGCCCAAACAGAACCGGACGAACCGATCCGGTCAAAAGCTCCTGGTACGACCAGGCACTCAACGTTGTGATCGAATCGTCTTTCGTACGCGGAATGTGTGCGGCAATCGCTTTCAGCTCCTGCTGCAGTTGACCCAGAGTCGCGCCATCGCGTAGCCGGCCCACTATCAGGAAGAAATCATATCCGCGATCCTTGAGCATCTCGCCCGTGGGTTGTAGCGGCAGCCAAAGGCCCTTTTGCAGGTCGGGCCCCATCGATTCGGGGAAGTGAAATGCCAACGGCATCACACCCACCACCGTTCGCGCCTTCCCGCTGATTGTCACTACGCGACCCACAATTCCCGGATCGGAATGAAAAGTCCCCCTCCACAGTCCTTCTGAGATAACCACCACCTGCGGCCCATTTGGCACGCCCTCAGCTTCAGTAAACGTGCGTCCCAGAAGCGGCTTTGCGCCAAGCATTGAAAACAGGTTTGGCGTTACGCGTGGCGCTACAACACTCTCTGACTCATCCGCTGTTTCAACCACGCTCACGTCTTCTGAGTAGCCTGCGACCGATTCAAGTTGGTGCGATTGCGACCGGACGTCGCCGTAATTCAGCCAGGATGTCGACGAGAAACCGGGACCGGCGTCGGGGGGACCGATGAATACCAAATGTTTCGAGTCCTGGTAAGGCAACGGCCTAAGCAGCACGCTTTCAACCACCGTAAAAATCGCGGCGTTCGCACCGATGCCCAGCGCCAGGGTCAGGATTGCCAACAGAGCCATCCCTGGAGTCTTGCTGAGTTGCCGAAAAGCAAACCGCAAATCATAGAACAAGGTACGCATTCGAGCCCCCTTGACAGAAGTATCCCATGATCTGACAGCAATCCTTACACCACCCGGCCCCCAACCCCAAACGCCTGATTCTCCAAAGGATTTCGAGGCCTGCATGACAATCTTTCCAAACCATCCTCGTTCGAAAGCGCGACCGTATGTTCAAAAACGAACAGGCAAAAATTCCCTTCCGAAGGAGCAGGGGGCTTTAGAGTCTGCGTGAGAACTCGACTCTGGCGCGCTTTTCGTACGAAATCGGAGCGAGCAGCAGCCTCCAGGCTGCTGAATGAAACGCAGAATATAGAGGCGGCTTCAGCCGCGGGCCCTTCCAAATAGTCTTTTTTCACCTCGGACCAAGTTCTGACGCACGCACTTTAGCCCCCTGAAACAGTCGCAAAAATGCGAGGCCTTTAGGCCCGGTCATTCGCATTTTGCTTCTGGATTTCTGCAATTACCCCTGCCCTGAAAATTGCGCTAAAACCAGTACCGCCGGTCTCCTGACCGGCTGTAGTGCGGGCGTCCTCGCCCGCACACTGCTTGATGCGGGTCAGCATTGTCATCGTTTTGGGTGTCGCAACGCGACATGCATGACTGTAGTTTCTTTATCCCCTGAGGAGCGCTTTTGGCACGGCCTGGTGCTCGCTCCCCGCGAACATGGCCTGCACTGACGGCGATGAACCGCCGCCTTTTCTGCTAGCATCACTCTTCGGAGATCTCTACCTATGGACACACTCGGCAGTTCTTCGCTCGGAGCGCGGCGCAATGAAGATATCGCGCTTGACCTTTTGAAGTTTGTAGCTGGAACAACGGGCGTCGGCCGTCAGGGCAGCCCTTCTGCGGGATTTAGCGGATCGGCGTCTGCCAAGCCCGAGGAACAAGTGACGCAACTGCTCGGGCTCTATGGCCGCTGCCTCAAGGCCGTCCAGGGAGAACCCCACGAGCCGCAAGAGAAAGAGGCCGCGAAATAACCAGAGCAAGCCAACTGTGCGTTGCAGTTGCCGGCGCAGGAGCATTCGGCCGCAATCACCTCCGCGTTTATCGCGAATTGGAATTGACCGGTGAAGGCGTAGCGCTGGTTGCGGCCGTCGAGCCCGATCCCGCTCGCGCACAAGAAGCCGCGACTCAGTACCAGATTCCTGTTTTCCCCTCTGTCAAAGAACTCCTCGCTGCCGATCTCAATCTGCAGGCCGCCAGCGTGGCCGTGCCCACCGTTCATCATCATACTGTCGCTACTGAGCTCCTCGACGCCGGCATCGACCTCCTCGTCGAAAAGCCCCTGGCCGCAAATCTCGTCGAGGCCGACGACCTTATCGCTCGTTCCGAAGCTGCTGCCCGCATCGTCCAGCCCGGCCACCTTGAACGCTTCAATCCTGCTGTTCTGGCCGTGGCTCAGCGCATCAAGCGTCCCATGTTTTTTGAGGCTCACCGCCTCAGCGTCTTCACCCCCCGTTCTCTCGATGTCGACGTCGTGCTCGACCTCATGATTCACGATCTCGACATCGTACTTACCTTCGCAGCTTCGCCCGTGCGCGAAGTCCGCGCCGTCGGCCTCCCCATCCTTTCTCCCAAAGTCGACATCGCCAACGTGCGCGTTGAATTCGAGTCGGGCTGTGTGGCCAACTTCACCGCATCCCGCGTCTCCACCGAACGTGTCCGCAAGCTCCGCTTCTTTGAGCCGCGCCAGTACGTTTCCATCGATTATGCCCGCCGCGACCTGCTGGTCATCCGCATCGACGACGCCCCTGCCGCTCCCGGCGATCTGCTTGCCGCGCTGCCGGCCAACGTGCGCTCCATGATTCCACCTCACATCGCCGCCGCAATTGCCGCGGGTACGTTCGATCTCAGCAAGATCGACCCCGCAATGATCTCTCAATTCGCAGCAATGGCTGGCATCGACCCTGCAGTCGTCGCGCAAATCACCGCACAGCTTAACGCTCCCGCCGGCCCAGCGCCGGGCCTCTCATTCTCCAAGCCTGAAGTGGCGCCCGGCGAGCCCCTTCGCCTTGAGATTCTTTCTTTCCTCGAGGCGGTACGTAATCGCACTCAGCCCAAAGTCACCGCCCGCCAGGGCCGCGCCGCCCTCGCCCTCGCGCTCGAAATCCAATCCACCATGGCCGCCCACGCGGAACGCGCCGGCCTCGGCAACTTCTTCCATCCCGGCGCGTAGCCGCTATTTCGTCGTGGGGCAGGCTCGAATTGGCGAGTCGAGATTCTTGCTTTCCCATGTACCAAAATCGGGACTTGGGGCACCCGACATTTTGGGGTAATCCTTGCTGATGTCGGCACCCTGGACGAGCTTTTTCCCCTGCTCTTAATGAGCCGGGTGTAAAGTGGTGAGCAGATAAATCCCCCCAGACAATAGTGCTGTCACTCGTTTATAGGATCGCGGACAGGAGAAGATTATGACCCTCGGAAACTTCATTTCAAAGCAGTTCATACGCGTCATCCAGTGGAACGAGGCCGAAGACGGAGTGCTGGCATACCGCTATCCCATGGAGGACATGGAGATTGAAAACGGCGGCCAGCTCACCGTTCGCGAAACGCAGATGGCGGCCTTCATCAACGAGGGTAAAATCGCCGACGTCTTTGGCCCCGGGTTGCACACTCTCTCGACGCGCAATCTGCCCATCCTTACCGATCTCATGAACTGGAGCAAGGACTTCGAATCGCCCTTCAAGTCCGACGTCTACTTCTTCTCCACGCGCCTGCAGATCGACCAGAAGTGGGGCACGGCCAATCCCATCACCATTCGCGACAAGGAGTTCGGCATGGTTCGCGTGCGCGCCTTCGGCAACTACGCCTACCGCGTCGCCGACCCACGCGTCTTCTTCACGCAGGTGAGCGGCACCCGCCAGCGCTACCTCGCCGCCGATCTCGACAACCAGTTGCGCACCATGATCGTCGAGCGCATGGCCGGCGTTTTTGCCACCAGCGACATTACATTCCTCGACATGGCCGCCAACCAGTCGGCTCTCGCCGCCAAAATCGCCGACGCAATGAAGCCCGGCTTTGCCTCTCTCGGCCTTGAACTCAATCAGTTCGTCGTCGAAAGCGTCTCTCTGCCTGACGACCTGCAGAAGGTTCTCGATCAGCGCATCGGCATGGGCATGGTTGGCGATGTCGGCCGCCTCACCCAGTTTGAAGCTGCCGAGTCTCTCGAAGAAGCCGCGCAGAATACCGGTGGAACCGCCGGTATGGGCGTAGGACTCGGCGCAGGCGTCGCCATGGCCCAGGCTTTCATGGGCCAGGCCACCACTCCTGCAACTCCATCAGCCGTACCTTCGGCTCCGCCAGCAAACGCGGCAAAGTTCTGCATCGAGTGCGGCAAGCCTGTCCCGGCTGGCGCAAAATTCTGTCCCGAATGCGGTAAGCATCAATGAACTGCCCATCCTGCGGTGCCCCTATGCGCCTCGCAACTGGCGATGCCAGCATGCGCTGCGATTACTGCAAGACCGTCGTCATGCTGCCGGCCGGCGATGCCGGTGTTACCTTCCTCGATGAATCGACACAGGGCCTCAACTGCCCCGACTGTGCAATTCCGCTTTGGAACTCCACACTCGGCGGCATCAAACTCTGGGCCTGCAAGCGCTGCAAGGGAATGCTCATCTCCATGAGCGCCCTCGAACCGCTCATCGAGCACCTTCGTGACAAATGCAAGGATAGCGAAATTCCTTCGGCGCCCGACCCGGCCGACCTGCGCCGTCTTGTCGATTGCCCCAAGTGCCATCGCCACACGGATGTGCATTTCTACATGGGCGGCGGCGGAGCGATTATTGCGACTTGCGAGAATTGCGAACTGAACTGGCTCGACGGCGGCATGCTGATGCGCATCGTCCGAACGCCGCATGAGGAATCTTCTTTGGAGTTCTGATAAGAAAAGGCCACCGGAATTCGATCTCCGGCGGCCTCAGGTTGATGAAAAGCCTGCTGCTTTGAAAGGGCACGGATTCATCCGTGCCACAAGTCCAGCAATATCAAATCGGCTTTAACCGCTGATGGATGGTTTAAAGCTTTGTCAGCAGTCTAAGGCCACCAGAATTCGATCTCCGCGGCCTTGCAATATGTTTCCGTCCACGTCATGCAATCCCCAGCACCCGGTTCAGGAATCCCACGACGTACTTCCACACCAGGTAGTAGCCTGCCAGTGCGCCGGCAAAGCACACAGCAATCCACGCGTACGGAATGGTAACTGCGTTAAACCAAGTCACGCTGCTGTCTCCCAGAGTCAGAATTCCCAGGCAGCGTGCCATCACGGTTCCTGCCGGCAGCAGCAGAAACGGCAGCAGCGCACCATGCAGCCCGAGCGGCTGATGAATGCGGCCATGCGTGCCTACCCACGCCACATTCCATATCCCCCATAACGCCGGCACCAGCGCTAGCGGAAACACCAGTCCGCGCTCGAACGGAAACGGCGCCTGCATCGCCAACCGCACCACAATAAACGCAGTCAGCAAAAGCGGCAGAATCAACGTCGGAATAAATACCCCCGCCAGATAAGCTCTCAAATACGGATGTGTGTTCATAGCTCCTCCTTGCTCTTCAATCCCAAGTCCCTAGTCCCTGTCTTTCTCACAGGTAATACAGAAACACCGGGATGGCGGTTGGAAACGCTGCCGCCAGCACCACCAACCCTCCCACCAGGGCCCAATCAAACCACGGAACCTTGACCGGCTCACGGTCCAAACGCCGCAGAACATCCGGCCACAGATCCCGCGACGGTTCCGCATCTTCTGCGATGCGTGGCACCGCGGCCTTCAGCAACTCCTTTATCCGTTCTGATTCCTTGTTCAAGTTGTGGTTCATCTCTGTCATGGCCTGATCCCCTGGTGCTCCAGGTCCTTTCTCAACAATCTCAACGCGCGAAACACGCGCAACTTTACCGCGGTTACGCTGATTCCCAGCGACCCCGCGATTACCTTGTGCGGCTGTTCTTCTACAACCGCCAGCACTGCGGCGGCGCGCAGTTTCGCAGGCAGCCGCGTAAACGCTTCCGCCGTCTTTGTGCGGATCTCCGCCTGAACTCCCGGATCGCTTCCACCCGCTGCCGTCAGCGTTGCCTCTACCGCCGGCGTAATCTCGCTCTCCGGCTTGCGTGCGCGCAGCCAATCCAGCGCGACATGCGTTGCAATTTGTCTCGCCCAGGGTTCAAATCCACGCGCCGGGTCGAAACGAGCATGGGCCCGGTAGATCCTCCAGAACGTCTCCACCGTCAGGTCTTCGGCCGTTCCCTTATCGCGCACAATCCGCAAAATCCAGCGGTACACAGTAGTCTGCTGTTCCCGGAATATCTCTTCAAAGGCATCCGCATCGCCCTGCCGGAACCGGTCCAATACGTTCTTTGAACTCTCCGGCATTGCGTTACGTCCCTTTCTACTTGCACATTACGGCCCGGCGTCGGGAAGGGTTACATTCTATTCCCTATTTTGCGTAAAGCGATTTTCCACGTAAGTTCACCAACTTGACAGCTAACTCGCCCGTCTCTTAAATTAGCCCCGGAATAGGAAAAGGTTTTCTGCCGTTGCATACGCCCGCGGGCCAACCATCCGCCACCTTCGAGAGGAATCATGAAAAATCAAACACGCTTGGCTGCGATTGCCGTCATTGCATTTGGAACGTTTTTGAGCGCCTTGGCGCAGGATACTTCGAAACCTGCGTATCTCGATACCAACCTGCCCCCTGAGCAGCGTGCCGCCGACCTCGTTCATCGCTTTACTTTGGAGGAGAAGGCCAGCCAGCTTGTGAATCAAGCGCGTGCGATTCCGCGCCTCGGCATACCCCAGTACGATTGGTGGAGCGAAGCCCTGCACGGCGTTATAAACGACGGCGTTACCGAGTTTCCCGAACCCATTGGACTCGGCTCCACCTTCGATGCCCCGCTCATTCACTCGATGGCTGTCGATATCTCGATTGAAGGCCGCATCAAGCACGCACAAGCCGTCCGCGAGAAGCGCGCGAACATGTTTTTTCAGGGCCTCGATTTCTGGGCTCCCAACATCAACATTTTTCGTGATCCCCGCTGGGGCCGCGGCCAGGAGACCTACGGCGAAGATCCGTTCCTCACCGGTCGCATGGCCGTTGCCTTCGTCACCGGTATGCAGGGCGACGACCCCAATCACTATCGCGTCATCTCCACCCCCAAGCACTTCGCCGTTCACTCCGGCCCAGAGCCCACCCGCCATATGGCCGACGTTGACGTAAGCAAGCACGACGAATTGGACACTTATCTGCCCGCATTTCGCGCCGCTGTTACCGAGGGCCACGCCGGCTCAGTGATGTGCGCATACAACGCCGTCAACGGCCAACCCGCCTGTGCCAACGAGTTCACCCTGGTGGATCAACTGCGCAACAAGTGGGGTTTTCAAGGCTACGTTGTCTCCGACTGCGGCGCTGTCGTCGATGTTTTCGAGGGCCATCATTACCGTCCAACCCAGCCCCAGGCCACGGCCATTTCGCTCATTCGCGGCATGGACAACGAATGCATCGACGGCGGCGAGATTTCGAAAGACGATCATGACTATCGCCCCTACATCGACGCAGTGCAGCAGGGCTACCTGCCTGAAAGCGCTGTCGACCAGGCCCTCATCCGCCTCTATACCGCACGCATGAAACTTGGCATGTTCGATCCGCCCGAGAAGGATCCCTATGGCAACATCGACGAGAAGGAACTCTCCAGCCCCGAACACCGCGCCCTGGCCCGCAAGGTTGCCGAAGAATCCATGGTGCTGCTAAAGAACGACGGAGTCCTGCCGCTCAAACCGGAGGTAAAGAACATTGCCGTGGTGGGTCCGCTCGCTGACCAGACCAGCGTTCTGCTCGGCAACTACCACGGAAACCCCGACAAAACTGTCACCTTCATGGATGGACTCAAAGCCGAGTTCCCCAACGCCAAAATCACTTACGTGCCCGGCACACAATTCCTGAACCAGCACGGCGATCCGGTGCCCGCCGGCGTGCTCACCACCCCTGACGGCAAGCCGGGACTCAAGGCCGACTACGGCCAGGGCTTCCGGCGTGAAGCAAAGCCCACGCCGCTCACTTCGCGTGTTGAGCCTACCGTCGACCTCAGTGCCGACAGCCTTCCCGCTGAGGCCAGGGGCAAGACGCCGCTCTCAGTGCAGTGGTCGGGTTTCATCAACCCAACCGAGACCGGCGACTATCTGCTCGGCATCAAGGCCAATGGTTTCGGCCTCGTCACCGTTGAAGAAAAACGCATTGCTCAGCAGTGGGGAAATGGCAGCCAAATGGGCAAAATCCATCTTGAAAAGGGCCATAAGGTTGCGGTTCATGTCACTTATGGTTTTGGGATGATGGGCAACAATGAAGCGCCTTCGGCCAGCCTCATCTGGGCTAAGGTTCAGACCGGCGCCTCGCCTGAAGCCGTTGAGGCCGCCCGCAAGGCCGATGTCGTTATCGCCGTGGTTGGCATCACCAGTGAACTTGAAGGCGAAGAGATGCCCGTCACCGAGCCAGGTTTTCTTGGCGGCGACCGGACCAGCATCGATCTGCCCGAACCTGAAGAACAGCTTGTCCAGGGTGTTGCGGCCACTGGCAAGCCACTCGTGGTGGTGCTCATGAACGGCAGTGCCCTCGCCGTTAATTGGGAGAAGGAGCACGCCAACGCCATCGTCGATGCCTGGTACTCCGGCGAAGAGGGTGGCACTGCCATTGCTGAAACGCTCAGCGGCAGGAACAATCCCGCTGGCCGCCTCCCGGTCACCTTCTACACAGGCATTGAGCAACTGCCTCACTTTGAAAACTACTCGATGGAAAACCGCACTTACCGCTACTTTAGCGGCAAGCCGCTTTTTCCATTCGGCTACGGCTTGAGCTACACCAGGTTCTCTTATAGCGATCTCAAGCTGCCATCGGCGCCCATCAATGCAGGCGAGTCGCTCGATGCCGAAGTTACCGTCACCAACGCCGGATCTGTTGCCGGCGACGAAGTTGCCGAGCTCTACCTCAACTTCCCGAAAGTGGCCGGCGCCCCGCGTATCGCTCTGCGAGGATTCAGCCGCGTTCACCTCGAACCCGGAGCTTCAACGCAAGTGAAATTCACTCTCAAACCGCGCGACTTGAGCATGGTGACCGAGGCTGGTCAGCCCATCGTTGCAGCGGGTGCTTACACCGTTACCGTCGGCGGCGGCCAGCCCAACACCGGCGCTCCAACTGTTTCGGGGACCGTCAACGTTGCGCAGACGGTGGATATACCGGAGTAACGCGATCAGTCAAGCGGCAGAGAAGACACGTCGTATCGAAGCTGCCGCACGATTGCCGGACCGAGTTCAACCGATCCTCTGGGAAGGCGGATCGCCGCATACGCAAGGTTCAACTCTTCCCCGAATAGAACGGCAACTCCGCTAATGGGCTCGTCGCTCTTCTTCAAACGAGATTCCGAGCCCAGCCCTTCAGTGTTAGCAGGAGTCCAGTACTCGACGCAATAAGTGCCGTGATAAGTCAGTCTATCGGTGAGAAACGGCCCCGCCGGAAAATCACTGGCAGGCTCGACCTTTTCGGCAAGCACGTCATCTACAAATGCTCTATGTGCGGGAAAAACTCGCGCTATGATCCTTGCAACCTCGAACCTTCCTGAGGTGTCTCCGTTGAGCGTTGACACTTGAATTACTGAGCCTCGGAAACCTTTCCAGTCAACTGAAAACAGCTCACTACTCTTGATTGGCTCTGAACTCACGAAAAGACTGCTGCCATTCGAACCATAGGTCGAGAAACAATACCACCCGCGAGGCGCGAGCGCTCCTAAGCCCTCTTCAGCTTGGTAATACGCAAGTTTTTGCGCATCTTGCGCGGAAACTATGACAACCTTGCTGGCGCTTTTTGGGGCATCTCGGCGGCCAACTTGGCCGTCGGACGCGCAACCGATGAACGGCACGCGAACCGCCTTGGAATGTTGCGCCTTGGCAGACGAATTCACTTGCGGTATTCCGTTCGGGGAGCAACTCGCAAGTGCTACCAGTGCGCCGATCAATGCAAATTTACCGGCAAGGGATTTCACGGGAAGAATAATATCCTATTTCTCTCCCACGCTCTGCTCGCCCTCTATCTCTCTGAACTTCAAATACACCGCATTCGTCCACCCAAACCCAATCACGTTCTCGGTGTATCCCGTGCTCACTTTTACTTGCGCGTTGCCTTCGACCACGTTGTACTTTTCGCGAATCGTCCCGTCTGCTGCGAATCCCGCATCGACAGTCTCATCGAAGTGCTTCGCGATCCGCGCTGCATCGGCTCTGAATCCGAATGCCTCAAGTCCCTCGACCGCCAGCCAGTTAGTTGGCGCCCATCCGTAAGGCTCATCCCACTGCAGTCCCGTGTTGGTGATGCTCGTCGCCAATCCTCCCGGCCGTTCAAACAAGCTCAGCTTAGCTTCAACCTGGTTCGCCTCTTCGCGGGTCGCCGCTCCCGCCCACAGCGGATACAGCGAAGTGATGAACGCATAGTCCGATCCGCGCGCGTGCACAAAATCGTGATCGCCGAACACACCATCTTTCGGCCGCCACAAATACCGCTGCATGGCCGCATAGCGCCGATTTGCCATGAGGTCCCAATGAGCCGCATCCTTCGCATTGCCCAGCAGGTGCGCAATGTGCGCCAAGTCGCGCTCATAGCGATAAAGCAGGCTATTCAGGCACACCGGCGCATAGTGATGAGTCGCGCCTGAGAATGGTCCGAACCTGTCGCTGGTATCGAATCCCGATTCGCGCATGGCCCGATCGCCTTCGTAAAAATCGCGCGTGAGCCGGTACCCGCCAAACCAGGCATGCATGCATACCACGCTGGCCTTCACGTCACAGCTTGTCTGCTTCAGCCTCGCCGCTTCGGCCGCATCGGGATGCTCCGAACCTTTCAGCAGGAACGCATTTCCTGCCGGCGTTGGATGCTCCACCAGCGACTTGATCACGCCGGTGTAATAGTTATCCGCATCGGCCATCTCCGGCACCGGCCCCGAGCCGTAGTCGTAGTACCGCGCCAATCCGGTCGCGCCTGCCTTATGTTCCGGCCGCGTCCATGTCGAGTAATCTTTTTTGGCAACTCCATAGGCGTGCGCCAGCCACTCATTCGCCTCACTGCGGCCTTGCGGCGTGGCAGCAAAGCTGGCTCTGTTCTCATAAACCGCCCGAATCATCGACGTAAGAAATGGCGGCTGCGAACGGGTCAAATAATACGTGCGATTTGCATTCAACACTCCTCCGTAATACTCCACTTCGAACAAAAAGTTGTCCACGATTCCCCTGGCCAGGGCTTCGTGATGATCGGCTTCCAATCCAAGCAGAATAAAGTAACTGTCCCAGCCGTACATCTCGTTGAATCGTCCGCCTGGCACCACGTATGGATTCGGCAGATACAGCAGCCCTTCGGCCGGCAGCTCCTGCGGCATCAGGTCGCCCAGCTTCAAAATCCTTTTGGGCAAGTTCATTGCGCGCGCATGGCACTTCTCTTCAAGCGCCTTTACGTCAGCGGGAATCGCCATCTCTGCGGGCAGGTATATCACTGGAGTCCCATTCACCTTCGGATCGGCGAATGCGTCACAATCGCCAACTGACCGCGTCAGCGAATCCCAGCTCGCGTGAATGTAATTGAGCGTGGCCGCAGGGTCGGTCGCGTTCGACTGGGGGGCCTGCGCGCTCGATGCGGCAAGGCACCCGATGAAGATCGCCAAAAACAGATTTCGCGAATGACGACTAAAGCGATTCATTGATGATTCCCGCTGCTCCAAGGTGGTTTGCATCGTGCCCTGCGACAGACTGCGTTGAAATTCTTTCTTGTGCGTTGGAACAGTTTATCGCGCTGCGGTGTCTACATGAGCACAGTGGTTCTGAACGGGATGAGCGGCGGTCCTTGAACTCCGCGCCTCGCGCCAAACTGGGCGCGGTGCGGCCACGCGATGTCGCGTCCGCACACCCTCGCGCTTCCCGTTCGCCCACTCAAGTCACGCATCGGGAGGCACGCCATGTTTGAAGACTCCACGTTCGAATCCACAGGAAAGATCCGCACGCGCAGCCGCAGATGGATGCTGGTGACCTTTGCGCTGAACGCATCCGTCGTGCTCGCGCTCATTCTCATTCCCCTCATCTACCCTGAGGCCATTCCGCGCATCTCCAGCATCCTGCTGGTTGAAGCGCCGGCGCCTCTGCCCGAAGAGGTCAAGCCTCAGCCCATCCCACATAACGCCGTCGTCGTTCAGCGGCAATTCGATTTGTCAACATTCACTGCGCCGCCGAAGATCCCAACGCACATCGACTACGCGCCGGCGCCCGAGGTTTTTCGACCCGTTGGACCCTGGGTTGACATAGCCAACGGTAACAGCGCGAGTCCCGACAGTCCCTTTAACGGCGAGCATCACGTGACCGTCGTCGAGTCCACACCGAAAGCTCCCACCGCGGTGTCGTCAGGCGTGATGCAGGGTCTGCTCATTCGCGAGGTGGTTCCAAATTATCCGCCAATTCCCAAGGCCGCGCATCTTGAGGGAACGGTTGTTCTGGCTGCCACCATCTCCAAGGCGGGCCGCATTGAGAATCTTCATGTCGTCAGTGGTTCGCCCATGTTTACCCAGGCGGCAATGGACGCTGTTGCGCAGTGGGTTTACCGGCCGTATCTGCTCAACAGCCAGCCCGTCGAGGTTGAAACCACCGTCAACGTCGTCTTCAAACTCGAGTGAGCGCAAGCCGGCGGGTAGCCGCCGCCGGCTTATCGAACACAACCCGGCCATCGCACTCCGGGTCTATTGGCTACTGGCTATTAGCTATTGGCTGTCTTTCTGCAGCTTCTCGCGAGTGAGCTGGTTCCATGCGGCAAGGGCTTCCGGCATTTCAGGGCTGAGCGTGCCGGGAGCCACTCCGTCAATCACTGTGCGCGGATCGAGCGTGCCCTTCTCGTTCCGCAACGCGCCCTTCACCCAGCCAATTGCGCACTGCCCTTTTGCATTGGCAAAGGTCTGCTCGATATAGAACCACCGCTCGTCCCAGCACAGCAGCCGCGAGGTCAGTGCGAATCGCGAAAATAGCGGCAGAGGCCGGCGGTACGTCACCCACACTGCACCCACCAGCGGCTGCCACCGCGAACGGATAATGTGTCCCAGCAATCCCGTCCTGGCAAGCATGCGCATGCGCGCATAATCCATCACGCTCAGGTAGCGCCCGTTGTTCATGTGCATGTTCAGGTCGATGTCGCTGGGCCACACACGCAATTGCAGCACGTCTTCTCCCAGGAGCTGAAGCGGCTTCAACGGGCTTACGTGCTGGCGAATCGCCAACGCGGGAATGCGCACAAGACTGATGAATTGCGACAAGGCTTGCTCCCGCAAATAAGTCTAGAAGAAACGCTGCATAAGTTCTGGCGCACCATCGGTCCCATCGGCGAAAATAATCTCCGCCATGAGAGACCTCTCCCGCCGCAGATTTATGAAGACCGCCTCCGCCGCCACTTTTGCCGCAGCAGCTCCCAAATTGATCTCCGCCGAGGATGCAACACCCGCGCGAACCCGCGTCTTCGTTGCTTCTGGTGCGCCCAACGGCATCCTCGCCTACGACTGGGATCCAGCAACGGCTGCGCTTACTCCTGCCGGCGTCGCGGCCAAGGTACCCAATGTCGACTGGCTCTGCTTTTCTCCCGGCAGAAAACATATTTTCGCCGCCTGCGAAATCGATTCGTTCGAAGGCAAAGCCGCCGGTGAAGTTGCGAGCTTCCTGCTTGACAGTGGCGAGCTCAAACCGGTCTCAGCGCGTGCCTCCGCCGGCGTGGGCACCTGCCACGTGGCCGTTGACGCAACCGGCCACACGCTTGTCGCCGCCGATTACATGGGCGGCAGCGCCGCCAGCTTCAGCATCTCCGACGGAAAACTAAGCGAGGCTGTGTGGACGGAGCATTACAAGAATCATGGCCCCAACTCCGACCGCCAAGAAGCCGCGCACGCTCATTTCGTATCCTTCTCGCCCGACAATCGCTACGCGTACATCAACGACCTTGGCGGCGATTCGATCCACATCTATCGCCTCGACCCGGCGGCTGCTCTGCTCACCCGCACCGGAACCTATACCGCTGCGCCAGGCTCAGGGCCGCGAACCCTCCATTTCCACCCCAACGGCCACACTGCCTACTCAGTCAACGAACTCCTCTCCACCGTCGATATTCTTGAGTGGCGCTCGGCCGGTGGAAGCCTCTCTCTTGTTAAGCGCATTGAGCTGTTGCCCCAGGGCTATCACGGCCCCACCCGCGCCTGCGACACAGTCATCACCAAAGACGGGCGCTTTGTCTACTTTGCCAATCGCGATAACAATTTCCTATTCGCCTTTTCGGCCGATCCCAAAACCGGCGCGCTCACGCCCATCGGCCGCTCCGACTGCGGAGGCAAAACACCGCGCAACTTCACGCTCGATCCCACCGAGCGCTGGATGCTGGTCGCAAATCAGGATTCGAACCTGATCAGCGTCTTTTCGCGCGATCCGGACACCGGTAAGCTCGCCGACCAGGGAAAGAGCTACGACGCCCTTGCACCTATGTGTATTTTGTTTGCCTGATGTGATCGCGGCGAGGTTGCCGCGACTTCGATATCCTAGACGCTTTATGCCCCCGCCATTACCGGTGTTCCAACCGCATCGTCGGCGTGCCCTTCGGTTGCAGCCTCGGCCATTGGAATGTGCGCGAACTCCCACGCTGACCTGTCTTTCAGCAGCCTCGAAACAAACGCCGTGTGCATGGCGTGCCCGGCGCGCTCTGCCACAACGTGGCCCTCAATCCGCCTGCCGGCAAGCGCCAGGTCTCCAATCAGGTCCAGCACCTTGTGCCGAACATATTCATCTTCGAACCGCAATGGCCCATTTTCGGGTCCTTGCGCGCCCAATATAATCGCGTTCTCACGGCTTGCGCCGCGAATCAGACCCATGTCTTTTAGCTTCTGTTCGTCGGCCTTGTAGCCAAAAGTTCGCGCCGGGGCAATCTCCTGGCCGTACATCTCCGCAGCCAGGTCTACACATGTTTTCTGCTTTCCGATCGGCGCCGGAAATTCGATGGCATACGAAATCCGATACCCCGATCCTGGATATACACCGATGAACTTATTGCCTTCGCGCACCTCTACGGCCTTGAGCACCCTGATCGTTTCGCGTTTGCGGCGCTGTACCCTGATGCCCACGCTCAGAAATGCTTCAACGTAAGGCAACGCGCTTCCGTCCAGGATCGGCAACTCAAGGTTGTCGAGCTCGACAATCACGTTGTCGACTCCCATCCCGATGCACGCCGAAAGCAGGTGCTCGGTTGTCGAAATCAGCACGCCTTGCCGCATCAAGCTGGTTGCGTAACTTACCTTGGCCACATTCCGGCCAGTGGCGGGAATCTCAAAATTGTCGAGGTCTGTGCGCCTGAAGACGATCCCTGAGCCGCCCGGCGCAGGCAGCAAACGCATCGTCACGGGTGCTCCGGAATGTAACCCCACGCCCGTGAATTCGAGCGGACCCTCTATGGTCTGCTCAAGGTGTGCCGATTGAGTCAAATATTTCTCCCTGAACTGGTTAGTGTGGTCTTCAGCCTCCAGCGAAGACCTTGAATCTACTGGCAAACCAGTTCCTGAGCTTTGATTGCTACCGCTGCCGCATTCGTCTTTGCGAATCTTTGGCTGAGACCAAAAGCTGTTGGGAGGCGATCCGGATTCACCCCGAAACCCTTCCAACTAGAAAGATTAGACGCAAATTCCAATTCCCGTCCTGTGGCATTTTTGCCACACTCTGTACAAAAATGCCCATTGCGTCATGATGGCGTTGGAGTTGCGGCGGACAGGTTCGGCGTCTGCCTTTATCGCTTTTTCGTCCACACCTTCAACAGGCAGGAAACGCCGCTCGTCCGGCGTAGAATGCCTCTGTTGCATCCACACTATTTGATTGCGGAGCACTGGTGACGACCTTGCCAGGCAAACTGGAACTGATTGTCGGGCCCATGCGCAGCAACAAGACGGCCGAGCTGCTGCGGCGCATTGAAACCCGGCGGGAGTACGCCCACCAGTACGTCATGCTGCTCAAGCCGAGCGCCGATACCAAGGCCGCGGCGGGGCTGGTGGAGAGCCGTAACCGCAACGGTTGCGGCAAGATGCAAGCGGTCGAGTTTTATTCATCCGATCCCTGGGCGGTGCTGCCGGTCATCGCGGCCACCGAGCAAAGAATCGGCAAGCGAATCGAGTGCATCGCCATCGACGAGGGCCAGTTTGTGACTGACCTCTTCCTATTCACCAAGCGTTTGCTTGAGGCCGGCCACGATGTGATGGTTTCGGGCCTCGAGCTCGACTTTCGCGGCATGCCGTTCGGCGAGATGCTCGACCTGTCGTGGCTGGTGCGCATGTACGCCGGCAACATTACTGAGCTGGTTGCGTATTGTGCCTGCGGCACCCGGGCTCTCTACCCGCAACGCCTGGTCGATGGCAAGCCCGCGCCCTACGCAAGTCCCATCATCATGGCGGGCGATTTCTACGAGCCCCGCTGCGGCGAGCACTTCGTCCTTCCCGGACGGCCCCACTAGGGCTGGAAGGACTCTCATCCGGTTATTCTTCGGTTTCGTCGCCTGGCGCGGCGGCTGTGTCAGACGGTTTTGCAATCCACGTGTCCAGGGTCTCTGCAGCCACAGATGCATTCGCAGAATCGCCCGCAGGTGCTGCGGCCGCTCCCGGTTCGTCAATCCAGAGGCACGCAATCCACCAGATCATCACCGCCAGCACCACCGTGCTGCTGGCATTCAGCAAGTGCGTTTGCAGGCCGAGCATGTGGTCGTATCCTTCCTGGGTGCGAGGCATGTTGCGAGCCTTTGCCTCCCAGATCAAACGCGCCACAAGCAGCGTGGCTGAATTGGTTGAAATTCCTGCGAGAATCTGCTGAGTGTGACTGCGCCAGCCGGTTTTGAAGCGCCTCCCGGCGATTACCACCAGGACAAACAATTCGACGGCCAGCACTTCATTGAACAAGTCGCCTTTCTGCGCGATCAATTGCATCAGGCGAAGGTGGCCGAGGGTGGAGGAATCAAACGCCATTTTTGCGGGAGGCCATTGGCCCCAACGGGCAATCACGGCTGTAGCGCCGCCCAGCAAAACCAGGCTGCCAACGATCCAGGCCGGCCATTTGGCCCCGTTGAATGCCCGGCGCGCCAGCTCCACCGCAAGCAACAGGGCGACGATCACTTCAAGGGTGGCCAGCACCAGAAAAACCTCGGTTGAAATGAGTGGTGCGATCCGGTTGGCGAGCAGTTTCTGGGCCAGCATGTCGAGCCCGATAATCACAATGCTGCTGGTAAAGAAGGGGAATTGACGAATGCGGTCGCGTCCCAAAAGCACCACGAGCAACACCAGCAAGGCCGCAAAAGTGAGCGTCCACAGAATCTGTTCGGCAGTAAAGTGAAAGTTGAAGTGCATTTGCGGGCAATCCTTGCCCGCCGTTTGCTGTTGCTCGCGGGCGCTCTTTCAAGTCTAAACTGCGTAAGCCCGGCGGGCTTGTGGGCCGGTGGGTCGCCGCTGCCATAATCTCTGTATGCTGATTCTTGCCTCGGCATCGCCGCGCCGCAGCCAGTTGCTTGCTCAGGCAGGATTCACATTCGAGGTGCGGCCGGCACACATTCCTGAAGACCCGCTGCCCGGCGAAGACCCGATCGCCTACGTCACGCGCCTTGCGCGAGAAAAGGCGCAGGTTGTCTTTGACCAGATTGCGGCTGGAGCGCCGAATCAATCAGTGAATGTAGCCGCGCCTTGCGCGATTGACATTCAGACCCTGGCGGTGCTGGGAGCTGACACGACAGTCACGCTCGATGAGCAGATTCTCGGCAAGCCCGAAGATGCGTCGGATGCGGCGCGAATCCTGCGCATGCTCTCAGGGCGCAGCCATCGGGTTATCACCGGCGTGGCGCTGGTTACGCATGAGGCTATTGAAGTGGCCGCCGAGGTCACTGCTGTTCAGTTCCTCACGCTCTCAGAAGAGGAAATAGCAGCATACATCGCCACCGGCGAGCCGATGGACAAAGCCGGCGCTTATGGAATCCAGGGATTGGCCGCCAGGTGGATTCCCCGCGTGGAAGGCTGCTACTTCAACGTGATGGGATTGCCGCTGGCGCTAGTAGCCTCCATGCTCGAAGGCCGGGGATTCTCGGCGCCGCATTAAAAAATCAACTGCCGCGGTCACCGGTCTCAGGTTAAAATTGCGCTACTTCAGAATTAGCCTGCTGCCACGAGGAGTGCCGCATGAATATCCGGGCCTGTCGTTCATTGCCTTGCCTGCTTCTATTTGTCGCTATTAGTTTTCCAGCCATTCTCAAGGCGCAGTTTCAACCGCCTTCCACTGACGAATTGCAAATGACTTCTGACCCCAAAGCTCTGGGGGCAGCGGCGGTGTATCTCGAGGTAAAAGAGATCGACGACGACCCCATCCACTATCAACTCTTCTACGAACGCATCAAAGTGCTCACAGAGAAGGGCAAGGAACTTGCCACCGTCGAGGTCCCTTATGGGGGCAACTTTAAGGTGCAGGAAATCAAGGGCCGCACGATTCACTCTGACGGAACCATCATTCCACTGAACGGAAAACCCGAAGATCTACTCTACGAGAAGAAAGGCGATCTCAAGATCGGCCGCAAAGTATTTACGCTGCCAAGCGTTGAGGTGGGCAGCATTATTGAGTATCAATACGAGCTGCACTACGACGACAACCACTTCTCGTCGCCTTTCTGGAACATCCAGCGGCACTATTTTGTTCATAAGGCACACTATTCCTTTACCCCGTTCAAGGATTTCTGGCCGGGCGCGACGGAAACCAGCAGCTCGTTCCTGACAGACGAGCGCGGACACCCGATCAACGCGTTGGTGTGGTGGAGGAATCTGCCTGTAGGCACAGATGTCAAGCAGGAACTCGGCGGCCATTACACCGTTGACATCACTGACGTACCGCCAGTGCCCGATGAGGAATACATGCCGCCCGAGGACGTCTTGCTCTACAAAGTGTTTTTCTATTACATGCCTTCATCCAGTGCCAGTGAGTTCTGGATGAGTGAAGCAAAGTACTGGCAGAAAGATGTTAACCATTTCGCCGAACCGACCAACACCATCAGGACCGCGGCGGCCGGCATCATTCTTCCTGCTGACAGTACCCAGGACAAGGCGAAGAAGCTCTACGCAGCGGTGCAGGCGCTCGACAACACCGATTACTCGCGGGCCAAGACCGAATCGGAACGCAAGCAACTCAAGCTCAAAGAAGTGAAGCGCGCCGAAGACACCTGGAACCAGAAAAGCGGCTCGAGCGAAGATATTGCATTGCTCTATCTGGCCATGCTTCGCGCGGCCGGACTCACGGCTTATCCGTTGAAGGTTGTCGATCGCGACAGGGGGATCTTCGACGCGACCTACATGCGGTTCTCGCAACTCGACGATACGTTGGTTGTTCTGGGTGACGAAGGCAAAGAGACGGTGCTGGATCCAGGCGCAAAGATGTGTCCATTCGGAAAGCTAAGCTGGAATCACGCTGAGGCGAAAGGCATTCGGGAGAGCTCCCAGGGAATGGCGCTCATGAGCACGCCTGCACAAACCTACGTTGACAACACGATAACCCGCAACGCCGATTTGACGATCGATCAGCAGGGCGGCATCGATGGCACATTTACGTTTGTCTTCAAAGGTCAAGCCGCACTGCGCTGGCGGCAAAGAGCGCTCGAGAACGACATTTCAGAGTTGAAAAAGGAGTTTGACCGGGAACTGGAGCAGATTGTTCCCGATGGAGTCGATGCGCATGTCGATCACTTTCTTGGTATCGACACTCCCGATACCAATTTGATTGCCATCATTCAGGTCAAGGGCACAGCCGGAACGCCGGCAGGCAAGCGGCTTCTGATGCCAGGATTCCTTTTCGAGAGCCGCGGTAGAACTCCGTTTGTCAATCAGGAAAAACGGCTGGAACCGGTCGACATGCACTATCCCGAGCGCACCACCGACGTTGTGACCTACCACCTGCCTGATGGAATGACAATCGAGGGAGCGCCGCAGGACAGCCAGGTGAGCTGGGCAGGGCATGCAGTATTCATCGTGAAGAGCCAGACGAGCCCCGGCAAGTTCTCCATTGCTTTTTCAGTGGCGCATGCGTTTTCAACTGTCAAGCCAGAGGAATATCAGGATCTGCGCAGCTTTTATCAGAAAGTTGCTACGACCGCGCAGGAACAACTTGTACTGACTTCAACACCGGCTCCGAAAGGCAATTGACTGTGGGTAAATCTCGCTTCCCGCCGAAGCTGGTTCTCATCGCTGCGTTACTCTCTATGCTCGCTCTAGGTGCGCACGCCGGTATATTCGGCAACAACCTGCCGCTGCCGCAATGGGGTTTGGACGCATACAAAACCCACACACCCGACTATGCAAAAGATGCTCCGGCAATTGTGCTGTTTGATGAGTACGTTGAAACCATCGATTCCCAGGGCCGCGCCGTGGAGCGGGAGCGTTACGCGGTCCGCATTCTTCAACCCCAGGGGCGCAAGTTTGCACAGTGTGCGGTGAGCTACGACGTCGATGAAAAGGTGAACTATTTTCACGAGTGGACGATCGGCGCGGACGAAAAGCAATATCAAGCCAAAGATACCGACTTCTACGTGAAGGGGGATCCCAACATACCTATAATGCTTTCGACTGAGAAGACCCAAATCGTGCGGCCGCCCGCGGCTGATCCGGGAGCCGTGGTGATCTGCGAGTCGGAAGAATTGCTGCGCCCCTACATGCATCAACAGGTGTGGGAGTTCCAGAGTTCAATTCCCGCTGTGTACCAGGCTTTCGAACTTGATCTTTCGCCTGGGCAGTCCTACTTTGCAAGCTGGCATCGCTACCCCGCCCAGACCCCGGTGCAAGTAGAGCCGGGCCATTGGCGGTGGGAAGTGAAGGACATGAAGGCGCTGGATCTTCGCGATGTAAAAGCGACGCTCTCATGGTCAGCTCTTGCAGCGCGCGCCTCGTTTGCATGGGGTGAGGAAGTAGCTACCGGCAACGACAATGAATGGCGCACCATGGGCGACTGGGTGTCGAAGCTGCAGGAGCATCGTCCCGATCCCTCGCCGGAGATTACCGCCCAGGCGCAAAGCCTGGTGGCGTCGGCTCCCGATTTCTACGGCAAACTCAAAAAGATCACTGAATACATTCAGAAGAATATCCAGTACTTTATCGTGTCGCGCGGCATCAGCGGCTGGCAGGCACATTATGCAGGCGATATTTTCAGAAATCGTTATGGCGATTGCAAAGACAAAACCACTCTGCTGATCTCAATGCTCGGGGCCGTGGGGATTCAGGCTCACTATGTGATGGTTGACGACCAGCGCGGCGTCGTCGATCCCGATGCGCCTTCGTTTTACGGCGACCACATGATTACCGCGATCGAAGTGCCTACCGATGTCAACGATCCTCGCTTGATGGCAATTGCTAAAGGCAGGGACGGAAAGCGTTACCTGATCTTCGATCCCACAAACGAGCGTGTGCCCGTCGGCAACCTGCCCAACTACGAGCAGGGAAGCTACGGACTGCTCTCGGCGGGAGACGCGAGCCAGGTTCTGGCGCTGCCGGTCCTGGCGCCGGATGCGAACGGAATGGAAGAGAGCGGAACATTTACGCTTAGTCCCGATGGAACGTTAATGGGGAAAGTTGACATCACCGGCGTTGGCTCTGAAGGCGCGGAGTTTCGCCTCGACCTGAAGTACACCGACGAAAAGGAACGGCGCGAGGAAGTGGAGAAGATGGTGGCGCACGACCTGCCAGGAGTAACGCTCGACGCGCTTGAGTTTGTGCAGCCGCCTGACCTTGAAAAACCACTCGAGATTCACCTGAAAGTTACCGTGCCGCAGTATGCGCATAGCGCGGGGGCGTTGCTGTTGGTCAGGCCGCGGGTGGTGGGCGAGGATGCGATACCCTTCGACGACAGGCCCAGGGGCTTTCCCATTAACCTTCACGCCACGGGACATTGGCACGACAGTTTCGACATCTCGCTTCCGACGGGCTACATGGTTGACGATCTGCCCGATCCGGTCAGCATCGAGACCGAGTTTGCAAGCTATCATTCGGCGGTGACAGCGAAGGGCAACGTGCTCCATTTCGAACGAGAGCTGGTGGTGAAGGTGGTCGAACTGCCGCCCGACAAGGCCGCCGAATTCAGGAAGTTTGAGGGCACGATTCTGTTTGACGAGAAAAGCGCCGCAGTGCTGAAGAAGCAAGCCGCAGCAACCGGCGGCAACTCGTAGCTTTGCGAATTCTCTGAGGGCCGGGAGGCCCGTAGCGCAGCCGATCATGAGTGGTTGCGGAAAAACTCGGCGGGATAAGGTCTTGTATCAGGCTACGACGGGTAGGTCAGGGCTGGTAGGTCAGGGCTTCAGCCCTGACTGCCGATAACGCCACTAAAATGGGTGGGGCTTTACAGGCTGCGGAAAAACTCGCCGGGATGAGGTCTTGTATCAGGGCGCGAGTTTACTCGCGCCGATAAAGCTCCCAAATTGAGCGTGGGCTTCAGCCCCTGCTGCGCCTCGAGTTGCGCAAGGAACTCTTTCGCAGCCTCATGAGATCGGCGGTAAAATTCTCCGCGTCTCCTGAGCGATGCGGGCCACGCCTTCGCAAGCTTCAGTAGCCGAGTTGCTTGTCTACCACGTTCCTGAGCGGCTGACCATCGCAGAAGCGCTCGTACTGCTCAACAAAAAACTTCATCGCGTCGTCGAGCCATGTGCTTGTATGGTCTGCGGTGTGCGGCGAAATCAGCACGTTGTCGAACCGCCAGATGGAATCGCCGGTTGGGATTGGCTCGTGTTCGAACACATCGAGGCCGGCGCCGCGGATCTGCTTGCGGGTGAGCGCGCGAATCAGCGCTGCCTGATCGATGACAGGGCCGCGGCCAACATTGATGACGACGGCCGAGGGCTTCATCGCTGCGAATTCCGCATCCGAGATCATGTGGTGCGTCTCACCGGTGAGCGGCGCAGCCATTACTACATAGTCGCAACCGGCCAGCATCTCGCGAAGGTTTTGAGGCGCATAAAACTTGTCGATTAACGCATCGCGTTCGGCAGGCGCGTGACGCTTGAGCGCAAGCACCTTCATTCCCATGGCCTTGGCGCGAGTGGCCACGGCGCGGCCAATGTTGCCGTAGCCGACAATGCCAACGGTCTGGCTTGCAATCTCGTTTACGTCAAACTGTTCCCATCGCTGCGCTTGCTGGTTGCGCAGCATGCGAGGGAAATCCTTGGCGAAATAAAGAATTGATGCAAGAGCGAATTCGCCCAGCGACTGACTGAATACTCCGCTCCCATTGGTGAGCGGGATGGGACTCTCAATCAATTCGGGGAACAGGAGGTTATCGAGCCCGGCGTTGCGGGAGTGAACCCAGCGAAGTTTTGGGCACGCAAGAAACACCTTGCGCAGTGTTTCACGGTTTGCCGACCAATGAAGGATCGCCTCTGCCTCGGCAACAGCGCCGGCTACGTCTTCGAAAGTGGCTCCCGCAACATGGCGGATCGCGTCCAGCATTGCAAGCTGCGGATCGCTTCCGGCAGCGAGAACCAGTACCAGCGGCTGATCGCTCATTTCAAGTAGAGGCTCCGCTCATGCGGTCAAGTTGTAAATCAGGCCGCAGGGATCGCGAACATAACAGCGCGGAAACTCAGGTTCATCTTTCACAACTTCACATCCGTAGTCAACCAGACGCCGCCGAGCTTCGGCAACGTTTGGGACCGTGACTTCGAGGACAGGGCCGAGCGCCGGCCCCTTCTCGATAAACAGGTTGATGTGCTTGCCGTGCAGACTGATCATGTTTGGATCAGTGCCTGTAATCGAGAAGCCGAGCTGATCGACGTAGAACGCAGCGGCCTGTTCAGGATCAGGCGCCTGGATGAGGATATCCGTGCCGAAGGTATTTGCCATCGGAGTTTCTCCGGTTGAGGTTGATTAGCCCGAAGCCGTGCTATCCCATGCCCCAGAATCGGAACATGGGGCACCAATTTTTGAAGTCTGATTGAAAATTTCACTCCCCAGTGCGAACTCGATCATCAGCGCTTGCGATCCCAGCGAGGTTTGACCTTACCGCCTGGGCGCGATCCGGATTTGCCGCGCGCACCAGCGCCGAACTTTTTCCCCGACGAAGATCCGCCTGAGAATTTCGCTCCCGAAGTTCGCCCCGCCGGCTTCTCCGCTGGTCTGCTGCCGAATGCTCTGGCAGGTGGCCTCGATGGGCGGCCTTCGAAACTCGCGCCTGCATCGCCGCGTGGCTTGAATGGCGGGCGGTCGTCGCGCCTGAAAGGCGGCTTGGGGCCGCGATCGAAAGCAGGCCTTTCGCTTCTGAATCCGGATTGATCTCCGCGCAACGGCGCGCCTGGAGCGCTGCGCTTGAAAGCAGGCCGTTCGCCTGGCATGAATTCTGGCCGCGCGTTCGATTTGAAAGGCGGTTTGCCGCCACGCTCGAAAGCGGGTCTTTCGCTTCTGAATCCGGATTGACCTCCCCGCAGCGGCGCGCCTGGAGCGCTGCGCTTGAATGCGGGCTTATCCCCGCGTTTGAAGGCTGGTTTTCCGCCACGATTGAAAGCTGGCTTGCTACCCGATCTAAAAGCGGGCCGATCATTGCGCTTGAACTGCGGTCTATCGACGTGGGGGCGGAACTCGCGCTGCGGCGCGTTGTCGCCTTCTGACTCCTGGCTGCGTTGCTGCGGACGGAAGCCGGTGTTTCCTCTTTCAAATCTCGGGCCGCCGCGCCCGGAATCGGATTCTTCACGCCCACGGAAGGGGCTCGCCTGGCCGCGCTGCGAATCGAACGGCCTGGACTCGCCTCGTTGTTCGCCCTCTGAACTCGAAAATTGCGCGCGCCCGCCGAATCTCTCGGTGCTGCGATTATCGAAGCGTGGCTTGAAGCCGGACTTGAAAGCGGGCTTTGCTCCGCGTTCAGGCCTGCGCCCTTCAAATCCCGGTCTCGACTCCCGCATTTTGTCTCGCGGTGGACCGTCGAATGGCCGCGCTGGCCTGCCGGCGGGCGGCCTGCTCCCAAAGGTTTTGCCGCTGCTTCCTGCCGCCCGATTGCCCGTAGAGCTGCCGGTCTCTTTCGGCACAGTCGGCAATGCGCGCTGCCGCCGCGGTTTCAGCTTGCCCTCGGCGGTGAGTTGCAGCGCCTTCACCTCTTCGGCGGTCAGCTCGCGAAACACGCCGGGCTCGACGTCGAGAACCAGCGGGCCGTAGCCCACGCGGCGAATCTTCTCAACGAAGTGGCCGATCTGCTCAAACATTTTGCGCAGTTCGCGATTGCGCCCCTCGATGAGCACTATTTCGTACCATGGGTTGTCGCCCTGCCGAACCTGCCTGATTGTGGCCGGCGCAGTGCCGACACGCGCAGAGCCAGGCCCTTCGCGTTCGATTGAGACGCCGGAGCGCAGCCGGTCGAGTTCCTCTTCGGTAGGATGTCCAGAGACCTTCACCAGGTAGGTCTTTTCTATTCCCAATGAGGCACGGGTGAGTTGGTTGGCAAGCTCGCCATCGTTGGTTACCAGCAGCAGGCCTTCGCTCAGGTAGTCGAGCCGGCCTACCGGGTACAAGCGCTGGTGCATCTTCTCGAAGAACTGCATCACCGTGGGTCGGCCTTCGGGATCGCTCACCGTGGTGACAAAGCCGCGCGGCTTGTTGAGAACAAAATAACGGTGGCGTTCTGCACCGGCAATCAGTTTGCCGTCAACGCGAATGTGGTCGCGGCCAAGATCAGCCTTGGCGCCGAGCTGAGTCACGAGCTGGCCGTTCACCATCACGCGGCCCTCAACGATCATCTCTTCGGCGCGACGGCGGCTCGCAATTCCCGCCTTGGCAAGAATCTTCTGCAGCCGTTCGAGGTTTGCCGGGGGAGCAGGCGCAGCGGCGAGCGGAGCTTCAGGGACGTACTCTGGTTCTTCGTTCGATTTGATTTCTTCAGCCAGAGCGGTGGCCAGCGCTTCAGATTCACCCGGCGTGGAGGGTACATCGGCGACTGCCGTGGAGCGGGCTTCGCCATCTCTAATGTCTCCGATGGGGTCGGCGACCGGCGCGCTCACCGGAACGCTCACTTCGGAGGCTCGGCCAGTCTCGTCCTTGATTTTTACTTTGGCTGATTTGCTCGCGGCTGGGCGAGTTTTGGTTGCGGCGCGCTTCTTTTTGGCTGGCGGTGCGGCCGGTTCAGTCACCTTGCTTGAAACGGCAGCCGGCTTGGGAGCAGGCTTGACCGCAACTTTCCTGGTGCTTGCAGGCAACTCTTGAGCGGCGGCAGCTTTCTTCGCGACAGATTTCTTAGCCGTCGGCTTTTGTTCAGGCGCGGAGATTAATTCAATCTCAAGCTTTGGCTCTTTTTTGGGGCGCGCGGATGCGGTGGCAGCTGCGGCCTTCCTCTCGGTTTTTTTTGACACGAGCGGCCTCCCTGTTTCATCCTACTCCAGGGTGGTCTCCGGGGCCTCCGCTCGAGCCTCTTCAGTTGCAGGTGCGGTTTGAGCCACGGTCTCAGCCGTGGCCTGTTCGGCGGCATCCCGAGCTGCGCCCGGCTCGGCCGCCTCTTCAAAAAGATTCTCCTGCAGATTCTCCTGCTCCGCCTCTTCCGCCCCCGGCGCTTCCTGCTCCTGGCCGGCGGCCTCAGCCTCTTCGAATTCGCTGGCCGCCATCTTCTCGAATTCTTCCATCGACGGCAGCTCGTTCAGCTCTTTCAACCCGAAACGCAGCAGGAATTCCTTGGTGGTCTTGTAAAGAATGGGCCGGCCAACAACCTGCTTGCGACCCGCTGTGGCAATCAGCTTGCGCGCCAGCAGCGATCCAAACACACCCGACGAGTCGACGCCTCGAATCTCATTGACCTCAGGCGCGGTTACAGGCTGCTTGTAGGCGATCACCGCGAGGGTTTCAAGCGCGGGTAAAGAGAGTTTCATCACCGGCTTCATGCTCTTCACAAACGAGCGCACCGCGTCGTGATACTCCGGCTTAGTGGCCATGCGGTAGCCGCCCGCGATTTCTCGAATCTCAACGCCGCAGCTATCACGGGCGTAATCTTCAACGAGCTCGTCGAGCAATTCACGTATCACCAGGCGGACTTCGCGATCGCGCTGGCGAGCGGCCTGCTTGGCGGCCTCTTCGGGACTGAGCTCAGCCATCGCGTCAGAACTCGCGTCTGGAGACTCCGAAGCCGGCGTTCCAGCGGGCGCTTCTTCTGCTGAATTCTCATCGGTCGCCGGCGTTTGAACCTGCGCCTCAGCGCCCGATTCTTCTGATTCGGCTTGCGAGCCGCTTTCAGTCTCGACGCTGGCTTCGTGGTCAGCGGCCACGGCCTGCTCGATATTCGGGTCCTGACTCGGTGCGGGGCTCTCTTCAACCGGCGTGGCGCCATCGGCCTGCTCAAGCTCAAGGTAGTCGAAGGCCTCCGTCAACATGGGTTGCGGCTCAGCGGTAGAGCCAGGCGTCGAAGCCTCGGCGTCAGCGGCAGCTTTCGCCTGTTCCGCCCGCCATTCTAGGGCCTCATCGGCAAACAGGGCCGCTAACTGGTTCAGCGTCACCGGTTCTTCGGCCGCGTAGATAACAGCTTCAAGCTTTGCTTTCAGACTCATCCTTAAGAAACCACCCTTTGTATGGTACCGGATGCGCTACGGGAGGAGGATGTGGATGAATGGGCTTTTCGGGCAAGAAAAATAGGCGCCCGGGGTTACCGGACGCCTGCGGAGGATGCCCGATCTTGACTAATCGGGCTCCAGTTTTAGAGCGATCAGCCGGCGAAGCGCCTGAACAACCAGAAGAGGCTGCCGGAAAGCAGCGCAGCTACGGGCAGGGTAAAGACCCAGGCCATGGCGATGTTGCGGATAGTCGAGAACTGCAATCCGCTTCTGTTAGCGGCCATGGTTCCAGCCACGCCCGAGTTCAGCACGTGCGTCGTCGATACAGGGAGGCCAAAGTTATCTGCAGCCATGATCGTTCCCATCGCCACTAGCTCCGCGCAAGCGCCCTGCGCATAGGTCAGATGCTCCTTGCCGATCTTCTCGCCAACCGTGACCACAATGCGCTTCCAGCCCACCATGGTACCGAGCCCCAGCGCCAGCGCGACAGCTACCTTTACCCATGAAGGAATGAACTTGGTGGCTTTGTCCACCTTGGCCTTGTAGTTGTTGAGGGCCACCTGTTCCGCAGCGGTGAAATTGGGCGTTTTAGCCTTCGCCATCAGGCGCAGCGATTCGCTGGTCACGTACATGTCGTTGCGGATGTTAGTCTGCTGGCCGGGAGGCACATGCTTGTAGTCGCCGTAGGCCTGCACCGCGCCTTCAAGATCGCGGATACTTTCGCGCAGCGCGGTCATGGTGTCGGGCTGCAGTTTTTTGGTGCGGAGGTACTCTGTGAGCTCGGTGCGTGCATCGCCCCCGAGGAGCGCCTTCGGGTCAACGTGAGTGTTGATTATGGCTGCTGCTTTATCTGAAGCGGCGATGAAGTCCTGCATGTCTCGCGGTGTAACGGCGTGGTTCAAAGCGTATGCCGTGGGCACCGTGCCGATAAGGATGAGCATGATGAGCCCCATGCCCTTCTGGCCATCGTTTGATCCGTGCGCGAAGCTCACGCCGGAGCAGGTGAAGATAAGCAGGGCGCGAATCGGCCACGGTGGAGGAGTGCTGCCCTCGGGTGCAGTAAACAGCACATCGGCATTCTCGATGACTATCCTGGCGAACACGGCCACGAGATACCAGCCGACGATGCCCATCAGAACCATCGTGGCGATGAGACCAGTCGGCGGGTTCCAGGACGTGAATTGTTTGATGGGCTGCCATACGGCCATGCCCGGAGTGCCGAAGAGGCCGAAGACCATTGGAGCGGCCCACAAAAAGATGTAGGCCCCAGGGACTCCCGCAATTGCGATGGTGGGAATCAACCAAAGGGGCTTTTTGTGGTTCGCATCGAAGAGGACTGCGAAGCTCCTGGCCCATTTGGTGAGGATGAAGAACTTGGAGAGAAGCAACAGCAGAAAGGCGGCGCCAAAGCCGATGAGCGGCGAGATGAGCAGCACCTGAAAGACCTTGGTAGCCTGGGACCAGTCGACGCCCGACGTGCCCTGGCCCACGTTCATCAACTGGTTGGCCACGCCCACTCCGATGATGGAGCCAACCATGGTGTGCGAGCTTGACGCCGGAAGGCCGAACCACCAGGTGCTTAAATTCCAGATGATTGCAGCGATCAGCAACGCGAAGACCATTGCGAAGCCGGCGCCGGAACTGACCTTGAGGATGAGCTCGACCGGCAGCAGCGTGATGATGCTGAAGGCGACTGCGCCCGACGAGACCAGTACGCCGACAAGGTTGCACAGGCCCGACCAGACCACTGCGATGTTGGGATCGAGCGAGTGAGTGTAGATCACGGTGGCGACAGCATTGGCGGTATCGTGGAATCCGTTGACGAATTCAAAGCCGAGCGCGATCAAGAGCGCAACAGCCAGCAGTACATACGGCCAGACACTGACGATGACGATGTTTCCCAGATCGCCGGCTACGTGGAAGCCGATGTAGACGAGGCCTCCGAGCAGGGCACCGAGCACAATAATGGTGCTTATCCACGCCGGAGATTTCTTCATTTTTTTGTCGAGCAGCGATGCGCCCGAATGCGGGCTATCGACCGTGGTTGCCAGATCGGCCATGCGGGATGCTCCAGGTAGGAAGTTCGCCGGGCGATGCGGGGGCTTAATTGTCCGGACCTACAAAGGCATAAACGACTCAGATGAAAGGAGGATGAATTGTGGGGTAGCGAATGAAAAGACACCGGAGGCGCGCCGATGGATGCCGGTGGGGAGTACGCAGAAGGCCTTAGAACAGAAGTTTCTAGTGTCCTGTCTCTAAAGTCCGCGTACAAAAGCGAGCAATGGAGTCGAGTAT
>CAZGUD010000045.1:0-44188 GCA_964528915.1 uncultured Occallatibacter sp.
CAACAGTATCAACGGCCGGATCTCACCGATCCGGCCGTGTCAAAACCTATACCTTGTGGTACACCGGAAATCGACGTTTCACGGGGGATCGTAAGTGAAGGTTTATCCACCAGCAGTATCTCTCAGAACCAGCGGATTTACCCAGCAAGCCGGTGGCCTTTCACGGGTTCATGGCGCCACTTTTGGTACTGCTGGTTAAACACCAGGGCTGGCAATTCTGCAGGGGTCGGAGCGATTGCGTCTGCAAGAAGGTACTCCTCAGTAGATCCATAGCCCCACCCAGCTGCAAGGCACGGGATGCCGTTCGACCGGGCAGCGTGAACATCGTGAATCCTGTCACCTATCATCATTGCATCACTCTTCTCAATCAGATTCTCGCGCAGAACTGCAGCGAGCAACTCCGCCTTCCCGTGGTCGTGATATTCCGGTCTGTCCCCGTAGATGCCAGTGAACATACCTCCCAACCCGAAGTGTTCCAGAATCCGGACAGCAAATCGCTGTTGCTTCGAAGTGCAGACGAAGAGAAGAAATCGACTCTGATGAAGTTTGTTCAACATCTCTCGCACGCCGTCAAAGACGGAGTTGTTGCACCACCCCTCAAGGTCGTAACAGGCGCGATAGTCGCGCGCCAGCTTGGCACGGTCTTCATCACTGGCGTCCGGCAGAAGTTCCACAGCCCAATCTTCTACGGGCGGTCCGACAAACCGGTCAAGCGGCCCGGCAGGGTCCAGGCTCCAGGCATCGAGAACCTTGCGCAAGCAGCCGACAATACCAGGTTTAGAGTCTGTTAGGGTTCCATCGAGATCAAAGATGAGTGCTGGGAGCCGCTTAGGAGCCAATTCCAGGTTTGGGCGCGGATCTCCTTGATCCGACGGTTGTGGATCCGTTTCGATTTGCATGATATCGATGCTCTCCATGGGACGTTTTCGGCCAGCCTACACATCGCATAGGTCGACAGCCTGGCGCAGGCTCGTCCGGGGATCGCCGATGGGCACAAACTCATGTGCGACATAATCTTTGAAGTCCAGGGCCGCAATGGCCCGCATCACACCGTCCCACTGCACTTCCTGCTGGTCGTTCAACTCGTGCCTACCCGGCACGCCGCCGGTATGAAAGTGGCCGATCCAGCGGATGTTGTCGCGGATGGTCTGGATCAGATCGCCTTCCATGATCTGCATGTGGTAGATGTCGTACAGAAGTTTTACTTGCGGAGAATTGACCTGCTCCATGACTCCGACACCCCACGCAGTGTGATCTGCCATATAGTCATGGTGATCCTTCCGGCTGTTCAGCAACTCCAGGTTGATCGTGACACCGTTGTCTTCAGCGATCCTTTTGAGGCGATTGAGGCCAATCACTGTATTGCGCGCACCTTCGTCGTCCGGCATGCCCTTTCTATTCCCGGAGAAGGTGATCACATTGGGGACGCCCAATTTCGCCGCAAGCGGTATGTTCTTACGGAACGCTGCCTCAATGGCTGCATGGCTTTCCACGCGGTTCAACGCGTCGGAGATCTCGCCGCCCCCAGCGTAGCCCAACGTGCAGATCAACCCATGTTCTTGAGGAACGCCCCACTCCTCGGGTTGCAGAAGGTCTATGCCCTTTAGACCGATACTTGCCGCAAAGACACAAAGTTCGTCCAGCGGAATCGCCTGGTAGCACCAGCGGCAAACGGACTGCCGTATTCTCCCTTTGCGGGCGACTGTGCTGGATGAGCCGGCGGACTGAAGCTCCGCGCGTCCAATGCCGGGCGCAATGGCAAGCGCCATGCCCCCCTTGATCAATTCACGGCGCAATACTCCGCGTGCGTCCATCGTCCCCTCCCCCTATTGGCTAAACCACAGTACTACTTGAAGAACCTGACAACGCGATCACCAAGGCCGCCTGGTTTCCACTTGGCGCCCTTCTTTATCAATTCTGATCGTTTCTGATTGCCCTCCGGGCTCTGTTACGCCGCGTCATTTTCCAGTTTTCCCTCACCGAATCTTTGATTCGTGATCAGCGGCTTGGCCCAAAGCGAAACTGCGAAAACCCAGCCGAATGTTGCATACAGCAGGCACATGCCTGCGCGCAGGCCGAACGAGTCGGCTATCCGGCCCGTGATCAACGGCAGAATTGCCCCTCCCATGATTCCAGAGCACAAGATTCCAGCCAGCGCACCTTGGTACTCCAGAACCGAATTCAATGCGAGAGAGATAACGATCGGCCACATTACAGACGCAAACAATCCAATGCAAGGGAATGCAAACCTGGAAATTGAAGCGGGGCTGAATAGCGCGAAGGAAAGGCATGTCAGCGCGCCAATGCCAAAAGCCCCCAGCACGCGGCGGCTATCAAATAATTTCAGCAGGATCATGCCTACAAAGCAGCCTGCGGTTAATAATCCCCAGAACCAGGCGACTGCCAACGCTCCCGTGGTCTGAGGATCAAAGCCGTGGTACTTCCAGAGGAATTCAGACATCCAGTTAGCCGTGCCTTGTTCTGAACCAACGTAAAAGAACACACTGAAGAAGTAGAGCCACACCATCGGTCTACGCAGCAGAATACGATACATTCCAGCGGTACCCGCGGCTTCATCCTCCTTCCGCTTCACTTCAGGAAAGCGCGTAAACACGAGGGCCAGTATGATGGCGGCGATCACTGCCGCAAAGATCCAGTACATAGAAACCCAACGCATTCTTTCCGGCACGATCGCGGCCAATGTTGACAGAAAGATATTCTTCTGGGGTCCCTTCTCCAGATTGAGAACAATGTAGGAATAAATCTGGGGGCTTAGAAAAGAGGCAATGCCAAAGATCAGTTGCGCGAATGCAGAGTTGAAGGCGAAGTGCTCTTCGCCGCCGGCCACACGCAGGAGCGGGTTGATGGCCACCTGCAGCGCAGCCATGCTGCTGCCAATCAGGAAGAGCGAGAACATTGCGATAGGGAAAATGTGCAACCAAGCGAAAAGAAGGGATGCCGCCAGCGCGACAGAGAACATTCCCAGGATGACTCGCTTTTCCCCCCAACGTTCAACTAGGAATCCTGCGGGAATGGAGAACACTCCGTAGGCGATGAAGAAGAAAAAAGGAAGCAACGCCGCACTGAAGAGGCTCAGATGAAAGCTTTGAATGATATCTGGGACAATTGGCCCAAGAATATTGGTCACAAACGACATGACAAAAAAGATCGCGAAGACAATCGTTACCAGGTACCTGCTGCGCTTCATTGGCTAGCTACCTCGTCCTCTCGCTATTCTTCGGTTGTGACCTTTGTGGCACGGATGAAACGTCCCGCTTCGAATCCGGCGCCCGCGGCAAGCGCCAGCGTCAGCATCTGAATTGGCAGAATCTCTGCAATCGGCAGCAGGCGGCCCAACAGGTCCGGTATTCTCAATGCCTCCAGGCGCGCGGAGGGTCCAATCAGCTCAGCCCTTCCATTGCTATCACATATTTCGCGGGCCAGTTTGTTGTTCAGCAGACGTGCGGTGGATTCTCCTTCCAGAACCAATACCATCCTCTGCGGCCCGATCATCTCCATCGGACCATGACGGAACGCTGCGCTGCTCATAGCTTCGGCGGGCCAACGCGTCGACTCTTTTGTGATGAGCGCTCCTGTTTCGCAGGCAGCGAGCGACCGTCCTCTTCCCACGATGAAGAACTGGCTTATGCCGCTCATTTCTTCAACCAGCATCTCGGTATGCTCTCGCCACCTCGCAAGGTAGCTGGATACCATTGCCGGGCCAGACTGTAATTCGGCGAACAGATCTTCAGCCGATTGGCCGCACCACGCCGCGCCCAGCGTTTCAAGAGCGATCAGTGATCCTAGATATGTCTTGGTGGAAACAGAGAACTCTTCTCCGCACCGTGTGAGCATGAGCAGGTCTGCGTGGCTTGCAAGCAGACTGTCGGCAGTGTTCGTAACAGCAATGATCGGCGCTCGCTTGTTGTTCAACTCCAATAGCCGAACGACTTCGGCACTCTGACCCGATTGCGAGACCGCGATAATGATCGTACGTTCGTTAATCAGATTCGGCATCGAATGGATCAGTTCGGACATGTCAACTCGTGTAACGCATTCGCCATGCTCGACCAGCTTCAATTCCAGTGGATAGAGCGCGTGCAGCGACGAGCCCATGCCGGTTAACAGAACGCGTTTGCGAGCTTGTTTGTGGTACTTGCCGATTTCGTCAAACAAAGTCCGGTTCGCTCGAAAATCCCTGATAGTCTCTTCCAGCGCCAGCGGCTGGTCCAGAATGTCGCGTAGATAAGGGCCTTCAATAATGCTGAGCGATGTGTGACTCACAAGCTCTCCTGGAACGAGCGGTTAAGACGGGTGTGCCAGACCTGTGCGGCGCCGATGAGTCCGGCGTCAGCGCCTAAAGACGAAACCGCAATCTCACAGCTGCTTGCGGGCACGAGTCGGCACTTGTTGAGTACGATCTCGCGAATCGGATCCAGCAAAAGATCTGCACTGCGCATGACACTGCCGCTCAACGCAATCATCTCCGGCATGAACATTGAGACCACGTTAGCCATGCCAAGGCCGAGATAATACGCCAACCGTTCAACTGCGCGGTGCGCCGCGGGATGGCCCTCCCGGGCAAGTCTGCAGATTTCCTTGCCCGTCCGAAATTCTTGAGCCGAGCTTTGTTCGGCATACCACTGCTCAAAGGCAGGTCCGGCCGCAAGGCTTTCCCAGCAGCCCGATGCACCGCATGTGCACGGTGGGCCACTCGGCTCAACAATGTGGTGGCCAATTTCAGGATGAGCATGTCCGGCTCCCCGGTATACTTCTCCGTTCAAGATGATTCCGGCACCAATGCCGGTGCCCACCGTAATGCTGATTAGGCTATGCCTACCTTTGCCCGCTCCCCATCGCGCCTCGCCCAGCGCCGCGGCATCCGCGTCGTTTTCAAGAGCGGCGGAAACACCGAACGCTTCAGAGAGCCCCGCCACCGGATTCCAGCCTTGCCAGTTGGGAAGTGTATTAACGTCGCCGAGTTCCCCCGTAATCGGGTCGACCGGACCTGTGCAACCGATTCCAATCCCGGCGATTGCCACGCCCGTTTGCTGCGTCTGAGCTCTTAGAATCTCCACGATCCTGGTCAGCGCATTCTCCGGACCCTTATCCACCTGGATTTGAGTTTCCCCACGAACCAGAACGTGGCCTTTGGAGTCAACAATTCCTACAGCAATCTTCGTGCCTCCAATATCGATGCTGGCAATTGCGCTCGAATTCCTTCTCGATGCGCTTTCGATTATCTCCACTTGAGCACCTCTGCATCGTACGGTGGCACATCGAACTCCCAGCCTGAATTGTGCCGGGCAATTGAATTCCCTTGCCCCGCATCAAGCGGTCCCAACGCACTGATAGGCAGCGATGAGCCGAGGGTCACATGCTTCAGTTGTGAAGAGTGATTGACGAGCACGATGTACCCGTGGTCTGCAGCATTCAAGGCGGCCGCCTCTACCGAGGGTTGATCGGTCCACACCATTCGCTTCAGGCCTGCCCACTCTTCCAAACCCTGATAAATTCGGTAAGTCTGGTCGTTGCCTTCAAACGCTGAGGGCAGATTGGCCAGGTAAATCTCAATCGGGTACGCGCAGAAGAGAGTCTTCCCTTTACCGAGTTGGTTGGCTACCAGCGCCGGCCTTCCATCCTGGTCAACGGCGATCACCTGGCCGCCTTTCAATTCCAGCGTAGCCGCCCATTGCCCAGGATCATCGGCAGACGCTGAATAGGTAAAGGTATCTCCCGGCTTGAGATTGCCGAATGGCGCGACGATCTTCAATGTCACGTCCCGCACCGGCAGATGGTCCACGAGACGAGCCCCGAAGACGCTCTCCATCTCGGGAATGGCCGCGTCTCCGCTCACTGAAGCATAAAGAACTCCGCCGTTCTCAACGTAAGTCCGAACTTTGTCCCATATGTCAGAGTGCAGATGCACCATCATCGAATTGGTACTGGTTAGTGGCGATGCAAGAACCAGCATGGGGTACTTTTGCCAGTCAGCGTATTCGCGAGGGAAAGCAGCCTTCACTCCGGCTCTGCGCGAGAGAATGTACGACGAGAGCCAGGCGCCCACCAGACGGGAATTCTCAGCAGACTGATTAGGCAGCGGCTGACCCGCCACGCTCCCTCCCTCGTCCTGTGACGTGTAAGGAGCGATTTCTGGTCCGGTCAGGCCAAAATGCGATTCATCACCATATGGCTTCGACCATTCATCAGGCACCAGGATCGCGGCCTCAGCTGGCGCCGGTTCAATGCCATCGAGATCGAGGCTGCCCATCGCTTTTGAAAATGCAGTAAGCATCTTTGCCGCTGGCCGTTCTTTGCGGTCCGCGGTGACAATGCCAAACTGCGTTTCATGCGGCGAACGCAGATACGGCACCTTGGAATATTGAGATTTGGCCGCGTCGGTGTAACACCAGATCAGGAATCCGTTCGCTCCAGCGGCAAAGCCGGAATACATAGCGGTTCGCTCGTACTGCGCAATGGCTTCCGGCTCATATTGCGCCGACGAGGCGCCCAGTTCCTGAATCATGACCGGCCGGCCTGCACCCCCTGTCAGCGCGGTTTCAAAGGCCGCCCCGTATGTCTGCCGTTCCGAGAGCATTGCATCCGGGAAAAGTTTGGGGGCATAGATCGTATAAGGGTGAACACTGAAGAAGTCGACTTCGCTTCCCAGCATGTCCGGCCGGAATGGGCCATGTTCAACATCTTGCATGGCCGTTCCAACCACCACGAGATGCCCAGGATCGTAGCGGCGCAGTGCGCCGGAGATCAGTCGCGTCCAATTGATAGCGGCGGCATCCGTGGTATTCGCGGTAATCCAGAATGGCGGCTCATCCGTCAAATCCCAAGCAAGAATCGCGTTGTTCTTTGCAAAGTGCCGGGCCAGTTCTGCGGCCAAGTCTGTTTCCAATTGCAGCATGTATGGATCTGACTGCGGATCGCGGCCATGGCGGTAGGGAACATCCCAATACGCCTCGCCAACCTCTCCGCCAATAAGCAGCATGGGATTCAAATAGATCTTGTAGCGGCTCGCCAGCGACGTAAGAAAATCCAGTTCCTTGAACGCCTCCGGGTTGAAATCGCCCGGCCGTGGCTCGAACCAGGACCAGACCAGATCCAGCCTGACGGCGTTCACTCCCAGCTCATGCATTTGCGCGAAATCGGCTTCAATCGATGCCGGATCCCACTGATAAGGCCACTCCATTGCAGCCTTTGCCGGAACCCAGTTCACGCCCACAGGCAGAAAGCGCTTCCCATCCCGTTCGAAATAATTCCCAGACATCTTGACGCCAGGCAGACTCTCTGTGGTCTGAGCTGCGACAAGTTGTGCTGCGGGAGCGGCCGGCCCATTCTGTGCTCGCGATAGAGAAGGAGACAGCTGGGCAACGCAAACAATGCCGTAAGCCAGAACAAGAGAACACTTGAAAAACCAGCGCATTTGACTATTCACTTCCACATCTCCAATGAATCAAGGATGCTATAACCCACTTACTTGCCTGCCTTTATTTGTATTGGATTGGCAGTCATTCCCCCCGTTACGCATGGCAGCACCTGAATCTCGTCCTCTTGCTGCTTGTTTCACAGTCAAAGTTCCAGGAATCTCTCGTTGTCAGGAAATGGGGTGAACTGTGCAGGGCTTTGTGAGATTCCCGAGTCTGACGAAATCGGGTCCGCTTTCCATGGGTTGACGGTCTGGCCAACGTGTTCCATTCTGAGTGAATTCCGGCACTCCTCAAGTATGCGTTCAGGGCATATCAATCCTACTCGACCCACGCCGATCGCTCGTGCGGCCAACAACCTGTCGAGATCGCGAATGCCGTCCGAGATCTTGATCTGTACCCGACCCGGAGTGTTTTTGCGCATCAATTTGAGATCGTCAAGCGCTGAGCATCCGGTTACATTTCCCATAGAAGTCTCGATCCAATCGACGCCCACTGCCCCGCAGATGCCGCAGAGGAACGCCATCGAAGCGTCGTCCAGATAAGTTCTCTCGCAAATCGCTTTGATCTTTGCTCCCTCTGCATGGACGGTTTGGGTCAACGCCAAAAGCTCATCGTTCACATATTGCCAATCTCCACTGCGGGCTTTGCTGATATTGATTACCACATCCAGTTCCCGGCCGCCGTCCTTAAGCGCCTGCCGCGCTTCTGCAGCCTTGATTGCGGTCCTTTGACTGCCGTGCGGAAAACCTATAGTAGTACTGGCATTTACTGAGGTGCCACCAAGTAGTTCAGCGCACCGGGCAAGGTAGTAAGGCAAAATGCAGACGCTAGCCACGTCATAGCTAATTGCCAATGCGCATCCCGCTTCAAGGTCGCGCGTGGTTAAAGTTGGATCGAGCAGCGAATGATCAATCATCTTTGCTATTGCGTGATAATAAAGTGAGTCGCTCATGCCTTCTCCTGGTTGATTTCAAAAAACTGGCTCTCCGGCCTGGACCGCAGAAATGCGAGGACGGCCTCGCATTT
This sequence comes from uncultured Occallatibacter sp., assembly GCA_964528915.1. GTDB lineage: Bacteria > Acidobacteriota > Terriglobia > Terriglobales > Acidobacteriaceae > Telmatobacter. The sequence goes on from CAZGUD010000045.1 coordinate 8,466, forward strand.
CTGCAAACGGAGATGGATTAGGCTTTCATGCTTAGAAGGTGAGCTTCATTGCAATCTGGATCTGCCTCGAGCTGTGCACAGTACTCGTGATTGATCCTGCTTGCGGTGTGTCTACATAGACATTTGGTAAACCGAATTCAGGCGTATTCAAGATGTTGAATATTTCGCCGCGCAACTCCAGACCCATACCCTCGCGAAGATCAAAGCTCTTGAAGAGCGATGAGTCAAGGTTGTATTGTGCTGGGCCACGCAGCGTGCCGACACCTGCGTTGCCAAACTCCGTGGCGAACGTTTGCCCCGGCGCCAGTGGTGGAACCGCGTATGCAGCCGGGTTGAACCAGCATGTCTTGCTCTGCTGATTTGTCGGGCATCCCCAGTTCTCTGCCGAAGAAAAGTTATACGGATCGCTCACCACATCCGGTCGCGGAGCTCCGGATCCGGTATTGGTTCGATCGTAGGATAGCTCGGGAGTTGTGGCTTCGCCGGAGAACATCGAGAGTATTCCCTGAGACCTCCAGCCTCCGACGATGTAGCGAATCGGGCCGCCCTTGTTGAGGAAGCGCTGTCCGGGGCCAAAGGGCAACAAATAAGACCAGGACGAGGAAAACTGATTTCGAAAATCCGGATCCTGATCTCCGCGCTCCGCACGCAGATTGTAGTCATCCTGTGGGCCAGCCGCCTCGTCCAGCGGTGTCTGCCCAATCGTGTGCTGCCATGTGTAGGAATTCAGCGTGCTCCATCCGGAGGAAAAGCGCTTTTCAAATTTTGCCTGCAGTTGATGAGTGTGCTGGTTGGCGATATTTGAATTGGTCCGGATAGCCGCGATATTCGGAACCGTCGAGAAAAAGGGGCGACCGTAATTCGGAGCTGGACCAAAGTTGCTGTCGAGGGGCTGTTCAGCCTGATTCAAATTGTAGATGTAGGACTCATGCACGCCGTGCGTACCGACATAGGCGATTTGAAATGCCGAGTCTTTCCCGATCTGCTGTTCTACGTTCAGGTTCCATTCCTGTATCGAGGTATTCGGATCGTTGAAAGGCGCAGCACTAGCGTAACCGCTGGGATTCGCAAGCGTCGGGGGCACCTCCGCCGGGTATCCCGTGGAGAGTCGCATCCCCGGTTGATTCGCCGGGTAACTATAGCTTTGGCTGATGAACAAGCCAGTCGGGTTGTAGGGGAGCTCGGAATCTCCTTGCGTGCCCTGCCGATCGTAAAAAATGCCAAACCCGCCGCGAATTGCCAGCGTTTTGCCACCCGGGGTCCAGGCGAATCCCACCCTGGGCGCGAAGCCGCCGCGATCCGTCTTAACATCGGCGGTTCTGCTCACGCCCGGCATGAGCGGCGAGACAAACTCACCTGTCGCAAAATCAAAATTGGCCATCCGATTATGTTCCTCGACATATGGGGTGTAGAGGTCGTAGCGGAAGCCCAGATTTAAAGTGAGGGTGGGGGTCGCGCGGTAGTCGTCCATGATATAGCTGCCGAGCTCCAGCCAGCGTATTCCAAATTCCCCGGTTTGAACCTCTCGAGAGGCGGACGATGGATAACCGACGAGAAAGCTGGCTAGTCCCGATCCTCCGTTTCCTGTCACCAGGTCCTCGGTGAACTGCTGGTTAAAGTACATATCTCCGCGCGCATTTTGGACCTGCGTAAAGCCGTTCAGTCTGCGGCGAACGTCGACGCCAGCCTTGAAAGAGTGCGCGCCTCTGAGGTAAGTGAACGAATCGATGTATTGATAATTGTTCTCAAGCAGCACTTCTGGAAACCAATCCGTCGTTCCCAATGTGCTCCATCCGCCAATGGACATGTATGGCAATCCGCCCGTCTCGAGTTTGTTGTTGGGGTCGAATATGCCAGGAATTCCAACCTGGCCGGAGATGTTCTGGCCCGCGAGCAGCGGGATGGCCTGCACTGCGTAGCGCATATAACCAAGTTTCAACTCGTTGATCTTATTGGCAGCGAATGTGTGAACGTCGCTGATTCCGCCCGCGCGCGCCAGGTCTGTTATGTTTCCCGAAAAGAATCCGCCGCCGGCAGGCTCGGGAAACGGGTCAGGCTGGCTCTCTTTCACGTTTCCGAAGCTGAAGGTCGCAAAGGTACTGTCCTTGCTCGTCAATTGGTGGTCGACTCGCACGTCGAAGGAATCCTGATTGTTGACACGCGCGGGATTCGATAGATAGTTGTTCACGTATCCCGGCAGATTTGGGTTGGGATAAAGCGCAGCCACGTTGAGAGCCGCTGGGTCCAGGTCCCCTGGCGCGGTCCCTGCCGGAATAACATTGCCAGGGTATGGCGTCCGCTGGTTTGTCGCAGGGTTGTATTCGAAGGGATTGAAGATCTGTCCTGTATCGTAGCCGTCTGGCCCTAACATTCCGGTCAGCAGGTCAGAGAAATTCCCGGTACGTTCCCCAACTCCGTTTACGTTTGCCGGCGGTACGGAACTAATTGTCGTTTCCGCCTGATCGACGCGTGTTCCTTGATAGTCTCCGAAAAAGAAAGTCTTGCCTTTGAAAATAGGGCCACCCAGAGTACCGCCAAATTGATTTTGCCTGAAGGACGGAATGGGCGCTGTGGCGCTGTCAAAGTAGTTCTTGGCGTCAAATGCCGAGTTGCGGACGAACTCGAAGACATCGCCATGGAACTGGTTGGTTCCAGACTTGAGCGCAACATTAACAACTGCGCCGCCCTTCCCAATGTCTGCACCGAAGCTGTTCGTCTGCATCTTGAATTCAGCGATCGCGTCCACAGACGGCTGGATCACTTCGAACCCTATCTGCTGCTCGTTATTGTCAAATCCGTCGAGCAGGAAGTTATTATTTGTCGTTGTCAGTCCATTCGCTTCGATTGACCCGTTCGCCCGTTCGTTTTCAGGAATGTTCCCTTGCTGAACAGCTCCTGCGGGTCCCTCATTGACGCCGGGCGTCAAATAGGCAAGCTGAATGAAATCGCGGCCGTTCAGCGGCAGGGCCGATATGGATTGGGAGGGCACAACCTGGCCGATCGATGAGGTCTCCGATTCGAGCAGAGGTTCCGCAGCGGTGACAGTAACCTCCTGGGTGTCCGCGCCAACTTGCATCCCAATGTTCAAGGCGAGAACCTGGTTCACATTCAATTGAAACGGAGCCTCGTTGACCTTCTGGAAACCTTCTCGCTCGAACGTCGCGGTATAGGTTCCCGGTTGCAGATCGGTGACAACAAACTGTCCACTGGAGTCGGTTGTCACCTTGTGAGGGATGCCTGTACCGGTATTCAAAATGGTTACTGATGCTCCGACGATTGCAGCACCCGAAGTGTCGCGGACGGTTCCCACTACCCGTCCCGACTCGACCTGTGCGAGAACGATGATCGGCAGAATCAACACCCAAAAAATTGCATGGAATGTTCTCGTTGCCGGCGTTGATCTTTTTCCGCCACGTCGCGCGAGCATCGATATGTTCATTGTTGCCTCCTTAGAAGATCCGGGAAATATCCAATCCCGGATGCGATCCGTCATTCAAACAAGACTATGTGGCTACATATCCGTATATGTGTCAATGCATGGATAGACAAACCGCTCGCCTGAAGAGTCAAACTGATATGATTATGTCGACTAATGCATGCGAATTTATTGTTTATTATCAATAACTTATTGAAAGATTGGACGAGAGATTGGCAGCACGCCCCTGATTATCGTCCGAGGGTATCTTAGATCAACATATATACTTAACATGCTATGATTTATGTTATCGTAACCTGAGAGGGAAAATGATCTCTGACGACCGTGTTGAACTTGTGTTGGACCACCATAGCTATGTTCCCTACTACCAGCAGATTGTGGAGCAGATTCGCGAGTTGGCGAAGGCCGGACAGGTGAAAGAAGGAGAGACCTTCTGGTCGGAGAGCGACGTATCCCGACAGCTGGGAATCAGCAAGATGCCCGTTCGTCAGGCCTTTCAAAAGCTTCGTTCTGAGGGTTTGCTTGTCATCGAGAAGGGGAAGCGACCTGTTATTGGGTCTGGCCGGATGCCGTGGAATTTTCAGGAACTTCGCGGATTCAGCGAGGAGATGCGTCGGCGGGGACTTCTTCCTTCCGCCCGGGTCTTATCGAGCGAGACCGTCAAGGCCAAAGGAGAACTGGCGCAGGCTCTTCGCCTTGAAGAAGGAGAGCTGGTCCACTGCATTAAGCGCCTGCGGTTGGTCAACGGCGACCCCGTAGCGGTCGTGACGAGTTACTTGCCGGCCAAGATTTTCCCAAACATAGAAAAGCAGAACCTCGAAGGGCGTTCACTCTACGCGATTTTTGAGAACGTCTATAAGCGCAAGCTGAATTGGGCTGAAGAAAGCATAGGAGCCGTATCCGCGCCCGAAGATGTAGCCGCGATCCTTGAAACGCCACCCGGCAGCGCATTACTGCTGATTCGGGAAACCACGTACGACAGCGAGAGAGTCGCGATTGAGTATAGCCAATCGCTGTTGCGCGGAGACCGCTACACCGCTTCCGTGATTTCTGTGCGCAGCCGCTCTTTGCCCAAAGTGGAGATCGCGACCACCAGGAAGAGTTTCTGATTGTGGGCAAGAGATAGGGCTAATGCTGCTGCCTCTTGCGATCCCGATTTGCAACCAGTACAAGTCAATGATATTGTGGCTATGCCACAATATATCATTAAGGCACGTTCATCCACACTTTCAATCGTGTTAAGGTGAGTCCCAATGCTGAAATGGCACTCTTATCGCAAAGCAGCTGTTCTTCTATTTTTGACAGTTCCCCTTGTCATTGGTGGTGAAGAGGCTAAGTCGGGTTCCGACACGCCCCGCATGGCCTACGGGAAGGGTACGGCTGCGGGATCTCACTTCAGCCAACTCGCCGACAAGGCGCTGGCTGCAATGAGGGCCCATGCCTCAAGCCTAGGGGTCACTGGTGTTGCACTAGTTGCGTACTTCGAAGGCGATGACATTCAGTCGTGGGAATCGAAGATGATCGTAGTTGGCAAACGCAAGGATCCGTCCACGGCAACTGATCCAGGAGCCAACCTTCTCGCGATCGCTTATGCCAAGGCTGCCGAGGCCGCAGACACGCTGAAGCCGAGCGGAAGTGCCGGACGCCCATTGATGACAGGCGAGTTTGGATGGTCAGGAAGCGTAATCCGCAAGTCCAAAAGCGGATATTGGATTGCGGCCTTCAGCGGCGGCAAATCAGAGGACGATGTGGCAGTCTCAACTGCAGGCCTCGACTCGATTCTGACCAAGGAATAGCTTGCGCCATACGTTTTCTCTATTTCCTGGTGGAATTCAATCGCTCAAGTTGCGCGAGGGCAGGATGCGATTGAGACACATAACCCTTCGTCTTGACCTGGAGAAGTCATGAATCGTCGTAAATTCATCAAGGCTGGCGCCTGGACGGGAGTATCCCTCAATGCGTTGCCTTTCTTGGCGGGCCGCGGCGCACAAGTTCAGGACTCGTTCCTTGCGAATTCTCTAGAAGCCCCAGGCGACATCGATCAGGCCAGTACTTCCACTCCGAGTAGCAGCCGAGTCTTGCCCTTTTCCTATCCCCGCATTCTGCCGACAAGCCCAACATTCACAGTTCGAGCGGCTGAACAGCAGATCACCGTAATTCACACCTCGGTTGGCGCTTTTGCGGCTTTTGCCTGCGAAAGCCCCGTCGAAGTGGTTATCGAGACTCCAATTCCGATCGCAAACGTCCGCATCGCACCCGCGCGGCATGCCATCAAACCAGCCGTCAGCCAAAACCGCGTCAGCTTCAGGCTGCCGCAACCGTTGAACCTGCTTATCGAGATCGAGGGCCTGGAGCAACTCTTTCTTTATGCCAGCGCTCCCGACCGCAATGCTCCGGCGCCCACCGATGCCGGGGTGCACTACTTCAGGTCAGGCCAGGTTTATGAAGTCGGCGAATTCCGGCTTAAGGAAAACGAGACTTTGTATATCGAAGGGGGCGCCGTCGTCCGCGGCTGCATTCGGGCCACTTCCGCCAGGAACGTCCGTATCGCCGGCCATGGAGTACTCGACGGCAGCTACTATCGCCGCGACGTTGACGGCCATCGGTCCATCGTACTGGAAGACTGCCGCGACTCGCTCGTGGAAGACATTATCGTGATTGAGCCCTCCCATTGGATGATTGTCCTCGGCGCAAGTCAAAACATAACCGTTCGCAATGTAAAGGAGTTGGGCAATGGAAACGGAACCGATGGCGTCGATATCGTGGGCTCACGTCAGATCCGGATCCAGGACTGCTTCTTCCGCAACGGTGATGACTGTATTGTGATCAAGTCCCTCGATCTGCGCAGCGAACGCGAAGATGTCACTCTAGACTTCACATGCGATGTTGAAGATGTGGAAGTCACAGGTTGTTCGCTGCTGGCTTATTCCGGAGGGCAAGCCTTCGAGATCGGTCACGAACTGCGCACCAACTCTATTCGCAATATTCGTTTCCGCGACTGCGACATTCTGGGAGTGCACGATTTTGGCGCGCCCTTTGGTATTCACAACGCCGATCACGCCACTATCAGCGATGTGCTCTACGAAGACATTCGAGTGGAACACCACTACAACAAGTTCATTGAGTTCCGCATCTTCGAGAGCCGCTGGTCAAAAGACAAGGAGCGTGGCCAGATCCGTAACGTCACGCTACGCAACATCGAGGCCGTCATCTCGATCTACAACCCAGGCTACACGCTATCGGCCATCGGCGGTTGCGACGCGGATCATACCGTGGAGCATGTGCGTTTCGAGAACCTGAGACTCAATGGCAACGTGGTGAAGTCAGCGGACGATTTGGACCTGTATACCAAGCACGCCGCCGACATCAGTTTTTCCTGACCGCGATGGACGCCAGTCAAATAACTCTGTCAATCCTGCCATTGGCAACTCTCTCTCTACCCATCACGGCTGATGCAGAAATGGCTTGAGGACTGCAAGTTGATCTTCGTGAATCTCACAGGATTCAAAAGCGAACGACCGCGCCATCTCTGCGAGCTCCGCGGGTGAGTGCTTGGCAAGGCGCCGCAAGACAAAGTCGAGCGCGGGAACATCGAAGTCGCGAGACACCTCGCGCGCCCATTGATCGCGCGTGTCGCCATCGATATCGGTGTTTGCGAGTAACCTGCCAACATTATCGGTAAACGGCTGCTCCAATGACTTGTAGTTTTTGAAAAACGCGGTGATCTCCGGCGCATCGAGAAAGCGGCGCCACGGGGTGTCAGGACGAACCGTCAGTATTCCCATAGCCTTCAGATCCTTGTAGCACCACATGGACCAGCTCCAGCCTTTCTCCTCGAATATGGAGACCTGGTCGCGCACGATGGCCAGCTGAACGGGGAATGGCTGGGGATCGCCGCGGGAAACGCCAAACTCCGACGCCATGATGGGACAGGAGAGCCGCCCTGTATCGTAGGTCTGGTCGATAAGCTTCTCTACATAGGCGCGATCGAAACTCTTGCCGTCTTTGACCGAGGGATAATCTGCAAGCTGGGCCAACGGCGTATCCCCCTGGAAGTAGGGATGAATCGCGACAACAATTTGGCGGTCGGCAAACAACTCGTCGTGCAGACTCGCAATATCCCTGGCCCAGAGGTTGGGATCAAGAAAAATCAGATGGTCCGGATCCACTTTGCGGATGGCGCGAATAGTTGCCCCGTAAAACTCATTCAGCAGGGGCACGATTGAAGTCACCGGTTCGCCAAGCAGGTTGTAACCGGCAATGATGGCATCGTCTTTGTACCGGCGAGCAATCTCAGTCCAAAGTGCAACCGTGCGGTCGAGAAACTCGCGATGGTTCCAGAAATAGGTCTCGCCGTAGGCGCTTCCCGCATTCTGATCGCGAGCCTGGGCTCCAACCCCGGCATGAAGATCGAGCATCACCCATATCTTGTGTTTGCGGCAGAGGCTGACGGCGCGATCCAACTGCTGGAAACCGCTTTCGATCCACTGGCCCGGCGCAAGATCGTTCTCAAAATGCCTGTAATTGAAGGGCAGACGAACGACATTGAACCCCGTGCTTGCAAGAAAGGCAATATCTTCCTCGGCAATGAAGGCCTGGTCAAAGGTATTGAAGAAAGCAGAATAGGATTCTTTTCCCAGCACATTCCTGAATTGCTCGCGGATCTTCCACTCGGTCCAGGGAAGACCGATCATGTAGTCCTCAATCAGCATCCAGCCGCCAAGGTTCACGCCGCGTAAACGAACTTGACGACCGTCAACAACGATGCTCCTGCCTCGGGCCTGCAGAAAGCCCCTTGGAAATGCGGGGGACTCAAGCGCGCGCAGCAACCCGGACTCGCCTTGACACGCAAGCGCACCTGCGGCGAAGGTTTTCTGAAGGAATTTCCGTCGATTGATCGCCATCGTTCTCTCTCGATTTTTTCTTGTTCATTCACGCGCATTGCACGTGTGAATTCTCGTTTCACTGCTTGGGAAGCTGAATGAGCCTTCCGGGAGACGATCTGGCGCGATGGAATTCGTATGCGTCGCCTCGATAGAAGGTTTTTTCCCACCACGTTGGCGTGCCGCCGGAGTAGCCCACAGCCGATACCAGGAATGCGGGAGACCCGCTGCGAACCTCAAGGATTCTGGCCTCTTTTCCCATCAACTTGACTGCTCGAATCGTCTGGTCCGATTCGGCGATCCGCAGACCGTATTTTTGCTTGCACAGGGCATAGAATGACCCACGCAGTTCCTGCCGAGTGAGTCCTGGAAAGATACCGACCGTCACCCAGCGGTGTTCAAGAATCACTGGCACTCGATCCGCCAGACGCAGCCTCGTTATGACATAAAGCTCGATGTCGGGATCGATCTGCAGCTTGGCGGCAACGTCGGCTTCGGCCTCACGCGCCTTGATCCGCTCGAACCTGAGCACACGCGTCGCCGGCGTTTTGCCCGACTCTCTCGCCTTCTCAGTGAAACTGACCAGGGTCTGGATGTCGTAGTTCAAACGGGGAGGGCAGACAAACGTGCCAACGCCTTTTCTGAATTCAAGCAACCCCTCCGCAACCATCCCTCCCAGTACCTTGTTGGCGGTTGGCCTACTTACCTGGAATCGCTCCGCTATTTGGCGTTCCGTCAGAAACTGATCTCCCTCGGCGAATTCTTCCGATCGCAACAACTCGCGTAGAATCTCGTTCATCTGCTGGTACATAGGTTCGCGGACCAGTCGCTTTGCGTATCCGAGCGCCATTGCTAGTACCCCGCCGGCGCAGCAACCGCGAACACTGAAGCATGGGTAATGGACTCAAGACCGAGCCGTCTCCTGCAGTCCTCGAGCATCGTCTCAGTGCGTGTAGCTCCCACACGGCTCACTCCGATCGCTCGCACGGCCAACAGGGCATCGAGATCGCGGATACCGCCTGCCGCCTTTACTTGCACTCGTTCCGGGCAATGCTCCCGCATCAACTTCAGATCGGGAAGAGTCGCTCCGCTCGGTGCATACCCGGTTGAGGTCTTCACCCAATCAACACCAATTGAACTCGAGATATCGCACAACCTTATCTTCATAGCGTCATCAAGATAAGCGTTCTCAAAAATCACCTTGATCTTGGCATCCTCGCCATGAATGATCTGCGTAAGGGCCGCCAACTCATCGTTGACATACTGCCAATCCCCGCTTCGGGCCTTGCTGATATTGATCACCACATCGAGTTCCTGCCCGCCATCCTTCAGCGCCTGCAGCGCTTCGGCAACTTTGGTCGATGTACGATGACCGCCATGAGGAAAGCCGATGGTCGTGCTGGCATGCACCGCAGATCCAGCCAGTAACTCGGCGCACCGCGCCAGGTAATAAGGCAGGATGCACACACTCGCCACATTGTAGCGCAGCGCCAACGAACATCCGCCCTCCAACTCCCGCGTGGTGAGAGCAGGGTTGAGCAGGGAGTGATCGATCATCTTGGCAATTGCTTCATAGTCAAATGAATTCGTCACAGATTAACTCCGCATTAAGTTTTGAAAGGTGCATGGTTCATCAGCCAGGACAACCACACTTATTGCGCCGCCCAAATCGACGCCGGCGAAGATCGCAGAGGGTCAATGTTTGCCAAGCCTAATTTTCCTCTTTGCAACGTCATATATGGTGGCATAGCCACTATACCAAAAGCTAACACTTTAAGTAAATCGCGCCTCTGACGATTATTCGCCCTCCCTTTCCTTAGCCCCAGAAGCGGACCTGCATCTGGTGCAGACCCTTGGGAGATTCCGGGAGAAAGCAACGCTGCTGCGTTTGGCAGGGATATCAGAACGCGGCCAAGTCAATGCGGCAGCTCCGCGCACAGGATGATCAGTTCTTTTACAGCGGCTGCCGCAAGGCAGGAAACTGTTGATTGTTCTGGGATTTTGACTGATCGAAGAGCGCTCTTTGACCGATAATGTCAACAGGGGAGTTTATGATTCTGCTTCGCTGCAACTGGCGCGCACGCATGCCGATGCTCGTTTCATTGCTGGCGATTCTCCTTTCCACCGCCCCTTCCGAGCGGGCTCAGGCACCCAGTACTTTGACCACGTTGCGCGCAATTCATGCCCTCAGCTCCGTTGAAGCCGCGAAGCAGTTGCCCGTCGCCTTTGATGCCACGGTCACTTTAGCTACGCAAGGCGCAATGTTCGTTCAGGACGGCGATCTGGCCATTTATGTCAGCTCCCTTCCCGACAATCTTAAGCTGGCTCCAGGAGATCGAGTTTTCATTGCGGGGACCACGCATGCGAGTTTCCGTACCTCCGTAATCTATGGTCACGTGATCGTACTTGGCCACGGCAGCCTGCCCAAGCCGGTGCCAGCTACCTATGACGGCTTGCTCGATGCCAAGTTCGACTGCCGGCTGGTTACTGTACATGGTGTCGTTAGGAGCATCGCATCTGAAACGGCGCTAAACCTGGGCGTCCCTTCATTGCGGTTACTCATGGACGGAGGTTACATTGATGCAGGTTTAATGAGCGGCTCATTCCCGGCCAAGAGCTTGCTGGATGCCGAGGTCGAAGTCACTGGAATCGTATCTGGAGAATTTGAAGCCAAGACGATTCTTGACGGCGAGTCGTATCTTTCGGGAATCATGCTGTTTGTTCCCACAGCGGCTGGCGTGAGAATTGTCAAACCATCCGAGACCAGCCCCTGGTCGCTCCCGATCACACCGATGAACCAGATTCTCGTTGGCCATCATGTCAATAACCTTTCGCGGAGAATTCTGGTTCAGGGAGTTATCACCTACTATCAGCCCGGTTCAACCGTTGTACTGCAAAGCGGCTCGCAAAGCCTGCCTATCAGAACTCAGTCTGACACTCCCATGCAGATCGGCGATAAAGCCGAGGCAACTGGCATTCCTGATGTCTATGAGGGCGTTTGGAGCTTGACTGAAGGCGACGTCCGCGATCTCCATGTTTCGGTACCCATCAAGCCCCAGACGGCCACGTGGGATGACATCGCGGCGAAGAAGTACGACTCCGATCTTGTCTCGGTCGAAGGGCGAGTGGTCGTAAAGATTCGCGAGGCCTTGCAGGATGAATACATCCTCGTCTCCCACGGCTATATCTTCTCCGCCATTTATCGCCATCCTGACGAATTCAGAGGTCTTCCTCTTCCTCCCATGAAAGATGTTCCGATTGGCTCCGGGGTCCGTGTCACCGGTGTCTGTCTGCCGGAACGAGCCAATCCATTCTCTGCCAATACCTACAGTCTAATGATGCGTTCCTCGAGCGACGTGGAGGTTCTCACCAGTCCTTCACTGCTCAACGTGCGAAACCTGATGATCGTAATCTTTGTGCTCGTTGCGCTGGTCTTTGCGGCAGGCCTGCGGAGCTGGAAGATCGAGCGGAAGCTACGACGCCAAAGCGCAGCGATGGCCGTCCGCACCCGACTGGAAGCTGATTTGGAACGGCGGCGCAGCCGGATCCTTGAGGATATTAATGGATCTCGCCCCCTGGCTGGAATCGTCGAGGAGATCATGAAACTGGTTTCCTCCAGCCTGAATGGCGCGCCCTGCTGGTGCGAATTGACCGGTAGTGGACGAATTGGGCCATTACCCCCTGGCGCCGAAGATGCGCGGATCATTTGCGAGGCGATTCCATCCCGTTCCGGAACGCCGTCGGGAACTCTCTCTGTCGCGCTCGAAACTGAGGATCCCCAACTACCTCATGCACGAGAGAGGGAAGCGCTCTCGATCGGAACCAAACTTGCCGCACTGGCCATTGAGACTCAGCATCTCTACTCCGATTTGCGTCGACGCTCCGAGTTCGATCTGCTGACCGATGTCCCCAATCGCTTCGCGCTCGAAAAATTCATGGAGATGCGCATCGAAGAGGCTTCACCGAGCGGTGAAATTCTTGGTTTGATTTACATTGACCTCGACCACTTCAAGCCGATCAACGATAAATATGGACACCATGTAGGCGATCTCTACCTGCAGGCAGCAGCCCTACGAATGAGCCGGCAACTATTGGGCGGTGACATGTTGGCCAGGCTTGGAGGGGATGAGTTTGCCGCATTCGTTTCACTCTCCAATTCCCAACGCGATAGGGATAAGATCGTTGCAAGACTGGAGAGCTGCTTTCGCAGCCCCTTCGTCCTCGATGGGCATACCATAATTGGCTCGGCGAGCATCGGAGTCGCGCTGTATCCCGCGGACGCAGCCACCATAGACGGACTTCTCAGAGCTGCTGATTCTGCCATGTATGCCGTAAAAAGAAAGAAGCAGGAACAGACAGGAGTTCCCGGTCAACATGATGGCCTCGCAAACCATCCATGACAATTGCGGCGATTGACCCCGGATCATGCAAGGAAAAGCGGTCACTCGAAGAATTGTCTTCCAGATTCAAGATATGCAATACAGTGGACGCTTGCATGCACAGAGGACGAAGAGAGGGTTCCAAGACGTCGAAATATACTCGAGCTAACTGGACTCCTACCTCTGAGGTTATTGTATGAATTCTTCCAATGCGCGCCGATCCTCCATTTCGATTCACGCGCCGCGCCATGAGCCTGATTGGATTCATCCCGAGGTATCAACCGCATCTTCTGCGAGGATCTTGGCCTCAATATCAACACTCCTCGCAAGACTCCTTGTCCTGATTGCCAGCACCCTTCCAACATCGACCGCGGTCGCGCAGAAAGTCCAGCTGTTCGAATGGAAAAGCGTGAACATTCAAGGCATGGGTTGGGTGACCGGTCTCGTTATTCAGCCGATGCCTCCTTACGACATCTACATCCGCACCGATGTGGGCGGAAGCTACCGCTTTGACCGCAGAGATTCAAGGTGGATTCCCCTGATGGACTCGCTTGAGACCCAGGGCGGTGTCGGCACCGAGAGCATTGCGATCGATCCCGGCAATCCTTCACGCGTCTACGCAGTGATCGGGCGGCCACGCGAGGTGGTGGGTGGAGAGTACAAATTCGCTGCCGAAGTGATGCTCTCTGAGGATCGTGGGGCGCACTGGCGCGGTACCGGGTTTGTTGAGAAGGGCGTGTATGAGGGCGCCAATGACGATTACCGAGTCGAAACCGGGGAGCGGCTTGCGGTCGATCCTGCAGACTCGAACATCATCTATTTTGCCTCCCGGCGTAATGGTTTGTGGCAGGGATGGAGGCAGGCAGATGGGACCTATCAATGGCGCACCGTCAACGGAGGACTTCCTGCATGGAAGCATGATCCGGCCGGTTACACCTTTGTTCTTTTCGATCCCGGAACCACACACGGCGGCGCCTCAAAGACCATGTATGTTGGTGTTCATTCGTCTGGAGTGTGGCAGTCTACCGATGCCGGCCAATCCTGGACAAACATCGGCGGAGCCGAGAATCCTGGGCGTGGAGTCGTCGCATCGAACGGGACGCTCTACGTGAGCTTTGGCACTACCAAGCCCGCCTCTGGAAGTGTCAGGCGTTATCGCGACGGCGTCTGGACCGACATCACGCCCGGCGACAAGACCAAGCCCTATACGGGGATCAGCGTGGATCCGATTAATCCGGCGATCGTCATGGTCGGCCGCGACGACATGGTGTGGCGCTCCACATCGGCGGGAGCTGCATGGACCCGCCAACGGATGCTCATGCATAAATCAGATCCTTTCCGCCCAGGATCAAACCCGTCTGCACCGGAATACTACCTGAGCAATACTGCGGGAGCTTCGGGAGGCGTCTCGACCGTGATGATCGACCCTGCAGATCCCGGCAGCGCCTGGTGGATCAACGGATGGGGAGCGGCACGCACCCGCGATGTAGCTGCTGCGCAACCCTTCTGGGAATGGCAGATGAAGAATCTGGAGGAGCTATGCGCTGTAATGGTTCGCGTCCCTCCCAAGCCCAAGACCGAGGGCGGGGCCGACCTGATTACCATGGCTATGGATATGATCGGATTTCGAATTGAAGACCGGGACAAGGTTCCCGATGCAAAGATCAGTCCTGCAGGTGTTCCAATCGACCCAAGGCCTGATTTTGCGTGGCAAGCTAAGCTCTTCGGACCTGACTCCTATCCCGTTCCGTGGCCATACGTCAGCATGGGATCAAGCCTTGATTTCAGTTACTACCATCCGGACACCCTCGCGTTTGTAGGACACTTGCAGTGGCTCTATTGGCCGGTCTATGGTCGATCGACCGATGGCGGCAAAACCTGGCATGCCTTTCCCTCAATGCCCGAACAGAAGTTTTGGGATCACGGAGAATGGAAGACGGCCATCCCTATCGGCGGGCAGATTGCCCTGTCTTCAGTGAATCCGCAGAACATGATCTGGGCTCCGACCTGGGGCACCTTTGACGGAGTTACGGGAAGCGCTGCGGCTGCTCCATGGCCTCATGTCACGTTCGATGGTGGAAAAACATGGCGGCTTTGCAGGCTTGCACAATCCCAATCAAGACCCGGTGAGATGGCTGTGCGCACCAATGACCAGGCTCATTTTGACGCACTTCCTCGCTCCACGCAAAATGCAACACAACCTTGGGTAAGCACGCAAGTCCTCGCGGCTGATCGGAATGACCCTGTTGGCAAAACCTTCTATTACGTGGATGGATCAACCTTCTACACGAGCCGGGACGGCGGCCTCACCTGGGATGAAAACCGCAACACGGGATTCCCGGCCGACCGCGTACACGTGACCGTGCTTTCCAATCCTGCGAAAACTGGCGATGTATGGGTAGCCTTTGGACGCGGAGACTACGTGAAGGGCACCCGCCTCTTTCATTCCTCTGATGGAGGCAAGACATTTTCGACGATTTCCGGCGTAGAGTTTTGCGACAAGATTGCGTTTGGTCGCGGCAACGATGCGAAGATTCCGTTTCTCTACATGCTGGGTAGGCTCGAAGGCCAGAATTACGATGCAATCTTCAAGTCGGAAGACCTGGGAGCCAATTGGATTCGGCTCACCGATCCCGACGAAACGCCAATGTTGGATGTGGCCCAGATGGAAGGCGACATGAGAACGAAGGATCTGCTCTACCTTGCACTCGATGGCCGTGGCTTCATGTACGGCACTCCCTCTCAATAGACAGAGGGTTGTTCGCCATCGGTGGAGTTGCCTTATTCGTTTCCACCAGAGGGTCAATCGCGACAAGCAGTTCCAATTGATCTGCACGCTCTGAGCAATCCGATGAAACCCTTAGCTGACAGGGCGGCCTTGTTGAGCGCGAGCGAAGAAGGCAACTCCATGGGCATTGCCGCTTGCGCCCATGATGCTGACTTTTAGAAGCTCTCCCGTTACTGAACCGTGAGAGTGAGCGTTGTCGTCGCAGGCGCAACTCCGCCAGTCCCTGAGGCCGTCAGCGTTAGGGTAGAAGTTGTCGCAGCCGGCTTGCTGCTGCCGCCGCATCCACTGACGGTTACAAGCATCCCTGCCGTCATCAGTAGAATGGCCATCGCTCCAAAACGTTTGCGCTTGATCCAGAAAGGAATGCACAGGATAGCCCCTGCCAGAGGAAGTGTGCTTAGTAAAACGCTGCTCTTGCTTTCAAGCATGGCTGTTGTCGCAGCGGTCTGCACCGTAACAACAACCTGGGATGAAGTTGTTGCCGGGGTGAGATTCAGTGGCGAAGGAATAACGCTGCACACATCCCCTGCGGGTGCGCCCGTGCAGGTGTAGGTGACGGTCCCGGTGTAGTTAGTGGAGTTGAGCGTGAGATTGAAGACCGCTGTATCGCCAGCCGTCACGGTTGCAGTGGTGTTGCCGCTTCCGCCCGTTAGACTCAGCGCGGGTTCAGTGGCTGTCGCACTGGCTTCGTTGGAAAGGTACACTTCCGTTCCGTGACCATTCACGGCGGTCACTTCGTAGTAATACGTCGTTCCCTGCGTTACTGTGGTGTCGGCGAATGTTGTGCCGGTGAGAACGCCCCCAATTAGCGTTTCCGATTGGCTTCCTGCGGCCGTTCCGCGGTAAACGTTGTAGCTGCTCACGTTTCCAGTAGTGACTGCCGTCCAGCTCAAGTCGATCTCCGTGCCGCTCACAGCTTGCGCTGTCAGAACGAATGCCGGATTGGGCGTCAACGAAGGAACAGTAGAAGAAAGCTCCGCAGTGCCGAACAGACTCGGGTCAGTCCAGTCCTGGTCAACGGTGCTGTTCCAGAACAACTTATTGGCCCGCGTGCCGGCTACGTAGAAATTGTTCAGCGCAACGTCGATACCGAGCAAGTTCCCAGCTGCGGGTGGGGGCACTCCCAGTGTCGACCAAGGAATTGCCGCAACGATCCGATAGCCCATCGCGCTGGCTGCCTGCCCATAGATGACCCCGGTTGTGCTGGTTCCCTGATTTCCGTCCTGATACTCCTGTACAAGCGAACTGCCATACTGGAAGACAAACTCCCAATCCAGAGCGGTGTAGCTTGTGTTCTTGCCGTTGTTGCCATCGAGATACACTTCCACGCTGTCGCTATTCGAAAGCACCGCGCTGTCCTGAACGCTCACCAGGATGTACAGATTTTTTGTATCCCATAATCCTTGCCATGAAGCTGAGTTTGATTGACCTGAAGGAATCGTTCCGACAAGGTTCGTCATTGGATAAACCTCGGCCGTGCTCCAGATTGCGCTTACCGAGCCGTCAAGTGCTGGAGCCGTTGTGGCCGGGGATAAGACCGCATCGCTGTTGGTTAAGGCCTGAGGTGTGCCTTGCACTTCCGTTGAATCGGGACTCGGCCCTGTGGAGTTTACTGCCTGCACCTCGTAGTAATACGTCGTGCCATTGGTCAGACTTGTGTCCACGTAGGAGGTTGAAGTGAAACCTGTAACTATAGGTGTGGTGCCTTCCGCCCCCGAACTGAGGCCGCGAAGAATGTTGTAAGAAGTGGCAGTTGGAACCGCCGACCATGTAAGCTCAAGCTGTCCGATCCCAGGGAATGCAGCAAGATTTGTCGGGGCTGCGGGCACCGGACTGATCGGCGTTGCTTGAACTTCGTTGGAATTGCCTCCTGTTCCGATTCCGTTTGAGGCAGTGATGTAGTAGTAGTAAGTTGTCCCGTCGGTCAGGCCGGTATCTTGATAGGTATAGGTCGATCCATTGACTGTAGCGAGCGCTGTCGCAGATTCCTGGCCTGAGGCCGTGCCACGAAAGATGCTGTAGCTTGTAGGCGTGCCGCCTGGATACGCCGGCGACCATGCGAGGTTTACCACCTTATCCCCCGCGCTTGCAGTTAGAGTCGGGTGGCCGGGCGCATCGACCGTATCGTTGTAAGCTCCGTAGTAAAAGGTGTTACCTTCAAAGCCGATATAGACTTTTCCGAATACATCCCAACTGGCCGTCATGGCGTTCGGAATGTCGAGTATTCCGTACGGATAGTTCGCAATGCGATTGAAGGTGACGCCCCCATCGATCGACTGAAAGATGCCCCAATTGGCATCGCCATGATACAGCCCGTCGACATAAATAGCCGGATAGGTTTGGCCAGAGGCCGCTTTGCCGAGTGCCAGCGTCCATGCGTAGTCGAAGACAGGACTCTGCGTGAAGGTGTTCCCGCCATCCAGCGTGTGAAAGAGACCGTGAGTGGTTGCCCCTTCGTGGCCGTCAACAAGCCACATATCGCCGGAAACGCCGGGAACCGCCGCAAGTGTCCCGTGATGCGGATATCCCGGAGCATTGGTTGC
The DNA here is from genome assembly GCA_964528915.1 of uncultured Occallatibacter sp. Taxonomy (GTDB): domain Bacteria; phylum Acidobacteriota; class Terriglobia; order Terriglobales; family Acidobacteriaceae; genus Telmatobacter. The sequence continues at coordinate 26,495 of CAZGUD010000045.1, forward strand.
TGTCTCCTGGGTCCATGTCACTCCACCGTCGGTGCTCTTCCAGAAACCGCCAGCTGTCATGTGAACGTAGAAGGTTCCAGGTGTAACGGGATCGGCCACGAGCAGATGCTGCGAGAGTGCGAATATCCATGGGCCCCATTGAAAGCCCATATACGTGTAGCTGGCTGGTCCCGAACTGCACGGGGAGGTTACAGATGCCGCCCCGGACGCATTGTTGAACGATGCGGTCTGTGTCCATGTGGCGCCTCCGTCCTTGGAATAAAACGGGGCGGGACCCTGTCCAAATATATTGAAGTCGTTAAAGTTGCTTGGAATCCAAACAAGGTTGTCCGCGCCTGCCGGATCGTTCTCGTGACCCGCGGCCCGCGCGGAGACAGCAATGCTTCCGCCATACAAGATGCAGGGATGCGTGCCGTTGGCGATGGAAGGAAAAACCTGCCAGGTCGTACCTCCGTCGGTACTGTATCCGCTATATTCTGACGACTGCAAAAGCGGATTGCCCGCGGCCAGGTTGGTCGATAGCTCTACAACATACTCGGGTTGATTGGGCGCGTAGCTGCTGTCTGTTGCGTCCGAAAGTCCGTTATTTCCGTTCCAGGTGTTGAGAGGAAAATGCTGCGCCGTATATGTATCGGGATCGGTGATGGTAAACAGCGTTTCGTCCTCGACCATCAGAACGGGATCGGCGCCCGGTGGAATAACACTCGGCTGTGCCACGGCCTCTTCAATCCCTTCCGAAATGCTGGTCCACGTCGTTGAGGTGTCTGAGTTGCTTGGAGTGTAGTTCATGATGCCATCGTTCGCACCGGCTACCCATAGTGTGCCCGAAGCATCGAAATAGAGACCACTGACTGATACATAATGCCCCTGCGGACGGAACGATGACGGATCCAGCCACGAGATCGTTTGGTTCGAGGCAAATTGCATGGCGCCAAGATCAGTCCAGCTTGCGCCGCCATTCAGCGATCGCGAAATGGAACTATTGCCTTGCGCAAAAATCCGCTGCGGATTCTTAGGATCGACTGCGATGCCTCCGCCGCCGCCATAGGTTGGATTCGAGGTTGTCCAGGCGGACCCCAACCGCGTCCATTCATAGAGGTTGTTGTTGGCTCCGTCGGCGATCCATAGATTTCCCAGTGTGTCGATCGTTGCAAAGCCCACCGTCGAACTGCCCGACTCAAGAACCGCGCCGGTGATGTCGGTCCATGTGTTACCGCCATCGGCGCTTTTCAACACGCCGCCGCCAATCACATTGTCGTTGTTTGTTTCATCGTGCTTGATGTAGGTGACATAGACAATCTTGCTCGCTGTTTGGCTATCAGTTGTCGTTGTGCCGGAGCCACCGTCGATACGCGGCAACTGGAATTCGTAACGCACTGAAGCCGTCGAAACCGGTAGACCGGTGCCCGCAACCTGGGACCATGTTGCCCCTCCATCCAGACTGCGCTGCAGGCCGTCAGGATTGCCATTTCCCGTTCCCGCGCCCGGAGGTCCAAGATAGGCGACATTGCCATTGTTCGGATCGATCACCACGCGCTCGCCCGTCGTTTCCTGCGATAAGCTGCCGCTAAGGCTCAGGTTGGCGGCTTGGTATGTCATTGCTCCGTCAGTGCTGTAGAAAACGTTGAGGCCCCAGAAATTATTGAGGTCGGCAGAACCGCTCAGCGTAAAGACGACAAGCACATGATTGGAGTTCGATGGGTCAATGGCGATCGCGCCGCCCCCCGCATTCACAGGCGCACCCGTGTATGTTGCGGGAATCGCACCGGAGATCTTGGTGGGATACCACTTCCCCGCCGAACTGCTCCAGCGATACACTTGATCCACGTCGCCACGTGCGTAGGCTGCTGTACCCGTAGGAGCCACCGCCAACCCGCGCATCCATCCGCCTGCTCCTATCTGCACGGGCTTCCATTCATAGTTTGCCGTGAGGTCGGTATCCTGCGCTTGCATTTCTCCTGCGAAGAAGCAAACCACCAATAGTAGAAACAAGTGCTGCAAGTGCCTGCGCTGCGATTGGTATCTCATGTTCGTCTCCTGAATAATTCGGGGCTCCGCGAAAGATCGCTGGGGATGTTTCCCAACAGTCGAACCGTTGCTCTTCCGCACGAAACACAATAAAACGCGGTCGTGAGATTAAACCACACCTTCTCACACGTGAGTTGCTGTACTGATATGATTGCCTATCTCTCGTTTAAAAACTGATATGTTTATTATTTGCGTGTAGTACACAGATCGACGGCGTTGCAAACCGGGCTAGAGTGCGATCTGCCACTGCACTCTTGCAGCATTGCTAAGGGTAGCGGCTGAGCTTGCTTGGTGAGAGACGCCGGGCTGGTCACCAGGCCCCCTGGTCGCGCAGAAATTGTTCAGCCATATGTCTCAAAAGACTTACGCCGTTTGGAGCACAGAGTAACCCCAAACGGCGCGGGAAAACCTGCCAACACCCGGCACACAACATCGGCCGTTACAGTCGTTCATTGCGTCTGGAAAGTCTGCTTCTGCGCTAAAACTCGAATCTGCCACCCAGATCAATCACACGCCCCTGGAATGCGCCAGGGCTAAGACCGAAGTTGCCCGTGTTAATGGAACTGTTGAAGCTAGGGGTCTCAAAATTGACCTTGTTCAGCGAATTGAATGCCTGGGCTCTGAGCAACAATACACTTTTGCCATCGTCAAACCATGGGAAGGTTATTTTACGTACAAGGCTCTGATCCCATGTTGCATAGCCGGCTCCCCAAAACGTGTTCCGGCCAACGTTTCCGATGCAACTAACGCAGGCGGGAGCAGGAAACGCTGCGGCAGGATTGGTTCCGAGATTGCTAAAAATACCCGCCTTGATCTCGCTCTTGCTCCAGCCGCTCCGTTTGGTCCCGGTGTAGTCGGGAATGGTGTAATATGTGCCGTTGCCGCCCGAACCGGTGAAATCGTGAGCCGCGTCGCTGTAATAGGGTGTGAAAGGCCCGCCCGTCTGCGCAATCACTTCGCCGCTCAGGCTCCATCCGCCAAGCGGCTCCCGCAGCAGCTTCGGGACTGGAATCTCATAGGAGTACGAGGCTGTAAAGCGATGTCGAACGTCAGAGTCCGAGGAGCCATACTGCGCTTGCGGATTGTATTGAAGTTCAATCTGGCCCATGCCGCTGCTTCCCATGCCAGACGGTATGTCCAGAGTGTGGCTCCAGGTATACGAGCCTTGCCAATTCAGCGTGTGCCAACGCTGTTGCACTTGCGCAATGAAACCGTTGTAGTTAGCGGTGGTTCCCGCACGGGTTGGCGTGATGCTGGCCCAGTCCGGGTTGACGGGATAATAGGTCGGGTTGGTGCACGTGGTTCCATTCGGCAGCACATTCGCCCCGTTGATCGTGCAATAGTCGCTGCCAACAGGACGGTTCAGGTCCGTCACAATAGACTGGTTGTACGAGTGGGTACCCGTATAGTTAAGGCCGACAACGATGTTTGCTGGAAGTTCTTTCTCGACCGCCAGGTTCCAGATGATCGACTTGGGAACGGCAAGGTTCGGATCGTTGCCTCCAAGGTTGATCGGCGCCCCTACCGGCGACCCATCCGGATTAAAGGTGCCTGTCGGCCCGGCAGGAAAAACAAAGCCGTACGGCGCAGTGGTCGATTGCGTTCCATAACTCAGGATCGGTTGATCCGCAGTCGTTGAGGTAAAAGTGGCTCCGACCGCGCCGTAAGGCGGATTGGAAGGCAGAACGGACGTGATGTTCTCCATTTGAGGGAAATTCTGATAAAGTCCCGCGCCACCGTGAACCACGATCTGGCGCGCGCCGGTAAACCACTTGGGGGTCCATGCAAACCCTCCCCGGGCGAGTATGTTCTTATCCCTTGCGCTCGAATAAGCATGCTTCACGGTCCGGGAAGCGATCGTCGCGGCAATCTGCGCGGGATCGCTGCTGGTATAAATCGTATCGGCCCAGGCATTCGACCCGCAGCACGGCGATGGGTTGCCAAAGTCGTCCCAACGCGCTCCGTAATTGACTGTCAAATGCGGAGTGATCTTCCAGGAATCCTCTGCATAGAGTCCGAAGCGAATGTTCGTTCCGTTGGCTATAAACGGCTGGTAACCGCCGCTTAGAGCGCTGTAGTGCGAGAGCACTGTCTCTTGATCCAATGTGTCGGTCAGAAAGTCGAGTGTGGAGTAATAGGCGTAGATAAACGGCCTCCCGAACACATAGTCTGTGTCCGTTTCCTCGTTATTGGCCGCCTCGATACCGAAAGCGAAACTGTGCTTCCCTCTAGTCCAGAGCAGGGCGTCCCTGCCGTAGATTTGTCTCTCCGTATTTCCAAAAGGCACATAGCGGGTAAATCCACTGATGCTGCCGGCGTCGTATATCTGCGTGAGAAACGGCATCTGCAGCAGCAGTGTGCTGTGCGGAGTATCGGTAAATATGAAGTTGAAGTCGGTTATGGCAAAGGTTGCCGAATTCAGCAGGTTTGAGTTGAATGCGTGGGTGTAGTTCGTGGTGAAGTCGTATCCGTTGCTCGGTGTCTCCCCATCCCAGGTTGGATTGGGCGATTGCGAGTTCGACGACTGATTCATATTGAAATAAAAGGCATAAATCCTATCTTTGCCGCCGTGCCAGGTATGGTCGCCGCGGATGTCCCAGTTCTTCCCATCAATAATGCTCGGCGCGGCCGCGACACCCTCGTAGGTAACTCTCATCGAGCAGGGAATGTTGAATTGAGTCACTGTAGAAGTCGGATCCGTGCAGGTGGTCGGTGATCCGAAAATCGTTTGTGCCGTCACCGGGTTATGACCATCGTCGATCACCCGCGTGGCAGGGTTAGCCAGCATGAATTTATTCACGTTCACCGATTGCGCATCGGCCGTCGCGATGAAGGTCTGAAACTCAGGGCTCCACCACTGCGCCGTACCTGAACCTGCGCCATAGGTTCCCATGTGCTCGTACGAGCCAAAGAAAAACGTGTGGTTCTTGATGATCGGGCCGCCAAGGGAGAAGGAGTCCAGGTTTTCGTGGTTCGCAGTTGTGTTCGACTGCAGAAAAGCCGGCGCATTTAGAATCCTGTCGTTATAAGTCCAATCGGCCGATCCGTGTGGCTTGTTACTCCCAGATTTCGTGGCGAGGCTGACCTGCATGGACGCGGCAGTGCCATAGTCAACATTGAATGAAGTAGATTGAAGCGATACTTCGGCGAGCGAATCAGGATTGGGCGTGAAAATGATTGCACCGTTAATTTGGCCTTCGTTTGAAGTCGGCTCATTTAGCACGCTGTTGATGGGCACGTTGTCCAAGGTGTAGAGATTGGACTGGGGGCCCAGACCGTTTGCCGACGAGAAATCCATGTTGCGGTTTGGAGTAAGGTCGGTAAAACCCTCAATTTGATTTCCGGCATTGGCCACTGTCGTGACGCCTGGAGCCAGTTTGATGTAGTTCATTGTGCTGTGATTCTGTGACGGCAAATTCTCCAGGTCCTGCGTCTCGAGAGTGTATTCCACGCGCGTCTCCTCAGGATTGAGTGTCTGCGCTTCCGTCGTTACCGTGACCTTTTCGCCAATTGAACCAACCTTGAGCTTCACATCGACGCCAACGGTTTCCTCGGTCTGAACGATTGCCTTCACCGAGGCTTGTTCAAATCCGCTTGCGACAACGGTGACGGTATAGTTGCTGGGCGGTAGACTAAGGAATCGGTATTGACCTGATTCATTGGTGGTGCTGTGAATAACAATGCCAGTTGCGCCGTTGGTCAAGCTGACCGATGCGCCCCCAATCACCGCACCGCTCTGGTCCATTACTGTTCCCTGCACGCTGCCCGTAAACTGTGCAAATGCGGGAACCAAAAACAAGCTGAGCGATAAAAATACCAAAAACCTGCGCACGCTTCCTCCAAGTGAAACTCGTCGATTTGGCAACCACAGGCGTTGCCTTGTTTCGACGGAAGTGTATTCGCAGGCCGACGTGATCGCAATTCAAATGAACTTCTTGCAAAGCAATCTGATATGACGATAATTATTCAGAGTTGACACTGATATGTATATTGCGGGCCGTTCGTGGCTAAGGATTCGGATAATATGGATTTATGAAGGCCGGCTAAACTCAGCTTTGTGCGACTTCCCTTGGGATTCTGATATGAAATGAGACTTTGTTTTACCGCTCTGCCTTAATTTTTGATATCATCCACGGCGTGCCAAGAACCAGAAGCGAACGCGTGCAATCCGTAAAAAAGAAGCTGCTGCGCATTATTCAGGCAGAGAAGTCGCGCCCCGGCCAGCGGTTCCTTGCCAATCGCACCATCGCCAAACAGTTTCATATCAGTTATCAGACCGCTGACAACCTGGTTCGCGAATTGGTTCAAGAGGGTCGTCTGGAGCGTCGGCCGGCTTCAGGCACTTACTATCCCGGGGGACATAAGAAACCCTCCGGAGCCTTGCTCATTTTCAACGCGCGTGCCAAATGGAAAACAAGCTTTGGTTCTCGCCTGCTCGAAGAACTGACCACCCACCTCGATCGGGCCGGCATCTCCTGGCGCATGAGCTGGACCACGACACACAGCGCGCGCACAGAAGGTCTTCCCAAAGAAAGGTACCCGGTCATTTGGGAGCGCCTGGATGTAGTTGATCGCGCAGTGCAGCTGGGCCGTCACGCTCTCCTTCTCAACTACCGACCGCCCCCGGGACTGGCATCTTCAATCATCGACAGCGTCTCGGTGGACGACTTTTCGGGCGGAGCTGCGGCTGCGCAGTATTTCCAGCGTCACGTTCCCAAGGGGAGAAAGTTCGCGATCCTCTCTGGCCCTGCCAACGACATTCGCAGCACCGCGCGTGTGAATGGATTTCTTTCCATCTGCCCTGCAAAGGTGTTTGTCCCGTCAACTTGGTACTACGATAGCGGGATCAAGCTCGCAGACAAAGTGGTTGCTGCGGGAACGGATGGCATTTTCTGCTGCGCGGACCGGCTCGCAGAAGCGATCGTCCGCAGCTGCATCAAGAAGGGGATCAAACGCCCTCCCCTGGTCAGCTTTGACGACGCTCCAATTGCAAAGTGGCTCAATCTGACCACTATGGCAATTCCATGGACAGAGCTGGTATCGGCTGCGGTTCGAGTGATCAAACAAAGACAGTTTGACGATGCTTCCTCGGCTATTGCTCAAATCATCCCAACCAAACTGATCATTCGCGGATAACTCGAGAGAACTCAACCACGGAGCCCAGTCGGCCTTACCATCGTTCCGGGACTCCGGCAGTACGGCCTCGGAACATTCAACCATCCTTTGAACGACCACTTCATAGTCCATCTACCTCCTGTTACTACCGCCTTGCGGAAAAGGTATTGCGTTAGCGCAAAGCGCAGCCACATTCCATTGCGCACAAACTCAATCCAGCCTTCTGTCGATAGGTTCTCTATGCACCATCCCAGCTTTTGCCCATGGGGGTCCAATGGCAGCGATTCGCACGGGAGCTAGGTGGGGCACTTCTCCTCGATGAGAATTGCGGAGTAACTTGGTTTCTGTGCGGTAACTCAACGTGTATAGCCATTGTCCAAAAGACAAGCGTGACCAGTGCCGATCTTGCTTTGAGCGTGTGTGCACACTGAATCAGAGTGCACGTGGATGTGACTCCTCCTCGATCCAACGCGCAGATATTGTTTCCTTGTCGGCCTCGCAATCCAATCTGCCTTTGGGAAGCTGAAGCTTCAACCCCGACGATCTGCTCTCGAGTGAAGCATCCGATCAAACGGCAATGTGATCTCTGAAGGCAGAAAGAGCTTTAAGTGCGATTCCGAGAATAACCTCGTCACCTTGGGCAGCCCGACTGTGACAGTCATCTACGACGTTTTCGACCACCGGCTATCGAAGACCGCTAACGGTGTCACCCGGTGTACCACAACCTATACCTTCAGAAACAGCCTTTCGCGCCGAATTTCAGTTTTCTGATCGAGAGCTTACTCTGCCTGGTTGGTTCGCTGAGTGGTTTTGGCTGGAGCTGGGTAGCCCCAACGGGAATGCGTCGGGGAGACGCACCACCTAAAGTTCGGTGAAAGCTGACCAAGATAGGAATCTCTAGTGAAAATTGTGTCGAGTGCGACGGTATCTGAATTGACTGGGCGAAATCAAAGCACTGACAGAAGTAAAGAAGCCTCTCTGTAAGACGGCATGTACTAAAAGAATACTGAGTCGCTTGCGGTGAAGACGAGTGCGTCGTCGACGCGCGGAGTGAGGGCGGGACCGTGAATGTAACTCATGCCAACCGTCAGGAAATGGCCGCGGCCGACGTGAAGCGAGTAGCTTCCAGTCAGTGAGGCTGAGCTTCGCCAAACAGTCTTGCCTCCTGCGACAAGGCGATCAGTGAAGTACTTGCTGTGCCCAGTGAACGTAGCTACAGCCGAAACCAGATCGGCGGGCCGGGAGCGAAAGGGCGCAATTTGATAGAGCCGCGCCTCGTAGTAGCGGTTGTATGGGTTGAACCTAGATGCATCGATCATCGCTGAACCGCCGAGGTAGAGGCCCAGGCTTGGATGGAGCGGGTCGCGCTGGTTCAACTCATAGTCGCCGAGGACAAATGCGTGGTAATTGCCGGACTCCTTTTTCCCGTCGGCCAAATCCAGGTAGGGTGTAGTGTTCCGCATGTAGCCGGCGCGGCACCAGGCGGAATGAGCCGTTGTACTCGGGCTGCGGTTGTAGCCAACCTCGTCGATCAGGAGCAGCTTGTCGCCCTTCGGATCGAACCTGAAGCCGCTGTGATTGCGGGCAACTGTCGCCGGACCTCCCGCAGCGTCGAGGCTCCTCTGTGCTGCTGCCTTGAGGTATGTGTGGCTTGGCCCGTTAAGCCGCAGGTTAAACGAAGGAGCCGTAAGCGGGAAGTATGAGAGGCCGACCTCATAGGGCAGGATCGCATAAACGCCCTGTGCACCTAACGCGGTGGAACCTCCAACGAGCAGACCGAGGAACTCGAGATTGTTGCTGATGTACCCCGCCTTCATCTCGGCCCGATCGTCGCCAAACGTTTTATAGAAGTAGAGGTCCACTACCTGAAAGGTCTTGGGGCCGGCGGGATTCCAGCTCACCCAGTTCCAGACTCCGGTGCCAAAGAACTGTGCGTGTTGGAGGTGCAGCTGGTGCAGATCGGCGCTGAAAACCAGGTGCTCGCGTGCGCTTTCGAATGGATACTCCCCGATATAAGCCTGCTCATCGGCCGGCACGGGCGGCTGCAACGTGTTCTCCGCAAACTGAACCGCTTGCACAAGCCGTAATGCCATTCCGTGGTCAAGAAGCGCGCGGCGAAAGCTTGAGCCCGGTTCGACAACGCTGTCGGATATCGGCGGCATCGTGGCCTCCGCACCGATGAAATTCAATTCGTTGAAAGAATGCTCGGGTTTCTGCGCAGGATCTGGAACGGCCTTTGTCTCGGATGCGTTTTGAGCGTGAATCAATATGCCTGGAAGCGCAAGGAGAGCGATAAGAGTAGCTTTTCTCACTTCACTGTGCACTCTTCGCACCTTGACCTCCAACGTCTGAGTCAAGCACATTTTGCGGGGACGATCCCAAACCTCAACTTACACGAACTGAGTTTTAGCCCCGGGGTGTGGGTCACTGCCGGTACGACCGGGCTCGTCATACTGCTCTTTGATATCCAGTATCTCGGGCAGCACTTCGTGAAAAACGGGTACCAGCTGGGGATCGAAGTGGATTCCCTGCAGCCGATTGATCTCCGCAACCGCATCCGCAACACTCCATGCACTTTTGTACGGTCGAGCAGTTGTCAAAGCATCGAAGACATCGGCGATCGCAGCTATGCGGCCGGAAATGGGCGTCGTCTCACCGCTAAGCCGGTGCGGATACCCGGTGCCATCCCATTTCTCGTGGTGCGACAGCGCAATTTCCTTTGCCATCTTCATCAACTCGGAGCTGTGGTCACCGATAATTCCCGCGCCCATCTCCGGGTGTTTCCGCATCACTGCAAATTCCTCTTCAGTAAGCTTGCCTGGCTTAAGAAGGATGCTGTCGGGTATGCCGATCTTGCCAATGTCGTGCATCGGAGCTGCGTTCAGGATTAATTCCGACCAGCCGTCGTCCTGGGTATACGCACGCGCGATCAGCCGCGAATAATAACTCATGCGAATGACGTGCAGACCCGTTTCGTTGTCTCTGAATTCTGCAGCTCGGCCAAGTTGTTGAATCACCGCTAATCGCGTTTGGTTCAGTTCCTGAGTACGCTCTATGACCTTCTGCTCCAATTCGCGCTGCTGGTCGGCAAGGGCCAGATGTGTATGCAGGCGAGCCAATACGATTGGCGGGCTGATGGGCTTGGCAATGTAATCGACCGCTCCCAGTTCCAAGCCTCGTTTTTCGTCCTCGACCTGGTCCCGCGAGGTAAGAAAGATGACTGGTATTCGTTTTGTGATCGGATTAGCTTTCAATTGCTGGCATGTCTGGTAGCCGTTTAACTCAGGCATGTCGACATCCATCAGGATCAAGTCGGGGGCTGGGTCGCTGGCCGCGATTGTGATTGCGCGCGCGCCATTACGTGCAGCCTTGACTCTGAATACCGGCCGAAGCACCTCAGAGATGACATCGAGCATTTCCGGGGTGTCATCTACAACCAAAACTGTTCGTTTCTCAGCCATGATGCTTGTCCTGTCTCCATTACCGCTTGGCTATCTCCCACAGTCGAGAGGGAGCGATCAGAAGCTAAATAAAAGGCCCGGGCCAGCCATACCCAGCGCGAAGCGCTGCAGTTCATGTCTGCCGCATCAAAGAGTCCAATTCATGCCAGTGCTTCAGCGCTCGATCGAACTCATAGCCGTTTAATGCCATTGAAAGTTTCTCAAGAATCTCGGCATGAGGTTGCATTGTTAGAGCAGCACACAGTTTATTCGCAACTTCAATCGCACTCGTGTCATCTTGCTCCAACAGGTCACGCAGATGATCCAGTTGCAACTTCGCTTCTGCGTCGCTTAGCTGGTTTGGCGGTGTCGCGGCCCGTTCTTCTAGCTCCTGGCATGGCAACAATCCCTTCAATACGATCTCCAGGGTTGCAACCGTACTTTTCAGCAATGCGTCAATTTTCTTAGGGGCCAATTGCTTGATGCAACCCTGCTCCAGGGCTTTCGCTGCGTTGTAGACCTCCATGGCGCCGAGATTTCCAGCCACGCCAGCCAGAGTGTGCGCAAGGCGTGCTGCCGCGTGAGGGTCAGTGTCGTTTTGAGCCTTCCTAAAATCCTCTCTAAAATGAGACTGTGTATTCCTGAATGTCAAAAGCAGTTTTCGATACAGTTTCGAATTCCCTTGAACAGTTCTCATGCCGGCTTTGGCGTCTATTCCGGGCAATCCGCCGGCAGGTGGAAAGTCGCTATTGCCAATTGGAGTTCCTTGCGTTGTGGCATGAGACTCCGGTTGCATCTTAAGGTTCACGGCCAGCGTACGAAGTAACACCGCGGGGTTGATCGGTTTGGTAATGTGAGCATCCATTCCCGCTGCCAGGCTTCTTCTTTCGTCTTCCGCCATAGCATTCGCCGTCATGGCGATTATAGGAATTTTCGTGTTTGGGGCCTCCGCTGCGCGAATACGCCGCGTTGCCTCGTAGCCATCCATAATGGGCATTTGCACGTCCATGACAATGGCATCGTATTTGGTCCGCTGGACAGCCTCTACCGCCTTGATTCCGTTTCCGGCAATGTCCACGGCCAATCCAGCTTGTTGCAGTATGTCGGCGGCGATTTGCTGGTTGATCTCGTTGTCTTCGACGAGCAAAATCCGCACCCCCTTTCCGGAGAAATCAGGTAGTTTGTCCGCAGCCACGCCGCTGGCACTCGGACGTCTCACTGATCCTCCAAGCAACTGGGAGATCGTATCGAAGAGTATCGATGCGTTCACCGGCTTAACGAGTGTGACTCCAATATCCGCCTTCTCCACGTCGTGCAGGATCTCTGCGCGCCCGTAAGCGGTGATTACCACGAAGTGGGGCGATTGCCTTAGATCGAGCGCGCGTATTCTTTGCGCCGTCTCCACGCCATTAATGCCTGGCGGCATGTTCCAGTCGAGGAACACAATCTGGTAAGGATCGGCAAGGGAATCTGCCTTTATAACTGCCTGCAGCGCCAGTTCTCCCGACGCCGCGGTGTCGGCCCGGAGAGTCATCCTCTCCAGCATGTCCGAAACTACCGTCCGGGCGGTCTCATTGTCATCGACCACCAGGACTCGCCGGTTTCGCATCTCTTCTTGCGGCACTAATTGCTGAACGTCTTCGATTGCCCGCGCCAGGCGGGCTGTGAACCAGAACGTGCTTCCCTCGCCCAATTTGCTCTCCACGCCCACCGCACCACCCATCATCTCAGCCAGCTTCTTTGAGATAGCCAGGCCCAGCCCCGTGCCTCCGTACTTTCGTGCCGTTGACATATCCGCCTGCTGAAACGACTGGAACAATCCAGCCTGCTGCTCTTCTGTTAATCCGATGCCAGTGTCTCGCACTTCGAAGCGCAGCAAAACGTCAGAGGTCGATTCCTCCACGACTCGGGCGCGGATGACGATCTCTCCGGTCTCGGTGAACTTCACCGCGTTGGTTGCGTAATTGAGCACCACCTGGCCGATGCGCAGTGGGTCGCCTCTCAGGGCGCTCGGAACGTCAGCGCCGATATCGAAGACAACTTCAAGGCCTTTCTCGGCAGCGCGCTCCGCGATCAGCGAACCGATGTTATCGAGAACGCCATCCAACTGAAAGTCAACTGTCTCCAGGCGCAGCTTGCCGGCTTCGACTTTTGAGAAATCCAGAATGTCATTGATGATCCCCAGCAGATGATCACCGGCATTCTTTATCTTTTCCACGTAGTCCTGTTGTCTCCGGTCCAGGTTGGTGCGAAGCGCGAGGTGAGCCATTCCGATAATCGCGTTCATTGGAGTGCGGATTTCGTGGCTCATGTTGGCGAGGAATTCCGACTTCGCTTGTGCCGCGGCTTCTGCAGCGCGCACTTGCAACGCCTGCGACTCCAGCTGTTTTCGCTCGGTAATATCGCTCAGATACCCGTGCCAGAGTTGTTCTCCATCCCGCTGTTGCACAGGCAAAGAGTTTCCCGCGACCCAAATGACTCCTTTTTCCGGATGGTTTACTCGGAATTCGTGAGACCAGGGCGCATGGTGCTCGTATACATCCGCGAGCGACGCTGCAAGTCCCGGCAGGTCATCTGGATGAACCAACCGAAGTGCAGGTGTGGCATCGTCCTTCACGGCTTCAGGCTCGACACCGTGAATGTCGCGGAAGCGGGGGCTGGCGTACGGAAATGCTGAAGTGCCATCCGGGCGCATCGAAAATGAATAGATCGCACCGGGAACCGAAGTGACGATTCCGCCTAGCTGCTCCTGCAAAGCGACCTTGTCGCGCTGCGTTTCTTCTGCCCGCTTCCTCGTTCGCAAGGTTTCGATTCCGAACGACAGGTCGGCGGCAAACTGCTCAAGCAATTTGACTCCGTCCTCGCTGAACGCACTTGCGGAAGCAGTGTAGACGCAGAGCGTCCCGAAAATCTTTGAGCCTGTCGCGAGCGGGATTGCCATCGCGGAACCAGGTCCACCACCTGATTGGCCATCCCGCCACGGCACATATGATGGCGTTTCTGGAAGATTCTTAACCATTGCAGGGCGACCGGTCCGGATCGCAAATCCCACGGGCCCCCTCCCTTCTTCGACGTCAGCCCAGCTTACTCGACTCTTCCGAAAATTCTCTTCTCCCAATCCCGCGTATACAACCGGGCGCACCGTCTTGTTCTCGTCGTCCTCGGCGTAACCAACCCACGCGGCGCGATATCCACCAATCTCAACAATATTTGTGCAGATCGCTTTCAATAGCTCGTCTTCGCCCGTGGCTTTTGCCAGCGCCTGATTGCACGCAATAATGGTTCGGAGTGTTCTGTTGAAAGCTTCCAGATTCTCTTCGGCCTGTTTGCGCTCGGTGAGATCTGTCAAAAATGCCAAAGTGCTCGGACCCTCAGGAAAGTTCACGGTTGTTACGTCTGCATGGGCGGGGAAAAGGGAACCATCTTTACGTCGCCCCACCTCTTCGAAGCTGTCCGGAACAGGCAGGCCGAGAACGCGTCGACGGGCGTTTTCCGCAAGAACCGCCTGGGTGTGCGGAGCCCAATAATCTGAAATGGGCCGTCCTATGAGTTCCTCCGCTCGCTCAAATCCATACAGGCTCACGTACTTCTGATTGACATAGGTGGTTTTCGCGTCACGGGCAATCGCGATCGCAACGGGCGCATTTTCAATTAGTTTGCGAAGGCGAGCTTCGCTCGCTTGCAGGGCCTCCTCCGCATGTTTGCGCTCCGTAATGTCGTTCAAATATCCATGCCACAGGTATTCTCCATCGGGCTGCTGCGAAAGCAACGAAAGTCCCTCAACCCAAATGATTCCCCGTTCCGGATGGTTCACCCGGAATTCGTGTGACCACGGTGCCTGGTGCGCGTATGCATCAGCGATCGACGCTTGAACGCCAGGCAGGTCATCTGGATGAATCAACCGAAATACAGGCTCAGCATCGTTCTTCACAACCTCCGGCCCGATACCGAAAATGCCCCGGAAGCCGGGGCTGGCGTAAGGAAATGCTGAAGTGCCGTTCGTGCGCATCGAGAATGAATAGATTGCTCCGGGAACCGAATTGACGATCCCGCCTAGCTGCTCCTGCAATGCCACTTTTTCACGCTGCGTTTCTTCAGCTCGCTTCCTCGTTCGCAGGGTTTCGATTCCAAAGGCCAGGTCCGCGGCAAACTGCTCAAGCAATTTAGCTTCGTCCTGGTTAAAGGCATTTTCTGAGATGGCGTAGACGCACAGGCCGCCGAAAACCTTGGAGCCTGCCGCGAGCGGAATACCTATTGCGGAACCAAGCCCACGATTCGAAGCGCGATCCTTCCACATCGCAAACGAAGGCGCGGCCTCGAGATTTTGAAGCACGGTGGGTTTGCCGGTTCGAATCGCCTTTCCTGTCGGCCCGTGCCCCGCTTCGACATCCGCCCAGCTCACACGCAATGTATGAAAGAATTCCTCTTCCAACCCGGCGTGAGCGACTGGTAGCACCGTCTTGCCTTCGTCGTCCTGGGCGTATCCCACCCACGTCGCGGGATATCCGCCGATTTCAACGATAATTGTGCAGATAGCGTTTAATAGTTCTTCTTCGCCGGTAGCTTTTGCCAGCGCCTGGTTACAGGCAATGATCGTTCGAAGAGTTCTGTTAATCGCTTCCAGATTCTCTTCTGCCTGTTTGCGTTCCGTTATGTCCTGCAGTGTGCCGTAGAGCCGCACTACGCGGCCCGCTTCATCTTTTGCTGCGGCGCCGCGGGCGTGCGCTTGGCGCCGCGTTCCGTCCAAGCGGACCACTTCCAGTTCAAGGTCGTAGGGCTCGCCAGTCTGCAAAGTGCGCCTGGCTGCCTTCTCCAGCCGCTCCCAGCTTTCCGGGGAATAGATCGCGGCACGCTCCGCGCGACTCGGCGGCGGCAGATTGGGGTCCCGGCCGACAATGCGGTTCAGCTCGTCCGACCAGATGGTGGTGCCGGTTGCCAGGTCCATGCTGGCGCTTCCGAAATGCGCTATTTGCTCAGCTTCCTTTAAGCGAGCCACATTCTCGCGGATCGCCTCTTCGGCCTTCTTGCGTTCGGTTATGTCGCGAGCAAACGCGAAAAGGTATTCCTTCTCCCCGAACTCGACGTAGTTGCTGGTCACTTCGACAGGAAAGACCCTGCCATCTTTCGCTCGGTGGCAGCTTTCAAAGGTTGCCCAGCCCTCTGCCTTGATGTTTTCCCAGGTAGGCTTCCAGCTTTCAACGGGCATGTTTGGATCGATGTCAGGGATAGACAACGATTGCAGCTCCTCGCGAGAACGACCCAAAGACTTGCAAGCCGCCTCATTGGCATAGACAATCCTGCCCTCCCGGTCCAGCCAGAACACAGGGTCCGAAGCATGATCCAGCGAGAATTGCGTCAAGCGGAGCTGCTCCTCCGCGCGCTTGCGGCTGGTTATGTCAACCGCGTTTCCGATGATGGCCGGCTGGCCACTTAAATCCACTAGCTTCGAAATTGCCTCGACATAGATGCATTCCCCATTCTTTCGCAAGGCGCGAAATTCGTATTGATCCGATTCCTTTTCGCCGGAGAGCCTCTGGCGTATCTTTTGGGCTACAAATTCCCGATCGTCCGGTTGAATTAGTACCAGTGGATCCAAGCCCACGGCTTCATCCGGTTCGTAACCGAACATTCTGGCTGCGGCTGGATTCACTTCTGATATGCGGCCATCTTGAATAATGTAGATCGCTACCAGCGAGTTCTCGAACAGCGCGCGAAAACGACGTTCGTTCGCCTGGTTCAATTCGGCGGTCATCTCGGCAATCGACGCGCCCGTCTCCTGCAAATGGCCGATCATGGTGTCGTGCAGACGTGACAAATCTCCAATCTCGTCCTTGCTAGTTGATCCAATAGGCGACGCGCTGACTGAGAAGGACCTGCTTAGATCGCCCTTGGCCACCTGTTTCGTAACCGCCGCGAGGTTATCAATGTCCGCCGCCATCAAGCGCGTTCGTTCCTGTAGATCGGAAACGGGCAACAACACTCGCTGACGTACCAGCGGATAGGCGAGTACAACAAGTCCCGTGAAAATACCCAAGAAAGACTCGAGGATGCGAAATTGAAATGCGGTTTCTTTGTTAAACCGCTGCAGATCGGAAGCGGAACGGTCCTCGACCATAGCCATGAACTCATCGATGGGCTGCATGATAAGCGCCTTCTGATGGTTGTAGGCAGCATCGTTCATCAGCCGAATCGCCAAAGCCTTGTCGGGAGTGCCCTGCTTGCTAAATCCGCCTGACTTGTCCAGGTACTGACCCTTCATGGCGTGCATCGCGATCTCTTCGGTCTGCACTAACGCATTCGATCGGTCCTCCGCCTGTCGCAGCTTCGCGAGCTCCTGATCGGTAAATCCCGCCTGCTGCATCAAGTTGAGCAACGACACAGGTGCCGTCGCGGGCCGTGGCGAATGCCCCAGGTCGATAACGAGGTCCCAATAAATGCGCTCGTAATTCTCGGGGCGCGGCATCGTACCGTTTCGAATTGCGATTACGTCTCGATAGTCATGCTCGTATTGGGGATCGCCTGTGACCACATAGAGGCGCGCAAAACGGGTCAAATCGTCTGAGCTCTGCCGGAGTTCCTCCGCCAATTGATATGAAAGGAAGTGCTTTTGCTGGATTTCGACGAGGACGCGACGTTTGTTCGCGGCATTCAAAATGAGTAGCGCCGTGATCGTCGCCATTAAAACCAAAGCGCCGAACAGCAATTTAGCGAAACGCCTGATGGTCATCGCGGATTCTCTCCGAATTGCTGCGGTTACCCAACTCTGCCAAAAGAGAAATCAAGCCCGGAGCTCATTTCAAAGAACGGTTAACTGAATGGCCCAAAAGTGAATAGGAAAGAATGCGCTTTGCTAAGGATGCGCCGATTATAGTTGACGGCCGGGGCTCTCGCCTTCCCACTTTTGGGTTGGATTCAGAACCTCATTCGAGGAGGAGCGGGTACCCCGGGCAAGATAATGGCAGTTCCATCGAGCCTACTGAGTATGCTTGGCGTCAGCGGCCCTTCAAGGGCGTGGTCGATCACAAGACTGATAACTGGCGCGATAGGCTGTTTCTAAAGGTATAGGTTTTGACACGGCCGGATCGGTGAGATCCGGCCGTTGATACTGTTG
>CAZGUD010000046.1:0-42651 GCA_964528915.1 uncultured Occallatibacter sp.
TCGCAATATCCAAAAAGCGAAGACGTACCAAGGGCTCTGCGGAGAGGGCGAGTAGGGCCGGAAGATGGCCGAAGGAGACTGCGATGGAAGCCGGGGTGAAACCGAGCATGAACGTCACCTCTTGTGGCGCAAATCCGTCAGCGGAAGGATCCGAAGGTCGCCCTTAAGTAAATTGCTTTACTCCGACGTTTGTCAAGCGTCCGGTTGCGGCCCTCATCGTGCGTGGAGTTCGTAGTCATGACCGGGATGGGCTTGATCCTGATGGTTGTGATTCTGGGGCCGGTCGCGAAGGAAGACCTCGCCCTTGACCAGCCAGGCAATGCCGAATGCAAAAAGCGCGAACGACTCACACCAGAAGAGGACTCCAGTGGGCCACAGCAACGCTTGCACCGATTTGACGGTAAGCGAGAGCATCACTGACATGGAGGCCACCATGACCAGGCCGCAGACGAGGAAGACGCCGTTGCGCTTGCGTTTGCGGCGGGTGAGCGGGGTGTGGGGCGACGTCTTGCGGAAGAGCACAAGGCAGAAGTACGCAAGCACAAAAAACATGAGCGCGGCCGCCCACAGGTGTACACGGCCGAGATCGTCATGAAAGCGGTTGTGGATGGTGTGATGCGGATTCACCGAGGGGACAAGAGCAACGACCAGCGCCAATCCTCCAGCGACGTAGCCGGTAATTTCGTCGCGCAGGTCGTAGCCCCGCGTACAGACGAGAAAGGCGGCGATAGCGAAGAGGCTGCCCACGAGGTAATTGCGCATGGGTGTGTGGTAGTAGTCGCTGATAGAGCGCTCAAGCAGCGGATGGGGCAGCGCATGAGCGGGGCCGGCCAGCGAGAGAACAACGGAGCCAAAAGCGAGCACAAACGGAAGCGAGAGCGCGGTGACACCAACGGCTCTGCGCATGGTGTAGTAGGAGTGGACGGCCGGATTCTTAGGCGCGTGATTCAACGGGAAGCGGCCCTTTTAAGATGAAAATGCCTGGACGAAGAAGAATAGCGCAGATGGGCGGCCGCGGTTGATTTGATTTTATTAGAGCGGGGTAGTTATTCGCTTACCGCGGAGATTTCGTGCAGCCAGCCGGGGGCTTTAAGCAGCTCGCGGGGGCGGGAGCCGTCTGCGGGGCCGACCAGGCCGTCTCGCTCCATCAAGTCGATGAGATGTGCTGCGCGGCCGTAGCCGATGCGCAGACGCCGCTGCAGCAGCGAGGTTGAAGCCTTGCCGAACTCGAATACCAGGCGCACGGCATCGTCGAACATGGGGTCGTTCTCGTCGGGGTCGGCGTTAGAGCCGTCGACGCTCGGGCGCTCGTCCTTGGGCGATTCGAGGAAGCCTTCGACATACTCGGCCTGGCCCTGATCTTTCCAGAACTGGACTACGGCAGCGGTTTCTTTCTCGCTGACGTAGGGCGCATGAAGGCGCATCAGGCGGCTGGTGCCGGGTGGCAGAAAGAGCATGTCGCCACGGCCAAGCAGCGCTTCAGCACCGTTGGTGTCGAGGATGGTACGCGAATCGACCTTGGTGGCGAGGCGGAAACTGATGCGCGTAGGCACGTTGGCCTTGATGAGGCCGGTGATGACGTCGACCGAAGGACGCTGCGTGGCCAGAATGAGATGAATACCGACGGCGCGAGCCATCTGCGCAAGGCGCGTGATGGATTCCTCAACGTTGGCGCGGTCGAGCATCATCAGGTCGGCGAGCTCGTCGATGATGATGACGATGTAAGGCAACGGCGATTCCTGCTCGCCGTCGTCAAAGAGCGAGGGCATGGCGCCGTCAAACAATTTGTTGTACTGGTCAATGTGGCGCACGCTACGGCTGGCCAGCAGCTTGAGACGACGCTCCATCTCGCGCACGGCGTTGCGCAGCGCGTTAGCTGCCAGTTTGGGTTCGGTGATGATGGGCGTAAAGAGATGAGGAACGCCTTCGTACATGCCCAGTTCGACGCGCTTGGGGTCGACGAGGATGAGCCGCACCTGGCTGGGCGTGGTGCGATAGAGCAGGCTCATGATCATCGCATTAATCGCAACCGACTTGCCCGATCCGGTTGAGCCGGCGATGAGCAAGTGAGGCATGGAGGCCAGATCGGCAGTAACGATGCGGCCGTTGATGTCTTTACCCATGGCGAGCGTGAGACGCGACTTGGCCTTGCCGAAGGTCTCGCTTTCAAGCACTTCGCGCAAGTGAATAGTTTCGCGCTCGTGATTAGGCACCTGGATGCCGACGGTGCTTTTGCCGGGCATGCGCTCGATGAGGATGCTCTCAGCGCGCATGGCAAGACAGAGATCGTCGGCCAGACCGGTCACGCGCGAATACTTTACGCCGGCCTCGGTCTTGAACTCGTAAGTGGTGACCATGGGGCCGGGATTGATCTGCATCACCTGGCCGCGCACATCGAATTCGCCGCATTTCTCAACCAGCACACGGGCCTCTTCGCGGAGCTCTTCCTCGCGGATGGACTGCGGACCCTCACCCTCATTGAGCAGCGTGGAAGGCGGCAACTTGAAGCCGCTTACATGCTTTGGCGCGACAGTTGCGGTGCGGATTTCAGCGTCGGCGCGCTCGTGGATGGCGATCTCCTCAATCCGCTGCGGCTGCGGCGCCGGTGGAGTGGGGGCGGGATCGAAGCCCAGGGATGAGGGTCGAAATGCGGATGGCTGGGGCACGGGAGTACGTGCGGCAGGCGCGGGTTGCTGAGGCGCGGCTTGCTGAGGCGCGGCTTGCGGCAAGGTTGCGGCCGCAGGCCGGATGGGCGCGACGGCAGCCCGCTGAGTGGCGGCGTTGCGCGGATCGGTAATTTCGTTCCAGTTTTCTGCCACGGGGCCAAGCTGTTCGCGTTCGTCAGCGCGTTCCCAGATGCTGGGGCGGCGCGGTTCGAGCGCGTCGGCTTCTTCATCGCGGTGCATGGCGGCGCGTTTGAAAGCAGGAATCTCGTCGATGGGATCGGCTTCAGGTTCGCGACGGCGACGCAATAGCGCGGCGAAGAATCCAGCTTTGTGCGAAGCGGTCTGCACAACCGGTGCGGCTTCGAGATCGGACTCGGTTTCCTCGATCTCCCGTTCAGCGCGGGCTTCAGCGCGGGCTTCAGCGCGATCCAGGCGCCAGTTGCGCCAGCGCTCGTACCAGCTCACGACGTGAATCCAGCGCTCTTCAAAGGATTCTTTGAGCGCCCAGAAACTTATGGCCGAGGCAAAATAGAGACCGATGGCCGCGAGGACGCCAGCTACCACCCATGCGCCCTGAATGTTGAGATAGCCGACCAGCAAGCCGGCCATGAGTTTTCCGACGACGCCTTCGACTGGGACCAGATGCATCCAGTTCCAGTGCCAGGGCAGCAGCGCAAAGACGGTGGGGATGAAGGTGAGCGCGAAGAGGGTGCCGATCCAGCGCAGGATGGGCGAGCCTCCGGAACGGGAGCGCATCCATGTCCAGCCCAGGCCGCCGATCCAGATGGGAATGAGGAAGCTGGTGATGCCGAGAACCTGCAACATCAGATCGCTGATGGCCGCTCCGAAGAGGCCGATCCAGTTGCGGGCCGCATGCGTGACGGCAGGGTCGGCAGAAGTATTGAGCGAGGGGTCAGTAGCGTGCCAGGTGGCCAGGGAGAGAAACAAAAGGGCCGAGACCAGCAGCAGCAACAGCCCAAGAAAGATGTTCACCGGGCGGTTGCGTGTGGGCTCGAGAACGATGCGGGTCGGCTTCATGACGGGGGTTCTGCCGCAGTGACACAAATGCGGCGTGATCGTGGCAGTGCCGCCAAAGCAGAGCAGTATTCATTATCCCCGGCTGGGAAGTGGAATTCGGGCAAAAGCGAGAGGGGGGAACCATGCTGACCACCCCCAAATCAGAGATCAGAGGTAAGAGATCAGAGATCAAAATGCGCGTGCGGGAGTGAAGGGACGTCCTCTGGATTGAACCTGCCAACTTACTGGCTCCAAAATCGCTTGCTGAGTTTTCAGCTATTCCGATCCGGGTGAGCCGAGGTATGCTTGCCGCATGTTTCCCCGTCGTCTGCATCTCTTTTGCTTACAGTCTCTTGTCCTGCTTGCCGCGGCGGCGCTCGGCCAGACCGAGCAGTCTGGCGTCCTGCGACTGCCTCTGGATCAATGGCAGTTGCATATTGGGGACGATCCGCGCTGCGCGGCTGTTGATGCGACCGGGTGCACCGTGCAGAAATTCGCTCAAGACGTTTCACGGTATGGAATTGAATGGCGTCGAATTGAAGTTACCCTCCCACCCGATCTGCTCCGTTCACAACCGCTTGGCCTGATCGTCCAGGGTGAAGAACCGGTATATCAAGTCTTAGTCAACGGCCAACTCATTGGCGGTGCGGGTAGTTTTAGAAACTACAAGGGGCCACAGGATTCGCGCATCGCTTTGAAGTTGCCAGCCGAGATGCCTGCCGATGGAAGACTCACGATAGCGATTCGCGTGCTGCAAGTGCATTCGTACCTGCCGGTACAGGGCTTGAATCCCACCATTGCACCGCTCAGCCAGACCCAGCAGATTATGGACGAAGACACTCTGGACCACCTGCGTGCAAACTGGCAGCACTATGTCTTCTTCGCCCTGATGGGCTGCGTTGGGCTGGTGTTTTTCTTGCTGTTTTCAGTCAACACAAGGCTGCGCGAATACTTCTGGCTGGGCGCATTGCTTACCCTGCTGTTCGGGTTCCGGGTGGGCGAATTCGCTGCAGTGGTCAACATTGGCATGCCCTCCTGGGCCGGAATCGTCGATTACTACTTTGGGAACGGCATTCAAACCGCAATCATCGTCGAGTTCGTATTCTCGTTCCTGGGGCGTCCCGTCCCGAGAATCTTCCGCTTACTCGAAATCGTTGGCGGGCTTTCATTTCTGAACCTGCTCTTGCTGGCTCCGCCTATTTATCGCGGATCGTCTCCACTCGTTACGGTAATCGGCCCTTTTCTGCTCCACGCCTATGGCGTCTCAGTTTTGCTCGCAACTTTCACTCTATTGCTTTTGGTTCCCATGTGCTTCAAGAGCAAGCTTGCTGAGATGCGCTGGATCGGCGGGACCGTATTGTTTCTGACCATTATGGAGGGATACTGGCAGGCGGGGTGGACGTTCTCAAATCGCATTTTTCAATCCATCCATTGGGGCGCTCTCGATTTCGATCTGCGCCCGGTGGCGTGGGTGCTGTTCGCTATCGTCATGCTCATCGCCATGACCTTTCGCCTGCGCCGCATTCAGGACCGCAATCGCGCAGTGGAGCAGGAGCTGGCCGCGGCCCGCAGCGTGCAACAGATCCTCATTCCCGATGAGCTGCCTTCCATCCCCGGTCTTAGTATCGAAAGCGCCTACCTGCCCGCGCAGGAAGTTGGCGGAGATTTCTTTCAGATTCTCCCCATCCCCAACGCAGCCGATCCTTAAAAACCGTCGGCGTTTATTGTGGTGGGAGATGTAAGCGGAAAAGGCCTGAAAGCGGCCATGACCGTTTCACTGATTGTTGGAACGCTGCGCACCTACGTTGAATTTTGTTCGAGTCCGGCTGCGCTGCTCGACGGCCTCAATCGACGCCTGTATGGCCGCGGCGACGGCTTCGCTACCTGTCTTGTATTGATGGTCGAGCCTTCCGGCAAACTGACCGTCGCAAATGCCGGGCACCCGAATCCTTACATCAACGGAGTTGAGATTCAAACCGACGCCAACCTGCCTCTCGGCCTGGATCTGGGCGTTCAATACTCTGAGATCACTGTGCAACTGGACCCCGATCAGCTCTGCACTCTGGTCACAGATGGGGTAATCGAGGCAATCAGCCCGAGCGGTGAACTCTACGGATTTGAGCGCACGCAGGCCATCAGCATCAAGTCCGCCAGCATGATCGCGGAAGCGGCCAGGGGGTTCGGACAGCAAGATGACATTACGGTGCTGACGGTTATCCGTTCTGCGGATCTGAGTCCTGCGCGGGCGTGAGTGCCGAGCGCACAATTTGAGGATCGCTAACCGCCAATCATCTTCGCGCCCCAGATGAGGAGCGCGCCGCCCAGCAGGATGCGGTAGATCGCAAACACGGTGAATCCATGCCTGCGCACCCAGTGGAGGAACCACTCCACAACGCCAAGCGCCACGATGAAGGAGACACCGGTGCCGATGATGAGCACAATCCATCGCTCGGAGTTCATGGCGACGTGGGCCACGGCCGCTGCGCCGGTCGCCGACTTACTGGGGTGAATCTCCTTGATCAAGTCCCAGCCGGTGGCGGCCATCATGGTGGGGATGGAGAGCAGGAAGCTGAATTCGAGCGCGGTGGGACGGTCGAGTGAGACGAGCTGCCCGGCGGCAATGGTGGACATGGAGCGCGAAGTGCCGGGAAAAACCGCTGAGAGAGTCTGGCAGAGTCCGATCCAGATGGCCTGCAGCAGGTTCATCTGCTCTACGTGCGTAGTGTCAGCGTCGCGGCGATCCGACCACGCGTCGATAACCCACATCACGATGCCGCCGATCAGCAGTGCCAGGGCCATGGCCTTCAGGCTGCCGAGATTCTTCTCGCTCCACTTGTGCAGGGCGAGCGCCGGGGCAGAGGTGAAAGCAAAAGCGATGAACGTGAGCGAAAGCGGATGATTGAAGATGTTCCTGTCACCCTCTTCACCGCGGGGAAAGGTGCGCAGGAATCCGACGATGCGGCTCAAAAAGAGCAGGCACAGCGCAAGGATGGCACCCACCTGGATGACGATCGTGTACATCTTCCAGTAGGGATCGTCGAGTGGAAGTTTCATGAGCGCTTCGGCAATGCGCAGGTGCGCGGTCGAGCTGACGGGCAGAAACTCGGTGAGCCCCTCCACAATTCCCAAAAGCACTGATACGAGATAAAGGTTCAAGAAGCCTCCCAAGGCGAGTGATGCATGGGAATAGTGAAGTCCGGACGAAAACTGGAGAGGATCATGCCCGGCTCACTGCAGGTCGATGCCGTAGACAGGAACCCCTTCATCCAATTTGTACACCAGCAACGCGGCACGATACGTATAGTCAGTGCCGGCGAAGTGCTGTTTGAGGTTCGCGGCCAGTTCGCGGGCGTGGTTGCGGGCATCGTCGGCTTTGTGGTCGTCGCTGTTCGCAGTGTAGATGTCAACTAAAACGGCCAGCCGGTAGATAGCCTGGTACATGGCCTGCGCGGTACGTGGGCCGTCAGGATACTCGCCGGCGTACTTTTCATAGAGGGCGGCTTCGCGCTCGGGACATTGGGTGGAGCCCTCCCAATTGCCGCAGAGCTTGTTATCGATGAGGTCGAAGGCTGCGAGGGCGGCCCAGCGGGTGCCGGGGTAGTACTTGATCACCTTCTTCAAATCGTCCTCATCCATCTGCTCGCGCATGTTTGGGTCACGCTCGCGAGCCGACCGCAATGAGGCGGCATCAGTCTTTTCAATCTGCCATTGGATGTCGGCGGAGCGCCATGCAGCTTCGGGGGCCAGAGTTGAATTGGGGAACATCTCAGCGAGCCGCCGGTAGAGCAGCCGCGCGCTCTGAGCAGCGTTCGCGGGGCCCTTGGGATCGGAGGCGAGAGACTCCTCATTGGCGGCCGCGCCCATCAGAATCTGGTCGGCGTCTGGAGTTGAATCCATGACGACGCCTTTGGCTTGCACCCAGCCGGAGATGGGCGGCGGCGAGGTGCTTTGGTCATCCTGCATCTCGGGCGCATCTTTGCCACGCAGCTCTTCAATGTCAGTGTTGGCGTAGACTCGCAGCCACGGACCACTCTTTTCGGCCACCACCATTTCGCGGCCGATCTGCACCTTTGCAACTTTTTGCGCCTCGGTGTCGGGGGTGATGTAGAGCCAGGTGATGCGCAGGGGCGTGGCGCGCGGCCCGGCCATCGGCTTCTCGAGCTGCGGTTTCTTTTTCTGGGCGTTGCCGAGCGGTAGAACGCAGCCGACAGACAGGCCAGCCAGAAGGATGGTAACGGTAAAGATCCGTCGCTTCATCACTACAAAATGATAGTTCCTCAGACTCATGTTTGTGCCGGGCTAAGAGAGCAGGGGGCAGGAATCACCGAGACTTCCAGCCTGGCTGATCCGTGAAAGCTCCTCTTGTCTGTTTGACCCGGATTCCACAAGGGCGTGAGCTTGAAGAGGATCAGGCCGCGCAGCTCTCCCGGCTGCTCGCTGAACGCATGGCGGCTGTTTATCCCTCCGCAGAGATTCCGAGTTGAGAGGCTACGCGTTTGGCGGTGGCCAGCCGGGACGCAGAGATCTTTTCGTATTGGGAACGCACAGCTTCAATTACTTCACGAGAGGCTACCTCGGGCGTACCACTGTCGAAAGGCGGCTCAGGATCGTATTCAATGGCGAGCTGAATCTCTTCGGCAACGCGCTGGCTGCGCAAGAGTTCGACAGCCCAGAGGGCGCCGTCGATGCCGGCCGTCACCCCGGCAGTCGAGATGAATTTGCCGTCCACGACCACGCGGCCGGCAAAGGGAAGTGCGCCGAAGTACTCAAGCAGATGAAAGGACGTCCAGTGAGTGGTGGTCTTGACGCCGCGCAAGAGGCCGGCGGCGCCGGTAATCAACGCTCCCGTGCAGACCGAGAGGATGAGTTTGCCTCTTTTGGCGTGGGCACGGATGAAATCGAGAACGATCTGGTCTTCCATTAACGCCTCCTGTCCCCAACCGCCGGGAACGACGAGCAGATCGAAATCGGGCGCGTTGGCGAAGGTGGTGTCGGGCGTCAGAATGAGTCCCTTACGGTCGAGAACGGGCGCGATTTCTTTCCACAAAACGTGGAACGAGGAGTTGGGAATCCGCGATAGCACCTCAAAAGGACCGGTAAAATCGGCCTGATCGACCTGCGGATAAATAATCGCTCCAACGCGAAGTTGAGTTGACGGTTCTGTCATTCCTTTAGTCCTTTCCTTCATTGAGAACCTGGGCCAGCAACGCGGGATCGACGTTGCCGCCGCTCACGATTGCTACAGCTTTACGATATTCGGGCAGCTCCTGGGGATGGAAGAGCAATGCCGCGGCGGCAACCGCACCGCTGGGTTCGGGAACCAGGTGGGCGGTGGAAATAATGGCGCGCATGGCGGCGCGGATTTCAGCCTCAGTCACAGTAATTATGCCGTCGACGAAAGCCTGGATGTGGGCAAAATTGCGCACGCCTACGCTCTGGGTGCGCAGCCCGTCGGCCATGGTACGGCTGACGAGTTCGGCCGGCCAGGTAACGATTCTGCCGGCACTAAAACTTTCGGCAGTGTCGCCGGCAAGCTGAGGCTCAACGCCGAAGACCTTTGTTCGTGGGCTCAACTGCTTGACGGCCGCGGCCACACCGCCGAGCAGGCCGCCGCCGGAGACAGGCGCAAGCACGAGATCAACGTCAGGAATATCCTCGACAATCTCAAGACCGCAGGTTCCCTGCCCCGTGATGATCTGCTCGTCGTCATAGGGCGGCACGACGGCATATCCGTGCTCGCGGACCAATTCTTCAGCGCGAGCGAGGCGCTCGCTCGAGGCCACGCCGACGTCCACAATCTCAGCTCCCATGGCCAGCGTGGCGGCGCGTTTGATGGCCGGCGCGTTCGAAGGCATGACGATAACCGCCTTCGCTCCCACTTCGCGCGCCGCGTAGGCCACGCCCTGGGCATGATTGCCGCTGGAATAAGTGATGACACCGCGAGAGATTTCAGCGGGGGTGAGCTGCAAAATCTTGTTAGCCGCGCCGCGAATCTTG
Organism: uncultured Occallatibacter sp.; assembly: GCA_964528915.1. GTDB lineage: Bacteria > Acidobacteriota > Terriglobia > Terriglobales > Acidobacteriaceae > Telmatobacter. The sequence goes on from CAZGUD010000046.1 coordinate 9,681, forward strand.
AAGGCTCCGATGGGCTGCAGGCTCTCAGCCTTGAGCCAGATCTCGCGGCCTGATCCGTAGCCTGCGACGCCCTGAAACGGGGCGCGCACCAACGGAGTGCGAACTGCGATGGACGCAATGCGGTTGCCCGCCTCGCGAATCGCATCGATTGAAACCAGAGCGAGAGTTTCAGCCTTCACAGCAAGTATCGCCGCATTGCGAACCAGGCTTGCGGCGCCCCCACAACAAGTATCGCGCATCCGAGGCCAAATGAATGAGGAGAAAGCAAAAAGCAGCATCAAAGGGGCCGATACCAAAGTTACCTTTTCATTGTTTCACCGGCGCAACTGCAATGTATGGCCACGGAAATCGGCCGGGGAGTGCGGCACCGCACCAAAGTGTCACAACCGCCGCGGTCCGCAGCCCGCACGCTGCTACCATGATCCTTGCCTGGGCACCATCATGCGCGATCATCTGGCTACACTGCTCGACGACTTCAAGGGTTACGGCCGCAATATTGCCGTGGTTCGGCACCAGGGCAACCGGCGCCGGGTAACTACCTACGCCGAGTTGGCTCAAATGGGCGGGCGATTTGCGGCCCTGCTGGAGCAGCGCGGTGTGGTGGAAGACGATCGCGTGCTGCTGTGGGCCGACAACAGCGCCGAGTGGCTGGCTGCCTTCCACGGATGCCTGCGCCGCGGCGTGCTGGTTGTTCCCCTGGACGCGAACGGCTCTCTCGACTTTGCGGCGCGCGTGGCCACGGATGTAAATCCGAAGCTGGTGGTGGGCGATGCGCTGCTGCTCGACGAATTGAAGCGAGCCGCGCCCGGGATTCCGCAGGTGCGGATCGAAGACTGGGCAACAGAATTGCCTGCTGAAGAGGCTGGGCCGGTGGAGGGGCTCTCGCACAAAACTCCGCTGCAGATCCTTTTCACTTCGGGCACAACCGGCGACCCCAAAGGCATCGTGATAACGCACGGCAACGTGCTGGCCAGCGTGGGCCCAATTGAAGACGCTTCGCAGAAGTACCTGCGCTACGAAAAGCTGATTCACCCGTTGCGCATTCTGCACACGCTGCCACTGAGCCATGTTTTCGGGCAGACGATGGGGTTGTGGATTCCGCAGATTTACACGGCCGAGCTGCATTTTGAAGATCGCCTGGCCGCGCCGCGGCTCATTGAGCTGATCCGGCGCGAGCGCATTTCTGTGCTGGCCACGGTGCCGCGCGTGCTTGCGGTTTTGAAGGCGCATCTCGAAACCACCGACCCCATGCTGGCCGCGAGGATTGAGCAGTCGAAGGGCATCAAGGCATGGCAGCGCTGGTGGCGATTCCGCGCCGTGCATCGCGCGTTCGGGTTCAAATTCTGGGCGTTTGTCTCAGGCGGCGGCGCACTGGCCGGTCCGCTTGAACAGTTCTGGAACGCGCTGGGATTCGTTTTGGTGCAGGGATACGGAATGACCGAGACCACCGCGCTCATCACGCTCAACCATCCCTTCCACGTGGCCAAGGGGACGATCGGAAAACCGCTGGCGGGGCGCGAAGTAAAACTGGGGCCGGATGGCGAAGTGCTGGTAAAGGGCGCCATGATCAGCGGGGCCACCTGGCAGGGGGGAAAGCTGCACCAGCGGGAAGACGAATGGCTGGCCACCGGCGACCTGGCCGAGGTGGAGCCGTCAGGCGAGCTCAAATTTGTTGGCCGCAAGAGCGAGGTGATTGTCACTGCCTCGGGCGTGAACCTGCACCCTGAAGATATGGAAGCCGCGGTGGAAGAGCAGCCTGGCGTAGCGGCTTGCGCGGTGGTTCCAATTGAGACAGCGGCCGGGCCGGAAGCGTGCGCAGTGCTGGCTGTGAGGGGTCCAGGCGAACAAGCTGGGGCAGCGGTTGAAGCAGCCAATGCAAAGCTCGCCGAGTACCAGCGCATTCACCGCTGGTTGCTCTACCCTGAGCCCGATCTGCCACGCACTTCCACCGGCAAGGTGAAACGTAAAGAGGTGGCCGCGTGGCTGCGAAGGATTGAGGCGGCCAGGAGTGGAGAAGGGCAGCAGGCATTTGGCGCTTCATCTGACTGGATCATCGCGCTCATTGCGCAGATTACGGGCGAAAACTATCAAAGCGTGGGCGACGAGCTACGGCTGACTGAAGACCTGCACCTCGACAGCCTGGGACGCGTTCAGCTTGCATCGGCACTTGAAGAGCGGCTGGGTATCGTGTCGAGCAGCGGACTGCTGGAAGAGGCCGAAACACTCGGCGATCTGCGCAGGCTGGTGGGAGAAGAACAGGAACCAAGGGAACAAGGGAACGAGGGAACAAGGGAACAGGGACCAGGGATCAGGGATCAGGAGCCAGGGTCCGGCGACCACGAATCACGAAGAACGAACCACGAAAATGCACCCGCTGTGGCGACGCGTCGTTACATTTATCCGACGTGGCCGTGGTTAAAGCCTGTTGGGTGGATACGCATCGCGTTTGTGGAGGCGGCGATGCGGCCACTGGTGTGGCTGCTCGCGAACCCACGCATCTATGGACCCCGAAAGCCGCTGCCGAAGGGGCCGATGCTCATCGTCGGCAATCACGTTACGACATATGACGGGCCGCTGATCGAATACGCGCTCGAGGGTCGCGTGCGCCGCCACATAGCGGTCGCCATGTCGGCCGAGATGCTTGACGACCTCAGGCACTGGCGCGACCCTGACCAGCCCCGCGGCAAGCAGGGCTTCTATCCGTTCGGTCCGCCGGCTTACTTCCTCATCACCGCGCTCTTCAATGTCTTCCCGCTGCCGCGCCAGCGCGACTTCCAATTGAGCTTTGCGCACGCCGGCCGCGCCATGGATCACGGCATGAACGTGATGGTCTTTCCTGAAGGCACGCGCTCGGCCGAGGGCAAACTGGCGAGCTTCAGAGCGGGCATAGGCCTGCTGGCTAAAGAGAGCGGCGTGCCCGTTCTCCCCGTAGCTATTCGCGGGTTGGGCGAATTGAAGGTAAAAGGCAAAGGATGGTTCCGCTCCGGCAGGCTCGAAGTGCATGTGGGCGAGTCGATCGAGTTTGCGCCCGAAGCTACGGAGGCCGAGATTACCGAGCGGTTGCATGCGGAGGTGGAGAAGCTGCTGGGAGGCGGGCAATAGCCGAATGGCCAATCGCGAATAATCAGCGCCTGGGAAAGCCAGGCTACCTACCACTGGCGGAGAACTACTTCATGCGCCTGTTGCCTATTGGCTGTTTCTTCATCGCGGCTTGAAGTAGCAGGTTCCGCCGGCCAGCAATGGGGTCCAGATCGAAGGGTCGGCGGGTTGCTCGCTGGAACCGAGAAACAGTATGCCGTCGGGCGCGAGGACGTTGTGAATCGTGGCGAGCAGACCGCGCCGTGTCTCCTGGGAAAAGTAGAGCATCACGTTGCGCAGGAAGATCACGTCGAATTGGTCGCTGGCTCGATTGAAAGGCGGCCTGGGCCCGCACAGGTTGGCCTGGCGGAAGTTGCACATCTTGCGAACTTCGGGCTTCACGGTCCAGTGTTCACCCTGGTGATCGAAGTAGCGGACAACAAATCGCGCCGGCAAGCCACGATTGATCTCGATGCGCTGGTAGCATCCGGCGCTGGCGTGAGCAACCACTTCGGCGCAAATGTCGGTGCCTTCAATGCGTATATCCCAACCGGCCAGCAGGGGAAAATGTTCAAGCACCATCATGGCCAGCGAGTAGGCCTCCTGACCGGTGGAAGAAGCCGCGCTCCAGAAGCGCAGGGAGCGCTTGAAGCGGCGTGCTTCAATAATCCGCGGCAGCAGTTCGGTGCGCATCAGGTCGAACGGCCGCACATCGCGAAAGAAGCTGGTCTCGTTGATGGTCATTGCCTCGGCAACCGCGTTTTCGAGTGATGGATTGCGGCTGGAGCGAAGCCTGCGAACGAGGTCCTCCAACCGATTCAAGCCCTGATTGCGAAGTAGCTTGGAGAGGCGGGTTTCAAAGAGATAGTCGCGGGAGGGGTCGAGCACGTTGCGGGTGAGGCCGTAGACGAGTTCGCGGAGGAATCCGTAATCGGAAGCGGTGGTGGCGAATTCCATAACTACACCGCCTGCCGGTTCAAAAGGTTCGATGAGCCTGGAACTTCGGCGGAGGCTGCAGCACCTCGGCCGGCGATTCTAACGATCTCAGAGGCCATGGCATCGAGCGCAACAATCTTGTCGGCGAGGCCAGCGCCGGCGACAGCGCCGGGCATTCCCCAAACTGTGCTGGTGGCCTGATCCTGTGCTAACACCCACCCACCCTGCTGGCGAATCAAGCGTGCACCAATCAAGCCGTCGGAGCCCATGCCGGTGAGCACCACGCCAAGAACACCAGGGCCGAATATCCTGGCCGCAGAGCGGAATAGAACATCGACCGCGGGCCTGCAGTGGTTCTCAGGGGGACCCTGTTGCAGATGCAGGGTGGCGGGCGCCGAAGCTGAAGGCGGCGAACGAAGCTCGAGATGCCAGTTGCCCCGCGCAATTGCGATTCTGCCGCGGCCAATGGGTTCGCCTTCAGAAGCTTCGTGCACACGAAGAGCGCAGCGTCCGTTCAGCCGCTCGGCCATCAGCCGCGTAAACAGCTCGGGCATGTGCTGCACGATGAGCACCGGCAAAGGAAATCCCGCCGGCAATGCCGGCAGCAGAACCTCGAGCGCCGCGGGGCCCCCGGTCGAGACGCCTATCACCAGCACTGAAGGCGCCACTGTATGAGCTACCGCCGTCCCTTGCACGGGAACCTGCATCCCCGCCGAGAAAGACGTCGACACTGCAGAAGCGCCGGAACCCGGAAGCCGCGGCTGAGCAGATGCGGTGAGCGCCAATACTTTCGGAACGAGTTCCTGTGCCAGCGCTCGAATGGCAGCTTCGCGACCGGCTTGGCCGGTAGGCTTGGCAACATAGTCTGAAGCACCGTTAGCCAGCGCATCGATGGTGACGCGCGCGCCGCGCCGGGTAAGCGAACTGCACATGATGACCGGAACGCGAATTCCCCGGCTGCGCATCTGGCGCAGAGTGGCCAGCCCGTCCATCACCGGCATCTCCACGTCGAGCAGAACCAGGTCGGGCCGTTCGCCCGAAAGAAAAGTCAGCGCCGAAGCTCCATTGGCCGCGGTTCCAGCTACTTCAAGATGCGGGTCAGAGGAGATGACGGCGCGCAGCAGACTGCGCATCACGGCGGAGTCTTCGACGATGAGGATCCGCCTGCGGCGCTGGTCGCTCATGAAGCGGCTATCTCCACGCCCATCATCACCAGTTTTTCGCCGAGAGCCGCATCGTCAAACGGTTTCATCAGGTACTCGTCGGCTCCGGCATCGAGCGCGCGCATGATGTAGTCGTTTTCGGCTTCGGTAGTCACCATCAGAACTTTGATGTCCCGGTAGCCCTCGGCGCGAATCCGTTCGACCATCTCAAGTCCGTTCATCACGGGCATGTTCCAATCCACCAGGGCAAGGTCGAAAGGCGCAGAGGTGTGGATGCGATCGAGTGCGGTCTGTCCGTCGCCGGCCTCATCGCACTCCATGCCCCGCTGCTGAAGCAGGCCCCGCAGGAACCCCCTCACAAAGCGGGAGTCGTCCACAATCAGAGCTCGCATGGCTTACCTCCGGGGCGCCTCAGCGCTCGGCCATCTCCTGCGCAAGTCGCATGGGATCGAGCCGCTCTGGATCAAGCATCACCAGCAGGTGGTCCTTGAGCTTGTAAGCCCCGGCCAGCAGCGCGCTGTGGCGCCGGTCGAGAATGGAAGGATTGGGCTCGAAATCGGCGGGTGAGACGGTGAGCACCTCTCCCACGGAATCCACCAGCAGCCCGAAACAGCCGCCCTGGCTTTCGAGCACCAGAATGTCTTGCGCGCCCTCGCACGGCGGCAGGCCAAGCAACTGGCGCAGGCTCACCGTGGTAAGCACGTCACCGCGATAGTGCACCAGGCCGCCCACATAATCGGGCGCAAGCGGGACCGGCTGCGGCCGCGCCGAGCCCACAATCTCAAGAATGTGGCCGATGGGCACGCCGAACATGGTTTTGCCCACGCGCACTGAGCAGAGCTCAACCTGCGCCTGAGACTTTTCGTTACGAACTGCGGTTGCCGGCGCCGTCATGCCATCACCTCCGCCGATTGCGCCCACGCCTCGTGCGCCGGCTCGCCCTGAACAAGTGGGGCCACGCCGCCCAGATCGACCACGCCGGTCACGCGATTCTTGAGCATGGTGACGCCGCCAGCCTGTGTGCCAGTACCTGCTTCAAACAGGTCGGTGCCGGCCGCCACATCGAGCACGTGTGAAACCACGATGCCCACGTGACGACCGCCGTCGCGGCATACCACCACGATGATCTGCGCGCAGTCAGTGCCTGATGGAACGCTCTGGACCTCCGCGGCCGGCGCCAGGATACCGCCCGAATCCTCGACCGGAAGCAGGTGGCCCTCGAAGTTGAGCACCGGCCGGTAGCCAATGTATTCAATGCGCGAGAGCGGAAGCTGCTCGATGCGCAGCACATCGGCTAGCGGCACGGCAGCCCGGCGGCCACTTACTTCGACGAGCAGGAATTCGGCCTTCGCCGCTTCGTCGCTTTCTTCAACCTGTGCGGCACCCTCTTCTTCTGAATTCATGGTGATATTGGCCTTCAAAGCTATCGATCCGGGGTCGAGAATGAGGGCCAGGTCGGCGCTGCCGAGCATGGTTGCACCGGAGTAGAGGCCAATGTCCTTGAGAACCGCGGAAAGCGGCTTGACGACAATCTCCTCGGGATCGGCGAGTCCATCGACGACCAGCCCGAAACGACGGCCATCGGCGTCGAGCACCGCGATGAAATTGTCGCGGTCCGGAGCCAGATGGCAGGCGCGGCTTGGATCGAGCAAGCGGCTGAGAAACACCAGCGGCAGCAGCCGGCCGCGCAGCCGGTAAAGCGGCGCGCTCTCAATCCATTCAATGGCTGTCCCGGCCCTCTCGGGAGGAATATGCACCAGCTCGGATAGAGAGCCCTGGGGCAGCGCAAAGCTCTGGTTGAGGCTGCGCACAATCAGCGCGGGAATGATGGCCAGCGTGAGTGGAATGCGCATGCGCACCGTGGTTCCCTTGCCGGCGCGTGAGTCGAGCTCGACCTTGCCACCAATCTTTTCCACGTTGGTGCGGACCACGTCCATCCCCACGCCGCGGCCGCTCACGTTGGTGACCCTGGCGGCGGTGGAGAAGCCGGGCAAAAAGATGAGTTGCAGCAATTCGCGCTCGCCCAGAAGAGCGGCGCGGTCAGGCGTGATGAGGCCGCGCTCGATAGCCTTGTCGCGGACCTTTTCCACGGCTATGCCGGCACCGTCGTCCGAGACCTCAATCACCACGTGGCTGCCTTCCTGCACGGCGCGCAGCTTGAGCAAGCCTTCGGGATTCTTGCCCGCGGCCTTGCGATCCTCAGGCGGTTCGATGCCGTGATCGAGAGCGTTGCGCAGGGCGTGGGTCAGCGGATCTTTGATGGCCTCGAGCAGACTTTTGTCGAGCTCCGTCTCCTGGCCTTCCATCTCCAGATGCACGCGGCGGCCAAGCGACTGCGAAAGATCGCGCACCATGCGGGGCATCTTGGAGAAGATGTTTGATACCGGCTGCATGCGCGCCTTCATCACGCTCTCACGCAGGTCTGCGGTAACCATGTCGAGGCGGCGCGAGAGCAGCGTCATTTTAGGATCGGCGGCCGTGGCTTGCAGAACCTGATTGCGCGTCAGCACCAGCTCGCCCACCAGGTTCATCATGCGGTTGAGCAAGGTGACGTCGACGCGCAGCGTGCTCTCGGCGGTACTGGCGCCTGCCTGGGTGCGCGGTTTGCCCGCGTCGCTAGCGGCAGGCACCCCGGCGGCGCATTGCTCAGCGGCCAAATCGGGCACTATCTGGGGTCCAGCAGATGGCGCGGAAGACTCAGCCGCAGTGACCGGCGATGCGGAACTGGGCGCGGCCGGCGCGGGCGCGGGTTTGAGGCCTGTGGATGGGGACGGTCCGTTTTGGAGTACGGGCGGACCTGACGCCGGGATTGAAACCCGTTCCGCATCGCCGGCTGGAGCGTGCAGCACTTCGAGTTCTTCAATCAGCGCCACATCGTCTCCCGTACCCTCGCAGCCGTCAGCCTCAATGAACTTGAGAATCACGCGCAATCCGTCAAGCAAGTGGAGGAGGCCGGTAATCACTCCGCGACTGGCGGCCACCTTGCCATCGCGCAGCAGTCCAAGGAGGTTTTCGCCGCGGTGAGCAAGCTTCTCAAGACGTTTGAAACCGAGGAACCCCGTGGTTCCTTTGATAGTGTGTACGGAGCGAAAGATCTCGCCCAGCAGCGCAGCGTCTTGCGGCCGCGTCTCAAGATCGGTAAGGCACCGCTCCATGCGGTCCAGGCCTTCCTGACTCTCGATAAGGAACTCTCTAGTCAACTCGTCCATGGGCATTCGCTCATCCGCAGCGGGCCGTACCTGTTCCTGAAAACGGCCGGAGCGCGATAACGCTCAGTGAGCATATCGGATGGACGGGAGTGCAACTTGAGCGGTGGCGGAATATAGGACAAACGGGCCGAGGGAAATGAACAGGGTGCGCCTGCCTGACCTCGACGAGAGTGTACATTGGGGCAGCAGATGGATTAGCCTCAAAATCTGATCGATTATTCGACCTGAGAGAATTCTAATTAATGACGAATCCTGACCACCGCGCGCTCGACGAGTTGACCCAACGCGCAATTGATGCGGCGCGCAATTCCTACTCGCCTTACTCGCATTTTCGTGTAGGGGCGGCGCTCAAGCTCTCGAACGGCGAGATCGTGACTGGCGTCAATGTGGAGAATGTGAGCTACGGACTCACGATCTGCGCGGAGCGGTCGGCGCTGGTGACAGCGGTCTCACAGTTCGGCCCCGGCATTCGCGTTGAAGCCGTTGTGGTGGTGAACCTGAACGATGCGGCCAGCCCGCCCTGCGGCGCATGCCGTCAGATGTTGGCCGAGTTTGTGTTGCCGGACGCGCCAGTCACCTTCCCTTCGAGCGACGGCGCGCAGACCATGACATTCAGCGAACTGATGCCTCTGGCGTTTGAGATGAAGTTGAAGTAGGGGTCAAAGAAAAGACAATCGATGAGCCACTCTGCCGAATCCCCGCTGCACATGATCGACATCATCCGCAAGAAGCGCGATGGGGGCGTGCTCAGTGCGCGCGAGATCGGATTTGTGGCCGCCGGCGCAGCTTCCGGCGCAATTCCCAACGACCAACTGGCCGCGTGGCTCATGGCATCGTGGCTCAACGGCCTGAATCTCGACGAGGCGCGCGCCCTCACTCTCTCCATGCGCGATTCGGGCGAAAAGTTTTCGCCTAAACGTCTGGGCAAAACGGCCGTCGACAAGCACTCGTCGGGCGGCGTGGGAGACAAGACCAGCTTCCTGATCGCTCCACTGGCGGCGGCCTGCGGCGTTGCCGTTCCCATGATCAGCGGCCGCGCACTGGGCCACACCGGCGGGACTCTCGATAAATTGGAATCCATCCCGGGCTACCGCACCGCACTATCACTGTCTGAATTCGAGACAGTTCTAATGAAATGCGGCTGCTCCATCGTGAGCCAGACGCCGGCGCTGGTGCCGGCGGACCGCGTGCTTTACGCGCTCCGCGACCGTACCGGAACAGTCGAGAATCCCGGCCTCATCTGCGCTTCGATTCTCAGCAAGAAACTTGCAGCCGGGCTCGACGCGCTGGTTCTCGACGTGAAGACCGGCTCCGGAGCTTTTCTGCGCAGCTACGAGGAGTGCGAATTTCTGGCTGCGCTGATGGTGGCCACAGCCGAGGCTGCGAGGACGCGCACCGTGGCCCTGCTTACGGATATGGATCAGCCGCTGGGCCAGGCCGCAGGCAACTGGATCGAGCTGGCCGAGTCTCTGGAATTGCTGCGCGGCAATCGCCCGCCCGCGATTGAAGATCTGCGCGAGCTTTCGCTGATTCTGGCCGGTTGGATGATTCATCTCGGCGGCAAGGCTGCATCGCCCGAAGCGGGCTATCAATTCGCGGAAGCCGCACTCACCGACGGCTCCGCACTGGCCGTGTTCTTTAAAATGATCGATGCACAGGGCGGCGACGTGGGTGTCTTCGACGATCCTGCAGCCTTCCACAAACCCGGCGCGACGCGAGTGGTTGAGGCGTGGGAGGGCGGAGTGATTACGTCAATGGATACGACTGCGCTGGGCTGGGCGGTGCAGCGCACCGGCGCGGGACGCGAGAAGGCGGGCGAACCAGTTGACCCGCACGCCGGTATCGTCTTCCACGCGCGACGCGGCGCATTCGTTGAGGCGGGTGAGCCGATCGCTACCATCTATGCAACCAATGAGGTAATGCTCGACGAGCCGCAGGCGATTCTGCGTTCGGCAATTCGGATCTCCCGGGAGCTTCCCCTCAAAGCGCAACTGGTGAGTCGCGTTGTTACGCCTGAGATTGCGGCGGGAATTCTGGACAGAGCACAGGTCGGCTAATCGAGATGAGACGCGCCGATTCGCGCCATTCTATGGATTCAATTCCGCGGTGAACTCAATTTCCACAATCAGCGGCGGCGATTGATCGAAGTCGCTATAACGCAGCCAACGCGGCTTGACGCAGAAATGGGTGATACCCTCCCACGACAGGCGCGACGGTCCGTCGGGCCACACTGCGAAATACGCCTGCTGACACCGTTCGAGTTCGTCGCCCTCGGGTTCAATGGCCACACCTTCAAACTGCACCGTCTTTTCCCCGTCCCAGCCAATCACAAACGAGCACTGCGGCCTCGCCTTAAGGTTGGGATACTTGCGCGTCGTCTTCAACGTGTCGAAGACGACCTCAAAATCGGGCGTGACGGCAATGCCAACCAGCGCCGACTGGGGCGTGCCGTTCGCGGCCACGCTCGAAACCACTCCATAGCGAAACCCGATCATAAATCTCCACAGATCTTCGTTTTCCATTGTCACCTCCGGTAGCAGGGAAGATTACCCGATTCATCCTACGGACTTGATGCTGTAAGGTAATCGAAAGCAGAATTCTTGTCCATAGGGAGACGCCATTGGGCCGATTTACGGGAATCCTGGGAATCCTTGCCGTGTTGGCGGCCGCGTATCTCGGGTCGACCGACCGCAAAAGCATTCGCTGGCGCACCATTGCGTGGGGCCTGGGCTTGCAGTTCACCTTCGCGTTTTGTGTGCTGCGCTTCGACTGGGGTGTGCGCTTAATGAGCTGGGCCGGCGACGTGGTGACCAACATGCTGTCGGCCACGTTTGCGGGCACTCAGATATTGTTCGGCCAGCTCGGTCTGCCCAACTCCGGCGCATTCGGCAAGGCTATCAGCCCGAGCTCGGGCGCCATCTTCGCTTTCCAGGTGCTGCCCACCATCATTTTCATCTCAGCGTTTTTCGCGGTGCTCTATCACATCGGGCTCATGCAGATCATCATTCGCGGCATGGCCTGGGTGATGCTGAAAACCATGCGCATCTCGGGCGCCGAGAGCATGAACGTGGCGGCATCGATCTTCATGGGCCAGACCGAAGCGCCGCTCACCATACGGCCATTTTTGTCGAAGGCCACGCGCAGCGAGCTCATGACCATCATGACCAGCGGCATGGCCCACGTCTCGGGCGGCATCATGGCCATGTACATCTCGCAGGGCGTCGAAGCGCGCCACCTGCTCTCAGCCGTGATTATGACCTCGCCGGGCACGATCCTGCTATCTAAAATGCTGGTGCCCGAAACGCAGATTCCAGCCACCGAGGGCAAAGTCGTCATCCCCAAAGACGAGTTGCACAAGGATGAAAACTTTATCGGGGCCATTGCCCGCGGCACCATCGACGGCGGCAAACTGGCCATGAATGTGGCCATCATGCTCATCAGTTTTCTGGCGCTGGTGGCGCTGCTCGACATGTTGCTGGCATGGGTTCACGGTGGCGTTGCGTGGTTCCCATCGAGCCTGGGTCAGATTCTGGGATACGTTGGAGCTCCTGTGGCGTGGCTCATCGGCGTGCCCTGGCACGACTGCCCGGCCATCGGCAACCTGCTGGGCACACGCATGGCGTTAAACGAGGTGATTGCATATATCGGATTGGGCGCGCAGAAGGCCGTATTGTCGCCGCGCTCGTTTACGATCGCCACGTTTGCGCTGTGCGGGTTTGCGAATCTTGGATCGATCGGCATGCAGATCGGCGGCATCGGCGCGCTGGTTCCCGAGCGCCGCAACGACCTGGCCAAGCTGGGCGTGCGCGCCATGCTGGCGGGAACAATGGCGAACCTGATCAGCGCTTCGATTGCGGGGATGTTTCTGGGGTAGTGTCCTCATACTTAAAAAGTGGGTGACCCACTCTGACTTTGATGGAACTACCAGCGCCCGCTCTTTGTTGGGGCTGGCGATAATTGAGTCAGGCTGGCTTTGGACTCCGCAATCTCCTCACCCGGTAAAGCACGGTCAGCCCCGTGACCGTCCCGCACGTCAGCAAGCTTGCCGCCATCCCCAAAATCAGCGACCAGTCGTGTTCGTAGACACCGTGCACAATGCCCACTACCTGCAGCACGCTGAACCCGCCGAAGGTCACCAGCGATACTCCCTCATCGGTCTTCTTGCGCCACAAGGCAATGGCCTGCGGCACAAACAGCAGCGCGTTGCCCACCAACCCCAGCCCGAAGATGACCGCGACAATCTCCTTCATCTCTTCTTCCTCGCTTGCGTCTCCATCGTCACCTGCGTTAGTGTCCCCTGCTCCATCGTCTCACTTCGGCGTAGGGAGCCGGGTCGTACGCGCGCCGGCTAACAAGGCAGTTCACCGCACCGTAACTATCGAATTCCTCAGGATTTACCGCTCGGCAGCATCCCGCATCTAACAACTCCATGCGCGTTTCAGGCAGGGCCGGATTCTCAATCTATTTGGCCGGGGCGCTGAGCTTAGTTATCAGCTTGCCTCCGCTTGCACGCTCGCAAGCTGCGCAGACCGGCGGCCAGCAACCTGCTGCAGTCCCACCGCTGACGGCTGAAGTCAAGGCCGAACTCAAGGCCGCTCCTGCCACACCAATTGCCGTCCAGAAGGCAGAACTCGGCGATCCAAAGCCGTGGGATCCCGACTGGGACAAAGCCGTCGAAGCCGCTCTTCCCGCTGACCTGCTTTCGCCGGCCCTCGAGCACCAGGTGAAGCCTCTATGCCCGCGCTACCGTTATCTTTCAGACGCCGATCGCCGCGCTTTCTGGGCCTATTTTTTCCAGGCTCTGGCCGGCGCCGAAGCCGGTCTTAAACCCACCATCAGTGTGCGTCATCGCCAGCCTGAGGTTGCAGTCGTCGATACCGTCACCCACCGGACCGTTCGCCAAGAGGGCCTGTTGCAACTCGCTTACATGGACGCCGGCCGCTACGGCTGCGACTTTGACTGGGCCCACGACAAGGAACTCCCCGAGCACGACCCCGCAAAAACCATCCTGCAGCCTGAGAATAATCTTTTGTGCGGCGTCAAGATTCTCGAAAACCAACTCATCACCCGTCACGAGAACCTGTTCAGCAAATCCAGCTACTGGGTAACGCTGCGTCCCCGACATCCCAGCTTTATCGTCTTCATCAAGCAGATGGCCAACGTTCCGGAGTATTGCGGCTCGCGCTACCACACTGCCGTACCGTCCACGCGCGCACTGCCGCCTGCTTCCGAGGCTTCGAATGCACCTCCGAACGGCGCGTCTTCCCCTTCAGCATCGGCGCAACTTGCTTCCGGCTCTCAACCGGCAGGGGGAGCCAAAGCGACCGGGACGCAAACGGCGCCTGCATCGCATTAGAGACGTAGACGACAGGGTTTCAGTCTCCAAACCGTGCCGCGCTTCGCGCCTTGGCCCGCGCCGCCTCTTCTTCGCGGTTGCGACTGGGTGCGGTAGTTTCGAGCGCCGAAAGTAATCGCATCGATGCCGCAGCAACCTCGTCGATGGCCGCGTTGAACGCTGCTTCATTCGCCTTCGACGGCTTGTTGAATCCGCTGATCTTGCGCACGTACTGCAATGCCGCCGCGCGAACCTCTTCGTCGGTCACCGGCGGATCGAAGTTGAAGAGCATTTTGATGTTGCGGCACATGGGCGGCCTCTGGAACGGCGAGAAATCACGCCTGCATCCTTACTTTACCGTTCGAGTATCGCTTCGGTAAAACGACGTGTTCGCGCTCACAGCGCGCCGGACAAGAGCTTTGAAATCCTGACGCGTGCTCTACGAAGAATTTGTTTATCCCCCTTGCGACGCGCCCCTGATTGAGGCTTACGGGGGCCAGTTCGAGTCGCTTTACGTTATTCTGCACCCGTTTGTGCGCGTGCCCGACCGGCTGGCCTGGCGGGTGACTCACGCGTACCCCAGCGACGAGCAGATAATCGCGGCCGGCGAGAAGGTGCGCTGGGACGAGGTGGCTGCGCAAACCGGCTTGCGCGGCGCGGCCGGGCTTAACCATGCGCTACTTACGTCAATCGCCGCCATCTACCCGGAATTCGGCGACTTTGCCGCGCGCGATCGGCTGCTGCGGTTCCTCGAGGCAGGCAATGTGTGGATGCCCAACGAGGGAAGCTTTGAACCGTTGTTGCAGCCCGACATTCTCGACGCCTTTGACGCATCCGGAAAAAGCAGCCTTATCTTTGTGCCCGAGTTTCCCTCGGTCGACGCTGTGCAACCGTTCAACGTGGCCCGGCTGAAAGATCGCGCCGACGCCTTCCCCGGCCGCGGCAGCCTGATGCCCGAAGACGCATCGTTCCTTTTCACGGTGGATTGGGATAGCTTCTTCACGCTGCTCTATGGTCAGCGCGAGTTTGTAGAAAGCTTCGTCAGTCGGCGCGGCGTGGAAGGATTCTTTGCCAACGCCACCACTGAGCACTACTGGTTCAACTACGCCATGGGCTGCGCCACAGTCACGGTTTCTCCAGAGGATTGGCCAGTGGCGGGATGAGCCAAAAGCTGCACAGCTTTCAGCTCTCAGCTCTCCGCTTTTAGCTTTTAGGTTTCAGCTGTTAGCTGTTGGCTGTTGGCTTCCAGCGGCAATCTTCCGGGCCTGAAGGCCAGGATCATTTTGCATTGGGATGCAGGAGCCTGAAGGCTGCTCGTTCCGATAATGCGTCGGCCGCGCGGCCATATATCCGATATTGGAAAGGGCCGGCGTGGACGCCCACGCTACAGCCGGTCAGGATACCGGCGCTGCACGCAGACTGAAGAACCGCGATCGGGATGCTGCTCGCGACCATACACCACCCTTGTACAATGTCGAGAGCGCAGCGACGATTTCAATATGAGCTACTACGACCACGTTGTTGAGGCCGCTGAATTCCTCAGGATCAAGCTGAATGGACTGGTCCCGCGGGTGGGCATCGTTCTGGGTTCGGGACTGGGCGCTGCGGCTGATTCCATCGCCGATCCGGTGATCGTTCCTTACTCTGAGATTCCTCACTTTCCACAGTCCACTGTCGAGGGGCACTCGGGGCGCATCGCAGCCGGCCTGCTGAACGGGACACCCGTCGCCATCATGCAGGGCCGCGTGCATTATTACGAAGGCTACTCGCCGGCGCAGGTCACCTTCCCCATGCGCGTGCTGGGAACGCTGGGCATTCGCGCGGTGGTGCTGACCAATGCTGCCGGCGGCATTGCCGAAGGGCTATCGATTGGCCAGCTCGTGCTGTTGGCCGACCATATCAATTTCATGGGCTTCAATCCGCTCATCGGACCCAATGAGCCCCGATTCGCCGTCAAAGAGGGCGCGGGGCTGCGTTTCTTTGACATGACCGAGGCCTACTCAGAGCCACTCCGACAGTTGGCAAGAGCGGCCTCGCGCGAGCAGGGATTCGAACTCGCTGAGGGCGTGTATCTGGCTACGCCGGGCCCCAGCTTCGAGACGCCCGCCGAGATTCGCGCCTTTCGCACGCTTGGAGCAACGCTAGTAGGCATGTCTACCGTGCCTGAAACCATTGTGGCGCGCCATATGGGAATCGAAGTGCTGGGCATCTCGTGCGTCACCAATCTCGCCGCCGGCCTGGGCGCAACCGCGCTCAGTCACCAGGAGGTTTTCGAAGCGGGCCGTCAGGTTGAACACCGGCTGGCCGCGCTGCTCGAGCGGCTTGCTCCGCGCATCGCCGCGCATCTCGATAATGAAACGTGAACGCAAACATCCAAAACGCTGAAGCGCGTAAGCTTCCGTTTCCGCCGGTGGCCATTGGCATTGCAGGGTGCTCGGGCTCTGGCAAAACCACGCTGGCAGCCGAGTTGGCGCGCACCCTGGGCGGCATTCACTTTCATCTCGATAACTACTATCTCGACCTGGGGCACTTGCCGTTGGAGCAGCGGACCCGCCAGAACTTTGACGATCCCGCGCTCATTGAAAGCCCGTTGCTGGCGTGCGATGTAGCGGCTCTGGCACGTGGCGAGGCCATCGATCGACCGGTGTACGACTTTACCACCTACACGCGCGTCAACGATCGCACCGAGCGTGTTGAGCCGGGGCTGTTCCTGATTGTCGAGGGTCTTTTCGCGCTCTACTACCCGGAACTGCTGCCACTCTATCAATTGCGCGTCTACATCGACACGCCGGATGAGCTGTGTTTTGAACGCCGTCTGAAGCGCGACATCGAGCAGCGCGGCCGCACGCCGGAGTCAGTGAAGAAACAGTATGAGGCCACGGTTCGACCTTCCAGCGTGGCCTTTGTGCGGCCCTCGGCAGCCCACGCCGACCTCGTCGTTGACGGAACGGGCGCACTCGATTGGAAAGTGGAGCGAGTGGTGACGGAACTGCGCGAGCAGGGGCTGCTGGCGGGGATTGCGTAAAGACAGTTGTCAGGGATCAGGGATACGTTTAGCTGTCCTGAGCTGAAAACAGAAGCCTCATTTTTCTTGAATGTATAAATAAGGCGGTCCGGGACCACACGGCGATCCCGGACCCGAGTTAGAGCTTATTTGCTCTGGCAGCAGCTATCGGTGCAGCCATCCTGGCAGCACGTCTGGCCGCATTGGCCCTGGCAACAGTTGTGGCAGTAGATCGCCTTGGCCGCAGGAGCCTGTGCGATTGCGGTAACGGCGAGAACGACTGCGAACGAGATTAATGCAAGAGTACGCTTCATTTGTTTCTTCTCCTTGACGGTACACGTCATGTTTGCGATGCGAATGAGATCAAGGCCTCAATCTACGGGCCGCTTCAAAGGCGCATGAAGGTCAGGGAGTGGTTTAGATTCTGAAAACCTGGTTGAGTATGTAAATCGGAGGAGAGTCGGCGCGGCGATCGAGTGAATCCACTGCCGTTTTTTCCAGGCGGGCTACAGCAAAAGCGCCGGGGAGCGCGACGACCGGAATCTGGACCTTTGCTTTGGATTGATCACGCGTGGTCTGAAGCAGAACGGCGTTGAATGTGTTTAGCGTGCAGCAGTTCTGCGGGCAGCCTTCGGCCGACATGCCGGTAGCCGTCATGCCCTTCATGGGGCAGTCGGGCGCCATGCTGTTCATCGCCATGGGGCAACGGGGAGCGCAGGCAGGAGCCATTCCGGCCGCGCAGCTCAGACTGGAGAGTGCAGGCTGCACGGCCAGGAGGCCGATTACTATGAGGGCCGCAGATTTGAGCAGATGTTTCATCAGTACCCTATCTACATTAGAGACGCAGTTCTGCAGAATATGTGCGCGAAGTCACGGATGATCTGTAATCACTTTTGAAGGATTAGTCTGACCGTGAAGCTTACTTCCCCGGAGCCAGCGCCTCAATCTGCACCAGCATGTCTTCTTTGCGCATCACCAGAGTGGTCGCATTCAGCGTGGCCAACTCGAATCCGTGGCCGTGGGTGATGGCGTCAGTGGGACAGGCTTCGACGCAATAGCCGCAGAAGATGCAGCGGTTGTAGTCGATGTTGTAGACCTTGGCGTAGCGCTCCGATGACGAGATGCGATGCTCCGAGGTGTTCTCGGCCGCCTCAATGTAAATGCAATTCGATGGGCAGGCTGCCGCGCACAAGAAGCAGGCCACGCACTTTTCCAAGCCGTTTTCGTCGCGCTGCAGAACGTGTGCGCCGCGGAAGCGCTGCTCGAAGACAGCACCGCGCAATGGGCCATCGCCGTCAGGGTAATTCTCAACCTGCGTGGGCTCCAGCATCTCGCGGAAGGTAATGCTCATTCCTTTCGCGATTCCGGCCGCGTTGCGCACGATCGACATGGCCCCAGTATACGATGATTGGCGGGAGGGATTCACGATGCGCGGGTTACGCAGCTTGACAGTGTTAAGGTTACGCAGTTTGGCGGTCCTGTTGGTGGCCGTCGCGATTCCGGCGATGGCTGCGGCGCAAAGCGAACCATCCTCAACCGCGCCTGCGGGGGGGAACCAGGTTCAGGCCGCGCCCACCGCGCCATCGCAAAACCAGCACGACCAGATGCCCATGGGCGATATGGGCCGGTCGGGCGATATGCATACGCACAAGCCCGCTCCAACGGCGGGGCCGCTGGTCATCACCTTTGCAGGCAAGTCTGCCACCTGGACTGCGGCCACGCTGGCTGCCATGCCCCACACAACTGTCTCTGTCTACAACGAGCACACCAAGGCCAACGAAACTTATGCAGGCGTCGCCCTCATCGAACTGCTGATCAAGCTGGGCGTACCCGATAAGCCGCACGGCAAGCAGTTCCAGATCTACCTGGTTGCCGCCGGCTCAGACGGATACGAGGTGGTGTATTCGCTGGGTGAAATCACTCCCGACGTGCACGATGCGACGGTGCTGGTGGCCGACAGCGAAAACGGCAAACCCATTGCAGAAGACGGGCCTCTGAAGCTGGTGGCAACCGGCGAAAAACGTCCGGCGCGCTGGGTGCGCAACCTGGTGGCCGTCAAGGCGCTGACGGCCGAGTAAGGGCGCACCGATTACCGTGAATTTCGCAGAATTCGCCTCAGATACCCTGCGAGTCGCTCCTATTTGGGATGTTGTTCCTCCTGCCGTTGCGGAGTTGCCTGGCGTTGCGGAGCTGCCTGCCGTTGCTGTTGCTGCATTTGGCGCTGTTGCGGAGCAGCCTGGCGCTGCTGCTGCATCTGGCGCTGTTGTGGAGCTGCCTGGCGCTGCTGCTGCATCTGACGCTGTTGGGGAACTGCCTGCCGCTGCGGTTGCTGCACTTGGCGCTGCTGCGGAACTGCTTGCAGCTGCTGTTGCTGCATTTGGCGCTGTTGCGGAGCTGCCTGACGCTGCTGCATTTCGCGTTGGGGCTGCACGGCCGGCGCCATTACGTTGCGATCGGCTGCAAACGGCCGGCTGACTGCCGCGCTGGCCGGGCGGCCATGATTGACGCTCTCAAACTGGGCCCGGTTGGTACCGGCAGCGCGCTCATTCTCGAGCTGCGCCCTCATGGGCGGAGCGTGTTGTTCATGTAGCCCCGCTAGTTCCGCGGGCCTCGCCCGCACCTGGATTCCACCCGATCCGCCGTTGAAACTTACACGGGCGCCGCCCCCGTTGTTTTCCATCACGGCGTGGCTGTAAACGTTATGCACTCTGTCAATGTTCACGTTATTGACGGTGCGGTTGTAGTTGAAGTGGCCGCCGCCCCAGTAGCCGCCTTCATAGCCGAAGCCTATATAGCCGAAGCCATAGTCGATGCCGCCATAGTAGCCGATGTGCCGTCCCCAGTAGCCACGGTAAAAGCCGTAGCGGTTATGCCAGAAACCCCAGTAGCCGGGAGTCCAGAGCGCGCCCTCGTAGGGAGCCTCAACCCAGGCGCCAGGCACCCAGTAATATCCGTGTGGAGACCATGCCCAATAGCCGGGCGTCCACAGATAACCGTCTCCGGGAGCCTCCGGTTGCTCGTATTGTGGCAACGGCGGCGGCTGGGGAGCGTAGGCTGTTGGCTGCTCTCCATAACCCGGGTCATCCGAAGATTGACCGGACGACTGGTAAGTGGGATTGCTCTGGTCTGTCGGAGGAGGACTCTGCTGGGCACTGGCGGTTGCTGGCGCAGGGACATTTTCCTGGGCGCTGGAAGTCGGAGTTTCCTGGGCGCTGGTGCCCAAAACAGTTGGGGCCTGGTTGGCTGAGGCAGGGTCTGAAGCTGGGCCCTGTGCATTCGCCTGGTTCGTATCTGTGGGCACTTGGGGAGGATTCGAATGACATCCGGCGGTCAGCGACACGATTGCAAGGGCACATAAAGAAGCTCGCCCAAATCCCGGGAAATAACTCATCGCACACCTCTTCTGAAAGAGATGCTATATGGATCGCGCGGGGGGAATCTGTCTTCGATTGACCACGGTGGAATCGACCACTGAGGTCCCTAAAGCAGTGCCTTGAGCCATGAAGAACCGACCGGCCCCGGTTGTTGGCTGGCGGCCGGCGTCACCGGGCGTCGCTCGGCGCGCTGGCGCGCAAGCCCTGCCCGATAGGAGTTCTCGCGAGTGGCGCGGCGTTACCGATGATGCTCCTGCTGCTGCCCGCCGTGACTTTGATTCCGCGCTGTGGGCTTCACATTGCTGTCCGCCCGAATCGGCCGGCTAATAGCCGGTTTGGCGGGCTGGCCGTGGTTCGTGTTCGCAAATTGTCCCCGACTCGACTGGAACCTTTGCTCGTGCTGCACTTGTGTGCTCATGCGCGCAGCAGTTGGCTCGCGCCACGCTGCTGCCTCGGATGCCTGCGGCCGGATCTGAGTGCCCGCCGTTCCTCCGTGGAAGCTGGCGCGAGCGTTGTTGTTTTCGCGATTGGAGGAATCGCGGTTGTTTGCTTCGCGACTGGCGACCGCACGATTGCCCACGTTATAGCTGTACACGTTGTGCACTCTGCGCTCGTTTATGTTGTTGTAGACACGGTTGTAGGTGAAGTGGCCCCCATTCCAGTAGCCGCCCTCGTACCCGAAGCCAACGTAACCGAAACCGTAGTTGATGCCGCCGTAGTAGCCGATATGGGAGCCCCAATGGCCGGGATGGAACCAATAGCGGCCGGTGTAGAAGCCCCAGTAGCCCGGTGTCCATAGCGCGCCCATATACGGGGCCTCGACCCACGCGCCCGGAACCCAGTAATACCCCGACGGGGACCACGCCCAGTAACCGGGTTCCCACATGTAGCCATCGCCGGGGCACGGCGGCTGAACGTACTCGGGCAGTGGCGGCGGAGCTTCCGCAGTGTCAACCACGGGTTGATCGGCGTAGTTTGAATCTTCGGGCTCGGCGGCGGAGTTGTCTTGCTGACCAGCAGGAGGCGGAGCTTCAGTAGTGTAGGACGGCCCAGTCGGCGCCTGATTTACGGCGGCTGGATCGGGCCCCTGGTCCGGGGGCGCCTGTTGCTGTGGGCCCAAGGTACTCGCACTGACAGTTGGAATAATTGAAATCGATCGCGTGTAACATACTGCCGCGCAGAAAGCAGCCACGACGGCGAACCAAATCCATGGCGCAAACCGATTAAGACGGCTCATCGCACCCTCCCGTTTGCTTGCATGCTATCTGAGGAGTGGGGACCAAGCTGTCTTCAATTGACCACTGAGATCTCAAAAACACTGCCGCGAACCGTAAGGGACCGACTGGCCGTGATTGTTGACCGGTTGCGTTGTTTTCGGATGGCGCCCCGCGCGCTGGGTGCGCAACCTGGTGGCCGTCAAGGCGCTGACGGCGGAGTAGGGCGCAGGTAGCCAGCCCCTGCGCCCTTTACGGCTGCGGCTTCACATCCCTTGCCCAGACCTCGCTCAGACCTCTGGTTCGGGCCTTTTCTCGGTTGCGGGCTTCTTTGGCGCCGGCTTCTGCTCCGGAGCAGGTTTCTTCTCGGGTGCGGCCCTGTGTTCGACCGGCGACGGTTTTTGTGCGGGAGCCGCATGTGTCTGCTGAGGACTGCGCTGCGGTGTGGCGTGTTGCGGTTGAGCGTGTTGCGGCTCGGCGCGTTGCGGTGCGGGGCGGCTTGGTTCAGCGCGTTGCGGCTCCGCGCGGTTTGGCTCGGCGCGATTCTGTTCCGGCTTCGCTACTGGCCGTTGATTGGGTGCAGGGCGATTCTGTTCAGCGGGATGCGCTGCCTCAGGGTGCGCTGGTTCGGGGCGGTTCGGCTCGACGCGATTCTCCGGCGCAGGACCGCGATTCGCTTCCACCGCCGGCTTGGCCGCGGCAGGCACGTTATGCAGAGAGCGAATCACCGCGGGATGCACATCGCGATCGGCCACCACGGCACGAGTCTCAACAAATGTCGCCGGCTTTCCGTGATTCACGGCTGCAAATTGCGCGCGGTTCTGGCTGGCGGTGCGCATAATCTGAACCTGGGCCTGCATCGGTGGAGCGTGAGGCTCGCGCAGCGCGGCAAGCTCTGCCAGCCGCGGCCGCACAAGGATACCGCCGGTGCCGCCGTTAAAGCTCACATGACTGTTGGCCGTGTAGTTGTTAATGACGGTGCGGTTATACACATTGTGAATGACCGTCACGTTCACGTTGGTGACTGCGCGGTTGTATAAGAAATGCCCTGAGTTCCAGTACCCGCCCTGGTAGCCCAGGCCCGTGTATCCATAGCCGTAATTGATGCCGCCGTAAAAGCCGATGTGCGGCCCCCAGTAGCCTGCAAAGTAGGCGTAATGGTTATGCGAGTAGCCCCAGTAACCCGGGGTCCACAGCGCGCCCTGGTATGGCGCCTGCACCCACGAACCCGGCACCCAATAGTAGCCGCTCGATGCCCATCCCCAGTAGCCCGGCGTCCATAAGTCCCCATCCTCAGGGCAAGGCGGCTGGTCGTACTGTGGCAGCTCGGGCGGAGGCTGCGGGTCAGTGTATTCGGGCTGAATGCCGTAATCTGTCTCGTCGGCACTGTCGTCGGCGGGAGCGTTGTCCGCGCTGCCGTAGCCGGCGGAACTGTCGGCCGTTCCTGAAGTGTTTGCAACCGGAACCAGGTTCCCGGATGCCAAATCCTGCGAAGCTTGCTGGCTCTGGTCCGCCTGGCTTTGGTCAGCGCCCGTCGCCGTACTAGTGCCGTTATCGGTGCTGGAAGTCTGTTGATTATTCGGGTGGCAGCCAGCAAAAAACAGCGCGGCAATGCCTAAAGTAATGATACCCAGAGGTTTACCATTCATCTTTCGTCTCCCATCGGTTTTCCTGTCCCGTCGTAGGGATTGGATGCACCATGGAAGAACGAAGTCTACCTATTTTGCTGACTACTTGTTCGGCGAGGGGGTAGCCTGGTTCGGCGCCTTCGAGCCCGGCTTCACTGTATTCGGGTTTGGTTTTGGCGAAGGGGGGTTCGTCTTCGGAACTGACGCACCCATCCTGCCATGGTTATTCGCCGGCGGCGTTGTCACCGGGTGGCGCTCGGCACGCGGGACAAGCTGCTGGCAAATGTCGGAGTCCTGACCGCGCATCAGGCCCTCTACCGCGTCCTGGCCCCGGCAGATGCGCAGCTTCATCTGGTTCAGCTCATCCCCGCTCAACTCAGCCGTGCGGTCCGCGCCGCTCCTGGGATCGCGGTCGAAGCGGAAGATGTAGTCCTGCGGCTTCTTCTCCGTGCTGCCGTAGTCGAGGTGGCTCCAGATGTAGAGCGAGACGTGGCCGTCGCCTTCTGCGGCAAGTTCATAGAGTTGCGTCATGGCAATGCCCGTGGGCTGACTCGCGTTCCACAACGGAACGCCCCTGCCGCCCCGCAGCCATCGCGCCCCCCACGCATGTTGCGTGGCATCGTAATAGAACGCGGTGAAGTAGGTAGTGGCGGCGCAGGTGCGGCAATCGTCGTAGAACGCCGTCAGGTCATCCTGAAATCCATCGGCGAAGTGCTGCCAGTCAATGATGCGCAAGTTCACGCCGCCCAGCAGCAGCGTGATTGCGTGGCTGGTAAGCGAAGCGCTCCACACGCTGAAAGTGTCGTCTTCAGGCAGTGATTGCGGAGTTTTGCGATCGGTGGTCACCACCAGCGCGGCATCGTACTTAACGCCGATCTCGCGAATGGCCGACCAGTTCTCGACGGCGAGGGAGCGCGTGACCCAGACAACGATGTCCTGGTCCTTGGGATTATGAAAATCAATCCAGCGAAAGGTGTCGGGAGGCTGCTGCGCAGATAAGAGAGAGGCCAAGGCCAGCGCGGCGGTAGCGGCAACCACGCACCGCGCGATGAAGCAACGCATGATTTAGATATAACAGAGGGGGCGCGGCGCGCCCTTAACTGTCTTTTAAGTCGGCTTAAATGAGCTTAAATGACCCTTAAGTGGCCTTCAACAGGGCCTTTTCGTCCTTAATTGTGTGTACTCTTCAGTTACTGGCCGGTTTTGATTGTTCATTATTTTCAATTGGTTACATGCATCCTGCTCATTCCCGACCCCCAAAAAGAAGGGGGAGGGGGTGGGGGGTATTACTTTCTGGGACCGAGAACCGGGGGCCGTAAGCCGCGAATCATGATGGTGGCGAAGCGCGGTGCGGACCGGGGAGACACCTGACATTTGAGCTGATGCATAGCTGGAGCAGAGCAGAACATGAGTACAGTATGCGCCATGACGGACTAATTGCATGCAAAGGTTGTGCGTGTTCTGTCTCCCCTGGGTGGAAAGAAGCGAAGGATGGGGTACCCTCTAATTGATAAAGGCCTTCTTGAGTAAGGGGCCACCGGCCAGTCCGGCTCTTCATCCCCGGTCCCTCCGCCGCGGCGGACGAGGGACCGGGGGCACCATCGACCTTGATAAGATCCCTCGCAATCAGGGCCTTCTGCCATTTCAAGACGCGAGTCTCCAGATTAGGCTTTCGTCGCGCTCTCCTGCTCAACCTCTACTGTGAAACCCAGCCTCTGCCAGAATCCGCGTACCATGTCCACCGCTGCCGCCGCAGTCACGGTCGAAATGCGCAGCCGGATAACCGTGCCGGGTTCGAGATTGGCCAGCGCAGCGGGTTGGGCGGCAATCGCAATGCACTTATCGGGCCGGTAGGTGCAGGCGGCCAGGTCGGCAATGGAGAGTTGCGTGGTGGGCGTGGCGAAGATAGTCTGCGGCGGCGCCATGCGGTCGAGCAGCCACAGGATTTCGAGCTTCGATTCAAGCTCGTCGGGCACGCAGTCGATGACCAGGCCGGCGGTCCGCACCGCGTCTTCAACACTGGAAACAAAGGTGACGGCGGGCAGCGCCTGGGGGCCGAGTTTTTCGCGGATATATTCCTGCGCGTGGTGGAGGTTGGAAGGCATCACATCTTCGAGCAGTACGCGAAAGCCGGCGCGGACAGCCCCGAGCGCGAGCGAACGGCCCAGCGGGCCGGCCCCGATAATCGCGACTGTCTGGCTGGTGTCCACAGGCGTTTGTTTAAGAATGTTTTGGTCGCGCCTCAGCCTGATGCAAAGAATCAAGGCACTGGGTGCTCCCAGAAGTAAAGCCGGGGCACGCTACTTGACGGACCCGGCGCCAAGAGCTTTGGCCACATCGGAGCAATTGGGCTGGGCCCGCTCCAGGTGTTCGGCCACGCGAGCGCGCTCTTCGTCGGTGAGCAATGGTACAAGGGCCAACACGCGGCGCAGCGTCACGGCAACGTCGTCAATGTAATTCATAAGGCGGATGGCTTCTCCAGAGAGCGGCATAATGGGTCCTCGTGATTTGAGTCAGCCTTCATTGTAGGGGTTGGGGCGGGGTAGGGGGCAAACTGCGGATCGGGAGTTCGATCCGCAAGGCAATAGCCAGTAGCCAATAGCCAGTAGCCTTCAACTATTGGCTTTTAGCTACTGGCTATTGGCTGTTCTTTTCGCGGATAATGCTCAATACAAGCTACACAAAATCACTCCCTCGGCGAAGGAGCGTTCTTCTATGGGCATTTCCCGGCGCGATTTTCTATGGCATGTGGGCCAGGCAGGAGGATTCAGCGCCGCGTTCGTCGCCATGCAGGGACTGGGTTTGATGCCTGCCCGCGCGTTGCCCGCTCCGCGGCTCGATATGGCGCCCGGCTCAGGCCAAGGCATCAAGGTTGCCATTCTCGGCGGCGGCATCGCCGGCCTGGTCGCCGGATACGAGATGAAAGCCCTCGGATTCGACTGCACAGTGCTTGAAGCGCGGCATCGTCCCGGAGGCCGCAGTTGGACGGTTCGTCCCGGCGACAGCGTTGTCTTTACCGACGGCTCAGTGCAGTACTGCGAGTGGAAACCCGGCAGCTACCAGAACTTCGGGCCCGCGCGCCTGCCCTCAATTCACACCACCATGTTGGGATACTGCCGCAAACTGGGCGTGGCCATGGAGGTGGAGGTGAACTCGAGCCGCTCCTCGATGCTGCAGAACGACGCAGCCAACGGCGGCAAGGCAATGGTGCAGCGGCAGGTGGTGAACGACACGCGCGGCCACGTGAGCGAGCTGCTTTCAAAGTGCATTGCCAAGGGCGCGCTCAACAGCGATCTGACTGCCGAAGACCGCGACCGTATGCTGAGTTTTTTGCGCATGTACGGGCCGCTTGACAAGGCCGGTAAATACACAGGATCGGAGCGCGCGGGATTCAAAGTGAAGGCCGGCGCGGGCAATGAGCTGGGCACGCTCAACCAGCCGATCGAAATGCACACGCTGCTCGACGAAAACTTCTGGGGCGCGATCATGTTCGAAGAGTCCTTCGACATGCAGGCCACCATGTTTCAGCCGGTGGGCGGCATGGATCGCATCGCTTACGCCTTTGCCAAGCAGCTCGGCGACACGCTGCATTACGGCGCGGAGGTTAAAGAAATTCGCAAGACCGCTTCCGGAGTGCGCATCGTCTACACCGAAGCCGGCGCGCAAAGATCCCTCGAGGCCGATTATTGTTTGTGCGGCATGCCGCTCCAGATTCTCAAGAAAATCCCTAACGATTTCAGCACGCCGGTGAAGAACGTCATCGAGCAGTGTACTTACGCGCATGCATACAAAATCGCGTGGGAAAGCCGGCGCTTCTGGGAGCAGGATTACAACATCTACGGCGGGCTGGAATCAGTGAGCGACGGCCCGAGCCCCGTGTGGCTGCCCTCGGGCGGCATGTTCAGCGAGCGCGGCGTACTGGTGAGCGGGTATGGGTTCGGTTTCGACTCTGACCAGGCGTTTGAGAAACTCACCTTGCAGCAGAAATTCGAGGCGTCCCGCACGTCGGTTGAGAAGCTTCATCCCGGCCACGGTAATGAACTGGAGAAGCCGGTCTATGTGAATTGGGGATGGGTGCCGTTCAACGAGGGTGCGTGGGTGAACAACTATACTCCCGGCGAGTTTGCGTATACCGACCCGGGCGGCCCGGCCTACGAAACGCTGATCGCGCCTGATGGCCCCATTTACTTTATCGGCGACCACACAAGTCACATTCTCGGTTGGCAGGAGGGTGCGGCGCTCAGTTCGTTGCGCGCCATCTCGATGGTTGGCGAGCGCGAGCGGGCCAAGCGCGCGTGAGTACGACAGCGCTCAAAGTTATTCGCTATTGATCCGGCCCGTAAATAGTGTGTCGGCCTCCCACCCATTTCGCGATGAAACCTGCGAAATGGATGGGGCACGGTGCTTTTATATATAGGCCGGATCAACAAGGAGGCGGCAATCATGACTGAATCGTCCATCATCGTTGCCCAGCAGTTTGTGCGCGCCATCAATCGGCAGGATGTGGATGCCATCGTCGCGCTCATGAGCGATGAACACCGATTCATTGACGCGCTGGGCAACGTGGTGACCGGCAGCGCGGCCATGCGCGCCGGCTGGACCGGGTACTTCCGCATGGTCCCCGACTACACCATCGCTGTTGAAGAGACCTACTCAGACGGCCCGGTTGTTATCCTGTTCGGCGCCGCGCAAGGCACTTACTCGACGGGCGGCGCGTTGAAACCAGAGAATCGCTGGTCGACGCCTGTGGCCCTGCGCGCCTTTGTTGAAGAGGGCAAGGTGGCCGAGTGGCGCGTTTACGCCGACAATGAGCCGATGAGAAAGCTGATGGCCAAAGCCCCACAAAATAGACCGTAGGCGGGGTATGATTGCAGGCAATTCCAGATAGCATGAATGGCAGTCTACGTGGGTATATGTATGGATGAAACGGGTCAGATACGGCTACGGCCTAGCTTGTGGCACTGCCTATGGGCTGTGCCTTTTTTCGTGATTGGTATAGGGTTCTTTGGTTACATCCTATTTCATGGAATCACGCATGCCACGGATTCCCTTACGCAGATTGTGGTTCCAGGCAGGACAGAATTGAATCTGCAACGCGGCCAATATTCTGTGTTTCTTGAAGAGCAATCGATGGTGAACGGCAAGATCTATTCAACAACGGAGTCGATTGCCGGGTTGGAATGTCGCGTAACTTCGGTCCAGAGCGGATCAGCAGTTCCGATCGAAAAAGCAAGCATGAACACTACCTATTCAGTCAATGGCCGGTCCGGGCATTCTGTTCTCGAATTTCCGATCCAACAGGATGGAAGGTACGCGTTCGGATGTGATTACGGTGAAAACTCCAAGGGACCGGAGGTAGTTGTCGCGGTGGGCTCCGGTGTCGGTGAAGCCATCACGAGCACTGTTTTAGGAGGGCTCGCGGCTTTCTTTGGCGGGAACGGTGCGGGCGTCGCGGTTGTTCTCATTGTCGTGATCAGGCGGATGCGCAATAAGAAGCAGCTTGGGCAATCGGGACGGGCGCACATCTAATGTGCTGTCCCTTCTTTTTCATTACAGTTTGGCGCTGGGAAAGACATCCCTCAGCGGCTAAAGCCGCCTTCATGACTGAGCCATTGCGGCACGACTAAAGAGGCTGCAGAAGAACTCGTTAAATGAAGCAATCTCCCAATGGCCTACGCAACAGGGGCTGAAGCCCAGACTCTTTTTAGGAGCTTTATCGGCGCGAGTAAACTTGCGCCCTGATACAAGACCTCACCCCGGCGAGTTTTTCGGCAGCCTGTAGAGTCGTGCCCTTTCAAGGCGCTGTGCCCAACTCCTGGGCGGCAGAGGAGAGCAGGGAGCGGCACTCGCGCCACCTTTCTAACTCCCAAAATGACAATTTTTGAAACTTTGCTCAACCAATCCGCGTTGCTCGCCCAATCCGCGTTATAGTAGGAGTAGTTTACTAACCGGTTAGTTAAAACCATGTCCGTTGCCAATTCATCCCGTAATCTGGCCCGCACCCAGGCCGACCGTGCCGACCAGTCGCGCGCCCGCATTCTTGAAGCCGCTATTGCCGAGTTCAGTGAAAACGGCCTGGCCGGCGCCCGCACAGAACAGATCGCCGAAGCCGCAGGGGTGAATAAGGCGCTGCTCTATTACTACTTCCAGGGCAAGGATGCGCTCTACAGCGCGGCAATTGAGAGTGTGGCCGAGCGCGTGGTTGCCAGCAGCATGGCGGCCATTTCGGGTGAACGTTCGGCGGGCGAGCGCCTGGTCAACTTCGTACTCAACCACTTTGACCGCATCCACTCACAGCGCACTTTTCAAAGCCTTATGCAGCAGGACATGATGCGGCTGCGCCAGGGCGAGGCCAGCGCGCTTGACCCGCTGGTGGAGAAAGTCTTTCGCCCGATGATGTTTGCGGTGAAGGATCTGCTGGCCGAAGGCATGAGTACCGGCGAATTAATCTGCGTGGACGAGTGGCAGATGATGTACGCCGCGCTGGGCGCGAATGTTTTCTACTTTCTATCCGGCCCGGTAATGGGCCGGCTTATCGGCAGCAATCCGCTTGAGCCGAAAGCGTTAAAAGCGCGGCGCAAGGCCGCCATCGAATACCTGGGACAAACAGTATTTACCGACCGCCGGCACGGCGCGCGCGTGGCAGAACGAGTGCTTGCGCGCACGCCAATGCCAAAAAGCGGCCCAATGCAGCAATTCGGAGTGAAAACGAAGTGAACGCACGCAATCGAGTCTTTCTTATTCTCGGATTACTCACGGTGGGGTCGCTCATCTGGTATTTCGCGACCACACGCCGCACCAGCGACCTGCAACTGATTGGCACGGTCGACGCCAATGAGGTTGTAGTCAGCTCCAAGATTCCCGGCCGCATACAAACGCTTACCGTTCAAGAAGGGCAGACGGTGAAGGCCGGCCAGTTGATTGCCACCATCGAGAGCCAGGACCTGCAGGCTGCGCTGAGCGCGGCTGAGGCGACGGCAGTAAGCGAGCAGTCAAAGCTGCAGGGCGCGGTTGAGACGGTGCGCCAGAACCAGGGAGAAACCGGCAGCGCCACGCTGAGCGCGCAGGCACAGGTGCTTTCGGCGCAGGCCCAGTTGGCGCAGGCGCAGGCCAATTACGAACACCAGAAGGCCGACACCAGCCGCACCGTCGCACTGGCCCAGCAGGGCATTATGAGCGAACAGGCGCGCGACGAGCAGGCCACGGCGCTGAGCGCCGCAGCGGCAGCAGTGGATGCCGCCCGCAATAACCTGGCCGCCGCGCAAGCGCAACTCAAGCAGGCCAAGGCCCACGAGTTGCTGACCGCGGTAGCGGCACAAACCGTGAGCCAGACCCAGGCCGAAGAGGCCAGTGCCCGCGCACTCGCCCAGCAGGCGCGCGTTGAGCAGAGCTACGCGCAGGTGATTGCGCCCATCGACGGCATGATTAACGTGTGGGCCGCGCGCCAGGGAGAAGTAGTGACGGCAGGCGCGCCTATTGTCACCATCATGGACCTGACGCAAACGTGGGTCTATGCGCCGCTGCCTGAAACCCAGGCCGACGCCGTGCAGCTTGGCGACAGTCTGCGAGTGGTGATGCCCAGCGGAGAAACGATGCAGGGCAAAGTGATCGGCAAGCTGGCGCTGGGCGACTTTGCGACCCAGCGCGACGTGAGCGGCATGAAGCGCGACATCAAGACCATTCAGATCAAGCTGCTCATTCCGAATCCCGAAGAAAAATATGTGCCCGGCATGACCGCCGAGGTTTACATCCCCAAGGCTAAGCTGGTGAAGCGATGAGCTCGGCAAGCAGCACAACGGCAGGCACGCCTGCGGCGCAGCGGCCAACGGCCATCGCTGTTGAAAACATCGTGAAGCGCTACGGCGACTTTGAAGCCGTAAAGGGGGTGAGCTTCGCTGTTGCGGAGGGCGAGATCTTTGGGCTGCTGGGGCCGAACGGCGCGGGCAAAAGCACGCTCATCCGCATGATGACGACGCTCATCCCGGTCACAGCGGGCAAGGCGATGGTCGGCGGGTACGATGTGAGCAAGGATCCCGACGAAGTGCGGCGCGCCATCGGCGTCATTCCCCAGGCCCTCACCAGCGACCAGGATCTGTCGGTCGAAGAGAACCTGTCGATTTACGCCAAGCTCTACAGCGTGCCGCGTGAGCAGCGCAAGAAGAACATCGAAGCGGTGCTCGAGGCCGTCGATCTGACCAAGTGGCGCGATGCGCAGACCAAGACGCTCTCGGGAGGCATGCGACGCCGCCTCGAGATTGCGCGCGGCCTGGTGCACAATCCGCGCATCTTCTTTCTCGACGAGCCCACCACGGGCCTCGATCCGGTGTCGCGCATCGCGGTGTGGGAGATGCTGAACAAGCTCAAGAGCACGCGCAACCTCACCATGCTGCTCACCACGCATTACATGGATGAGGCGGACAAGCTCTGCGACCGCATTGCCATTGTGGATCACGGAACATTGGTGGCGATGGGCACGCCGGCAGAGCTCAAGAAAAGTGTGCCCGGCGCCAACGTGGTGGAAGTGCACTTCGACCGCGAGGACGAAGCGTGGCAGGAACGCCTCAATAAGATGGAGGGAGTGACCGCCGTGCATCCCGAGGGCTCGGGATTCTACCGCGTCATCACACGGTCGGGATCGAAAACTACCATGGAGATTGTAGAGCTGGCCGCGAGCCTGGGCGAGACGCTCACCTCGCTGAGCGTGCAAAACACCACGCTCGACGACGTTTTTATTCACTACACCGGACGGCAACTGCGCGACGAGCAAGTCAAGCCCGTGTTCAGCCTGCCGCCGCGGCCGGGGGCCCAGCCATGAACAGAATGATGGCCATTGTGGAGCGCGAGATGCGGAAGTTCTTCCGCTCGCCCATGCTCATGATCATGTCGCTGATGATGCCCATACTGCAGTTGATCATCATCGGAAACGCGTTTGGCGGCAAGATTGTAGGTACGCACGTTGCCGTGGTGGACTACGATCATGGCCCCGAGGCAGTTAAAGTCCGCGAGGCCTTTGACGGCGTTGCGGCCAATATCAAGACCTTTACCACCACCAATTACAGCGACGAGGTGCAGGCGCGCGAAGACGTGCGCACCGGCAAGATCGACGCTGCCGTCATCATTCCCGCGCAATATTCGCGCCGCGTCTATACCGACGACGCGCCCAAGCTCGGTTTTGTCGTCGATAACTCCGATCTGTTCACGTCATCTGCGCTCGAAGCAGAGATGCAGTCGCTGGTGGACGCCATGAACGCGCCGCAGATTGAAGACCGGCTGGCAAAGACCATCGCACTCGAAATTGTCGAGCTTTACCCGTACGTGAATTATCTGAAGTATCTTCTGCCGATGACGGTGGCGCTGGCGATGTATATCTCGGTGATGATTGGCGGCGGCATGTTATACATCGACGACAAGGCGCGCGGCGTGCACGAGGGCTATCTGGTTACGCCTATCACCAAATTTGAGCTCGTCTTCGGCCTCAACATCGCCGGGGCCATCAAGGCGGTGTTGAGCGGGGTCTGCCTTACAGTGATCGGGTCGCTCATCGCCGGGCTGGGCATTGTCTTTCATCCCGTGGTCATGCTGCAGATGTTGTGCCTCATTGTCGCCGGCTCCATCGCCTTCAATGGCATGATGTTTCTGCTCATGGTGCGCGTCGACGATCCGCTGGTTCCGCGCGCAATGTTCGGCATACTCAATGTGCTCCTCTTATATCCTTCGGGCGCCATGTATCCCACTTCGTCGTTCCCCAAGTGGATGCAGGCCATTGGCGTGATCGATCCTTTCACCTATGTGATCCACGGCTTCAAGGCGGTGATGCTGAAGAACGGCGGCTGGGTCGCCATCGAGTACGACCTGGGGTTTCTGATGGTCTTCGGTATTACCACGCTGCTGGTAGCAACCCCGCTGTTCAAGAGGACGCTGTGAGGCGGCGGGGTCAGCGAGGTTAGCGGAGTTAGCGCCGATCCCGCTCAAGCAAAGCTTGAATGATTGCATGACAGCGTCGGCTCCTTCGACCTGAGTAGACTGGTTG
>CAZGUD010000047.1:0-35328 GCA_964528915.1 uncultured Occallatibacter sp.
AGGCTGCAACAAACTACCTCGGATGGGAAAGCTACCACCACGGCGCAGAAGAGTAAGCGAGGCAGGGAACGCGGGAGGGAATTGCACTCTTGCGGCTTAAACGGCCTTAAGTGGCCCTTAAATGGCCTTAAATGGGGCTTATTTAGCCTTATTTGTGTTTACTCTTGGGTTACTGGGTGGATTCTGCAATCGTTTTGTATCAATGAGTTAGGCCGATTTTGCTCCGCGCCGAAGCTCGAAAAAGGGGGGAGGGGGTGGGGTATTAATTTTCCTGGGGGCGAATTGAGCGCTACTGAACGACTTTTCGAACATGAAATTCCCTCCAGACTCCATTGTGCACGCATGGGCAATAATTCCCTGCAAATGAGTTTTCAGGGTCGGGCTTCCATCCCCGGTCCCCAAAAGCGAGGGACCAGGGGCACCCGGCACCCGGCAAAATAGAGAACAGAGAATAGGGAACAGAGAATAGAAGAAGAGGGAAGAACCATGGCAATTGTAGCGGGAGTCGACTTTGGAACGTTGAGTGTTCGCGTCTCGATCATCGACAGCGAGCGCGGGCGATTGGGCAGCGCGGTAGAAGAATACCCGCTGCATCGCAAACGTGAAGACCCTGATTACGCGACGCAGGCGCACGAAGACCAGATGCGTGCGCTGGTTGGCGCTACACGCAAGGCCATCGCGGACGCGGGCATTAACGGCCAGCAGGTTGAAGCCATCGCGCTCGATACGACGGGGTCGAGTGTGGTTCCGGTTGACGCCGCCATGCAACCGCTCAACGAGTACTACCTCTGGTGCGATCATCGCGCCAAAGAGGAAGCGCAGGAGATCACCGCGCTGGCGCACAAAGAGAACCTTGAAGCCATCGAGTGGTGCGGCGGCGTCTACTCGCACGAGTGGGGATTTGCGAAGCTGCTGCACTGGCTGCGGCACAACCCCGACAAGCGCGCGCAGTTCGCTTCAGCGTTCGAGCATTGCGACATGGTGGCGGCCACGCTCTGCGGCATCCCCGACCCCAAGAAAGTAAAGCGAAGCGTCTGCGCGATGGGCCATAAGTGGATGTGGAACCCAAAGTGGGACGGACTTCCCGCGCAGTCGTTCCTCTCCAAAGTCGATCCGCTTCTCGACGGCATACGCGAAAAACTCGACGGCGATTACCTCACTTCAGATCATCTCGCCGGTCATCTTTCAGAATCGTGGGCCGCTCAGATGGGCCTGAAAGCCGGAATCCCTATTCCGGTGGGCGCATTCGACGCCCATTGGGATGCGCTGGGCGCGGGGTGCAAGGAAGGCGACGTGGTGAACGTCGTCGGCACCTCGACCTGCATCGTCGCTATCGTCAAACAAGCCGAGCTGATTCCCGGCGTCTGCGGTGTTGTGCCGGGCAGCGTGCATCCCAAATACACTGGCGTCGAAGCCGGACTCTCGGCCACCGGCGACATCTTTCAGGCGATTGCGCAGCGCGCCGGCGTGACGGTCACCCAGCTTTCGAGGGGTCTTGAAAACTATCGCGCCGGCCAGACGGGCCTGCTGCGGCTGAGCTGGGACAATGGCGACCGCACCGTGCTGGTGAATCCCGAGCTCGGAGGCGTCACCTTCGGCTGGAACCTGGTCCATACCGCGCAGGACGAGCTTTTCGCGGCGATCGAAGGAACGGCGTTCCACACCCGCATCATTCTCGAACGGATGGCAGAACACGGCGTCCCGGTCGATCGTGTGATCAACGGTGGCGGCATTCCGCAGTCCAATGCGGTACTCAACCAGGTCTACGCCAACGTGCTGGGCAAGCCGGTGCTGGTGCCTGCAGGCATTCCCACCAGCCTGGGATCGGGCATCTTCGCGCTGGTTGCGGCGGGCAAATACTCTACTGTCGAAGAAGCGCAAGCTGCTCTCTGTCTTGACTTTGCGACTGTGAGACCAGAGCCCGGGGCGGCGGCGATCTACGAACGGCTTTACCAACTCTACCGCGCCGCGTATTTCGCGCTGGGCACGAGAACGGCTCCGGCGGCCGCGCTGGGCAATATCCTGCCGGAACTGCGCAAAATTGCGGCGGAAGTAATGGCGGCGAGATAAGTTAGTCTGCATTGCTCACAGCAGGCGCAAGAGTCGAGATTTAGTGGGTTAGGAGCCTCGCCGGAGGGTCCGGAGACCCTCAGTACAGCCGGTCGGGAGACCGGCGGTACAAGTTTTGTTGGCGGTACAAGTGGCGCGAGTTTTGACTGCGATGCGAGCTCTGACGGCCAGTGAGAAGTGCAGGCCGGAGCTCTAAATTGCCATTTCAGGCTCCGCCGAAAGCCAGTTCGGGTATCATTGCGTCTATAGATATGTGCGGCCTGCTTCCCCTTGAGGCCAGCCCTGGTGGTGCCCGTGTCACGATTCTTTCAGCGTCTCGTCTTCGTCCTCTCACTGGCGATCTTCGCCTCGCTCGGCTTGGGATTCGCCCTGGGCGAATTCGGCTGGTTCGGCGTACATGCCGGCAACGATCAGGACGGCGCCTACAACCAGATGCGCGTCTATGCCGAGGTGCTGCAAAAGGTGCAGAGCGACTATGTGACCGACCCCAACATTAACGATGTGACGACGGGTGCGCTGCACGGACTGCTTGAGTCGCTCGATGCCGATTCAAGCTATCTGACTGCCGACGAGTACAAGCTCTATAAAGATCGCCCTGCTGGCGGCAACGCGCAGGAAGGCATCACCATTTCAAAGCGATTCGGTTACGCAACCATAGTGAACGTGATTCCCGGCTCGCCTGCCGACAGAGAGAAACTGGCGGACGGTGAACATCTGACAGATGGCGACGTGATTGAATCGATCGGCGGAAAATCAACGCACGACATACCGCTGGCGATGATCAGAATGCTGCTTGAGGGCAAGCCCGGCAGCACGATTGACTTGACGGTCATTCGCCCCAGCAAACCCGATCCTGAGAACCTGCAGCTAACGCGGGCAGTTGTTGAGCCGCCGGCGCTGAACCAGCAGGAATATGAGAATTCGTCCATTCTTTACCTCAAGCCCGGCGTGCTGACCGCGGCGCGTGTTGACGAGATCGGAAACAAAATCAAAGCGGCGGGCAAGGGCCGCAAAGTTCTGCTCGACCTGCGCGATTGCACGGGCGACGATTTGCAGCAGGGGCTGCGGCTGGCCAACTTCTTTATCAGGCAGGGTACCCTGGCCACGCTGCAGGGTCAGACCTATCCGGCGCAGACCTTCAGCGCCGATCCGGCCAAGACGATCACCGATGCGCCGGTTGCGCTGATTGTGAACCGCGGCACCTACGGCGGAGCAGAACTGGCGGCTGCGGCTATCGAAGACCTGAAGCGCGGCGACGTGGTGGGCGAGAGAACCTTTGGCGAGGGATCGGTGCAGCGCACCTTCGACCTGCAGGATGGCGCAGCGCTGTTGCTGACGGTGGCCAAATACCAGGCCCCTGACGGCAAGAAGATCCAGGATGAGGCGGTAACGCCGAACGTTGCCGTGGCCTCGCCGCAGGATGCGATCGACGAGGGCATTACGCCACAGAATGGCGACGAGATGCTGGACAAGGCCCTGAACCTGTTGAAGGCCAAAGGCGTTTAGGCCGTCGGATTGAATTGCCCTCGGCACAGTGTGATTCGTAGAACACACAGGGTCGGGAGTGATCCCGTTCCGGATTTATTTCCCTGATTCCGTTGAGCCTTTTCAACGCCCCTCTCTAAGAATCCAAGACTGCGGAGAAACTCGCCGCGATGGCCGCGACCATCCAAACACCCTGGAAGCCCGCACCCGAGTCACTAAAAAGAAACAAGGCGGGGTTCGGCGATGGCTGGCCTTTGTGGTCTCCCACCCATCGAGCAAGAAGCGCTCGATGGATGGGGCACAGTCTCATCTCCGGCGGGTCGGATATGCCGGTAGCGGACTTGTGAGACTCGTCCATGACTGCTTTCTCCGGTTCGTAAATGCATGAGCAGGGAGTAGCGCGAACCTGCACGTGGGCGAAGCTGCGATCGGGGCCGGATGCCTGCGAGATGCCGGCGCGCCGATTGGCGTGATTTTAAAAAGCAGAAATGTGGTCAAAACAGATCAGGAATGCCCTAAAGGTTTGGTTATGCTGGCCTCGTCGACGGCAAGGAGGCGGATTACGGCACCTGAATTGACCTGTCGCTTCCCGCACGTAATCTGCGCAAAGGAATCAGTCAGCTCAATCTGCATCGCATGTTACGCCAGAGCGGCCACAGGACCAAACAAAACTGATTTGGCTGCCGACGACAGCAATTTGTTCAACACGGTTTCGCGCCTCTATGCCAGCCAAGCGAAGCCCTTACTGGTGAATTACCTCTTGTTCTTTTTGGCGAAAGACGTAGTACGCGGTGGCCGATTCTTGTCCTTCCCAAGTGCGCGTCCCGAATGAACCACAGATATTCCGAGCTTCCCCTGAATAGCAGCCATCGGTCGATCTTGAAATTTTGAATATGCCACACCTGACGTGAAACTTCTGAGCCGCTTTGGAGGCATATGGTAACCGCAACCGTTCCGGTTTCGTTGTTCGACTCAACCATCATTCCCGCTTCGCCGCGTCAACGGGGTGCGTCGCCGGCCACATCGCGATTGAACGATGTTTTGGCACGAGCCCAAGCTGGGGACCCTGATGCCTTCTCGCAACTTTACCTGTTGCACAAAAACCTTGTTTTCAAAATTTGTTTGCGCATGGTGCGCGATTTCTCAGCGGCAGAAGACCTGACGCAGGAAACCTTCCTTCAATTGCATCGCAAGCTCACTTCTTTTCGCGGTGAATCCCTTTTCACCACGTGGCTGCACCGGATGACGGTGAACCTGGTGTTGATGCGCCTGCGCAAAGGAGTTTTGCCGGTGGTTTCACTCGATCAAATGATGAGGGACATGCCGGAATCCCAGGCTATGCGCGGTTTTGGTGCTAACGATCCTACGCAAACAAGCGTTGTTGACCGCGTAACCCTTGAACGCGCTATAAAAACACTGGCGCCCGGCTATCGGAAATTCTTCATCCTTCACGATGTCGACGGTCTTGCGCATCCCGAAATTGCCTCTATGGAAGGTTGCAGCCAGGGCACCTCGAAATCCCAGGTGCACAAGGCACGGCGCGCATTGCGCAGTGCCCTGGCAGCACAGGCAGGACGGGTGCTGCAGGGCTCAGAATAGCGGAATTCGATGTGGCCTGAATTGACCATACGCAAGTTTGTGCAGGGTGTAGCGTTGTGTTAAGACCAGCCCTTCCTTAGACTGCTATGCAATATCCCGAACCATCCAACCCAAAAAGCCGCACCAATCCCCCGCCCAGGCTGGAAAGAGCCGAGATGAACCTCGGCTCATGCCCTCCTGAATCTGCCCAGCTGTCCCGCTCTTGTCCTGGATGGTTCCGGAAATCCAATCCCCCGCCCCTTGAAATTCAGAAAGTGCTAGCCTTGAGCTAGCGAACCTCCCTCCATTCGGACTGCGAGGTGGAGGAGATTTGTGCGCAACTTCGGGCCCCCAATCGGGGTTCACAGGTTTAAAGAAATGAGCGTGTAATCGGTGGCTGCCACCCCCAATCGGCCCAGCGAGACCCACGATCCAATACTGCGCGGCCCCCGGTCGCTGGAGCCGGATCGAGCGCGGCGTTTGTCTGGCCAAAAATCGCTCGATCGAGAATTGCAAGATCAGAAGTCGCTCGATTTTGACCGGCCCGTACGCAGTGCTGCGCCACAGCCACTTCCGGTACCCGTTCGCCGGCGCCGCAAGCTGGCAGGCCGGTCGACAATTGTGATTCTGCTGGGTTTGGCGGCCATTACCGGCTCGCTTGCCGGGCTCACGCTGGTCTATTCAGTGAACCTGCCCCAGATCAACGACCTCGAGCGCTACCGGCCCTCGACCACTACCGATCTTTACGACCGCAACGGGAAATTGATTGGTTCGTTTGCGCTGCAGCGGCGCCAGGTGGTGGATTACAACGGCTTCGCTCCCGTTCTGCGCCAGGCCGTTATCTCAATCGAGGACAAGAACTTTGAGTCGCACTGGGGCATCAACGTGTTTCGCGTGGCCGGCGCAGCCTGGCACGATATCCGCAGCCACGGCCGGGCGCAGGGCGCGTCGACTCTGACGATGCAATTGGCGAAGAACCTTTTTCTTTCTGACGAGCGCACCGCCGGCCGCAAGATTCAGGAGGCGTTTCTCGCCATCCAGATTGAACGCACTTTTACCAAGGAGCAGATTTTTACGCTCTACGGCAACCAGATATACCTGGGCAGCGGCAACTACGGTTTTGAAGCCGCATCAGAGTATTTCTTCTCGAAGCACGCCAAGGATCTGAACCTGACCGAGGCAGCGCTGCTGGCCGGGCTGCCCAAAGGGCCGTCTGGTTTTTCTCCGATTCTCAATCCCGATCGCGCCATCAAGCGCCGCAACCTGGTATTAAGCGAGATGGAATCGGACGGCGCGATTACGCATGCCCAGGCTGAGCAGGCGCGCGAGGCCCCGCTTGGCCTGCATATCTCGCAGCCGGAAGGCACAGTTGCGCCATGGTTTCAGGAAGAGGTGCGGCGCGAGCTTGAAAAGCGCTTTGGCACCGACCAGGTGCACGAGGCGGGGTTGCGGGTGGACACCACGCTTGACCTCAATCTGCAACAGACGGCCAACCACGCCGTGGACGATGGGGTTGCGACCTACGAGCGCAGACATGGATGGAAGGGGCATTTGGAAAACGTGATCGCGGAGGGGCAGACACTGGAAGCCTACCGCCATCCCGATTGGACCATCCAGTACGGCGCGGGCGACTATGTGCATGCGTTGGTAACGCGGGTGCTGCCGCTCGAGATTCATGCGCGCATTGGGCCGGCGGGCAAGCAGGGCGACGAGGTGGTGCTGCTGCCGGCAGACTGGCAGTGGACCGGCCAGCACGTCGCCGACAACCTTGTGAAACCCGGCGATGTGATCTATGTCCGCATGGCTGGCGTGAATGAAGGTGCGGCCGGGCGCGCAACGCTTGAGCAGGATTCTGGTGCCGAGGGCGCACTGATGGCTGTGGACAACACCACCGGCGACGTACTGGCCATGGTGGGCGGCCGCGACTACCAGCTCTCGGTTTTCAATCGCGCCACGCAGGCCGAGCGGCAGGTGGGTTCAAGCTTCAAGCCCTACGTTTATACGGCGGCGATTGAGGCCGGCGTGAAACCTACCGACATCATCATGGATTCGCCGGTAAGTTTTGGCAGCTACACGCCGCACAACTACGAGAACGACTTCAAAGGGGCCATGACCATCGCCAACGCGTTTGCCGAGTCGCGCAACATTCCTGCACTGCGGCTGGCTGCGCGCGTGGGCATTCACAACGTGATCGATGAAGCCCACAAATTCGGCGTCACGTCGAACATTCCACCTTATCTGCCGGTGGCGCTGGGCGCGGTCGAAATCACGCTCGAGGAGCAGGTGGCATCGTACTCGGTGTTTCCCAACGACGGGCTGAGGATTACGCCGCGACTGATTCGCAAGGTGTCAAATGCCGATGGGATAGTGCTGTGGAGCGATAATCCGGCGGTGACGCAGGTGATTGACCAGCAGACGGCGCGCACCATGATGGGTCTGCTCGAGGGCGTAACCCAGCACGGAACGGGCGCTGCAGCCAGGCAACTCAATCATCCGATCGGGGGCAAGACCGGCACCACCAGCGACTTTACCGACGCATGGTTCATGGGCTTCTCGCCCTCGGTCACCTGCGGAGTTTGGATTGGCTACGACAGCCGCGAATCGCTGGGCAAGAAAGAAACCGGCGCGCAAGCCGCACTGCCCATCTGGATGACTTTCATGAAGCAGGCGATCGCGGGCAAGGACGACGAGAAGTTCCCCGGCGATGATGACGACTTAACTCCTGCGAACGGCCCCGATCACAATCCGGCCAGCAAACTCGACCAGGCTTCGGTGGGGCCAAAAGCAGTGCCTCCGCCAGTTTCGCCGCGTTCCGCGCTGGCTGCAATTCAACCGCATGCAGCGACGCCGGCCGGTCAAGCTGCCAAGACCTCGACGGCGGCGCATGCAAGTCCGACGCCGGCGGCTGATCGCACGTTGGCTCCCGCTCGCGGTCCCGCTGCTGATCGTGTCCCCGCCGCTGGTCGCATCCCGACCAGCGCTCCGGCTGCTGTGCC
Organism: uncultured Occallatibacter sp.; assembly: GCA_964528915.1. GTDB lineage: Bacteria > Acidobacteriota > Terriglobia > Terriglobales > Acidobacteriaceae > Telmatobacter. The sequence continues at coordinate 8,130 of CAZGUD010000047.1, forward strand.
TTCCGGTGCAGTTCGGCCTTTGCTCTCGGGTCGTGGAACCCGAATCGCACCACAAAGTGCACCGGCTGTTGCGAGTTCGCAAACTGCGCGCTCGCCCCGGCCTTCAGTTTCTGGACCCGCACAACAGTATGCCGGGCAGCCGTATTCCGCGCCGCGCGCACCTCAGTACGGCGCGCAGCCTCCTGCTTATCCCCGCCCGCCACAGTATGCAGTGCAGCCCAGTGCAGACCCGCGCTCGCCCCAGTTTGTACGGCAGCCTTACGTTCCTCCGAACGCCCAGGTCTTTCATTACCTGCCGGCAGGCCGCGGGCCAAAAACTCAAATTGTGATTCCGCACCCGCCTCGGACTCCTTCGCGGGCTCAGGCTGCTACGCGGCCGAAGGCGAAGGCTGCGCCGACTAGTTCGCAAGGCGCGCTGGTGAAGCCAGCCATGCCGCCTGCGGCTTCGGCCAACCGGCAGAATGCGCCAGTGAAGCCCGCGCTGAATTAGGATGTTTATCGAGGATAGGTTCATTGGAAAAAACTGACGGCATTGCCTTGATCCGTCGATTCATTGAGGCGTGCGTGCGCGCTGATCCGGAAGATTTTGCGAGCTATTTTACCGAGGATGCTGTCTGGTGGAACTCGCCATGGCAAGCAGTGAAGGGACGCGACGCAATCAGGGAAACGTTGCGAAAGGGCGCGGAAAAGATGACTGCCTTGCCCTGGGAGATTCGTCACATCGTGGCAGAAGGAAATATCGTAATGACGGAGCGGGTGGACAATTTTCTGGTCGGAAACACGCGGGTTAGCGCGCCTTGCATGGGAGTCTTTGAGCTGCGCGGTGGAAAGATCTGCGCGTGGCGTGACTATTGGGACGCGCGGCAGTTCGAATCACAATTGCCGGGCCCTGGCCGAGGGGCCTGGTAGCGATCGGCGCGAATGCAGGAAAGCTAGGAGCTGGAGATATTAAGCTGCCTCAGCCGGAAGTACTTCTTCGCGCGCGCCACATCCTTCATGATCTGCGCTTTCAGCGCTTCGGGCGAGGGAAACTTTTGCTCGCTGCGTAGGCGGATGAGGAACTCAAGCTCGACCGGAGTATCTTCGCCTAATTCCACTGGCTCGAAGTTGAGAATGTGCGTCTCCACGGCGAAGCCTACGCCTTCAAACGTTGGCCGGTTGCCTACGTTCGTAACTGCATCAAAAGTGCGGCTGGATATTTTTAAGCGCGTCACGTAAACGCCTATCGCAGGCAGCAGGCCGTTGTACCCGGCAAGATTCACGGTGGGAACCAAGAGCTTCGAACCAACTCCGCGACCACGCGCCTGTGTTGAGAGCACTGTAAACGGGCGGCCGAGCATCCAGCGCGCGCGGCGCATATCGCCCGCAGCAACCAGCGCGCGAATGGCCGAGCTTGAAACTTCGAGACCGTGCACGTGCACCGCCTGGTGCAAGTTCACTGCAAAACCAAACTCGTTGCCGAAGGCCGCAAGCTCCGCAACGCCGGCTGCCGCACCGCGTCCGAAGCGAAAGCTCTGGCCCTCATGAATGCTTTTGGTGCTGAGCGCAGCGACCAGGATTTGTTCGACAAATTCGCGCGGCGCGAGGCCTGCCAATGCGGCGTCGAAGCGCAGCACCACCACAGCATCCACGCCGGTTTCAGACAGCAGCCTCAGCCGCTCGTCGAGAGGCGTGATGAGCTGCGGTGCGCGATCAGGGCGCAGGAATTGCTCAGGGTGAGGCTCAAAAGTGACGGCCGTGGCCAGCGCGTTGCGCTCTCTCGCATCGGTGACAACTGCCGAGAGAATTTCGCGATGGCCCAGATGCACGCCGTCGAAGTTGCCGATGGCTACGACCGAAGGCCCGAACCCGGGCGGCAATTCGTCGATAGAACGAAAGATGCGGGTGGAACCCAGTTGCATGCTCATAGCGTTATGGGCACGCTCAACCCGTCATAAGCCAGGCGCACATTTTCAGGCAGCGCCCGGTTGGTTTCTTCGTGTCCCAGGTCGTGTGCAATGTGGGTGAACCATGTTTGCCGCGCGCCAATCTTACGGGACCACTCCAGCGCCTGCCCCACGGTGGCGTGGCTGGGGTGGGGCACGTGGCGCAGCGCCGAAAGCACCAGCACCTCAACTCCTTCGAGCAGTTTGAGGCTGGCCTCGGGAATCGCGCTCACATCGGTCAGGTACGCGGCATTGCCGAAGCGGTAGCCGCTGATCTCCATGTCGCCGTGCATCACCGGAATCCGCATGAAGTCTACCGCGTGCACAGCGTTGTGCGGAGCCACGAGTTTGAGCTCGACCCGGGCGCGGTTCGGATAGGTGGCATCAGGCGAAAACGTGTAATCGAAGATGCGTTCCAGAATCGCGATGGTGCCCGGGGTAGCGTAGAGCGGAATGGGGCCCGTTTTCTTGGCGGCGATAAAGCTGAGCGGGCGCAGGTCGTCCATGCCCATAATGTGGTCGGCGTGCGCGTGGGTGTAGAAAACGGCATCGACATGCGCGATGCCGGCGCGCAACGCCTGTTCGCGGAAATCCGGTCCCGTGTCGATGACCACAACGCGCGGGGATCGGGTCTGGTAGTCGGACCAGGAGATCATCACCGCAGGCCGCAATCGGCAATCATGCGGATCGGTCGAAGTACACACCGCGCAGGCGCATCCCAGCGTGGGAACTCCCATCGATGTTCCGGTGCCCAGGAATGTGAGGGTTGCTTGCATTTCAGTTTCTAGCTTCTAGCTTCTAGCTCCTAGCCGCAAAGTGGGAAAATCGGCTTCTGAATCTGAGCGTGCTCTCGGCAGTGATGGGTCGATCTTTATCGGAAGCTTGTGGAATATCCACGAATGCCAATCCAGCAGCTCAAGGGATTGCCCCTCCCGCGACGAGGTCAGCAGCTAGTAGCAAGTAGCTAGGAGCTAGTAGCTAGAGGCTGCTTTTCAAGGCTTTGCCGGCGGCGGTGGCGCGACGCTCTGCACGTTGATCATGCTGGTGAGTTCAAGGAACGCCATGCGCAGCTCAAACAAGACCGATTGCAGCATGCGCTCTTCCTGGTCGGTCAGGTTGCCCCTGGTTTTCTCAGCCAGTATTCCGAGCAGATCAATGGTATTGCGCGCACCCACGATATCGACACGCGGCCGTTGCCCCTCCTGCGTGCCGGCGCCCATCTGGATCATGCCGGAAAGATAAAACTGCTGCACCAAATGCTCAAAGCCTACCGGGGGCTGTTTGCCCAGGCCGGGATTCTGTGCGCGCAGCAGGTCTTCAACGCGCTCGGCGGAGGCTTCATACGCGGCCTTTTGTTCCTTGCTCTCCTGGACGGTAGGCGCGGGCGGCAACGCGCCTTCAAATTCCTGCTCGGACGTAGTTTGGGCCGGCGGCGGCTCGGGCGCTGTTTCTGCGCGGCTCTCGTTAACAACCAGCCGGGGGCCGGCGCCCGGCTCAGGCGGTTCGGGCGCGCGTTGGCCCTGCTGTTCTTCTTCGGCCTTCATCTTGCGCCGGTCAATCACTTCAAACTTCGGCTTGTCAGTCATATTTCAATTTTCCCATCTTTCGGGTGTTCGCGGTATTTCGCCCCCAGGGATTCGCGCCGCCCCTACGGGGCTGCAGTCCTTTGTTTCTGGCCTACCCACGACTTCGTCCTGGACTAACATCTTTGCCTCCCTCCGGGAGGCGGCGACTCGTCCTCACGGCTCGCGCAGGTTGACATCGCTGGATTTGCAAAACATCGTTTCCCAGCCCTCTACAGCACTGGAGGCGACGGCTGAATGCGCGCGATTCCCTCGCCAGTAGCGGAGAAGTAATGCAGAATCTCTTCCTTTGCTTCGGCCTCCGCTCGCACCATGGCCAGCGCAAAGGCTCGGCGTCCCTTCTCGAGCGGCAGTTCAGCGGCGCTGGTTATATGCCCTGCCGGCGAACCATCGGCCAGCTTCAGCTCGGTCCCAGACTCGGGAACAGGCTCCGGCAGAGGCCCATCAAGCTCAAGATGGCGCAAGTGCCGGTGCACACTGCCGCGTGAGCGAATGCGCTCCACAATCTCCTGGCCTAGGTAGCAGCCCTTATTGAAGTTGAGGGCCCTCAATTGGGCCGTTTCCTGGGGCAGGTCCCGCTCCACCATATCGATGCCGTAAGCGGGAATTCCCTCGGCGATCCGGAAAGCTTCAAGCGAAGCGCAGCCCACCGGCGTGGCGCCTGCGGTGCGGATGCACGACCAGAACTTGGCCAGGCCGGCGCACGGCACCCAGAAGATAAAGTGAGGCCCAAGAACGCCGTAGGTGCGTTCCATGGTCAGGTCAAGGCCATTCCACTCAACCCGCGTGCTCTTCATGGTGTTGGTAAAGAACGGCAGCCCCAGCCGTTCCAGAACGTCGGCTGTTTGCGGACCGGTGACGCCAATGGCTGTCTCAGCACCCGCGCCGCAAACCGACTCTTCGCCGAGCGGCACCAGTTCCACATCGTCCATGATGATGAACTGATTCAGATGCGCCATCAGCTTCTCGAATTGCCCGGCTTCAATCTCCAGTTCCAGGCCCGACTCCCCGGCAAAGGGAGTGCCGAGCATGGGATCGCTCTTTCTGGCGGCGTCATGGTCTGGCGTGCGCCGCTGCGGCGATTGCTCCTCGTTGTCGCGCCACACCGTAAGGTCGCCCTGAATGCGGCCCTGCGCATTCAGCACCAGGTTCCACGCGCCGGAGTTCGGGAACAGATCGTTGACCGTGTTGGTGACCATTCCGCTCAACCAGCGAAAGCGGTCAGCGCCGCGAACCTCTACCCTCCGCAGCCAGCCAAGGTCGTGGATGGCGGTTCCGTAAGCAAGCGCAGCTATTTCGGCTGAGGGCGCGTCAAACTGTTGTGGGGTAAGTACGCCGCGATATGCGGCCAGGTTGCGGGGCGTGCCGGCAGACTCAAGCATCGCAGAAAGCGCAGTGGCCTGTATGTTAACGGTGAGGCCGGTCTCTGCCATAGGGGATCTTTTCCGCGGTACCCACGCAAATTTGCCCGCCTATTTTGGCGTTGGCTTGGCGCGGGACCGCATCCTGATTATAGCCTTGGATACAGGCAGGGTGAGTGGCCGGTCCCCCGGTGCTGACAGCCGCTCACAGGAGAGTGAATGAACCAGTTGGAACTAAAGGCAATACGCTGGACCCGCCGTGGTCTGGTGCTGGCGCTGGCAGTGGTGATTGCGTGGCTGGGCACCCCCGCGACGGCGTTTGCGCAACAGGGTTCCACTGGGTCGGCTCCAGCCGCCGGGTCGAACAAGAACCCCGGTTCCGGCCAGGCTGCTGACAGCAAAAGCACTGGACACATTACCCCTGAGCAGGCCAAACAACTCTTTGCGCTGGTCGACGAACTGTTGAAATTCTCCTCGGACGAGACCGGGCTGCCGATCAAGAGCACTGTCAAGCGGACGCTGACCACGCGCGCGGCCGTTGAAGCGTACCTGGAAGAGAAATTCAACGAAGACGAGAGCGCCAGGCGCATGGAGCGCGACGAGATCGTGCTGAAAAAATTCGGCCTGCTCGACCGCGATTTCGAGTTGAAGCCGTTTATGCTGGCGCTGCTCAAGGAGCAGATCGAGGCCTACTACGACTCCAAAACCAAGACCGTGAACATGCTCGACTGGGTCGACGTCGACGACCAGAAGCCGGTGCTGGCGCATGAGCTGACCCACGCGCTGCAGGACCAGCACAGCGATCTTGAGAAGTGGGACGACCAGACCCCCGACGACGTTTCAACCGACGCGGCCGGAGACCAGGACCACCTGGCCCGCGACGAGATGGACACCGCGCGCGACGCCGTAGCCGAAGGCCAGGCAACTGCCGTGATGATGGATTATGTCTTGAAGCCGATGGGCAAAAGCCTGGTGAAAGACCCCGAGATCATGGAGCGGCTCAAGGACCAGATGACCTCGTCAGAGAACTCGCCGGTGATGGCGCGGGCGCCGTTGCTTCTTTCCGAGTCGATGCTGTTCCCGTACCGTGAGGGGCTGAGCTTTGAACAGGACATCTGGATGGACCAGGGCCAGACTGCGGCCTTTGCGGGCGCACTCGACCGCCCGCCAACGTCCACATGGGAGATCATCAATCCGCGTGTCTACGAGCAGAAGCAGATGCCCGCAATCCCCCTGCTTCCCAACTTCCATGCCCTGACCGACAAGCTCTACAGGCCTTACGACATTGGGCAAGTGGGCCAGCTTGACCTGCACATCCTGGCCGAATTGTTCGGGGGTGACGCGGCAGCCACGGATCTGACGCCGGCGTGGAACGGAGGCCTCTATTGGGCGGGGCAGTTGCGCAGCGCCACTACTCCGGCCGCGCAAGACAACACCAATTCCCTTGGCCTCTTCTACCTTTCGGTGTGGAAGAGCCCGGTTTCGGCCAGGAACTTTGCCAAGATGTATGCCGGCAACCTGGGCCGCAAATACTCCAACGTGCGTCTTGACACCTCTGCATCTGTCACGGCTACCGCGAATGACGGAGCCATTGAGCAGGTGTTTTCAACCAGCGAGGGTCCGGTGGTGATTACGGTTCGCGGCAAGTTGGTATTCGTGGCCGAAAGCTTTCCTATCGATATATCGCGCAAACTCACTGCATTGATTCTCGACGCGCAGGGCGGAGGCGAATTGCGGATGGCGTCGCTGCCGGGGTCGCATGCTGTGGGTGCCGATCCGCGCGCTAATGCGCCGGGTTTGCTGCCGGTCGATCTGCGTTCTTCACCGGCTTTGCGGCCGCTTTCCGGAGATCTTGTCCGGTTCTTCGGGGAGTGCGGCATGATGAAGGCGGAAGTCGACGCGTTGATGGGAGCGGCAAAATAAGCGTCGTCACAGAGACCTAAGACTCAGGCGTTCCGCGCACCCTTTATTCCTCGCTCTCAGCGAACTGGATGCGACGTCTCGCACCGTGGGCGCAGCGGTTGTTAGCCCCGCGCTTCAGCGTGGGGAACGTGCGGCCGTAGATTTCCCGCAAGTCTCGCAGGGACGACACATCCCGTTGAGGGCTTGAGCCCGATCTTCCGCCGCCCCACGCGTTATGATGAAACTCCGGAAGCAAGAATCACTTTCAAGGAGAAAATGCGTTGCCGGGTAAGCTGGAACTGCTATGGGGACCGATGCGAAGCAACAAGACCGCGGAGTTGCTGCGCCGCGCCGAAATGCGCCGCCAGTATGCCAAGCAATACGTGATGGTGCTCAAGCCCAGCGATGACACCAAGGGCGGTCCCGGAGTGGTTGAGAGTCGCAACCCCAATGGCCATGGCAAATCGAAAGCCCTCGAATTCCCTTCCTCGAATCCGTGGGAGGTGCTGGGGGCCATCGCCGATAAAGAGCAGGAGATCGGCAAGCGCGTGGAGTGCATTGCTATTGACGAGGGCCAGTTTGTCACCGATCTATTTCTTTTCACCAAGTACCTGCTCGACAGCAACCATGACGTGCTGGTGGCCGGACTCGATTTGGATTTTCGCGCCATGCCCTTCGGCGAGATGCTCACGCTTAACTGGCTGGTGAACGCCTACGGCGGCAACATTACCGAGTGCATAGCCTATTGCTCGTGCGGCCAGCGTGCTCTCTACTCGCAACGGCTCATCGACGGCAAGCCCGCGCCATACGATAGCCCCATCAAGGTTCCCGGCGACGCTTATGAGCCGCGCTGCGCGGAACACTTTGTGCTGCCGGGCCGGCCGCATTGAGAGACAGCTTTCAGCTATCAGCTCTCAGCTTTCAGTTATCAGCTTTCAGCTATCAGCTCCCAGCTCTCAGCTTTCAGTTTCTGGTTCCCGGCTATCTGGCTAATGGCTTTCGCGAGCCACGAATTCTGTGCCCTGCAAGCCACCTTGCGTCGTAGAATCCCTGCATGCGCAAATCTGTTGCCGCCTGTTGCACTTTCGCTTTCGCCGCCATTGGGATTCTCGCAGCCACATTAGCCGCGCAGGACGCGCTGCCGCATGCCACGCCGGCCGATCGCGCCGAGGCTCTCGCCATCTTCAAACAGTTGATCGAGACCAACACAACTGACACCCCGGAAGGCAGCGTGACCGCCGCAACCGAGCAGATGAAGCTGCGCTTTCTCGACGCCGGATTCCAAGAAAGCGACGTTCACCTCATAGGCCCCGATCCCAAAAAGCTCAACCTCGTCGTCCGCTACCGCGCTGAAGGCACTCCCACTGAAAAACCTGTGCTCTTCCTCTGCCACATGGACGTAGTGCAGGCACTGCGTTCCGATTGGTCGACAGATCCATTCAAATTCATTGAGAAAGATGGCTACTGGTACGGCCGCGGCACGCAGGACATGAAGGACTCCGACGCCGCGCTCGCTGCAACTTTTCTGCGCCTGCATCGCGAGGGCTACAAACCGAAGCGCGATCTGATTCTCGCGCTCACCGCCGATGAAGAAGGCGGCAAATTCAACGGCGCATCGTGGCTGGTGAACACTCATCGCGACCTGGTGGATGCGGCTTACGTCATCAACCCCGATTCCGGCGGCGTGGACCTTGAAAACGGCAAGCCGACGATTGCCGCAGTTGAGGCTACAGAGAAGGTCTACTCCGACTACCAGATCACGGCGACCAATCGCGGCGGCCACAGCTCGCTGCCACGGCCCGACAACGCCATCTACGAGCTGATGGCGGCGCTTAACAAGGTCTCGACTTACACCTTTCCTTTCGAACTTAACGAAGTGACGCGGACTTATTTTGCGAATCTGGCCAAGCGCGAGACCGGCCAGACCGCGGACGACATGCGCGCCATTCTTGCCGATCCGCCGGATATGGCCGCGGCGGCTCGCCTGAGCGAGAGTCCCAGTTACAACTCGAACTTCCGCACCACCTGCGTTGCCACGCGGCTCAACGCCGGTCACGCCAACAACGCCCTGCCGGCATCGGCGCAGGCCATCGTCAACTGCCGCATCTTTCCCGGCCACTCGCCGGAGGAGATTCGCCAGCAGCTTATCGGCCTCTTCAACGATCCGAAGTTAAGCGTGAAATATGTCTCCGACGGAGGCGTGGTTTCTGACGTGGCCCCCGAACGCAAGGCGATTGCGCCGCCGCCACCTATCGCTGAAGTCTTTGAGCCGCTGACTAAAATCACTGACGAGATATGGCCGGGCGTGCCGGTGACCCCGGTGATGGAAAACGGCGCCAGCGACTCCATTTACTTTGCCCAGGCAGGGATTCCCAGCTACGGCTACTCGGCCATCGCGCTCGAGGTCGACGACGTGCGCGCTCACGGCAAAGACGAACGCTTGCCCGAAGACTCATTCTGGAAATCGCTCGACTTTTTCTATGCGTTTGCCAAGGCGCTGGGGGACAAATGAACAACGCCGGCTGAGCGCAGAAAGGCGCCCTGTTTTTAGAGAGCGGTGGAGGGCCCGAAGCATCTTTTGTGACATATTCGAAGACTTCCCTCAGGGGCTAAAGCCCAGAATCAATTGACTGCGCTATCGGCACGACTAAAGTCGTGCCCTGATACAGGGCCATCAATTCAGCAATCGTCGGAGATTGACTTGCGCCTCGTGGGGCCGCCGGGATGCGTCGATCTCACGCGCCTACGCTGCTAAACTAGACACTGCATGATTCTCCCGTTCGTCCGCGAAATTTTCGCGGAACTGGAGCAGACCCCGGGATTCGAACGCGTTCGCAGGCACCTGAGCCTGGGTGCGGGGCGCAGGCGTGTGTCTGGATTGACCGCGACCGCTCGCGCTCTCTACATCCCGCTGATGGCGCGGGCAGCACGACAGCCGGTGGTGGTGATCGTGGCCGACAATAAGGCGGCCGAGGCCCTCGAACCACTGCTCAAAGCCGGTTGCGAGCTCACCGGCGCCATCGATCCGGCCCGCGTGGTTCGCCTGCCGGCGCACGATGTGCTGCCGTTTGAAAATCTCTCGCCCCACCCCGACGTGCAGGAACAGCGCGCTTCGGCGCTGTGGAAGCTCTCGACCAACGCCGTCGACATTTTGATCGCTCCGGTTGAATCGGCCGCGCTTCGCCTCTTCGATCGCGAATACTATGCCGGCCTCGCAGTTACGCTGCGGCGCGGCGACGAGCTGGACCTTGAAACCCTCACAACGCACCTGGCCGGCGTGGGCTACACGCAGATGGACCTGGTGGAGATGCCCGGCCAGTTCACGCGGCGCGGCGGCATTCTCGATGTGTACTCGCCCGAGAGCGACCGCCCGGTGCGCATTGAGTTTTTCGGCGACGAAATCGACACCATCCGCAAGTTCGACCCTGAAACGCAGCGCTCGCAAAGCGGCCTGGACGAAACCGAGCTGCTGCCTCTCACTGAAACTCCGGTTACAGAGCACCTGCTGGCCGCGGTGAACGCGCGCCTGAGCCGTCAACATGTCGAAGGAGAAGATGAAGAGCTTGCCGCCGAAGCCGCGGCAGCCAGCGGCGTCAGCGTTTTTCCGGGCTGGGAATTCTTCGCCTCCGTTGCCGGCGCACAAAAATCGCTGCTCTCGCTTATTCCCCGCTGCGCCCTGTTTGTCGACGAGCCTGCCATGGTGCGCAACCAGATCGACCGCTGGTGGAACAAGGTGGAGCAGCGCCATGAACGCTCGGGCGTCGGCTCGCTCATCCGGCCTGAAGATATTTACCTTCGCCCTGAAATTCTGGCCGCTTCGCTGCAGTCGCACATGGGCCTCGATCTCGATCAGCTAGGCGCCATCGACGTGCTCGACGAAGATGCAACGCTCGGCGAAATCGAATTGCCAACGCGCCCCACGCTGCGTTTTCACGGCTCCATCCCCGCGCTCACCGAGCAAATAAGAAACCTGATGCAGACCGAGTCGCGCATCGTGCTGGCCGTGCCTCACCAGGGCGATGTGGAGCGTCTTGCGACCGTAATGCGCGACTACCAGATTCCGTATCGGCTCGGCAGCCGCGCGGCGCATCCCGGCGAAACCATTTTTGAAGAAGCCAGCTTCATGGCCGGCGATTTGCGTGTACCGGTCATAGTGCGATCGCCTCTGGCGGCCGGCGTAAGCTTCCCGGCGTCGAATCTGATTGTCTTTGGCGCCAACGATTTGAATGACGAGGCCGATGTAGCTGCGCGGCCTGTGCCCAAACGTTCAAAGACCGCAGCCTTCGTCTCCGATTTTCGTGACCTCACCATCGGTGACTACGTGGTGCATGTGGAGCACGGCATCGCGCAGTACCAGGGCCTGAAAGAAATTGTGCAGGACGGACTCGCGGTCGAGTTCATGATTCTGGAGTTCGCCGAGAGCGCCAAGCTCTACGTACCGCTCACGCGTCTCGACCTCATTCAGAAGTACCGCTCCACCGACACCGGACCGGCGCCGATGCTGAACAAACTCGGCTCGCAGCAATGGACCAAGACCAAGGCGCGCGTGCGCAAGGCCATGCAGGATATGGCTGGCGAGCTGCTCAAGCTGTACGCCGAGCGCCACACCGCCCAGGGCACGGCCTTCTCGAAGGACAGCGAGTTCCAGCGCGAGTTTGAAGATGCGTTCGACTACACGGAAACAGAAGACCAGGTCAGCGCCATCCGCGCCATCAAATACGACATGGAGTCGACCACGCCGATGGATCGCCTGCTGTGCGGCGATGTGGGCTACGGCAAAACCGAAGTGGCCATGCGCGCCGCCTTCAAAGCCGTGCAGGATGGCAAGCAGGTAGCCGTGCTAACGCCTACCACCGTGCTCAGCTTCCAGCATTTTGAAACCTTCAAGCAGCGCTTTTCGCAGTTCCCCATTCATGTGGAGATGATCTCGCGCTTCCGCACCGCCAAGGAACAGAAAGACATTGTGGAAAGGGTCGAAGCCGGCAAAGTGGACATTCTTATCGGCACGCATCGGCTGCTTTCAAAAGATATCAAGTTCCAGGATCTCGGCCTGCTGGTTGTCGACGAAGAGCAACGCTTCGGCGTGCGCCACAAAGAGCGCCTGAAGCAGATGCGCAAAGAGATTGACGTGCTGGCCATGAGCGCCACGCCGATTCCGCGCACCCTGCACATGTCGCTGGTTGGCCTGCGCGATATGAGCGTGATTGAGACGCCGCCCAAAGACCGCATGGCCATTCAGACCGTAGTGGCCAAGTACGACGAAAAGATTGTGCGCTCGGCTGTTGAGGTTGAACTCGAGCGCGGCGGCCAAGTGTACTTTGTGCACAATCGCGTTGAGTCAATCTACGAGATTGCCGCGCGCATTCAGGAAATGGTGCCGGCGGCTCGCGTGGCGGTGGGCCACGGGCAGATGGGTGAGACCGAGCTTGAAAGAGTGATGCTGGCCTTCATGCGTCACGAGTACGACGTGCTGGTGGCCACCACCATCATCGAGAACGGACTCGACATTCCACTGGCCAACACCATCCTCATCAATCGCGCCGATCGCCACGGCTTGAGCGAGCTTTATCAATTGCGCGGGCGCGTAGGCCGCTCTAATCGCCGCGCCTATGCGTATCTACTCATCCCGCAGGATACCGAGCTCACTGAGATTGCGCGGCGCAGGCTGGCGGCGCTCAAGGAGTTCAGCGACCTGGGCGCTGGCTTCAAGATCGCCGCACTCGATCTTGAGTTGCGCGGCGCAGGCAACATGCTGGGCGGCGAGCAGAGCGGTCACATTGAGGCAGTCGGATTTGAGCTTTATACAACCATGCTCGAGGCTGCGGTGAAGGAGCTGAAGGGCGAAGGTGCGGAAGAGCGACCTGCCACGCAGCTCAACCTTGGCATCGCGCTGCGCATCGACGAAAGCTACGTGCCAGAAGAAAACCAGCGTCTGCGCCTTTACAAGAAGATTGCCGGCACGCAGTCGGCAGCCGCCATCAACGAGATTCGCGCCGAGTTGGAAGACCGCTATGGCACGCCGCCGGACGCAACCGTCTACCTGCTCGAGGCGGCGATGCTGCGTTTGGAGTGCGAACGCATCGGCGTGGCGCAGATCGACCGCAAGCGCAGCGAGCTGCAGATTCGCTTTATTGAAAATGCAGCCGTCGATCCAAACCGGCTGATGCAACTGGTGGCTCGCAACGCCAAGCGCGGTGCGCAATTCACTCCGCAGGGCGTGCTCAAGCTTCCGCTCACGTCCGCGAGGCCCGATGAAGTTTTACTCGAGATTCAGGAGATTCTGTCCCGGCTTGCTGCCGAGCCTGTAAATATATGATTCGCGCAATTGATTTGAAAGGTTATCGAATGAAAAAAGTTATTGTGCTTGTCGCGATTGCGGTTTGCATGTCGGCCGCATCGGCGCAGGAAAACTGGAAGCAGCAGTTTGCGAAGATTACGGACGATTACTTCGACCAAGTGTACTTTCATTACGCACCTTCGGCCGGAACCCAGGTTGGGTTTCACCAGTACGACTCGCAGCTTGAGGACTTCTCGCGCAAGAACATCGACGCGGAAATTGCGGCGCTGCATGGTCTCGAACAGCGTCTGCTTGCCATCAAGCCTGATGACTCGCCGGCCGATTTTGTACCGCGCACGGATCGCGAACTGGTGCTGAATAGCATTCGCTCAGAGCTGCTGACGCTCGAGGTGATCAAGCCGTGGCAGAAAAATCCCGATAACTATTCGAGCGCGTGCGCCAGCGGGGCATTCGTCCTGATGGAGCGCAAATTTGCGCCGGCTGACGAACGGCTGCGGTCGCTTATTGCGCGCGAGAAACAGATGCCGGCACTGCTGGCAGCGGCGCACGAGAATCTACAGAACCCGCCTCGTGTCTTCACCGAAATTGCCATTGAGCAGCTACCCGACATCGTAAGCTTCTTCCAGCACGACGTGCCGCAGGCCTTTGCAGATGCGCAGGACCCCGCGCTCAAAGCGGAGTTCGCGACCACCAACGCTGCCGTCATCGCCGCGCTCAACGACTATCTCGCCTGGCTCAAGAGCGATGTGCTGGCGCGCTCCAATGGGGACTTTCGCATCGGCGCCGACACTTTCAGCAAAAAGCTGGAGTACGACGAGATGGTCGACCTGCCTCTCGACAAGCTGCTCGAAATTGGATGGGCCAACATGCGAGAGAATCAGGAGCACTTCAGGCAGGTGGCCGCGGAGCTCGAGCCGGGCAAGGACCCGCACGCGGTGCTTGAAGATCTGGGCGCCGACCACCCAGCGCCCGATCAACTGATGAACGCCTTTCGCGCCAGGTTTGACGGCCTTGTAACCTTCATTCGCGAGCGTCATATCGTTACGCTCCCCTCCGACGTGAGGCCAATCCTCGAAGAGTCGCCGCCATTTATGCGCGCCACAACGACCGCAAGCATGGACACGCCTGGCCCCTACGAAACCCACGCCACCGCGGCCTACTTCAACGTCACGCTGCCCGATCCAAGCTGGTCGAAGGCCGACGTCGATGGCTACATGCACGGCTTCAATGTGGGCACCATCGTCTCGACGGCCGTGCACGAGGCATACCCTGGCCACTACGTGCAGTTTCTGTGGCTGCCGCAGGCCCCAAGCAAGGTTCGCAAGCTACTGGGAGCAAACACCGATGTGGAGGGATGGGCCCATTATTGCGAGCAAATGATGCTGGATGAGGGCTACGGGCAGCCGGGTGTTGGCGCGAAGGACGAGCGTGAATCCAAATTGCTGCGGCTCGGCCAACTGCAGGATGCGCTGCTACGCAACGCGCGCTTTATTGTCGGCATCGAAATGCACACGGGCAAGATGTCGATGGAGGAAGCCGAAGCCTTCTTCCAAAAAGAGGGCTACCAGTCAAAGGAAAACGCCGTTGTTGAAACCAAGCGCGGCACGGGCGACCCAACGTATCTTTATTACACGCTGGGCAAGCTTGAGATTATGAAGCTGCGCGAAGACCTAAAAAAGAAAGAGGGCGCGGCGTTCTCGCTGGAGAAATTCCACGACGATTTTCTGCGCCAGGGATTCCCGCCGATCAAGATCGTTCGAGAGGCCATGTTGGGCGACGACTCGCCGACGCTGTGACCGAAGGAGATGGAATGGGGGAGATGGAATGAGCAAGACTGTTCGCAAAGCTGTTTTTCCGGCGGCCGGATTGGGAACGCGATTTCTTCCCGCCACCAAGGCCGTTCCCAAAGAGATGCTGGCGCTGGTGGACAAGCCGGTTCTGCAATATGGCGTTGAAGAAGCGATTGCTTCGGGCATCGAGCACATGATTATTGTGACGGCCCGCGGCAAGGGCATCATTGAAGATCATTTTGACTTCACTCCTGAGCTCGATGCTGCGCTCGAGCGCAAAGGCAAAACCGATCTGCTTAAGATTTCGCGCCATGCGGCCACCATGGCACGGATAAGCTTTGTTCGCCAGAAGGAGCCGCTCGGGCTCGGTCACGCCGTGCTGTGCGCAAAAGATCTTGTAGGCGATGAGCCATTCGCCGTAATTCTGCCTGACGATGTCATTGAGGCCGATCCTCCGTGCCTCAAGCAGATGATCGAAGTATTCAATGAAAAAGGCGGATCGGTGCTGGCGACGATGACCGTCGAGGGCTCCGGCATCAGCGCATATGGCGTGCTGGCGGGCTCGCCCGATACTGCGAATCCGCGCGTCTATAACTGCACGGGCATGGTTGAGAAGCCCAAGTTCGAAGATGCGCCGTCGAGCCAGGCAATTATCGGGCGCTACATACTTACTCCGCGCGTCTTTGAGCTACTGGAGCAAACCAAGCCGGGCGCGATCGGCGAGATACAACTTACCGATGGCATCAAGGCGCTGCTGAGTTACGAAAAAGTATTTGGCTATAACTTCGAAGGTAAGCGTTTCGATACCGGCGATAAGTTCGGCATGTTGCAGGCGACGGTGGAGTTTGCCCTGAAACGCCCCGAGTTCGGCGACAAGTTCCGCGCATATCTGAAAGGGCTGAATCTTTAGAGCGGAGTTAGACTTCGACTTTAACACCGCTAACTCGAGCGGTTCCGCTATTCCTACGCCTTCCACTTGATGTTGCATCCAATTGAGGGCCGCTGGTCTGCGGAGACCGGCTTGCCCGCCAGCACAGTGTCGATGGCGGCGCGCAGGTCCTCGCCCGTGACCGGGGCCCCGTTACCCGGCCGGCTCGAGTCGTACTGGCCGCGATAAACCAGCTTGAAATTCTTATCGAATAAGAAGAAGTCGGGCGTGCAGGCCGCGGCATAAGCGCGCGCAACATCCTGCGTTTCATCGTACAGATAGGGGAATGTGAACCCGTACGTCCGGGCCTGCGCCTTCATCCCAGCCGGGCTGTCGGCCGGGTGGGTGGCCACATCGTTTGAGCTGATGGCCACGATCCCAATGGGCTTGGAAGCGTACTCGGCGCCAAGTTTTCCCAAAGAGGTTTCGAGGTGTTTCACAAAAGGGCAGTGGGTGCAGATGAACATTACCAGCAGCCCGCTCTTGCCCTTGAAGTCGTCCCTGGCGACCGTGTTTCCGGTCACCGTGTCGGTAAGTGCAAAGTCAGGCGCAGTTGTACCTAATTCAAGCATCGTTGATTCAGTAAGTGCCATGATTCCTCCTATGAGCGGTGTTGGCGGAGTTAGCTCTTAGTAAATAGGTCCCATTGGTTTCCCATGTCTCAAAATCGAGACCTGGGGCGCGCTCGGCGTTGTCTCTCGCTCTAATCATTGGGCGTCCCAGCAATCAAGAAAGAAATGAAAACATCGGGATCGCAGGAACCGAATCGAAAGATCTCGCTAAATGGATTTTTGTTCAATGGCGGGGTGATTCGAATATTTGTGGCCTTCTTGCAAAGTCTATTATCCCAACCCTCCCTCCCCGTGGGATTGGAGCTGTCAATCTGAAACCAGGCGTGATCGCCCGGCTTCAATTGAATCTCTTGAGGTCTCTGATCTTCTCGAAGAGGAAAAACCGTCAAATGCTGAAAATGAATCTCGCGAACGATTTTTCTTTTGTTGTTCAGCGCCACGGCTGACGGATATCCAGAAAGGGTACAGATTCGGTTGCCTTGATTTGATAGCTCAAAGCCGTAAACATCATGCCCCGAGCCCGTGCCTGTACTTTCGAGGTCGATTATCAGATCGCGTGTTTGGCAGGCTGGTGGCGCTTGACCGTTCATCGGGTAGCAGAGGACGCACGCCAAGAACGCAAATGACATCCACTCCAATCCCGTTTTGTTTATCGCCGGATTCATTCCTTTGGGGTCTTTCTAAAACAATCCCGGCTGGCGTCCCGTGGGCGCGATGCCGAAGTGTTCATACGCGAGCCGCGTAGCCACGCGCCCACGCGGGGTGCGATCGAGAAATCCAATCTGAATCAGGAACGGCTCATAGACTTCTTCGAGCGCGTCTTCTTCTTCAGCCAATGTTGCAGCCAGGGTGCCCAGTCCGACGGGACCACCGTCGTATTTCTGAATAATGGTCAGCATCAAGCGTCGATCGATCTCGTCGAAACCGTGCGCGTCCACCTCCAGCAGGGTGAGCGCGGCGTTGGCTGTGGGCCGGTCGATGGAGCCGGAGCCACGCACTTGTGCGTAGTCGCGCACGCGACGCAACAGCCGGTTGGCTATGCGGGGCGTTCCGCGGCTGCGCAAGGCAATTTCCGCGGCTCCATCGGGATCGATGGGAATCTGCAGCACCTCGGCTGAGCGTTCCACGATGACCCGCAGTTCTTCCTCGCTGTAGAACTCGAGGCGCAAGAGAATGCCAAAGCGCGAGCGCAGCGGCGACGAAAGCAGACCGGGGCGGGTGGTGGCGCCGATAAACGTGAAGGGCTTGATCTCCATCACATGGGTACGTGCCGCCGGCCCCTGTCCGATGATGATGTCGAGTTTGTAATCTTCGAGCGCAGTGTAAAGCTTTTCTTCGAGCACGGGCTGCATGCGGTGAATCTCGTCGAGGAACAGCACCTGCCGGTCGCGGAGATTGGTCAGGATGGAGGTGAGGTCGCCCTGGATCTGCAGGGCTGGACCCGAGGTCTGCTGGAACCCCACGTCAAGCTCATTGGCGATGATTGTGGCCAGGGTGGTCTTTCCGAGGCCGGGAGGGCCAAAGAGCAGGACGTGGTCGAGGGCCTCGCCGCGGGATTTAGCGGCCTCCAGCGCAATTGCCAGTTGCTCTTTGGCTTTGGACTGTCCGATAAACTCGCGGAGCCAGCGCGGCCGCAGTTTGAGCTCAAATCCCTGCTCCTCGTCGGCGCGCGCGGCGCTCACGAGCCGTTCCGGGGTGTTGTCGCGGGCAAGTGCCATGGTCAGGAGCAGTGTAGTCGTTTACCGGGCCCGGGGTAAAAGCCGGCCCGATTCACCCTGTTGAGGCGCCCCGCTCCGACCCGGTTTCCTGACGGAGTTACCTCAGTACAATCTGGATTCGAAATTCGGGGTTACCTCCGCGCGGTAGCAGTTAATCGAGACAATTGCAATCCCCCTTGAAAGCCAATCTGTAACGCGATTAACGATTGACTATGGAGGGTTTATTGACTATCTTTATTCCACACGAACAGTGCATCTTCGCGAACCCGAAAGGTTCGCCGATGGGTGGAATATATTCGAAGGCATAATCGCCTACGAGTGTTTGCTATGAGATACATGGCCGGCGCCGATACCGGCAAGAAATTCCGGAGGTCAACGATGTTTGATCGCATTAAGTTAGGAGCGCTGCTCCTGATTGGTTTTGTGCTGCCAATTATGGGCTGCGGCTCTGCCCAGGTCGATACGCTTGAGGTTACACCGACCTCGGTCACGATGGTGCCTGGCGACACGATCCAGCTCACGGCCACCGGAGTTTATAGTCACGGAACCGGTCCCTCGACGACCCAAAATCTCACCGACCAGGTCACCTGGAGTACGGCATCCGCCGATGTGGCGACCGTCTCCAATACCGGCGTGGTTACGAGTGTAGGCCAGGGCACGATATCGATCACTGCTTCGATTCAAGGTTACACCGGGTTACTTTCGGCTACGTCCCTTGTTACCGTCACGGGCACGAGCACCGGCCCCAACAGCAACGACATTACCTCGTTGAAAATTATCCCTGTCTCCCAGACCGTTTCTTCACCTGGCGACACGGCCACGTACGAGGCAGTTGGCACTACTGCCGCGGGCGCAAGCGTCAATGTGAACGGTACGGTTGTCTGGAGTTCGAGCAGCACCGAGATTGCCACGGTAAATGCGTCAACAGGAGTTGTGACCGCGGTCGGACCGGGCACGGCGACCATCTCCGCGATTTACACGAATGCGGACTCGACCGTTGCAACCGGGACAGCTAGTTTCACGGTCACGGGCGTGGGAGCGACGGATAACGACATCACTACCATCACCGTTATTCCGGGCTCGCAATCAGTTCCTTCGCCGGGCGATACGGCAACTTATGTTGCGATCGGCACAACCGGATCCGGTACAACAGTCAGCATGCAGGGTCAGGTTACATGGACCTCGAGCACCCCGCAAATCGCCACAATCAACCCTCAAACGGGTGTTGCCACGGCGGTGGGCCAGGGTACTGCATCCATAGTTGCGCAGTTCATCAATGCCGACAAGACCACGGCTACGGGAGTTGCAACGCTTACGGTAACCGGCTCTGGAACGACGAATTCCGACGTAACCGGGTTGTCCATCATTCCAAGCGCGCAAACCGTGGCAGCGCCCGGTGATACGGTGGCCTATTCGGCCGTTGGGACCACAGCATCCGGCTCGACCGAAAATCTGACCGGGCAGGTTATCTGGAGTTCAAGCGCCACAAATATCGCCACCGTTAACGCTACGTCCGGCATTGCCACCGCGGTGAGCCAGGGCACCACCACGATCACTGCTCAATACACCAACTCCGACAAGACAGTTGCGACGGGGACGGCGACCATGACCGTGAACACGAGTGGCAACACGAACAGCGATGTCACCTCGATCACGATTATTCCGGGCTCTCAATCGGTTGCCGCGCCAGGCGATCAGGCAAGCTTTATCGCCGTTGGCACAACAGCCTCAGGTGCGACCGTGAGTCTGCAGGGTCTGGCTCAGTATTCCTCGAGCAGCGCTTCGATCGCCACGGTCACCGAATTTACCGGTGTTGCCACAGGCGTAAGCGCAGGCACAGCAACCATCACCGCCCAATTCACCAATCCCGACATGACCGTTGCGAGCGGGACAGCATCTTTCACGGTTGTTGCCGGAGCGACCGAGCAATACACCGCAGTGACTATTCTTCCCAGCTCGCAATCGATCTCTTCAGGTGGCTCCAGCGACTTCATCGCGCTGGCCACCTCAGGGACGACCGGGCTGATCGAAAATGTGACCACCAGCCCTAATCTGCAATGGTTGTCGACTATCCCGGCGGTAGCCACCATCACCTCGGCTGGCGTAACCAAAGGCGTAAGCGCGGGAACAACGACAATTACCGCGCTATTGACGACAGGGACCGGTACAGTTGTATCGGCAACGGCGGATCTGACGGTTTCATCAAGCACGCCTCCCGAGCCGATCCTATCGCTCAACATCATCCCCACTTCGATCACGGTCAACAATTTCTACCTGACCGGGCAGTTCCTGGCGATTGCAACGTACTCGACCGCACCGTATGTTGCAGATGTGACCAATTCCCCCAATACGACCTGGATCTCAACCGAGCCGGAGTTGTTCCCGGTCGACACCAATTCGGGAGGGACCCCCGGGGCCAGCGCAGGACTGGTGACTGCCTATGCCAGTGGCAGCGCCGTCATCGTTGCGGAAGTAGTAAACCCAACAAATGCGCAAGGACAAACCGATGGCACGATCGAGACCGCACAGGCAACGTTTGCCTGCCCGCAGATTGTCCCGGGACCGGGCGTCACAAACCCCTCGTGCTATCCCAACGAACCGCCCGTACCCACACTGCTGGCAACCTTGACCGTATATAACGAGGGCCTGAACACTACGGATTGGCTGGTGACAGCTCCTTCGGCTACCGGGACGCCCGATGTAATCCATTGCGGCCCGGGCTGGGTTCCGACCGCTCAGCAACCCGGCACCGGTTCGGTCTGCACCAGTACCTACCCCATGGACGTCACAACTTCGGTCGGCACTCCAGGCCTGGTGATAGAGGCTCAAGGCGGTGCGTTCGGCGGCTGGTCCTACAACTGCATTCCAAGCGACGCGAAAGGCAATTACCTGCCTGGTCCGACGTTCTGGACTGCAGCCGGGCCAAACTATTGCGTAGTGACTTTCGTCGGGTCGTATATCGACTCCAACAACAATACCGTGCTGGTTGACGGTATTAACCAGACGGTGGGCGCGATCTTCAACTAGATCACCCTAGTTTCGATCGAGCGAGCCGCCCTTCGGGGCGGCTCGCTCGCGTTTGGAGGGCAGTGCGGGCCTGCTGCCGTTTAACCAGGCAGAGCGACGACGCCAGCCACCAGCTTGTAGTGGAAACCCTCAAATGGTTCGCTCAGGCTCACTGTGAGAAGCGTTCTGGGCGGCTTGTTCCTGTGAAAGAGGGTGTGGGGGTAGATGCCCGCGGTGAGAAAATTAAGCTGGTCGAGCCACGCTGGATCGGTAACAGCAAGGTCGTAGCGGACGCGTTTCTCGTGACTGACACGAAAGAGGGCGCGATTCCTTCGTTTGCCCTTATCCTCGCGAATCCACCACCACAGATCCTCGGGTTCGATCAACTCAAGCGACCTCTTCCTTGGTACCGCGATGGCCTTCGCTACAGAGACACGATCGTCGAATCCCTCCAAGAGGAATGGTCCCCTACTGATGTGTTTTGAGATGCATTCGAGGTCTATCTGTTCATCGAAGCGGCGAATCAAACGCCAAGGCTTCGGCGTCACATGCACATCTTCAGGATGGCAGCTAGTTCCACAGTTTTCGTCGAGCTCGGCCTCGAATATATCTAAGAGTGCAGCCGGTCTTCGGTCTGCATAGCATGATTCCTTGACCGTAAGGCAACCGATGGCCTGTCTCCCAATAAGTCGCACCCACTGCTTTGTGAAAAGACTGATTCCAGCTACACAGCGGTTCCCATGTTTGTAGGAGTTGGCAAGGCAGACAATCCGATCAGTGCGCATGGGGTCGGAATTGCCTCCAAACTGTAAATCAAAGATGGTGAATTGTAACCCCGCCCCAGTGCCTCTGCATGTATTCGAGCGCAAGCCTGCGGTGGCAATGTTCGGCAGCTGGCTCGCTGCACAAAAGCACGGTTTTCTTCAGGAAACTGTTTTTGGAGAGAACGGCCTCGACTTGCCGGGAACCTATCAATGAGAGATAGGCTTCGGTATACATCTCCCAACTCCCCTTGTGCTTCTTATAGGCGTCAAGAATCTCCTGCGTAGGGGCGAGTAACGGCTCGTGTTCATAATCGATGCCGCATATTTCGCGCAAGAAATAAGGAAGGTCAGACTGCTTGGCAAAGCCGGCGAGCTGGGACGTATTGTTCAGCCGAACGTCGAGCAAGCGCTCAATGCCGTGGGCCTTCAATGTGCCGAAGAATTCGCCGGCGCTCTTTTGGGTGAAACCGATGCTGTAGATCTCCATTGATCTTCTTCCAACTCAGCAAACAATGCGGGCTGTTCCTGCACCAGGTTCTTCCCGGACTCGGCGGTCAACTGGGCTTCAGATTGCAGGCGCCCATCGGCCCGAATGTGGAGCAGTTCATGGCCACGTTCAGCCAAGACCCGGCCCACGAGCAGCCGGCGATGGCAGTGCGCCGGGTCTTCCTCGCCGCAGAGCAAAGCCACCCGATAATTGAGGATTCCCCGTTCCAGCCGCTCAATGCCAGCTTGAAACTCACGGTCCATCGTCATGCGGCCGTAAAGCACATGCCCTTGACTGTCGTAATATTGCTTGCCGCTGGGACGCCCGCCAAGTTCAGTCCCGAGGAAGAGGTGCTTAACCCCGCCTTCGGCTAGTTTTCTTTGCAAAATCTCGTGATCGAATTGGGGAGCGAATCGAGAATACGGAGCGGAGCGCACATCCACGACAACATCGATCCGATGCTCCTTGAGCAGCGCCGCGAAGGCTTCCCAGGCGTGAACGGAGTGGCCGATGGTGTAAACGGTGCCCATATACGGTGCTGGTCAAGCATAGCACCGCTCCAGCTTTGAACACCGGATCGGGTGCGACGGTGCTATTACCGCCGGGGCCGGCGTTTAGACTGGATGAGTCCACCTGAACGTAATGACCCACCGGTTTGGAGTTCTTCGCCGCTTCCGCTTCAATTTGCCCCAGCGCATAGCCGCCGGCCTGCTGGCGGCGTTCCTGCTGCAGGGCCTGTGGGTTACGGCACACCAGACGCTCACCGACCGCGACTACCAGTACGCCCGCTGCGGACGCGAAACCTGGGAGCGGCCATCGGCTCTGGCCGGCTACTACACCACCTGCGGCAACATTCACGACGGCATCCTGGCCTATCGCCTCGCCGGGTTGCCGTTGACTCTCAACTTCATGGGCGAACGGTTTCTCGATCTGTTCCGCAAGCCCGAAGATCGCGTGGTGCAGCCCGCGGACACGGGCGGCAAGCCCAACTCGGAGCCCGGAGCGGGCGTCGAATTGAGCACCTGGGAGTTGCGCCACCAAATGACGCATATCCTGCTGCTACTGCGGCTGCCGTTTCTGCTGGTGGGCTGCGCGCTCGGCGGATGCCTCTGGTGGGTAACGCGGCGCCTCTACGGCAACCTGGGTGGGTATACTGCGCTTGCTCTCTACTGCTTTTGCCCCGCTGTTCTGCGCGCCTGCCTCACGCCCAACGCTGAGGTTCTGGCTGCGCTGGGTGTCTACGGTGGCGTCTACACCGCCATTGGAGTCGCCCACGCCATGCAGGGCCCACGCCGCAAATGGCGCCCGCGCATTGTCATGCTGATGGTGATATTTGGCATAGCTGCCGCCTCGCACATTGCCGCTTTGCCGATTACCGCGCTGCTGGGCCTGGCAGCGATGCTCTGGGTGGCTGAAGGACGCCGCAGCCAGGTGCTTCCCGTGCTGATGGCCGCTTCAATCGGCGCCTTGATATTTGTGTTCGCCTGTTACGGCTTCTCGCCCGATGCCTTCAGCTATGTCTTCCGCTCGGCTGCAGGATTCCTGTGGTTCTCGTTCGACGCTGCCCTGCGGTTTTTTGAGTCCAAGCCCGAAGCCGGAATCGCCGTCGCCGCGGCCGGATCCCTCATCCTCTATCTTGCCCTTCGCCGCTCTCGTTATTTCGGCAATACAACGCCATTGCTTTGCACTTTGATTTGTATTGTGCTGGTGATGACGGGCGCCCCGGGCAGCCCCTGGATCTGGTCGGTGCCGTTCCTGCTGACCTTCATCGGCGGAGTCTTCGCAGACGCCTTTGAGAGCCCGCGCCGCCGCATTGCAATGGCTTCGGCTGCAGCAATTGTGGTGCTGCAGGCAGTGCTTTGCATCATGAGCCTGCCGGGAATGGTGTAAGCGGTAATGTTCAAAAGGGCCGTTTTGAAGGAATATGCACTTGAAGACATCAGGCTCTGTAGAGCGAACCAGAGGGGGCAGTCTGGTGATTCGACCACTGTTTTTCTGTCTGGCCGGGGCGAAAGTGACGAGAAGAAAACTGCCAAAAAGAAGGTAGGGAGAGGGCCGAAATCGAAGGGCGGATCGAGGCGAGCGGCCTGAGCCAAAGGGGGCCCGGAAAGGCTACCGCATCTATCAGTGTAACTTTAAGTAAAATAAAGACTTATTTCACACTCTCTGCCTTGCAAAAGCACCCCTTCGGCGAGTAAAATAAGGGTGTAACCCCGCGGAGCCGGCCCCGCATCTTCCGGACCCTTTTTCGAGCCTTTCCGCGAGCGACAACCTATGGCAGACGATCAGAATCCCCAGCTCCCTCTCGAAGGCGGTACGCCCCCCGGCAGCGGCACAAACTTTCTCCCCATGAATATCGAAGAGGAGATGCGCCGCTCTTATCTGGCGTACTCCATGTCGGTAATCATCGGGCGCGCTTTGCCCGACGCGCGAGACGGGTTGAAGCCGGTGCATCGGCGCATTCTCACGGCCATGGATCGCGAAGGTCTGCAGCACAACAAAAGGTATTCAAAGTGCGCCGGCGTGGTGGGCGAGTGTCTCAAGAAATATCATCCCCACGGCGATTCGTCGGTGTACGACGCATTGGTGCGCATGGCGCAGCCATGGTCGTTGCGCTATCCGCTGGTGGATGGGCAGGGAAACTTCGGCTCGGTCGACGGCGACCCGCCCGCGGCATATCGATACACCGAGTGCCGCATGGAGCGCATTGCCGAAGAGATGATGGCCGACATCGAGATGGAAACCGTCGATATGACGCCCAATTTCGATGAGACCACCGACGAGCCGACAGTGCTGCCTACGCGGATTCCGACTCTGATCGTGAATGGTTCGAACGGCATTGCGGTGGGCATGGCCACCAACATTCCTCCGCACAATCTCACTGAAGTGGTCAACGCCACCATCGCGCTGGTGAACAATCCAAGCGCCGGCATCGCCGAAGTTCTCAAGCACGTTCACGGACCCGACTTCCCTACCGCCGGCTTGCTATACGGTCGCGCGGGGCTTGCCGAGAGCTATCGCACCGGGCGTGGCCGCTTTATGATGCGCGCGCGCGTGGCCCAGGAGAACCTGACCAAGGAGAAGCTGGCGCTCGTAGTCACCGAGATTCCTTACCAGGTAAACAAATCAAAGCTCATCGAGCGGATCGCCGAGCTGGTTACCGAAAAAATCATCGACGACATCAGCGACGTGCGCGATGAGAGCGATCGCGACGGCATGCGCATCGTGATCGAGCTCAAGCGCGGCGCGCAGCCCGAGATCGTGCTCAACCAGCTCTACAAGAACACGTCAATGCAGGAGAGCTTCTCCATGATCTTTCTCGCGGTGGTCAACGGCCAGCCGCGCGAATTGGGCTTGGACGACGCCATCCGCGTCTTCATCGATCACCGCGTCGACGTAGTGCAGCGCCGCACCGTGTATTTGCTTCGCAAGGCTCGAGAGTTTGAGCACATTCGCGAAGGTTACAAGATTGCGCTCGACAATCTCGACACCGTTATCCGCATCATTCGCGCATCGGCATCGCGCGCCGACGCTCGCGAGAATCTGTACGCCTGGGGCAAGGGCACCGACATCGTGATAAGCCTCGGCCGCGAACGCCTGGCGAGTGAAGAGCGGGGTCTCACCTTGAAGCAGGTCGACGCCATTCTCGAACTCCAGCTCTATCGCCTTACCCAGCTTTCAGTCGACGAAATTCTGAACGAACTTCGCGAGATCCGCGAAAAGATCGCCGAGTACGAATCCATCCTGGCCAGCGATGCGAAACTGCGCAGTGTGATTGTGAAGGAACTCGAGGAGGTCCGCGACAAGTACGGCGACAAACGCCGCACTGAAATCGTGGACGAAACGACTGAGCTCCAACTCGAGGACCTGATTGCCGACGAGCAGGTCGCGGTCACGGTCAGCCACCAGGGCTACTTGAAGCGCACACCCATCAGCACCTATCGCCAGCAGCGCCGCGGCGGTTCGGGACGCATGGGCATGAAGACGCGCGAAGAAGATTTCGTGTCGCAGCTCATCGTCGACTCCACGCATGCGTACCTGCTGTGCTTTACCAACACCGGCCGCGTGTACTGGCTCAAGGTCTATGAGATTCCCGACGTGGGCGCGGCGGGCAAGGGCAAGAGCATGCAGAGCCTGCTCGACCTGCAGCCCGGCGAAAACGTGCGCGCCATTCTGCCCGTTCGCGATCTGGAAGTCGAAGACAGGTACGTTTTCTTTGCCACGCGCAACGGCGTCGTCAAGAAGACCCCGCTGAAGGACTTCTCAAACGTCATGTCGCGGGGCATCATCGCCATCGCCATAGACAAAGAAGACGATCTGGTCTCCGCCGACATCACCAATGGTAAGCAGACTGTCTTCCTGGCCACGCGCGACGGCATGGCCATCCGCTTCGACGAGGAGTACGATCCCGAGCGCAGTGGCGCAGGCCTGCGCCCCATGGGCCGCAACGCCGGCGGCAATCGCGGCATCTCGCTCAAGAAGGGCGACTACCTGATCGGCGCGGCTATTACGAACTCCGACGCCCTGCGCGACAAGGAACGCGATGAGTGCGCGGCGAAGCTGGGCCTCACCGCGAAGCTGGCGGCTCTTCGCAAAGCCTACGCCGACGCCGAAGCAGCGCTGGCCAAAGCTCGAGAGGATAGTCGCAACAAGCTGGTTGACGCCGCTGCCGTGAATGCGGCTGAGAAGAAGCTCGACGACGCGTGGAAGGCCATCAAGACCCTCGATGAAAAGCTCTGCGTCACGCAGCAGCTCATCCTCACGGTCACCGAGAACGGTTTTGGCAAGCGCACCGACGTTGACGAGTACCGCCTGACCTCGCGCGGCGCGCAGGGCGTCACTAATCTCAAGGCCACGCCCAAGGT
>CAZGUD010000048.1:0-34873 GCA_964528915.1 uncultured Occallatibacter sp.
TTTCGCCGGTCAGATTCTCAGGGCTGATGGAATAAGTCCGCGCATCCGACGTCCGGTAGATGTTGCTGAGACCGTTGGTAAGACCGTCGTACGGGGTGTTTTGGGACCAACCCGAAGCGGAAAGTGTCAGCAATAAGGCGAGAAAAGCGAAACCGCGCGTTGGTGTCATCGTTCCTCCATATTTGCGCTTGAAATCTTGAAAGACCTATACCGGTGAAGGTGCAACAACTTCAAGCGAGTTGCGTGAAATTCCATTGTAGTTACCCGCCGTTCCGGATGAAGAGTGGCCGCAATATACCGGGCTCGCCGCCGGGCCAACTTCACGCGAATGGGCAGATTATCGATGACTGAAGATTAGTTCTCATTCCGGCCCAAAGCAATCGGTCGTTCCAAGAAAAACCGCAGCGTGAGGGGCACTGGTCGACCGCAATTCCGCGGCGAATAGTGAGATTCGAGTCGCCGTGCCGGCTTCGGATCATCCGCAGGATGAGACGCGCGAGAGGGGCGGTGCTGGACGCGTGAGGACTCTAGCAAGTCTGGAGAAGGAAAAGCCGAACCCTGGGGCCGGGCTTACGATTATTGCGGCGGAACGGGTAGAAAGGGCCCGATTCCCAATGCTGGAAAACTGGAAATGCCAAGTGTCTGAGCCCTGCGCTATACTTTCCGCAGCCCGAAACAGGAGTCCCCGCAATTGGCAACAACCTATCCTAACCAACTGACGTCAAAGAGGATAGTTGCGCGTAAGCGCAATCAGCCCGCGCTTGCGTTCGGACTGCTTTCGACCGCGGCTTTGCTCAGCTCGGCGGTGGGCTGTCATAGCAGGCAGCAAACGCCGGTAGCCACACACGGCGCTCAGCATCTTGATTTCAACCAGGATGTGCAGCCCATTCTGGCGGCCAACTGTTTTAGTTGCCATGGACCAGACCCGGAGATGCGCAAAGCGGGGCTGCGGCTCGATCTTGAAGAGTCGGCATTTCGCAAACGCCCCGGACATCCCGACGCAATCGTCCCCGGACATCCCGAGCAGAGCGAGCTGATCAAGCGCATCGAATCGAAGGACCCTCATCACCTGATGCCTCAATCGTCACAGGGCGAGGCCAAGCCGATGAAGGCCGCGGACATTGCGGTGTTGCGTGAATGGATCAGAGAGGGCGCGGTCTATCGCCCGCATTGGGCCTTTGAAAAGCCTGCGCGGCCTGCGCTGCCGCCGGTTGCGCAGCAGGATGAGTGGGCAAAGAATCCGATCGATGCGTTTGTTCTGGCGCGCATGAAGAAGGACGGCCTGCATCCTTCGCCCGAGGCCGACAAGGATACGCTCATTCGCCGAGTGACGCTCGACTTGACCGGGTTGCTGCCATCCCCGGCTGAAGTGAAGGCATTTGAAAAGGACACGTCGCCGCAGGCTTACGAACACCTGGTAGATGGTTTGCTGGCGAGGCCGGCATATGGCGAAGCACGGGCGCGCTACTGGATGGACTACGCGCGATACGCCGATACATACGGGCTGCACTACGACAACAGCCGCGACATCTGGCCCTGGCGCGATTATGTGATCCGATCCTTCAACTCGAACAAGCCTTTCGATCAATTTGCGATGGAGCAGATTGCCGGCGACATGCTGCCCGCAAAGAATCTCGATCCATTGATTGCCAGCGGCTATGTGCGGCTCGGAGTGAGCAGCAACGAGGGTGGAACGATTCCCGAAGAGTTGCGCGTGAATATCGCGCGTGAGCGCACAGAAGCGTATGGTGCCGCATTCATGGGCCTCACGGTTGGATGCGCGGTTTGCCACGACCACAAGTACGACCCGACCACGCAGAAAGACTTTTATGCCCTGAGCGCCTTCTTCAGCAATATTGAAGAAAAGCCATTCAACAAGGATCGCCCGGTCTGGGAGCCCATGGCGCGTGTTCCCAAGCCGCAGAATCTTGAGGCCTACAATCGCGTGCTGGCCAAGCGGTCAGAGTTGGCAGAGCGCGTTCGGGCAATGCGTTTGCAAGAGCAAACGCTGGTGGAGCAGTGGATCCGTTCCGGGCAAAATGAGGCCGAGCCGGTTTCGACCGGCAAGCTTGAGATGCGTTTACGCCTTGACGAGGGCGGCGGCGAGGTATTGAAGAACAGCGCGCCCCATGCGATGACTGCAAGTTTCCCAATCGGCAAGATGAAGCCTCAATGGGGCGAGACAACCTGGCTGTGGCCAGACATGCGCACGGAGACGAGCACGCATATCGTGCTGGGCCAGACCGGGAATTACGAGTGGAACCAGGCATTCTCGTCGGGCGGATGGTTTATGTTGAGGTCCGCACCCAACTACACCCTCGCCAACAACGGCTCCGGCGCACTGCTGGCGAAGATGGATACCACTCAGCACAACCGCGGATGGGATCTCTCACTCGAGGCAGGGAACGTGGTCGTCAACCTGGTGAACCAGGGACCGAAGGATCTGCCCAATCCCAAGCCGCCCGCCAATGCCAAGTCTCCTGCCATTGCCAAGTCACCCGCCAACGCAAAGCCTCTGACCGATGCCAAGTCGCCTGCCGATGCTAAGTCGCCTGTCAAGCAGAAGGATAAGGAGAAGCCACCAGAGATCAAGGAGGTGTTTCAATATCCAACGCCTTCTGATTTGACTAAACAGGAACTTGCTCCCTACAAGCCGAAGGAGAAGAAAGAACCGAAGAAAAAGGAAGACAAGAAAGAGAATAAGCCCGATGAACCAAAGGAGACAGAAGACAAGACTCCCTTTGTCGCGGCCAAAGTGACCACGGTTGAACCGCTGCCAATCGATGGCCGCTGGCGTCATATCTTCTTTACTTATGACGGCTCGGGCAAGGCCGCGGGGATTCACATCTATGTGGATGGAAAGCCGGTCGCTACGAGGGTTGTTTATGACTCGCTGACGCAGTCGACTATCCGCACGCAGGCGCCGATGCAGCTCGGCATGCGCTATCCCGAAGCCGATCCAGCACGCGAGGCGCGCTATCAGGACGTCCGGCTGTATGGCTGCGCGCTGACTGCCGACGAAGTGAAGCGCCTGCCATTTGAAGATTACGTTGCAGAGATTGCGCATAAACCTGCAAGCGCGTGGACTCCGGACGAGTGGCATGTCGCTTCTGAGTATTACTTCAACAGCGTTGACAAGTCGTTCAGGGAAACGATGTTGCAGATCGAGCAATTGAATGCGCAGCTTGTGAAGCTTTCTGACGGCGGCGACCTGACCATGGTTTCGTGGGAGAAGCCTTCGCTTGCGTATGCGCACATACTCACGCGCGGCGTCTACACCGCGCGGACCGATAGAGTTCAGGCCAATACGCCACACTTTCTGCCGCCCTTACCTGCGGGCGTGCCGCACGATCGCCTGGCGCTCGCGAAATGGACGGTGAGCCCTGAGAATCCACTGACGGCGCGGGTTACCGTGAATCGCATGTGGAACGAGATTTTCGGCACGGGCCTCGTGGAGAGCACTGAAGACTTCGGCATCATGGGGCAGCGACCCTCAAATCCCGAACTGCTTGACTGGCTGGCCGTCGAGTTTCGCGAAAGCGGGTGGAACATGAAGCACATGTACAAGCTGATGGTGATGTCGGCGGCCTATCGGCAGAGCGCGAAGTCGACGCCCGAACAAATCGCAAAAGATCCGAAGAATCTGCTGCTGTCGCATGGCCCGCGCTTTCGCATGGATGCGGAAATGTTGCGCGACGTGGCGCTCGAATCCGGCGGCCTGCTCATCGATAAGGTGGGCGGCCCAAGCGTGAAGCCTTACCAGCCAGCAAATATTTGGGAGCAGATTGGCATTGGCGGCAGCGACACGCTGGTCTACGAGCAACAGCACGGCGATGCGCTTTACCGGCGAAGCATGTACACATATTGGAAGCGCATGGCGCCGATGCCCGACATGGACTCGTTCGATGCGCCCATGCGCGACGTAGTTTGCACGCGGCGTCAGCGGACCGATACTCCCCTGCAGGCGCTGGTTACCATGAACGATGTGCAGTGGGTTGAGGCGGCGCGCGCGCTGGCGCAGCGCGTGATTCATGAGGGCGGTAAACTGCCTGGACAGCGCATCAACCTGATGGGAGAGATTCTGCTCTCACGCGATCCACCGCCAAAGATGGCTGCCGTTTTAGAAAACTCGCTGACGCAGATGGAAATGCACTATGCCGCCGATCCCAAGGCCGCGCATGATTTGATTGCAGTCGGCGAGAAGAAAAGCGACCCATCGATTCCCGCACCGGATTTAGCCGCATGGACGATGGTGGCATCGGAGATGCTGAACCTGGATGAAACGGTGACAAAGTAGCTGATGGAGGCCGGATGAAACAACATCCGTTATGTACCGATACCGAGCACGTCACGAATGTGCTCGATCTTGCAATCCCCGCGCAAGTTAAGCAGGAGTGGGCCGAATTGCAAACGCGCAGGCACTTTCTGGGCCGCGCAGGAAAAGTGCTGGGATGGGCTGCCGCGGCCAGCTTGCTGAACAATCGCGCATTGCGCGGCGACAATTACTCTGCAGCAGGTGCACCTGGCGGGGACTCGCTCAAGTTTCCGAACTTTGCGCCCCGGGCCAAGCGCGCTATCTATCTCTTCATGTCGGGCGGGCCCTCACAAGTCGACCTGTGGGATTACAAGCCGAACCTTGCCGCGCAGTTCGACAAGGATCTGCCGGACTCGGTGCGCGGCTCGCAACAATTGACCGGCATGACGACAAGCCAGGCTCGATTCCCCGTCGCTCCTTCGCATTGGGCATTCAAGCGCTACGGTGAGAGCGGCACGTGGGTGAGCGACCTGATGCCGAATATGGGACGGATTGTCGACGATCTCACCATCATCAAGTCCACCAACACTGAAGCCATCAATCACGAGCCGGCCATCATGTTGATGAACACCGGCAATATGAACGCGGGCAAACCGTGCCTGGGCTCATGGCTTGCATATGGGCTCGGCAGCATGAACGACAATCTGCCCACATTCATGGTGCTGCAAACCAAGCTCAACACCGATGAGAATAACCAGCCGGTCTCATCGCGATTGTGGAGTAGCGGGTTTCTTTCGTCGGAGTATGCAGGCGTGGGATTGCGTTCAGCCGGCGATCCCGTGTTATACCTGTCCGATCCAAATGGAGTGGATCGCGAGGTGCGCCGCAAGATGCTCGACGCGGTCAATGAGATCAATCGGCAGACCTATGAAGAGCTCGGCGACCCCGAGACGAACTCACGCATCGCGCAGTACGAAATGGCATACAGGATGCAATCGTCGGTGCCGGAGCTTGCCGACCTGAGCAAGGAACCGCAATCGACATGGGATTTATATGGTCCCGATGCGAGGGTGCCGGGAACTTTTGCATATAACTGCCTGATGGCGAGGCGCCTGGCCGAGCGCGGCGTACGCTTTACGCAGGTCTACAAGCGCGGATGGGACATGCACGACAATGTGACGAAGATTCTGCCCATCATTTGCCGGGAGACAGACCGCGGCTGCTACGCGCTGATCACCGATCTCAAGCAACGTGGAATGCTCGACGACACGCTGGTGATCTGGGCAGGCGAATTTGGGCGCACAGTCTACAGCCAGGGCGGCCTCACGCCCGATAACTACGGCCGCGATCATCACCCTCGCTGCTACACCACGTGGATGGCAGGGGGCGGCGTACGCCCCGGCATTACCTACGGCGAGACCGACGACTACAGCTATAACGTGGTCAAAGACCCGGTCACGGTGCGGGATTTCAACGCCACCATTCTTCATTGCCTGGGCATCGACCACAACAAGCTGACGTATAAATTTCAGGGGCTCGACCAAAAACTTACTGGTCCTGTGCCCGCCAGTGTTGTATCAGGTTTGCTGGCGTGACAACACTGCGCACGATAACTGAACGCGGCGTGCGAATGCTGCCAATCAAGCAATCCACGCGCATCGCTTGGGCAGCATCGCTCGGTTTGAGTCTTTTACTTTTATCACTGCCTTGGCTGGTCAGGCTCGATGGGCATTCGCATGCCGACTGGCAGCAGTTTCTAGGCCGATTTCATCCTCTGGCGGTGCATCTTCCCATCGGGCTGCTGGTTCTCGTTCCTCTGCTTGAAGTGGTAGGCGCACTGCGTCCCGCGCTGCGCGAAGCAGCAGGCTTTGTGCTGGCTCTTGCCTTCGCCAGTTGCCTGGTTGCGCTCTCACTCGGCTTTCTGCTCGCCTATGGCAGCGGCGATTCGGGCGCGGGCGTTTCGCGCCATTTGTGGGGCGGCGTTGTGCTCACAATTGTCGTGCTTATCTGTCTGCTGGCCAGGCCGCAATGGCATGCGAAGGGCGTGGGATATGCGTA
Source organism: uncultured Occallatibacter sp. (assembly GCA_964528915.1). Taxonomy (GTDB): domain Bacteria; phylum Acidobacteriota; class Terriglobia; order Terriglobales; family Acidobacteriaceae; genus Telmatobacter. The sequence continues at coordinate 6,314 of CAZGUD010000048.1, forward strand.
TCCCACGTTGCTCGCGTGCATGCTGATTGCGCTGGTTTGGACGGCGGACCAGGGCGGCTCGCTCACCCATGGCAACAACTACCTCACGCAATACATGCCCGCGGGGATGAAACGCGTGTTGGCTTTCGGAACTACGCCCTCGGCCTCATTCTATGCCAGGCATATTCATCCCATTCTCGATGCAAATTGCTCGAGCTGTCATGGCGAGGGACAAGCGAAGGGCGGCCTGCGCATGGATTCGTATGAATTGCTGATGAAGGGCGGCAAGGATGGTGCGGTGATTGTTGCGGGCAACTCGGGGAAGAGCGTTCTCTTTCAGCGCATTACGCTTCCGCCGGATCACAAGCAGTTCATGCCCGCTGAGGGAAGGCCGCCGCTTCAACCCGAAGAGATTCGATGGATCAAGGCGTGGATCGACCAGGGCGCATCGCAAACCGTCGCCAAGCTTGACGGCATCACAATTCGCGAGGAGCTGCCTGAAGCACCCATTGTGCCGGTCGGCGACTACAGCTCGCTGATGCCGGAGATCCAGAAGATGGCTCTGGGACAAGGTGCAAAACTCAAGCAAGTGTCGGCCAAACCCTCCGATGGCCTCGTTCTCTTTACCGTGGATGCTGCCAGCACCTTTGACGACGCACAGTTGGCGCAGTTTCAAAAATTCGCGCCCTACATAGTTGAGGCTGAACTCGACCGCACCGCGCTGACCGACGCTTGCTTCGACACCCTGAAGCAGTTCACAAATCTGCGCGCGTTGCATCTTGAAGAGACAAAGATTACCGGCTCCGGTTTGGCCAAACTCGCTTCGCTTTCGCATTTGAGTTATTTGAATCTGAGCGGGACGCAAGTGACAGCCGCGTCCGCCGCTTCGCTGAATTCAATCAAGAGCCTGCGCCACGTGTATCTCTACAACACGCCGGCGCAGCCCGCACCCGCTGCAACGCGAGCCTCGCAGCCTGCGACCCCCGCGGTTGAAGCGGCGCAACCCAAGGAGAAGAGTGCGCAATGAAAAGAGACCATCGACCCGTCAACGCTATTGACAGACGAACCTTCTGTGCCGCCGCGGGAGTAACAGCACTGGCAGCCGTCGCGTCGCATCCCGCAGACGCAAAGACGGCCGTCGACGATGGCGGCTCCGCGCAGCCCCAGCTCATCACCGGCAATGGTGAATGGACCTACAAGGTTTCCGCGGGATGGGGGCGTTTGCCTGCGGGAACCGTCTTTGGCGGCACCCACGGGGGCATCGCAACCGACAAGGCCGGGCATGTGTATGTGAGCACACAAAGCGCGACTGGAATTCTTGTCTACAGCCCCGATGGAACGCTCGAGAAGACGATCGCGAATCAATATCCTGAAGTGCACTCGATGGTCTACGCCGAAGAGAGTGGTGAAGAGTTCTTTTATACGACAGTGCAGACCGGAACTTCCAAAGAGAATTGGCTTTTTGTGAAGATGAAGACCGACGGCACGGTGGTGCAGAAGATCACTGCGCCGCCCGAAGCCGGCTTCAAAGTTCCGAATGAGTGGCGGCTCACTGCAGCGGTTCCCGCACCCGATGGCAGCATTTTCATCGCCAATGGATATGGGGACTCGCGCCTCTTCCGCTTCGACAAGGACGGCAACTTTCGCGCCAGCTTTGCAGGCAAAGGGAAAACGGATGGCCTATTCGATTGTTGCCATGGAATCTCAGTGGACACGCGTTATGAGCAGCCGCTGATGCTGGTGTGCGACCGCGAGAACCGCCGACTGTGCCATGTCGATTTTGACGGCAAGTTTGTCAGCTCCATCACGCAGCATCTGCGCCGCCCTTGCCAGGTAAGTTTTCACGGCGACTTCGCGGTCGTCTCTGAACTCGAAGGGCGCGTCACGATTCTTGACCGCGATAACGCCCCAGTGGCCTTCCTTGGCGATAACCCGCATAAGGAGGAGTGGGCCAACTATCAGCTCCAGCCCGCCGACATCGCACCCGCGTTCTTCAGCGCCGCGCACGGATGCCATATCGACCAGCAGGCCAATATCTATGTCTCGGACTGGAATCACACTGGCCGCGTGACCAGGTTAGCCAGGAGACTCTGATAATGTGTGACCTGTTCTACACGCACCGGTAAAGGGACCAACCATCAAGTCGTTTTCAATATGCAGATCATGATGCCGCCGATCGATGAGGCTATCCGGATTCAGATAGACCCTGAGCCAGGAAGGGTTTTCGGAACCGTCGTTCAAGAAGCGCGAAGTCCATTTCATTTGCTCCCATCTAAAACTCGTCATACGCAATTTGGTGCGAAGGGACGCCCATCCCCGCCAGCATTCTCGTGCAGGCTTTTATCATCGTGGGCGGCCCACACAAGTAGAACTCAACTAACGCGGGCTGACCATGATCGATTAAATACTTCTCGAGTACGACGTCGTGGATCAAGCCAGTATGTCCAGTCCAGTCGTCTTCCGGTAACGGTGCAGAAAGAGCAAGATGAAATGTGAAGTTACGATGTTCTTGAGCGAGTTTTGAGAAATAATCGTCGTAAAATATCTCCTGCCTTGAACGCGCACCATACCAGAAGCTGACCTTGCGAGCCGTCTTTTCACTTTCGAAAAGGTGGGAGAGATGAGCCCTGAGCGGAGCCATGCCGGCCCCGCCGCCAATGTAGATCATTTCGCGTTGGGAAGGCTTGATATGAAAATCCCCAAATGGGCCTATTCCGGTAACTTCATCGCCGGACTTGAGGTTGAAAACATAGCTGGACCCGATGCCGGGTTGGCATTCCTGGCCAGGCGGCGGGGTGGCGATGCGTACATTAAAGCGCAACGTATGCTCGGTCTGTGCATTGCTGGCTACAGAGTAGTTGTTGCGGCGCCCGCTGTGAGGATTGCTCGCGACCAAGTCGAAGACATGCTGGTTCCTCCAAGTAGTGGCAAACGGCTCGGGTATGTCGAAATCGCGGAAACGAATCTCTTCATAGACAGGAATGTCCAGTTGCAGATAGTCGCCCGGTACGAAGGCGATGGGCCCGTCAACATCGATTGGCTCAAGAACCAATTCCTTGATGAAAGTTGCGACGCTTCGGTTGCTTACGACACGGAAACGGTAGTTCTCCTGCGCGCGGGCGCCAGCTCCGCCGGCGCGAAGAATATTGACGTGGATTCTGCCTCCGCGTTCTTCAATCGGATAAGTCGCAAGCCCGCGGCAGATCGGAGTGCGCGCGGGCGAGCCATCGATCAGGTTGAAGCGTCCGTTGTGCTTTGCGCATTCGATCATTCCTCCCACAATCAGTCCATCGGCGAGGTGAGTATTTCCGTGGGTACAGTATCCATCGGTGGCGTAGAGTCGATTCTCATGGTCGCGATAGAGCGCGAATGTCTTCTGACCATGATCAAAGCGAATCACCTCCGAACAGCCCAGATCGGCTGCACCACAAACGTCGATCCAGCCTGAGCCGTCAGCCTGCGCTATTGAGACGAGTGAAACACTGTTTTTGCGTGCCTTCAGGTCCGGTAGTTTGCGTTTGACATGAAACGCGGGGTCCTTGACCTGCCTGAGAACAGAAGGGATGATTTCACGCCAGGCAGATAGAAGACTGGGATACGGCGTTGGACAGTCTTCCTTCACCACTTTATGCAGTTGCGGCAAGGCGTGGTAAGGCACTAGTGGAAACATGTGGTGTTCCACGTGATAGTTCATGTTCCAGTAGAGGTACCGGTGCAACGGATTCATGTACACAGTTCGGCAGTTAAGACGGTGATCGAGGACGTTCTCAGCCAGGCCTGCATGCTGTGTGAGCCCATAGACAACCAGGAGCCATGTTCCGAACAGATTGGTGAGACCGACTAACATGAGCGGAAGCAGGCTGCGGCTATAGATCGATAGGCCGATTACCGCGGCATAGATCGCTACGTAGACGCGCGCCCTGCGGTACACCGCCGGAAATTCCGACTCCGGCACAAATGTTCTTTCAGCAGCGGCCATTTTGCCATACGAGTGCATCAGAATGTGCTGGAAATACTTTGGGTATACGCCAAGATTGAAGAAGGAAAATGCGATTGCTCTAAGATTGGGCGGTCGTGGCACGGCAATCTCCGGATCGCGGCCGACTATGATCGTGTCGCTGTGGTGACGGTTGTGGCTCCAGCGCCAGACAATGGATTCCCGCATTACCATAAACGACGCAATCTCATAAAGCGCGTTGTTCATCCAGTCTGTTTTGAATGCTGTACCATGTCCCGACTCATGCCATCGAGAGTCCGAAGTCGACGCGTACAGCGTGCAGTAGACCGCGTAAGGAACGCACGCCCACCAACTGCCCCAGAGAAAATATGTTGCGTAACCCGCAGCAAACAACAGCGCGAACCACAGCAGCGTGTCACGGATTGCCGGCCCATCGCGACGCATCAGAAGCTTGCGCATCGCTTCGCGAGGAACGGCGCATTGATACCAATCGGCTTCCGCTAGCCCTTTCTCTATCGCGAGAGTGGCATTCACCCCGGTAAGGCTATAGTCCGGATAGATCGGTCGCTCTTTGAGCAATGTGGTGTTTCGGCCCATTTTCGATTTCCCGGATAGTTTTCGTTCCGCCCCCTGCTTCGACAAATTTGCGGCGGAGTGGTTTACTGCAGCGTTGAAAACGCGTATTCCGTTGTCTGCCGACGGGGAATCCCCGGGCGTAAGATAATGTCGCCCAAACCCCCAGGTTGCCCCCCGTCTGGATAGCCTTGGCATTCCAGGCAGACACCTGCGTATTGAGCATACGGCTTACCAGAGATTCCAATCAGCGATCCGTCAAGTCCAGCGCCGGTATAGAGCTGCAAATGGGTTTCACTTGTGAATACCTCGAGCACGCGTCCGCTGGCTGGATGCACCAGTCGGGCAGCCGCTGCAGGCTTTGAGTCGAGACCATTGTGTGCAGCCTTCTTTACTAGATACAGGTCGCCATGGTTCTTAAACAAGAATGGAATCGCATCACCGAGTCTGCGCGGCTGCCGAAAATCATTTCCGCGACCAGATACGGTTGAAACCCGGCCGAGCAGGGTCATCTGCTCGTCAGTGAGGATGAACTCATCGGAGTCTATTTGGAGCTCATGGTCGGCGATGGAACCTCGACCCTCTCCGGCGAGGTTGAAGTAATGATGCATGGTCAAACTGAACGGAGTCGGCGAGTCGGTTACAGCTTCGGTTTCAACCCGAAGAGCATTGCTGTGAGTCAACGTATACATAACCGTCACATCGACATTGCCGGGGTATCCTTCTTCGCCGTCACAACTATGGTAGGTCAAACGCAAGCAAGGTTCACCTTTGAAACTTTTGATGGGGATACCGGTCCACACTTTCTTGTCGAACCCTTCAACTCCTCCGTGAATATGGTTAAGGCAATCGTTCTGAGCCAGCAGGTAGGTCTTCCCGTCCAGATTGAATCGCGCCAATGTCATTCGCCCCGCTACGCGACCCACTATGGCGCCCATATACGCTCGGGAGATAAGGTATGGGTCGAGGGTGCTGAAACCAAGCACAACATCTTCCAGGCGTCCATCCCGGTCAGGTACCAGCAACCGCGTCACCGTCCCACCGTAGTTAATCGCCTCGAGCACCATACCGCCAGACCCAAAGAGGGTCCAGGCTTCGATGGGACGCCCATCTGGCAGAAATCCAAACGTTCGCGAGGTCATAGGAGAGGGCATCGCTTTCAGTTACCTGATTCAACATACAGGCGGATGACAATATTGTCTTGTCGGCCCAGGCCGCTTTTCAAGTCCGTAATGATCGCGCCCTACCATCACGATGCTCACAGGACGCACTTCAATCGGTTGAAGCTTTTCGTGGCAGTGCAAACGCCACGTAAACCCCTCCTGTGGGTCCTCTTGGATTCATGCTGGTGCCGCCGGCTGCGATCACTACATATTGCCGTCCTTGCGCCTCATAAGTGGCAGGAGTCGCATTGCCGGCGAAGGGAAGCCTCGCTTCCCACAACAGTTTTCCAGTCGTCTTATCGAATGCACGAATCTTATGGTCGAAGTTTGTGGCTGCGATGAAAATTAACCCGCCGGCCGTAACAATTGGGCCTCCGTAGTTTTCGCTGCCCGTATCCGGCATGCCCTTCGCTACCAGCTCGGGATACTGCCCCAACGGAATTTGCCACAAATACTTTCCGGTTTTCAGATCGAGTGCATTGAGGGTACCCCAGGGAGTTGAGACTGCCGGATAACCTTCAGGATCTACAAACCTCCGATAACCCGTCATGATGTATTGCTTGGCGTCCTCTGGTTCCGACGTCTTAGCCGGCGCGCGCAGAAAATCCAGCAGGGCATCGGTCTCCCGACTTGAGAGGTCAGGAAAGCCCGGCATGCGTCCCTTGCCCGCGTGGATGAGGTCGAGAAGTTCTTGAGCGGAATAGCGACTGCCTACCCCGAGTACGGCCGGAAAGGACGGCGCTATGCCTTCAAGTTTCTCCCCGTGGCAAATCGCGCAATTCGACTCATAGACTTCGGCTCCGGCTTGACGTGCTGGATCGTGTGTCAGCGAGTTCGTTGAATCTTGAGAGGCTTGGCCTTCGCGCGCCACGTGACTTTCAGAAGGCTGATCTTCAGGTGTGGCCAGGTAGTCGAGCAATTCCTGCTGTCCCTTGCCTTCCAGAGGTATCGCCGGCATCCGCCCCTTACCATCGTGGACCGTCGAAGTGATCTGCTGCAGCGACAGCTTGTGAGTAATTTCCGCAAGCGACGGAAACTCCGTCGATCCCTGTCGACCCTCACCGTGGCAAACGCTGCACTGATTTAGGTAGATGTTCCGCCCTGGCGAACCTCCGCTGATGACGTCAAGCGCTCCAATTGAGGCATAGTTGTTGGCGTTAATGTAGAGGATATCCGTTTCCGGATCTACGGCTGGTCCGCCCCACTCGGCCCCGCCCTCAAAGCTGGGAGAGACCAGCGTATCTTTTCCCACGCTGAGCGGAACAAACTGCCCATCGTGGCGCATTTCCGCAAGGCGCTTCACAGCCCACGCATGCGCTTCAGGCGAGCGATTTGTCAGGGTGTCTTCCGTCACTGTTTGCCGCGCGAAAGGAGCAGGCGCCAGCGGATATGGTTGTGTTGGTGAGGCGGTCTCCCCAGGGGTCGTGCTCGGCGGGTAGGGCCTCTCTTTGATGGGGAACAGTGGATTGCCGCTGACCCGATCGAAGAGGTAAAGGAATCCCTGCTTGGTTGTTTGCGCGACAGCGGGAATCTCGGCGCCATTTCGCTTAACAGAAACAAGAATGGGAGGCGCCGGAAAATCCCGATCCCATAGATCGTGATGAACTCCTTGGAAATGCCAAAGTCGTTTGCCAGTGCCTGCGTCCAGCGCGAGTAAAGTGTCTGCGAAGAGATCGTCTCCGATCCTCGTCGCGCCGTAGAAGTCGGGGGCTGCCGAGCCCGTCGGAACAAAGACTATACCGCGCTTCAAATCGACGGCCATGCCCGCCCAGTTGTTGGCTGCGCCGCTCGTCTTCCACGCGTCCCTGGGCCAAGTCTCATTGCCGAACTCGCCGGGATGAGGGATTGTATGGAACGTCCATCGCAGTGCACCCGTTCGCACGTCGTAAGCGCGAATGTCGCCCGGCGGCGCCGGCAGCGTTTCCGGGTTGCGACCGCCAACTATCAGCAGATCCTTGTAAATCACTCCGGGGCTGGTCAGATCTACGGACTGCAGCTCCGGTTCCCGCCCCAGATTCTCGCGAAGGTCGATTCGTCGATCCTTGCCGAAACTCGGGATAACCGCGCCCGTCGCTGGATCGAGCGCATAGACGAAATTCATGATCCCTGCAAGCAGCCGCTTCTCGTTGCCATCGGTCCAGTAAACCATTCCGCGGTCCGGCTGGGTTCCCTTGATCCCCGAATCGAACTTCCACAGTAGCTTGCCGGTCGCTCCATCGAGGGCAATAATCTGTTGCGTGGGAGTGAAGGCATAAAGGATGCCGTCCACAACAATCGGCGTGGTCTCAAGTCCGCCTGACTGGCCCGTATCAAACTCCCACGCCTTTTGAAGTTCTTGAACGTTGGAGCGATTGATCTGTTTCAGCGTTGAATAATGCGAATTGCCCGGAGTCCCGCCAATCGTTGGCCAGTCGGCAGACGCTTTCTCCACATTCTGACAGCGCCCTGCTCGCACACCACCGAGGATACTCAGTCCGATGAGTGCCGCAGCGCCCGCCTTATTTCGCCAATTCGTCACACACATCCCAGCATCGCGCTTGCCGCGAAATTAAGTACTTGCTTGCATCCGGATTCGATATGCGGTCGCTGATTGCCGTTGATCAGGTTACTACCGCTACGTGAGAATAATCTACCAAGCTAGACGCGGATCGTTGCACCCTCAATCGACAAGATCGGTCGGGAAAGGGACGGGCGCATGATTGCAGGTTCTCCTCTGCAAATCAAACCAAACAGCCAAGCCACAAGCGCCTGAGCGGCAGAGAGGGTGACCATTGAAGAGAAGATGGAATCGGGAAGCGCAAGTCGAAACAGAGATTTTCGAATTCTCCGTCGAGCCAGGATGCGGCACCCAGTGTCTGATCGCGATGACCGAGTGCGGCAGATGCAAGCACTTTATAGGTAGCTACCATGCTGATGAGCTCATGCCGGATTGATGGGGTGCGGCAGCGCAGAAGTTCTCAGCGTAGTTCAGCACAGTTTGAAGTCGGCTGCTCTTAGCCTGAACAACCGATTCGAAAATGTGCTGGCGGAGAGAGGGATTCTCCGCCATCTATCTGATCTATAGGTGAATCGACTCTACTTTGCCAGGCCTACGCGGCTCACCAAGTCTTCGAAGCGAGGGTCTGCACGAAGCGAATTCAGACAAGGATCGACTTTGAGGTAAACCAAGCCCACATCGTGAGCAAGATAAGCGTCATCGAGCCACTTGAACGCATTCCTGCTGTCGCCCAGGCTAGCATAGACGAGCGCAATCTCGTACCGGCCCACCCCTTGCTTGCGTACATCTTCTTCAAGTTGAGATATAAGCCTTTGGGCGGCCTGTTTGCGGCCCGCGCGCGCATAGGCATTGCCCAAATGACCAAGAGAGTACGCACCATTGCCCGACTTCAGAAATGCTGCAATCGCTTCGCTGTACATCCCCTTCTCAGCGTAGCTGGCGCCGGTAAGAAGGTTCCAGTCAGAGAGGTTGATCTTAAGGCCGCGCACCGTTCGGGCTACATCAAGAGCCTGATCGTATTGGTGCGAAAAATAGTAGACAAATCCTTCGGCGTGAAACGTGCTGCCTGAAACCGGATCGAGATCTACACTGCGCTGAATCTCGGCGAGAGCTTCATTGGGATGCCCGGTGCGGACCAGATAAAACGCGTACTTTTCGTGATTTGTCGCGGAATTTGGGTTGAGCTCAAGGGCGCGATGAAATTCAGCCTCGGCCACAGGCCAGTCCCAGTCCAGCGTCATGGCGGTGTTGGCCAGTTCGGCGTGGGCCTCAGAGAGATAGTCGTCCAGCGCAATTGCCTTGAGGGCCTCAGTCTTTTGCAGGCCAAACGCCTGCTCATACGGCATGCGCCCCGACTCGCCCAACATGCCATAACAACTGGCTAGTGCGGAATGCGCCTGTGCGTAGGACGGGTCCTTTTCTATCGCGCGATTAAAATCGGCGATCGCATCTTTGCAGTTGTCGGCCTCACGCAACAGGATTCCGTGCAGATAGTCGTCCTGGGCCGCCGGATCGACGGAACTCTTTCGCGTCAGTTGCGCCTGCTGCTGCGGAGTTATGTCACTGCTGACCTCGTCGGCAATGGCTTGCGCCACTTCACCCTGCCAGGAAGAAACTCCTGAAAGATCGCGGAGGTAGGTGTGGGCCCAGATGGGCCGATCGTTTCTTGCGTCGATGAGCTGGACGCTCACGCGCACCTGGTTGCCTTCTCGCAACACTCCGCCCTCAACAACTCCATCCACTGAAAGCTCGTGGGCAATCTCGGGCAACGTTTTCTTCGTGCCCTTGTAGCTCATTGACGAGGTCAAAGAGATGACGCGCAACGTCGACACCTGCCCCAGGTCGTTGATCAGTTCTTCTGTCATTCCATCGGCAAAATAATTCTGATCGGGAGAGCCGGAGAGGTTTTCGAGGGGCAGGATTGCAATGGAGTGAATTCCCTTTGGGGAGCCGGATCCGTTCATCCACTTCCTTGCCGCCCAATAGCCGGCGAGAATAATGAGGCAAAGCGAGAGGCCCCCGACCACCGCGAGTCGAGGAGTCAGCAACGGCTTGAACCGTGGACGATTCTCTCGCGACTGGGCCGCGGCGACTGCGGCGCCGCCACTTTGCTGGTCAAGTGGGAGCGTCGAATGGTCCGGCGCAGTCGCGGCCGTCGTTGCTGGCTCATCGAGGTGTTCGAAGTGGAATCGCGGGACGTAAGAACCGCTTGGCAGCTCGATGCGGACTTCAGATTTTGCCTGGCTGGATTTGCTATAGTACTGCGCCAGCTTCTTGCGGACTTCACTGGCCCTGACCCGCACCACGGAATCGCTTCCGGTGTCATAGCTCACCGGGCGTCCGAACATTTCGGCGCCGATCATCCGCTCCCGGAGGTTATCGACGTCCCCGTCGAGCGCGTGGCTGACAATCAGCCGGAGGAAGTCCTGGGTGCGCCTGCTTCCGGCGAAGACAGGGCTCGCCAGAATCTTTTCGAGGTGCCCACGGACCAGGCTAACCTGCTCTGGAGCGAGCACACTCGGCTCACCGAGCGAAGATGGACCGGCTCGAGACATTCCTCACTCAGACCTCTCCTCAGTTCCCTACTATAACATCGCGTTAACCTCTGGTCAGGCCTTGTTTGGCCTTCAAAATAGCTCGTAACGGGCTACCTCTTTGACTATTTAAGCATCATCATTTAAATGACTTATTGCTCGTAACGTCCGCCTGATCCGTTAACCGCTTTACATCGCGATAAGCCCGGTGTTCTGATTCGTGTGCTTTTGGAATGGGCTTTTCGGGTGCGGCTGGCGAAGAACAGAGGAAGCCGACCTACCAGATAGTTTTCACCATGATCCGATTGCTGACTCGAATTCCAGCATCGACTCCCGAGACCGGCGGGCAGCGCCTTCTCCCCGCCAGGGGATTTCTTCGTTTCTTTCCGCATACAAGAAATCGCGTCGGATGGCTGCCGGCGGGCTTTTGCGCGTCAGCCCTGATGATGGGCGGCTTAGTTTGTGCAGCGGCCCAGAATCGAACCGACGGTTCCATTCAGCAGGCGATGCAGCAAGGCTCCCAGGCAATGACCTCCGGCGATTTTGCCGCAGCGGTGGCTGCGTACTCTAGCGTCACCCATCAGCAGCCTGATTTCGCCGAAGGCCACTTCAACCTCGGACTGGCGCTCTTCCAGAGCGGCCAGCTGGACAATGCGCGGCCGGAACTGGCCAGGGCTCTCGCCCTGAAACCGGGCCTTCGCGGGGTCAACCTCTTCCTCGGTCTAATCGACTATCGCGAGAACAAGTTCAAAGACGCAGAGGTGCGTCTTGAACGGGAGGCGACCCTCGATTCCCATAACGCCAAAGCATTTATGTGGCTGGGTGTCTGCCGGTTGGCTGAGGAAAATCCACCGGGCGCGATCGCGGCGCTCGACAAGGCATACGCGCTCGATCCTCACGACGTCGATATCCTTTACCACCGCGGGCGCGCATATTTTCTGGTGGCAAATGCGTCCTACGCAGCCATGTTTCAACTCAATCCCGACTCAGTGCGCGTGCACCAGGTGCTGGCCGAGGCTTACGCTCAGGCCACCCGCAATCAGCAGGCCATCGCCGAGCTTGAGTTGGCGGTCAAGATCGCACCCCACCAGCCTGGGCTCCACGAGGAACTCGCAGACCAGTACTGGGTGGTGGGCGATCTCGACAAAGCTACCGTGGCTTACCACGAAGAGTTGACCATCGATCCGTACGCAACCTCATCGAAGTACAAGCTGGGCAGCCTGCTGGTACTCAGCCAGAATCCGGTGGATGGCGTGAGCCTTCTGCGCGATGCTTTGCGCGCCGACCCATCGCTCAACGATGCGCACTATTACCTCGGAGTCGGGCTTGCAGCTATTGACCAGCCCACTGAGGCAATAGGGGAATTCAAGCAGGCCATTTCGGCCGATCCGAAGAACGACCGCGCCATCAGCGCTTACTTCAGGCTGGCGCAGGTCTACCGCAAGCTTCATCAAAACGACGAAGCTCAGGCCGCCATGCAGAATTTTCTGCGGTTGAGGGCCGAGAGCAGGGCGGTTCATGACGACCGCGCCGCCCAGATCGCGCGCAAACGGACGGAACTTCCAGTGGAGAATCCCGACCGCGCAGCGATTGAGGGAGGAGCGGGGTAAGAGTTTCTCGAAACCGGGCGCGGCAGCCGCAAGCGCCTGGTGGCAGATGCGCTGCAAGGCAGCGGGAGAAGTGCGAAATGCGGCACAAGACCGGGGGCACGTTAGGTTTACCGGTAAGCGTTTACTCAGGAGAGATACGATGATTGCAGCAAGCACTGAGTGCGTGATGGTGGCGCGGAGCCGGGCGAGAATCCCGTCTTTTGCGTCTTTGGGAGTCTGGCTGGCGCTGTTGATCGCGGTTTTCTGGTTTGCGGCAGCTGCCCCGGCTCAGCTCGATAGCGGCTCGATCTCCGGCACCATTCTCGATCCGACCGGCAAAGTGGTGCCGGGAGCGTCGATCACTGTGCGGGGCATCGACACAGGAACGGTTTACTCCGGGGTTAGTTCATCCACCGGCAGTTATGAGTTTCCGCTGGTGCGGCCGGGGCGCTACGACCTCTCGGTGTCATTGCCGGGATTCAAATCGACTATTAACCGCGGCGTGGTTGTTGCCGTGGGAACCGCAGCCACTGTCGATGTCACGCTTACTGTTGGCTCGACTGATGAAACCGTGAGCGTTACGGCCAGCGACCAGACTCTGGAACTGGATACGTCGACTATCGACGACTCTATTCAGCCCGAGCAAGTCGACAAGCTGCCACTTACGGTTGGAGGTTGGCGCTCGCTTGAGACGCTCGAACTTCTTGTGCCGGGCGTGGTAGGCGCGGGCGTTGCCGGCGCAGCAGACACTATCAAGATCAACGGCGGCCAGGAAGAAGGAACCGATTTTCTGATCGATGGCATCACAACCAATCGCCAGGAGAATGGTTCGGGCAGCTTCAACATTCTGTCGCCTTCGGTAGATGCCGTGAACGAGTTCCACATCAGCATCGCCAGCTTGCCCATTGATGAGGGAAACACGACGGGCGGCCTGGCCAACTACAACACCAAGGGCGGCACCAACAACTTCCACGGGTCGGTGTACGAGTTCTTCAAGAACGCGGGCCTCGACGCCAACAACTGGTTCGACAACGGCTACATCGCTCAGCAGGGTAACACGGCTGCTGCGCAAGCCCAATACAAGCGTCCCGCCGACACCAAGAACGATTACGGTGGCAACCTGGGCGGCCCGATTCTTTTTCCGAAACTCTACAACGGCAAAAACAAGAGCTTCTTCTTCTTTAACTGGGAACAGTGGCGGCAGAATTACGGCGGCACAATCACCAGCCAGTTGCCTACGCCAGCCGAACTGGGCGCCGATGGACAGTATTTCGATTTCTCGTCGCTGCTGGGCGGCAGTCTGGGAACTTCTCCTTGCGGCGAGACGGTGTACGCGGGTGAGATCTTCGATCCTCAGTACGACAACACTACCGTGCCTTGCCGTTATGCAGGCTTCGGCCAGACCGTAACCGGAGGGCCGGGCGCCTACGTCGTTACCGGCGCGCCTACCAATAAAATCCCCATTGGCCGCGCCAGCGCGGTCGCAACGAACATCATCAGCACGTACTTGATGCCACTGGCGCAGCAAGAAGTTTCTGGCAACAGTTCGTACAACTACGCATATCGCAGCCCGGGCACAGTCACCAACACAGCCTACAGCTTCCGCATCGACGAAAGCATCGGGGCCAAAAACAAGGTGTGGGGATTCTGGAGTTCTCGCGAGAACACAGACTCAGGCGGAAACTCCAACATGCCTCCACCAATCCAAACCTGCTGCGGAACGGTCAACCAACTGGGCAAGCTAGTCCGCGCGGGATGGGATTGGATCATTACGCCGAACCTGTTCAACTCCTTGACGATTGGCGGCAATCGCTCTGCGAATATCAACAAGTCGAAAGCTTCGCAGATGGGAACAGACTGGGATCAAAAGCTGAATATCCCCAACGGATTCAGCGACGATTTTCCGGTGTTTGAGTTCTACGGGAATACTTTCGGCAGCCTGGGGCAGCAAGAAGATTCGACAGACACCGACAACGTTGTTGCCCTCAACGATATGCTCCACTGGCAGCGGGGCTCGCACAGCTTTGTGCTGGGCGGCGAGGGGCAATATCACCAGTATTCATGGGTGAGCCGCATTGGCGGCACGTGCAGCGGCAACGCTGGTTGCCTCCAGTTCTGGGATAACCAGACCGCCTCTGACGAAGACTTCTGGGGGCAGGACGGCAATTCGTTCGCAGCCTTCGAGATTGGCGAGACGGGCTCGGCAATCAACCTCAACGACCTGCACGCCCCTCGCTGGATCATGCATGATGTTGCGTTGTTCGCTGGCGATACGTGGAAGGTACAGCCAAACCTCACCGTCAACTTCGGGTTGCGCTGGAGCTACGATACGCCGCGGCACGAAGCCGATGGAGACACTGCGATCTGGGATCCTACGTTGCCCGATGCGGCAACCCAGGCCGGCACCTTACCCCAGGCTCTCGGTGCGCTGGTGTTTGCCGGTAAGGGCGCGGGCCGCAACGGCAGCGTGAACGAAACCTGGGGTTCGGTCTACAAAAAGGACTTCGAACCTCGCGTTGGCTTTGCGTGGGAGCCCGAGGCTCTCAATCACAAAGCCGTGATTCGCGGCAGTGCGGGAATCTACTATGGGCCGCTCGTCTATGCCGACTACGGCCAGGGAACGGTGCAGGGATTCACAGTGCAGGGAAATCTCTTCACCCCCGACCCGCTCGATGGCGTGCCGCTTGACAGCGGCCTGCAGGCCCTGAGCACTTCGCCTGACCTTGACCCCAACCAGCTTGATGGAACCCAGACAAGCGCGGACTTCGTCGCCAAGAGCAACGGACGCCCGGGCATGGTGGAGAACTGGGCGCTCGAAACCCAGTACCAGATCAAGCCGCACCTGTTCGCGACTCTCGGCTATTTGGGAAATCACGCGACCCACCTACATGCCATGCTCGACTTCTTCAACGACATGCCCGACAAGGACATGGCGCTCGGTGACTGGCTGAACTGGTGGGCGGCTGCTCCTGGGCCGGCCGGCTGGAACGGTCCGCCGATGGAGCCCTACAGCAACTTCACATGCCAGGCCGGCCCCCCAACCTGCACCTGGGCATGGGGCGTCTCTGAGGCACAGGCATTGCGCCCGTTCCCGCAAATCACATACATCAACATGGACAGCTATCTGCAGAATCTCGGGCAGTCAACTTACGAAGCGCTTGAAGCCAAGCTGGAACAGCGCTTCCACAACGGTCTGAACATTCTTGCTTCGTACACCTTCTCAAAGACGCTCACTGACGCTGACGTGATTCAGCCGTACTGGAGCACGCTGCAGAACGGCGGTGCTGTGCAGGACCCTGAAAACCTGCGCGGTGAAAAAGCTGTAAGCGCCGAAGACATTCCTAACAACTTCGTAGTGAGCTACATCTACGAACTTCCTGTCGGCAATGGTAAGCACTTCCTTGCCGGTACTCCTAAGCCGGTAAGCATGCTGATCAGCAATTGGAGCATCAGCGGCATTCAGCACTACGAGAGCGGACAGCCGATCAGCATCTTCGGCGCCACCGGAATTCCGGGCAAGAACTCCAGCGTCCGCTTCGATCGCGTTGCGGGACAACCGGTGAAGAACTCGGCGTACAAAAATCCGCTGCTCTTTAACTCAACTTCAAACGCTACAGCCTGCGAGACCGGCTACTTTAACTGCGCCGCGTTCTACGATCCCAACCTCTTCACCAATCGCGATCCCAATGGAGTTGGCGCATCGGGAGAGGGCAACCCATGGCGCTTCGGCACCATGCCGCGTAACTCGTCAGACATTCGAGGCTTCGGCTACAACAACGAGGACTTCGGAATCTCGAAGGTCTTTCCCATCAACGAAAGATTCAAAATTGACTTCAGGGGTGAGATGTTCGACGCCTTCAACCGCCACGAGTTCACCAGGCCCGTTTCAAATCTGAACTCTGCCACTCTAAACGTCGGACAGATCGGCGGATTGCAGGAAGGGCCGAGAAACGTACAGTTCCACTTAAAGATCGATTATTGATGCCGCATAGCCCCCGGCTCGCATCATGCGAGCCGGGACGCACCCCTGGCGGTTCATGCGCCATAAGGGAGTTGTGTGCGGCTCTACAGATTCACTTACCTCCATCCAAGCCGGGAGTTATCGAATGAGATATTACTTTCAATTCACAGCGGCTCTTGGAGCTGTATTTGTGGCGCTTGTTAGTATTGCCGGCTGTGGGAGCGGTTCCGGTTCGGGCGGCGGAGGCGGCGGCGGAGGCGGCGGAACCACTACTTACGACATGGGTACGCAGACTTCTGTTAGCGATACCAACCAATACACATTCACCAACGCCGCCAGCAGTATGGTGCTGGGCATCTCTGGTCAAAGCCAGGCGGCCGGATCCAGCGTGGCGCAGGAATCTGCCACGACTACAACCGCGGACATCGACTGGCATTTCATTCCTCTGGGAGACAACTCTTACAACGTCGAAAACTTACTTACTCACCAGGTGATGGGCATAAGCAATGCATCGACATCGGCCGGCGCGCAGGTGCTGCAATATGCCGACAACGGAACCAACGATCATCTCTGGCAGTTTTATCTGCTTGGCGACGGCAATTACCTCGTCCGGAATGAGAACAGCGGCCTGTATCTCGAGGATGCAAACTCAGGAACCAGCACCTCCGCCACTATCGATCAAGGCTCGCGGGGCGCTTCCGGACCAGGCTGCACTTGCCAGGAATGGACCCTGACATCAACGGGCAACGCGGCATATCCGGCACCCATGAGCGTGTCGGGAACCGGCATCTACGTGCACGACCCCTTCATGCTTCAAGACCCCGCAACACACATTTACTGGATGTATGGAACGCATCAGACCATTGCCTACTCCACTGACCTGAGCACTTTTACATACACGACGCTTTCAACGCCAAACGGCGCGTGCACGCAAAATGAAGGCGGCTTTTGGATTACTGACGACAATCATTGCCCGATCATCGGTCCCGATTTTGCTTCATGGACCGGGTTGCAGACTCCGCTCGCCGATAATGGCGGCAAGAACACCGACGTGTGGGCGCCCGACGTGCTCTACGCCAACGGAACCTACTATCAGTACTACGCAATTCCTTACCAGCCTTCCACGGGCGCTGAAGCAGTCATCGGTCTCGCCACCAGTTCTAAGGCTTACGGCCCTTGGACTGATATGGGTTATGTCGTTACTTCATGGACGAATACAACCAGCGCGGTTCCGTCACCCAATCCGTGGGGATTTACCACGGGCACAACCTGGAATGCGATCGATCCTTCGCCCTTCATCGACTTTGCAGGCAACTGGTGGCTGGTCTACGGATCGTGGTCTGACGGCATTCGCGTGCTGCAAATTCAGGATCCATCGATTGCCACATCCAACGCGATGATCGGCCTCCCGGTTTCAAGCGATTCCAGCACCTGGACCAAGGTTGCCTATCGTGCCGCCGGAGAAGAAGGGCCCTTCATTTACCCGTACGTCTTCAATGGCACGCAGTACTACTACTACTTCGCACCCACCGACGTCTGCTGCCAGGGTACGGCCAGCACATATCGCGAAATTGTTGGCCGCTCGACATCGCCCACCGGTCCATTCGTCGATCGCGGCGGCATCGATCTGACTTCAGGCGGCGGAACGATTCTGATCAGCGCGCACGCCAACATTGACGGGCCCGGCGGCGCCAGCGTTTTTACTGACACCGGCAGCGACGGTTCAAAATCACTGCCTACCATCGTCTACCACTACTACGACGGCAACAACAACGGAACGCCCACGGTGGGCATTAACCGCTTGGGCTTTACATCCGATGGCTGGCCGTATATCGAATAACCGGGCCGGCGATGCTGCCGCCCAGACTAGACGGCGCGTTGCCGCTGAGGCAGTGGCCGGTTCCTGCGATCGGAACAAAAAGGTGCGCATGCGATTCCTTCATTCTTTTTCTGCCGCTCTTGCCCTTCTTATTGCCACGCCGGCTATTGGCCAGGTGCCCACGCCTCTCACCCTTACGGGCGATTATCCAATGACTCACGATCCTTCAATAGCGCGTGAAGGCGGAAACTATTATGTCTTCGCGACTGGCGCCGCGCCCGGCGGTGGGCAATTCCCCATCCGCTGCTCAACCAATCTAACTGACTGGAAATACTGTGGCCACGTGTTCGACGAAATTCCTGCGTGGATTCGCGAGGTGAGTCCAAAGACCAGGGAGCTTTGGGCCCCCGACATCTCTTTCTTCAGCGGGAAATTCCACCTTTACTATGCCTATTCGGCCTTCGGCGTGAACACTTCGGGCATCGCGTTGGCGACAAACGACACGCTCGATCCCACGAGCCCCAAATACCACTGGTACGATGAAGGGCTGGTTCTCAAATCCACCGCGGCTGACGACTTCAATGCCATCGATCCCAACATTGTTTTCGATGAGAACGGCACTCCATGGCTGAGTTTCGGCAGTTTCTGGAGCGGCATAAAAATGCGCCGCATTGACGTCGAGACCGGCAAGACCGATGCCGCCGACAGAACCACTTACCCGCTTGCTTCCAGAGCCAAGCCTGACGGCGCCGAGCCTGCGAAGCCAGGTTTGCCGCCCGATTGGGAAGCCATTGAAGCGCCTTTCATTGTGCGCCACGAGAACTACTTCTACCTGTTTGTTTCGTTCGATCTCTGCTGCCGGGGAACGCACAGCACATACCGCACCATGGTGGGCCGCTCACGTCATGTGACGGGACCCTATGTGGATGCTGACGGCAAGCCGATGTTGGAAGGCGGCGGAACACAACTGCTGAGTGCCAACAGTCGCTGGCTCGGCCCCGGAGGTGAGTCGATTCTGCTGCGGCCCGAAGGAGACATCATCGTGTTTCACGCCTACGACGCTTTCACCGGCAAACCAGCGCTACAGATCTCAACTCTGATTTGGAAGGACGGCTGGCCACATGCGGCGTTGGGAACGGCTGGGGAGTCAAAATAAACTCATGCCGGAAGCACGACCCTGAACGGGTCAGAGGACGGTTAGCGTAACCGATCATGGGCGAGGATGGGAATAGTCGAGAATGAGTGCCGGGGCCGCATAATGCAGCGGCAGCAACCGTGTGCAAAAGTCTCTGCTTTGCGTGATTCTTCATGATCGCCTGCCGGCAACAACGCCGAAAAGCCGGCTATTCCCGGCTTCGAGGAGGGTTGACTTTAAGCCAGCCAAAGTTTCTTCACAAACCTGTGCAAGAATGAACAGCTTTGCGATTTCCTGCATGGGACACTCCTCCAACTAACCTCTTTCAGTCCTTGGTGAGGAGGAGAATGCCCAGTACAAAAACGAGCCTGCTCATCGTTGAAGATGAGCCCGCGACTCGAGCTTCGATCTCGCACCTGCTTGCGGAGATTGGATATTCGGTGCGAACCGCTCAGGACGGATTTTCAGCGCTCCGAGCGTTGCGGAACGAAATTCCCGACATTCTCCTTTCTGATCTCAACATGCCGGGCATGAGCGGATTCGAGCTCCTGCGGGTGGTCCACCGCCGATTTCCCTCGATGGAAGTAATTGCCATGAGCGGCGCGTTCTCTGGCCACGAAGTGCCATCCGGCGTAGCCGCCGACGCTTTCTATCAGAAAGGAAGCAGCATGGGCGCTCTATTGCAGATCATCGAAGGCTTGAAGTTCAAGGTGCGGCGAGCTCCGCTTCCGGCTCGCGTTGCGTTGCCTCTCCTGTTTCAACGAGACCTACTCGATACTTTTAAAGAGGCATGCGTGTCGATTGCCTGCCCCGAGTGCCTGCGGGCCTTTCCCCAGCCACTTTACTGCTCCAGCAGTCTCGAGCGGACAACAAGCTGTATTTATTGCGGCAGTTCGATTCGGTACTCGGTTGTCGAACCTCTCAACCGAACGCTGGTGCTCAAAGAAGCGCCTATGTTATCCAGAGGTGGCCGGGGGAGGGAGCTATGACGATCCTGCAAATGGCAATGATCCTGTGTATTTTTTACTGCGCCTTACGCGTTCCTGAAGAACCGGTTCGGGACTTGTCGAATCGCGGCGGTCAACGCCGTAAAGTCCGCCAGCCTGCCTCCTCTGATTCCAAGATGAAGCCTCCCAGTTGAAGCACTGGAATGTTTTCCAGTGCCTTTCGTTCAGCCGTATCAGCGGCTCACTTCTAGCACGAGAATGAAGTCACACAACCAAACTGGCATAGTTGTGAATTGTATCGATTGCTCCGGGAGTGATCGATACTGCTCAGACTCACATGACTTGAGCCGCTACGCTCACGAAAGGTTGAAGCAGGCAAATGATTGCCGCAACCATTGTGAGGAGAATTCGTGAACAGGATCAAGTTTCTTGCGTTAACAGCGGTCGCCGCATTTGCCATAGCACCTTGCGCCCCCAAGGCAGCGGCTCAGGTCGCTGTCGAAATCGGAGTCGCCCCCGATTGCCCTTACGGTTACTATGACTACGCTCCCTATAACTGCGTCCCCGACGGCTACTACGGTCCGGAATGGTTTAACGGCGGCGTTTTCATTGGTGTTGGTCCGTGGTTTCATGGCTCCAACGACTTTCAGGGCAAGGTCGACAACTCTTTCGATCCACACCACGGCTACAGCGGAGACATGCCTAAAGTTGGCGATAAGCCCGCGGCGCAACGGAGATCCCCCGACCAATTCAAGGGAAATGAAGTGCGCGATGGGCGCGGTCACGAAGCTGGCGGCAAAAAGTAGCAGGAATCACGCCGCTCTGAGTAAACAGTCGAACGACCCAGTTGCCAGGGTTAGTGCTCAATGTGCTGGCCCATTCCGTAAGATCGAGCACCTGACACGTCTCTCGGCAGCGAATGCTCTACATAATCTTTGATCGAGGCACCGAGGAAGCATTTCGGTGCTTTCGTCGAAACTGCACAAAGTTGAATCCACGGAGGTGGGACCATGAACAGAGATCGAGCGAACGGCATGATCGACGAAGCAGTCGGAAGCGCCAAGCGTAAAGTGGGTGGATTGACTGGCAACACGCCTCTCCAGATCAAGGGGCTCGCGCAGCAGGCGAAAGGCAAGCTTGAAAGTGCCCTGGGCAAGATTGAGGATGCGGATAATGGATCCGGCGAGCAATCCAATCAACCGCGAGACCAGCGTCCCTGAATCGCGTCTATCGCAAGCGTGAGCAGTTGTGCTCAGGCGCGGTCAGGTGTCTGTGAAACTCTTGTTTCCTGCCTCAACACTTCCTGACTTCGTTCCTGAGACCAAATTCTTTCAGGATGCAAAATCCCTTGCGGCGCGGCATCTGGCGAAATGCCATGCAGCTCTCGTGTCCAGGGGAGTGAAGTCAACCTCCAGTGTCGAAACTGGCAACGATATCGCCGGGAACATCATGGAGGTAGTAGAACGCGAGCCCGTCGACATGGTCGCGATCTCCACACCCGGCATCTCGGGCTGGCATCCGCTGATCATCGGGTCGATTGCCGAAAAGGTAGTAAAGCTCGTTCAATGTCCCATCCTGCTTCTGCATTCAGCCAAGCCTGATGCCAGCGACGAGATTCCGGCAAGGCATTCCGCGAAGAGGTGGTTGGGGAAAACAGACGGACGGGGGAACTGTTTTGAGTGCAACGAGTGTTGTCGCCGCCACACCGCCCAGCCTGACGCCGAGGCCGGCCGGGGACATCGTCTCGAAAGGGCTCACCAGCGATGAGGCACGCGTCCGTCTCGAAAAGGACGGGCCGAACGCGTCGGATTATCTTCTCGAATAGCCACATTTGTAATCCTCGAGGGCATCCATTCGATCTGGATGCCCTTCGCGTTATGCGGCCGATTTGTTCTCTTGGGGTTTTTGTACCTGAACGAGTTCGTCGAAGATGGCTCGGTATTTGATCATGGCGGTGCGCAGCTCTTCAGTAGTTGCGTCAACCCGGCCAGGCCTCACTGCAATGGCGTGTGCCACGCGGTAGTCCTCCATCACGCGAGGATGGCTGACTGAAATATCCGCGGCGCGCTGTTCAAAGTTGTCTTTGGGATAGCCGCGTGCTTCAAGAAGCGCAGAGATCAAGTCGTTGGCTTCAGTAACTGCGGCCTGGGGATGGTCGACAAAGCGTGATTGCACGGTCTGCCACTCGGCAATGAAGCGCACTCGCTCGGTGGCGCCGAGTTCACGGATCCTCAGCGCGTCTACGCGAGTCTCACGATCGGCCAGCTTGGCTTCGGCCTTGCGGCCAGAGCCATGCTCCAGAACTGCGCGGTCGTATTCCGATCCGAACCGATTTCGGAATGCCTTAGTACGGGTTCTGCGGCGATGCTCGAAGCCTACAACCGCGACGATAACGAGGAAGACGAGGACTACTACTGCGGTGACGATCTGGGTTTCGCTGAATTGATTGAGCATTGTGTTCTCCTGGGCGGAATCTCCGCGATGGCAATTGGTTAATGGGCGAGGCTTCTACGGCGGGGAGAAACCTGCTCACGATCCATCATGAGCGTCCCGGCGCATGAACACTGGCCAATATCGCACACTGCGTGGAGTGGATGTGGCCTTGAGAAAACCAGAGGGAATCGATAACCGCCATTGCAGCGTGAATCACTCCCGGCTCAATCCCGGTCGCGATTCCGCCAGGTTGTGCCGCTGCCGCTTGAATGCCGCTTTGAAGCGCCCCGGTCGCGAATGTTGAGTACGTTCACTTGAGTTTGAAGCGCATATAGGTTTTCTCCATCGCACCAGGAGCTTTGCCTGAGGAGATCGCGGTCATACTCAGTCCCAAAATAATTGCGGAATGGCGCCATCTCTTCCCAGCGATTCCGCAGGCGCATTCTGATAACCATAATCGTGCCAAGAACGAGGACAATGGCGCCCACGACTAACAGCGCAATCGTAAGGTGGGACATAGCGCCCTCCTTGAATAAAATGACCGCGAAAACTGGAGCAACGCGGCCAGGCAGATGTATGCCCCGCGTGAACTGTGCAGCAAACTGGCTCCCGACGACTGGTCAAGATTGCTCAATATGCAGTGATATTTCAATCCCGTCCCGAACTGCATGTGCGGCGAAGATTGATCCGGCCCGTCTAGTCAGATCAATCAAATCAGTGGTCGATTCCAATTGAGGCGCAAAAAGTTACTTTCGTCATTTTTCTCCGGAAGTGAGCTATTGTGAACAGCCCTGTCAATTTCTTCGTTGCTATTGTGGGGTGATTCGTGTGTGTCGGCACGCGACGTCGAGCCACCAAGACCATGAGCTTTGGACGCCGTGCCACCACAGTTGGATGGGGGATACATATGCGCAGATATCGGACTGTTTTCACGTGCTTTCTGGCGGCTCTTCTGGTCGTCTTTGTTGCCGGTTGCGGCCAAGAAACAGTAAGTCTTCCAGGCGTCATATCTGTAACTCCCGCTCAGGGTGCTACCGGTGTCGTCATTAATACAACCGTCACCGCGACATTCAGTATGGCGATGAACTCAGCCTCGATTACCACCTCCACCTTCACGGTGACGGGGCCGGACGGGACTGCAGTGGCTGGAACCGTTGGGTACAGCGGCACAACTGCGACCTTCACGCCGTCCGCCGATCTGGCATATGGAACCACCTATACGGCCACGCTCACCACCGGGGTCTCGAGCCCGGGCGGCGCCGAACTGATCGGCCCCTACGTGTGGTCCTTTACTACCATCACCCCGCCACCTGCCGTGCTGTCGACCATCCCTGCGAATGGAGCCGCAAATGTGCCCATCGGTCAGGTGCTGAGCGCGACCTTTAGCGAGCCGATGGCCTCCGCTACAGTCAGCGCCACAACCTTCACGCTGTCGGTAACAGGCGGCGCTGCCGTAAATGGAACCGTGACCTACGCCAGTGGAGTAGCGACGTTTACGCCAAGCGCCGCTCTCGCCACCAGTACCAATTACACGGCTACCATCACAACCGGAGTTACGAGCCTGGGGGGCACTCCTCTGGCCAGCAACTACGTGTGGACCTTTACAACGATTACCCCGCCGCCTCTGGTGGTTTCGACGATCCCTGTGAATACAGCCACGGGTGTGCCGGTTAACCAGGTGCTTAGCGCCTCCTTTAATGAGGCGATGAACTGCCCGGCGTTTCCTGCCACAGCGTTCACAGTAACTGGCCCCGGCGCGACTCCCGTCCCCGGAACCATCGCCTGCTCGGGCGCCGTCGCAACGTTCACACCGGCGGCTGATCTTGCCACCAACACAGTCTTTACAGCCACCATTGGCACTGGAGCCCAGGATTTGGCGGGCCAGTCGCTGGCCAGCAATTACGTGTGGAGCTTCAGAACAGCTCCGGCTCCCACCCCGCCCACGGTCATTGCAACGGTGCCAGTCAATGGGGCCGTTGACGTGCCCATCAACCAGGCCCTCAGTGCAACCTTCAGTGTGGCGATGACCCCGGACACGATCGACACGACAACCTTCACGCTGAAGGAGACAACGAGCGGGACTGTCGTAACTGGAACTGTCACCTATGTCCCAGCCGGCTCGACAGCGACATTCGTTCCAACTAACGACCTTGCACCCACCACCGAATACACCGCCACAATCACCACCGGGGCTGAGGACCTGGCAGGCATCGGGCTGGCCAGCAACTACGTCTGGACCTTCACCACCGCTGCCCTCCCAATTGCCGTACCGCCGACGGTGATCTCGACCATCCCCGCCGACTTAGCCACGAACGTGCCTTTCAATCAGATCGTCAGCGCAACATTCAGTGAGCCGATGGACCCAGCGACGATCAATTCGACAACCTTCACGCTGACTGGACCGGGCGCCACGCCCGTATTAGGGCTGGTTGCTTACTCTGCCATTAGCGATTCGCTGACGTTCACACCTACAGCGGATCTTGCGGCGAGCACCACGTTTACGGCCACGATCACCACCGGGGCTCAAGACCTGGCGGGCACCGGACTGGCCAACAACTACGTCTGGACATTTACAACCGGTACGGTTCCAGCCGTTGTTTCGCCGGAGATCGTCTCGACAGTCCCGGCGAACGCAGCCGCAAATGTGCCTCTCAATCAGGCAGTCAGTGCGACCTTCACCGAGGCGATGAACCCGCTCACGATAACCACGGCCACCTTCACGCTTGCCGGGCCGGGAGGAATTGCGGTAGTTGGAACGGTTTCCTACGATGCGGTTGGTTTCATCGCAACCTTCACGCCCACAGCTCCGCTGACCGCCAGCACCACCTATATCGCCACGGTGACCAATGGAGCGACGGACCTGGCAGGCAATCCATTGGGGAACACCGGGGCTCCCAATCCCTGGAGCTTTACCACCGGCGCGGCAGCGGTTCCACCGCCAGTGGTCCTGGGACCGATCATATCGCTCTTTGGCGGCTTTGGCGGCGCCGCCGGGATGACCAACCAAGGGATCGAAACGGTGGTCAATGGAGATATCGGGACCACGGGCAGCTCGACTCTGATTACCGGATTCCACGATACCAGCCTTCCGATTGTTGGCGCCGTATGGCCATGCTCGTATACGGAAACGCCACTCAACATTGGACAAGTGAATGGAGTCATTGACACTGCCACGCCGCCTCCTACCACTGAGTGCCCGCTTGAAGGAACCGCCGCTACAGACGCCGACGCAACGGAAGCCTTGGCCGAAGCTACAACCGCTTACAACACACTTAAGGGCCTTCCCTCAACCGGCGTTCTGGCAGCGGAGTTGGGCAATACAACCATCTACCCTGGCATCTACACAAACGCAACCACGGTTGGCATAACGGCGGGAAATCTTACTCTCGACGCCAAGGGGGATCCCAATGCAACCTGGGTCTTCCAGATCGGATCAGCTCTCACCGTGGGCGAGGCGGCGAACGCTCGAAGTGTCATCCTGACCGGCGGCGCCAAGGCCGGCAACGTCTACTGGCAGGTAGGGAGCGCCGCGACGATCAATGCCGCCGGAGGCGGGACGTTCGAGGGAACCATCATCTCTCAAGCGGGGATCTCGGTTTCGACTGCCGGAGTTGTCGCGATAACGACGATCGACGGCAGACTGATTGCTCTGGGTGCGTCGACCACACTGGTGAACACCGTCATCAACACTCCTGCTCCGTAAGGCCTTAGCTGAGGCCGCCCGCCGGGGCGGTCTCAGCCGGGCTCTGGCAATGCGGTGTTTTGCATGTACTATTCGCGTCGAGTTAACCCGGCGCTCAGCTTATTAATGATCGCGACGCGCAGTTCGGGAGGCGACGATGAGATCGACCACAAAAATGATTGCGACAGTGGCATTTGCTGTTTTCTTAATGTCTGGGTTCAGCCTCCGTGCCGAGGACGCGGCAAAGCCGTCAGTCGGCGCTGCGGGCGATTCGGCAGTTGCTTCCAGCATCCCTTCCGTCGCCGAATTACCGGATGCAATGCCGTCTGCTCCGATGCCGTCAGCTTCGTCGGGGGCAGCCTCTCCGTATTCGGCCGGCTTGAACCTGGGCACTCCTAAAGTCGAGCTATTCCTTGGCTACTCCTACTTGCGTGCAGTGCCAACCCTGGCAGTTGGAAACCGGCTGATGTGGATGAATGGCGGAAGCGCGTCCATCGCTTTTAACTTCAATCGTCACCTCGGGCTGGTTGTCGACTTTGGCGCCTACACCAACTCGCAGATGCGATTCACGGGCGCCTATACGTCCACCGTCAACGTGAACAATGCGAACGTGGCAGCTCTCTCATATCTCGTCGGTCCGCGCCTTTCGTTCCGGAAGTACGACAGGATCACTCCCTTTGTCCAAGCCCTGTTTGGAGGCGTGCATGCGAACCAGGTAACACTCACCGATTGCACATCCAGTTGCACACTGCTTCCAAGTCAGACCGCGTTTGCCTTGACCGCAGGTGGCGGCCTGGATCTCAGGGTCCACCATCATCTCGCCATCCGCATCATTCAAGCCGAATACTTGATGACCAGATTTACGAGTTACACGACAGGATCGGCCGCAACGCAGAACGACATGCGCCTGTCTTCCGGAATCGTTTTCCGTTTCGGCGGAAATCCGCATGTTGCCGAGTTGCCGCCCGTAACCTATTCCTGTTTCGTCAACCCCGCGAGCGTTTACCCCGGAACCGCCATTGCCGTTTCAGGCACCGCCATCAATCTGGACCCCGCGAAGACGGCCGTCTACACATGGTCAGTCGACGGGGGAACAGTCTCTGGAACCTCGAGCACGGCAAGCATCGACACCAGCGGTGCAGCTCCCGGCGCATACACATTGAAGGGCCACGTCTCTGAAGGCGACAAGGCCGGCGAGAGTGCGGATTGCACCACGCCCTATGCGGTCAAGGCGTTTGAACCGCCGACCATCAGTTGCACGGCCAGTCCTTCCGTTGTGGTCCCCGGCGGCGCCTCCACGATCACATCCATCGGCGTCAGCCCGCAGAATCGACCGTTGACTTACAGTTATAGTTCGACTTCCGGCTCCGTGAGCGGAACCAGCTCGACTGCCACACTCACAACCACAGGCGCGCCGACGGGAGTCATCGCCGTCACCTGCAATGTGGCCGACGACAAGGGGCAGACTGCTTCGAGCGCAACTTCAGTCACGATTGAGGCTCCAGTGGTTGCGCCCAAGCCAACAACCAGCGAGCTATGCTCGGCCCACTTCGATAGGGATCTTCGGCGTCCCGTACGCGTGGACAACGAAGCGAAGGCATGCCTGGATGAGGTCGCACTCACCCTGCAGCGTAGCTCCGACGCGAGTCTGGCCATCGTTGGAAACGCTGACAGCAATGAGAAGGACAGTCAAAAACTTGCGAGTGAGCGCGCGGTCAATACAAAGGCCTACCTGGTTGGCGAAAAGGGAATCGATTCAACGCGAATCAGGGTGTATACGGGCTCTCAGAACGGAAAAATCGTCTCCATCACCCTGATTCCGGCAGACGCAACGTTCGATGCCACGGGCGATACACCAGTCGAGTAACGCGTCGGCGGCCGATGGAGAATGCATCAACACCGCCCCGCAAAGGGCAGAGGAGGGTTCCATGTCACAAACTGCAGTGGATAAAGCGGCCGAACACATCGCCGAATCGGCTCACCAGGCTTGTTGCGCAACAGGAGCGATTGCCGATGCGATAGGAGATGGCGTGGAATTTGTGAGGCGAACCGCTAAGCACGGCGGTGATGCTGCTGAAGATTTTCTGAATGACACGACCCGCCGCCTGCAGCGCAATCCTGGATTAACTGTTGCGGCGACGTTCGCGGTGGGTCTCACCGCAGGGACATTCCTCGGATGGATGATGAAGCGAAGGTAAATCAGAACCTCTGGCAACGATCGGCCTCTTCATCCCTATAAACGATAGATCCCTATCGGGACTGCCCCGGCGCGACACGGGTGTGCTGTCCT
>CAZGUD010000049.1:0-31887 GCA_964528915.1 uncultured Occallatibacter sp.
GGTTCTGCACCGTCTCCTTGCCCAGGTAGTGGTCGATGCGGAAGACCTGGCTCTCATGGAAGACCGCGTTCACTTTGTGATTAAGATCGCGGGCCGAGTCCAGGTCGTGACCGAAGGGTTTCTCGATCACAATATCGGTCAGCCCCTGTTCCGGATGCGCCATGCCCTGTGCGCCCAGATTGTCGATGATGCCGGCAAAAAATTCAGGCGCGGTGGCCAGATAGAACAGCCGGTTGCCCCCGATGTTCTTCTCCTTGTCGATGCGGTCGAGTTCGGCTTTCAGGCCGGCGTAGCTCGCCGGGTCGTCGAAATTCAGCGCGAAGTAGCTGATGTGCTTCACAAAGTCGTCAAGCACCGGATCGGACTCGTCGGCCCCGCCAAATTCAACGATGCCTTCCTTCATGTCGGCCGCGAACTCTTCGCCCAGGGGCCGGCGCGCCACGCCCACAATCGCAAAGTTTTCCGGCAGCAGCTTGTTCTGGCGCAGATGGAAAAGTGCAGGAAAGAGCTTGCGCTTGGTCAGGTCGCCTGAAGCGCCGAAGATTACCAGGATGCCGGGGTCGGGTATGCGTTCGCCGCCCTTTTGAACCTGCGAAAGATCCTCGGGCCGCACCTTCATCTGAATCGTCGCCATGAAAAACCCTCCGTTAGCTTCTAGCCGCTAGCTTCTAGCCGCTAGCTTCTAGCTTCCAGTCCCTAGCTTCATCCGGCAATTGCAAAACCTCTCGCTCAAGAAGAGATTCCTCGAAACCCCGCGGCCGTTGCTTCATCCCTTAGCTGATGATTCGCGGTCAGCCGACAAACGAGCTAGGAGCTAGAAGCTAGTAGCTAAAAGCTGCTCTTAGCCTTTCTTCACCGCATGGCCGCCGAACTCGTTGCGCATGATGGCCAGCATGCGGTCGGTAAAGTTGTTATCCTCGCGCGAGCGTATGCGCCGCATCAGCGACTCGGTGATGATGGGCGCGGATACATTCAGATCGATCGCCTCGATCACCGTCCAGCGTCCCTCGCCGGAGTCTTCGACGAATGCTTCAAGCCCTTCGAGCGTGGGATTCTTGGCCAGCGCATCCGCGGTAAGGTCGAGCAGCCAGCTCCGCACCACGCTGCCGTAGCGCCATATCTGTGCAATCTGCGGCAGGTCGAGGTGGAAATCCTCTTTCTTTTCCATGATCGTAAAGCCCTCGGCGTAGGCCTGCATCATGCCGTACTCAATGCCGTTGTGAATCATCTTCACAAAGTGGCCTGAGCCGGCCGGGCCAACGTGACCCCAGCCTTTATCGGCCGCGGGCGCCAGCGTTTCAAGGATGGGGCGCAGGTATTCCACCGTCTCGTTGTCGCCGCCAACCATCATGCTGTAGCCCTCTTTCAGGCCCCACACGCCGCCCGACGTGCCTACGTCTACAAATTGAAATCCCTTGGCGGTGATTTCCTTGTAGTGGCGCATGGAGTCTTTGTAGTTCGAGTTGCCGCCATCAATCAGAATGTCTCCTGGATTCAGCAGCGGCTCGAGCTTGGCAATGGTGTCGTCCACCGGCTTGCCCTGCGGCACCATGATCCAGATGGCCTTGCGCCCATGCAGGTTTTTCGCAAGGTCTTCAAGAGACGAAACGCCTACGTTGCCTGAAGCGGTGAGTTTTGCAACCGCTTCGGCGTTGAAGTCGAAGCCGACAACCTGGTGGCCCCCCAGTCGCAGCCGCTCCGCCATGAAGCCGCCCATCTTGCCAAGTCCAATAAGTCCGAGTTGCATGTGACCTCCGTTTAGCTACTAGCTTCTAGCTGCTAGCTCCTAGCTTGTTTCTCGCGCAGCCAGATTGCTCGCGAGCTCTTCGGGGAAAATCTCATATCTCTGATGCCGGCACAACCAAGCAATTTGTCTCTTCAAACAAATGTCTTTGCGCCGTCCCTACGGGACTCCGGAATCATATGCGCTTGCCCTTCCCCACGCTGAAGCGCGGGGCTAACATCCACTGCGCCCACGGCGCGCTTAGCTGTTATTACATTTGCAGTCCTCAACAAAAACCAAAGGCCGATAGCTGATTGCTGTTCTTACAACGCTCCCAAACCCTTCAGTTATTCTGGCCCGGGCCGCCCAGCATCCTCAAGCTAGCAGCGAGTAGCTGCTTTACAACACTCCCAACCCCTTCAGCGTATCCCGCAACTGCGTCTCACCTTCAAACCTGATGCCCCTCATGCCCGCCTTCACTGCGCCGTCCACGTTTTCCTGCCGGTCGTCGATAAACAGAATCCGCTCCGCCGGGACCCCAAGAATGTCGATCGCGCGGCGGTAAATCTCTACGTGTGGTTTGCGCAGGCCAACATAGCAGGAACTGAATGCCACTTTGAAGTACTGACGCAGGCCGAAGGTTGCGAAACGGTAGTCGTTAGTCTCGCGCGCTTCGTTGTTCAGGCAGCCGACCATACAGCACTTTGATGCGGCCAGTTCCGCCAGGATTCCGAGCGCCCCATTGGGCAGAATCTTTGACTGCGCCAGGATGAAGGCGAAAAACTCGTCCCGGGAAAACGTCCGCGGCTCGTTGAAGACGGTCGCATCAAGATAAGCATCGCGTGTAATCTCGCCCTTCTCCCACGCATCGACCACTGTGGCGTGTCGCGCCTCGAACGACGCCGCATCCAGGCCGAACTTGGCAACGGCAGCCGCGCGCTCCCCATGGTCCCAGCCGTTGGTCAGCAGGACCCCGCCTACATCGAAAAGGATCACATCAAAAGGAGGCATATGGAGAGCAAGTCAGCGAGTTCCCGCCTTATCGGATTCCTGAATCAACCAACGTTTTGAAAGGGCACGGCTTCAGCCGTGCCGCAAATACGAGCAAATTAGCCGGGGCTTTAGCCCTTGAGGGATGTGTTTCGAAATCAGCGTGATCAAATTCGAGGGGGAACTCAAATCTGCTACAAGACACAATCAGAAACCGGTTGCGTTTCGTTTTGATGAATGCGCTCCAGGGGAAACTGAAGCGCACGAGTTATGCGGGACTGTTCGATCCTTCTCCGCAATGGTACTTGGCCTCAATTGCCATCACTTTATTAAAGCGCCGGGTAAAGCGCGGTTCGTTTGAAATGAATTTGGCCCCGATAAATGCGTCGGCGAGTTCGTTGGCGAGGGCGGTGCCGATCACGCGCGCACCGAAAACGATGACGTTCATGTCGTCGTGCTCCACGCCCTGGTGAGCGGAGTATGTGTCGTGGCACATTCCTGCGCGAATGCCGGGAATCTTGTTGGCCGCAACGCACACGCCCACGCCCGACCCGCAGATCAGAATGCCGCGCTTGGCCACGCCTTGCTTGATCGCGTCGCCCACCTTCTCGGCAAAGTCGGGATAGTCGTCGGGCTGATCGCCGGTATACGCGCCCAGGTCCACAACCTCATGCCCGGCGTTGGTCAGATACTCGCGAACCTCCTCTTTCAGAGGAAACCCGGCATGATCTGCACTGATAACGAGTTTCATGGTGCTCCTTTGGAGCAAGCCGCCAGCTTCTAGCTTCTAGCTCCTAACTTCGCTGTGCGGGATCGGCTGCTTGAACTGCGCTTGAAAAGCTAGTGGCTAGTAGCTAGCGGCTAGAGGCTGCTTTACTTGACCAGCTTCTTCGCATGCGCCGCCACATTCTCCCCGCTGAATCCGAGTTTTTCCATCACGATCGGTCCCGGCGCCGATGCGCCAAAGCGCTCCAGGCCGATTACGTCGCCCTCCAGGCCAACATACTTCCACCAGCCCAGCGGCGCTCCCGCTTCAACCGCCAGCTTGGGCACGCCCGCAGTCAACACGCTGGCCTTGTACCCGGTTGTTTGCTCGTCGAAAATTTTCCAACTGGGCATTGAAACCACGCGAACCGCGATGCCTTCGGCTTCGAGCAACTTCTTCGCGTCCATGCAGGTCCACACTTCTGAGCCGGTGCCGATCAGAATCACCTTCGGGTTCTCCGCATCGGCCAGCACGTATGCGCCCTTGCTCGTGCCGCCCAATACATCAACTTTGGATGCATCGATCACCGGCAGGTTCTGGCGGCTCAATGCAAAAAAGCTCGGACCGGTACGCTCGAGTGCAATGCGCCAGCAGGCCGCGGTTTCATTGGCGTCCGCAGGCCTGAAGTCGATGAGCCCCGGCACCGCGCGCAGCATCATCAGTTGTTCGATCGGCTGGTGCGTCGGTCCGTCTTCACCCAGCCCGATGGAATCGTGCGTGAACACAAACAGCGAATGAATCTGCATGAGCGCGGCCAGCCTGATAGCCGGCTTGCAGTAGTCGGCAAAGCAGAAGAAGGTTGAGCCGAACGGCACCAGCCCGCCGTGAGCCGCCATGCCGTTCACCGCGGCGCACATGCCAAACTCGCGCACGCCGAAAAATACGTTGCGGCCGGCCGGATCGACGTGAAAGTTTGCGCCCGGCTTGAAGATGGTCTTGGTGGAACTGGTCAGGTCAGCCGCGCCTCCAAACAACTCGGGCACAACCTCAGCAACCTTATTCATCACCTCGCCACCGGCATTGCGCGTGGCAACCGGCTTGTCAGCCGGGTAGCTGGGGATGGCTTTCTCCCATCCCGCCTTGCGCTTGCCGCTCTGCGTGCGAGTGAACTCAGCCGCCAGCTCCGGAAAATCTTTCGCGTAGCCGTCGAACAGCTTCTTCCAATCGGCTTCCAGACCGGCTCCGCGATCGACGGCCTGGCGCCAGTTCTTCAGCGCGTCATCAGGCACGTAAAAGCTCTGGTCCTCAGGAAAGCCGAAAAACTTCTTGGTGGCGGCTACGGCTTCTGCGCCAAGTGCCTCGCCGTGCACCTTGTTGGTGCCGGCCTTGGGACTGCCGTAGCCAATCACTGTGCGCACCGCGATTAACGAGGGCTTGTACGTTTCAGCCTTTGCCACCGCAATGGCGGCTTCGATCGCTGCCAGGTTGTTGCCGTCTTCAACAATCTGCACATGCCAGTTGTAGGCGTCGAAGCGCTTCAAAACATCTTCGGTGTAGCTCAGCTCGGTGGGTCCGTCAAGCGAGATCAGGTTGTCGTCGTAAAGCAGAATCAGCTTGCCCAGGCCCAGCGTGCCCGCCAGCGAAGCAGCTTCGTGTGAAACGCCTTCCATCAGGTCGCCGTCGCCGCACAACGCGTAGGTATAGTGGTTCACAACCTCGTAGCCGGGCTTGTTGTAAATGGCGGCCAGGTGCTTCTCGGCGATGGCCATACCCACCGCCATGCCCACGCCCTGCCCCAGCGGGCCGGTGGTCACTTCAACGCCTTCGGTATCGCCGTACTCAGGGTGCCCGGGCGTTTTCGAGTGCCATTGGCGAAAGCTCTTCAGATCGTCGAGCGAAACGTTGTAGCCGGAAAGAAACAGCGAACCGTAGAGCAGCGCCGACGCGTGGCCATTCGACAGTACAAAGCGATCGCGGTCGGCCCACTTCCAGTTCTTCGGGTTGTGCTTCATCAGCTTGTGGTAAAGCAGGTAGGCAATGGGCGCGCAGCCCAGCGGAGCGCCGGGGTGGCCACTGTTGGCTTTTTCAACGGCGTCCACGGCGAGCAGACGCAACGTGTCGATTGAAAGCTGATCGAGTGAGAGTGATGCAATGCTGGAACTCATAATGGCTTTTTGAAACTCGTCCTTTCGGTTGCTGCGCGATGCGCAATCAGGAAACGCAATCAGGAAAAATCCAATCCGGCATGGCCTTCAGTGCCTTATGTAACGGCGTCAATCTTGACCTTCACATTGTATCCAAGCCAAGTATCCCCCTCAGGCCAATGCAGCGTCCATTCAAGCTCTGTTGTACCGGCCGCGGGCGCAATGTCTGCGCTGAAGCCGGCACTCCCGAGGCCGCGACTGTCGGTTGTTTGCTTGGTCTGCCAGTTGTTAGATGTCCACAATACCTCAAAATGCCTCTCGTCCAGGATGCGTAATGTCCGGCCCACATCCATGCTCTGGATAGGCCGGTGCCGGGTGTAGATTTCGAGGCCGTGATTGGTCCGGCGGGGGCTCTCGGAGTTCGAATAGCGATCGTAGACGGTATCGATGCGGTCAAACACCTTGCCGTCCACCGCCGAGCGCAGCAGCTTCAAGTACTCCGCGTGGGCCCATACCAGCGGAACCGCTGAACCAGCCGGCTTGCCAAACTTCAGATGGCGGTCAGGCCGGTCGGCCTCGTCCCATACCTGCTCGGGCATCATCTGGCCGCTGGTTGCTAACCACTCGTAGGTCACGATCAACGACTCAATGTCGTTGCCGGCGGCAAGTTCATAGTGAGCGCGCTCGCCACCCAGGAGCGGCCACACCCGTCCCTGTCCCCAGCCCATGAACGGGCCGCCGTCGGGCCGTTGGCCGTAGCCGTCGTTGTTGTAGCGCAGCCAGCCGACACCCTTCGGTAATTCGCGCTTCAAAACGGCATCCACCACTAACAGCGAGTCCATGATCAGCCGGTCATCTGCCCGGCGAACTCCATAGCGAACCAGCTCCAGGAATCCGGCATCGATGATCTCCCGCGCCTGGAACTCATAGCGCGTGCCTGGCGGCCGATTGGCCAGCCGGATGGTCTCGGTGCCGCAGGCCTCGTGGGCATAAGCTTCGCCGCACTCCGGCGGCCGAATGCGCATGTAGTGCCGCTTCACCCCGGGAAGCAGAACGCCATTTTTGGTTACCGTCCAGTCTTCAAGATGGCCCTCGATCCAGTCGGCAAACTCCTCAAGAAACACTCCCAGCTCGGCGGAATCGTGGGCGCGGGCCATCTCGGCTGCACAAATCAACCCGCTGATTACCGCCGCAAGCGTCGATGGCGAATAGCCGGCATTCTCTTCCCAGCGCTCCTGGTGGGTAATCGGCGCCTGTCGCACCAGACAACCGGCAGCGCGCTCCACAAACGGAAATATCTCCAGGTTGCCAAGGGCGTTGGCCTTCCACAGCCGCCACGCCAGAATAATGGGGAACGCGACTTCGTCGAGTTGTTTGCCGCCCCAGTAAGGTGTGCCGTCAATCCAGAAGTTCTGGGCAAAGCCGCCGTCGATCTGCTGGGTACAGGCCAGGTACACCAGCGCGCGCCGGGCCGTCTCAGCGCGTCCGCAAGCCAGCAGCGCCGTGGCGGTCTGAACCATGTCACGCGTCCACACCAGGTGGTAACCGCCCAGGTCATCGTCGCCTTTTGCCTGGCCCCACGGTATCGACAGCGACGCAACAAATGCTCCGCTGTACGTCTTGTCCTCGTGGGCCAGCAGCACGTTGTGGCTGGCGCGCATCAGTTTGCCGCCATCCTTCGCTTTGGCTGCCAGCCACTCCGGGTTGGCCGCGCGTTGCCACTGCTCAATGAATCGCTTGCGTATCTCCGCGTAAGGAGCCGCCAGAGCCCCCAGCGTTTTTTGCGCGGCCGTGTGATTGCCGGCGCCAACGCCGATGGCCACCGTAAATTCGTAGGCCGCAATTCTATTTGCGCGTTCAGTCAGTTCCGCGGGAACTTGGCCAGTCTGCATAGCGTGGTCGGGAGCGTCGCAGCCGGCAAGGTTGACCTGGCCCATCACGGCCACATTGCCGTTGGTGGCCGTGCCAAATTCCCAATCCATCTTGAAATCCTGCATCAGGTCGCGCCAGCCGTCGCTCACGCCTGCAAAGCCGCAGCTCACATGCGAGAACCCGCAACTGGCGGCCATCACCAGCGACCACCCATCCTTCCACGCCAGCAGAACCTTGCGTCCGGCCAGATCCACAGCCCAGGCCGAGTTGCCTGCTCCGCCGCCATTCAGGTGCGGCGCCAGCAGGGCGAATACCTTCAGCCGCGGCAGCAGCTCGGCATGCCCTTCAAGCCGAATGCGCTGCAGCACCACCGAATGGTGCGGATCGCAGATGATCTCCTTGATCAGCGCATATCGGCCTTCGGGGTCGCGATTGATATACCGCACACCAAGCGCCTCAGTGTTGATGTACTCGAACTCCGAAATCAGATCGCGCTTTTCCTCGTGGGCAAACGTCTCGCCATCGGTCACCAGGAACTCCATGTCGCGCACCTGGGGGCGGTCGATGGTGGGGTGGTAGATTTCGTTCAGAATGCCGTGCGAGCAGGTGAACCAGATCCGGCTCGACGCCGCGTAGGCCGTGCCCACCGCGTCCTTAACGCTCGAGGTCCAGCGCGGTTGCATGCCGGGCCCGCCGAATGCCTCGCCCTGCTGGGTCAGGCATCTGTACAAAGGTTGTTCGCTCATAGGGTCGGATTACTGGTGAAACGGGGAAACCGGGCCGAATGCTTCCCGCGGACTCGGGTGCCCCAAGTCTCGATTTTTGAGACCTGGGAAAGCACCTGCCCACGCGGTCTTGCTACAACCTACGACGCTTCGCGCCATGGGAAAGATACTATTATCTTTCCCCCACAGGCAAAGATTGAGAATCGATGATTTTTTCGCACCCCGGCTACGGGAGCCGGCATCCAAGACATTGTGTCGTCGCCGACGTAGGATATTGATTTTTAACATCTCTGGCCCGGGTATGGGCCTACCCCCAACCCTTACAATCTGATCGGAGGAGATTTCCCCATATGGCATACGAACTCGCACCGCTCCCTTACGACTACTCCGCCCTTGAGCCGTATATCGATACGGAGACCATGAAGCTGCATCACGACAAGCACCACCAGGCGTACATCAACAATGTGAACGCCGCGCTGGCCAACCACCCCGAACTGGCCGCAAAATCGGTCGACGACCTCATCAAGGACCTGAACGCGATTCCCGAAGACATACGCGGAGTTGTGCGCAACAACGGCGGCGGCCACTCCAACCACACCGCATTCTGGAAGCTGATGGGCCCGGTCGGATCCGCGGGCATTGGCGGCAACCCCACCGGCGCAATCGCCAAGCAGATCGACGCCGACTTCACCAATTTCGAGAGCTTCAAAAAGACCTTCAATGAGACCACAGCCAAGCAGTTCGGTTCAGGCTGGGGCTGGCTGGTGTTCACCGGCGGCAAGCTGAAGGTGATTACCACCCCCAACCAGGATTCGCCGCTGTCGCAGGGCCTCTATCCGATCCTCGGCAACGACGTTTGGGAACACGCCTACTACCTCAAGTACCAGAACCGCCGTCCCGATTACCTGGCCGCCTGGTGGAACGTGGTGAACTGGGAAGAAGTCAACAAGCGCTTCGCCACCGCGAGAGGCTGAGTGCAGCTTCTAGCCCCTAGCTTCTAGCTGGTTTGTGGTTGACGATGGGCGGTGCCTGCGCGCGAAGTTTGCGTGCAAAGCAGCGCCCGTTGTGCTTTTGCGCCGCCGGAATCGGTAGAATTTACGGAGCCGGAATCGGAAGAATTTGTTATGCCGGAATCGGAGGGAGCAGAGGCCTTCAGGCCTCTGCATTGAGCGCCAGAGAACTCAAGGGCTCCAGCCCCGGGCATTTATCGAGCTAAGGTCCAAGAGCTAATAGCTAGAAGCTAGGAGCTAGAAGCTCGGAGCTAATAGCTAAAAGCTGCCTTCCTGCAACCCAATCTCCAAATCCGTGTCTATATATAAGGAATGACTTTCGCACGCAGATTTCTCTGGATTGCCCTGGCTCTCGTCTCCGCCGCCTTTCCTCTAGCCGCCCAGTCCGGCGACTTCGTCGTCGCCCAGAATGGCCATGAGACCGGCACAGCCTCGTTTAATGTCACCTCGACCAAAGACGGCTACGATTCGTCCTCCGTGGTCCGCGTGGCCATGCAGGGCCTGGATTATGCGCTCTCGAAGACCGAGCAATTGACCCCCGGCAACAACCTGGTACATGTTCTGCTGAGCGCCACGGTCAACGGCTCGGCGGTCAACGCGGTCTGCAAGCCGGACGACGCGCAGCTCCTGCTCAACATCTCGGCCAACGGTCGCAGCACCACCACGCGGCTGGAGGCCCACCAGGCCGCGGTCTTCCTTCCCGACTTCGA
Organism: uncultured Occallatibacter sp.; assembly: GCA_964528915.1. Taxonomy (GTDB): domain Bacteria; phylum Acidobacteriota; class Terriglobia; order Terriglobales; family Acidobacteriaceae; genus Telmatobacter. Next base: position 9,881 of record CAZGUD010000049.1, read on the forward strand.
TCCGGGAGCGCTTGAGACGCTGCTTGCCCTAGCAGTGATCCAGAACAATCGCGACCTCTGGGCCATTCTGCCCAAGAACGCCGGATCAATTGAGCCGGTAATCCTGGCAACCTACGCCGATCAGCAGGGAACCCTCGACGGCAAACCGGTCGTCGTCCATCACCTGGTGGCCACCATCGCCGGCGCCAAAACCGATCTCTTCTCCGGGCCCGAGAATCAGCTCCTGCAGGCCGAGTTGCCGCAGCCGGGCTTCGCGCTGGTGCGCAAGGGGTTTGTGCTGACGCCGCCGGCTAAGCCGATTGTGCCGGCGGAGTGATTTTCGGATTGGCGGCCATACGCCCCAATCAAGCTCAAACAAATGTCATGCTGAGCGCAGCGAAGCATCTGCGGTTGCTTTTCCAAACTTCCGAATTGGCGGTCATCCGCTCACGACGGCGAATTCGCTTATTCCCAACCGCTGCCTGACAAAAGATCAGCTTCGTTGATCACGAACTCTGAATTCTCATTCGTCAATTCGTAATGATAAGGTTCGATCGTGATGCGCACGAGGTTCCCACTTGGTTTCGGTATTCTCTCAATCACGTGGCATTCAATGATTCCGGGCTGCGGATACGTGGAATCGATCCAGAGGTCAGCTGCGGTGAACAGCGGTATTTTGTCTATGATCCGATGCAGTTTGGCGTCCGCATCGCGAAACGTAACGGCGACCCACCCCGGCTGGCCTGGGTCCACGAACTCAACAATCTCGACCCGGATGTGCGGCATGTGGCAATTGTATTTGCATTCAAGTCTGTGTCGTCGCCAATTCGGAATTATCGCCAGCTTCAGGTCACGAGAAGCAACCGCGGATCCATCACTGCGGTTCAGGATGACAAGGCAGTGGGGAGGAGACGAAGTGCTTTAGCCGGAATCGCGGTTGGATTGTCTCCAATCCGGGAATTACCCTACAGCAGTGTTGCCAACCGTTAAGCTCTTGCCACCAGAGATACGTGCATTCCGGCGACTTGCTAAGGTCTGTCGAAGCCCTCGCCGAAGCCTTCACTCACTTCCCAAAAAACTCCCCATGCCCGCCATTGGCCCATGGATCGTAGTGCTCCGCAAATTCAGCGCGATGCTGCGTGCTGGGGTGGCTGAACAGCCAGAACTCAATCAACGAGTTCGGATTCGGGTCGTCGAGCCACGCCTTGCCCAGGTCGTTGAACGCAGCCACCGCCGTCTTCTGCGGATCAGCCACAACACCGTGGATCGCTTCCTGACCGAACACATCGGCCTGGTGCTCGAAGTACCTGCTCACCCCGTTGTCCACCGGCTGCAATAGAAACATCGCAACCATTACAGCAAAAATCAGCACCAGGAAACCGGTGCGCGATCCAAGGTCACTGGCGCCCCAACGCTCTCCGCAGCCCTTCACCATCCACGCCGCAAACCGCGCGCAGAACCAGTAGATGAAGAACAGAGACCCCGCCATCAGCACCAGCCCTTTGGGCACATGATGCAGCACGTAATGCCCGCATTCGTGCGCAAAGATGAACAGGATTTCGTCGTTGGGAATGCGGCCGGCCGTCGTGTCCCACACAACAATGCGCTTGGTGGCCCCAATGCCTGTTACATAAGCATTCAGACCGTTGGTCTTCAGGCTGGCCTTCATCAGGTACATACGGCTGGGCGGGATCTCGGTACCGGTACGCGCCACAACCTTTTCGAGATCGGCCACCAGCGCGGGATCGTGCGCCTGCAACGGTTCGAACTTTTCAAAGAGTGGCTCAATGAGCGGTTCCACAAAAAAGACAATCATCAGGATCGGCAGCGTGACCACCCACGCGCCCAGCCAGTAGCGGCGCGGCCATCGGCGCACAATCCAGTTGAAAAGCAGCAGCAGCGGCGTGGTTACGGCGATGGCGAACCCCAGTTCCTTGGCATCGTCGCTGAACCAACCGGTCCACGACTGCACGCTGATCTGGTAGCTGCGCTCAACGTGATGTCCGTAGATGCTCATGGGAAGCCCCGATAGCCAGAGTGCGATAAAGAACGCGGCGAAGAAAAACACTCCCTGCGCCCATCGGTGCGGTGCGATCCGTTTGATCCCGGCCTCAAGCCCGGCTGCGGCGCGCGAGGCCAGCAGCAGCCAGATGAATGCGATCTCCCACAGCGAGCCCAGAATCTCCAGAATGTTCCGGATGCGGCTGAGGGCAATAGCCTTGGCGAGTTTGTCGGGCGGCAGCGAGTAGGCCTGCAGCCCGGCTGGCGCCTGATTCGCCGTGACCTGATCGGCCGTATTTGAAGCCTGCGGCGCTGCCGGCGCCTGCTGGGCCCGGGCAGGCCAATCGTTTACCCCCGCCAGCACCAGCGCAATAAAGCCCACCACCAACCACCGAGCCGAACCCCGCATTGCGAATCTCATCCAGCGCCCTCCACTCATGGCCCAAGTCTGCGACAATCGAGCATAAATGCAAATCGCGGGTTTCTGCCGGCTCATGTTCAAATCATTCCTCGCTCTCACGCAAAAACGCGGCTTCGTTTCCACTTCATTCGTCGCCGCCATTCTCTTCTTGTTGGTTGTAACCAGCCCAGTAGCGCGGGCGCAACAAGCCACGCCGGTCATTCTTGACGCCATGACCCAGGAATTGCAACGCGCCTATTCGCAACTGGGCAAACAGACAACCGGCACTGCGGGCGCCGACAGGCAACTGCCGCCTTACTTTCTCAGTTACGCCGTCAGCGACGCCAGCTATGTAGTCATGCGTGCGCAGTATGGCGCAATTAGTTTAAACAGCGCAAACCGCATGCGCGTCGCCGATGTGCAGGTGCGCGTTGGTGGCCCCGCCCTCGACAATACGCACGGCGACCATCGCGCCTCAGCGGTGAACAGCCTGCAACTGCCCATTGTGGACGATCGCGAGGCCCTGGCTCGGTCGCTTTGGCTGGCCACCAACACCGGCTACGGCAATGCGCTGGATAACTACCTGCGCGTTAAAACCGAAGCCGAGGTAAGAGCGAAGGAAGAAGACACTTCGCCCGACTTCAGCAAAGAAGAGCCCCAGACGCACATCGGCAAGGTTGCGCCGCTGGCTGCCATCGATCGCGCCGCGTGGGAAAAACGCGTGCGGGCGCTCTCCGCCATCTTTCGCGAGTTCCCGGGCGTGTATCAGAACGCGGTAATACTCAGCGTGCAGAATGAGACCGACTACTTTGCGTCGTCTGAGGGGTCGAAGATCGTTACTCCTCACCTGCAGGCGCGGCTGGTGGCGGTCGCGGTTACCCGCGCCGACGACGGAATGGACCTGTTCCGCGACCAGACATTTGAAGCGGAGACCGTCGACGGATTGCCTTCGCAGGATGTAATGGAAGCTGCGATTCGCGAGCTGGGCAAGAGCCTTGAAGCATTGCGCAAGGCGCCGGTCACTGAGCCCTTCAACGGGCCTGCGCTGCTCTCGGGCCGCGCCGCCGCTGTGTTCTTCCACGAAGTATTGGGCCATCGCCTCGAGGGCCAGCGCCAGCGCGGCGACGAAGAAGGCCAGACCTTTACCAAGGACGTGGGCCAGGAAGTTCTGCCCAAATTCCTTTCCGTATCCGACGATCCCACCATGAGCAAATTCGGCAGCACTTGGCTCAGCGGCCGTTACGAATATGACGATGAGGGCGAGAAGGCCCGGCGCGTCGATCTCATTCAGGATGGCGTGCTCAAGACGTTTCTCATGTCGCGCCTGCCCATCGCAAGCTTCAGTTCTTCAAACGGCCACGGCCGCGCCGAAACCGGGCACATACCCACCGGGCGCCAGGGCAACCTGATCGTGACCTCCACCAACATGGAGCCCGAAGCCAAACTCAGGCAGCAGTTGATTGACGAGGCAAAGAAGCAGGGCAAGCCTTACGGGCTTTATTTCGAAGATATCTCCTCAGGATTCGCCGTCACGACGCGCGATTCACCGCAGGCCTTTTCAGTCGTCCCGCTGGTGGTGTGGCGCGTGTACGTTGATGGCCGTCCCGACGAGCTTGTGCGCGGCGTCAGCATTGTGGGTACACCGCTCGCGGCCATGAAAAGCATTCTCGCCACCGGCGACAAAGACGAGGTCTTCAACGGCGAGTGCGGCGCAGAGTCGGGAACCATTCCGGTAAGCGCGGTCGCGCCCGCCATACTGCTCAGCGATCTTGAAACGCAGCGCGAGAAGCAGGGAATTGCAAGGCCGCCGATTCTGTCCAAGCCTGACGTTGACCTTCCGGCGAACAAGGAGTCCCAATGAACCGCATTCTAGCAACGGCACTCTTCGCCGCCTCTCTCGTCATTGCACCGCTCGCATCCGCCCAGCCCACCCGCGCCGATGCCGAAAAAGATCCCGTGCTCAAAGCCATGCTTACTGAGCTTGACCGCAGCATGAGCCAGCTCCAGTTGCAGGGCTTCGCCAAGCCGTTCTTCATCCAGTATCGCGTCGAGAGCATCGACGAATTTGAGACCCGGGCCGAGTTCGGAGCGACCGAGGGTTCTTCGCACACGCGCGAACGGGTTGCGCGCGTCATCGTGCGTGTTGGCGATTACAAAACCGACTCGAGCGGTGGGCGCGGCGACGGCTCAATCCAGTTCACCGCACTCGATGACGACCCCGTCGCCATTCGCTCGGCGCTGTGGATGGCCACCGACGAAGCTTACAAGAGTGCTCTCGCAGCCTACGCGCAAAAACAGGCTGCGCTCAAGCAGGTGCAGACTCCGCCCCAGGCCGACGACTTCAGCCATGAGAAGCCGCTGATATCGCTGACTGCCCCGGCGCAGCTCAACATAGGCGAGCCAGGGTGGGATGAGCGCGTCGCCCGTGCCAGCGGCCTCTACAGGACCGACGCCTCGGTTAAGGCGAGCCAGCACGACGTGCAGTATTGCACTGCCGGGTATCACGCGCGAGCCGTCACTACTTGGCTGGTCACCAGCGAGGGAACTATCGTGCGCAAGTCCGCGACCGAGTACCAGGAATCGTTTCAAGCCGGCACGCAGGCCGACGACGGCATGCATCTCGACCGTTCCTATTCTTCTTCGGGAACCTCTCTCTCCGATCTCGAACCCGAAGATGCATTCAACAAGCATGCCGTTGCAGAAATCGCCTCGCTTGGCGATCTGCGCAAAGCGCCTCTTGTCGACGAGGAGTACCACGGGCCGGTGTTGATGAGCGCCGATGCCGGTACCGACACGTTGCGAGCGCTTCTGGCCGGTTCAGTAACGGCCACGCGTCCCAAGCTGGGTACTGAAGCGCGCACCAATGGACCGCTCGCCTCCAGTTACCAGGCGCGCGTCATGCCTGAGTCCATGAGCGTCGTTGACGATCCCACCCTCAAGACTTTCAATGGCAAGGGCCTGTTGGGCGCATACGATGTTGACGATGAAGGCGTGCCCGCGCAGGCTGTCAATCTGGTAACCGATGGCCGGCTGGTGAGCTACCTCCTCGGCCGCGAGCCGGTCAAGGATTTTCCCGCGTCGAACGGCCACGGGCGCGCGGCGCCTGGCTCCGGACCGCGTCCCTCCATCAGCGTTTTGAAGATTACCGATGCCAATGGCCTGAGCGATGCGGCGCTGAATCAGAAGCTGCTCGATATGGCCAAAGAGCGCGGCCTGGCATCGGTGTACTACGTTGAGACGCTGGCCGGCGCGCGCAATCCGCGCCTGCTTTATCGCGTCACTCCCGACGGCAAGCGCCAGTTGGTGCGGGGAGCGGAAATCGATGACATCGACCTGCGCGCGCTGCGCTCAAGCGTCGACGCGGCGGGCAAAGATCTTTGGGTGGCAAACTCCTTCGGCGACGTGCCGCAAACGGTCATCGCTCCCGCGCTGCTCTTCGACGACGCAACAGTAAAACGCGCCAACGAAAAAAACGACAAGCTCCCGTTCTATCCGCCACCGGAGTGAGAAGTGCAGGGACTAGGGACTGGTTGCATAAATATGCCTGAGGGGGGCGGAACATCCCTCAGGGGCTAAAGCCCAATGTTTTTGCGGCTTTTGCGGCACGGCTGAAGCCGTGCCCTTTCAAAACTACATTTATGCAACCAGTTCTAGGGACTAGGGAGTAGGGACTAGGGACTAGGGAACAGGGACCAGGGAACAGGGCAGCTTAACAACTGTCATCCTGATTGAAATGAGATGTCATCCTGAGCGAAGCGAAGGATCTGCAGTTGTACTTCACGCATTAAACATTTGCACGAAACTCGGCAAGCTATGAGCTAACAGCCAGCAGCTAAAAGCTGTTTCCCGGCCCGCAGGAGTATCCTTCTCCTTCTGAACTTTTCACCTGCGGGGGCCTTCACTGTGATGAAACAGATTCTCATTGGCGTCTTGATTGCAATGCCTCTCGTTGCACTAACCTCAGTCTCAGCGCACGCGGCAAAAATTCCCGTCGCCATCGTCGATGGCCAGAGCGGCGGCGCTTACCACAATTGGAAACTCACCACGCAGGTAATGAAATTGGAGCTTGAAGAAACCGGGCTCTTCGACGTAACGGTGATTACCGCGCCGCAATCGGACGGCGACTTCAGCAATTTCAATCCAAATTTTGCGCAGTACAAGGCCCTGGTAATGAACTACGACGGGCCCGACTGGCCTGCCGGGCTCAAGTCGCAGTTCGAGCAGTATGTGAGCGGCGGCGGCGGCCTGGTGATTGTGCACGCGGCCGACAATTCATTTCCTGGCTGGCCGGCGTACAACCAGATGATCGGCATCGGTGGATGGCGCAACCGCAATGAGAATGCGGGCCCGTACTGGTACTTCAATGATGGAAAACTCGTCTCAGACCCCAAGCCCGGCACGGCCGGCCAGCACGGGCAGCGGTTGCCGTTCCAGGTGACCACGCGCGTTGCCGACCACCCCATCATGCGCGGCCTTCCCCCGGTTTGGATGCACGCGACCGACGAGCTTTACGGCATGTTGCGCGGACCGGGCAAAAACATGACGGTGCTGGCCACTGCGCACTCTGACCTGAAGAACAAAGGCACCGGCCACGACGAGCCGATGATGATGGTGCTCAGCTACGGCAAGGGTCGCATCTTCCACACGCCAATGGGTCACGATGTTTTCGCTTTGAGCTGCGTGGGATTCGCGACGATCTTTCAGCGCGGAACTGAGTGGGCGGCCACAGGCAAGGTCACGCAAAAAGTTCCCGCCGACTTTCCTACTGCGAAGACCGTGAGCTACCGCGTCGACATTGCCGAGATGGATCCCGCGATGCTGAATGGCGCGTCCGAGATTATTCAGAGCGAAACAAAATAGTAGCGGAATCTATCCCCAGAGGAATTTGACCACGCACAAAAATGGGTGCCCCAGGTCTCGCTTTTGAGACCTGGGATAGCCGGACGGGAAACAACAACTCCAAACGGACGTCTCCACACGTTCACTTCGCCCCGCGCTCAATCTCTTCCGCAGCCATCAGCCACGCGCCCACTCCGTACACGTAACTCGACGTCTCGGTGTATGCTCCCGGAGCCGCGCCGACCGGCTGAATGCATCCAAGCCGCCCATCGGAGTAAACGCGGCTCAGCATGCCCGCCCACGCTTTCTCGACAGCAGGCCAGTACGTTGCCCGATCGAGAATGCCCTCATTCACTCCGTACGCAAGCGCGTAAGTAATAAACGCGCTGCCGGAAATTTCGGGAAGCGGATACGAACCCGCATCGAGCAAACCGGGTCGCCACAAACCGTCGGAGCCTTGTATCGAGATCATCTCAGCAGCCATCTCTTTCAGCAGCGCAACATACTTCGGCCGCAGCGGTGAGTCGGCCGGTAACACCTTCAGCACCCGCACAATTCCACCCATCACCCAGCCGTTGCCGCGCGACCAGAAGACTTTCTCGCCGTTTTTCTCATGCTTGCCGAGGAAGGTTGCATCGCGCGAGTAGAGATGCTCCGACCGGTCGTAGAGCAGGTTGGTCGTGATCTGCCACTCGCGGTCCATGTACGTCAGATACTTCGCATCTCCCGTTGCTCTGGCCATATCGGCGAACACCGGCGGAGCCATGAACAGCGCGTCGCACCACCACCACAGCGGCCGTTGCGGATCGGCTGGATCGGGCGCAACCGTCTCGGCGTCCAGCTCCGTACGCATCGCCGCCATCATGCGCGGGTCATTGTGGATGAAGTACTGCTCCAGATACATTTGTCCAACGGCCTGATCGTCGGCATGCGTAGGGCGCGGGCCGGGTTGCCATTCGAGCGCGTCGCCAATCTGCTTCATCGCGCGTTGATATTTGTCCCCGCTCACATCGTGCGGCACAGCCATGAATCCGGCATAGAGCGCGGCCCACGTCCAGTCATATTGTGCAGGCTGTGGCATGCGGCTCAACTGCCAGTCGGCCACCAGTCGCACGGCATTCCTGATATCCCGCTTGTCGAGCTTTGGCGAAAGATGCGCAAGCGGGCCCGGCGTCGGCAGCGAATCTCCCGGAGAAGCTGTTGGCTGTGCAGGCCGCGCAGCTATCTGACCGATGCAGGGAACGCTTCCCAGCAGACACAGGGCAATCGAAACTGCGAATCCAAGACGCTTCAAATTCTCACGCCACCGGCGCGGCAAGCCACCGCCCATCCTCAATAATATAGGCGTGGATCACAGGCCTCGCTGTCTGCAGAAACGTGCGTAGTGGCTCAGTTTGAAGGGTACGGGCTTCAGCCGGTACATAAACCGAACAAAATGTCTGCGGGCTTTTGCCCCTGAGATTGTTTTTTCAAACTGACCCACTACCGAAACGTGCGTCTTTACGCAGTCCCTCTTTGGGGACGCAAAAAGTGAAAGACGACCGAAATCAGCGCGAAGATCAGCAGCAGGTGAATGAAAAAACCCGCGACGTGAAAGATAACAAAGCCGCCGATCCAAGCCGCAAGGAGCACCAAACCCAAAATGAGAAACATGTAACCCTCTTTTCCCGATTCATGCCGAAGTGAAGGCGAATCGAACCCACTGACAATGCTCGAAATGACGCATCCATCGTTATGATGCGGAAGATCGCCTTTGTGCAGCTTTCTGAAAAGATAGCTTTGTTCAGGACCTCTCCGCCTCAGGTCACGGGTTCTCCGCGGATCGCCGCTGGAGGGGAAAATTCACCGCCAGATTTCAGAACCGCATCCGCAAGCCGAACTGAATCTGCCGCTCGCGGAGCAGGTCAGTGCCGTTAATCGAAAGCGGCCGGCCGAACGCTGCAGTGAATGTCCCGGAGTCGGTGGTTGTCTGAGTTCCGCAACCCGGGGTGTCGACAGTCGTGTTGATGGTGTGATAACAAAGCGTGGGAGGCGAGGTAGCACTGCCGGCCTCGATGGAATACCCAGTCGTTTCCAGTTCGGTCACGTTCTGATGGTTGAAGAGGTTGAAGCTCTCGGCCATCAACTCGAGATCGCGCATGTTCCCCAGGTTGAATCGCTTGGCAAGCCGGAGGTCGGCCTTGAACGTGTGCGGATAGCGAAAAGTGTTGCGGCCTACGCCGTATACGCGGTTATCGCCGCCCGAACCATTCATTCCGGGCCCCAGTCCTTCAATTGCGGCGCCCGTGGTTTGATCCACCATCTCGGGCAGCGAGCCCGACGTCCGCATGGTGTACGGCATCCCGCTGCGAAACTCCCCCGTACTCGAAAGCATCCAGCCATTTCCCAGCAGGCCGGCAAAGTTCTTCGTGTTCCACGGCGTCTCGTACATGGCGATCACCGCGGCGGAGTGGCGTACGTCAAGGTCGCTCACTCCGTACTCCTGGTTGAAGTTTGCCGGATCGAGCACATCGCTGCCCGCAACCAGCGTGGTCTCGTTGGAATTCCAATCCATGGCGTGTGCGTAGGTGTAATGCGCGTGCAGGCTCAGCCCCCGGCGGCCGTAACGCGTTATCTTGAACATCGCCGCCTCGTAGGTTGAGTTGGCGCGGCTCATGATCTCGGAGATCTGCTGATAGTTGGGATTCGAGCGGCCGCATTGGCCGGTAACAGGATCGGCACCCGGATCGCCGGCGCACTCCTCAAAAGGCCACGAGGCGTAAAACGGAACAGTAATCTGCGTCGTTTTGATAGGCCCCTTGCCGGTGGGGTCTTCGACAGCGTAGACAATGATTTGGGGATTCACAGTGGAATCGATATTGGTGTCAATCGAAATCGGCAGCCTGCGGCCGAGACTGGCAATCGCCGCAGCCGTCACTTGAATATGGCCGGGTAACGCCTCTTCCATCGAAGCCACTGCCTGGTGAACCTCAGGATTGCGAAAGTTGGACGCGAACTCGACCGCGCCCGGCTTGATGACGCTGGCCGGCTGCCCCTCCAGCACATATGGGAAAGGCGGCGCATCGCTGGTAGAAGTCAGAGGGTTCTTGCCGTCGGTTGGACGGATGAAATAACTCAAGTCGCCTTTGAGCGACCCCGTCTGCGTCAGCGCCGTTTCAAGCGTCGCGTTCTCGGTGCGCCCGTAGTACATGCCGTATCCGAATCGCAGCACCGGCAACCGCGTGTCGCTGTGGCCAATCGCAATGCTGATGCGCGGCCCCCAGTTATTGCCCAGGTCGGGCAGCTTCTGCGTTTGCGGCAGTTTTTGATTGATGGTCAAGGCGATTGGCGGCGGCAGTTGTTCCCGCTCCCAGCGCAGCCCAATGCTCAGCACCATTTGTTTCGCCGGCTGCCACTGCGCGGTCGCATAGCCCGCTATATCTGTAGTGCTCAGGCGCCAGTTGGTCGGCCCCATGGTTTGCGAATAGTAGCTGTAGCATGGCAGCGCGCCCAGGCTGTTCTGCTGCGGATTGCAGTTGTGAGGATTCTGATCGTTGAACAGGTTGGTCAGGCCGAACTTCTCAAATGCCAACGCGTCTGAAATGAAGTTCTGCACCTTGGAATAGTAGTAAGTGCCTGTTTGGTTTCTCAGCAGGCTGGTCGCGTCGGCATTGTGGTCCACCTCGAACCCGGCCTTGAACAGCAGTTTGTTGTGAACCCAATCCACAAGTTCCTGCGCGTGGTAGAGCTTTTCGTCAGGGTAACTGCCCTGGCCAAAGCGCGAGGGATTGCCGATGGTGAAGCCATAACGCGAATCGACTACGATCTGCGGAAGCTGACCCCATGCGTTCCCGCTCATCAAAGTTTGCTCAAAGGCCGATCGCGCATCGGGTTTGGCGGTAAGAATGTCGCGGCCGGCAGAGGCTTGCGTCGTGGACAAAAGATTCGGCGAGAGGTACGCCTCCCATCGCGCCAGCAGCCATTGCTCGCTGGCCCCGCTCGAACCAAAACTGTGGTTGCCGAAGTTCTCTGAGAGGCGAGTCAATCCGCCCCCCGGCGCGTTCCAATTCGCGCCAATACCTTCAATCGTGATTCGATGCCGCTCCGTCGCCTGCCAGTCGATACGGCCAAACCCCACCCATTGCGCCGCGCTGCGTGGCGCCGGGCCATGAAGAGACGCAAGTTGTTCGAGTCCGGCGGGAGCGAATGCGGAGCCTGGCATGCCGTTATAGTCCTTGTCGGCTTGACCCAGACTCTCGCCGAGCCGCGCACTGAGCAATTCGACTTGCGCCTCGCTTGGCTGGCAGAACAACCCACCACAGTACTCTTTGCCGGTTGCTGAAACCGTATTTGTGCTGATGGGATCCTTCGCTATCGCCAGCCCTGGATCGTTGCGGTGATAACTGTCGAGAGCGGCAAACCAGAACAACTTGTCGCGGCGCAGTTGGCCGCCAAGCCCCGCGCCCCATGCCATCTCGTGATCGGGCGGGGTGAATGGAATCGGGCTGAAAACTGGCTCTAATGGAATAATGGGGGTCTGTCCGGGCGCCGCCGCCGTGCCCGTATTCTCAATCCATTGAGTAAAGGGATTCTTTGCGCCCCAGGTACTTTGCCGGTCGAAGAGAAACGCCTGGCCGTGAGTCTGATTTTCTCCGTGCGCCGTCTTCACCGCGATTCGTCCGCCGGTTCCCTGCGCCGCCTCAGCCTCAACATTGCCGGCAACGGTCTCCACTTCGCGTACGCCGGCCTCGCTTACGCTGAATCCCCGGCCGCCGTTCCATGCCTGGCCCATAGCCGCGCTCGCTCCATGCGTCCCTGAGTCGGGGTTCGAGGGCGTTGTATCGGCCGCCTCGCCAAAGGCCAGCCGCGTCGGCGCTCCGTCGATGGTGATTTCTGCCGGCGCCTGGTCTTCGCCTCGATACACCGGTTGCGATGAATCCGCCGCTTCTGAAGTCGCCGGCGTTTCGAGCGCAAAGTTCTGCCAGTTGCGGCCAGATGAGGGCAGGGCCGCCACTTCAGAGTCGCTCACCGTGGTTTCGAGAACGGGAATCACTGGGTCGACCCTGGCAATCGCGGCGACAATCGGCAGCAACTGAACCGGCCGGGTATTGATTAGCGGTTGAACGCCGCCGGCCGCCAAGGTGCTCGCTGCAAGCTTGAGTGAAACGCCGGTTGCAGGCGTCGATGCCGGCTGCGCCGGAAGTGCGGCAGGCGATGCAATAGCTGCCATTTCCCCGGGCGAAACAGCATGGCGCGCCGGGATCGGCAACGCAATGGCGATCTGTTCTGCGGGAGTCGGTGCTGAAGCTAAAAGCTGCGCCGGTCGCTCGGGCTTGACTGCCAAAACTTCGACGACAGGCTGTTTGGGCCGGATTGGTTCGACCGCTGCGAGCTGAACGTGCGCGAAATTCGCTGGCTGAGGGGGCTGTTCCACCGCGCGCGCCTGAACTGCGGGCCCGCGGGGATGCAGAGGGCCCGCGCTTGTCGCCAATGCCGCGGCGCTCTGTGCCCCATGCTGAAGATCCATTGCCGCCTGCACCCGCGCTTCATGTCCGGCGGAGATGGTGACTCCTTCGAGCCGGCCTTGGCCAAACTGTGCGCTTTCAGCAGCCAGTGTGTATTCGCCCGCATCGAGCGACGCAAAGCGGTAACTGCCATTCCGCGCTGTAATCGTGCGCGTCTCTGCGCCCGTTGCCACGTTCCGCAGTACGACCGAAAACCCCGCCAGGGGCGCAGAATTCAAATCCGTTAGCCTGCCTGCCAGCGAGCCCTGCGCGTCAGGTTCAGTTGGAGCATTTTGGGCAAGCAGCGGCATGCAAGCAGCAAAGAACAGCGCGGCGACCAACGAGGGCACGAACAGGCACCGTCTCAAACATGGCATTTCAGGAGCCAATCGCAGGCTGTAAGGCCTGTTCCCGGCAGAGCCAGGACAATTCCATCAATCTCCAGAGCCGGTACCCGGCGCGGTCCATCCGGCGGGAAAATGAGACCCTAAACGCGTAAAGGCATCCACGGATCGAGTCTCCATTGAAGTGTGCCAGCGATTCTATGCGCTTCAGGTTGGCGCTATTGGTAACGCGCATCACATCTGCTGCAACTATCTGCACCCGCATAGATTTGAGGCTGAGGAACAATTAAAGAAGTGCCGGGGGACGGGTTCTCCCGGGCCAAAGACGATCCACGGGGCATCGCATCCGATAGACTGGAGAGACGGGCCCGTGCAACCTGGGCCTTCTGTGCAACATGTTTATCGATGAAGCCAAAATCCGCGTAAAGGCCGGCGACGGCGGCAACGGCTGCATGGCCTTTCGGCGCGAGAAGTTTGTGCCGCGCGGGGGACCCTCAGGCGGAGACGGCGGCCGTGGCGGCGACGTAATCATGGAGGCGAGCCAGCGGCATAACACGCTCATCCATTTCCGCTACAACCCTGAGCACAAGGCGCAGCGCGGCGAGCACGGCATGGGTTCAAACTGCACCGGGCTTGATGGCCGTTCGATTGTGCTGCAGGTGCCCGTTGGCACCGCGCTCTACGATCAGGAAACCGGCGAACTGGTGCACGACTTTCAGCAGCCTGACGAGCGGCTCATCGTCGCGAAGGGCGGGCGCGGCGGACGCGGCAACCAGCACTTTGCCACCAGCACGCACCAGGCCCCGCGCGAGCACGAACTCGGCCGCGCAGGCGAGGAGCGCAGCTTTCGGCTCGAGCTCAAGCTGCTGGCCGACGTGGGGCTGGTCGGTTTTCCCAATGCCGGCAAGTCAACGCTCATCTCCCGCATCTCCGCGGCTCGGCCCAAGATTGCCGATTACCCCTTCACCACTCTCGAGCCCAATCTCGGCGTGGTGACCGTGGGCAAGGAACCGGAGGATGAGAGCTTCGTTGTTGCCGATGTGCCTGGCCTGATTGAGGGCGCCCACCTTGGCCACGGCCTGGGCACACAGTTCCTGCGCCATATTGAGCGCACCCGGGTGCTCGCGCATCTTGTCGATGTTTCCGACGGCTCAGGCCGGCCCGATCCCGTTGAAGATTTCAAAATCATTAACAAAGAGCTGGCCAGCTTTGGCAACGGTCTTGATCAAAAACCAATGATTGTCGTCGCCACCAAGATTGACGCCGTAAATTCTGACAAGCTCAAAAAGCTTTCCACTTACGCCAAACGGCGCAAGCTTGAGTTCCATGCCATCTCTGCCGTCACCGGCGAAGGGATAGAAGAGCTCAAGTGGGCGCTGGCCGCGCGCGTGCGCCCGCCAGCGCAAGATGATGTACCGCCAGTCTCCAGGTAGCGCCCGCCCCCTTGTACCGCCAGTCTCTACGTACCGCCAGCCCCATGTTGCGCAAGTCCCCATGTACCGCCGGTCTCCTGACCCACAGGCGAGTCACCCAACCAAATTGCACTCCACGCGTCCACTCTGAAAACTCCCACGTTAAAATCCCGCGCAAGTCACGCCCACCGGGCAACTCCTGTCGAATTCGCGAGTCTAACTAAACAGGTGCAGGATATCCTTGCTCCTTCTCGTTTAGTCGTTACGAAGCGTGATCTCTTCGTTTCGAACTTGCATCAAAACGAAAACAGTCTGGACGTGCCGAGCGAAAGTTTTGGCCGAGCCCGGCGGCATTTTCTCAATCACTGCAGAAGGATCTTTCCGATGAAGAGCAGCTTTTTTGATTTCATCATGCGCGACTTGACTTTAGGCATCGTCCTAAGCGCGCTTGTGTTTGCCAGCGCGCTGGCGCTGGGCGGCCCCTTCCTCACCACCAGCCAGCAGCCTGCCGCTCCCGCCGCGGGCCAGGCCATCGCCCAGAGCCCGGGTTCGCCGGCGCAATAATGCGCGATGGTTGCAATAGTCGTCTGAGCCTCGCGACGACTAATTAGTTTCATTCTGAAAACGTATGCAGGATACAAGATCCTCGCTGGCATTAGGCGTGCCGAGGATTTTTTGTGTGCGGTCTTCGCCGCTGCTGCCCGGGTCGACGCGCCGTGACGCTCCGGTTTAGCATTAGGCGATTTGCTGGTCCAGTCCCGGCCGGTTGTAAACGGGGCGCGCCAGATCTTTGCTTGAAGGGGCTTGAACGACATGATCCGAAATGCCTTGGTGTGTATTGCGATCGGAATGATTTATGCGGGGATGGCGTGGGGCCAAAGCGCCGCACCGGCGAGTGCAGCGACGGTGCAGGCCGGGCAGGCCGCACCTCAAGCTGCGCCGTCCAAAGCGCAGTTGCACGATTGGTGGCGCGGCCAATACTACACGCGGCCGTGGAACGCACCTGACGGCACCAAGCTGCCGCTGATCTCGGTCAAGGGCAACCGGTTCGTCGATCCCACCGGTCAGCCGATGCTCTTCCGCGGCGTCAACATCGCCGATCCTGACAAGGTTGACAGCCAGGGTCACTGGAACAGGGAGCTCTTCGAAAAGGTGAAGGCGACCGGCGCCAACGTGGTGCGGATTCCAGTTCATCCCGTGGCCTGGCGCGGCCGCGGTCCGAAAGAATATCTCGCCCTGCTCGACCAGGCCGTCGAGTGGTCCACCGACCTCGGCATCTATGTCGACATCGACTGGCACTCCATCGGCAACCTCAATGAAGGCGTCTTCGAAAGCCCCATCTACGAGACCAGCCTGCCCGAGACGCTCAACTTCTGGCGCACCATTGCTGCGCATTACAAGGGCAATCACACGGTGGCGTTCTTCGAACTCTTCAACGAGCCCTCGGTCTCCAGCGGCCGCTTCGGCACCATGACGTGGGAAGAGTGGCGCGACATCAACGAAGAGATGATCGACATCATCCGCGCATATAACAAGGACTCTATTCCGCTAGTTGCGGGGCTCGACTGGGCCTACGACCTGTCGGGGATTCGCACCAGTCCCATCCGCGCCGAAAACATCGGATACGTCGCGCATCCTTATCCCAACAAGCGCACCCAGCCGTGGCCGCCCAAATGGGAAGAGGACTTCGGATTCGCGGCCTCAAAGTATCCCATGATGGCCACCGAGATCGGCTTCGACACCAGCTACGGACCAAAGCAGCAGGGCCTCGATTACGGCCACCAGATAACCAGCTACCTCGAATCGCGCGGCATCGGTTGGACAGCGTGGTGCTTCGATCCCGAGTGGGGACCCAGAATGCTGAAGTCATGGAACTACGACCTGACGGATTCGGGGCAGTTGTTCAGCGATGTGATGCACGCGGCTCCGACGCCGGTGGGCGGGGCGGTGAAGCCGTGAGGCAGGGAACGAGGGAGCGGTGGAACTAGAGCCATGTTGATGCTTATTGTTCGGTACCCTCCCCATCCCCCCCATTTCTTGTAGATAAAAATTGTGTTTTCATCCGATTACACCGCAAATTTCGCCGCAAATATAAGGTAATAAGTAGGTTGCTGTCAAAAATTTCGGAATCAATGATTTATGAGCGAGCTGTGCCGATGCCAATAGCCATTGGTTCGGCAGCATGTCTCGTTAATTTCAAGTTAGCGCAGATGAGGGTAATTATCTGCAAAGTGGCGGAGCTTTTTTCGATTTAGTTTGGGGACTGATTGCGATCTGAAATGGAACTGACGCGGAGCTAGCCTAAAGTTTTCACTGTATCGGAGGTTCGGTTAATACTATGTTCGAGATAGCCGATATTCGTGACGGGAGCCAGCGAAATGCCAGCGCAACGGACGTTCTTCACTCAGCGGAATGGAAATCAAAAGTTCAAGATCATCAAGACTTATGACACGTCGCTTGCGCGTGAAGCATTCGCCGAGATGGATTTGGCGGCGTTGGATCATCTTGCTAATTCATTGGAGTTAGAGAAACGGTACGAGCTTTCCGATATCCCAATTCGGCCAGCTGAGGCCCTAGATTTTCTGTGGGATGAAGTTTGCGAATCGGCTCGGGAGGATGGCCAGAAATGTTCGTTCTTTGTAGTTACGCGGGCACCAAAACTCGAACAGTCGTTTCTTTACGTTTCCGGCGATTGGCCGAGTGCGGAGAACTTTGTTCGCGATCTTTCGTGGGGTTAATCGCCGCGCCGCACGAGAATTAAGAGTGGGTGTGTGGGAAATACGTCAACGCATAACGCTACGCGTATCCTTGGTGGCGCCTATCCGAAAGGGCAGCGCTATGCCAAGGCTATGCCTCAATCAAATGGACCGTTCAGATTTTCAACACAATCCGGCCCGGACGGGATCCACCGGAGGGGTAGTCATGAGATTAGTCCGCCTGACAATTACTGCCAATGGTGAGGCGGAATCTTTCCCATTAGGGACTGAAGCCGCAGACCCGGACATTGCCGCAGCCTCAGAAACCAAGGTTGTTGACAAGGTGCGCCACTTCATACAGGAGGGCATCGGGTTCGTTGTCGAGTACGGCGTGTTCGAAGATGAAACGGTCGACGGCTCTGATGAGCAGCGCTGGCTGCATGACTTTGACTCACGCGGCAAGGCCGTCGCATTCGCCTCAGGGGACTAATTTGAGGAGCCGCTGGCGGTTTAAATCATTGGAGATCAACCGGCAACCTGCCCGACAAACAGGCTGCGCAGTGCCAGTGCATTGGCCAATCAAGCTCGGAGTCGTAAAGAATTTGGTTAAAGAACATCTCGGGGAGTCTCGGTCGGGACGCCTCAAAGAACGGGTCATTTCCGAGAGCTTCAGAGATTATTTGGTCGATCTCTCATGAAGCAAGGTTGTTCTTGTTCCCAAGAACGATTAAGTTGTAATTCTTGACGTTCCCGAGGTCGCGGTACAGATACTCGAATACAACATTCATTTTGTCACCGATCATCCGCGGAACACCCGTTCGCGATGATGCTCCAGAAAGCCAAGGTCCGGCGAGAACTTCTTTGGGAGATTTATCGGCTGGTTCTCGTAAACGCAAAAGGTCCTGCGTATATACGGGTCGGGTTCCAGCCTTCGAATCTTTGTCGAGACGATCAGTCGGAGGTCGCTCGAGATCGAGATAAATCCAAGATCGAAAGCGCGGTCGTGAATTGCTGAGAGACACAGTCCATTTCTGGGGTTGAGGCGATTCGCTTTGTCGTCGCGCCAAGGAGCGATATGGCTCGCCACAAGAAGCTCAGGAATTGCGAGATTGCTTATGCAGCACCGGTACTCGTAGGCGCTTAGCACTGCCTTTCTGAAGAAGGCCTGCCCAATTCTTGCTTCAATAACTGCGATTCGAGTCTCTCCGACGTAGCTTTCGATCAAATCTTGCTGTTGGTCCGTATCCGACTTTTCCAGTCCCAAGTAGGCATCCACGCCTGCGATTTCCTTTGCAAGACGTGTCCAGTTAGAAGTCATCTCCTCCCAGATATTCCTGTCGGACTGGGACGCACCGCTCAGGCCCTTACGCCCTGTGGAGGTGATTTCCGGGTCGAAGCTAGCGAAGTTGGTAAGCTTCATCGCGAGCGCAGAGGGGGTGCGATGTATCAGCTTCGCATACCGAATGATTTCGGGATTTCTGGAGTGCATCTTGCCGAACGGCATCTCACAATAGAGCTTCAACGCTACGATGAGCTGTTCGCGAGACCACCCTATACGCTCCGGCATCAAACGCTCCGCTTCGAGGATGATGGAATTCTAAACCTCAACAGACAGCTTCGCGTTCCTTAAGACAAGCCTTGGAAAAGGCGACTGAACGCCCATCAGTACCCTGCTTCACGCCCATGCCGGACGGCGAGGATGACGACTTCTTTTCCGTCGTAGTGATAAAGAGCGACGTAGGCGCCGCTGCCGAATTCAATGATCCACTCGCGGAACTCTGTGGGCAGGTCTTCGATGGGGCGGCCCATATCAGGGTGGCTGCCGAGGAGTTTAACGCCTTGCCGAATGGCGCTGACTGCGCGTTGGGCGGCGTCACGGCTCTTGGGAGCCAGAAAATCGTGAAGCCGGACCACGTCGCGCAGGGCCGGCTCAGTCCACTTCAGTCGTGGCATTCGGGGGCCTCGGCGTCCTGGCCCGCTTCAAGTTTGGCCAGCCACGCGTCGGCTTCTTCAGAGGTAGCGTGCAGACCGGTGGCCTGGTAGTGCCCCCATGCGGCGAGTGCGTCCCGGCGCAGTTGCTCGCGCTCCTCTTCTCGATCAATATACTGTTCAACTGCCTCGCGCATAATCCAATGCGGCGACCGGCGGCGCGCAGCGGCGAGGCGCTGTATGCGGGCTTTCAGTTCGGTGTCGAGCTTGAGACTGGTGGTGGAGGGATTGGGCATAGTCGGTGCTCCAAGGTGTTACCTAGTTGTACTTTATCATACTCGCCCAGCAATCGAGCCCACCGGCAATGACAAGAGAGGTTATTCCCGCCACATTGAATCCAAAGGGCTTAGCCATCAAATTCGCTGCAGGGAATTTTGCCCCTTTGGAGCACAATCCTAGATAGGAAAGGAACGGTGCGAAGACATGAAGAACAGCAACCTCTCGGTCAACCGCATGGCCCGCTTCATGGGCCATGCCTTGACGGCCCGTTCACGCTCGGTCGTTTTTTTCTCAAGCAAAAGCACGCAGAAACTGTGCCGCGGCAGCCTCAACCCAATCGAATCAACAGCTTGAGCGTTCACGGCCGCAAAGAAACCGCACAGAATCTATACCGAAACCACACAGTTTCCGTACAGTTTCATGCAATTTCAGCGCCGCAGCGCCCTAGCACTTCGGGTGCGGGTTCTTGAAGTCCAGCACAATCGGCACCCAGTCTGACAACCGCTTGTCGTTGATCTGGTCGTCGGTGGACGTCATGTTGAGTGACGACCGCGCAAGCGCGACAGAGAGATTCACTTTCCCCTTCATGCAGTAACCCGACAGCATTTTCGAGAGCTCCTTGCTCGCCAGATCGACGTAGTCGGCCGAGAGTGCGCCATCGGAGCCGGAAATGTCGGTCGGGGCCATGATCATCATGTCGGGCTGCCCGGTTGCCTTCTTGACCCCGGATGTGTCCACCTGGATCACGAGATTGGCTCTGGTTAGAACATCGTCGGGGTTGGCCGTGAACTTGATGCCGGGCAGCGTTATGCCCGTCGGATTCGGTTTCACGGGTTTGGTGTCAATTGCCACCCGGTAGGGAGGGCCCTTCCACTTGGGTGTTTGAGGCGCGTTGGAAGCCTGGTTACCTGAGCTGCATCCGGCCAGAAGTAACAATGCGCCGGCCAAAAAAGTGATGCCTGTTTTCACGCCGTCCTCCTCATTGTTTGAGATGACGCGACATCATACCACCGTGGCGGGTGAGTGTGGCAGTGATGGAAAGCAGCAAGCCAGCAAGTCGGAGTGATTTCGGTCCCATCCTGAACGCAGAAGGCGCGTCCAGGATAGGGCACCCGATCGTGTGGGAGGGGCAATCGTCCGGTTTATTCCTCTTCTTCCTTATCCGGCCGCTTGGCGTTGGCCAGAATCTTCTTCAAAGGGCTACGAACTGTAGCGCCGGCCTCCTGGCCGGCTGTGGCGCGGACGACGCCGTCCGCGCTCCAAACCCAAGTCCAGTCTTTTAATCCCGCTTTGGTGGGGTTTTCGACGACGTACCTGATGGCGCGGTCGAGTTCGTCCCCATTGCGAATCAGGCGGTCGTAGTACTCTCGCTGCCAGAATCGGCCTTTACGTCCGAGTGCCTGGTTGACGGCTTTGGCGGAGAAGTTCTTCCAGGCTTTGACGATCCTTGCAAGCTCCTGGCCCGGGTAGAGTTTCACCACAACGTGAACGTGGTTGGGCATGACGCACCAGGCGAGAAGCCGGAATTGCTGCCCCTCCCTGAAGCGTAAGGCCGCGGCCATGGCGCCGGCGATGCGCATGTCGAGGAACGGGCACGAGCCAGCGCCGCGGTCGAAGTACTCTTCCATTCGCGCGTGGCTATAAGTAGAGAGCAATGCCTTCTGCTCGGGAAGCAAATTGGCATGATTTTGAATGGCGGCTGAGAGGATGCGGTGGCGTTCAGCGATTTTCGGAAGCACAGAATGGGGGAGCGAATCGGCAAGATGAAAGGTGATGAAGTAAAGGCCTTCCTCTTTTTCCCAATGAGGAAGGCGGCCGCGATTGCGAATGTGGACTTCGCCGTAACGTGGCTGCACGGCGCCGTGGATGTGTGCGGAAGAATGTTCCTGCGCCATGGCGTGATCTTACTCCGGTTACTCGGGCGCGGACGGGGACGTCCGCGCCACAGCCGGCCGGGAGGCCGGCGCTACACGTGGGAAAGCTGGCGCTGCTTCGGGAGATTGGCGCGGCATTGGGATCGGGCGCGGACGGGGACGTCCGCGCTACAGCCGGCCGGGAGGCCGGCGCTACACGTGGGAAAGCTGGCGCTACTTCGGGAGATTGGCGCGGCATTGGGATCGGGCGCGGACGGGGACGTCCGCGCCACAGCCGGCCGGGAGGCCGGCGCTACTCGTGGGAAAGCTGGCGCAACTTCGGGAGATTGGCGCGGCATTGGGATCGGGCGCGGACGGGGACGTCCGCGCTACAGCCGGCCGGGAGGCCGGCGCTACTCGTGGGAAAGCTGGCGCTACTTCGGGAGATTGGCGCGGCATTGGGATCGGGCGCGGACGGGGACGTCCGCGCTACAGCCGGCCGGGAGGCCGGCGCTACACGTGGGAAAGCTGGCGCTACTTCGGGAGATTGGCGCGGCATTGGGATCGGGCGCGGACGGGGACGTCCGCGCTACAGCCGGCCGGGAGGCCGGCGCTACACGTGGGAAAGCTGGCGCAACTTCGGGAGATTGGCGCGGCATTGGGATCGGTCGCGGACGGGGACGTCCGCGCCACAGCCGGCCGGGAGGCCGGCGCTACACGTGGGAAAGCTGGCGCTGCTTCGGGAGATTGGCGCGGCATTGGGATCGGGCGCGGACGGGGACGTCCGCGCTA
>CAZGUD010000050.1:0-31414 GCA_964528915.1 uncultured Occallatibacter sp.
GCCGGACCTGAGCCTTGACCGCCCACCGGCACCAGTCGTCGAGATCCGGTTCAAGATCCAGATGCACGAACCGGTTTCGCAAGGGCCGCGGCATGGAGAAGTGAACGCCGCGTTCCGATGCCGGGTTGCCGGCGGCAATGACCACCCAATCATCAGGCAGAGCGTACTCGCCGAGCTTTCGGTCAAGAACCAGCTGATAGCAGCCCGCCTGGGTCATCTGCGGAGCCGAGGTCAGCTCATCGAGAAAGAGAATGCCTTTGCCGGAAGTGGGAAGAAACTTGGGCGGAACCCACTCGGTCTGATCAGCCGAAATGCGCGGCAACCCGCGTAAATCAACGGGATCGAGTTGCACCGCTCGAACATCGAGAAAGTCGTAATCGAGATCATCCGCGACCTGGTGGACGATCTGCGACTTGCCGACTCCGCATGCGCCCCAGATGTGCAGAGGCACACGTTCACCGATCAGCGCATGGAGCGCCTCATAGAGCTTCGATGGCTTCATGGGATTTCCTTTGAAGGAGAATTCAACCGATTTGTCGGGAGTCAACGGGAGAAAAATGGGGGGAGAAACAGCCGGGTTCTAGGGATCCTGGTCCACGCTTAGATCAGGCTCTTTTCAGGAGCGAGGACCTCAACTTTGGGAAAGTAGGTCCGGTAGCGGGCGTCATCACGCGTGAGCAGCGCGAGTCGACCAATGGCGGCGTGCGCGCCAATATAGAAATCCGGCAGCGGAGTTGCTCGCACTCCGCCTCTCTTGCGGTAATCGAGGAAGCACTTACCTGCCAGAAAACCCGCTTCCCAAGGCAGTTGCGCTCGTTCATAAATGCGAAGGGGAAGCGCGGCATTCAAGGCTTCGATGGTTTGAAATCCGATCGATACTTCTGCATAGATGATGGGATTGATCACGAGCGCGATATGTTCAGCGCACTCGGCAAGGGCCTGACCGGACCACGCTGCCCATTTCAGATCCTTAGTGGCGATGTCGAGCAGAATATTGCTGTCGACGAGAACGCCGCTACAATTCGCAAGCCGCGCGGCAAGGCGAGACAGAACCGGCTTCACTTTGTCTTCCTTCCGCTCCGGCCGCCTCCGCGCGTCAGCGCCATGATCTCGTCGGTGGACATCCGGGCATCGGCAGCACCGCTCAAGGCCCTGAGAGCGCTTTGACCTCTGGCTCCTAAACTCTTGTTCAAATGAACTTTGCGGATGCGGGCATGATCGTCGGCCAATTCGAATTCGACCTCGGTATGAGGAAGAAGTCCCAAACGAATGCGAACCTGCTGCGGAATTGTGACTTGCCCTTTGCTGGTAATCTGCATGGTATTACTCCCACCGGTAAGTGTAATGCCGATTCAAACACTGAGCAACACCTTTGCGCTGCAGGCTGGAGCACCTCGGCGGATCGATTGATTGTTTCAGGCGGAATGAGCAACGATCTGCGATTTTGCAACGCCGCAAGCACCCCAGATGTGCAAGGGCACGCGTTCACCGATCAGCGCATGGAGCTCCTCAAAGAGCTTCGAAGGCTTCATGGGATTTCCTTTGAGGTTTGAGATGGGAGAATGAGTCCATTGGCGGATTTCAGTTTGTTGTCTTTGGAAGTTCGGGAATTTGGGATGGCCGGCAGTCCGGTCCGTGAATGGTATCAAGTGATGTCAAAATGCGACATTGACATCATGTTTAGCTCAGCGTAACCTTGAGATATGGCTAGGATCGCTTTTACTCTGAGAATCGACACGGAAGAGCGGACTGCCCTCGAGCACCTCAGCGAGCTTGAGGGGCGTCCGATCAATCAGCTTCTAAATGAGGCGATCAAGGCCTATCTGGGTCAGCAGAGCCCGAAGGAAGCCAGCCTTGAAGCGAGCCTGTCGGCACTCCAGAAATATCGGAAGCGTGACCCTGGATTTAAGCATGCTATCGACGCGTTTGTGGATGCCGAAGCACACCTCGACGATCCGCTAGAAGGCAAACCGGTAGAAGGACAATTCGTCGCAGGGCAGTTTCGGCCCGCAGGGCCGGTGCAGAGCAAGATCCGCGAGCTTCTCCGTGCCTGATTGGGATAAGGACAGTCCCCGGTTGCGGAAGAATCTGGGGCAAGTCCTCAAGGAAATCGTTCGGGCAGCCGAACAGCGCGAGATCCCAACGCTCGATGCGGCCAGGCATTGGCAAAGCCGCATGATCGAAGGCTTGGGTGTGCCTGATCGGCGCTATGTGGGCGCATTTCGTGGTGAACCGGGTCTTGAGTGCACACAAGTGAGAGTCGGCGCGCACTACGGCGTCGACTCAGTCGAAGTCTCCCAAGAGTTGACGCGCTTCGAAACAAAGCTTCAGGCTTTGGTCCGAGAGTTGGATGCACTCTTGCCGATGGACCAGGAGCTGGATGCCGACCAACTAGCGGCCGTGATCGATCTATGCGCATGGGTGCATTCTGAATGGGTCCGCATCCATCCGTTTGCGAACGGCAACGGCCGCACCGCCCGACTTTGGGCCAATAGCCTCGCCGTTCGTTACGGACTTCCCCCATTCATCCGCTTGCGTCCAAGGCCCAACGCGGGCTACGGTGACGCCGGCGCGAATTCGATGCAAGGCAACTGGAAGCCGACCGCGCTTGTCTTTCGCCGCCTGCTCAACAATTTTCTAGCTGAAGGCTAATCAACTGGCGCGTCTAGAATCCATGATGGGGGCAAGAACCTGGACCCCGATTTAGCCATACAGCACTCCTGCAATCTCATCTCTGGCTGCGGCGAGTACCCGTTCCGGCGCTACAGTCAGCAGGTCCTGGGGACGCTCATCGTCGAGGAAGCTGTTCAATCCCGCAAACCAAAACGCCAGACCCCAACCGTCCTTGGAATCCCCGAAGACGTTAAGGATTTCGGCGATTTCTTTGCGCGGACGATAATTGTAGTCAGGAT
Organism: uncultured Occallatibacter sp.; assembly: GCA_964528915.1. Classification (GTDB taxonomy): domain Bacteria; phylum Acidobacteriota; class Terriglobia; order Terriglobales; family Acidobacteriaceae; genus Telmatobacter. The sequence continues at coordinate 2,913 of CAZGUD010000050.1, forward strand.
CGAGCGCATACAGCGGGAAAAAGTCATCACCCTTGTGCTCGATCACGAATATTGCCCGGTTCCGTTTCCACTTGTTCGGCTGCACGCTTGGATTGGTTTGACTGTACCCGGCCAGTCTCGAAACCTCTCCTGCAGGAATGAAGTCGCCGCTTCTCAGGATCGTCGATTTGGCATCGATAAGCATGCGCGCCTGCGCCATCGCGGCCTCGGAGGGCGCCACGTCGGGGAGCAACGCGCTGACGATCCTTTTGAAGTTGTCCTGTTGGCTCTGCTCCATCAGTTGCGGCAGGAACTCAATCACGCGATTGAATACGATTTCTGCCGCTAAACCCAGCTCATTGTTCGGCAAGCTCACGGCGACCGTTCGTTGGGCAGGAGAGCGATGCAACAGTCGAATGACCTCCCGGCCTGTCCCCGTCATCACGGTTGGCGTAGCCTTTTGAACCAGCTTGACATTTGCCACGGGTAGTCCTATTCGTCAACCTGCATGATTATTTAGATTATCATCGAATAGCTAATAATCAAAATAATCTATCTTCTCATTTGACTTCCTGGAACACCGAACGTTTCTCCAACGGACCCGGCTTAAACTTCCTACGTGAGGCAATCAAAATCCTGGCGCTGTGGCATGGATCGAGTCAGCCAAGATCCTAAGCCGCCTCATCCAGTTCGGCGTCGTCGACCTGATCGTCTTCTTCGACAGCCCCGAGAATCTCCTCATCTTCTTCCAGGTCGGCTGCCACCGCAGAAGGTGCGGATTGAGGCGCATCGAAAAGGCTAGCAGTTCTTAGAGGTTCCGGCTTCACCGGCGCAGCGGGCTTCAGGGCCTCTTGATGGGCGTTCTCGGGCTTCGGTGGATCCTTTTTCACTGGCGCTTTTGTCTTCGAACGAGCTTCCGCCTGCGCGGTTTTCGCAGCCGCTTCCATCTCTACCTTCGCTCTGTCCAGCGTGTTCTTCAACTGCATGTGAGCGGAGACGAAATCAACCAGAGTCGCCGGAAGATCACGGTCAAGCTCTTCGGCCGTTCCGGTCACAGTCAAAGGCGTCGTGAGCGCAGCGTTCTCGCCATCCTTGAGCTTCTGCGGAATGATGTTCACGCGAATCTGGTCTTCCTCGATATCGGTGACGGTGAGCAGAACGGCGCGCTGGCGCAAGTACGGGGCAAGTTCCTTGAACATGGATCTCTCCTTGAAAATGCTATTTAGAGCGAGGTCCTCTTTGAACCGGTTTCTTGAGTTCCGGATCGTCCCAATGCAGGGTGAAACGTCGTCCCAGCGCCAGGCTCTCCTGATAGTCCCTTGGGGCGTGGTCTCGCTTCCATAAGAGTCGGTAGAGCGCATCGACCGCAGACTTCATAATCGCCTTCATTTCGTCGTCGGAGATGTGCGAGACTTCCGCTTTACCGTTGCATGCCGCGCATTGCCTTCCGGCGTGCAAGTCTTCAATCGGTCCATTGCGAAACGCCAGGGCAACCAGCGCTTTTGCTTCCATTGCTAGATCGGGATCGAGGGTCATCTTCATCGGCACTCTCCACTACGTTTCCTACCATAGCCTAACTACCGAAAAAGACTCTCACTTGGACGTAATTGACTGATGAATTCTCCTTGTGCGCTTCCTTGTCTTCGACCACAGCTCGGGATCGACGGGGAGCGCGCACAGCTGTCCAGTCTTCGCATTGAAGAAAGCGCCGTGATGGGTCAGCTTTCCATACCGGAACAGCTGCGCCAGCATGGCCAGAGCACTCGCGGCCAGCGTCTGGTTGATGAACGGTTCCTGGCGATCCAGGGCTTCAACCGCCGAACAGCTCGGCAAAGGATCTTCGCCCGCTTCTGCGTCAATGATCTCCGGGTAGAGTTCACTGATCGTTCTCAGCCGGTTTGCCTTCCTGCGATTGCGCGCGTTGAGTGGCTGGCCAAGAACATACTGTCCACTGGCCGCATTGTTGCCAAGATCGAGCCAATAATGGGTCTGGCTCAAAGTTCGCGAGAAGGAATCTTGAATGGCTTTTCGCGCGCTGCGTGTATCGACGCAACCGACCACAAGATCAGGACAGCGGTCATGACCGCGCTCCAGAGACTTTGGATGAAAGTGATTCGGGATCGCCGACCAACTCGTACCCCAGAACAGGTTAATGCGGTTGATGAGCACAGTGGCCTTGTTCTGCCCGATGTCCGAGGTCGAGAAGGGTTGCCGGACACAGTTTGTTTCGGAAACCGTGTCGGCGTCCATCATGACGACCTCGAGGCCGTATCGATGGCCCCAAACGCGGATTGCCTGGTCGAGATACGGTAGTCCCATGACGATTGCGCTGCCCGTGCCACCTGCACCGATCACCAGGACGCGAACGGCGCGCTGGCGGATCAGGTCTGGTGGAAGTGTGTGCTCGACGCGCATACTACCCCCTCTCACCGCGCACGAACTGCGCCAGCGTCTGGGGCAACTGGATCAGGGTCTCAACAGGAAACAGTTTGCGTTTATCGAGGCCCCTCCAAAGCCCCTCAAATCCTCCTGCATAGCGAGTCAGGCGGCCAACATTGGCATGAGTGAAAGCGCTCTCATAGAAACCGCGCTCCCATTCGGAGATGCTCTTCACGGAGGATGTATCAGGATGCCGCATTGTGCCGACGCAAACACGCCCATCGTCTGAGAGATTCCAGAAGGGCGCGACAGCGAGTTTCGTCGCTGCGCTTGGCCGCTTGTTATCCATCAGCGCCCGAATCTTGAGATCGCCGCCATCGACGCGCCACACCAGAGGGGGCTGTGGGAAGGTGCGACCGCTCAGTTCCGCAGCCTTCCCTTCCGAGTTCCCGTAGAACATCTGTCGGCGGCAGCGGGGTGTCCACCACACGATCATGCTGTCGCCTTTGGCGAGAACATGCTCAGGCAACACGTCGGCTGTCGAGCCGCCATAAAGCGAATGCACTAGCGATTCGATAAATGCAATGGTGAGAGGCTGGGCTGGTTCGAGCGTAGGCGGAGCATTCTTGTGAAGCACAATCTGGTGCCGGGTCACAAAGCTGCGCTGGCGATCTCCGTAGACCAGCAGCGCCTCACGCAGCTCGAAGCGCTGGTTCTCTCCGATTGAGATTTGTATCTCCATCGCATTTCTCCCAGTCTTGAATAGCCTCTACTAGTTGGAAGAGCTCATAATTGAGCGCAACGAACCGCTCTACCGCGCGCACAGCGCGTTTCACCTCTTCCGGCTTCTGCGGAGCGAAAATTACACCCAAGGTCGGCTCCGAGCTTCCCTCCAGCATGTATTGGCCTTCCTCATCGAAGCAGGCGACGATGGCATCATGGTCCTTGAAGGCCACCACCAGCGAAGGCAGCGGGATACTGTCATAGCCGCCATCTTCACGGAAGTTAGGATCAGTCTGTATCGATATTCGCGATAGCCGCTCAATCCTTCGAAGGCGCTCGATCCAGGAGCCACAAGGTCCGCTCTTGTGCCCATGAAGCAGCCGGCGCGTCTCGCCGACGGAGGCTCTGGATCGGCATTTCAGCGTCTTTTGGATGCAGGCCGGCAATGCCTTTTCGACTTCAGGAAATTCGTATTGGTTTCGGTTCTCTTCGTCTTCCTCGGCGTACTCCCTCATGCGCTCTTCGTACTGCAGGGCGTCGTCGTGGTTATAGATCCGCATCACGCGATAGAGCGCATAGGTCAAGGTCCAATAGAAGGCCGCGCCCAGGCCCTCAGCTTCTTTCTCCAACACGTCAAGCGCCGGGCCGATCTTCAGGAATCCCGCTCCGCTGCACTCGATCGTCAAGGCAAGCCGGCCATTCTCGAGGAGCGCGTCGTCACCATCCCGCTCGGCGACATCGCTCACGGTGAGGTGGTACTCGACGTTCCGTTTGAGAAGGTTCCATCGCGCTTCCCCAACGCTCTCCATGATGGCGCGTTGGGCGAAGACCTGGGCGTTCTCGCCGCACTCCTGCCATGTTTCGGGCTTTCCCAACCCCTCCCGCACCAAGGCTGCACAAAGATCGTAGATCAGCTCGGCGTGGAATTCGTGGCTATATGCAGTCGGGACACCGTCGAGAACCGGCAACGCCTGGATGAAGGAAGCCGCAAGCGTCTTTATCCCAACGGGGGCAACAACTCCGTTGGCGTGGCAAGGGGGTTGTTGTCGGCGGCGGCGTACCGGTCTATCGCCGCTGCCACGCAATGTGAGAGTTGGAGCGATTCTTTGCATTGGAGGTGCCTCGCGAGCATCAGGCTGGTCTCCGGAGGAGGGGCCGCTGCTTTTGCCGCGAGCAACTCCAGGAGTTCAGCCGTCGTTATCCCGTTTCGAGACATGGTTCAGCCCTTCGAGCCGATGGCTCGGCTGAAGGTGTAGCGAAACACCGTGCCTGTCGCTTCGGGGCCGGATACCGACGCAGTTGCGATCTCTGGGTAGTTGGGCGTAAGCAGGTCGCGGACCTGTTCGACGGTCAGTTCAGGACCTGGATCGGGAATGCGAACTCCGTTGTAGAAGAATTCGCGCAGGAGTGCCTCAGCCTTGAGATTGCTCATCTTCGTTCTCCGTGATGGTTGTTTGATCTGATTTGGATCGCTCATTGCTTGTTAGCGATCCCTTGTTGTGTGGATGAGCAATGCAGCATCGTCCCCAAAAATGCTTCCGGACGCTAGGGAGTTTTTGGGGAACGGTCCTTGAGCGAGGCTCAACCTGTGCTCAATGAGCGCTTTGGCCTGTTACCAACAGTGGAGAAGTGGGAACGACCCTTCGCGATGCATTCAACGCAAATCCAACAAGAAGCTGCCTCGCTTATCCTCACCAGGTCCAAAAGAACAGGAATTTGAGTGTTTCCATTCCGATACTTTCAACGCTGGCGTCAGGGGCTCGCCACAAACCGTCCTCTATAGGCGCTAGGAGCAATTCCGAAGGACCGTTCGAAGGCGCGCCGGAAACTATCACTGTCGCTGAATCCGACCGAGCAGGCTACGCTCTCCACCGTACACTCTGGCGCGGAGAGGCGAAGCCGCGCTTCATCTAGACGCAGTCGCCGCACAAATGAAGCCGGGCTGCTACCAAACTCTTGGATAAAGCGCCGAGAAAATTGCCGTGGGCACAACGATACTCGCGCTGCAAGTGCCTCGACCGAAAGATCCTGCTCCAGATGCGCCAGCATCCACGGCAAAAGATTCGCAAAGCGACTGCGCGATTGTACTTGAAACTGCAGCGGCTCCGAATATTGCTCCTGCCCTCCGGATCTCTTCATGTACACGACTAGTTCGCGTGCCACTGAAAGCGCCACCTCTGAGCCGAAGTCGTCCTCAATCAAGGCCAGCGAGAGATCGATGCCCGCTGTCACGCCCGCAGCGGTCCAGTATTTCCCGTCCCTCACATAAAGCGAGCCGGAATTCACCTTGAGCGCCGGATAACGCTTCGCCAAATCTGCAACGAATCTCCAGTGCGTCGCGACTTCTCGGCCGTCCAACAATCCCGACGGTGCGAGGCCGTAGATCCCCGTGCAAACCGATGCGATCCGCCGTATCGAGCCAGCGTTCTTTTGCAACCAGGCCGTGAGCTTCTGTTGGCCGTTGGACTCGCGTAAGCCTCTGCCGCCGGGGATCAGAAATGTGTCCACGTCGCGAATGTCGAAGAGGCTCTTTTCAGCCGTGACTGTGAGCCCGAATTCGGAATGAAACGTCTTCGATTCCAGAGCCGCTATCGTGACTCGATAACATCCCTCCGTGCGTGCCTTTGACGATCTAACGTGCGCGCACGCAAACGCCTCCATCGGCCCGACGAGGTCAAGGCCCATGATTCCGTCATATCCGAGGATCACGATGTGTCTTGGTTTCATTTGTGCGCCTGGACGGAGCGGTAAATCACACCAATGAACGAAATCTTCGAAATGTCCCAAAAAGCCGGACAAATGTCATTTGAGACATTCCAGTCTAGCCGTAAATTGGTCCTGTTCGCAATCTCTTCAGGCAGGGGGGTCACCAATGAACAAAAGAATCTGCACGGGTTTTGCTCTCGTCGCACTGTGCGGCGCGCTCGCCGCTAGCCAATTCGAACAGGCAAATGCGCAAACTGGCTCTAACCAGTTGCGCATTCTCAAGCCACCCGCCGATGGAGTGATCAACGTCGCATTCATCGTTTCCGACCAGACCGCTCTGATCGATCTCGCAGGGCCCTGGGAAGTATTTGGCGATACCATGCTCGCTCCCCACGGCGGGCCCTGGCACGGTGGCGACGACATGATCATGCCCTTCAACCTGTACACAGTTTCCGACTCGCTGAAATCGATCTCGGCTGCGGGTCTTCAGGTCGTTCCCAACTATAACTTCGAGAATGCCCCTAAGCCCCAGGTGATCGTCGTACCCGCACAGGGCGGCCGAAGCGGAGCGCAGAAGAGATGGTTGCTGGAGAACGCCAGGACGGCGGACATAACCATGTCGGTGTGCACTGGCGCTTCCATGCTCGCCCGGTATGGGCTCCTGGACCATCAAAGAGCGACCACCCACCACCTTTTCATCGATGAAATGCAACGGAAATATCCGACCGTTGAATTCGTCACCGGATTGCGCTACGTCGATAATGACAAAGTTGCTACCGCAGGCGGCCTTAGCTCCGGAATCGATCTCGCGTTGCATGTGGTTGAACGGTATTACGGAAGCGAAATCGCACAAGCAACCGCTGACTACATGGAGTACAAAGGTGAACTCTGGAAGAACCCGCAATACGGAGGCGTCAAATATGTCTCGGGTCAGTGAAGCACCGGTGTTCCCAAACCTCAAGCGGAGAGCGCGCGTAGCGGTGGGACTCATGCCAAAGATGACAATCTGGCCGTTCGCACTGGCAATCGTTGCCCAGTTTGTCCTGGCCAATTCAACATGTCAGACACCGGCGCAGGCGGTAAAGACCGCGTATCCGGCCATGGCCCCTTTGGATGAGTATCTGATGCCCGATCAGAGCTCAGAAATCGCGCTGGCCCGCAGTGCTGCTCCATCATCCATTTCAGGCGCCGCCCAAGTGATGGTGTTGGGACGACATGGCTACACGACCGCCGTGAAAGGCAAAAACGGCTTTCTCTGTATTGTGGAACGATCCTGGGGGGCTGCCACCGATGACCCTGAATTTTGGAATCCCAAAGTCCGTGCCGCCATTTGCTTCAATCCGCCAGCCGCAAGAACCTTCGTGCCCATTTACCTGATGAAAACCAAACTGCTGCTGGAGGGCAAATCAAAGTCGGAGATTGTTGCGGCGACCGAGTCGTCATTCGATAAAAAGGAATTGCCTGCCTTGGAACCGGGCGCGATGTGCTACATGATGTCGAAGCAGCAGTACTTGAGCGACCACGACATGAACTGGCACCCGCACCTGATGTTTTTTGTTGCGGGCGACGCTGCGAAAAGCTGGGGCGCCAACCTCCCAGGTTCGCCGGTGATGGCGGCAAATGACCCTGAAGAACGGGTGACGATCTTCCTTGTCTGGGCTGGAGAGTGGTCCGATGGAACGCCGGCTCCGTCGATGGAGCGTTGACTCAGATTGGTGCTTAGCTCTTACGTTTCCAAGCCTTAGATTTCTGCCAACCGGGGCTCGGGGAACGCCAAACCGCCAAAGCACTCACCGAACCCGGATCAGTACCGATCTGTCAGTAAATGTCCGCAGATCGAACTGCGCATGGCCTTAGGTCGATGCATCAAGGCCAAATAACCTTTCCGGTACTCCCATCTCGCTCGATTCTCAGCGATTGAGTTCGTCGAGAGCGGTTGAAACTCGCCCCTTCAGGAGCAGCCGCTGGTTTGACCTCGAGACGGCTTCAGAACAACGAGCCCTGAACAGGCGTGACAGGAGTCTGATCCACTGGTGGAACAGCAAGCTGGAGTTCCTGATCCCGCTCTGCCACCGGCGTCCTGTACTTGCTTTCCAATTGCCTGAGCAGCGCAAGATCGGTTGCCTGTTGCTCTTCCGCCAGGCGCAGTTCATACCGCGCAAGGTAGTTGCGGTTGACTATTTCTCGCTGGATCGCCCTCTCGACATCGGAAAACGTGTATTCCGGATCTCCGTAGCAGGGGAATCGCATTGTGTGTTTCAGGAACCGCACCTGAGCGTCGAGAGATGAAAACCACTCCTCGTAGAATTGCGACCGACAGTAATGAGCAATGTGCCCAAAGCACATGGAGAGGCGGTTGTAGAAGCTCTTTGTGAAGAGCGCCGACGCCCAATCCGATTCAATAAAGCGCAGCAAAGTATTCCCGAACTCCGCCTTGTCCGCAGCCGTTGAAAACTTCGTTGCAGTGAAGTCCGATGGAAGAAATGGCCCCTTGGGCATGGTGATCTCCACACAAGAGAAAAGGGTCAGCCGCAGCCGACCCTCTTCCTTGCCTTGGTTGAGACCATAACGGCCTCTTTGGAACATTCTCCCAATGGATACGCTATCACCCGTACATGCTGCTGACCAGCGGGGCAAAGGGAGAATCAAGGGAGATTGACGGCTCTGTCGCCGTCATGCTGCCGCTTCGCCCATCTCTCTGAGCTTGCGATAGACAGTAGTCTTGCCAATTCCCAGCAGCCTGGCCGCTTCCAGCGGCTTGCGATTCGACCTCTCGTAGGCGGCCACGATGATCGCCCGCTCCATCTCAGCCATCGTCGGAAACGCTTCCGCCTCCGAGATCTGGCTGAAGAGGATGGGAGCTTTGTCTTCCGCACCCGGTAGTTGGAGCCGTTCTGTCGCTGCGGAAATCAGTCTGTGAGCCTGTTCGAGCTTCTGAAGGCATTGCGGATCCTGCCGGATCACGACTCTCTCCACGACGCGCTCAACAATCCTCACGATCGGCTCAGGCAGAGCGTTGCCACAGCGCCGACAGTTGGCTCGATCACTCCATTGCACGAGTTCGCAATTCTGGCAACGAACCTTATCCCGTTCATCACTCATGATGTCACCTCTCAAGTTGAAAACATGCTGGCTCAATCGAAGAGACTGAGCTGCGCATTGGTTTCGCTTGCCGTCGGCCAAAGCGCGGCCTTCTTGCGCTTCTTGGAAATCTGATTCGGCTCGATCAGGCGGATACCGAATGGCGTCGGAGCTGGTTCTGCGGCCGACACGGCCGGAAGCTCCCCGATTGATAAATCCGGGATCAGATCGGGCTCCCCATCGCTTTCAGGTTCTACCGCAGCTGGGCGCGGTAGAACCTTCTCGCGTTCGTGGCCGAGGTCCCGCCACACCGCATCGGCGGATTCTCCGACACCGGCCTTCTCGACCAGTTCGCGTGCCATCGCGCTCATCAGATCTTCGTCAGTGTCGAGCGCCTGTAGACCCTCGCCCGAGAACTTGCCCTCCATCATGAGCGCGACGAGCATCTTCTTGCCCATCAGGCGAAGGCAGGTCTCCTGCATGGTGCCTGTGTAGGTCACGAATTTCACGCGTACCGGGAATCTCTGCCCGATGCGCCATGATCTTCGGCTTGCCTGACGCAAGGTATGCAAGGAATAGCCGGTCTCGTAGAAGTAGAGCGTCGGAAACGCCAGCAGGTCCAATCCCGTCTCGACCAGCTTGGGATGGCAGATCACCACCTCGATGCCGGCCTTCAACTGCCGTTCGTACCAGTCTTCTCGTTTATCGGTGGGGACCGATGAGCGGAGGACAGCGACGCGGATGCCCTCCTGCCGCAGCACAGCCTCCAATCGCTGCGTGACATCTTTCTCGCCCGTGTAGGTCGCATAGACCTGGCATCGCCGTCCCTGCCGCAGTTCCTCTTTTACGTCGGCGATCAGCGCTCGCTCCTTTGCGTAGAGAGCCTCCCGCGTGAGGCTCTTGGGTTCTGTTACCAGGAACTTCACATACTCCTTCGTTTGCGGATCGAAGGCCCGCGCCCAAATCTGGTCGAAGTCGTAAGGATGATCGGGATAGAGTAGAAGCGTGTTGAGCAGGATGCTCATCAGGCTCTTGTTACCGCGATGCGCTTTCATTGCGGAGCGAATATCCTCCTCCAACTGCTCGTAAGCTTCCTGGAGGGCCGCATCCATATCCACCGAAATGACGCTCTCGTTGTATCGCGGCAGATTGTCCGAAATGTCTTCGAGCGACAGAAACGCCGTCGTGGTCATCAGGAACTTACCGAAGAGCATCGGCGAGGCTCCGGGTTTGCGCAGAACCCGGACCGTCTTCTTCGTTGCCCTTGAGCAAGCGTTGTCCGACACTTCCACCTTCTCAATAGTTTCGAGAACGCCGTACTGCTCCTGGAAGTCCCGCCGGCCTTGCCCTCCGTAGGCGAAGCCCTCGCGCACCATCGCGTGCGGCTCCATCCGGTAGAAGATGTTGAAGAGGTCGTCGGCGTAGCCGCCCATCAGCGTTCCCGTGAGCGCGATCAATCTTTGCGCCGCGCGTCCGAGCACGCCGAGCCCGTTGCCTTGCGCCGTGTCGCCGGCCAACTGGTGCAGTTCATCGGCGATGGCGAAATCAAACCACCCACGCATGTAGCGCCCCACATACTCGATTGGCGCCATGCGTTGAATGCGCGACCGGTCCGCTTGCCATAGCGCGGAAAAGCGTGTGGTGCCCCCGCGGGGCGGGGTCAGCGCCTCCGAGACCTTGAGTTTGTCGGTGAAGTCGAACGCGGTCAGCTTCTGCATCTCGGAGTCGAGGATGGCAACGCCGGAATCCGGATTGACGACGCCGCCCAGATTCGGTCCGGACTTTGCCTTGAGATAGACGTGCTCCCAGAAGTAACCCAGCTTGCCTTTGTCCTTGCCCGTGATAAAGAACGTCGGCCCAGGAAAGCGCTTCCGCCATTCCTTGCGGCCCATGCGCCGCATTTCGGCCAGGCTGAGACGCTTGCCCTCGTAAACCGTCTTGCCTTTGCTCAGCTTCACCTCGCAGATGCCGTGCGGCCGGCTTGGATCGCCGCCATTGCGCATATCTTCGATGAGGAAGGCGCGGGCGCGCGGGATGGTCAGCAAGACCTCGCGCGCCCACTTGTGCGTGATATGCGATGGGCACATAACCAGCGTGGTACTGGGCCGCCCATCCGCCAGCACATGGATTGTGCCCAAAGCCATGTAGGTCTTGCCAGCTCCGCATTCGGCAACGATGCGCGCGGCTTTGGCCTGGCGCAGATACTTCGCGGTCCCGGTGATGGCGAGCGCTTGCGCCGGTAAAGCTCTGCGCAGAAGAGTTGCGAGGGACGGGGCAACGGGGTCTTTGGTGCTCTGAAGTGGCGGGTACGTTTCCAGGATGCGCGAGCCCAGTTCAGCTGCGTGGGCGCGCAGATAATCGAACGAGGATTCCATGCGGACCTCACAAGGGGACACGTTTGGGAGAACTTAGTAAATACTTTGGAAAGGGTATGGGATTGCGACCAAAATTGTTGGCGCAAAGATCACACCGACGAGATGCGAATCAGCGTATCTTACGACGGGTTTTGGCGGCTCCCTTGCGGGTTCGGACCTTAGGCAACGGCCGATGTTGCCATTGTTGGTTAATTTCTCTTCCTACGCCGTCGAGATCGGGAAAGATGACTGACTCGGTGATGCCCGCATCAGCCAACTCGCGCTTGATCTGCGGAACCTTGTTGCGATCAATATCCACGTGCTTCAGTCGAGATGCGGGGTTGAGAAAGACTGTTTGAAGCCAATCACGTTTCTTTCCGAGCACGATGAATCGGCTCCTCTGAGCTGCGATCCGCCTGGTAATGTTGTAGAACTCTAAGGCTAAGGGTGCAGCGGGGAGTGGTGTCTTCTTCCATTCATCTTCGTCGTCAAAGAGGTAGATCCTATCCCATTCATCTCTATCTTCGGGGTCGCCCTTGCAGGCCTTCTTCCACGCCCTCTTGGCATCTCCGTAGTTCTCATTTGTGTCCAAAGTTGTCTGTAGCCAAGTCGGGTCCAATATGTAGAGTCTCGGATTGCCATCGTTGTCCAAATTTCGGTATACAGCGAAATGCAGGGCTATCAGTGCTCCGTCCGACCAATCAAGAAGTCGTGTGGGTACGCCATGGTGCTGCATGAGAAAATACCACTCCCAATCGTCGTCAGGGGGATTCTCGCAGAATTGAAAGCCCCATTTCTTGAACGATTCGCAGTATGTATTTTCTTGCTTCAACAAGGCACGTATGGATTCCTTCGCCGGCTTTCCGTCGGAATAACGATACAGCTGCGGATGTAGAGGCGTCGCATAGAGGCTGTTCTCTCCACGAAACCAGAGTTCCTCCTCAGCTTTCAGCGGTAGTTTGGCTGCGCTGGCCCAAGCTTCACGGAGGCGGCTGACGAAGGCTAGAACATCAGCAACTGAGCCAAGGGTTTTCGGCTGTAGTTGGTCTCGGACTTTCAATGAGCTTGCCTCGTCATTCTCACGCAAGCTAGTAGCGTTCAATATATGTTCGCATGTCCCAGGGCAACGTATGAGCTCAATAGACGTGATCTCTGACGGCAGTACTAACCAAATGAGGCAAACCGTACCAGGAATCGTCTCGGAGTCCGGGAGTGCGGCAGCCCTCGCTTGATCGCTCACTCGTCCCCGACGTGAGCTGGCTCACGAAGTTTCCGGACGGGCGGGCATACGACGGAACAACTCCCGAACCTGGGAAACGTACGCAATGCCGACTTTTCGTTCTCTATCTGCGGTCAATGAGCGCCTCGACGATGGTGCGCTTTTTGACACGCAGCAAATCACAGCCAGCCCAAGACGGAACTCATCGCCTACAGCTCCTGTTAAAAATGGGGCGCTTCCGGCTGACGATTATCTCTCACCGTGCAATCACTCCGGCCTTTTTGAGTCGTCCAATCATCGCTTCGTTTTCTTCGCATATTGCCTTGTGGTACGGCAGAAACGGCTTCTGGTCCTCTGTTGGTTGCTCTGCCTTTCGCTGAAGAGATTTCATAAACTTCTCTGGGTCTTCCTTCGCATGCTGCGCATCCCACAGAGCAAGATCCCTAAGCAGGGGCCGATTTGCGGCCGCTTGGTTCATGAATGTGATAGCTTCGGCGACGCCGTGGAGCGCCAAGCAGTAACCCACCTGCATAAAGTTTTGGAGGTCAGGCCGCCGTAAGGGATCATTGATCAACTCTTCGGGATCGGGGAACCTCCATCGCTCACGCATCGCAGGATCGTCGACAAGAAGTTTTTTCGCGTTCCCCTGTGCGTAGCGGAGGACATGGCTCGTTCGACCAAGCACGTCGACGCTGTCGTCCTTGGACAACGCTTTCAAAAGTTGGCTGGCAATATCTTCCCAAACGGAAGGACGTTTTTCTAACACGTCTATTACTGGGTAAGTTGAACCATGACTCCACACCCCGCAGCACATGTCGCCGTTGCCCTGATACAACAGCCAGTCTGCAAGCTGGAGTTGGCTTGGCAGAGATTGGGTATCCAAAGGCCGATCAGGCGACACCCCCAACTGTTTCAATGCCTCGATCACGTCTTTTGCGCGTGCCTCGACCAAAGGCGCCGAGTCCCCAAGGGGCAAGCCGGATGCTCGTTCCATGAAATTGTCGAGCGACGGGAGGTAAGTTTTGGCCTTATCTTTATCGTAGGCAATGTTTCCAAGTACCCATGTCACCAGATTGTTACACCAGCGTGAGGCCGACACAACCCTTCCTTTGTTGGAGGCCTCCTTGGCTCTCTTGTACAAACTGTCCCAGGTCATCACGACAAGAAGCTTGCGTTCGTAGTCAGCTCTCCACCTCCTGCTGCTCTTCAACTGCTTCTCAATCAATGCCTCTTGTTCGAGAACAGTAAGGCGACTTCGAGTTTCAACATCGCTTTGCGTTTTGTAGCAACCGACGAGTACCAGTCTCGGGCGATTCTCGATATAGATCCTCAAACGTGGGTCCGGAAGACGACCCTCTTCGAAGGCATCGAGGTATCTCGATAATCGATCGAGCGATTTCCACAGGTCCTGTGTTACCGCACCGCGTGCCCCGATGATTGGTTCATTGGGACCCTTGCACTCAATCAAGTCGCATCGCGCTCGCCCATGAAACAACGCGAACAGATCAGTCCGGTTCGCGGTCGATAACTTGGTCTCTTTTCTCCATACGAGCCATTGTCCCTCACCAAGGCAGCACGTTAGTAGCTCCGGGGAGAGGAATGCAGAACTGTGCAAATCGTGTTCGTTTGCCCCGCTCGCTCGGGCAACATTGGACATGACCAGTCGGAGGTGTTCGACAGGCGCCGGATCAACTTGAAAATGTCGCTGCGGTGGAATCGCGTGATCAGTAGGCACGGTGGATGTCCGATCTGAAGGCGAAGTGGCGACGAACCGACCATCAGGCACCTCCCCCTCGCGCTCGTGGCTTCGATCGCGAAGCATCTAATGTAATACCTTATCGGAAAATGCAGGTCAAAGGGCCAAAGACCGGTAACGGCCACTAGGCATTAGGGATTTGACGACCAATGGCCTGATCCCACCGGCTAAAGATCGAGGACATAATTAGGTGTCAACTCCACCTCTTAAGCGAGTTGAAATGTCGCGGGAGGGTCATCCTTAACGATTAGTAAATCCGTTTTGGCGCTAACAGGGCAGCCCACTCATACACGTCTGGTTACGTGCAATTGTCGGGATTACTCCCCGAAAACGCCGTTGTCGCCGGAAGGGATTGTTGATTGACGCGTGATCGTTGCATCGCTCAGAATGCGGCTTGGGGTCTGTTTTTGGCGAAATTCAACCCCTTTGCAATTAAAGAACCGACTGTCAGTAACCTTGCGGGTCAGAGCCTATCAATTCCGCTGTCTAGGGAGCCGGAAACAGTAATGCCGACAGGGCGAATCGAGGCCAAACTATCGGTCCATTCCTCTCCGGGAAGCTCAGAACGCGGGAACGCAGGCCATCCCCGATCCACTCAAGCACTTCCTCGGTCGTCGCGGAGATCAGTACCGGCTGGCAACCGATGCCATCGATCTCCTCGATCTTCTTTTTGCCCTCAATGATCCCAAGGATGTGGTCTGCCCATGTCGGATCGGCAGGCAGGCCCAAGAAGCTCACCAGCGTGGCCCACGCTTCTTCGCGCCGGTAACGCAACAAGATCGTCCGTCCCGCACTCCCATTTGTATGGAGTTCCTGGGACACGGCCAGCAGATGACGCACAGGATGTTTGCGGCCTGGCAGAGTCACGGCCCCTTTGTAGCAGGAGGCGTGTTCGCCAAGCGACACCTCCTTTGTCTCGCCATTCGGAAAGGTCAGGCTGAATACGGCCTTCTCGTGAACTGCCGCCGTGATTGCGCCAACATCCGAGTCATTGCCGAAGACGCTCAGAAGATGTGCTTGCCGGTCTTCCCCTATATAGCGATCGACCCGCAGGCGAATGCGGGTCGAGGCCTTTTCCGTGATGCGCACGTACTCAAGCAGCCCGAGCCGCAGGTGTGCATTCTCCATCGGTCTCGCCCTCCTTCTTCGCCGGAGTCTCAGTAAGCTTCAGCGTCCTCCCATCCGCGTATACCAGGTACAACTCGTTGGCCCACCGCTCTCTGTGGTGGATGATCTCGGTGTCTCCGTCCTGCTCCACGAACGTCGTCACATGCTTGACCGAGCGCCACCGGGCTATGTGCCGGCCGTCGCCCTGGCCGAAGACGCCGTTCAGGAGTCCCGCAGTACATAGAAGCCCGACATGGCCGCCATGGAGCGGCGTGATGGGCCTGCCCGTCGCAACGTCCTCATGCGGCATCAGCAGAGGCACCGCCTGCTTCCATGCGCTCGATTGCGGCAGCAGGTCTTCCAACAGATCGTATGGAAGGCCGCGATAGCTCAGCTCCGCCTCTCCAGATGGAGGAACGGAATAGGGCAGGCACGCTCCCGGCTGCAACTCAGGAAGTCCGAGAAAGCTGCCATAGAGGCCAATGCTGTGAAGCTGCCGTTTATTGTTTTCAACGGCCGCTCCTCTGACATCGCGCCGAAGGCCAAGCACCGCGATTTGCCGGTACTTGACCGATTCCTCGTCTGTCATTCGAAGAACGGCCAGCTCAGTGACGTGGGAAGCAAGGATGCCGGCGCAGTCGTGCAAGCGCTCGAACGGGATCACCAGAATGAGGACGCCTTCCATTGCCAGCCAGCGGTAGGTATGTTCCAGGAATACGGCCTCCATGCGGCGATTGGCGATGGAGCCTATCTCCGAGTCATAGGGTGGGTTCAGGTACAAGAGCGAGAAGGATTCGGGACGCGCGATAGCGTCGAAAGCATTGCCTTGAATGGTCTCGATACCATTGGCGCTGGCAATCCGTGCACGTTCGGCGTCGAGTTCGACACCGTAGCGCAGAACTTCGGCATCGCTCGTGACGAGATGCAACGCAGTTCCTTGTCCAACGCAGGGATCGATCACCGAAGCCGGCCCGGTGAAGGAGAGCAGAGAGCGCAGTTTGACTCCCTCGGCCTCCGGCAATGGGTAATAGCCCATTTTCAATCGCGCGACATTCCGCATGGATTCACCTCATCTAGTAGGGTTGGATTCTCATCGATTGTGCAGAGTCGGGCTTACGGCTTCTGAACTGGATCAGCGGGTTGGGCTCGTCAACCCAGGATCACACCTATAGAAATCAGCGAATACTTACCGACATTTCGGGACATAAGCGGAGTCAGAGAGCACTCTGTGAAGCTAACTTGTTGGCCTGATCGATTTTCTCGACAAGAAAGTTTCCTCTTCAATCCTTGACTTCCAACACACTCAATGTCACCATAGGAACCAACTTTACATCCTTAGATTTCGGCAACTGAGGTCTCATGACTATGTCATCACCTTTGCGCTTTCTTGCCTTTCCTCTGTTCGTGTCGACCCTCTCCGGCTGCTTCAACACCATGTCGCCGACCTCGCCGAAGATACTCGCCCCCGCCATCACCTCTTACCCTGCCAGCGATTACAGGGGCGACGTGAATGCCTATCGGATTGCCATCAATGCCAAAGACTACACACAGGCCCGCGTCCTCCGCGACCAAATTGTCTACCGCACCCTCGCCGACATAGAGTCTGCTTATGGTCGCTTTGAGGTCCAACTCACAACCAGCCGCGCCACAGAAAACGTCCTCGCCGATACTGCCCAACTTGGCATCACCGCTGCCACCACCGTAGTCAGTGCCAGCGACGTCAAAGACATTCTCGCCGCATCGCTGTCCGGACTCCAGGGCACGCAACTCTCCGTCGACAAGAACTTCTTTCGCGAGAAGACCACCGAGTCACTCATCTCTCAAATGCGCGCCGACCGCAAAAACCTCGAAGCACAGATAGTTTCCCGCCTCGCTGCTCAGGACGTCATCCCCACAACAGACCCCACCACCAAAGCCAGCGTGGCAGCCTACTCCCTCGACGCCGCCTGGATAGACGTCACCCAGTACTACTACGCCGGCACCGTCCCGTCTGCCCTAGTTTCCATCGCAACCGCCACCGGCAACAACGCCACCAAAGCCGCCACAAACCTCAGTAATACTGTCCAAGCCCTTACTCCTGCAACAGCCGCTCAGGCCAAGCAGGGCATCGACGTGAGCCGTGCGTTCGAGAAACTCTCGGGTGACGCACTCAGTGACAACACCGCGGTCTCTGCCCCCGCCATCAAATCTCTTCAAAACATCCTTAAGGCCATCGGAATCACTCCTGCGGCAAGTGGTAAAGCTCAGGAACTCATTGACCAACTTACGCAGGCAAGAGCCGCGGCCGATCCGACAATCACAGGAAATCAGGACAAGGCCAACGAAATCATAAAGGCCTTTACCGCAGAGAAGTTACTCTAAGGAGAATTCGGTATGACGGGCACCATTCCCATTGCCGGCGACCTAGACTTGGCTACACTCTCGGCCACTATCACCCAACACGAACAGTGGAGCGATGTCCAACTGACCGGTCTGGTTGCGGACAATACGTCAACCAAGAACCTAGCGACCTTTAGCGCGCGTACGGCACCTATCGGAGGTGCGGCCATTGTCCCCACCGGCACCAATTCCCCCGGCACAGCCATCACCACTAATACGACTATCTACATCAACAGCACCAAAGTCGCCGTCGACGTCTACCATCTACCTTTATAACCACCGCAACACGCGGGTGGCCCGCACATTGCGGACTGCGCTGAGCCGCGATCTGAGTGTGCACAGGTCTCCGGCTTTTGAGGACCCGGGACATCCCGAAAACCCTTAAGCCGCGGATTATTCCCAGTAAACGCCCCTGTAGCCGGGACGAATTCCGAACTCACGCAAAATCGCCCAATTTCGAATCGAGGCCCACTGCAGTCTGTTCGCTACGCGGCCAAGGTGAAGGATGGAGCCGGACCTGGGTCCGAGGGCTTTGGGATCAAGCGAGCAATTCGGACGATCCTCTCCGATCCGCAGAGACCGCACCGCTGTCGGGCCGAAGATGAGACCATGTGGCAGTTTTCACAATAAACGGCCTTCTCGAGAGGAATCGATACCAAACCGGGCTCCGTTCGAATCATTCGCACATTGCACATAGATCCTCCGAGCCTGGGCTCACGCTTCGCTTGCGCTCAGGCTGCTGGTTGCTCGGTTAGTCTTTCGAGTTCCGAGACCAGGTGCTTCAGAGCTTCGAGATTGCAAATCGTTGTCATTGACCCGATGTGCAAGCGATCGAGGACGGAGACGAATTGTGTATCGCCGATCGACTCGGCCAGGGACTGCGCCTTGCGAATTCCCCGTGAGGCACGTTCCATCGCCTCAGCGGCAGTCGCCTGAAGTTGCGCATTGGGAATGGCGTTCGCTTGCCGTGCTCGCGCAACGCGCCAGAGGATCTCTCCGTAAATGGGACGCCGGAACCCCTCAATACTCGCCGTCGTCTTCTGGTCGATGGGGCCGCATTGGACTACAGGAGGTCGTGGACCACAGGCCGGGTTGGTCTTTCCGGTTGCCGAATTAGCCTTCGGAAGCGCCCAGTTGGGAATTTCGGGAAGCCTGGTCGGCTTACCCTGCCCATCGAGATCCACCCAGGTTTCCGGCAGGTTGTAAAGATAACGGCCCAGGCCAAAACAGCTCGAGGCCCGTTTGAATGCTTGGGCTTCCGCCGAAGTCATCGCATTCTGTTCATCTGCCCACTGCTCCCCGCTTCCTGAGTGAGTCCCAAGCCGTGCGATCGTCAGGGTGCACGTAACCAAAACTTTGCCGGTTTGGATGAACTTGTCTCGCTTCTGCCGGCTTACGGCCGATACCGTGGTGACGTCGTAGTTCCTGGTCCAGCCGCTTGGGGTAAAGAGTTGGTTGAGGCGGTCTGCGTACGCTCGCGGATCCGCGAATGCGATTACCGCGCCGCGGGCGCCATCATGGCTCGTGTGAGTCACGCGCCACTTAATCTCCGAAGGGCCGAACGGCTCGGCCAGCTGCGTGAAAAGAACGTTAGTATCCGGACCTGTCTTCGGTGCATGAGACGCCATAGCTTTTGCTCCTCAAAAAACTTAGGCGCCCCGAAGAGCGCCATTGCCATGTTTTCGAGTGTTGAGAATTCAGAAGGGAATCTCTGATGGATCCAGGGCTTGATCACCATACTGTGCGTCCATTTCATCCTCTGGGTACGCGGAATCGCCACCGCGCCGAGCTGATTGACCCCGGTTATTCCCTTGGCCAGACCGTCCATCATCCCCTCGGTTGTCGCCCAATAGAGTCAGGTTAAAAGCCACGATCTCTGTGCCATACCGCTTCTGGCCCGATTCCTTGTCATTCCAGGAACGCGTCTGAATCTTGCCCTGGATAAAGAGATGTGTGCCCTTGCTCACATAATCGCGGACGATCTCTGCTGTCCGCCCAAAGGCGACTAGATTGTGCCACTCCGTCTTATCGGTCCAATTGCCTTGGCCGTCTTCCTGTCGTTCGGAGGTGGCGAGCGAGAAGCTAGCGGCCAGAGTACCGCCAGCAGTCGACCGAACCTCCGGCGCCTTTCCGACGTAGCCGAGCAGCAGAACCTTGTTTACACTTTTAGCCATAGCGGGATTCCTTTCGTTGCAGTTTTAGCTGCGTACATGGTCTAGCGCATCGGACCGCGAAATCTCGACGTACGTTCCGTTCGAATAGCGATAGAACATGCCTCCGTCACTGCTGATGTTGAGATACCGGCGCGTCAGACGGTGCTTGTACAGCTCGATATGGCCTGTACGGCCCATGTACATGAAGTCGTCAAGCTCGCCGGCCGAAAGGACCAGTTCAAGCGGAGTCCAGTTCGGCTCGCCGAAAGTGATCGCAGCGTCGCTGGGAAGCGGCATGGCCCCTTCCCTTCCCCTCGGCTGTCAATTCAACCACCACATGGCCGAAGTTGAAGCATATGTTTGCCGCATCGTTGATTTCTGTCAAATGTGTTTAGCTTTGTCTTCCAGTTGGTCACGTCAGTGATCAATGACTCGAGCCCGGGCCGCATAAATTCATGGAAATCGACTGCTTGTTCTGGCGTGGTTGGCAGCGCCTCGATAAGGGAGATTTCCAATTGAGAGAACGCCTGCCGCCTCGATGTAACAGCACATGACCGGCAAGATTCGACGCGGTATTCCGGATATGGGGGCTTGGAATGGAACAGTCCAAGATTGCTATGCGCATCAATCAGCTCAGCAGTTCGGCTTTCCGCGAGGTCATGCCAGGAATTAAGGGGAGAGCGATCTTTGTAGCTTTCACGTCCAGACGGCAAAGAGCTCTGCTAAAGAGTCAGCCGATGCTCCAGAATGGACACATGAGGGAGGACGTCCACAGTCGTCGCAGAGGCGATCAGTCGATCCTTTACCTGAAGAGAGAGAACTTCCAGATCTCCGCCCTCGAAATACACAAGCGCCTTAATGCATTCGCTCGGTTGAAAGGCGGAGCCGAACAGGGCGCGAGCAGTACCAAGGCCAAACGCAAGAGACGTACCGCTCTCGAGTATTCCCGCAGTGTCGATATAGTCCTTTGATTCCACACGTTGAAGAATAACCTTGAGTTTCGTCCCGAGCAGATCTTCCGTCGAGGCGACCTGCGCGACATGGTCGCTGGTCCACTGTGGCACTCCGACGCGGCCAAAAGTAATTGAACCGAAGAAAGACACTTTGACTGTATCGCTTGATCCTACGCGAGGTGCCACGAGAAATGTCAAAGTGTCCGGCCTGTCTTGAAGCACTTGGGCCGCGTTGAGAAATGGCATGGTTGAGAAAAGCGAACTTCGGTCAAGGGGAATCGCGCAGAAGAAATCAAAGTCAATCGAGGTGCGGTGGCCGAGTCGGAGCGCGATGGCGGTTCCACCATAGAGAGCGAATCCCAGCGCCGCGGCCGGTTGCAGATTCGGCCAAAGAAGACGCTGGGCTTGAGGAAGGACTTCGAGATGAGGCGAGAGTTCAGACATCAGGCAAATCTCCGTTTCGGTAATGGGGGAACCTTGCCAGGGTCACTCAGCCCGAGACGATAGTGCCAGTACGTCCATGACCTCGCGTCAAACTGGCCCACTTCTGCCTGCATTATCACCTCACAAAGATAAGCCGCCCCGGCCTGATGAACGAGAGATTGCACATCTTCATAATCACCAATATTCATGACCTGGGCCACAATTCGCTCTGGCCGCGCAACAGCATCTTCAGGCTTCTTCCACCAAATGTACTTGCGCGCCAACCTCTCGAGCAGTTCGATATCCAATGGCATAAATGATCTCCACTCTCTCACCGAGCGCGCCTGTCGCCTGTAAGCGAGCAACCTCCCCAAAGCGCCCGTGACACAATTCATCTAGCTTATTCTATCGCGTGTTCCTAACAACACACTCGCTCACAAGTTCCTAATTTTCAATAGATTAGGAACACCAAGCCTGCCTCGTTCAACTATGGATCGACTCCCTGTTGAAACATAGATTTGCGAGGATGCTTAGGCCCGGCAATTAGAGGCGCAAACAAATGCCTAAAAATCAACGAGGGTTCGGCAGTTTCGCAGGGCCCCGTCCAGGACTAGACGCCTGGTTAGCGCTCGCAGGTTTATCGTCCTTTCGGCCATTTTTTGCTTCAATTGATAGTTGCGTTTGGTCGAACTCCCACGTGCGTGTGCTTGTAGCCGACGCAGCAAACCGCCGTCGTCACTTTCCTGACCGCCTCTTCAAACCGCTGCGGCAGATGCAGCACCTCGCCAGCACGGTTATAGAAGACGGGAGTCAACTTTCCCCGGAGCGCGCGGTATTCGTCCTTCCAGAGATCGACGGGGAGAACTCCATCCCGTCCACGAAAGAGCAACGTTGAAGCAACTTCCGGTCGATTCCGGCCCGGCGCGTGAGACAAAGTGTGAAGCGTAATCGCCAGCTCGCATGTCCGTACGGTGCGCAGCATCTCGACGCGCACCAGGCACTCCGCGAGGAAGATCGCATGACGGCCATTCACGGCAATTGAGTCGAGCGATTGCAACCAAGGCAATGGTCCGCCGTCAGCGGAGACGAAAGCGCACGCCCTGCCCATGTCGGAGACCGCGCCGCCGGATTCCACGCCGCGCAGCACATACCGCTTGGCCAGGTGCTGGTGTTCAAGCGAGACTCCAGGGGTGCAATAGATGCCACGCTTCTGGATCGCCCTGAGCACGCTGGCAGGAAGCGCGAGCCCGTGAAGAGCGCAGCGCGATGCGGCGGATTCGGGCTTCCGTCTTACGGGATCGGCCTTCATATTCACTCCCTATACTGACGCGCGCGTGCGGACCGGCTGGCCAAGTGCTGCCCGAATCTCCTCTTTCGTACAGCCAGCCCAGCATTTATAGAAGCGCGGGTTCTTGATCTGGATTGCAAGGTTATCGCCGGTGCGGTCGCGCCCGATTCCCGCGCAGGATGGGCACCTTGCCCACCAGTTCCGGCTGTCTTTGCGCGTGGTGCGAACATAGTCCAGGATTCGGAACTCCGGGTACTGCGAGGAAGAGGCGGGCGGAATGTACGGCGCCGCGACGACCGGCCGGTACGCTTCGGGCAGACTCATCCCTTCAATAAAGGTCCTGAGTTCGGACTCGGTGAGCTTCTTCAACCCGTCGAGATAGGCAAGCTGCGCTTCCGGAGTGGGCTCGGCTTCGTAAAACCAGTAGCGCCGATTCGTCTTCCGGTGCACGCCGAGCGGGGCGCGGATGGCATTGCCAAGCTCTCCACCTTCGAGCCGATCCTGGCGTGGGAATACTTCGATCCCTTCCTTGAGACCGGCGCCTTTGACCGGAATTCCAAGTCGAAGCGCGAGGTTGTAGACGTAGATGCGACATTCGGAAGCCAACAACGGCTCGGAGCCGAAGATCCAGAGATGCCCGCCGCGGCGCGATTGTTCGAGCGCGGCGTCCACTCCGTCCTGCTTCAACTCCCATTGCAACTGAAACAGCGACTCCAGTGAGCCGTCGAAGTCGGCATCAATTGCGACCCATTTCGAGCGCTGGGTCTCCGGATTGATCGCGTACAGGCTGATGGTGATGTCACCGTTCAGGTGCATCCGTACCACGCCTTCGTCCAGCAGCTTCGGTTCCTTGGTCTTCCAATCCCTCGCCGGATAATAAGGAACGGAACCGTTCGGCAGGGGCCGCTCAGCCTGTATTGCGTAGGCCCGCCGGTTCACGAACAGTCGCATGAAGTTGTTTGCCGCTTCCCGGTTTACACAGAACTTGGCATACATGGCGTCCTGCCTCCTTCATTCGTTGTGTGGTTGTAACCCGGGTCGGAAACTCGGTCAAATTTGCCCGGAATCGGCGAGTTGGGCTTATTGAGAACGCAGACTCGCCGAATCCACCAATCGTTTTCAGGCGCTGAGAGGTTTCGCCACGGCGACGATCTTGATCGTTTGTGGCCTAATGCTTGAGGTCGGAAGTTTCACGCGTTCAACAGAGATCCGCCGTGGAGCGTCGGACGCGCCACAAATGATTCCGTTGACTCTGGCAATGCAGCGATTGATCGAGCGAATACGGCTTGCGGACATACGCATAGCGAACTCCTCCTGGAGTTGGGTTGAGTGATCAAACTGAGTGGAGGCGAAACGGGAAGGGATTGGATCAGGCGTTGCCGGCCTGCACCTGGGACATCAGCAGACCGGGCTGTTCGACCAACCGGAACAGGTCGTATTCGGTAAATGCGCGGTCGAACTTCTCCGGGGTGAACTGATCTTCACACCCTTCGAACGACAACATGAACCACTGCTCGCGCTGTCTATCGAAGATGTAGATCGCTCCCGATGCGCCATCATCCGGCACCATCTGGAGCAGCAGAACACCCTTTCGAGTCTCGATCCACCTGGTAGCGATGGCTTCGCCAAGCTCCAGGAAGGCAGTTACGATCTCATCGATCGTCCCGGCGGCCTGGTCCCGCCAGTTGAGGATCTTGTACGCGCTCATCTTTCCTAAGCTGGGCTGCATGGCGTTCTCCTTCCTTCTGTGATGGGGTTGAGGTTATGGCTCACCGGCTATCGAGTACGGCTTCTCAGGGCGAGAAGCCACACCCGTGCCAGTGATCCGAGCAGGGCTCCGAACAGTGAGGTGACGCCGGCTTGCTGAAGGGAGTTGTGGGCTGCCACACGATAGAGCGTTCCGGCGAAGTCGCAGGTTGCGATTCCGTTGAGCGCTGTTAGCACGAGACAGACGACGATCCGGGAGGTGAAGTGGTTTGTGGTGCCGGTTACTTCCACCGATTGCGTGGGAGCAAGGGAACGATAGTTGGACATGACGGTTCCTTTCTTCTTGGCACGAGCTTCCAGTTGGCGTTCACGGAGCCCGCGCCAGGTTTTCCTGGACACACGCGAGCCAGGAACGTTCATGCACAGTCTTCAAGGTTCGGGTTATCTGGGAGGGAACTTGCTGGGGAGTGTTTGGTACTCAGAAGCAGAGTGTTGTCCCGCGAACATCCTCAACTCGCTTTGAGGTCTGGGCGGTTGCGATCTGGATCGGGCTAGCGCCCGGTCCGATCGTGTCATCACATTCGCATCTCTCTCTTCCCTGAGCTTTGTTCCGAGAATCGACCGCAATTACACATATCCTTCCCATCGCCACTTCTTCTCAACCTTTACAAAGGCCCAGATACAAGGGGATAGTCAGAAAGGAAACTCCTGAGCGTGCGTCACTTAGAAGGGACCGATTTCGGTCAAAAGCGAGGCAAAGAAGGTCAAAGCAACGTCCAACACACGGCAATGCCACGGAAATACGACTGCAACGAGAAGCCAAAAGGATTCGTGGTATCGCAGGATGGCTGCTATGAATGTGCCAGATCAAGAAGTTCGCGGAGAGGCACAATCTCCGAACTCGCCGTGTTGGTTAGAGTGCGCGTCTCAAGAAGCGAACGGCGGAATTGATCGCTCAGTGCGAAGGCGATCCGCTTGCGAGCCGAGCGCAATTCCATGGCAAGCAGATACAAAACATCGTCACTGGCGGTCAGATAAAAAACCAGATCCGTCGTTGTGTCTTTGTCGAGAGCTTCGCGAATTGCGGCATATCGGGTCACCGATTTCGCGCTTCTCTCGTATTCGATCCCGATACTTCGGGTGCATCCGTCGACCTCGATCTCAGCGATGGCATCGTAGTCTTTGATCGCTCCGCTGGCGGCAACCAGGTTTCGTGACGTGATCTCGAGATCGGTCTTCCAGGAACGCAGCAAGCCGGTTCGGGCGAACGCGAGATGGATATTGACCAGCTCGAGCGCGTGAGCGACCTTCGATGGGTGAAGAATTTGTTCCGTATCGCTGGGCAATGAGACCAGACAATGCCCACGCGACACAAGACATTCAAGGCCCAGCTGGGTGATTCGGTAAACAGGCTTACCGAGAAACCGTTGTTCGTTGAACCTCGCGAGCAGCCCAACTTTCTCAAGACGCGCCACCCGCCAGCGCAGCGAGCGCACGATCACGGCCAACATGTCGTGCGACAGGAGCTCGCTGAGTTGATCGAAACAAAGAGCACGCGCATTCCGGACATGGAGCAGAACCGGCACATCGCATGTTTCGGAGAGCGCAATATAGCCCTTGTAATACCTCACCGCATTGCTCCTTCCACGACATCGCTAAGCCGGATTCGGCATTGGCTCTGATCGACCTGCCATCGTCCGAGGTCGCTCTCGACCCAATCCTGATCTCCGAAAAGCAACATCGCTTCGTACCTCTGACCGCGCAAACTTATAGAGATGGGACTGACGCCTGCCGACTTCCATCCCGGTTTGCCAAACTGGATGGCGCCATGATCCCAGGACCGCAGCGTGACGAGGTATGCGTCTGGCACCGTCTCTGGGGTGCGGCGCTCGATCAGCAGGTGCATCTTTCCAGCGAATTGGCGGGGCGGTGAGCATTGAAAAACCTTGCCAATCGCGCGCAATGGAAACTCCGGATCGAACCCGCTTTTCGAGTTGAAGCGGATTTGGCCGGGGAAGATCGCGCTATGATGAAGCCGCCTTCCCGACATCAAGGCAGCGGCGTTGAACCAGGCTGCCCTTCGCCGGAAGCAATACGGATCGCCGGTGTCGCAAGAATGCATTGCCCACCAGTTCGTTCCAAAGCTGATTACGCGGACGTACATGGCGCCAACTCCGCCGTGAGCATTCCCAGAACGGCGCGGGTTTGTGCCATCCGCTCAGGACCGCGAAGATAGTGAAGGAACCAAATGCGCTCAAACCCAAGGCTGGGAAGGGCCAGATTCCTGTCACGGAAGATGCCGAGAAGCTTCTCCAGTTCGACCATCGAGTGAGCAAACGCAACTTCGTCGGGGCTCTCGGCGCCGAGCTTCTGAAGGAGATATTCGTCCCATTTCTCGACTACCGAATGCGTTGCCGCACTCATCTTGTACCCCATCCGGAGCGCGAAAAATGGATTCCTCTGTTCGAGGTGGCTAAGAAGTTGGTCAATCTGCGCCTGCGGAGAGACCGGCTCTTGCACATCGTTTCCTGCATTTGTCGGCCGCGCGCATTCGATCAAATGCCTGGTCAGGCTCCGAAAGATCATGTCATTTAGGGCCTCCAGTGCCGTCGTTCGCTCGGGATCATGCAGTTTGTGAAGGCGCTCCAATTGCTCGGCGAACGGGCTCGGAAACTCAAGTCGCCGTATCCGGTAGAAGCTTCGAAAGAGCTCCGTGCGCCCCATGGCCAGTTCATATGGCTGCTCCACACCGGGAATCTCACTATGGACATAGGCAAGCCATTCGTCACGATTGCTGAAGTTGGCTGGGGTCATTCTACTCATCGAAACCTCTTACGCGCCCTTGAGCGTTGCATTGCGCCGGCGTTCCTGGTCGAGCAGGACGGTCGTCTGATTGAGACGCTGCTTGAGATTCTGCTCACTGTTCTGCAGCGCTTCGACGCGTCGCTGCAACAACAGATGGCTCTGCTCTTGATCGGCGCTGCCGACGCTTCCTAACTCTGCGGTCGTCTCCATGTTCAAACGGAGTTGCTTTGCGCCGTTTTCTGTCGTGCCCTTTCCAGCCAGCTTACGGATGTTCCGGCTAACGTCGGCGTCTTTTTCTGATTCTGATCCATGCGACTTCTGCATCAGCGAGCGTTCAACCTCGGCGTTATGAGTTTCGACCAGCCGGTTGAACTGCTCGGTGCATCGCTGAAGCTCGATCCTATCGCTCACCCGGCCGTTCCATAATTGCGCAATGAGCGAAGCCGCGATCGCTTCACGTTTGTCTGCAGCCCGCCATTGCAGAAGCACGACGGCGGCCAACCCACAGAGGAAGATCAGGGTCACCGCGTTGGACCAGAAGTAAAGATCGTCAATGGTGTCCTCGACCACGGCGCTCCTGGTCGACGCCATCGACGCGCCGTAGTCATTGCCACGGGGATTGATCTTGCCCAGTGCGTAGTCGAAAAATCCCTGCCGCTTCGGTGCCGTCTGCGAAGCTGCGGAATCCGGCACGCTTGGAGTTTGGCCGAAAGAGCGGCCATCAACGGCTCCGAGCACGACGATAGCGACAATAAATCCGATGATGACGCGACTGCGCATCTTCACTCTCCTGCGGCCTCACCGAGGAATAATCCCGCCGTTCTCCTGCGCCTCTGCTTTCTGTTCTCGGCCTCTTTGATGCGCAAATTGACACCGATATCGGGGTCCAGATAGCTGTGCATCTTGGGATAGAGGGACGGCTTGATGCCTTCGACTTCGAATCGCGGAGCACGCCGAACGTGCAAATGGGAATATAGGGTGCCTTCCCGGTGGTCCACCATGAGAATCTCCATCTGTCCCACCGGCAGATTCTTGATGTGATCCTCGCGTGCCCGGGTTTCCTTAAAGTCGCTTTCACTCCCTGTGCCGGTTTCGGTATATCTTGTCGAGAAGATCCCCGTGCGGCGCACCGCGAGGCTTCGGCGTTTGGTCGCAATCCTGGCGGACGCCTTCAGGAACCACTGTGCCGTGTTCTCTTCCGACACGTTCATGATCATCTTCGTTCCCGGCGCGGACGATACTTCGTCCGCGAAGGCTTGGCTCACCCGTTGCAACTGGGGCATGCTCTGAAACGAAAAGAGGAATGAGACGCGCGCTCCGCGCGCCGTCTGGAGCACCTGAGTAAATCCCGGATAAGCGAACGGCGCGAACTCATCCAGGATCACCGAAAGCATCGGCTCGTCGGCATCCCTGTCACCGGCCGGCTGCGCGTAGCGCTTGCCGACCATCAGCTGAATGTTCTGGAGCAGTATCTTTCCGAGAGCTTCGAC
>CAZGUD010000051.1:0-28346 GCA_964528915.1 uncultured Occallatibacter sp.
CCAGCCGCGAGGTTTATCTGCCCGCCGGTTGCGACTGGTACAACTACTGGACCAATCAACGCCTTCATGGCGGACAAACTGTAAAGGTAAATGCTCCCATCGATACGCTGCCGCTGTTTGTGCGGGCCGGCAGCATCGTGCCTACTGCGCCAGAATTCAACGGCTGGCAGAAAATGTTGAAGATTGCATCGATACACGTGTATCCCGGCGCGGACGCGAGCTTTACTGTCTTTCAGGATGACGGCACGACCTACGCGTACGAGAAGGGCGGCGGTGCAGTTACAAAGCTGATCTGGGATGACAAGACGCAGCAGCTGAAACATGAGGGAGTGGCGCTGACGGGAGCAGCAATCACAGTAATCGGGAAGTAGGCGGCGGGCTTGAAGTATGAGCAGCTGGTGCCCCACCCTCGACGCGTTTCTGTTCTTGTCGCCAGTCTGCATTTCTCACCGATGGGATGGCTGACGCACGCTGCGGCGTACCCCCCGCCCCCCCGCCACCGCCCGGGTGTCTTCCGCAGGATCTTGTATTCAGGATGGTTGCAGGCATTGATCTGTATCAAAATCTGTCTTTTGAAGAACTTAAATCTCAAGATCTTGAAAAGAAGGAACTTGCAGCGGAGCTGAATGGACATGACCGCAGGCTGCTGCTGAAAAACGAGCAGCCTGGTCGAATTACCTGCATTCAAGCTTAGCGAATCGGCTGATAAAACAAGCAAACGAACGGTTGTCGCAAGTGGCTGAAGAGCGGTGAGTTGAATGATCTCTCAAGAAGTGTGAGCTTGACTGAGAGAGGGAGGGCCGATGGCCAGCATTTCTCAGAGCATGGGCAAGAGGTCGTGAGAAATGCAGGCAACGGTGGGATTGAACAGACTGTGCCTATTCCGGAGCCCGATTGAACCCCTCAAGAGTTTTTACTCGCAGCGCAAAGCATTCATAGGATCGATCCTCGTGGCTCTCCGCGCCGGCAGCCAGCATGCCAGCATGGCAGCAAGGACCATGACGCAGGGCGCGAAGCAAATAACGATAGGATCGTTCGCGCTCAAGCCAAATAAAAGGCTGGCCATGATGCTGCGTAGAAATATCGCGCCCACAACTCCGATGATTGAGCCTGCAATCGCCAGTCTTATTCCCTGCTGAAGAACCAGGCGGACTATATCGCGCGAATTTGCGCCCAGCGCCATGCGAACGCCGATCTCCCGGGTGCGTTGCGAAACGGTAAAGGCCATCACCGCATACACGCCAACCGCGGCCAGGGCCAAGGCCAGCAGCGAGAATCCCCCCAGCAGCACGAGGTCGAAATTTCGCAGCGAATCGGAATCCGTCAGCATCGATTCCATGCTCTTCACGTCGAAGACAGGCGATTGTGAATCCACTTCGGCCACGGCGGCTTTGATTGCATGCAGCAAATCGCTCTGCCCCTGGCGGTTGCGGACCGCGATCGCCATGCTGGCTTCAACCAGCGGACGCATTGAATCGGGAACCTGTGTATAGGGATAGTAGGCTGTCGGTTCGATCGCGACGTCCGCACCCCAGTGGCGAACATCGGCAACCACCCCAACCACCTGGCACCACTGGCTCCCTTTGACCCTCGGCTTCATTCGTTTGCCCACGGCACTCTCGCCCGGCCAATACTTGCGCGCAAGGCTCTCGCTCACAATGGCCACAGGCGCGGAGTCAGACCTGTCCTGCTCATTGAATGCGCGCCCCTGCAGCACAGGTATTTCGAGGGTGCGGAAATAATCCTCGCCGACGGCCCGGTACCGGGTTACGACTTCACCCTGCGCCAGCGCCGGCGTATTGCTTTCTGTATCGATGGGCATGGATGGATCGGTGCCGCTGAGAGGAAGATCGCGTGCCACTGCGGCCGATTCCACGCCGGGAATCGCACGCACCCGATCGACAACATCGTGGTAGAAACCCGAGAGGCGCGGCCCGCTCAATTGCGAAGGCGCGGAAATTCTGAAGCTGAGCACTTGCTCGGGAACAAAGCCGAGCTTCGCGTTTCTGAGCGACCACAAACTTTTCAGCGCCAGTCCGGTTCCGATCAGCAACATGCATGCAAGCGCGGTCTCAGTGATCACCAGCAGCGAGCGGTGCCGGCCGAATCCACGGCCGGCTGATCCGCCATGCTGCCGCAGGCTCTCATTCAGGTCCACGCGTGCAGCTTCAATTGCAGGCGCGATTCCAAACAGAACTCCCACAATCGCCGAGATCAGCAGCGTATACCCGAGCACCGCGGCGTCAATGCCGGTCTGTTCAATGCGCGGCACCGAAGGCGGATGGAGGGCAAGCACCGAACGCAGCAGCACAAGCGCAATGGCAATTCCACTAACGCCTCCCGCGCTAGCCAGCAGCAAGCTCTCAGTGAGCAACTGGCGAAAAATGCGCATGGGAGGAGCACCGAGCGCAGTGCGGACGGCCATCTCGCGCCGGCGGCCTGCGCCCCGGGCAAGCAGAAGATTGGCGACGTTGGCGCAGGCAATCAGCAGCACAAATCCAACGCAGCCCATCAACATCAGCAGCGCCGGCCGCACATTGCCAGTGAAGGCATCGTTAAGAGTCTGCAGGAAGACGCCAAAACCAACATCGCTGCTCGGATTATCACGGTGCAAACGAGTCGATACGGCGTCGAGTTCGCTGCGCGCCTGCTTCAGACTCACTTCATCCGGCAGGCGGATAATGCCGCTCAGCCAATGAACATTCGGGGATGAACTGATTCCGCTATCGCGCCGCAGTTGCAGTAACGTCCACAGCAGTTCCTTGCCATCGAGGCCGTTGAACCCAGCCGGCATGACACCGATCACGGTATAAGGCACTCCGTCAACCTGAATGGGTTTCCCGACGATGTGAGGATCGGCTCCAAAGCGGTCTCTCCAGAAAGCGCAGCTGAGCATCACGAATTGACCAGCCCCTGATTGGTCTTCCTGCGGAGAAAAGAGCCGACCCAGCAGGGGCTGCACGCCGAGAAGGGGAAGGAAGTCATAAGAAACAACTCCCCCTGAAATGCGCTGCGGCGGCTCTCCAGGGCTGCTGATATTGAATTGCCAGGAAACATGCGCGCCCATTTTGGCCAGGAGCCCGCCCTGCTGCTTCCAATCAAGAAAGTCCTGGGTGGAGAAGAGATTGCTGGCCCCGTTCGCCTGGCGTTGATGCACCACTGCGAGGCGGGAGGAATCACGCGCTGGCCACGACTTGAGCAGGACCGAACGAATCACGCTGAACATTGCTGTGTTGGCGCCGATTCCAAGCGCCAGCGTTAGAACGGCCGCAATGGTGAAGCGCCTGGACTTAACCAGCGACCGGACTCCGAAACGAATGTCGTTAAACAACTTGTCCATAGCGGAGGGCAACCTCTTGGAAAGAAAGACGGCGACTAGAGGCGGTTGTCATGGGCTACGCAAGGAAAAATCATCGAGCCCCGCATCCCACGAAAGTCTGCCCAGTCAACCCGAATTCGGGATGGTATTTGACTTCCGCCATGCTAATATCATCGCAATTGAGCCCATACATCGGGTAAGCGGCGCATCAGTTTCCAGAGGGAATCCGGCGGGTATAGAAAGATGTTCCCGTTCTTCCGCTCCCCCGGAGCCGCGAACCCATTGCAGCCTCTCCGGCGCAAGTTGTCCCCAGGCTATTTCGCAAGCTGGCTCAACACTTTGAGTTTAGGGGTCATAGATTATGAAAAGAGTGCTGCCGCTTTCGCTGTGCTTTCTGTTTATTGCCTCGTTCTCTTGCGTTGCGCAAAACGCTGCATCGCCAATCGAAACCTTGAAAAACGCTTATGCCGCCTCGGGCAGCATCGTGGTTCTCGACAAGAACACGATCCTGATCCAACCGAAAATGCCTGCGCCGGTGTGCGCGATGCCGAAAATTGAAGACGGCAAGACGACCTGGCAGTTTTATTCCTTCCCCCTAGCGTCCATCACCGTTCGCCTGACCGAGGTAGACGAGACGCTGATCAGCGAGGACCGCGTGTTTACGGGTGACGAGGCGCCGAAGAGCTACAAGCCCGGCGACAAAGGCGACACCACGATGATTGTGATTGCCGGCAACGAGGGCAAGCAATTCCACACGCTCATCTACGATCGCGACAAATTCGTGCAGCTTGGTCCCGGGCCGCATTCAAGCAAAGAATACGATCAGGCGCCGGATGACACGCTGGCTTTTGGGCTCACGTTCTCAGATCCCGTCTCGGCACGCGCCTTTGAGATCGCACTGAAGAATGCGGTACTCGAAGCAAAGGCGCAGGCGCAGATCGAGCGCCCCTGAACGGTTTTAATTCAATCGACAAACCTGCCGATTGCCCGTCGTTGCGGCGCACGTGGCTGTAGTGATGAGCGCGCAATTTGTGCTGAGTCGCAGGCAGGTGTACGGGCCAGGAGACCCGTACGACAACCGCGCTGGAGCGCGGCGCTACTTTTCTTCGCCGCTCTTCAGCTTGGGCACAAACCCCTCCGCGCCCGGTGTGAGCAATCCGGCCTGTGCGTAGGTCATCAGCTTGTCGCGCGTGTCGGTAATATCGAGGTTGCGCATGGTGAGCTGGCCGATGCGGTCGCGGGGCGAGAAGGCTGAATCGGTCTTCTCCATCGAAAGCCGCTCGGGTTTGAAGGTCAGGTTGGGCGACTCGGTGTTGAGGATCGTGTAGTCGTTTCCGCGGCGCAGTTCAAGCGTAACCGTGCCGGTGACGGCGCTGGCCACCCAGCGTTGCGCGCTCTCGCGAAGCATGATCGATTGCGGATCGAACCAGCGGCCCTGGTAAAGCAGGCGGCCGAGCTTGCGGCCGTTCTCGCGATACTGCTCAATGGTGTCTTCGTTGTGGATGCCGGTGACGAGCCGCTCGTAGGCAATGTAGAGCAGCGCCAGTCCGGGCGCCTCGTAGATGCCGCGGCTCTTGGCCTCAATGATTCTGTTCTCAATCTGGTCGCTCATGCCCAGGCCATGACGGCCGCCAATGCGATTGGCTTCGAACAGCAATTCCACTGAGTCGGCAAAATCACGGCCGTTGAGCGCGACGGGTGTGCCTTCGTGGAAGGTGACCGTCACCTCTTCGGATCTCACGTCTACATCGCTGCGCCACGAAGCAACGCACATGATCGGCACGACGATTCGCATGCTGCTTGATAGGTGTTCAAGATCCTTGGCCTCGTGGGTTGCGCCCAGCAGGTTTGAGTCAGTGGAGTAGGCCTTCTCCGCCGACATCTTGTACTCGAATCCGGCCTTCTGCATAAAGGCAGACATCTCGGCGCGGCCGCCCAGCTCGTCGATGAATGCCGGATCGAGCCACGGCTTGTAGATCTTGAGATCCGGATTGACGAGCAGCCCGTAGCGATAGAAGCGCTCGATGTCGTTGCCCTTGAAGGTCGAGCCATCGCCCCACACGCTCACGTCATCTTCTTTCATGGCGGCAACGAGCATGGTTCCGGTGACTGCGCGGCCGATGGGCGTGGTGTTGAAGTAGGCGACTCCAGCAGTGGTGATGTGGAAGGCGCCGCTTTGCAACGCGGCCAGGCCTTCGCGTACAAGCTGGGATCGACAGTCGATGAGGCGGGCGTTCTCGGCACCGTATTCGAGCGCGGCGCGGGGAATTGCCTCGTAATCGTCTTCGTCGGGCTGGCCAAGGTTCGCGGTGTAGGCATAGGGACGCGCGCCTTTGAGCTTCATCCAGTGCAGCGCTGCGCTGGTGTCGAGGCCGCCGGAAAAGGCGATGCCGACCTTCTGGCCGACGGGTAGATTTTCAAGGATGGTGGACATTGCGATTGCGCTCCGGAGAAAAGGGCAGTGTTGAATAGAAAGCCAACGTCTATTTTACGGGTTGCCGCATTGGTGGTCGTTAAAGGCCCTTAGCGCGGCCTTAAACCGGCTTAAAGTGGCCTTAAAGGGCGCTTATTGCCTGCAAGAACGCACCCGAATGCAGCAGTTTTCTGGCCGAGCTGTTTGATAACTCGTTGATTTATATGGTGACGCTTTCACAGTTTCACAGTGGCTGTGCAGGAGGGGGGTGGGGGGATATTTATTCTTTGGTAAACATTTGAGGGCTTCAACATCAAAACGCGGACGTGGAGCTGGAGCGAAGGAGTTGAATGGCGTGCTGGTATAAGCATGAGAGTATTGTGCGCCGGTGGAGCGTAATTACATGCAAGGCGGGGCAGCGAATTAGCAGGTTAGCGCCGCGATGCGACGTTGGCGTTGCTGGCGCAACGTTGGCGAGTTAGCGGTGAGGGAGTGCATTCCCCGGTCCCCAAAAGCTAGGGACCGGGGGCACTCGGCTTTGTGATCTCCCACCCTTTTCACGATGAGACTGTGAAAAGGATGGGGCACCCAGTTTCGTTCGGCACGAAAGAGCTGAAAGCTGAGAGCTAAGAGCTGCTTTTACACGTTGTACGTCGACGACGAAACTCTGCCGCCATGCCCGGTCCAATTGGTGTGGAAGAATTGGCCGCGGGGCTGGTCGATGCGCTCGTAGGTGTGTGCTCCGAAGAAGTCGCGCTGCGCCTGGAGCAGGTTTTGCGGCAGGCGCGCCGTGCGGTATCCGTCAAAGAACGCGAGCGCCGTTGAGAAGGCCGGCGTGGGCACACCCATCTTGACCGCATTCACCAGCGCCTTGCGCCACGAGGCCTGGTATTTGTTCAACGCCGACGAGAAGAAGCTGTCGAGCAGCAGGTTTTCGAGCGCTGGATTGTTGTCGAACGCCTCTTTGATCTTGCCCAGAAAGATGCTGCGGATGATGCATCCGCCGCGCCACATCAGCGCGATGCCGCCCATGTTCAGGTTCCAGCCGTTCTCTTTGGCGGCGGCGCGCAGCAGCATGTAGCCCTGCGCGTAGCTGATGATTTTGCTGCAATAGAGGGCGCGGCGCACATCTTCAATAAATGCAGCCCGGTCGCCGACGTCAGTCTTCGCGGGACCTTCGAGAATTTTCGACGCCTCCACGCGCTCCTCTTTCAGCGCCGACAGGCAGCGCGCAAACACGCTCTCGCCGATCAGCGTCACGGGCTGGCCGGTATCAAGCGCGCTGATCACGGTCCACTTGCCGGTGCCCTTCTGGCCGGCGGTGTCGAGAATCTTGTCGACCAGCGGCGAGCCGTCTTCGTCTTTTTTTGCGAATATCTGCGACGAAATTTCGATGAGGTAGCTGTCGAGCTCGCCCTTGTTCCACTCGGTAAATACGTCGTGCAGTTCGTCGGGCGAGAGACCGAGACCGTGCTTGAGCAGGTCGTAGGCTTCGCAGATGAGCTGCATGTCGCCGTACTCGATGCCGTTATGCACCATCTTTACGTAGTGGCCAGCGCCGTCTTCGCCCACCCAGTCGCAACAAGGCGTGCCGTCTTCAACTTTTGCGGCGATGCCCTGGAAGATGGGCTTCACAAACGGCCATGCAGCGGGATTGCCGCCAGGCATAATTGATGGGCCGCGGCGCGCGCCCTCTTCGCCGCCGCTGACGCCGGTGCCGATGAAGAGAATTCCCTTCTCGCTCAGTGCCCTGGTGCGGCGATTGGAATCGGTATAGAGCGAGTTGCCGCCGTCGATGACGATGTCGCCGGGCTCAAGGTGCGGCACAATGTGGTCGATCATCTGGTCGACGGTGTCGCCGGCCTTGACCATCAGCATTACGCGGCGCGGACGCTTGAGCAGGCAAATGAAATCTTCAATGGAGTGAGCGCCGACAACCTCGGTGCCTTTGGCCTCGTTGTTGACGAAGTCGTCGACTTTCGAAACTGTGCGGTTGAAGACGGCGACTTTGAATCCGTGGTCGTTCATGTTGAGGACCAAATTCTGTCCCATGACGGCAAGACCGATGAGGCCGATATCGCAGGTTGCATCTGGCATATGTTTCTCTGAACGTCGATTTTAACAGTGACGGTGGCTCGTGAACGGTGAACGGTGAACGGTGGACGGTGAACGGTGAACGGTGGACCGTGGACCGGGAACCGTGATTCGTCGATCTTCGATGCAACGCGTGCGAGCTGCCCTTCACAGACCATGCGCCGCCAGCTTAGTATTTGCTCCGTGGAACTATTGGTGCTTGACGGCCAGCCGATGAAGGCGGCCGACATTGAAGCAGTTGCGATCGCCAGCCGCAAGGTTGAGATTGCTGAAGAAGCAAGAACCCGCATCGCCGCCAGCCGCGGGGCAATTGAACAGATTCTGGCTGAGGGTCGCACGGTCTACGGCGTCAACACCGGTTTTGGCAAACTGAGTGACGTTCATATCCGGCCTGAGAGCCTGGGGGCGCTGCAGGTGAACCTGGTGCGCAGCCACGCGGGCGGCGTGGGGCAACCGCTCTCTGTGCCTGAGTCGCGGGCCATGGTGCTGCTGCGGGCTAACGTTCTGGCCAAGGGATTCAGCGGCGTGCGGCCGGAGCTGGTTGAACTGCTGGTGGCCATGCTGAATGCCGGTGTCACGCCGGTGATTCCTGAAAAGGGCTCGGTGGGGGCGAGCGGGGATCTCGCCCCGCTGGCGCACCTTGCGCTGGTGACGATCGGCGAGGGCGAAGCGTGGATTGCCGGCGAACGGCTGCCGGGCGGCGAAGCATTGCGCCGCGCTGGCTTAAAGCCACAGGTGCTGGCGGCCAAGGAGGGCCTTGCGCTGCTGAACGGCACGCAGGCCATGAACGCCGTCGGACTGCTGGCGCTGGAACGCGCGCGGCGGTTGGTGCGGCTGGCCGATGTGGCCGGAGCCATGTCGCTTGAAGCGCTGCGGGGCACTCCGGTTGCATTTGACGAGCGCATTCATCGCGCGCGGCCCCATGCCGGGCAAATCGCAGCGGCCGAGCATCTGATTGCATTGCTTGCGGGGAGCGAGATTCGCGAGTCGCACCGCGAACACGACAACCGTGTGCAGGATGCGTATTGCCTGCGCTGCATGCCGCAGGTTCACGGCGCCGTGCGCGACGTGCTTGAACACGTGGCTGCGATTCTGGAGATCGAGTCAGGCTCGGCGACCGACAATCCGCTTATTTTTCCACTATTCACCGCCAATGAGTCAGAGCGCGTGAGCGCCGCTCTTCAGGGCGGCAATTTTCATGGAGCGCCGCTGGCCTATGCGTTCGATTACGCGGCCATTGCGCTCACCGATCTGGCGGGAATTACCGAGCGGCGCATCGATCGCCTGCTGAATCCCGACATAAACGAGGGTCTGCCGCCATTTCTGTCAGCAGGCGCGGGGCTGCAGTCGGGATTCATGATTGCGCAAATTGCCTCGGCTGCGCTCATCAACGAGTGCCAGGTTCTGTCGCATCCGGCATCGACGGGGACGATACCGACCAGCGGCGGCAAAGAGGATCACGTATCAATGGGCATGACCGGCGCGCTCAAGCTGCGGCAGATCGTGGAGAATGTGGAGTGCGTGGTGGCTATCGAGCTGATGTGCGCCGCGCAGGGGCTTGAATGCCGGTTGCCGCTCAAGCCGGGCGTCGAGGTGGGCCGCGCGTATGAGGCGGTGCGAAAAGTAGTTGCGCCGCTGGAGCAGGATCGAGTGCTGGCCGGGGACATTGAGAAGCTGGCGGCGGCGGTGAGGGGTGGGAGCTTGGCGAGCTTTTAGCTGAGAGCTGAAAGCTGAGAGCTGCCGGTAACGGTCAGATCGCCCCTGCGAGAAAGCAATGGCGCGCCAGGCGGGTAACCATATCGCGCAGGATTGTTATCATATCAGTAACTCTTTGAAGGGGGAGTTAAACGATTTCAGAAAAATCCTTCTGGCCGGGAGGCCGATTCGAGGAAACTCGCCTGAGGAAAACGAGTAACATATTCATTTGGGGCAAGTTAGGCTAAATTATCGAGTCCGGAGAGGATTTCAGTAAATCGATTCGAAGGTCGATTTTACTATTGATTTTTGAAGAAAAAATCCCTAAAATAGAATGCGATGTAACCTCTGGACATACCGCACTCCCCAAGCCTGCGTCCAAGGTCGATCAAAGCAGAAACTACCCTTCATTCAAGGACAAACAATCGATGGCAAAGCGTCGTGGAAATCCGAACTGGGGCAAACCGGAGCCCATTGGGCCCGTTGTGCCTACAGTTACCTCTTTCGAGCAGATTGTAAAGGAGTTCAAGCTGCCGCCGGATCAGTATATCCGGTCGACTCGCCTGCGTGAGTGGGCCCGCCGTAACAAGAACTCCAAGTACATCCCCGAGGCGCTTCTTGAGGCCTGGGGCTTCGAAATCGAATCGACGTTGTAGCAGTTTGGCCGGTATGCACAGAGACGCCGCCTTCGGGCGGCGTTTTTGCTGTGCGCAGCCTTCCCCATCAGTTCTGCTTTTGATACCCTAGCCCCACACCCATGTAGGGATTGGCTCGATTTTTCCCCGGAGTTCCCTGGTTTGAAACACCCATGGCTTAAAGGGCCCTTTGCGCTTATCTCAATAAGCGCGGGAGTTATCTGCGCCCACGCCGTGCTCAACACGATTTTTCAAGATCACGGCTTCGCCATCTCCTATCTGCTCTGGACTTTCTGGTCTCTATTGGCCGCCTTGGCCTGCCTGTGGCGAGCCTTTCACTGCCCCCTTACCATTCGCACGCATTGGCGGCTGGCTGCCGCTTCTCTCTTCTTCATCTTCATTGCCGCAGCCGTTGAAGCGCCCGCGGAGATCTTCTTTAAAGCTGTACCCACGGTGGCCTCCATCGGAGACTTCTTTTTCTTTGCTTCTTTCGTACCCATCCTCCTATCAATTACTTTGCCGGACGAAGGCGCCTTCAGCCGCTCCACATTTCTGCTCGACAGTTTCCAGGCCGCAGCCTGCACCTGTTTGGCCTACACAGTTCTCTTCGGAGCATTCCCCTTCACCGGCGAGTCAGCGGCGGCCATGCCATATGCGCCGCTTGAGTTCATCTACGACGGCGAATACCTGGCCGTGGTCCTGCTGGCCGCGCTGCGATTGTTTCTGGGGACACGCAACGCACCCGACCGCTATTTCTTCCGCGTTATCCTGCTTTACACCTCGCTCTACGCTGTCTGCTCCGGCATCTATAACCATTACGTCGGCAAGTACAGCCTCACCAATGGGCTGGACGCGCTCAACGACATCCCATCCGCGGCGCTTGCCCTCGCTGCCATCTTCGCGTCCGCCGCCGATACAGGTCCTGACCCGCTGCCAGGCGCCAGCCGTCCCACGCTCGTTCGCCTGATCGACAACGCGCGCCCGGTTTTCCTCTCGCTTGCGCTTATCGGCCTCAGCGCCATCGTGGCGGCCCGCCACTTCGCCGTTGCCTTCGCCTTCATCGTCGGCGCCTTCGTCCTGTACAGCCTGAGAGCCAGCCTGCTGCAAAGCAAGCTGGAACACGCCCAGGCCGCGCTGGAGCAATCAAACAGCCGCCTCTCTGAAATCGCGCTCCTCGACAGCCTTACCGGAGTCTCAAACCGGCGCGGCTTCGACCAGATATTTGCCGTCGAGTGGGGACGCGCCCAGCGCACGCGCCATCCGCTCTCTCTGCTGCTTATCGACGTAGATCATTTCAAGCGCATCAACGACACGCACGGCCACCAGGCCGGCGACCAATGCCTGCGCAATACGGCGCGGTTACTGAGCGCAGCTCTCGACCGGCCTGCAGACCTTATTGCACGCTATGGGGGAGACGAGTTCGCCATTCTGCTGGCTGAAACCGACTCACTCGGCGCATTTACTGTTGCCGGCCGCATCCGCTCGGCTATAGCCAACGACGCGGCCCAGGCATCCATCCCTACCACCCTCAGCATTGGCGTCTCCACCTGGAACGCGCAGGGAGAGGGTGACCCGGACCAGTTGATTCGCGCCGCCGACCGCGCTTTATACGCCGCCAAGCACAACGGCCGCGACCGGATTGAGCTGATTGATTTGCACTCTATCGCGGTGAAGTAGTCGGGTGCGGGGCATTTCTGTTAGTTCAAAACGCCAGACAGTGTCTGACGAATCAAATCATCGCCTAAACAAGGTCGAGGAGCATCCTTTAGGGGCAAAAGCCCACAAGGTTTTTAGCCAATCTCGGCACGGCTGAAGCCGTGACCTGATACAAAGCCGTTTCGTTTTCCGATTCACCAGGCGCTGCCGAGTCCGCAGCGTCTTTGCCGTTTGCTCCCGGCTTAGGCGAGAATAAGAGAGCACCATGCCCCACACCCCTCGCAGCTTCGAGCCTCCCTTTACCGACGTGCCTGGCGCGCTGAACGAGATTCGCGCCGGACGCATGGTTGTTGTGGTTGACGACGAGGACCGCGAGAACGAGGGCGACCTTACGCTGGCCGCCGAATTCGTTACGCCTGAGGCCATCAACTTTATGGCGCGTTACGGACGCGGGCTTATCTGCCTCGCCATCACCGAGGAGCGGGCCGACCATCTGCGCCTGTTTCCCATGACGCAGCAGAACTCTTCGCGCTTTGGCACGGCGTTTACCGAGACGATTGAGGCGCGCGAGGGAGTTACTACCGGCATCTCGGCCGCCGACCGCGCGCAGACCATCCGGACGGCGATCGATCCGCTTTCAACCTCGGCCGATCTTGTCCGTCCCGGCCACGTATTTCCGCTGCGCGCGCGCAAGGGTGGAGTGCTGGTGAGGGCCGGCCAGACCGAGGCATCGGTCGACTTGGCCCGGATGGCCGGGCTGAACCCTTCGGGAGTGATCTGCGAGATCATGAACGACGACGGATCGATGGCGCGCGTTCCCGATCTGATCGAGTTCTGCAAAGAGCATGGGATGCTGATGCTCACTGTGGCCGAGCTGATCCGCTACCGGTTGCGCCACGAGCGCTACATAGTGCGCGCCGGCGAATCGATCATCAACACACGCTACGGCGAGTTCCGCATGATTGCCTACCAGAGCGAGGTGACTGGCGGCGAGAGTCACATTGCGCTGGTGCGCGGCGACCTGTGTCCGAGCTGCCCGGCCTTCCACGATGGCCCGGCGGTGGTGGATCGGATCGGCGAGGCGGGCGAGCCCAGCCAACCCGGGTTGCGTGCCCCATGTCCTCACCCGGTGCTGGTGCGTGTGCACACGCGCTGCACGGCCGGCGATGTTTTTGGAGCGGATTGCCGTTGCCGCGAAACTCTCAACCAATCGATGCGGATGATCGCCGAGGAAGGCTGCGGCGTGATCCTTTACCTGCACAACACGACGCGTGGATTCGAGATTGACCATGCGCCTCAACCGCAGTTCGGACCGGGCGGGGCGGTGCCGCTTACAGGCGCGGCAGAGCCGAGCGGCGGCCGGTTAGTGCTTCATCAGGAACTGCGCACGCGTGAGGGCTCGCAGGCCCGCAGCGGGCGCATTTTGCGCGCCATCGGCCTGGGCGGGCAGATTCTGTCGGACCTGGGCATCCAGCGCATCAGACTGCTGTCAAACACGCCGATGCACATCCCCGCGCTCGAAGGCTTTGGGCTGGAGATTGTGGAGCAAGTGCCAATTCCGGTGGAAGAGTTTGTAAGGCAGGGACTAGGGACTAGGGACTAGGGAATAGGGAACAGAGAATAGGGAATAGGGAACAGGGAACAGAGAACAGGGAACAGAGAACAGAAACAAAAAAGCCTCCTTTGCGGGAGGCTTTCTTGTTGATGATCGAATCGGTGAACTATTGGCTACTGGCTATTGCCTAAAGGCTGTCTTTAGCTCCCCGGCAGCCCCGGTTCCGCGTTCTTGGCGTTCATGCGGATCAGCTTGTCCTTCTTGTATTCGTCCATCAGGGTCCCCATGAAGACGCTGAAGGCCTGGCTCTGTCGCTCATCGCGAATCTGCTCGCGCGTGGCGTCAGAGTTCTTCTTGATTTCGTCGTCGCTGGGCGCCTGCTTGTCGAGGATTTTTGCCACAACACCTGTACGGCCGGTATCGATGGGACCGCTGATGGAGCCCACGCTCAGATCAAAAAGCTGGGGCGCCACCTGGCCCACGTCGCCCAGGTCGGGAACCTGGCCGCTCTCATTCACCGGGTCGCTGGTCTTCACCGTGGCTCCCAGTTCCTTTGCGGCCTTGTTCAGGTCGTTATACTGCTTCGCCTTGTCTGACAGTTGCTGAGTTTTGCTTCTCAGCAGCGCGGGCAACTGGTCGTTGCGGTAGTCGTCAAGCACATGTTGCTTCCAGTCAGCGAATGCGGGAGCGTGTGCGGCCACAATGCCGGTGACCTGGAAGACTGCGTAGCCTTCGCCGGTGGGAGCGAATTGCGGTGGATCGCCCACTTTTGCTTCAAATGCGGTGGCCAGCAGTTGCTTGCTCGATGCCAGCGCCGAAATCACGCCCGAACGCTCAACCGGCGGGCTGGTTACTACCTGCAGATGGTGCGCGGCGGCCGTCTTCTCCAGCCCGCTCTTGTCGGCCTCAGAGGTGAGGTTGCGCGCGTAGTTTTCCTGCGCCTGCGCGCTGGCATCGCGGAAGAGTGTTGCTTGAATCTGCGGCAACACTTCGTTGAGCGCCTGCGCGTGCGCCGTCTGCCTTTCTTCAACCTGGACCACGTGGTAGCCGAACTGGCTCTTCACAATCTTGATGTCGCCGATTTTCTGGGTAAAGATGGCATTGTCGAATTCGGGCACCATGGTCTTGCGCTGCGCAAAGCCGAGTTCGCCGCCCTTGTCTTTGCTGCCCGGGTCATCAGAATACTTCTTGGCCAGCGCGTTCCAGTCGCCGCCGGCCTGCAGTTGCTTCAGCACGTCTTCTGCCTTGGCTTTGGCGGCCGCGTCGGTTTTGGGGTCGGCGCCGGAAGGCACGCTGATAAGAATGTGGCGCGAGCGGGCCTGCTCCTGGGTCTGGAATTCCGACTGGTGCTGGTTGTAGTAGTTCTGGATTTGCTGCTGGGTGGGCTGCGTCAGCCCGCCGGGCACATCGTTGGGCGTGAAGGCAAAATAGGTGATCTTGCGCTCTTCAGGTACCGCGGAGGAGTAGCGTGCTGCGTTTTTCTTGAAGAAACCCTCAAGATCGCTGTCAGACGGGTTGATGGTCTTTTCGAGATCTGCGCTGGCGATTACGGCGTAGTCGAACTTGATTTTCAAGTTCTGCTTGAGATACTGCTCGCGCACGTCTTTGTCGCTGACCGTAACGCTGGCAGTAACCAGGGACTGAAGCCGCTGGATGACGATGCCCTTCTTCATTTCCTCTTCGAACGCCGGCACCGACATGTTGGCCCGCTCGGTGATGATTTGCGTGTACGCGGTCTCACCGATGAATTTGCCGCCGGGGAAGAAGGTTTCCCGGTAGGGCCCGTTTTGCAGAAAGTGCAATACGTCGGCGTCGGTG
Organism: uncultured Occallatibacter sp.; assembly: GCA_964528915.1. GTDB lineage: Bacteria > Acidobacteriota > Terriglobia > Terriglobales > Acidobacteriaceae > Telmatobacter. The sequence goes on from CAZGUD010000051.1 coordinate 15,186, forward strand.
GCCGTGATGCCCAGCTTATTGGCTTCCTGCAGCAGCACCTGCTGCTGGACCAACTGCTGGCCGACCCTGCTCTGAAAGATCTGCACGATCATCGGGTTGTCAGCATATTGAGGATTCTGCTGCATGAGCTGGCGGCGGGTCATATCCTGAACCGTCTGCATGCTGATGGTGTCGCCCGAGGAAAGAATCCTGCTGTACCAGTGCGGATAGACCACTGCGAAGGTATCGGGGGCCGAAGCTGCGGTGCTCATCAGGCCGGGGATGAGATAAACCACCATAGAAACCGAGGCCACGCCGATCACGACGACGAAAAGGGCCTTGACGATGCGATTGTCTGCTTGCAGAAAACGAATCATGGGCGGGACTAAACCTTCAACTCTCTTGGCGCCTGCAGGTTATGAGCTCTGTTGGGAGAGCCCGAAAAGCGGCCTGCGATGCGCAATTCTCGCACGTTGCGACTCTGCCATTATAGACGACGGGAGACGGGGAGCAGGGAATGGGGAGCAGCGAACAAGGGAACGAGGGAACAGGGAACAAGGGAGCGGTGATCGGTGAGCGCTGCCGACTGCTAACTCCGCTAACGCCGCTGCGCGCAAAAAGCAGGGCGCCTCGAGAGGCGCCCCGCTTTGATTAAGGCTGATCGATCAGCCGATACCGGCAATCACCGCCAGTAGTAAGCTCCGCCCACCATGTAATAGGGGCGATAGTACACCGGCGGATAAGCGTAGTAGGGATAAGCGGCATAGCCTGCCGGGCCATATCCATAGGGATAGCGGCGATAGAGCGTTGGGCCGCCGGGATAAAGACCCTGCGCGAGGCGCAGCGCTTCCTGCTGGCTCACAGGCGCCACGGTAATCGGCGCATTCAAGTGGAAGGTGACCAGGGCTTCAGCCGGAATCCAAACATTTGGTCCGGGAGAAGCGGCTGAGGCTACGGTGCCGGCGGCAGCGCCTGCGCCGGCGCCGATGGCCGCGCCTTCACCGCGTCCGGCAATGCCACCGATGACAGCGCCCAGCAGGGCTCCGCCAAAGGCGCTGCTTGCCGTTCTGCCGCCCTTGCTGGGGCCTTTGACCTTGAACAGGTCAGAGGTGAGCGGATAATTCTGGCCGCCCAGGTCGAGCGAGGTAAGTGAGAGCGCCAGCTCCGCACTACCACCCAGCGATCCCGAGCCAACCTTCTTTACATCGGTTACGACGCCGTGCAGTGTAGCGCCGCGGGGAATGGCCAGCACGCCGCCGAGCGTCACATCGCGGATGACGGTGAACTGGATCGGCGTTCCGTCGGTCGCATGCTTGGTGTCGACCTCTTCAGCCGTGCGCACCTGGAGCAGTGTTCCCTGTGGCAGCGTTATAGGGGCCGTGGCGTATTGATACGAGGGCGCCGGGGGCGGCGGAGGTTGCTGCGAATAATAACGGGGGCGCGGCGGCGGATAACCCGGGTACTGCGGCTGTGGGGGCGGCGCGGGCTGGCCCTGGGCCTGCCCCTGATCGGGGACGGGCTGGTTGATGCCGACTGGAGGTTGTCCCTGATCGGCCAGCGGGGCTGCATTGGGCTGCCCGCCGGACGGACCCTGATCGTTTCCCTGCGGAGCCGGAGCGGCCTGATTGTTGCCGGTCGCGGGCATATCCTCGTCAGGGGCCGGCGCCGCAGCATCCTGGGCTTCCTGCGGGTTGCCGATCTTCAGATTGTTGTTAACTTTGCCCACACCGTTTACGTGTCCGGCAATCGAAGCGGCCAGTTCGCTTTCCGCCAGGCTGGCGACCGTGCCTGACAGCGTAACCTGGCCCTGAATTGTAGCGGCGGTAATCAAATCGTTTTTGAGCGCCTGCGAAGCGTCCAGGGCCTGCACCACATCCATTTCAACCTGGCCGTCGGTACGCTGACCACTGGCCGGGGCGGCTGTGTCACCCTGCTGCGCCGCTGCCATGGCAACCGAGAATACGGCTAAGGCCGACCATGCCAGACTTTGCTCGAAAACTCTCTTCAGCGATGGACGAATCATGTCTTTGTTTCTCCTCTGCCAATCTTTTAGATTCCCGCGCGCGTGAAAAGGACCATCGCGCGAAACCAAGGTGTAAATAGCTGATTCCGGCTCAATTGATTAGACGAGAAATCGCATAAGCCGTCACGTTTAAAAACCCTGCGGCAGAGAAAAAGTTCCGGCAGTACGCGTATATCCAGTCCCCGGTCCGGGTCGGCGGGAGACGCTCACCTGAAGGAGCGAAAGCTGCGGAAGTCGTAGCTTACGCCGAGCGTAAATCCCTGGGGATCCAGATCCTTGCCGTTTAACAGGTTGGACCAGATCTGGTATTCATAGTCGGCCCGCACCCAGAGATGCGGAATGGCATGAACCTCGAACCCTATGGCAGGAGCAAGTACACTGGTGGTCAATATTTGGCTCTTGTCGTTATCCAGCCTGCCGTAGTCAATCAACAGCTTGCCGAAAGGCCGGAACCGGCGGTAGTGGCGAAAGGTGTACATCGGTCCGGCACCCAGGGTGTCCTGGCGGAAACTCGGCCCCAGGTCAGCGCCGCGATCGAAGGCGAGATCCCGGGCTTCAAACTCAATTCCAAGCCCGTCAAAGGGCCTGGGAAGAGTCCCAAGATGCCAATCACCCCAGATGGAATAGCCGAACATGCGGTTTCGGCCCCAGTCGACGTTGAAGTTCGAAGCGCCGGCGCCGATTGTGAAGGGCGAAGGTGCCTGGTATGCGGCTGGGGGCGTTTGAGAAAACACCGGGCTTACGGCGGCAAAAGAGGCTACCGCCAAAATCGCTGAGAGCATCCTGGAACCTATCATTTTGCGTCTCCTGTGGACCCGAAGAATCGTCTCCCCCGCGGCATGATCCGGAAGGGAAGAAGTTCGATTTTGAGGTTGCGATCCAAGGCAAATCATTCGATCAGAAGCTGACACAAAGGAATCCGCTGTTACGGATCCGGTCAACACCAGGAATCAGGGACTATGTTGCTGAAAACAAGTTTCGCACGGATTCGACGGATGTTCGACGGCAAATTATTCAAAGCGTACCTCTAAAGGGATCAAGGCGGCGTCAGACTTTAGTAATGGAGGGCAGACGCCAGCCGGAGGTCATCGCAGGTATTCGGGCCAGTTCGGCGTGATGCGGATCAGGTCGAGGCCGCCTAGGTCCTCGAGAACGAAGTCGGGCGAAGAAGCAGGCACGCAGACGATGGATCGCGTGGGCAGATCGATCGGAGCGAAATCGTCAGAGACCAGTCGCCCTGAACCGTCGGCCGCGAACAAGTACTGCAGGCAGCTTCGTTCGGTGGACCAGCTCAGGTTCTGGCTGGTGCGAATGGAGAAGACGTGGATGCGCTCGACGCGAAAATACTCCACATCGATCAGGAGGGTGCGATCGACCCATTCCCTTGGCGTGATTTTTCCGGCGCGGGTGTCGAACTTGATCGCTTCAAGAGATTTTTGAATGTGCAGCTCGCGGGGCCGGCCGTAGTCGAACATACGATAGGTGATGTCGCAGTTCTGCTGGGTCTCAAGCAGAACGGCTCCCGGCCAAATGGCATGCACCGTTCCGGCGTCGACAAAGATCAAGTCGCCGGTCTCGACGGGAACAATATACAAGCTCGATTCGAGCGTGCCGTCGTGAATCTCATTTTCGATTTGTGCAAGAGTGGTGCCGGGTTTAAGGCCCAGCGCAACGGCTGCGCCGGGTCCGGCAGCGAGCGCGTACCAGCACTCGGTTTTTCCGCGGGGATCGCCGTACTTTTGAGCCATGGCGTCGTCGGGGTGCACCTGGACGCTGAGTTTCTCCTTCGCAAAAATGACCTTTATAAGCAGCGGCGATGCGGTGGAGGGCGCCTCCGGGCCGAGCAGGGCCTGGTGCTCCTCCGCAAAAAGGGCGGCCAGCGTTTTGCCGGCATGCGGACCCGTTGCCACCACCGATTGGTCGCCGGTGAGCCAGACCTCGCCGATGGGCGCGCCGGCGGCCACAATATCAAACCACGGTCGCAGGTCGTCAAAGCCCCACGGGCGCTCAGATAACCACGGATCGATGCGGAAGGGTGCAAGTTGGTGAATAGGTGTTTGCGTCGAAGCTGCCATTGAAGTCGACCGTTTCTGCTTTTAGCGATGCGGACGCGAATCATCAGATTCGGACGGAGCCGGGGGCCCAGCATCGCTCAGACATCGAGAATATTGAACTGCCCATTATCTGAAATTCCAATTTATCAGAGGCGCCGAAACGGACCGCGAACAATAAGCAGCACCTGGGCTTCAAATTGCTCGCACCGCAGGTGTTTCAGGCCATGATATCCTCGTCCCAATATGCCCCGACCGGCCCTCGCATTGCTGTGTGGAATTGCGTTTATTGCCCTGGCGCAGACGGCTGCGGCGCAAAAGTTTCTTCCGAAAACGATCCAGTTCAAAGGCGATCCCGAATACAGCGACGAAGAGCTGATGGCTGCCGCGGGATTGAAGAAGGGCGTAGTGCTGGATTATGCGGAGATGAACGACCACTCCAAGCTGCTTATGGACTCGGGCATGTTCGCTTCGCTGGCATTCAAGTTCGACGGCCAGGACTTGATCTTCATGGTCACGCCTTCGACGGAGCTCTACCCGATCCATCTTGAGAATCTGCCGCTGGCGCCGGGTAAGGAACTGGATGGCAGGCTGCACGATATGCTTCCGCTGTATCACGGCAAGGTGCCCGCGGACGGAGGGCTGGAGGAAGGTGTTCGCGCCGCGCTCGAGAAGATGCTGTCGGAACGCGGGATGACGGCGACGGTGACCGCGACGTCTTCAGCAGTGCTGGGATCGAAGAAGATGGGCGCGGTAAATTATTCGATTGCCAATCCTGCGGTAGGGGTTGGCGATGTGCAAGTGTCGGGCGTGTCTGCGCAGTTTCTGCCTACGGTGCAGGGCGTGATTAAAAGGGCCGCGAAAACGCCATTCGATACCGACAACTCCGCCGGCAACCTGGAACGCGCGGTGGAAATGTACTACGAAGACCAGGGATATGCGGCGGTGAAGGTGCAGGCCACGCAGGCTGGGAATCCAGTGGCGACGGCAGACGGCATTCAGGTGCCGTATTCGCTGACTGTGCAGGAGGGCAAGGTGTACGCCATCGGGACAGTGAGCCTGCCTGCCGATTCGCCGGTGACATCGGCCGAGGTAGACAAGATCCTTTCGCGCAACGCGATTTCGTCGCAGGGCGTGCGGCTGCGTACGGTGTGGCAGTTGCTTTCGATCCGATATAAATCGAAAGGCTTTCTCGACTGCAAGATCGCGCCTCACCCTGAGTTCAACGATGCAGCCGGCACCGTGAATTACACGGTCGATGTTGCTTCTGGCCCGGTTTACCACCTGGGATTTGTGAAATTCGACAATGTGAGCGATCAGCTCCGCAGCTTGCTGATGCATTACTGGCAGATGATGCCGGGCGACGTTTTCGATGAGAGCTACGTATCGAATTTCATCGTGAAGGCGCAGCAGGAGGATCCGGTGCTGGCGCGGACGCTGGCCGGCGTAAAGACTACGTTCGACGCAACTGCCGATCAGCAGACGCACGACGTGAACGTGGTTATCCATCTGGCGCGGTGAGCGTGGCGCATTTATTCTCGTGCCATGATGCATTCAGTGCTCTTCGAAAACATGTTTCATCTGCCGCTCTCGGTGGCCGAGAAGCTGCTTCGTCCGGTGGTTGTATACCTGGTGCTGGTGGTGCTGCTGAGGCTGTTTGGCAAGCGCGAGCTGGCGCAGCTTAACCCATTCGACCTGGTGGTTCTGCTCTCGTTGTCGAACACCGTGCAGAACGCCATTATCGGCGACGACAACTCGGTAACGGGCGGCGTGATAGGCGCCTTTGGACTGCTGGCCATCAACTGGTTTGTAGTCAGGCTGCTCTTCAAGTCGCAACGGCTGACGCACGCGCTTGAAGGCCGCTCGACCACACTGATTCTCAACGGCCAGGTCGACAGCCGTGCCCTGGAGCGTGAGTCGCTTACCCGCGAAGAACTGCTCTCAGTGATTCACAAGCAGGGGTTCCAGGGGATTCACCAGGTGCACCGCTGCGACCTTGAACCGAACGGCACGTTTTATGTGGAAGCAATTGAGCCGTCGCTGGCAGACAAGCGCCATGAGGAACTGATGCGCCAGTTGGAGGCATTGCGGGCGCAGGTGGCAGGGCTTGGAGCGCAGCCGGCGGGAGAATGATCTTCGGGCTTGACGCGATCTCGACTCAGCGGAGCATTTCGATCGAGACTCCTAGTTTGGCTTGCTTCCATACCTTGTCCGTGGTCCAGGCTATAGCGGCCCGCGCCGAGGCCAACGCCAGGCAGGCTCGATCGCCAAGAGAGAGTTCCGGATGAATGCGAGAATACTCAGCTGCCAGTTCGGCCTCAGTCGTATTGAACGGAACAAGCTCGACGTCTGCGAGGAGCGCATATAGTTTCTCCGCCGTCATCGATGTGCTGTCGCGGTACAGGCGGGTCAGGATTTCACACCAGCTAACGGAACTGAGGGCGACCCTGACGGCTGCGCCCGAATCGAGGGAAGCCAGAAGCGCGGCCACCTTGTCTCCGCCTGATTCATTCAGGACGAGCGCGAGAACCGCCGACGCATCCAGGACGATGTTATTCGCTTGCTTCACGAGCCGCTTCCGCGTGTCTTTCAGCGATGAATTCGTCCAGGAGTCCCTTCAAACTGCCGCGTTTCTCGATGATTCCCACGCGGATGCTCTCCAAAGCCATCTTGCGGGTCATAATCCTGATCCCGTTAGGTTCGCTGATTATCGTCAGCCGCTCGCCTTGTTCGAGGCCGAACTCCCTTCGAATAGCTGCGGGGAGGACTATTCTGCCACTTTCACCCAACACTACCGTTTCAGTCATAATGTGCCACCAGATTATGATAATGCCATATTCCTGTTGATATGCCAAGTATTCACCATCGTGCCGGACTTGATAGACAAACGGCGAAAATGGGTGCGAATTAGCCAAAATATTTCGCTTGCAGATATATCCGTTCCGGATATAATGCACCCATGAGCACTCAATCCGTTCCCGGCCTCCCCCTCTCTGCCGCAGTTTTTGCCGTCCTGCTTTCATTGGCCGAAGGCGAGAAGCATGGCTACCAGATCATGAAAGACGCGTTGACTCCCGATGGTGGCTCCATCCGCCTCGGTCCTGGAACGCTTTATGGCTCTCTCGATCGCATGATGCGCGACGGGTTGGTAGCCGAGTCAGGAGTCTCAGACGACGAACGCAGGCGCTACTACAAGCTGACCGCCGACGGCCACCGCGCGCTGGTAACGGAGCTTGAACGGCTCGATTTGGCCGTACGCGCAGGCCGCTCGCTGGGCTTGATGCCGAACAGGAGCCGCTCATGACCGGCGAACGGGTCGAAAAACTCTATAACCTGGCTCTGCGCCTTTATCCTGAGCGCTTCCGGTTGGCCCACAGGCCGGCCATGCTCCAGGCATTCCGCGATGCTTGGCGCGATGCTTCATTGCCGCGCCGTCAACTCTGCTCATTGATCGTTTCCGATCTCGCTAAATCTCTCGTTAAGGAGCACGTCGCAATGATTCGTGACGCATTCGGCCGCCCCGCATTGCTGTTCAATGCTGTGGTGCTGGCTGGCATCTCCACGGTGCTGGCCCTTTTTCTCTACGCGATTCCCCAGCAGGTGCTGCGCCTGGGCGCTAACGACCCGCAGATCGCCATGGCCGGCGATGCCGCCGCGCGCCTTGAACAGGGCCAACCTCCATCAGAAGCCGTTCCCGCTGGATCGGAAGTGGACATGGCTCGCAGCCTGTCGCCGTTTGTCATCGCGTATGACGATACGGGAACGCCGATCGCCTCGCAGGCGCAGTTGAACGGGCAAACTCCGGTACCGCCCCGCGGCGTGCTGGACTACGTTCGCACTCATGGGGAGGAGCGCATCAGTTGGCAGCCTCTACGCACCGCTGAGCAGAGAGTCAGGATCGCAGCCGTGGTGCAGCGCGTCGGCGGGGCGCATCCAGGATTCGTTCTTGCCGGGCGCTCGTTACGCGAGGTTGAGAGCCGCGAAGAGCAGGTTCTCAGAATGGCCCAGGTGGCCTGGATTGCGATGCTTGGCTTGATCCTGATTGGAACTGCGGTCTTCGGCTGGTACACAAGGCCCAGGGCGGCGTGAGCGATCAAGCCAGCGCTTTCGTTTGACTGGCATCGTCGTCTCAAGGGATAGTCACTGCCAGGAGCGTACGCCTTATGCTCTTTCGCCGGTCGTCGATTCTCTTGCTTGGCGCCTTTCCAGCATTTTCAGTGCTCGCCCAGGTAGGACAAGTGCCGGAGCGGACGTCTGAAGCCCGAACCGACGGGATTTTCGGACCGGTCAAGACTGTGTCCACCCAGGTGGAAATGTCGGGCGCTAAGTTTCAGCAGCCAGGGGGCCCGGCAATCCTGCTGATGGTTGCGTGCCGTGACTGCACCTATGACCGGGACGGAATGCGGACCCGGCAGGGGCAGACCGATGCAGACAGAAAATTCCTGGGCGAGGTCATTACCGTGGTACGCGACGGGAACGGTGCGGCAGTGGAGCGCACGTTCACCAGTGCTATTACTGGAGAGACGTACCGCGTTGACCAACTCGGGCCATTTGGGCCGACCGAGATGGATTTGAATCAGGAAGGAACGCTAATTTGCACCCAGAGGTTCACCTATGATCGCCTCGGCCATCAAACCGAGTGGATCACCTTCAATCCGGACGGCAGCGAACATGGACGGGTGGAAAGCAGATACGCCGAAGATGGTACCCGGACCTATCAGTCTGGCTGGAACAACGGGCAGCTAAACTGGCGCGATAGTTACGATCCCGAAACCGACTTCCAGCGATTTGAGGTCTTCGACCCATCAGGGGCGGAAAAGCTCGAGTTCACGTTCTCGGGCGACAGGGTGCGAACATTCTGGGCCGCGACTGACGAGCCGAATCAGTACGGCGACACAATCAGCAGCGACGAAGTTGGCGGGAACCGAAACCGCTTCCACTGCGTGCAAGGTGGTGCATGCGACGTCGCGGTGATTCACTATGAATACACCGACGCGACGAAGCGTCACTACAAAAGCGCGGAGTGGCGCGATTCAAACGAAACGTTGCAGTATGCCGCTTATTACGAGTACCAGTTCGATGCGCAGAAGAACTGGACCGAGCGCAAAGTGTGGGTGATTTCGCCCGAGACCCCGGAACGGACGCTCTACGAAACCGACACGCGCACAATCTCGTACTGGAGCCAGTAGAGTCTCTGCCGTGTCCGCCCTTAGCGGCAAGCTACTCCCACTCAATGGTGCCGGGCGGCTTCGACGTAATGTCGTAGACCACGCGGTTGATGCCGCGCACCTCGTTCACAATGCGGTTTGAGATGCGCTTGAGCAGTTCGGTGGGAAGCTCGGCCCAGTCGGCGGTCATGCCGTCTTCAGAGTGCACGGCGCGCACCCCGGCGGTGTAGGCGTAGGTGCGCTGGTCGCCCATCACGCCCACGCTCATTACCGGCAGCAGGACGGCGAAGCTTTGCCAGATCTTGTTGTAGAGCCCGGCGGCCTTGATCTCGCTGACTACGACCTCGTCGGCCTCCTGCAGCAATGCGACGCGCTCGGGGGTTACTTCTCCGAGGATGCGAACGGCCAGGCCGGGACCGGGGAAGGGCTGGCGGCCGAGAATCTCTTCGGGCATGCCGAGGTCGCGACCGATGCGCCGCACTTCATCCTTGAAAAGATCGCGCAGCGGCTCAATGAGCTTGAGCTTCATGCGCTCGGGCAATCCGCCCACGTTGTGATGGCTCTTGATGGTCTGGCTGGGACCCTTCACGCTGGAGCTCTCGATGACGTCGGGGTACAGAGTGCCCTGGACCAGCCAGTCGACGCCGCCGGTTTCCTGCGCGATGCGGTTGGCTTCATCTTCAAAGACGGCGATGAATTCGGCGCCGATTCGCTTACGTTTAATCTCTGGTTCGGTGACGCCGGCCAGCTTCTCAAGGAAGCGCGCACTGGCGTTTACGGCCACGATGTTGAGGCCGAGCTTGCCGCGCAAATTCCGCTGCACGCTCTGAAACTCGTTTTTGCGCAGCACGCCGTTGTTCACAAAGATACAAGTGAGCTGGTCACCGATGGCTTTGTGCACCAGCACCGCGGCCACCGAGGAATCCACGCCGCCGGAGAGTCCGCAGATCACGTGGCCGCTGCCAACTTTCTCGCGAATCTGCTCGACAGTGCTCTCGATAAAGTGCGCGGGCGTCCAATCGCCGCGCGCGCCGCAGATGTCCAGCACAAAGTTTTTGATGAGTTGCGGACCCAGCGGCGTGTGGTGCACCTCGGGGTGAAACTGCACGGCCCAAATGCGCTTCTCCTCATTGGCGATACCGGCCAGCGCGTTTGAAGTGACGGCGGTGCGATGAAAGCCAGGCGGCAGCTCGAGGGCCTCGTCGCCGTGGCTCATCCACACGTGCATGCTATCGGGCAATCCGGCGAACAACTGCGTGGAGCGGTCTTCGATTGTGACCTCGGCGTGGCCGTATTCGCGCTTGAGCGCAGAACGCACTTTGCCGCCCAGGTGATGCACGATAAAGTGCAGGCCGTAGCAGACGCCGAGGATGGGCACGCCGGTTGTGAGGAAGGCAGGGTCGGCCACAGGGGCGTCGTGGTCGTAGACGCTCGAAGGGCCGCCGGAGAGAACGATGCCGATGGGCTTCAGAGCCTGGATTTCTGCGATCGGGGCGGTGCAGGGAAGTACGACGGAAAAGACGTTGAGCTCGCGGATGCGGCGGGCAATGAGCTGGGTATACTGCGACCCGAAATCGAGGATTACGACGGTCTGGGTGTCCACGTTTCAGTGTGGCAGGGTGCGGCCGGGGATGTAAAGAACGGAAAACTAGTTAGCTTGACACTAGTGATTCTTTGCTCTCGAGGCCAGCATCTTCCCGTCATGCTTGAGCTTGATATGTTTTCTGCCCCAGGCGCAGATTGACTCAAGCACCGGTGCCAAGGTCAAGCCGTATTCCGAAATCGAGTACCAGACGCACGGCGGAAGGGTCCTAGTCTGGCGTCGCACCAGGATTCCATCGTGCACCAGTTCCTTGAGGTGGCGGATCAGCATTCGCTCCCTAATGCCTGGGATGCTGCGCCGCAGTTCGCTGGTCCGCATCGGTCTCTCTGACAATCGCCACAGGATCGTCCCTTTCCAGCGTCCATCGATCACCGACAGCATGGCATCAATGGGACACTCGGAGATTTCTTTCTTGGAAACCGGCATTGTTTAATCGCAGCTCCTCAATCCGCGCAATTTATACTGACAACTTTGTCAGTGCATCATTTTGAGCCAGTATAGACTCCGACAGCGTCCGATGGATAGGAGCAGATAATGGCAGTCTTTTTAAGCGGTACAGCAGTCATTTCAATCGGCCTGATGATCGGGGCGGAGTTTTCGGTCAGCGCTTTTATCAACCCGATTTTGTGGAAACTTGAGGAACCTGGCCGATCGCAGGCTGTTGCGCTCTTCGCCCGGAAACTCGGCAAGGCAATGCCGTTCTGGTACACGGTCAACTTTGCGCTTCTCGTGGTTCAGGCGGTGATTCTTCGCAGGCAGCCGGCGTTTTGGCCAATGTTGGCTGCTCTCGCAATCTGGGCGGCAGTGATTGTGCTGACATTGCTTTTGCTGGTGCCGATCAACAATCGCCTGGCCCGGCCCGAGCCGGGCTTTTCGCTCGACCTGGCGCATCGCGGGCACAAGCGCTGGGATGCACTTCATCGCGCCCGCGTGTTCGCGCTGGGCGCAGCTTTTGTGCTGCTCCTAGTGGGCTTGCATGTTTGAATTACGCCGGGCAAGGGCGCTGGTTTCAGGGTACGGAGTCGCGCTGCTGCCCCATGGCACGCAGTCGAGGAATCATCACTCGTAGTGGTAGCGCGCCTGCAGGAAATCAACACGGCTGCCGGAGACGCGATAGATCAGGCGGTGCTCTTGCGTGATGCGGCGGCTCCAGGCTCCGGTGAATTCGTAGCGCAGCGGCTCGGGCTTGCCGATGCCATTGAACGGGTCCGCAATTACCGCTTCAACCAATTCGAGCGTTCGCAAAGCGATCTTACGATCGGGGTTTATCCAGTAGTTGAGGTCTTCGCGGAACTGGGGGAGGAAGTCCACGCTCCGGACGATTTTCGTGCTCATTCCCCAGCCTCTCGATCAGAGCCCAAGTGATGCCTTCAGTTCCGTGAGGGCCTCTTTGGCAGGCCTCCCTGGCGCGGGCTTCTCATCGTTCGCGCGGGACTCTGCAAGCGACTCCAGAAGCCGTTTGACGTTGGCCGGCGAGCGCATCAGGTGCGCGGTTTCAATCAGGCCGGCCAATTCGTCGGCCGGGATAATGGCTACATCGGGTGCGCCGCGGCGTTTCACGATAATGGCCTCGCGGTCGCCGGTCACCTGGTCGAGGTAGGAGGCCAAGTTTTCGCGCAGGGCGGTATAGGTGGTCTCAGTTGGCATGGGATCCTCGAATTATTACAGTACAGCTTTTCTGTACATAACGTCGAGATCGGAACATCCCGAGCGCGCACGAAGGTAATTTTCGGCAAATTGCAGTCCATTCGCCCCGAGACATTGCCCGGGCCTAAAGGCCGCTTGACTTCGCACGCATTCCCTGCGGTTGAACCCCCCAGCCCCCTCCGACTTCGACGATCTACAGCTCTAGTGTCCTGTCTCTGAAATAATTAGAATAATTTACCATGCTTGCCTCATCGGATAGAGTGGGAGGAACTCCGATGGGGCGACCGCTTCTTCCGTTATCGATCAACGCCGAAGATCGTGCACAGCTGCAGGCTTGGGCTAAGAGGCCGAAGACCTCGCAAGCTCTGGCGATGCGCTCACGGGTCGTTCTGCTCGCCGCAGATGGGTTGAACAACACGGCCATTTCGCAGCAGTTGAACGTAACTCTGCAGACCGTGGGCAAGTGGCGGCAGCGTTACCTGGACCAGGGTGTGGATGGACTGCTCGATGAGCCGCGGCCAGGCACTTCGCGCAAGCTCTCCGACAAGGACGTCGAGAGGGTGCTGGCCCTGACGCTGGAGTCCACGCCAACCGATGCCACGCACTGGTCAACCCGCTCCATGGCCAAGCGCGCTGGCCTCAGCCGCGCGTCGATCCATCGCATCTGGCAGGCTTTTTCCCTGGCGCCGC
>CAZGUD010000052.1:0-27055 GCA_964528915.1 uncultured Occallatibacter sp.
AACAAGTACGTCTTCAAGAAGGGCGACAAGAGCGAGCTGACCAGCGCGGAGATGGTTTCGTTTTACGACAACTGGATTCGCCAGTATCCCATCGTCTCGCTTGAAGACGGCCTGGCTGAGAACGACTGGGCAGGCTGGCGCATCCTCACTGACAAGCTGGGCAGCAAGATTCAGCTTGTGGGCGACGATAACTTCGTCACCAACGTAAAGCTGCTGCAGCGCGGTATCGAAGAGGGCGTGGCCAACTCGATCCTGATCAAGCTGAACCAGATTGGCACCGTGACTGAGACGCTTGAAGCGATCGACCTTGCCCGCCGCTACGGTTATACCTCGGTCATATCTCACCGTTCGGGCGAAACCGAAGACACGTTCATCGCCGATCTCGCAGTGGCTACCGGTGTGGGGCAGATCAAGACCGGTTCGTGCAGCCGCACCGACCGCATCGCCAAGTACAACCAACTGCTCAGGATTGAAGAAGAGCTGGGCTCGGGCGCGGTTTACCTTGGGCTGGAGAGCCTGAACTACGGCGAGTAGTTACCTGGAATATTGTGTCAGACGGCGAGGGGCGCGAATTTCGCGCCCCTCGCCATTTAGATGGCTGATTCGCTTTGATCATTGCGTTCCAAATGTTTCAGGCCAACACTTTCAGCCCGTGCTTCTCAACGATGTCGAGAAGCTTGAGCGCCATTCCGCTTGGCTTCTTCGCACCTGTCTCCCATTTTTGTATGGTTGATTCGCTGGTGTTCAGATACCTTGCAAATACCGGCTGGCTTACACGCTGCGCCTCGCGGATTTTCTTGATCCTCCGCGGTCCCATTGGGGCGGGGGAAACAAGACACGCTTCATCGAACTCTCGCATCGTAGCCTTGTCGATCGCGCCTGCGCGAAGCATTGCGGAGGCGGACGTGTGAATCGCCTCAAATGCATCGCTCTTGAATTTCTGCTTAGTTGCCGTCACAAATCTCCATCCAGTCCGAATTCTCAATCAATTCCCTTAGTTGCTGCTCGCTAAGCGCCTCGTACACTCTTGCCAGCTTTCTGAATTCGGCCAATTCGTCGTCCTCGATGTTTTCCAATCCTTGGCAAAAAGGTACTCGAAAACCCGGCGGCGGCCTCCCTTGGCGAGAATGATCGACCTTGATCTGTTTCTATCGAGGCGTTTCTTAAAAACTCCGCCTCCGAGATCTGCTGCTTGCCCCAGCATCACCTGCCGAATAGCAGCACACAGCTCGTCGTCTGCGATCTTTGCTTTTCGAGCTGCCTTGGAAAACCACGCAGTCCTAAAGACGCGCTGCGGATTCGCAGGCTCATTTGCCGTGAAAGAAGTGTAGCACCAGGTGCAATAGGATCAAATGCAAAACCGCAACTTGAATGCAAACTGAAGATCTCGCGACGGTCGAACCCGCACGATCAATCAATGCAAAAACCTCCCGTTGGGGAGGCCTTCACGTTCGTGCCTGATTCAGAAAGCTTTACCGGCTGCGCAGCGACTTGATCGCTTCGGGGAGACGCTCTTCAATCGACTTGGCGTGCTCAGCGGCGATCCCGCTCAGGTACGAAGGCGCGGGCGTGGCCATCAGCACCAGGGCCAGTGCGATCACTGAGAAGATGAGTCCCGCGATTCCGGCCGAGATGAGCATGTGGTACATGTCGAAGATGTCGAGGCCGAGAATCTTGAAGGCCACATGTTCAAGCGGCTTGATGTGCTTGAGTACTGCCAGCGCGAAGAGGAAGAATATTGCGGCGAGCGAAGTGAGAATCGCCAGGGTCGCGTCGAGGCTGCGATGAAATTTTTGACGGGAGCGGCAGTGAACGCACTCGGCAAAGTGGCTTACGTAGTCACGGCGCATCTCAGGAGAGATACCTGAAATGTCGTATCGCCAGCTCGCCAGAATGGCGCCTACAACCCGGTCGCTGCATTCAGTTCTTGCCATAGCCATCAAGACCCACTTTGCTAAAAAATTGGCTTAATAAATTCCGGAGCGGTAGCTGATAAGACAACGCCTGCTCGACTCCGATACGCCTTCTGTCCCGTTGGGATCAATGGCGCTTTAGGTTTGATTCTCCATCGCCTGCAAAGTTTCCAATTCGGCCGTTCATGACGCCAAAGTCGCACTTTGGGGAAGGATACTAACGTGAAATCATTGTAACCCTTTCCGTTAGAAATCAATAGGAGAAAGGGGCTCGTGTTGCGAGGCGAGAACGAGGCGATTGGCCAGCAGACTGGCTCGTGTGGCCAGAGCGCGCTCTGCGGCAACCCTTGCCAAATCAGGTAGATTGTTGCTCTCAGACAGGTGCCCGAGGATGACGTAGGCCGCCTGGCCATCGTAGTCATTGGCGAGGAATTCGGCCGCGGCATCGTTGGAGAGATGGCCGACACGCGAAAGCACCCGCTGCTTGACCTGCCAGGGATATGGGCCGTCGCGAAGCATCTCAAGATCATGATTCGATTCAAGAAGCAGCAGGTCGAGCCGCTTGAGCTGCGCCCTCACGTTGGGGGTGACGTAGCCTAGGTCGGTGGCAAAACCAAGTCGAATACCCTCTGTCGAAAAAACAAATCCGACCGGGTCGGCGGCGTCGTGCGGAATGGTGAATGGGCTCAGGTCGATGTCGCCTATCGAGAATGCCTGGCCGGCTTCAAAATACTCCACCGCCGGTAGCCAGGTTGGGTCATCGCGAAGAGCCGCCGATTGAGTCTTGGCCGATTCTTCCGCTGGTTTGGGTTGCGCGCCCGCTGCCGCTGCCGAAGCAATTGCTTCAGCATTGGCGGGTTCGGCATCGAGACCTGAATTTTCGAGACCTGAATCTTCGAGGCTGAGCTCCTCCAGATCGCCCGGGGCTGCTGCAGCATCCGCCTCAGCCTGCCGCTCGGCCTGCTGGCGCTTGCACTCCGCAAGCCACTGCGCATAGGTCATTTGGCGGCGCGGCGTGAGCCAACGCATCCAGGCGCGGTGAGTAGGCTCAGTAAAGTAGACCGGGATTCCGAGTTTACGGGCCGTGACAGCCAGCCCGTTGATGTGGTCCTGGTGTTCGTGGGTGATAACGATTGCGTCGAGGGTTTGAGGGTCCTCGCCGGCCAGTTTCATGCGGCGAAACAGCTCGCGGCAGCTCAGACCGGCGTCAATGAGGATGCGAGTGCGCCCACCGGAAACCACCGCGCTATTGCCTTTGGAGCCCGACGCCAGAACCGTGAAACGGACCATGTTTTGAGCATACAGCTGCCGGCAAAAACAATGCTGAGGAACGCTCGCCTAAGTTATATTCTTTCCTAGGTAGTTAATCGGGTTCCCCCCTCCTCGATTCCGGTTTCGATTCCCTGGCACGATTTCCCCAGATCGAAAGACTTGGCAATCGACTTCCATCAGTACAAATTGAAACCTCGCATGGCCCGGAGATGGTTCAGAGGCTGTCGAGAAAATGGAGTGAAAGCGCATGAAGTACATTGCCCTGATCGTCGCGATGTTATCGGGATGGGTGATCAATCAATATCTGCTTGGAGCCGCACCCGGCGCCTTTGTTTCTGTGTTGTTCGCTTACCACTTTTTCCTGGTCTTCCTGGTCGGCTTCATGGATTGGAGCGGTGGCTTCAACCTGCCCGTGAACAAGGCCGTGAGCGTGCATGGGGCAGTACTGATCCTGCTGCTCGGCTTTATCGCGGTCCGGTCGTATATCCCTGCGTTCGGCATAGTTTCTGCGTTTGTGCCGGCGTTCGCCTTTCTTGAGGTGGAGCTGATATTCGGGAAGCAGCGGAAGCACCACGAAAGCGATGTGGTGCCGGCGCTTCCCTACTCCGCGAGCCAGCAGGATTACAGCGAGTTTCTGCACTATCTGAAACAGCCGGGGCGGCAGTTCGCCAAGCCGGGACGGCCGATGCAGGAAGAATACGGCTTCTGGCTGGCGGAGCGGACGAAGACGCGGAGACCCAATCAGGCTGCACAGGGCAGTGCGAATGGCCCGCCGGCGCATTAATTCTGAAACTCGGTGGAGTAAATCCAGCCCGCAACGCTGGCCGCCGTCGCGCTGATCGCGGCGGCAGTGCCTTCATTACGCAACTGAGCGCGGCATTTCGCACATCAGCTCGATGGGGTGACCATCGGGATCGTTGAGGACGGCCAGCCAGAGATCGTGATCGGGCATCCTGGCAACAAGCTGGGGCTGCTGCGCGATCTCAACCCCGCGGGCGCTGAGTTCGGCGCAGGCCTTTTCGATATCCTGCACTCTGAAGTAGAGGATGACGCCGCCCGTAGCGACCGGCTTGTCACTTGCACCGATCAGAACTCTTACGTCGCCACACTGGTAGAACGCCATGGTTCCGGCATCGAAGAGGTGCGGCAGGCCCAGCGCCTGGCCATAAAACTCTTTTGAGCGCGCCAGGTCCGTGACATAGATGGCGACCTGGCCGATGCCTTCGATTTTCGCGCCTGATTCAATGGATTGAATTTCGCCCATGCTGCCCTCCATGCATGCCGCAAAACTGCATTCTAACCTGCACCGGGCAACACCGCCGGGATATCGATGGAGACCATCGTGCCGCGGCCGGGGTTGCTGACCACGTTAAAGTGTGCCTGATCGCCATAGAGGACGTCGAGGCGTTCTTTCACATTCTTCATGCCGATGCCCGCGCCGGTGCGGAGCAGCGCGCCGGTGGGGCGGTTGCCCATGCCCACGCCGTCGTCGGCAACTTCAATGAGGACACGATCGCCGTTGAGCTGGCTGCGCAGCGTGACTGTGCCGCCGTTGATGCGCGGCTCCAGTCCGTGCTTGATGCTGTTTTCAATCAGCGGCTGAAGCAGGATGCTGGGCACCAGAACCGATAGCGTGCGCGGGTCGATCTCTTTCGCGACCTTGAGCTTGTCGGCGCCGAAGCGAACGACCTCGATATCGAGATAGTCGTCGGTAAATTTCAGCTCCTGGCTGAGCGGAACATAATTGTCGTGATCCTTGAGCAGGGCGCGCAGAATGTTGGCGAGCTTCACGATCATTTCGCGGGCGAGTTCGGGCTGATTGCGCACCAGCGAGGCGATTGAGTTGAGCGTGTTGAACAGAAAATGTGGATTGATCTGCCGCTGCAGGGCATCGAGCCGCGCCTCAAGCACGAGACGTTTTTGCTCTTCGAGCGAGAGCTCGACGCGCAGAGCGTTCCACACCTTGAGAGCGATGCCCACCACGATCGGCGCGCTGATCCAGACCAGCGGCTGCAGCCAGATCTGGTCGGCCTCCAGCGCGAAGAGCCGGTGGGGGAATGCATGGGCGATCCAGTCTCGCGCCATCTCCATGAAGACGATGATGACCAGAAGCAGAATCTGGCGGTCGATGCCCGGCTTGCGCAGGCTGCGGCGCACCCAGCGGTAGATGCTGAGATCGATGAGGGGCGTGAACGACCAGATATTCTCGGCTCCCACGAAGCGGCCCAGCATTCCCGCGGCAAGGCCGAGCACGACATTGAATGGCAGCGCCAGGTACTCGTGATGCAGGACGGCGGGGACCGAGAGTACGGTGCCCGAGAACATGGCCCAGCCGGGGCCTACGAGCAGGCCGAGAAGAATAACGGTCTCAAACGAAATGTCGGCAGCCTTGAAATTCGGGACGATGAACCGGAAATAAACACCGAGAGTGAGAGGAACGAGGAAGAACGCCAGCAGTGCGAGGGTCTGGCGCCGGCGGCGATGCTCGGCAAACAGCAACCTTCGAAACGTGCTGGCGCGCGCCAGTACGCTGGCCACCGAGGCTACCACTCCCAGCTTTACCAGGAGCGTAATGAAGAGAAGCCTTACATCCACTCCACAACTGTAACGCGCCGTGCGGTTGGGAGCCACATGAATGCTGCGAATTGCCGCAGTTGGGCAACGGTTCCGCATCTCATCATGCGTCACGTAACCCGGCGGGCGCACGTGCATCAAGTAAAATTGACGTATGGCATTCGAAGGCGCAATCAAGGTTGCGGAGGCGGATTTTCCGACGCGGTGGGGGAATTTTCGGATTCTGGGCTTTGAGGGCAAGCCGGAGGTTGAGCCCGATTGCGGTCCCGCGGCAACTGCCAAGGTTGAGCCCGAAGGGCTGGTAGCGCTGGTAATGGGCGACATCCATGAGGCGCCTCCGCTGGTGCGCATTCACTCGCAATGCCTCACGGGCGATGTGTTCGGATCGCTGCGCTGCGATTGCCGGTTACAGCTTGAGATGGCGCTGACCATGATTGGCGAAGCCGGCGCGGGAATTCTGCTGTACGAGCAGCAGGAAGGCCGCGGGATCGGGCTGATGGCCAAGCTGAAGGCCTACGAGTTGCAGGACCACGGGCTGGACACTGTCGAGGCCAACGAGGAGCTGGGCTACGCTGCCGATTGCCGCGCCTACAACATGCCTGCCGCAGTGCTCAAGCTGCTGGGCGTGAGCCGGGTCCGCTTAATTACCAATAACCCCGACAAGGTAGCCGCGCTTGAGTCGGCCGGCATTGCTGTGGTGGAGCGGGTCTCAGCCGAGGTTGAGCCGCTGGACAGCTTTGCCGGATACCTGAAGACCAAGCACGAGAAGATGGGCCATATTCTCGAGTCGGCGGAGTGAGCGTGGAGCCGAAAGAAGTGGCTTTGATCTAGCAAACCTTAGCTCAGGGGCTAAAGCCCCGCCGCTTCTACTGGCGTTATCGGCACGACTGAAGTCGTGCCCTGACACTTCTTGCCCATTTGCAGAGCTTTTCCGCGACCTGTAAAGCCCTTACCTACCAGTCGTGACCTTTCAAGACAGTTTGCTCCTCCGATCCAGCGGCGTTAATGCCCGCCACAATCTCCACAGCACAATCGCCAGCGCTGCCACCGCGGCCCACCACAGGGCCAGCGTGAGGTTGCAGACCCACGTCGGCGCTTCTCCTACGCGGCGAAGCAGAAACGGCAGAAAGTTCCAGCAGGTTATGTGTACGTAATCCCATGAGTCGCGGTGCATGGGCGCGTTGTTCAGGCCCCACGCGTCCATTTTGCCCAGCGCGAATGCTGCGATATTCCTGAGCCGCAGCCAGACAACGAAAGTTGGGTGGCCGAGCGTCTCTTCCTGGTAGAGCTCGAGCATGAGCCAGAAGCAAACGGACGCAGCCTGAACGATTGCGCTGGCAGCGATGAGCGCCGCGCCGATTATGCGAAGTGCGCGGGGCGACTCGTGCCACAGTTGCAGCATAAGCGGAATCGCCAGCAGCGCCGCGAGTTCAGCTGTGGTTGCAACGTAGCGGTCGCCCCAGGCAGAGTCACCGGCGAAGGTGAAATAGCGCGCGTAAAAGCTGATGTAGACGAGCAGCATCACTGCGGTTGCGATCATGTAGGCCTTGATGGCGGGAGTTAAGCGACGCCACGCAACAGCGACGATGATGAGCGTGAGAATGAGCAGCGGGTCGAAAAGAAAGATGGATTTCTCAGGAGCAAAGAGAGCGCCGAAGAATCCCGCATGAAACGGCGCGCTGAAAGGGAACGTTGCGGGCAGGCTCGGGTTCTGCGCACGCCATTCGCGCGCGGCGATTCCTGCGTAGGTGTTGGTGAACGAGCCGAAGCGGTAGAACTGGTAGAGCCGGTCGAGCAGGATGAAGAAGGCGTAGACGGGCAGCGTGACGGCTGCGTAAGTCTTGGCGCGGGCCCACAACGCGGTGCGGCGAGTGGCAGTGAGCAAGAGAGCAAGCACAACGAAAAGCGCGCAGCCCAGCAGGTCGACCCCCGTCGTGAGGCGCGTGAGAAGATTCAATCCCAGCGCGGCCGAACCAATGAAGAGCGTGCGGCGATTGCCGGTCTCGACCCACTCCAGTTGCCAGCAGAAGCCGGCCAGTGTGAGCAGGCAGATGTAGTTGTTCTCCATCATGTTCTGCGTGTAATGCAGATGGGTGGTAAGGAGCAGCAGCGCCAGCACGCCGGAAGCGGACTGGGCGACGGAGAAATTGAAGCGGTGCAGAAAACGGAAGCAGACCAGCGCGGTGAGCACGTTGAGCAAAATGTTGACGCCGTAGCTGACCACGATGTTGCGCACGCTGGGGTCGTTGCCGTTGTAATCGGCAAAGACGGGCAGGCGCTCGATGCAGGTTCCGGCAACGTCAAAGGGCAGCATGAGCAGCGACTGGCCGATCCCGTACCAGGTTTCGAGTTCGCCATCGCGGCCGTGGATGCCGAACTCGGGATACTCGTAGGGGAAGACGGGAGGGTCGCTGGTCCACAGGGCGTGAGCGGCGTTTTCGCGATGTTGCGTGTCGGCCGAGCCCACCTCGCCGGACTGGACAACGATGGCGATAAGCGCGGCGGCCAGCGCAAGCAGAACGAGCGGATTGCGCAGCCAGCGCGTGGATCGTGAGTTGCCCGGCATGGGTCAATCTTAGTTGCTTGGGCCTAGCGACTGAGGCATTGATTTAGGCTCGAGGTGTCCCACCCTAGCGACAAAAACAAAGACGTCGCGAGGATGGGGCACCCGGCTAATCAGGTGCGGAGGGCTTTGATTACCTTCGCAGTCGTCACTATCTGGCCGACGTGGCGCTGGGTGTGGTCGGCAACGTGAATGAGCGCGCCGCCTATGGAGGTGGGCAACTGCTTGCGGCCCACGGAGCGCGGGGTGTTGAGATCGGCCGTGGCGAGAGTGCGGATGCGATCGAATGCGTGGGTGAAAGATATCTCGACTTCGGCAATCAATTCTGCGAGTGGTTCTTCGCCGGCTGACTCGGCCTTGAGCGCGGCCAGTTGCTCGGCGGAGAGCTGGCTCCCTTCTGCGTAGGTGAGGATGCGGTCGGTGGAACGCGCAATGTGACGCAGATGGAAAGCGACTGGCGTAAGACCATGAGGCGCGGAGTGGATTTCGGCGTCGGTCAGGCCCGCGGCCCACTTGGCGATGTCATCGAGAGCGAGGTCGAGTGCGTGAAGAACGGCGCGGCCGGCGGCAGGAACGTCGGCGTAGGTGCCGCGCAGCCAGGGTTCGGTGTAGGGGATGGGCGAAGTGCTCATGGCCGTAGTTTAAAGCTTCGAATCAGCCATTCTGTCAACCTCCGCTCTATGTCATCCTGAGGAGCGGAGCGACGAAGGATCTGCGGGTGCTTCGGAGGGGATTTGCTGAGGCCGAAAATTCGAATTAATTCCCAATGGGCGACAATACAGGCGCACCCCGACTCGCTGACGCTGGCGCGTTCTCGGGGACTTATCGAAGATTTATTCCTGAATTCACGCGATCCGAATGAATCACCAGGTCTTAATCATTTCGGGTGGCGCAGACTGGTTGAAGATGAGCTACTTTCGTTCCCACACCACGCTGTACTGACTGCCCCTCGCCAGTGTCTGGCTCTTGTTCGTGTCCAGGTCCAGAAGCATCACCGCATAATCCTTGACTGCAATAAGTTGTTTCGCGTCCGGCGATACGCTCGGCTCAGTCCAGTTGGCTTGATCGTCGCCGACAATCACTTGTGGCTGTGCTGCCTGGGGCTGGGACGCGTCAAGATAGACCCGGAAAATCCGGTATTTCAAATCGCGAAATGTAGAAACCGCAATGCTCCTGGCATTTGGGAACCATGACGCACCAAGAATAGCCGAATTGACGGCGACTAGTGCCCTCGATTGTTTGCCGTCTGCGGTTGCAAGCCAGACTGAACTGGTAGACGGACCCTTCTTCTCCGGAGCGCGCTGGATTATCAGCATGGTGCCTCCTGGGGACCATCGCGCAGCGTAGCCAGGAGCGACCGGAACTGGATCTCCTCCGTTCTTATCCACGACAAAGATCTCAGAGTTGTTGGTGCCGTAGAGCTTTTTCTCCGAGTCATCCAGCTTCAATGCAGTGAAGACAATCTTCGATCCGTCAGGTGACCAGTCTGGATAACAGGCGCCGCCTTTCATATTTGTGATTTGCTGCTTGCCTGTTCCATCCGCATTCACCACCTCAATTTGCCCATAGCTCGTGCCCTTCCAGGTGCAATATGCAAGCTTGGATCCGTCTGGAGACCATGCGGGGCGCGCCCCTCCACCGACAAGCTTTCGCGGCTTGGAACTCTGAGAATCGATTACAAAAATGTCGCTATCGTCTTCCATGCCGCGCGACCACGTCATTCCCGGTCCGGCCGATGTCGTGATGGAGGAATCACGGGGCACCTCGTAGGCCAGCTCTTTGATACCCAGAGCCGCGGTATCGACAGGCAAATCCTGTCCTGCGCTGGCGCCGGCTCCCGTGCACAAAATCAATAGAATTAATGAAAGCCGCTGATCCATGGGAGCCATTATAGAGCTAGACTGGGGCTCCGTTCGGGTTGAGCCTGGATGACCGCCTATGCGGACATAAAGCCGAAATACAACCGGGGATCCTTCGGCTGCGGTCGCTGCGGTGACCTTCGCCTCAGGATGACAGCGTATTTCAATTGAGCCAAGTCGAGTTCAGAAGCAAATGGGATTCCTACCCTGCGCTCTTGACCCGGACCACGGTGATCTTCTCAAATCCTTCTTCGAAGAGCGGCGGTTTGAGCTTCTCCGCCATCTTGCGCATTACGTCTTCACTTACCGAGCGGTCGCGCTGGCGGTTGCGCTCGAGGCACACTTCAAGCGGCACGTCGAAGAAGACGGCCTGCACCTCGTAGCCAAAGCTCTTGGCCATCTTGATCCACTGGCGGCGCTCGTGGATGGATAGATTGGTGGCGTCAACGTAGTTCCACGGCATGCGGGCGATGAGCCGCGCGCGCAAGAGCGAGCGCAGCGTGGAGAAGACCAGCCCCTGGTAACGCTGTTCCTCAACATCGTCGAAGAGGATGTTGCGCAACAGATCTGACGACAGCGGAGTGACGCCGCGGCGGCCGAACCAGGTGGTTTTGCCGGAGCCGGGCAGCCCGATGGCCAGCACCACGTAGCCCTTGGGGGCCTGCGGCGTGCGTTCTGACTGGATGGGCTCAGAGCCCGCTGCCGTAGGTATCTCGGGCTGGGTCTCGACTTCGAGGCGACCGGCTTTGGCCTGCTCGTTCCAGTCGGGCCGCGGCTGCGGGTGCCTTTGTGGACGCGGCGCTGCGGCGTGGCGCTGGTCGTTAGCGCGTGGCTCAGCAGGGCGTTGTTCAGGCAGCGCCGGCTGACGGTCTGAGCCAGACTCAGGGGTGCGGCCAGACTCACGGTCGCGACCGGGCTGACGCTCGCGCCCCCCCTCGTATGGGTACTGCGGCACGAGCGGAGCCGGTTGATTCTGTGGGAGTTCCTGGCCGATTTTCCCGGTCGATTCCGAAGTATTGGGAGCCCGTCTCGAACGTCTTCTCATTCCGCCTTCAACCCTGGCCTCTCAGATCCAATTTTGGGGCCATCGCTGCAATTCTGCAGTTCTGTAATGCTACCCGAATACCATATTTGGCGATGGCGCTGCAAATTCTGTGCATTCCGTCACATACAGTCCCATAGTAGGCCGGGCATCCTACCGGTAGCGGAAATTGTGTCCATTTTGGAAGCCGCGCGAACCATTTTCAATACGCCGCAATCGGCCTGGATGTTAGGATCAAGAGTTTGGTAGAAGTGCTTTTTTGCTGCAATCGAGACATTGCACCTGACTCGATTTGAACCATCGCCACACTGTAAATCGACACTGGATAAACAAGGAGAAATCACACATGGCAGTTAAGGTTGGAATCAATGGTTTTGGCCGCATTGGGCGCAATGTTTTGCGCGCCGCGCTGGGCAACAACGACATCGAATTTGTGGCCGTTAACGATTTGACGAGCCCGGCAACCCTGGCTCACCTGCTTAAGTACGACTCGATTCTTGGCAATCTTAAGAACGAAATCTCGCATACCGACGATTCAATAACGGTGGACGGCAAGACGATCAAGGTGTGGGCCGAACGCGACCCCGCCAAGCTGCCCTGGGCCGATGTGGGCGCGCAGATTGTAATTGAGTCGACCGGCCACTTTACCGACGGAGCCAAGGCCAAGGCCCACCTCGGCGCGACGGTCAAGAAGGTCATTATCTCGGCTCCCGCTACAAACGAAGACCTGACCATCGTGCTGGGCGTCAACGACAGCAAGTACGATGCAGCCAAGCACAACATTTTGTCGAATGCGAGCTGCACCACCAACTGCCTGGCGCCGGTGGTGAAGGTGATCCTGGAGACAACCGGCCTCGTGAGCGGCATCATGACCACCATCCACAGCTACACCAACGACCAGGTCATTCTGGACTTCCCGCACAAAGACCTGCGCCGGGCCCGCGCCGCGGCTCTCTCGATGATTCCCACCTCGACCGGCGCCGCCAAGGCGCTGAAACTGGTGATTCCCGAGACCGCCGGCAAACTCGACGGATTTGCGATTCGCGTGCCAACACCAAACGTGTCGATCGTGGATTTGACTTACATCGCCGAGAAGACAGCGACGGCCGAAGAACTGAACGCCGCCTTCAAAAAGGCCGCCGAGGGCGAACTGAAGGGCATTCTGGGCGTCGATGCCAACCTGCTGGTCAGCTCCGATTACAAGGGCAACGCGCTCAGCTCCATTGTGGACACGCCGTTGACCAAGGTTGTGGGCCAGAGCGTGAAGGTGCTGAGCTGGTACGACAACGAGTGGGGCTACTCGAACCGCGTCGTCGACCTGATCGGCTTCCTCGAGAAGAAGGGGCTGTAACGAAGCGAGTTGTCAGTGATCAGTTGTCAGTAGTCAGTTGTCAGACTCTCTGGCATCGATCGCCGTTCACACTCCGGGTGCCCCATCCTCGCCGCATCGTTGTTCTTGCGGCTGGGGTGGGGTGAGCCGCTCACCTGAATTAATCTTTTCTCAGGCCAACCGATGTTGAACCAGGCTGGAACCCGCGCTGATCGCGTTCTCGCACCTGATGAGATCATCCGCCAGGTGAAAGCACGCTACCGCGTTTGCAAATACTTATTCAACGCGGCGATTATCTGGATCCTCGGAGGGCTGCTCAGCTTCGTCATTGCGTTCTTCCAAAATGACGCAAACCTGGCGCGGTCTTTCATCAGGATTTTTCTAGGATCAGAGGCCTGCGCACTTGCAATCTTTTCCGTCGCATTTGCCTTAACCTTGGCTATCTACCGCTGTCCAGTCTGCGACAGGTATCTAAGTCCGTCTCGTCCCAGCAAGCTTCGCTGTCCGAGGTGCAAAGCTCAAGTGAGGCAAGCCTGACACCATTAAGCGCACGGGGTATCGCAGGTTCGACTACCCACGACAAAAATTCAAAAGAGAGACCCGAGAGACATCATGGCTAAACTTTCCATCCGTGACATCGATCTGACCAACAAGCGCGTTTTTATCCGCGTCGATTTCAACGTGCCGCTGACTGAAGACGGCTCGACTATTACCGACGACACGCGCATTGTGGCCACGCTGCCCACCATTGAATATGCTCTGCGGCACCGGGCGAAGGTGATACTGGCCTCGCACCTGGGGCGGCCGAAGGGCAAACCGAATCCGAAGTACTCTCTGCGGCCGGTGGCCATCAGGCTGCGCGAGCTGCTCGACAAGAAATTTCACGAAGGCATCAATGTGGCCTTTGCGCCGGACTGCGTAGGCGAGATTGCTACCGAGCTGGCGCATCAGCTTGAGTCGGGCCAGGTGCTGCTGCTTGAGAACCTGCGCTATCACGCGGAGGAAGAAGCCAACGATCCGGAGTTCAGCAAGGCGCTGGCCTCGCTGGCGGAAGTTTATGTGAACGACGCGTTCGGCTCGGCTCATCGCGCGCACGCATCCACCGAGGGCATCACGCATTTTCTCAAGCCTGCCGTTGCGGGCCTGCTGATGGAGAAAGAAATCACGTACCTGGGCAAGGCGCTCGAAAATCCCGAGAAGCCGTTTGTGGCCATCATCGGCGGCGCCAAAATCTCAGGCAAGATCGACGTCATCCAGAACCTGCTGGACAAGGTGGAAACGCTGGTAATCGTGGGCGGCATGGCGTACACGTTTTACCGCGCCAAGGGCGTCACGACCGGCAAATCACTGGTGGAAGAAGACAAGATTGAACTCGCCAAAGAGACGCTCGATAAGGCGGCGGCCAAGGGCGTGAACCTGCTGCTGCCGGTGGACAATATTTTGGCCGACAAGTTTGCCGACGACGCCAAGACCCAGGTGTGGGACACATCGGTTGATTTTCCGGCCGACTGGCAGGGACTGGATATCGGTCCAAAATCAATCAGCGCGATTGAAGACGTTATTTCGACGGCCAAAACAATCGTGTGGAATGGGCCTGCGGGCGTTTTTGAATTTCCGCATTTCGCGGTAGGCACCAACGCTATTGCCGAGGCGGTTGCCGCGAATCGCACGGCGATCTCGATCATCGGCGGCGGCGACAGTGTGAG
Source organism: uncultured Occallatibacter sp. (assembly GCA_964528915.1). GTDB lineage: Bacteria > Acidobacteriota > Terriglobia > Terriglobales > Acidobacteriaceae > Telmatobacter. The sequence goes on from CAZGUD010000052.1 coordinate 14,260, forward strand.
CGCCATCAACCAGGCGGGCGTGGCAGACCAGATCACGCACATCTCCACCGGTGGCGGGGCTTCGCTTGAATTCCTTGAGGGAAAAAAGCTGCCGGGGGTTGAGGCGCTGACGGACAAACCGTGAACGGTGGACGGTGATCGGTGGTCAGTTGAGAATCGCATCCGGTGGGAAACTGCCGGATGCGATTTTTGTTTGCCCCGGCGTATCGAAGAGAATGAATATATTGAAAGCCGAAAGGGAACACCATGGGCTATTACACGCGGGTTTTGTCGAAGGACGAAGATTATCCGGCATTCGACGAACTCGCGCAGTTCATTCGCGATGGGCACCCCTACTTCAAACTCACCCGCGAAAGCGGTGATGAAGAAGAATGGGAATCGCTGCTGCTCTCAAGCAACGATGAAGTTGAGGTTGCGGTCCTCGAGCGCAATCCGGTATTCGTTGGCTCGATCGGTCAGGACGAGGTTGCGGAATTCCTCGAGGACATTCAGGACTGCAAGCCAAACAGTGCGGTGCAATGGCTTGAGGATTACCTTGCCTCGGTAAAAACGATCTACGCGTTTCAGCATCTGCAGGGCGCGGAGACGGTGGGAGGAAGCAACGCGCTCCACGCGCTGCGCTCGAAGCTGTGGGAGCGCGGCGACGCTATTCTTCAGGCCGACGGTGAAGGCTTCACGAATGAGGAGGGATACCACATTCTGTGGCAATTCTCCGAATCGGTTTCAGGCCCATGGAACATGGCCGTGCTTCAGGATGGCGTGTGGCGCCATTTCTCGATGGACCTGGGCGATCCCGATCATCGGGATGCTTTCATGAAGGGTTCGGTGCCCGGCGATTTAACCTCGGCGCTTGGATCAGGCTCGTAGACCCAACGCGATCGATTCTTTTAGTCCGAGCACATTGTTCCGGCCTGTGCTCGCCGTCACCCGGTTTGCTGAATTCGATCCCCTAATATTGGTTGGAAAATCGGGAGAGCCTGAAGGAGGCGTGTTGGCCACACTGGCGATCTTGACCGGTTTTTCATGCTTGCTTGCGATGTGGGCTGCATGGTGATGGACGAGCGCGTTGGCGCAACCAGCGACCACAGCAAGCAGGATTGCCAACATCGTAACCCCACCATTGGTTGCCTGGCCGCTCATCGTGGTTGCCGGGCCGATTCTGGATTATCTCGGAATTGACCTTACGAATCCGGACTGGGGATATCCTAGAGGTCCGGCCCTGTTCTTCGCGTTCGCCCTGATCATCCTTGTTCCGACGCTTCTGGTTTCTCTGCTCACAGACAGCGCGGCGAAGCGCCTGCGCAAAAGATAGAGCCGACAGTGCGGGCCATCACCCGGCCGGCGCAACTCAATCCTCTAAAATTGAATTGATAAGCCAAAAGTGAGGATCACAAACATGTCTCGTAAAGCACTTATTGCTGCCAATTGGAAGATGTACAAGACGCCGGCCGAAGCCAAGGCGTTTGTCGATGCTTTTTTGCCGCTGGTTGCCGGGCATACTCGCGACGAGATTGCGCTGTTCCCTTCTCCGGTATTGCTGCCGACAGTGATTGAAGGCTGCAAGGGATCGAATGTTGCGGTGGGCGCGCAGAACGTTCACTTTGCCGAGGAGGGCGCCTATACCGGCGAGACCTCGATCGGGCAGCTCATCGCCGTTGGCGGCACGCACACGCTGATTGGTCACTCGGAACGGCGCCAATACTTTGCCGAGACTGACGAGATTGTGAACAAGAAGCTGCACACCGCGCTGAAGCACGGCATTGTGCCGGTGGTGTGCATTGGCGAAGTGCTTGAGGAGCGTGAGGCGGGTAAGACGGCCAGCGTGCTCAAGACGCAGATCATCGGCGCTTTCGCGGGCATCACGCCCGAGATGGCCGCGCCCATCGTGATTGCTTACGAGCCGGTATGGGCCATCGGTACCGGCAAGACGGCCACGCCGGAGATTGCAGTCGACGCGCACCGCATTATTCGCGCCGAAGTGGCGAAACTGCTGGGCGCCGATGTGGCAGCGGCCATGCGGATCTTGTATGGCGGCAGCGTGAAGCCCGACAATGCGACGTCGCTGATCGGCCAGGAAGAGATTGATGGCGCGCTGGTGGGCGGCGCGAGCCTCAAGCCGGATTCGTTCGAAAAGATTGTGAAGTATTGAAAAGGCAGCGGAGTTAGCGGAGTTAGCGGAGCTAGCGGAGTTAGCGGAGTTAGCGGAGTTAGCGAAGTTAGCGGAGTTAGCGAAGTTAGCGGAGTTAGCGGAGTTAGAGACAAAGGCCGCCCGAGCGTTATGCTTCGGGCGGCTTTTTTCCTAATTGTGGCCGATCGATTTCTGTGGCTTCCCATCCTTTTCACGATGAGACTGTGAAAAGGATGGGGCACCCAGCACTTGATATTCGGCTACTTTGGGATTCGCGCTTTCCCAGGTCTCAAAATCGAGACCTGGGGCACCCTGCGGTCGTCTTGCCCCGGAGGGGCAATCGATATTAGCCCAGGGCAAGTCCGCCGCTGCGGACGCAGCCCTGGGTGCGGAGCGACAAGAATCTCCGCGCCCCGTAGGGGCGCGACGAAACCGGATTCTCAAACTACGCGTAGAAGCTCGCGATCCAGTTTTGCAGCAGCGACGGGAAGCAACCCATGATTACAACTGCGGCGGCGATGGCGACCAGCACCAGCGTGGTTACCGGATTGGCCTTGATGGGCGACTCGTCGACGGCGGGCATTACGTAGGCGCGCTTGAGCACCTGCAGATAGTAGTAGAGCGAGACGGCGCTCATGGCTATCGCCAGCGCGACCAGCGCGAATGGAACCGGGCCTGCGCCGACGTTGAGCACGGCGGCAAAGAGGTTGAACTTGGCCCAGAAGCCGACCAGCGGCGGGATTCCCGCGAGCGAGAGGAAGAGCACGAGCAGCACGGCGGCCAGTATTGGATTGCGTTTGTGCAGGCCGAGGAACGAGTCGAGCCTGTCGGAGCCGGTGGCTCGCTCGACGACACTCACAACGCCGAATGCACCTATGGTGGTGAGGCCGTAGGTGAGGATGTAGTAGAGGACGGCGTATACGGTCCTATAAGTTATAAAGCTCTCACCGGCAAGGGCAGCAAAAATATCCTGATCCGTTTGTCCGAAGTGATTCCGGTGTACTGCTATTCCGAGCAGAATATATCCGGCATGTGCGATCGCAGAATAGGCCAGAAGTCGTCGTACGCTTGTCTGCGCTAGCGCCGCGAGATTTCCAACTACCATTGAAGCAGCAGATGCAACGAGCAAAACGATGGCTACGTTTGGCCACGAGGCATAGTACAAAGATAGCGCGTGTTCTGGAACGAGATCACCGGGAAAATCCGGCTCGAGCCACTTGAGGCTGAGGGTGAGAAGCAGTGCAAAGCTCGCGACCTTCGAGACGGAAGCTATGAAAGCTGCCGCTGGCGCCGGCGCCCCTTCATAAGTATCCGGAGCCCAAAGTTGGAATGGAACAGCGGCAATCTTGAAACCGAGTCCTGCAACAACAAGAACCCATGCAACATAAAAGAGTGGAGTCGGACCTGAATACGCAATCCTCCACTCGATCACTGTGAGATTGGTACTTCCTGTCAACCCGTAGAAATAACTAAAACCGAACAGCAGAAACGCTGCCGACATTCCGCCGAAGAGGTAATACTTCATCGCCGCTTCCGCACTCTTGCCAGATTTTTTGGCAAATGCGGTAAGGATGTAGAGGCCGAGCGAGAGCAGCTCAAGGCCGACGAAAATAACCAGTAAATCCCGAGCGGCTGAGATGATGAGGCCGCCGGCTGCAGCCATTAGCACGACTGAGACGTACTCGCCGATATGCTTTGTGAAGTTTTCTTCGATGAATAGCAGAAGCGTGAGGGCGGTGAGGACGAGAAGCCCCACTTGGGCGACAATGATGGTGTCGTTTACCCCTATGAGCATGCCGCCGTCGACACTGAAAGCCGCGTTGCCAGCAGCATATACGGCCCAGATGGCCACGATACAACCCACAACGCCAAGCAGCGAGGCAACGGCCACGCGCGTTTTGAGCGCGGCCTTGCGCACGACTCCGAGGTCGGCAATCAGCACCAGAAGCGCTGTGATTTCGAGAACCGTTTCAGGGAGCGTTGCGCGGAAGAGGGCAAGATAGGAGTCTGGATAGTTCATTGCACTCCTCCGAGCAGGGCCTTCACAGCGGGCTCGATTTGATCAAGTAAGACGCGCGGATAAACGCCGACTGTAATCGTCGAGACGCCGAGCAGCGCCACGCCGGCAACCTCAGGCCAGGTGATGGGCGTGAAGGGGTGAGCCTTCTCTTCTTCGAGCACGTGCGCGCCGGGAACGATGTCGGTGAAGAAGGCTTTTTGCAGAGCGCGCCAGGTGTAGGCCACGCCCACGATGATGCCCACGCCCGCGCCGAGAGCCCACAGCGGATTTGCGCGCCACGCTCCGACCAGCACCTGCAACTCGGCGATGAAGCCCGAGAATCCAGGCAGGCCCATGGACGCAACTCCGGCGAGCACAAACGCCCAGGCGGCGAACGGCATGCGACGGGCGAGGTGCATGTGCTCAAGCTCGGCAAACTGTCGGGTGTGGGTGCGGTCGTACACGATGCGGCCGACGATGGCGAAGAGCAGGCCGGCGATGACTCCGTGCGAGAACATCTGCAGCACCGCGCCGTCGAGCCCGATCTGGTTGAGCGTGACCAGGCCGAGCAGAACGAAGCCCATGTGGCTGACGCTCGAGTAGCCGATGACGAATTTGAAGTCGGTTTGCGCCAGCGCCACCAGCGCGCCGTAGATGATGCCAATGACGGCGAGCAATGCGAACACATCGCGCCACGATGCGAGGCCGAGGAGCGTGAATCCCCAGGGGTCGAGCCCGTGCGGAAAGAGGCCGATGGCGACGCGCAGGCAGCCGTAAGCGCCGAGCTTCATGACCACGCCCGCGAGCAGCATGGATGCGGCGGTTGGCGCAGCCACGTGGCCGGTGGGCGCCCAGGTGTGGAAGGGCCACAGGCCGGCAAGAATTCCGAAACCGACAAAGACCAGCGGGAAGCACCACATCTGGAAGCTGACCGGCAGGCCGCCTGAATGCGCGTAGGCGGCGAGGCCAGCGAGTGTAGTGGTGTGGCTGCCTGAAGTTGCGTATGCAGCAAGCAGTCCGATGAGCACCATGGCCGAGCCGACGAAGGAGTAGAGCGCCAGCTTCATGGCTCCGTATTCGCGGCGCGTGGAGCCCCAGATGGCGATGAGGAAATATTTGGGAATGATGGCGATTTCGTAGAAGACGAAGAGCAGGAAGAGATCGCCGCTCAGGAAAACGCCGTAGACGCCGCCGATGAGCGCGAAATAGAGCGCGAAGAACTGGTTGGTGCGGACCTCGACGTTCCAACTAAAGAGCACGCCGGCCACTGACGCGATGCCGGTGAGCAGAACCAGCACGCGGCTGATGCCGTCGGCAACGAGCATGAAGTGGATGCCCATGGCGGGAACCCAGAGCTTGTCCACAAAAACGACGCTGCCCTGCCCTGCTCCCGAAATGAATCCGCCGACGGCGTGAAGCAGACCGAGCACGGCGACACTGAGCGCAAACCAGCGCGCGACCGCAGGCTTGCCTTTGGGCAGCAACGCCGCGATCAATGCTCCGACGAACGAAATGTAAATGCACCAGGCCAACATCTAAAATCTCCAGTGCGCCAGCAGGAATTGCACCGTGGGGTTGACGCCGTCCACTATAAGCTGGGGCACAAGGCCGAGCAGGATCATAAGCCCGATGACCGGCGCGAGGGCGAGGCGCTCGCTATGGTGCAAGTCGGGAAATTTGGCCCAGTGCTCCGGCACCGGGCCTGAAAAAACTTTTTGAATAACAGTGAGAATCACGGCCGCGGTGACCAGCAATCCAAGCACCGAGACGGTGGCGCTGATCCACGACAAGGGAAAGACGCCGCGGAAGATGAGGAACTCGCCGACGAAGCCGTTGAGTCCGGGAAGGCCGAGCGAGCTGAAGAGCGCGATGCCCATGAGTCCGGCGAAGACCGGGGCGGGCTTGCGCAGTCCGCCAAAGTCGTTAATGCCGCGCAGGCCGCCGGTGCGGAACTGGATCATGGCGAGGAACCAGAAAAGCGCGGCCGCGGTGAGCCCGTGATTGAACATCTGCAGGATGACGCCGTTGAGCGCGGCGGCCTGGCTGGCCTGCGTAGCTGCGCCCGATGCGGGCACGGCCAGCGCGAAGATGCCCAGCAGGCAGTAGCCCAGGTGATTCACCGAAGAGTAAGCGAAGACGCGCTTCAGATCTTTTTGCGCGGCGGCGGCCCACGCGCCCATCACTACGGTTGCAACCGCGAGGATGAGCAGCGGCGTGCGGATGGCGGCGATCTGCGGGCCGAAGAGCGGAATGGCGATACGCAGCAGGCCATAGACACCCATCTTCGACATGGCTCCGGTGAGCAGCATGGTGACCGGCGAAGGCGCCTCAGCATACGCGGCCGGCAACCAGGTGTGGAACGGAACCAGCGGCACTTTGACGGCGAAGCCCGCAAGCACGCCCATCGCAAGCCACGGCATTACAGCGCCCAGGTGCGCCGTGACCATTTGCGCCAGCGAGCCATTGGCGGCCATCGCGGTCAGCTCGGCAAAGTCCATGGAGCCGGTGGAAAGAAAGATTGCGAGGAACGAGAGCAGCAACGCGACACTGCCGGCCATGGTGTAGACGAAGAATTGCGTCGCGGCCGGTCCGCGATTGGGCCCGCCCCACAGCTTGATGAGGAAGAAAGCCGGGATCAGGCTCAGCTCCCAGAACAGAAACCAGTGGAAGAAATTGAGCGCGGTGAAAGAGCCGAAGAGTCCCGACTCAAGCGCCAGTACCAGCGCGTAATAAAGTCCCGGCTGGTGGTGGACGCGATGCGCCGCGTCGACCGACATGAGCGTGACGATTGCCGAGAGCAGCACCATGAGCGCACCCAGACAGTCGACGCCAAGGTGATACTGGATGCCGAGCGAGCGAACCCAATCAAGGCGCTCCACCATGCCGATGGAGCCGTCGGCGGGCAGGTGCAGCCAGATAACGAGCGCCAGCGTGAGGCTGGCAAGAGAGGTGATGAGCGCAATGCCGCGCGCGTGCCGGGGGATGAAGAGCGCCAGCAGTGCGCCGGCAAGAGGCAGCACGGTAAGGAGCGTGAGGATTCCGAATCCGGACGTCATTTCGTTCATGGCCGGACGCTCCATATAAGGATTGCCGCGAGCGCAACCACTGCGAAGGCGAGGATGCGCAGGTAGGTTTGGGCGCGGCCGTTTTGCACGCGCGACACAATGCCGCCGCCCGTCGAGAGTTCCTCGCAGGCTTTGTCGAATGTTCCGTCGACCCAGTGTGTGTCGAGCAGTCGATCGAGTTGCGCAAACATTTTAAAGACCCAGGTAACAGCCGCCACGATGCCGCCCCACACGCGGCGGTCAAGCCAGTCGGCCACGCGCGCCCACCAGTAGTAGAAGGCGATAACGGTGACGCCGTAGAGTTCGTCAACGTAGAAGCGGTCGCGAAGGACGGCCCATATAGCGGGCGCGGCTTTCTCAAGCGCGTCTGGTTCTTCGGCTTGTGGCGACTTGTTGCCGTAGAGCAGCCAGCCTAGACCGAGGCCGAGAAAGACGATGACGGTGGATGTGGCGAGGAGCTTGGCGAAGTCCGCTTCAAAGAGCAAGTGCATGCCGCCGTAGGCCGCGTTGCCCTCGAAGAATGCGCGGAACCACGGCCATGCCGGTGTGCCGATTGCGCCAAGCGCGATGGCGAAGAAGGCGAGGATGGCGAGCGGCACGGTCATTACGCGCGGGCTCTCGTGCGCGTGGCCGGGGCCGCGACTTTTCCCGAAGAACACGTAGCTGACCTGGCGCGTCATGTAGAACGCGGTCAGCACCGCGCCGAAAATGAGCAGGTAATAAGGACCTCTTATGAAGGCCGAGTTATGCGCGGCTTCGAGAATGGCGTCTTTCGACCAGAAGCCGGAGAAGACGATTGGAAATCCGCAGAGCGCCAGCATGCCGACAGCATAGGTTAGGAACGTTGCGCGCATCTGCGATTTGAGGCCGCCCATGCGGCGAATGTCCTGCTCCTCGTGGCAGCCGTGGATCACTGAGCCGGCACCGAGGAAGAGCAGCGCTTTGAAGAATGCATGCGTGATGAGATGGAACATGCCGACGGCCACGCCGCCGAGGCCAAGGCCGGCCATCATGTAGCCAAGCTGCGAAACGGTGGAGTAGGCGAGGATGCGCTTGATGTCGTTTTGCGCAACGGCGATGAGTGCGGCAAAGACCGCGGTTGCTGCGCCGACCCAGGTGACGACGATCAGCGCCGTGGTGGTGCCTGCAGCTTCGCCTGTTGCTGTGAGCGGCATGCCCGCTGACATGAGCGGATAGACGCGCGCGATGAGGTAGACGCCCGCAGCGACCATGGTGGCCGCGTGAATCAATGCGGAGACGGGCGTAGGGCCTTCCATGGCGTCGGGCAGCCACACGTGCAATGGAAGCTGGCCGCTCTTGCCCGCAGCGCCCGCGAAGATGAGCAGGCCGATTGCGCCCGCCGCAGTAAGCCCTAAGGCCGCGTGATGCGAGAGAAGGCCGTTGAGTGCAAGGCTCTCCATCGATCCCGAGCCGTGGTTATAAAAGAGCAGCGTGCCGGTTTGCGCGAAGAGCCAGACGATGCCGAGCAGGAAGAAAATATCGCCCACGCGGGTGGTGATGAAGGCTTTCTTCGCGGCTGCTGCGGCCGATGGCTTTTGATACCAGAAGCCGATGAGCAGATACGAAGTGAGGCCGACCAGTTCCCAGCACATGAAGAGCAGCAGGATGCTGTTGGCGATAACCACGCCCAGCATGGCTCCGGCGAACAACGAGAGGAAGCAGAAGAAACGCGTGAAGTTCTCATCGTGCTCCATGTAGCCGGTGGAATAGATAAAGATGAGCAGGCCGACGAAGCAGACCATGACGGCCATGATGGCCGAGAGGGGATCGAGAATCCAGCCGAGATCGACGGCGGAGTTGCCGAACTGAAACCAGGGGCGGTTGAATACATCGCGCACCATCGGATCGAATCCGAAATGCGACAGTAACGACCTTGTGTTAATCACGTAGGCAAGCGCGCTGAGTGACAGCAGAAGAGAAGAGCTCAGAGCGGCAATGGCCAATCCCGCGGAGAGCCTGCGTCTGGGCTGCTTCATCAGCGAGATTATGCCTGATGCGATGATGGGTAAGGCAGGGATCAACCAAAGCCATCTAACGATCCAAGCCTGAGGAGGGATGGGCACATTCTTGAGATTGAGTAGGAGAAGGTCATTCTGCATCAGCATCCGTTCACCCCTTCATCCTGTTCATCTTGTCGAGATCGGTGGTCTGCGCGTGGCGATAGACAGCGATCACCAGGCCCAGTCCCACGGCAGCCTCGGCCGCGGCCACCGCTATGGAGAAAATCGCAAACATCATTCCGGTGAGCGCTTCGGGATGCGGCGAGTAGCGCCAGAAGGCGATGAAGTTGAGGTTGGCCGCGTTCAGCATGAGCTCAATGCCGATGAGCACCATGATGGCGTTGCGGCGCACCAGCGCGCCCGCCAGGCCTATCGCAAACAGCAGCGCGGCGACTACCAGATAGCCAGTGAGCGGCGAACCCATTACCTGGCCCTCTCTTTCTCGTGCAGGGCCACGATGACGGCTCCGATGGTTGCGGCAGTGAGCAGCAGCGCCACAATTTCAAGCGGCAGAACGTAGCGCCCCACCAGCGCCACGCCGATGTCGTGCACATTCGCAGTGGGCACGGCCGTCTCAGATGGCAACGCTTTTGCGCTGGCGATCACGGCCCAGCCAAGCACAGCGAAGATGCCCGCAGCGATAGCGAGACCGACAAACCATGTGCGGCTGAAGACGCCTTCCCTGGGCAACTCAGACCCGCGCGTGAGCAGAATCGCAAACACGACGAGAATGGCGACGGCGCCTATGTAGACCAGGATCTGCGCAAAGCCGGCAAACTGCGCGTCGAGATTGAGGAAGAACAGGGCCAGGCCCGCGAATGCAACGGTGACGGCGAGCGCCGCGTGCACCAGATGCTTGAGCGTCATCGCCGCCAGCGCCCCGGCCAGCGTGAGGGCCGCGATGAGATAGAACATTATGCCCATCTGCTGCGCGCCCTTTCCTTGCTCGATTGGGAGTTCAGAATACCCCATACCGCAGGGGCTAAAGCCCCGATCCCTTGGGCGCGCTTATCGGCACGACTGAAGTCGTGCCCTGACACTTCGTGCCCAAGTGCGCGCCTCATCCTGAATCTGCTTCTATTCAGCATAGCGATACTTCCTTAGAGCAAAATGTTGGCGGTACATACTCACGCGGCCCATCAGCACGTAGGCTCCGGCGAGAATCACCGTTGAAACTACCCAACGTTGCCAGCCCTCGCCCATAAATCGCCACATTGCGGTCACCAGCAGATCGAGCAGCGTGAAGGGCAGCACGAATTTCCAGGCAAAGTTCATCAACTGGTCCTGACGCAGGCGGGGGAGCGTGCCTCGCATCCAGATGAAGACGAAGATCGAAATCATCACTTTGCCGAAAAACCAAATCCACGAAGGCACAAACGAGAGCACAGCCAGCGGCGCGGACCATCCGCCAAGGAACAGCGTGGTGCCGAGGCCGGAGATGGAAAACATGGCCAGATATTCCCCGAGGAAGAAGAGTGCGAACTTAAAGCCCGAGTATTCGGTGTGGTAACCGGCGACCAGTTCCGACTCGCCTTCAGGCAGATCGAAAGGCGAGCGGTTGGTTTCAGCCGTGGCGGCGATGGCGTACATGACAAACGCGGCCAGGCCCCATGGCGTGAAGATGTACCAGTGCGGCAGGCCGTGAGAGTACTGATTTTGCGCGTCGACGATTTTGGGCAGCGAGAGAGACCCGGTGATCATCACGACAGACACGCTGGAGAGCAACAGCACGATCTCGTAGCTGATCATCTGGGCCACGGCGCGCATGGCGCCCAGCAGCGAATACTTGTTGCGGCTCGACCAGCCAGCCATGAAAACCGAGAGCTCAGTGGAAGCGCCCATGGCGAAGAAGAACAAGAGGCCGGCGTCCATGTTGACGAGGACCATGTTGCGGCCCATGGGCAGCACAGCGAATCCCATAAAGACCGCGACCACCAGCATCACGGGTGCAAGGAAATGCAGCACTCCATCGGCGCTCGCAGGAATGATGTCTTCCTTGGTGAGCGACTTTATGCCGTCGGCGACAGGCTGAAAAAAGCCGAATGGCCCGACGCGATTGGGGCCGAGACGATTCTGAATGCGGCCCAGACCCTTGCGCTCAAAGACTGTGGTGAGCGCAAAGAGACCGGGAAAGACGCATACGATTGCCACCACACTGAGCAGCACTCCAATTGCTTGGCGCCAAGCCGGGGGGAAAAAGTGCGTAATCCAGTCGCGAAGAATAATAAATACTTGGTCGAGGTTTTCGACTGTGGAAGACGTCACCATGGACTAGTCGCCTCCCGCCGCTGGTGCCGGTGGATTCGGCTTTGGCGCGGCTGCAGCGGCTGCCTTGGCGGCTGCGGCCTCAGCGGCTGCCTTTGCCTTGGCTTCAGTCTTGGCCTTCTCTTCGGCAAGACGCTCGTCCACCTCCGATGCTTCAGTGGGATGAATCGAGTGGTAGTACTCGTTTGACTTGGCCAACTGCTCGCGATCCAAAAGCAATCCACCAAAGCGATCGTCGGTGGCCAGTTCAAACTGCGTGTCCATCTTGATGGCTTCGAAGGGACAGACTTCAACGCAGATCTGGCAGCTCATGCAGACGGAAATGTCGATATCGAATTTTGCCGGATAAAACTGCGGCTTGCCAACGTAATCGGGCTTTTTATCCGCCGACTTATCAATGTAGATGCATTTGGGCGGGCACTCTTTTTCGCAAATCTGGCAGGCCACGCAGCGCATCCCGGCTTGCCAATCGGGTCCGTCATACACGAGAAAGGGAAAGACGCGCGCATTTTCGACGGTGGGGATGCGCTGCTCAGGGTACTCGACCGTCGTGAGCCGTTCTTTGGAGACGTAGCTTCCGGCGAAATTCCTCGCCGTCTCCGCCATCCCTCTTAATATGCCTTCACCTAACATTAAAAACAGCTCCTAGCTTCTAGCTCTTAGCTCTCAGCTCTTAGCTTCCTCGTGCCTCTGCGAGTTACCATGGTCCGTCCATCACCCTTGGGCCGCGCCATTCTTACCTCGGGGCTAAAGCCCCGACTCATTAAGTAGGCCCTTTCGGCACGACTAAAGTCGTGCCCTGATACAAAACTCTGCGAATCGTCGTTTCTTCTGTTCTCTGTTCTCTGTTCTCTGTTCTCTGTTCTCTGTTCTCTGTTCTCTGTTCCCTAGTCCCTAGTCCCTAGTCCCTAGTCCCTCAAAGACTATCGATCCACTTCCCCCAGCACAATATCCACGCTTCCAAAAATCAAAACCACGTCGGCTACGTTGCTGCCCAGGCACATGTCTTCGAGAATCGTCAGGTTGATGAGGCTGGGCGGGCGAACGCGGTAACGATACGGATTGGGGCTGCCGTCGCTGATCAAGTAAAAACCAAGCTCTCCCTTGGGCGCTTCTATGCGGCCGTATGCTTCACCGGGCTTGGGCCTGAAACCGCGAATCTTTGCCTTCGGATCCATGATGGGCCCGGCGGGAATGTCTTTGAGCGCCTGCTCGAGAATCACAATCGACTCGCGCATTTCAAGCACGCGCACCATGTATCGATCGTAGATGTCGCCGTGATCGCCGAGCGGCACGCGGAATTTGAAGCGATCGTAGA
>CAZGUD010000053.1:0-23524 GCA_964528915.1 uncultured Occallatibacter sp.
AAGCGACTGGAGACCTATTTTGGGAGCCTTATCGGCCCGGCTAAAGCCGTGCCCTTGTTACAAGGCGACCTGAGACTATTTTTTCAGCAGCTTGTAAAGTCGCGTACTTGCTACAAAGCGACTGGAGACCTATTTTGGGAGCCTTATCGGCCCGGCTAAAGCCGTGCCCTTGTTACAAGGCGACCTGAGACTATTTTTTCAGCAGCTTGTAAAGTCGCGTACTTGCTACAAAGCGACTGGAGACCTATTTTGGGAGCCTTATCGGCCCGGCTAAAGCCGTGTCCTTGTTACAAGGCGACCTGAGACTCGTTTTTCCGCAGCCTGTAAAGTCGTTCCCTTTCACAAAACCATTCATGCAACCAGCTCTAGTTCCCCAAGCGCCGCTACTTCACCGGCTCTTGATCTCTGGAGTTCATGAAGGCGCGGCGGCCGCCCTGCGAGCGCAGATTGGGATCGCTGATTGCAGGCCGCTCCTGCCCGGCGTTGAAGCCATGGGCAAGCATCGGGTTGGGCTTGAACTTCGGCGGACCTCCGTTGAATTGGCGCGCGTGGTTGAGCACCATACCGGCGCGGCCGTGCATGGGCCGAACAATGCCGCGAATCTGCACGTCCATGTCACGATATTTGCGGAGCTCGCCCACTTCTTCGCGGTCCTCCCAGAGGCTGACGACGGTGAACCGGCATTTATCGTCGGTGGTCTGTTGCGAGCACACGTCGAGAAAGCGCGTGCCGTCAGGCAATTCAACAACGTCGTAAATGTGCGCCGAGACGCAGACGTCTTTGTTGACCATGGTTGCGGCCTGGTCGGCAGTGACGCAGGGCGCGGGTTTGCCGGCAAAGACGATTGCCGGCGCTGCAAACAGCAGCACCGCGAGCGTGGCTAGCCGTCGCGCGGTCATAAGTGCCTTTCCGGGAACTGCTACAGCCTAGCGCGGCAGGCCGGGATAGGGAAGTGATGTACGCCGCAGGTGGGGGTGCGCCTGTTGAAGTTGTTGGTCTCCCAGGTCTCAAAAACGAGACCTGGGGTACCCGGATTTCACGGCGCTAAGAACAGATGTGTTAGCTGGCGGGTCCGGCAAAAAGTATTAGATTGCCGTCAGGATCTTTCACGATAAAGGTTTTGGCCTGCCACGGTTCGTTCCTTAGAGATTGAGCGAATGGCACATCTGCTGCGTGATACGTGAGGAAGAGATTCTCGATCTCTTCAGCGCTTGCCAGCGTGATGGATGCGGAGAGCAACTCTTCCCGTTCACGGATGTCCTGGGTGAAGAAAGATTCATCCATCGATCGCAGCGCGAGGCGGGCATTGTCGCGGCTCACCTGTCCATAGAACGGCGGATCGCCATAGACAAAATCGACGCTGAAACCGAGCTTGGATGTGAAGAATTCAGTGGATGCTTTGAGGTCGCGGACGTATAAGTGTGCGGCCACCGAAGTGAGAATCGGCTGAGATTGTGTATGCGCCTGTGACATGGCTAAGTAAGCTCCTGTTCTCAGTGTGGCCCACAAAAACAGCGCTCAGTTTGGAAGCATCGCGTCCACTACGCAACGGAAGCCTACTCCGCCGGAACGGTCGTAGCCCGGCGCCATGAGCAGCAGTTTGCTGTGCTCGTCGTTGCGAAACGCCTCAGGGAAATACCATATCGAACCCTGGGGCTGGTAATACTCCCCGCCACGCACGATCGCTGCACGCGTGTGATCGTCATCGTATTCGTCGGTCCATTGCCAGACATTGCCCACCAGGTCCATTACGCCATAAGAGCTTGCGCCTTGCGGATGCGCATCAACTGGGTCAGGCGCGGTCATGTCGCGGCCCGTAACAGGAGTTGGCACATTCGCGGGCAGCCATACGTTGCCCCACGGATAAATGCGGCCGCCGGAATCGAGGCCCTCGGCCGCAAGCTGCCACTCCCACTCATGCGGCAGGCGCTTGCCGGCCCATGCGGCGTAGGCGCGCGCATCTTCAAGCGAGACCCAGGTCACCGGCCGATTCTCCCAGCCCGCAGGATAGGTTCCATTCTTCCAGTCGCGGAGAAAGTTGATTGAATCACGCGGCGCGTAATGCGTGGCATCGAGAAACTTTTTGAACTGCGCGTTGGTTACCGGGTACTTGTCAATGAAGAACGGCGCCACCTGCATGGGATGCGAGTGAAAGCGCCGTGGCGAATCCTCCCACGCATATTGCACATCGACGTAGGGGCTCGCCTCGCCTTCAATCTCGCGGCCCTGCACCGTGAAATTGAATGTGCCGCCGGGAATGCGGATCATGCCTTCGGGGGCATCGGCGGCAGGTTTTGTGGGCGCGATCTCAACGAGATGCTGTGGCAGCGAAATGGGTTCGTGCGAGAACGAGATGAGCGGCTTCTGCGTCATCGTTGCCATGTGCTGCATGAGATTTTTGATTGCCGCGGCTGGTTCGCCGTGAGTGGCAAGAATCGCCCCGAATCCATTCGCCTCAATCTCAAAGCTGAGCGTGTTTTGCTGGCCGTCGCTCTGGGGTTTCAACTCCACGCCGTGATAGAGGTCGAAATAGCGCATTCCTGCGACGGGCGGCACGTTCATCTGCGGGCCGTTGATGTTGTAGCCGGTGCGGTTGACGATGGTCCACACGGTTTCATTGGCCAACGGCCAGCGGCTCGCATAAACGCCGAAGCTCTGCATCGGATAGAGAGGCTCCCAGCCGGTGCTGATGAGGAACGGCGCGACGGCGCGTTCGATGGTGGCAACACGTCGCGTTGCTTCAGCGTCGCGCGGGCTGATGCCGTTCCAGATGCCCCAGATGTTTTCCCAGCTCTCCCAACCCACGCCGTTGAAGAATGCAAACTGCAGGTCGCTGGTTTTGTCCTGCGCCCAGCGGTCGCTGATGTTGACCATGTGGCGCGGCTCAAGCCACTTGTAGCGGTCAACCATGGGCAGGAACGGGAATTGGTACTGTCCCCAGGTCATTACGTCCCACGCGAGGGCCTCGTCGCTGGGATCGCCTTCAGGCTCAAACGCGAGCGGGTGGCCGGTGGCCTCGGCAGCGAGCGAGAAGCCAAGCGGCACGCCGTCCTGCGTGTCGCCGTTGATGCCGTCGGCATTGAGGGCTTTCATCAGATCGGCGATCGCCTGCGGCCAGCCCTTGCCGGGCGCGTGCGTTCCCTGGTCCCACATCATCATCGGGAAGAGGACGCGGACGCCGCGGCGATGGAAGTCTGCGACCATTTGACGAACGCCTTCGACACCGCCGGGCATGGATTCGACCATCTCCAGTTGATTGCGATCGTCGACGCCCATGTTGGGATAGGTTGACCACACCAGCACCGCATCGATGCCGCCGTAACGTTGTTCGAGATCGTCGAGGTAGCGATCGACCGTGTACTTGCCCGCAACCGGATCGTAGAAGTAACGGTCGTGCACCATCATCTGGGGTTGCATGAAACTCGACTGCGTCCACTTGAGAGCAGGCAGGTTGTAGCGCGACCCGTCGTACGCAATTCTGATGAGGCGCTCGGCGCGCCAGTGTTGAACGTCTTTGAGCCAGCGCTCATGCATTCCAGGGAGGCACGCAGGCTGGGCGAGCTGCGACGCGAACTGCAGATTCAGACAATCGGGCGCGGGAATCTGCTGGCCGCGAGGACCATATTGCGTGTCTTGCGCAGCGGCGGAGAGCGAAAGGGCGCCAGCCAGAATTCCGAAGCAAAAGAAGCGAACCATATACGCAATCTCCTCAACCATTCACCGCAGAAGCGCACCAGCGAGTGTCTTACTATTGCGATTGCTCAGTCAAAAGCTTGTCAACATCTGCGCTCATTGGCATTGAGGCCTGAGCGCCGTGCCGGGTTACGCAAATTGCCGCAGCGGCATTGGCGAAGCGTGCGGCGTCAAATGGATCGCGACCTTCGAGCAGGCCCACGGCAAATGCGCCGTTGAAGCAGTCGCCCGCGGCTACGGTGTCGATGGCCTGCACTTTGTACGATGGAACCCAGCCAACTTCGCCGCTGGCCATTGAGAGATACGCTCCTTCAGCGCCGCGCTTCAGCACCACGTTTCGAATACCACGCTTATGCAGGCGCTCGGCGGTTTCTTCTACACCAGCTTCTCCGCCAGCATAAAAAGCCGCTTCAGTTTCGTTAGGCGTAAAGCACGCAACATATTTGAGAACCGAATCGGGCAGTTCAGCCGCAGGCGCCGGATCGAGCATCACGAGCACGCCGGCTGAGGCGCAAAAGTCGAGCGTGTATGCCAGCGTGTCCATCGGAATCTCAAGCTGGCAAAGCACCATGCCGGCTGAGCGAATCAAATCGGCGTTGGCGTCAATCGTCGCGCGATCCAATTTGCCGTTCGCTCCCGGCACCACCACAATGCTGTTCTCCCCGGTCTCAGCCACGAACATGGGCGCGAGGCCGGATGAACCTTCAACCGGGCTGACTGCGCCGGTGTCGACGCCGGCATGCTGCAGGTTTTCAATGAGGGCGGGACCGTAAGCATCAGTGCCGACAAGCGCGACCATGGCGACTGGGTAGCCGAGGCGGGCTGCGGCGACGGCCTGGTTGGCGCCTTTTCCGCCGGGTGTGGTGGTGAAGCCGGTGCCGATGAGCGTTTCGCCGATGGCCGGGATGCGCGGAGTTCGCGTGACCAGGTCCATGGTGACGCTGCCGACGACGACGATGGGCTTGCGGGAATCAGTCATTCTCTAAAACCTCGAAGGTTGTTTCACCCTGGCCGGAAAAACAAAGACCCGGCGAGGATGGGGCACCCAACACGGTTCATCAATATAGCGGCGCGACGGCAACAGAGCCGAGGCCCAGCAGGAATACAAGGAACATGAAGACCAGCAGGATGCGCGCAGAGCGTGGAGCGCCGGCGAACTCGCGCCATACGAAGACTCCCCAGCAGGCGGAAACCATGGTCGCTCCCTGGCCGATGGTGTAGCTGACTGCGGGGCCCACAAGGTGCGCGCCTGAGGCTACAAAGTTGGAGACGCCGCCGAGGCACCAGATGGCTCCGCCGAGGATTCCGGCGAGATGCCAGCCGATGGGTGCGCGAAAATAGTCGGCGCCATCGACACGGGGTTTGCCGTCGAGGGGCTTGATCATGAGCAGCCAGTTCGCAGGCACGTTGGAGATGAGCAAGCCGATGGCAAAGAAGACCGAGACGGCGTAGGGACCCGGTGAAGGCGCGCCGGGCACACCGTTGAGCGATTTGGCGACGAAGGGATAGAAGCAGCCCATGAGTACGCCAGCGGCGAGCGAGATGATGATGCCGCGCGCGGTGGTGGTCTTTGCAGTGGCTTCGCGCCGGCGATAGGCCAGGGCGTCGAGCACGATGGCCACAGCCACGAGGGCAACACCGCCGAACAGCAGCAGGGGATTGCCTTCAGGCTTGATGACGTAGTTCGAAACCGCGCCGATGACCAGGGCGAGTCCGATGCCGACGGGGAAGGCGACGGCCAGGCCGGCTACATCGATGGCGGCTACCAGCAGCAGGTTGGCGACATTGAAGACTGCGCCGCCGATTGCCGCATACAGTATGAGGATGGGCGCAGTCGCGGGGAGATCGGCCAGCAGCGCAGGGCCGCTATGGCCCATGCTGCCCGCGGTGAGACCGAGGACCACAGCGGCGAGAGCCAGGCCGATCGCATAGTCCCAGTAAAAGAGCTGGAAGCGGTAGCGCGGACAAAGCTTGAGAGTGTTGGCCCACGATCCCCAGCAGAGCATGGAGAGGATCATGAGCGCGAGCGCGGATTGGTAGGTCTCGGGAAGAAACATGGCGGATGCTCCCGGAAAGCTGACTTAATGGCTGAACAAGGAACGATAGCGCATGGGGCGATGGGTGCGCCAGTGTGCGAATTCAGGGCTCAAAAAGAACCGCGGTCCAGCATGCCGCGCTGTGGCACTCAGAGAAATGGAAAATGCGACGTGATATGAAGTAGTGTGCGGGCGATGACGCCCGCACGACAACCGGGCTGGAGCCCGGCGCTACACGCTACCCCTTCGCCGCCTTCACCGCTTCGGTCAGCGCCGGGACTACCTCGAACAGATCGCCAACGATGCCGTAGTCGGCTACTTCAAAGATTGGCGCGTCGGGGTCTTTGTTGATGGCTACGATGCACTGCGAGGCTTTCATGCCGACCAGGTGCTGAATTGCGCCTGAAATTCCCACGGCGAGATAAAGCTTGGGCGCGACCGACTGGCCCGAGCTGCCCACCTGGCGCTCCATGGGGAGCCAGCCGTTGTCGCAGATGGGGCGGGAGGCGGCGATCTCTGCGCCGAGCGCAGAGGCGAGATTCTCAATGAGCGAAAGGTTTTCGGCCTCGCGAATGCCGCGGCCTACGCTGACGATAAACTGGGCGGAGCCGAGGTCGACGGTCTGCGCCGATCCGCGGAATGGCTCGGAGGGTTTGGTACGAATTTGTGCGGCGTCGAGCGTCGGCGCGAAGGTGGAGACTGGGGCAGATGCGCCGGAGCCTGTGCCGTCGGCGCGGAATGCGCCGGCCTGGACGGAGACAAAGCACGGGCCCGAACCGGCGGGCTTGAAGCTGGCATTGAGGCGCCCCTGCATGAGCTGGCGAGTGAAAGTGGGACCTTCTTCAATGCCGACCACATCGCCGATGAGCACCTGGCCCATGCGCGCGGCCAAGGCGGGCGCGAAGTCGCGGACCTGGTAGGTATGCGGATATACAACGTAGGCGGGGCTCTCCTTTTGAATGAGCTGCTGGAGGGCCGACACGAATCCATCGGCGGTGTACTGCGCCAGCAGCGGATGCTCGAGGCGAATGACTGCGGCGAATCCACGCTGAGCGGCTTCGGCTGCCAGGGCTTCGGTCTGGGCGCCGATGACTACGGCGGTCACGCCTGCTCCGTTGGCGAGTTTTTGCGCCGCTGCTGCGGCCTCCCAGCTTATGCGCCTGATCTTGCCACCGCTATCTTCTAAAACCAAAAGAATACTCATAACACCCTCGCTTCGAACTTGAGTTTTTCAACCAGCGCCGCGGCAGCCTCTTTGGCGTTGCCGGGCAGGATTTGCGTGGATTTTTGTTTTGAGGGCAGGGAGATGTTTTCAAGCGTGAGCACCGGTGCGCCTGCGGGTCCGAGATCGGCTGCGCTGACGGCGCGCACCTCTTTCATCTTGGCGCGCTTGATGCCCATGAGCGTGGCGTAACGCAGCTTGTTGCCTCCCGATTGGATGGTGAGGACGGCGGGCAGCGGTAGCTCGATGTGCTGGAACCAGCCCTCTTCAAGTTCACGTTTGACCTTGAGGCCCGCGTCGGTCTTTTCAACCTGCACGATGAGGGTGGAGTGGGGCAGCCCAAGCAGTTCGGCAACGATCACGCCGGTCTGGCCCAGGCCCAGGTCTTCAGATTGCAGGCCGGTGAGCACCAGGTCGGGGTTCTCTGGCTTGATAGCTTCGGCCAGCAGTTTAGCCGCGCCGAGAGCGTCGCGCGAGCCGAGATCGTCGCACAGCACGTGGATTGCCCGGTCCGCGCCCTTGGCCAGGGCTTCGCGGATGGTTGAGCCCACGCGCTCAGGGCCGGCGCTCAGCACGATCACTTCGCCGCCGTTTTTCTCCTTGAGCTGCAGTGCCTCTTCAAGGGCGTAGGCATCGGGCTCGTTCATGGCCCAGTTGAGGTCGGCTTCGTCGATGGATTTGTGATTGGATGCGATACGAACAGGCGCATCGCGTTCAGGTACTTGTTTGATTGCGACTATGATTTTCATATTCTTTGAGCGCTCCCGCTCTGGTTAGTTAGATTCGCGTGGCAGGTTTCGTGCCGCCAACTGCGCAATATCTACGAGCTGCGGCGCGTTATTGCCCTGCGCCGCGAGTGCATCCCTGAACATCGTATTGCAGAAGGGGCAGGCTGCGGCGACCGTGGTTGCACCTGTGGCAACGAGTTCTGCGGCGCGGACGTGGCTCACGCGTTCGCCGGTCTCTTCGCCGAGGAAGGCGAGGCCGCCGCCGGCTCCGCAACAGAAGCTGCGCTCGCGATGGCGCGGCGCTTCGACGAGTTCACCGGCACTGGCAACCACGTCACGCGGTTGGTCGTAGACGTTGCGGTAGCGGCCCAGGTAGCAGGGGTCGTGGAAGACGATTTTTTCTTTGGTGGGCGCGGCAGGGGCTAAAGCCCCAACGCTTTTTTCGGTGTTTTCGGCATGACTTAAGTCGTGCCCTGACACACGATTCAATTCCGGCAAATGTCTAGCTAGGAATTCGCTGTGGTGCTCCACCTCGGGCGGGGTGCCGAACTCCTTCCAGTCCTCCTGAATGGTTCTCACACAGTGCGGGCAGATGGACAGGATTTTCTTTGTTTTGGATTGCGCCAGTGCTTCGAGGTTCGACTCTGCCAGTTGCTGGAAGAGGAGATCGTTGCCGAGGCGTCGGACTGGGTCGCCGGTGCATTTTTCCTTGCGCAGCACGCCGAAGGTGACGCCTAGATGGCGCATCACTTGCACTAACGACACAACAATCTCGCGGCCGCGTGGATCGTAAGCGCCCATGCAGCCGAGCCACAGGCAGTACTCCTGCGTGCCGTCGTAGATGGGCAGGGCGTTCTTCTCGATGAACTTGTCACGCTCTGTTGCGGGCAGTCCCAGCGCATTGGAGCCGCGTTCGAGCGCGAGGAAGAGTTTGGCGCCGTGCGAATCTTCCCACTCGCCGGTGTTTACGGCGCCGCGGCGCAGGCCCACCAGGATGGGCAGGTGCTCAATGCCCACCGGGCACTGGAACTCGCATGCTCCGCAGGTAGTGCATTCGAATGCGGCTTTTTGCGAGTTGTACTTGCCGAGCAGCGGCTGCTCAGACTGCGGGCCGAGATCGTTGAGGTAGGCGCGCACGCCGAGAACGATTTCTTTCGGGTTCAGCTCTTTTCCGGTGTTGTTGGCAGGGCAGTGCTCGGTGCAGCGGCCGCACTCCACGCAACTGTAGGCCTGGAGGCTGACGATCTGGGTCAGATCGCGGCCGGTCACGAGGCCGAAGTCCTCATCGCCGGAGAGCGGGGGAATGTTGCTGAAGCTGCCGCGCGACAGAAAAATGGTGAACGGGCTGAGCAGCAGGTGCAGGTGCTTGGTGTGGGGGATGAGGGGCAGAAAGGCGAGCAGCACCAGGGTGTGCGCCCACCAGAGCGCTTGGCCGGCGAATCCTGAGCCCGGAACATAAAACGCGGCCAGGTAGGTTGCCATGAGCGCGAAGATGAGCATGGCGATGACGCCGGATTCAGGAGAAGTCTTGCCTAGCCATTTGGGGCGGATTACAAATCGCCGTATAAACAGACCCAGAATCCCGATGGCGCAAGCCACGGCGAAGATTGCGGCAAAGTAGAAGTAGAATTGGCCCGCCCATCCCTCCGGCGAGAGGAACCCGAGACCGAGGGCGGCTGCGCAGTGGTTGAGCGTAACCAGGGCAAAGGCGCAAAAGGCCCAGAAGACGAGGGCGTGGGCGATGCCGGCGAGCGGGCGCTGGCTGATGACGCGGGCCTGGAGCACGACTTCCCAGACAAAATCACCTACCCGCCTGCCAATGGGGGCGAGCGAAAAGCCAGGATCTTTTTTCGAATGCAGGATCTTGTTGAAGATGGGGCCGAAGCGGCGCCAGAAGCCGTAAGCCGAGGCCGCGGCCAGGGCCAGAAAGAGGAACCGCTCGAGGAGCGAAAAGTGATTCGGTTCAGCTAGCGTTGGGAGGGAGGCACACATAGGCGAACCCCTCACGATACACGATTGGGCAGCGCTGAGTCGCGCGGGCAATCCACAGGCCGAGATTATCGATCGGGATGGGCCTGAATTTGCTCAGCAGCGCACAATTTTGGGCGAGTCTATGCCCTTGGTCGCGTTGCGCGTGTCCACTACCAGCCTGGCCTGGTCCACAATGGCGGCGTAGTCGTAGGTAGAGTGGTCGGTGACGATCACCACTGCGTCAAAGTCGCCAACCTTTTCGAGCGGCGTGCTGGTCATGTTCAGGTCGTATTGGCGGCCGCGGCCCACGTAGCGGAAATAGGGATCGTTGTACTCCACGATGGCGCCGCGCTCGCGCAACAGCTCGATGATAGTGAGCGAGGGCGATTCGCGCAGGTCGTCGATATCGCGCTTGTAGGCTACGCCCAGAACCAGGACGCGCGAGCCTTTCAAGGGCTTGGTGTGTTCGTTGAGCGCAGCGGCGACCTGGTCGACCACGAAGTAGGGCATACGCGCGTTCACCTCGCCGGCCAGCTCGATAAAGCGGGTACTGAAGTCGAATTCGCGGGCCTTCCATGAGAGGTAGAACGGGTCAATGGGGATGCAGTGGCCGCCCAGACCGGGCCCGGGATAAAAGGCCTGGAATCCGAATGGCTTGGTCTTGGCTGCCGCTATGACCTCGTGAATATCGATGCCCATGCGCATGCAAAGCTGCTTGAGCTCGTTGACCAGCGCAATGTTTACGCAGCGATAGATGTTCTCAAGCAGCTTGGTCATCTCGGCGACGCTGGGCGAGCTTACTTCAACCACTCGCCTGAAAATCGAGCCGTACATGGCGGCGGCCAGTTCCACGGCGGCTGCGCTGCACCCTCCAATCACTTTGGGGATGTCGTGACGGGAGACTGAATCGTTGCCGGGGTCTTCGCGTTCAGGAGAGAAGACAACGTGCACGCCATCGTCTTCGGGCTTGCGCGTCACCTTAAGGCCATTGGGATTGCCGGCTTCGAGCAGCGGAACGACAACTTCCTCGGTGGTTCCCGGGTAGGTGGTGCTCTCAAGAACGATCAATTGATTCTGCTGGATATGCGGGGCAATGGACTTGACGGTTCCCGCGACGAAGCTGAGGTCGGGCTCGTGATGGTGGTCAAGCGGCGTGGGCACGCAGATAATGACCGCATCCATCTGCTCAATTTCGGCGTAATTGCTGGTGGCGTGAAAGCCGGCTTTGCGCGCATCTTCGATAGCTTCGGGCAGAATGCGCACGATGTAGGAGCGGCTGGAATTCAGCATCTCCACCTTGTCGGCAGCGATATCGAAGCCGGTTACGCGAAATCTTTCGCCGCTGAAGAGCAGGGCGAGAGGCAGGCCTACGTAGCCCATGCCAACGATCCCGATGCGCGCTTCGCGGGTGTCCATCTTCCGGTGCAACAGGGCGAGACGATTTTCTGCTGTAGTATTCACGTCCTTGATTGTAAGGTAAGGCGCGGCGTCAAGGTCCGGTACTTTGCGACGCATCGCAATGTATGCTGAAAACGAATCATTGCCGGGGGTACTTTGGGTAAATATCTGGTTACAGGTGCAGCGGGATTCATCGGCCGCTCGATCACCGCGGAGCTTCTGGCTCGCGGTGAGCAGGTTCGCGGCGTCGATAACTTCATCACGGGGCAGCGCTCAAATCTCAAAGGGCTTGAGGCGATGGAGTTTATTGAAGGGGATCTGCGTGAGCCGGCGGCTTGTGCGCGGGCTTGCCAGGGCATCGACACGGTCTTTCACGAGGCTGCGCTGGCTTCTGTTCCACGGTCGGTAGCCGATCCGGTGGGAACCAACGAGCACTGCGTAGTGGCTACGCTCAACCTGCTGGTGGCGGCGCGTGAAGCGGGAGTGCGGCGCGTGGTGTATGCCGGTTCTTCTTCGGCCTACGGCGATACGCCCACGCTGCCCAAGCATGAGGCGATGAAGTCGAATCCCATAAGCCCCTACGCGGCGGCAAAGCTGGCCGGAGAGCAGTACATGCAGGTATTCGCGCGGGTTTATGGGCTGGAGACCGTGGTGCTACGTTACTTCAACGTCTTCGGGCCGCATCAGGATCCGAAGTCGCAATATTCGGGCGTTCTGGCTATCTTTTGCCGCAAGATGCTGGCGGGCGAGCAGCCGGTCATTTATGGCGACGGGGAGCAGAGCCGGGACTTTACCTACATTGACAACGTAGTCAAAGCCAATTTGCTGGCCGCTGCTGCGCCCGCCGAAAAAGTTTCGGGCAGGGTGATTAATGCCGCCACCGGCGTGCGGTTTACGCTGAACCAGACCTTCGACATCCTGCGAGATCTTACCGGCTACGAGGGTGAGCCGGC
The DNA here is from genome assembly GCA_964528915.1 of uncultured Occallatibacter sp. Classification (GTDB taxonomy): domain Bacteria; phylum Acidobacteriota; class Terriglobia; order Terriglobales; family Acidobacteriaceae; genus Telmatobacter. The sequence goes on from CAZGUD010000053.1 coordinate 12,002, forward strand.
CTATGGCGCGCCGCGTGCCGGCGATGTTCGCGATTCGCTGGCCGATATCACGCTGGCGCGGGAACTGTTCGGCTTCGAGCCAACGGTTGACTTCCGCGAGGGATTGCGGCGGACCGTGGAGTGGTACAGAAAAACCACTTAAGTTTGCAAACGGTGCTCGGAAAGTGGCGAGCCGGATTTTCCTCAGGTTCATCCGCGGCGGCAATTCTGCTCCTAATCATCTGTGATCCAAAACACGCACAAACATTGGCAAAGGCGTAACACTACGGGGGACCTCGCCAGCGGCCCGATCAGTCGATCCGTGTCAGGGGCCGATTGCCATTTGAGCCAGCGGAGTGCCCAGGGTTGCCAGACCACATCTCACGTGAACACGATCCGGCCACGAAGGCCGATCCAGATTCCAGCCCATCGGTCGCGCTCGGATCTGTTCCTCTTACCCGAAACAGTCCGGTTACATCGTTCAGCGTTCTCTGGCAGCTTGCGGTGCGCCGGCGGTGGCTGGTGCTTGGGATTCAATGCGGTTTGCTCGCCGCATGCCTCATGTACTGCCTGATCGCTCCCAGCCAATATGAAGCCGTCGGCCGCATCCAGCTTCGCAATGGACAAGCCTCAACGCTGAGCCTCGATGGCTCAGAATCGCCGGCTGCAGCTTCGCTGCTCACAACGCCCCTGTCGCTTGAAACCGTTGCCGGCGTATTGCGCAGCGACGAACTGGCGTGGCGCGTGATTACCGGCCTCAAGCTTTACCGTGAGGCGGGATTCAAGGGCAGCTTCGATGCCAGGTTCAAAGAGTTCAGGCCAGAAGCGCCCGGGCCCGATGCCCAGGCATGGCTACTGGAGCGGTTTCAGAGGCGGCTGAATGTCCAGACTATCCCGCGCACCCTGATCGTAGAAATACGCTTCCGATGCCGCGACGCTGCACTTTCAGCGGCGGTAGTGAATGCGCTGGTTGGCGCCTACGAACAGCGAGATCGCGACTCCGAGCTGAATGCAACCGCCGCAGCTTCAGGCTGGCTGAATGGGCAGCTCAAGGATCTGAAAGTCCGGGTGGATGCAGACGATCGGCGGCTGGCGGAATTCGAAGCCCGGCATGGAATGGTGAGTTCGCCAGCGACTCTTGGAAACGGCGCTACCGGCGAGGCTGAGCATAGTTCTGCTGCGCAGGAGATGGACGAGTTGGGACGGGAACTGGTGGCTGCAACGACCGACCGCATTCTTGCCGAGGCCCAGTTTCGGGCAGCGCGCGACGGCAACCCGGAACTGGTGATGGATTCCAGTCCCGATCTAAAAGGAATGGGTGGAGCGGGAAACATTCTGCTGGAGCAAATTCGCGCCAAACGCAGCGACCTGGAACAGGAAAAAGCCCAGCTCAGCGCAGAACATGGGCCGAATTTTCCCCGCGTAGTTGAGATCGATCGCGAGACCGGCGACTTGGACCGCCAGAAAGCGGCGGAGGACGCCAAGCTGGTTGAGCGGTTCCGGAGCAACTGGCAGACCGCGCAGAACCGCGAGCAGATGGTACGTGCCAGCCTGGAGGGAGCAACCAGCGAGGGGTTGAAGCAAAACCAGGCCACGAGCGAATACGCGGCCATGCGGCAGGAGGCGAACGCCAATCACGAACTGTATGTGAGGGTACAGGAAAGGGTGGAGGAAGCCGGTCTCGCAGCAGGAGTCCACAACTCGAATATTGAGATTGTTGACGCGGCCCGCCAGCCGGCGAAACCGGTCTCTCCCGATCTGCCGCTCTACATGTCGATTGCGTTCTTTGCCGGGCTCTGGATCGCACTGGGAGGAGCGCTGATGGCTGAGAATTTCGGTCGTAAGCAAATAACCGCAATCGCGGCGCTTGTTCTGCTGGCCGTATGCGGGCAATTGAGCGCCGCGGGGCAGGCTCCTACGCCCAGCACATCGGGCCTGCCGACTGGCGTTGCCAGTTTTCCGCAGTCGCAGGAGACCAAGAGCCTGCCGACCCCCAAGGAAGCTCCCGCAGTATGGAATCAACCCGGCGTAGCGGCAACTGACGCGGCGGGGCCGCAGGCAGGCGCACAGATGCCGGGTCCGATTGGTCCGGGGGACTGGCTCGACATAAGCGAATTCCACGATGCCCAATTCCACTCCCAGGTGCGGGTGTCGGCTGCAGGCGTGGTGTCACTGCCGATGGTGGGCGAGATTCAACTTGCCGGGCTCGACGAGCAGGCCGCTGCGCACGCCATTGAGGCGGCCCTGGTGGCTAAAGGGATATTGCTTCATCCCATGGTCACGGTGCACGTGACGGGCTCTGCCGCGCAGGACGTAAGCGTACTCGGCGAGGTGACGCACCCCGGCATCTACCCCTTCGCATTCCATCACCGCTTGCTCGATGTGGTGGCAGGGGCTTCAGGATTGACGCCCGGGGCTGGCCGCGTGGTCAACGTCTTTCATCGCGACGATCCCAGCACTGTGCATCCGGTAATTCTCGACCCCACCGGCGCCGACCCCAGCGGCGATCACAACCCCGAGTTGAGCCCCGGTGACACCGTTCAGGTGAGTCGTGCCGGCCTGGTCTACGTGGTCGGCGATCTGGTCCGCCCGGGGGGATTCACGATCGATCCCGCACAGGGAATTACGGTAGTTCAAGCCATCACGCTGGCGTGGGGACCCTCGCAGAATGCCGCGCTCAGCAAAGCCATTCTCATCCGCGAGCAGAAGGGCGGGAGGACGATCACCGCTCTTAACCTGAAGCGCTTGCTACGCGGCCTCGATCCCGATCTGCCCATTCACGATCGCGACATCATTTTCGTTCCCGACTCGTTTGCCAAGAACCTGGTGAATCGCACCGTGGAATCGGCCATTCAATCCACCATTGGCGTAGGCATCTACTCCGGTCTGGTCTACTCGCAAAGGTATTAGGAGGTTCGGTTGCGCCGCCTTGCGTGGATCCTGCTCGTCGTGTTCGTGTTCGCGATTCCCTGGGGCTACTCGCTGGACCTTGGAGCGCCGCTCGGCAACGCAGCGCGCATCGTGGGGCTGCTGTTGTTGCTGGTGGCTGTTCCTGCTGCTTTGCAGGCGGGCCGCGTGCGCTCCCCGGGCATAATGCAGTGGCTGGTGCTCGCACTTTATCTCTGGCTTTGCTTCACGTACTTATGGACGATCGATGGAGCCGCCACCCTGGCCAAGATGCGCGGCAATTTTCAAGAGTTGATGATCGTGTGGCTGCTGTGGGAGTTTGCCGAGACGCCCGCCGATTTGAAGGTTATGTTGCGCGCATTCATCGCTGGCTCGTGGGTGCTTGCGATCCTGACACTGGCTAACTTCAGCTCGCCCCAGGCGATTGCCGAAGGCCAGTACCGCTTTGCGGCCTACGGCCAGGACCCCAACGACGTTGCGCGATTTCTCGATCTTGGCTTTCCGCTTGCGGCGCTGCTGGTAGGCAGCGAGCGCCGTTGGCTGCTCCGCATCCTGGCGGCAGGGTACCTGCCCCTGGGCCTTGCCGCAGTGTTGCTCACCGCGTCTCGCGGAGGATTTCTTGCCGCGCTGGTTGCGCTTGCCGGCACCATGGTGATTCTGTTTCGCGGTCATGCGCGAGCTGCAATTGGCGCGCTGCTGGCCCTGCCGGCCGTTGCCCTGGCGCTATGGTTCGCCGTTCCCGCCCAGACCTTCGAGCGCCTGGCTACGATCCCGGCCCAGCTCAAATATGGAGATTTGAATCAGCGCGTCAATATCTGGTCGGCAGGCTGGCGGGCATTCGTACACGCGCCGGTGTTTGGAAGCGGAGCCGGAACTTTTACCGATGCCGCGCGCCTTGCACCCATCGATACGGCGCATAACACCGCACTTTCTCTGGCCGTCTCCGGCGGACTGTGCGCACTGTTTCTGGCAACGGTAATTCTGGCGCTGGCGGTGCGCAACGTTGCCGCGATGCGCGGCACTCTTCGGGTAGCCTTTGCGGTCGCGCTCCTGGTGTGGAGCGTGACGGCAGTCGTCTCTTCAGTTGAAGACAGCCGCATGACGTGGTTTTTGATGGCGGCGATCGTTGTTGCGGGGCGGTTCAGTAGGGAATTGCCGGGGCAGCTCGACGCCTGCTTCGCTGCAGTTTCTCGGTCGCCTGACGAAGCGTTGAATGGGATTCGCGATTGTCCTGGAGGTGTAACACATCATGTTACAATGTGAAAAGTGATCCGGACGTTCCGGCATCGCGGGATTGAAAAGTTTTTCAAGACAGGCTCGAAGACGGGAATACAACCAACGCACGAATCACGACTCCGCATTCTGCTCACAACGTTGAATCTGGCTTCAGTGCCACAAGACATGAACCGGCCGGGGTGGGACTGGCACCCGCTGAAAGGGGAACTCAGAGGATATTGGGCGGTAACTGTCAACAAGAATTGGAGGCTCACCTTTACCTTTGACGGCAAGGACGCGGTTCTCGTGGATTACCAGGACTATCACTAGGAGGTGACAGGTATGGCTAATATGTATAACCCGGCGAGCCCTGGAGAGCTACTCAAGGAGTTTCTTGGCAAGACGACGGTGACCGAGCTTGCCCGGCGAATTGGCATGGCGCGCGCCACCGTTTCGCGTGTCCTCAACGGCCGTACCGCGGTCACTGTCGATCTGAGTATTCGTCTCGGGCAGGCGCTGGGGCTTTCGCCTGATTTCTTTTCCAAGGCCCAGCTTCAATACGATCTGTGGATCGAATTGCAGAAGAAGCGCCCGAAGATCAAGCGCCTGGCGGCTTGAAGTTGATTCCGAGGATTGGAAAGGGAATCCAGTGAATGCCGACCAAGTAGACGACAAGTTAGACATGCTCCGGCGCGGCGCCGAATTGCTTGGGCCGTTGCTCGTTCCAAACGGCTTCACTTTTGAGGCTCTGGGTTCCGGAAAGGGAAGCGGCGGTACCTTCGCGTTTGGACAATTTCGACGCGGCGAGCGCAGGTTGGAGATTCATTTTCGCTACGCGCTGGGAATGGTCAGCTACCACCTTGGCCCCTGCTCGATGTCTCACGAGGACTACATGCACGCGGTTTTAGGCAAGCGGCACGCGAGTAAATACCCTGGATTTTCAAATCAACCTATTGACGCATTTAGAGACTTGCTTTCGGATCTGGAAGAGCACGGCGCTGACTTTCTCAATGGGACTGACGATTGCCTCTTGCAACGGATCGAACAGGCAAATCATCTGGCAAAATCCGCGCCCCGTCTACCCGAATAACCACAGATTTCTGGGCCAATGAACGTCGCTCGTCAAATCTCGTTACCAATTCCTTCATTTGCGCGCGGCCCAAGCGTGAATCGCGTAATTTTGCGCGCCGCGCTCTCGGTGGGCGCGGCGGGCTTGATCGTGAAGGCAGTCGCCACTTGCAAAGAGATTGCCGTTGCCGGCGTCTTTGGCCGCGGCGATGCGATGGATGCTTTTCTGGCAGCGGCGCTCATTCCCAGCCTGCTGGTGAACCTGATTGCCGAATCAATGAACCAGGCGCTGGTGCCGACGCTGATCGGGGTGCGCGAGCGAGAGGGCAGGGCAGCCGCGCAGAAACTGCTATCGAGCGCGATGTTGTGGCTGGGAGTGTTGCTGGTGGCCGCTTCGGGCGCGATGGCGCTGGCCGCGCATAGTTTCTTTCCGCTGATTGCTTCGCACTTTCCGCCAGGCAAGCTCGCACTCTCGATCCGGCTTTTTTACGCATTGCTGCCGATTGTGCCGCTGACCGGCATCGCTACAATTTGCACTTCGGTCCTGAATACGCTCGATCGCTACTCCGTTCCGGCACTTGCGCCCATTGTGATTTCGATCTCGATTATTGCCGGCGCGCTCATTCTTGGCCAGCGATTCGGCATCTGGGCGATGGTTTATGGAACCGTCGCCGGCTCGCTGATTCACGCGGGCATCGTGGCAGTCTTGATGCATCGCAGCGGCTACCGCTTCAGCCTGCGCTGGCACGGCATGAGCCCGGCCGTCGCGCAAGTCGGCCGGCAGTACGGCCCGGTTCTGCTCAGCGGCGTTGTGGCATCGGGCGGCTTGCTTGTGGATCAGTCGATGGCTGCGATGCTGGTCGCGGGCAGCGTCTCAGCATTGGTCTACGCCAATCGTTTCGTAAGCGTGGTTCTTGCGCTGCTGGCAGGCGCCATTTCAACCGCGATTGTTCCACCTATCTCGCGGTCGATTGCGCATCGCGAATGGCAGAGCTGCCGCGCGATGCTTCGAACCTGGGTTTGGAATACAGCAGCGGTAGCGGTTCCGGTCGCAATCTTGCTGATTGCCTGCGCTCATCCGCTGGTCCGCGTTGCGCTGCAGCACGGAGCATTCAGGCCGCGCGACACCGCTGTGGTTGCGCGAGTGCTGGCAATGTACGCTATCCAGATCCCGTTTTTTGCCGCCAGCCGGGTCTTCTACCGGTTTCTGATTGCGATGCTGCGCACCGACCTGGTTCTTTATTGCGGAATCATCAACCTTGCCCTGGATGTTGTTCTAAACCTGGTGTTGATGCGCTGGTACGGCGTTGCCGGCATTGCGCTGGCCACTTCGCTGTGGACCGTGAGCACGTTCATCTTTCTCTGGTACTGGGCACACCGAGTGTTGACGCGCGCCGAGGCCGATGGCCATATCACCGCTGCGGAGGAGGCGAGATGACTCCGATTCCGGCTCGTTATCTTCTGCGTCTCGACGATCTTTGCCCTACGGTCAAGCATGAGCCATGGCTGCGGCTTGCCGCGCTCATCGACGAGCTTGGCCTGAGGCCGATACTGGCTGTCGTTCCAGACAATCGAGACCCCGACCTGCGCGTCAGCGATCCCGATGAGTCATTCTGGGAGCAGATGCGTGCAATGCAAGGGGCGGGCGCAGCGATTGCGCTGCATGGCTACCAGCATTGGTCCGGGAGCCGTGGCCGCAGCCTGGTGCCCCTGCACAGCAAAAGTGAATTTACCGGCGTATCCGCGCTCACCCAGCGCACCTGGATTCGTGCCGGCCTCAACATTTTGCACAGGCACGGGCTCAACCCGACGCTGTGGGCCGCGCCGCGCCACGGGTTCGATGGCAATACGCTGGCTGCGCTGCGCGCTGAAGGGATTACTGTTTTGTCCGATGGTTTTACGCGAAGGCCGTTCTTGCGTGGCGGGCTTATCTGGATTCCGCAACAGCTCTGGGGGCCGCTTGAAAAACGTGCGGGCCTGTGGACCATTTGCCTGCATGTGAATACCGCGACAGCGCGGCAGCTAGATGAATTCGACGCTTTTGCCCGCGCGCATACCGCACAGTTCACTTCAGTCGACGAAGCACTCGCGAAGTTTTCGCCGTCGCGCCTGACCTTTCCAGAGTGGCTGCGCGAGAATGCGGCGTATGCGCGCTTCTTCGGATCGCGAATCAGGCGTGGAATGAAGCGCCGGCTTCTTCAGCGGCGCGATCGGAAAGCCGCGCATCCACTGCGGTAGCTGCGCGTTGTCTTAGAGGCGCTTGCATAAATACCTGAAGGCCGGCTGCAAAACGTCCTCAGGGGCTAAAGCGTTTGCGTGAGAACTCGGTCCCAGGTCAAAAAGACTATCCGGAAGGACCCGCGGCTGAAGCCGTCCCTACACTTAGCGCCTTATTCAGGGGCCTGAAGGCCCCGAAGTGTCGACCGAAAGCATGCCGTGACCAGTTCTCACGCAGACACTAAAGCCCCACATTTTATGCACGTTTTTCGGCACGACTAAAGTCGTGCCCTTTCAGAAAACCATTTATGCAGCCAGTTCTAGTCTTCGCAGCCAGCAACTCGCGATAAAGAGTCTCGTGCCGATCGAGCGCAAGTTCGAGGCTGAACCGTTCAATAACGCGCTGGCGGGCATGGACGCCCATCAATCTGCGCTCCTCACGCGGCATTGCCATCAGGCGACTCATGGCCTCGGCCAGTTCTGCGTAATTCCCGAGCGCGGCAAGTAATCCCGTTACTTCGTCTTCAATGGCTTCCGAGGTTCCACTAACCCTAGTGGCGACGGCGGGCAGTTCGCACGCGCCTGCCTCAAGTACCGCCATGGGAAGGCCTTCCCATCGCGAAGTCAAAATGAAACCGTCCGCCGCCTGCATCCAGGGTCTGACGTCGTCCACAAAGCCAAGGAATCTAACTCTCGGAGCAACTCCGATCCTCTGTGCCAGCAGTTCCAATTCCTGCTGCTGCGTTCCTGCGCCCGCAATCACCAGCAGCGCGGGACGCGGCAGCCTTCTGAAGGCTCTCAGCAGTGAAGGATAATCTTTAACCGGCTCGAGCCGGGCTGCAGCCAGCCAGACAAATTCGCTGCCGAGTTTGAGGTTGCGGCGCAGAGCCGTGCGGTTCTGTTCGTCCGGGCGCCAGGCTTGTGTGTCGACGCCATTAGGTATCACTGTCAGGCGATGCGGGCTGACCATGGCGGCGCGCAGGTGCGTTTCGGCTGCGGCGTTGCTCACTGCAACGACCTGTTCGGGCAGGGAACGGGTCAAGCGGTAACAGAATCTTCGCGGCCGGCCGCCAGTTGACGCGCTGTGGATTGTATCCAGAACGACGGGAGCGTGGGCCAGAAGATGCAAAGTCCTGGCCATCCACGCGGCATGGGGCAGATGGGCGTGAACGATGTCGGGTTTATTCCGTCGCAGCCAACCGAGCAACCGCAGCCACCCGCGAGGGTCGATGAGTCCTTTGCGCATTTCGAGCGAGAGAAAGCCGATTCCATTGCGTTCCAGATCCGTTGCTGATTCGCCGCCCTTTCCGGCCAATGCAACCACGGTTACATTCCACCCGCGCCGGCGCAAACCGGTGGCCAGCACCATAACTTGCCGTTCAGCGCCTCCGATGCGGTCGATGGTGGGAATCAGCAGGACGGCGTGGCTCATGCGCGGGACTCTGCGCAAATTGCATCGATGAGCGCCTCATAGGCCTCGATGGCACGCTCAAACTCAAACTGGCCGCCAAATTCAGCGTAGCGAAATGTCCCGGCATGGCCGGGAATGCCTCTTGCGAAGGTCTTATCAGGCACGAGCCCACCAGCTCCGACAAGAGCCTGGATGCGAGCCTGCTTCTGCGCTCGATGGCGATCCCAGCCAGGAGTTATGGCTTCGAGCTTCTCGATCGCATGCACAAGAGCTTGCGTCAATCCGGTGACGCTTGCATCCTGGGCAAGCCAGGCATTGGCGCGTCCGCTCAGCAGGTCAACCACGCCGCCTGAGGCGGGAGTAGCGACGACCGGCAATCCGCTTGCAATGGCTTCAATGAGCACATTGGGCATTCCCTCGTGACGCGAGGAGAGCACAAAAATGTCAGCGCCGGAGTAGAACCGCGCTGGGCGATCCACATGACCGGCGAAGCGAACGGCCTCCGCGATTCCGAGCTCTTCAGCCAGCGTTTTCAAGCGAGCTTCCTCAGGCCCCTTGCCAACGATTACGAGGCCGGCATGGGGATGATCCCTGCGTAGCTTGGCGACTGACTTCAGGAGCAGGTCGAAGCCCTTTTCAGCGGAGAGCCGGCCGATGGCGAGCAGATGCGGACCCAGCCCAGGCCAGGGAGCCGGTTCTTCGAGGCTCTCTAATCCTTCGAGACTCACGGGGTTGGGAAGTACGGCGAGCCGCTCTGCTCGAATTCGAAGCTCCGCGACAAGGTCGTCGGCCATGGCCCGCGACTGGCAGATGACTCGGTCGGCAAAGCGGTAAAGCGCCAGATAAAGCCAGCCAGTGAACCAGGGCAACACGTCGGCCTTGAGAGAGGCGGAGACAGTGGAGTTCTGGCGGACAATCACTTTCGTTCTCGCGGGGAAGAGCGGGCGCAACATGAGCACCACAAAGTTCAGGTGGAACATGCCTGAAAGAATCATGTCAGGCTTGATGTGGCGAACCAGCTTGAGGATTTGTGCAGCGCCATACCTGACCCTGGATGCGCCCAGCGCGTGCACGGTTACAGTGGGCGGCGCCGCTTCTGCGGGGACCGAAGCCTGAGTGACCAGTCCCAGGTGAATTTCGTATTTGCGATCCGAGAGTCCTCGGGCCAGCAGAGCAGTCACCTGCTCAGCTCCGCCGCCGCCCAGGTGCGGAATCAAGAGGAGAACCCTCAATCGATCAGCCATGTTGTTCCCGGTAGGAACAAATTGTCATCGCCTGAGGGTTGTTTCAGTTGTGTTTCACGTCACGCTATTTCCCTGCCCAGAAATAGTACAGTCCTTTTGATTCTTCAAAGTACTTAAGTCTTACCTCGCCGGTTTATTTTGATTGACTCGCTGATGGCTTCTACAGCAGTTCTCAAGCTGGATTCGGTTTCCCAATCGTCTGTCTCACGGCAGCAGAGCATCCTTGTGGGCGTTACGCGTCATGAAACATGCCTGGTGCTTCGCGGCCGGCTCCGCGCCCTGCGAACCGCAGGCTTCAACGTGACTGTGGTGTCGAATCCCGGGGTGTTGCTCAGGCGCACCGCCGCGCTCGAAGGAGTGCGCTGGGTTGCCATTCCCATACAACGCGGCATCGCACCGATTGCCGACGTTGTTTCGTTTATCAAGCTGTGGCTGCTGATCGGCCGCATGCGGCCTGACATGGTTGAATTCAGCACGCCGAAGGCAGGTTTGCTGGGGACATTGGCGGCATGGCTGCACCGCGTCCCCCGCCGGGTTTACATGCTGCGGGGGCTGAAGCTTGAAACCACGAGCGGCCTCAAGCGGCGCATTCTGCTGGCTGCCGAGCGGCTGGCAGCGCGGTGCGCACACGTAGTTCTATGCAACAGCCGCAGCCTGCGGGAGCATGCGCTGCAACTCGAAGTTTGCCCCGCATCCAGGCTCCATCTGCTGGGTGAGGGGAGTAGCAACGGCGTCGATATCGACCACTTTTCTCCCGGGCTTTCATTGGTGCGGGTGCGGCTGCGCCTGCCGCTCCATGCAAAGGTGGTGGGATTTGTGGGCCGGCTTACCCGCGACAAGGGATTGCCGGAACTTATCGATGCCTTTGACCTGGTGCTTCAGCGCGAGCCGGAAGCGCACCTGTTGCTGGTGGGCTGGTTCGATAACGGAGAAGACTTGCTTCCAGCACACCTGCGGGAACGGATATTCGCGCATCCACGGATTCATCGAACTGGTTTTGTGTCAGACCCGCTGCCTTTTTATCGGGCCATGGACGTAATGGTGCTGCCCACCTGGCGCGAGGGCTTTCCCAACGTGGTTCTTGAAGCTGGGGCCACCGGAATCCCGGTGGTTACCACGTTCTCGACCGGCTCACGCGATTCGGTTGTGCCCGAGGTGACGGGACTGCTTATCCCTCCCGGCTATCCCGAAGCGATTGCGGAGGCGGTCTGCAAGCTGCTGGCCGACCCGGAGCGTGCGCGCCGCATGGGCGCAGCCGCGCGGGCCTGGATCCTGGAACACTACGTCGATGAGCATGTGATGCGGCTGACTTCGAGTTTTTACAAATCGTTGCTCACTGCGAAGTACGACGACGTTCGATCGGAGCCGGCAATTTCGTACGCAGGGGATTGAGCGGCGGAATCCTAAGAGATAAGAGCTGAGAGCTGAGAGCTAAGAGCTAAGAGCTAAGAGCTAAGAGCTAAGAGCTAAGAGCTAAGAGCT
>CAZGUD010000054.1:0-22419 GCA_964528915.1 uncultured Occallatibacter sp.
GGACCCAGTTGTTCCGGGGAGCGATGGAAGTACTCGGCAAACTGGCTGACGGCGTGGAGATAGCCGCGAATGGTGGACGGTGAGTAGTTGCGCCGCTGAAGCTCATGCAGCATGCGCTGGCGAAGTGGGGTCATAGGAACCTCCTCCCTATGACCTCTCACCCTAAACGGTGGAACCCGCTCCGATAACCACTACTCTCAATCCGTCGCGTCAGCGACTTCGTTCAAACCGGCTAACGGGACAACTGGCCTTTCATCAATTCGGGATGGGATCTGCCTTAGGACAGGTGTACGGAATGCCGACTTTTCGCCAATTGGATTGCCGCGGTTACACAATCCGACATCGAAGCTAAGGTTTTGCAGCCAGCCAGCATCCGGACCGCGCAGCGGACACGGATTTCTGCGACGTACCTGGCTGTTGAACGCAAGCCGATAACGGCCTACGACGACAACCCGGTATTCGACGAACGCTCAGCAGCGATTCTTGTCGGTGTCTCTGCCGAACTGCTGAAAAAGTGGAGGCAGCGTAATCAGGGCCCGGACTATAACCAATATGGGCTGGGTGGAACAGTCCCATCACTCATCCGGTATGCCTTGTCTCTTGGTTTCGCCTTGCGGATCTCAATATCCGTTAACTTCATTTCCCCTCCAAAACGCCCGGCTGGGAATGTACCGCCTCTGGGTCTGAAGATACCTCCTAATTTACCCGCTGCCAAGCAAGGCTTCCATCGTACTCGTTTAGAGGGTGAAGGAGTAGAAAATGTTTATTTTCAATTGTTTGAGGGGATTTATGGAAGCTTAAGAGATGGCGATAGAACCTATAAGACAGTGTGCTGGCGGAGAGAGGGGGATTCTGAGCTTCTCGCAATAAACCACAGCAAAAACGATGATTTTTCGTTCGTGTTATGGCTGTGTTATGGTTTTCCTGGGGAAAGCCCGTGGCAAACACCAAAGTTGTGCTCCTAAGGCGGGTCAAGACGGACAACGGATGGGGCCACTATCCGGCGGCCTACGCGGCCAATGGCCGAGTCAAGTCTGGGGTCGTGATCGTAGCTGGCCAGGAAGTGAAGCACGAAACAGGATACTACGAGCTGCGCTACTACGATGGAGCCCACCCGGTCTATGAGGCGCTGCCAGGCGCCAGCCCGACAGAAGCCGAGTACAAGCGAAAGAAGAAGGCAGCGGAACTATCAGCCCGAGTGGTAGCCCAAAAGGCTGGAGTTCAGGTGGTGCCAGCAAACCCACAGCGCAAGACCCTTGCCGAGGAACTCAAGCAGTTTTTGGCCGATACGGTTGAGCGAGGATCGCTGGAAGCTGCAGAGGTGTACAAGCTGGCCTGTGACGAGTTCTTACAAGCGGCTGGCCGGCAGTATGCAGACGAGATCATGCCAGACGATATTGCCAGGTTCCACCGGGCTCTCCAGCAGCGCGGCATGAGCAAACGGACCGTGAGCAACCGCCATTCCAACGTCAAAGCTTTCCTGCTCTATCTGGGCCTTAACACCAAGCAACTGCCCAAGCCTCCTAAATTCGATAAGACGATGCCGGAGATCAACACAGATCAGGAGCTGGCTGCATTGTTTGCCGCCGTGAAAGCGCCCAGGGAGAATCTTCTCTACAGACTCATGGTCCAGACCGGGGTACGAGAGCGTGAAGCAATGCACCTGGAGTGGAACGACATCGACGCAGAGAGGAAAATTCTGAAGCTGCAGTCAAAGATCAAACGGTGGGGATTTCGGATGAAGGACTTTGAAGAGCGGGAACTGCCCCTGACCGACGATCTGTTATCGCGCCTGATCGACTATAAGCGGGAGCATGCGGGGGCGAACAATCTGATCTTTTCCAAAGCTGGAAAGCCTGATGGCCATATGCTCCGTTCTCTCAAGCGTCATGTTCGAGCGGCCGGCCTGAACTGTGGGAAATGCGATGGATGTCTCGGAAAACGGCGGGAGTGCGAGAACTGGTATCTTCACAAGTTCCGCGCCACCTATTGCACCAAGCTGTTGCGGACCAACAAGCTTGACATCAGGACAGTGCAGCAGATGATGGGCCACGGAGATCTGGAGAGCACCATGCGTTACCTGAGGCCGGCAGAAAACGAACAGACACAGTCTGTAATCAATAGCATGAACTGGTGGTGAGGGAAGGTCCCGCCCGGCGCTATAGTCGCCGGGCATGGAGTTGGCTAAGCTGCCACTTCGTGGGAGTCAAGCCAGTCTTTGACCTTGATGGGATCAAATGCGACCGAGCCATCCTCGAAGCGGTAATGTGGAATCCGGCGGCGTTTCGCCAGATCGTAGACATGCTTCCGCGTCCAGGGCGTCCTGGCAGCGATAGCATCTGCGCGAACCAACAAAGGCAGAACCTCGGTTGGTTCGATTGAACGAGTTATTGTCTTATTCAAGTTTTGTTTTGCAGTCTCAAAAACAGAAGACTGCGCCGTGGTCACAGTTGCGACCGGAGACATTTTAAATAAAGCAAGCCCGCTGTCATTGTGACGAGCATCAGCACGACTCCTTCTAGTAAGCACGTCTAGTGTTTTTTGCACAGCCGGGCCGGAGTCCCTTTGCCCGCAGTGGCTTCTTGTCCCTTACACCTATCCTCGGCTATGGAGGCGCCAAAACGGAGTTCGATCCCAACGGGCGGACCTTCAACCGAAACAGTTAGCCACCAAATGCCGACATTCCGGTATTAATTTGCCGTCGGTAGTGCTTTGCGAAAATGCGCTCATAGAGAAAGCTGCAACGAGTCGATTGGCAGCGACCACTTGTCCGAGCGGCCGGTTTTACGTCCAGGTGGTTTGGTTTTGTAAATGCTGGCCGACTCATCATTATCCATCTGCGTTCGGTGAATGATTCAGCGGAACGCCTAAACCCGTGGCCGCGGCGCGCACAAGGTTTGGTGTATAGTGTTTCAAAGATTTCAGGAGAATTCGCGTGAGACCCACAGATATCAAGAGGCTGACGTTTGCTTGGGTCGCCACAGTTTTTGCCGTCGCCGCGTCGGCGCAATCCATCTCAGATGCGGTAAAGAACGCGTATTCGATGGGAGAAGCTTCAGCCAGCCGGATAGCAATTCGGTCGACTTTCGCAAACGATCCGCATAACCAGACCATGCTGGCAGACCTTGCTGCGCTTGATCAGGCGATTCAACGCCATGCTCAGAAGCTAGGGATCGATCCCGCAAAGGTTCTGGTTGTTCTCGAAGGCGTCGCCCCAAACTCACCGGACGCTAACCTGCTTAACTCTCACGCAGAGTCCGCGCTGGAGGGCATCCTGAATGCCCATGGATCGGGTGAAAAGGTGGTGAAGGCCATGAGCCTCGGCTGGAGAGTGTCTGCCTACTCGCATACCTGCGCCGTCGCGGTGGACGTTGAACACCAAAGACCCGATATTGCCGCAAGTGTTATTGCGGCGTACGCTGCAATGACCGCTGACCTCAAGGCCGGTGCTGCGGATCTTGGGGTGCAGATAAGCCCCGCGCAGGCGGGCCAAACGATTGCGGAGACCTGTAACAGGCTGAATTCCGTCTTGACGTCTCTTAATGGCTCCCTTCAGGCCCATTAGCAGCCGCATCGTCGCCCGATTTCTGGACCTTGCTCACCGCCACGTCTCGCTGCGGGGTTGGGGCCACCCCGGCCCGCGGATTTCTAAGAACGTCCAGCACTCCGCGGTTGCTCTTCTGGACGTATGTAACCAGCGCCAAGGACATAGCGAACACCACTAGAGGAAGAAACAAGTAGAGAAGTGAGTTCGAGCGGAAGATTGCGCCCTTTAAGAACCACACGGGCGCAAAAAGCACAAACGATCCGAGCAGCGCGGGCATGGTGACCACCAACGCAAATCCTGCTGTTGACAGGAGATTCCATCTGCCGGTTCTGGGCAGGCCCAGCAGGGCCGCTTCAAGCCGTGCTCGCTTCGAATCGGCAAAGGTCAAATAGCGATCTACCGCATCGTCCATCTGCCGCGCCTCCCAAAAAATCCAGCCCAGGAAGGCCAGATTCAGAATGCTGCTCAGGTAGGCGAAGTCTGAGAGATTCACGGAGAGATTGAGGAACGGGAGCGTGATCGCGGACTCCCCTTTCAGGATGGACATCCTTTCGTTTATCAGGCGAGTATATTCGTTTCGTTCCGTCGCGAGTGAAGTGAACGGCGTGTTCGCGAGAAATGGCAGCAGCTTTGAGGTCATGTCGGCGTCATCCACGTGATCAAATTTCGCCAGATCATACACGGTCAACTGCTGTCGCAGTGTCGTGAACTGATCGAGAGATGCCCCAGTTACGAGCGTCTGCACAAAGTTCTCTTCCATAATCGGATGCCCTTGCGAATTAAGCACTGTCGGCCGCAAGCTATTCAATTCGGCTGTGAACTTTGCGTTTGCCAACTCCTTGGCTGCGTACTCGCCTACCCCGTCGCCGGCGTCCAGGTTAAATGTGAACGCATTCGCGAGTGCAATAACCTTGTCTCTGTCGAGATTCTCGAACGGTATCTTCGCGTTCACAGCCCATTCGATGCTCCGGGCGTTGGCATCGAATCCCTTCAAATCCTTATAGAAATGGCTGATCTCGTTTGTCGATCCTTTCTTAACCGGTGTCTTCAGCGAAGCCTGCTCCAGCAGCCAGAAGAACTTCGCCCTCGGGTCCGGGTTCCCCGCAAATTTATTAGGATCGATTCCCTCCGTGAACGTCGCCACAAGCGTTGACTCCATTGCAAACTGATTCCACGGGGTCAGTTCGGCATCAATCTGCTGCACGGGGAATTCTTCGTAGGCTGCCTGCAAGATCCCCCAATCGGCTGCCGCTTCAAAAGAGCATTTCGGAGCGCCAGCATCGCCCGTCTGCCCTGCTTCTAAAGTTGGGTCGTTAACAAAACAGACCGCCTTCGCCTCGGCCTTCAAATCCGCCTCGTATTGCCGAGACTGGCTGAAGATCGTTACCAGCAGGCAGGCCACAAACACGCCGATCCCGGCGAGCGCGGTTCGGATGCCCTGCGCTCGTGTTTTGGCAACATCCAGCCAATCGTTCGAAGCGTCGTCCGGCATGTGGGGCTCCCAGTTCGTTTTCAAGTCGCACATTGTTCGGGCGGTACGTTCGACTGCGTTACAGCCGATAATTGGGTTTCAACTCCAGCAGATAAGCCTACTGTGAGGGAAATTTGCCTTCACTCACTAGCGTCAGATCTCACTCTTTCTTTATAAGAAGGTAACGCAAAAACAGATTGAGGTTGCGGCCATCCATTTACACTCGGTCTGCACTTGAAGCGCGTGCTGACGATTCATCAGTTCCCCATCTTTTCAATCGCCGACACCAGGTCGCGCGCCACCGGCGCCAGGACCCCCGATAGAACGGCAAAGATGCACGCCACGGCGTAATTGTTTAGTCCTCCCCTGTAATCCCCGAGCCAGAGAGCGACCGGCCCCAGCACGGCGCTCAACACCACCGAGGCCGCCTGGAACACGCGTTTCCAGCGAAATGCGATCGAGACCTGGAGAGCATCGACGGTGCAGCGGATCTGGGCGCCGACCCGCGTCTTCGCCGCCGCGAATGCCTTCAGTTGCAGCTTCTCTTCCTGCGAGTGCTGATGCGGCAGCTTCTGGAAAACCTCCGTTGGAGGAGGAGCAATCAGCTTGTCGACATCATCCTGCTCCGCCCCGCTTGCCAGGCAGTAGAGCAACAGCCGGTGCTCGGCCGGATAATCGAGGACGATTGAAGCAATGCCTTTGATATCGGCGCACAGATCGTCGATGGGCTGGCTATAGAAAGCCTTCTCGTCGCCGCCGGCCGCGAGGTTGATCAGGTCGGCCTCGGCGCAGGTTTTGGAGGCGCCCCTAAACTCCTTGGGAGCGGTGCCCGAAACCTTGTTGATCCAGGTGCGGAAATGAGCCCGCTGAAACCACATGCGCAGCGGCAGCAGGTTCCTCGCCGTTTGTAAAATCGCCATGCTGACCGTCCCGATTCCCGCAAACAGGATGCCCCAGTTCACCACCTCATTCTTGATGTCACTGAGCCCCTGCGTAAGCGCCTGTGCCTGGCCTTGAATGAAGACCGCCATCATGCTTCCTCCTGTTTGCGCCTTTCACGCTCCGGACCGCCTACTGGTTCTTCTTGTCGGCCTGTACTGGCGGGGTGGCAGAGACATCTCCCAGATTGTCGCCGGCATTGAACGGGTCCCCCTTGTCGGGTGCGGGATTATGCATCTGTTCCATCGGCGTCCTCACGCGTAGAAAATCGGAGAACTTGATTGCCGAATTGGTGCCGTCGATTGTGAAGACGATGACGTTCACTCCCACCGCTCCGCTGTAGCGGAGCCAGTCGCCGGTGGTGAGGTTGGTGACCAGGTCTTTGCGGTCCTGCTGCGTGCCGCCGGCAAATGCCACGTTCACATAAACCGCCATCACAGCGGTTCCGTTCAGGGCGTTGAGTTGATTGCGCAGCCGGAATCCGGAAAGGATGGACGAAAGCAGGGGTGCGCCCGTTGTCGCGTTCGGCGTAGACAGGCCGGTGAGGAAGGTATTGTACGTCGCGTCCAGGGTTGCGAAGGCTGCGGGGCGCGGATCCTGCGCTCCGGGGCCGCCTGGCTGAGACGTCCCGGCATTTTGCACCTGCTGTGTCTGCTGCGTGGTCGTGGCCGGGCCTACAACCGGCCCATGCGTCGGCGACGGCTGATTGTGTGCCGCGCCCGGCGCCGTGCCACCCGTTGCGGTCGATTTGCCCGGAGTGGTTCCATGCTTGGTGGTCTGATTTGCAGCCGGCGTCGTGGCCTGCGCCTGTGGCGGATCACCCCCCGGCGGATCGTTTGCAGGTTGGGGCTTCGGCTGCGCATCCACCGCGTTATTCGACTTGTGACCGCATTGCGCGGCATTCGCCAGGCAGCCCACGGCGCTGGCCCTTGCCTGGCTGAGGGCCGTCAACTCGTTCTGCACCGTCTTGATCGAAACGTTCACCAAGTCCCCATTTACGTTCTTCGTCTTCACGTTGGCCAACCGGATATCCCCCACGTCATCTTCGCCATAGACACCGGCGTAGATCGGGCTTTGGCAACTCGAAACAGAGTTGTCCTTTCCCTTGGCTCCAAGCTTGTTCAGCAGAATCAGGGCCGGGCTGGGGTCAGAGATCGTGAACGACGATGCCGTCTCGGCGTTCGACGCGGTTGCCGCCGTCGCCACCGCCGACGTGATGTCGGCAAACGTGTCAATTCCCGACGAGGCGCCCGGCGCGTTTGCCATGGCGCTAAATGCATCGTTCAGCGCCTCGGCATTCACATAAAACGAATCGAAATTCTGAAGGTTCTGGAGCGACGCAAGATCAAGGACGAGCACCTTCGCCGGCTGCGCTCGCGTGTCGCAAACAAAACCGGCCAACTTGTCCATGACGTCATCGAGGGCGGCATAGCCCAGCATCGTTTCCTCCATGGGTGCGTTAGAGGCCGGAGCGGCTTGCGCCGGCGCCATGGTTGCAGCGGGAGTTGAAGCCGGCGTTGTGGCCGACTTGCTTTTCTGGCCCCATCCCGCATGGGCCATCGCTAGGGTTACCACCAACGCCACTGCGATCCCCTTGCCGTTCCACTGCAAATCGTGCGTCGACATTTTTCTTTCCTCCGTTCTGTTCTTAATGTTCAGTGACGACAATCGCCCCGGCCCGCGTAGTCATGTGTGATCGCCGCTTGCCACAACCCAAAGTCCCGTGCCATCGCCGGTGCAGGTGCAATACTGCGCCAGAAAGCTCCATGTCATGTGCTGGCGCTGGCCCCACGTCACGGCGATGGGGCCGTCCTGGTCATAGCCGATCAGCAACATCACGTGTGGAATACTTGGCGGATAGCTGGTATCCGACCACACCGTCGTTCCGCCAAACGTGCTGCTTTGTCCCGGGTCAATCCACGCAGGCAACCTCACATCCACCTGCGCGCCCGTGTACTGGTAGATCGCGTTCATCACCTGGATTTCGTCCATGTCATTGCCTGTCTGGTTGGCCGAGTTGGCAGCCTCGACTACGCCGAACGGGCCCCAGCGGTCGGCAATCATGCGGTGCGAAACCCCGCCCGCCGTCCATCCGTCGCCCTTCCACTGGTCCAGTGAGGTCTTCAGAATCAGCCCATTCGTGCCCTGGGTTTGGGTCTCGTTCGAGAACTCCAGTGCCACGTCTCCGTCGCTGATGACGAGTGGCGTCTGCCCCGGCGCATAGGTGAGCCGGATCGTGTGGTGGGCCCTCGCCGCGATGACGCAGTCATTGCCGTGGATATTCCCGAATACCGGCAGTTCGATGTCAGGATTGGCGGTATCGTACGCCAGGTAATAGGGCGGAGACGGAGCAGTCGAATAGGGTGTGTCCGAGTTCAAGCAATTCTCCGGAGCGAAGAAATTGAAGTTTGCACAAGGTCGGAAACTGTCG
This sequence comes from uncultured Occallatibacter sp., assembly GCA_964528915.1. Lineage (GTDB taxonomy): Bacteria > Acidobacteriota > Terriglobia > Terriglobales > Acidobacteriaceae > Telmatobacter. Next base: position 8,389 of record CAZGUD010000054.1, read on the forward strand.
CAATAGGCGCCATAACTACCTATTGCTTATCAAACCTAAAATGGACATAGAACCCAGAATCTCTTCTGAGAGGCCGCAAACAAATGAAATTCTCGATGTTGCCGGAGACGGGGGGAAATAACTGGTAGGGACTATATGGCGAATGTGATCTGATGTCAAGTTGCGAATTGTCGCAAATTGTCGCCACAAATGTAGGATGGCTATCCGGAAACGGGCCGGTGTTCAGGATTCTGAGCGAACCACGCTCTCAACCAAAATTTGGCTACATGACCGTAAAGTCGCCTAAGCGCTCCTATCCCGCGGATCCTGGCTGCGGTTCGATGCCGATGTTGTCGTTCACCGCTCCGCGGATTCGCTGCTTACATCCCAGGTACCGTTCGGTCGTTTGGACGGAAACATGTCCGAGTAAGAATTGGATCTGCTCCAATTCTCCGCCGGATGCATGGCACAACTTCGCGCACGAGCGCCTCAAATCATGAGGCGCCAGTTGGGCAAAGCCGAGCTCACTCGCGTACTGCTTTACGACATGCCAGACAAGCCGTTCTGAGACGCCGTCGCCCCAATGTTTGCCTGCCCGACAGACACACCGGAACAGTCTTCCGGTCGATATCCCGGCTGCGGCTACCCACAGATCGATCATCGCTTTGACCCAACCGGGCACAGGCACAGTGCGAATGTGCCCCCCTTTCCAATGAGATCAACGATGGCCCAATGTTCTTCGCGTTGCTGCAAATGCGTGAAGTCTAGATCCGCCAATTCGCGGCGTCTGAGTCCACAGCCAAGCAGGACAGAGAGAATTGCGCGATCCCTTTTTCCCTTCAAAGTGTCAGGCGCAGGTGATTGCCAGAACCTGCGGGCTTCCTCGGCGGTTAGCCAGTTTCCCAGCCTCACACCCAGCTTCTTCGCGCCTTTCACCCTTCGAATTCCGGCGGCGAGTTCCGGGCTGAGCAGGCCGGCGTCAGCAGCCTCATAGGCGAGTCTTCGTACTGCCGCGAGCCGCCCATTGATCGTCCCCGGCGCGAGATTCCGATTCTCCAGGAAGATGCGGTAACGAGTAACGATCACCTTGTTGAACGACAGTCGCGGCTCGGAGCAATACCACTGGATAAACTCGTCAATGGCGTGGCGGTATCCGCGCTTAGACTCGCGTGAACGAAGGCTATCCAGGACCGCCGACTTGCTGTGATCCAGATCTGGGAGTCTAAGTCGTGTCTTCGGCCGCTTTGGCTTTGGAGATTTCTTGTTGCCATTTCTGCTCATGCCAACCGCCTCCGTCGCGGCTGGTCATGAGCCTACTCCCGAGCCTGACGCGACGGCCGTTTTACGGCCAAGCGGACTGGATTTGTAAAACACCCGCCGACTTGGCGGTAGCAATTTCCGACTAGGGCGATCCGAGCACATTCAAAGCGAGAATCTGCCCGACCTCACGATGAAACCGTTTGCAACTCGTCGAAGGAGTTCGAGATTGCCCCCTCGCGGAGCTAAAATCGATCATCCCGTCACCCCTGGAGCCAGCTATGGTGAAACCGCCGCCCTATCTCGGTGCCACATTCCACAAAATCGACTTCCAAGTTCATTCCCTCCGCGACATCAATTGGAAAGGTCCGTTTCACCGCCTTAATGATCGCGAGAAGTTTGCCCAAGCGATGGTCGCGCACGCGCGCAAAGCTGGCCTCTCTGCTATCGCTATCACGGACCATCACGACCTTTGCTTTTGGCCCTATCTGCGCGATGCAGCGGCCCAAGAAACTGATGATGCGGGCGTACTCTATTCGCCTGAGGATCGATTGGCCGTTTTCCCGGGCGTTGAACTCACGCTCTCCACTCCTCCATGCCAGGTTCTGCTGCTGCTGGATCCAGACCTTCCAGAGAAAACCGTCCAGCACATTTGGGGTGCACTCAAAGTTATTCCCACCGATACCACGTACGAAACGACAACAATTACAGAAACGCTCGAACTTGACCGGGACATTGCGTCAATCACTAAAGATATTGCGGCGCTCCGCACCAATCCGACGGAAACGAATCCTGCGAAATACGAGTACCTTGATGGCCGATTCATCCTACTGCCGAACGTAAAGCGGGTTGGCCACAAAACGATCACGCGTGAGGGTTTCCAAGATCATTATGCGGATTCACCGTTTTGCGGAGGCTACATAGAGAAGGTGTTTTACAAGGACCTCGACCATGGCAACCTAAACATCGTTGAGGGTCGGGAAAAAGCATGGGGCAGCAAGGCCGTGGGAGTTTTCCAGACTTCCGATTGTCGTAGTGTAGTGGTGGGTCCGGACGGAGCGTCCCTGACCTTCGAAGGCCTTGGCCAGTGGCCGACTTGGGTCAAATGGGCTGTCCCTTCGGCTGAGGCATTGCGTCAAGCCTGCCTTGCTAAGGCTTCACGAATTTCTCAGGTTGAGCCAGCCTATCCCCTTCTCCAAGTGGTTGGAATTGTTGTGAGTGATAGCGAGTTCCTTGGCCAAGTTCAACTAGGGCTCAGCCCTCAGTTCAACTCGTTTATCGGCGGAAGAGGAACCGGCAAGTCCTCGGTTCTGGAATACATACGATGGGCTCTCTGCGACGATCCACTTGGGAACGGCACTGACGAGAGCGAGCTGCCGAATTTCGAAGCCCGCCGAAAGGCATTGGTTGAACAAACCCTTAGGCCAATGAACGCGACCGTCACAGTGTTTTATAAGAGAAATGACGTTCTCTATTCGATTGAGAGGAACGTCGCTACCAGAGACGGCACCTGCGTTGTTACCGCCTCGAACGGCGACAAGGAAACATTGCGACCAACTCAGGTCCGCCAGCAATTTCCTATCCTCTCTTACGCTCAAAAGCAGCTGAGTTCAGTCGGCACTCTACCAGATGAAATCCATCGACTCGTTACCGATCCAATCAAAGAACAGCTCGAAGCGATCGACGAGCGGATCGTAAGTGGACTCTTACCAGCTCTTCGGCAACAGGCGTTGAATCGTCGCCGGTTGGCCGACCTCGATGCGGAGATTGCGGATTCGAGCACAGCCAACAAGAATAGGCGCGATCAAATCAAGGCATTGCAGGCTCAGCTTCAAAGCCTCACACCTGAGCAACAAAAAGTCATCGACGAACATGAGTCGGTCGCAGAAATCGACACGTGGAAGCGCAGAACTGAAGAAAATCCGGCGGAACTGGAGAGGACTGTATCCGACGCCCTCAGTAAAGCTCAGTCTCTGCAAGACGTCATTCCACCGCAAACACTTTCCGATAATGAAGACCTAAAGAAGCTTGCTGACGCCTCAAATCAGTTTCTCAAAAAGGTCGTCCGAGCGCTCGAAGATCTGATTCAAGAGGCGCAGGACCACAGGTGGATTCCGGAGGGGGATCGCGACGCGTTGCAGGCCATTGACGACCTTATCGCGAAGCATGACGAAGCATATCAACTCTGCATCGCGGAGAACACCAAGAACCAGAAGCACCTTGACGAGATACAGAAGTTGAACACCCAGGTCTCCACATCGGAGGCCACTCAGATCGCCAAAGAGGCGGAAAGGGCAACGCTCAAGGCCTCTCTCGATAGGCTAGCCAACCAGCCTATGGAAAATCTGACCGCAGCAGCCAAGGCGCGCGGGGATCTCTTAGAGAATCAGTGCAAGACGATTTTTGAGCAGGCACAGCATGGTTTTCGGCCGGTTCTCAAACGAATGGGTGATCCGCGTCAAGTCAGAAATGCAATCGCCTCGATCATCGACAACAGAAATGTGAAGGACGGCGATGCCAAGACCGACGCTTTGGCAAAAGATGTTTTGACGGCTACAAACCCTCTTGAGAAGTGGCAAGAGGTTATCCACGAACTCGATACACTTGTGAAGGCTCGGGAAGCAGCCACGTCGCCGGCGGTCAAAATGCTTGAGTCGGCTGGATTCACTTCCGCAAATATTGACTCTCTTCGGAAGGGATTACCGCTTCAGACGGTGGATCAGAATAGATTCTTCAATATCGCGGACAGGGTTGAGTTCGAATTCAAACGAGGCGTCAAGCCCGACGGAACTGACAAATATGTCCCGTTCATCTCCGCCTCACCCGGACAGCAAGCAACCTGCTTGTTAGAAACGCTATTGGCCCAGGATGGAGCCCCACTTCTTATCGATCAGCCTGAGGAAGACCTCGACAATGAACAGATTCAGCGCGTTTCAGACAAGATCATGACAACGAAGACGCTGAGGCAGCTCATCTTCGTGAGTCACAATGCCAATCTCGTGGTCAATGGCGACTCTGAACTCGTTGCTTGCTTCCGGCACGACGATCAAAGCAATAAAGCCGGTTGCCGAATTGCCCCGATCGGCTCAATCGATTGCGAGCCGGTCCGAAAGACGATCACCGCTGTCATGGAAGGCGGGAAAAGAGCCTTCGAACTCCGCAAAGAGAAATATCGTTTCTGAGACGACATTTTGAAAGTGACATCGATTCCACCCCTGACGAGATTTGTGCCCACAACGTGCCAGTGCGGAGCAATCCACTTGTCCGTAAAGTCGCCGACGCGCTCTTGTCCCGGAGGCGCCTGCCGATCTGGAACCAATAGATCGGTCGCCCGTTTTACGGCAACTTGCCGACCTCTAACTCACGGGGCTCGGCGGCTTGTACGCGAAGTTGTGTCGGCTAGTCAGTCGTCGATTTAGTGCTTATCGGGCTACTAAAATGACTCCATCGGGAGATGGAGAGTATTGGGAGAACATTACAGTGGGAACGAAACACGCCGTCTTGATCGGAATCGAAACCTACCAGAAGAAGGACATCACCTCGGTCCAATACGCTCTGGCCGATGCGGCTGCGATGAAGGAAGTCCTCGTCCAACACTATGGAGTTGCCCCCGAGAACATCAACCTTTGGCTTGATTCCGATGCCACGCGGTCTGCGTTTGAAAACGATCTCCCCTACATCATTCAAGGTCTGTCTCCCGGCGATCGATTCGTCTTCTTCTATGCCGGTCATGGCTTCTATGCCAATGGAACCAACCGTCTAACCACATGGGACACCCATCCCAATAATTTGGTCGGGACAACTGTCTCTCTGGAGGAGGTATTGCTGAAGCCCCTCAAGGAGAGGCAGGGTGTCGATAGCCTCGTCTTCATCGACGCGTGCGCAGCCGATCTCAAAACTAGCATTGTTCAGGCGAGGGACATCGTCAGCGACATGACACGCACTGAGTTTGAAGCTCTGGTGCAATCGACGGATCACGCCGCGGCGTTCTTTGCGTGCTCTCCGAATGAAAAGGCCTACCCAAGCGATGCCCTCATGCACGGCATCTGGACGTACCACCTGATTCAGGCGCTACAGGGAGATGCCGAAGGCGCACTGGACCGGGACAGGTTCATCACGGGCGAGTCGTTAAGGAACTATCTCACGGTCGAAGTTCCTGCCTACATCCGCGCGAATACCAAGATCCAAGCGACACAGAGGCCCTACGCCATCCTCAGTTCCAACGGGCCCTTTAGCATTCGCCAAGTGCCGCCGTCTGACGGAACGAAGCCCGCAGCACCTGTGGCCACCAAAGCCATGCTCATGCCCGAGCAGTCGCCCGCGCCGACCAGTGGGAACCGGCCTCAAATCATGCTATCGGCAATCGAAGGCCACTACAACCAATGGACGGGTGATGTGTTTACGTTGCATTATTTGGGCGGCGATGCTGCCGTGCAACTCGAAATTGCCCCGATTCACTTCGAAGGCTTCAACCAGGTCTCGCTGCACTTTGAAGCTGTACCATTCATCGGACCAACGAATCCTAACGCGAAGGTTCACTTTCAGTTTGTGACGAACGATGACGGCGTGCCGAGGCACGTCGACAGACCTTCGTTCGTGATGATGTCGTTTGTGAAAGACGCTCAGTACCTGAACAAGCCGGAGGTTTCCTATCCGGTTGCTCTTCGTTACAAGTGGGGAGCGAAGACGGAAGAGGAGCACTTCCAGATCACCTGGAATAACAACCGGCGCAGGATGACGATTGCGCCTTCAGACACCGCTCCACTGCAGAAGGAACGGAAGCACAACATTGCTTTCCTGAATGCGGAGGTCGTGAAGCTCAGGTATTCAGGTCCCGGATACAGTGACCGGACGGACGGGAAACACTCCTTTAGCGAGGTAGTGGGGCCCAGTACTGGAACCATGATTGGTCTGGTTGCCCGTTTCAGAAATGATGCAGTCTATGGTGAGGATGTCGCGCCTGTGAATGGCGTGCGAGCCCATCTGAAGCTCTTCGACCACAGCGGCAAGGAAATTGGTACGGGCTTTTCTTCCGCCCAGTGGCTTGGACATCCAGACGAAACATTCGACCTTCTCCCAAACGGCCGCGGCGGTTCGGTGCTTGTGTTCTGGGGAGGCGAGGATTCAAAGCCTCGCGTGCAATGGAAGTCTCCCGATGCAAGTGGGCGAATGCGCGACCGGGATCTGGAGTTGCACGACGGCTATCCCAGCAGGGTGGAGATCACGCTGATGGATTCCAACCACAAGCCCCTGATGAAGCCGGTCGTGTTGGAGATCACGGAAACCGGGGCTGGCGTCTCTGTGAGCGTGCACAGCGACTCTACCGAGCCTTCTTCTTAGAGTCCTTTCGCGGAGACTGTGCTGTCTGCTTCTTCACCCGTCGTGATGGGGCTTTCCCGTTCGAAGGAGCGCTGCCCTCGGACGGAAGGTGAGGGGCCATAATGGCGATCACGGATTGCGTCATTACGTCCATCGCCACATCGAGCTTCGGATACGCCTGAAGGGCCGCCGACACTTTCTCTGCGTCCATCCCATCGAGGAGCGGCTTCCACGATGCCTGATGTGTGAATTCGTACTGTGCTGCGTTGGCCATCAGAGCAGACGCTGCTGTTGTGAGGCCAGCCATCTTGTCCGCATTGCCTGACTCCGCCCCGATCAAGGGAGAGAAGCTGAAAGCTGTAGCCACAAACGATGCGATCAACGGTTGCCGAATCGCGTCGAAAGAGCGTGAGAGGTTTGGATCATGTTCTGAGAGCTGACGATAGCCACAGCCAAATGGGATCGGCAGATACGCTCCCAGTAGTCTTTGTGCTTCGAGATTCCTGGCCTTGCTGAACGCTTTACTCTTATCCAGGTCCCAGATCCTCGCGAGGGGAAACTCCGCTCGAAATCGAAGGTATTGCGGTAGGAATTCAAGTGCATCGAAGCACTGTTCGACACTCAGCCCAAGTCTTTGTAACGCTGCATCGTCTCCCAGTTTGAGGAACCGCAGGCATTCGTTCGCAAGCCTCCAGGCCTCGTCCGGGTTGCCGTCGCTATTCTCCGCGAGTGCGAGTTGTTTGCGCGCCTCGTAATTCCTCGGCTCCGCTGCCAACGCCGATCTCCAGAAGGAGCGAGCGGATGAGGCATATGCAGGGCCTGTGTGTTGCAGCTTTGCCAGAACAGACGACTTGATGCTCAGGAGGGTACCGCTTGCGGGTTGATGGTCCAATCCTTCGTCCACCCATTTCAACGCAAGAGGCAGTTCGTTCGCCTCAAAACAAGCCGTCGTTAGCCAATACCAAAACTCGGGCCACCGCGTAGCGATAGCAGGTTGCGATCGGTAGGCCGTCTCCAGAAGAGGGACAGCTTCTTGCGGTTTGGACCTGTCCGTGATGAAGAGGATTGCCTTGGAAGCAAGCGCTTCGGGCAAGAGAGGATCGAGCTCCAGCGCCTTATCAAAACATGACATCGCCGAAACCTTGTCTCCGTCATTGCTATACGCGCTTCCGAGGTTCTTCCATATCTGGGGCATGTTCTTTTCGCGCTTCAACGCGAGCTTGTACTGCTGGATGGCCTCCGGGAACTCCCGAAGCGCACTGAGAACGTTTGCGAGGTTGTAATGGGCCATCCCGCCCTCGTCACCAAGGTGCAACAGCCCCTCTCGAAAGAGAGATTCCGCGATGCGAAGCTCAGGTTCATTGTGGTCACGAATGCCCCGCTCCGCGAGAATGCAGGCCCGGACGAGCTTGAAGCGCGGTTCTTCGAGAAGCTTGAGGGCGCGGTTGATGTCCGCGAGTGATTCGTCGTACCTTTCGAGTAGATACTCGGCCCAAGCCAGCAGTTGCCACGAAACCGCTGATTCCGGTCGCAAGTTCAGAAATTGCCGCAGCAGATCGATCATGCGGTCATAGGCGCCGGCCTCCATCGCGCGCAAGATCTGCTTCGTGGCTGACTTTGCGGCAGACTTCGGATCGATCAGCCAGGAGGGCACCTTCGACTTGGAAGGAATCCGGATTCTGAGGTACTTGTCGCTGAGGTCAGAGTTGGCTTCTTCCAACTGCAACCGGAACCACTCTCTGGAATAAACAACGAGTGTCCATCCGTACTTGGCACGGAACTCAGTGCGGAGTTGGTCGATATCGACGCCGCGGACTTTTCGGCTCGTAGCGAACACAAGATAGGTGAACGCAGCGCCGCGGCGATGGAGCGTGGCTGCATCTTTCCGGATCTTCGCTTTCCAGCCAGCTTCCTTGCTGAACTGGAAAAAGGAAGGGCAACCGTCCCGGTCCCGCCCCTTACGCGGCAGCTCTTCGGCATCTCGGCCTCCGTCCTGAGGCTCAATCGGAACGATGTCCTTGTAGCCGTTCCGATAGAGGAGATCTACGCAGAGCTGCTCGAACTTCCGGCCATCCAGCACGTTGTCAATCGCCCACAGGACCTGTTCTTGCATCTCGCCGGAATTCCTCACGTCCATTGTCGAAGCCGGACGCGCTGGACGGCAAGTTGCGAACTAGAATGAGTGGAAAACGCAGCTCTTTTGCTGGACCCACTGTCTCTATCGGTTCCAATATCGTGGTTGTATGTCCTCGTTGATCTTCTACACCGAACAGGAGCAGGCGATCATTGCCACAGATAACCACCTGCACGAAAAGAGCGCGTCGCCCGTTCTACGGCAACTTGAGGCCGAGTGGAAACCTGAACCCCGGTCGACTTATAAGGAGGGGTTTGGTACGGGCGTTACGAGCGAAACCCCGGCAATCCCCGATCCCCAAAATGCGAGGGAATGGGGGCATCGTCAGGTGAGTAATCTGGGCTTTTTGATCGCGGCTAGCCGCCGCCGGTCATAAAGAATTGTCTTTCTTCCATATTTCCATGAAATCGCTGTAGCAGATCTGTAAAGGCTGCTCCAGTGCCTCCAGGCCAAAGAACTTCTTATGTGTCTCCAAAACACCGAGAATGAGGTTATGCGCGGTCATCAGTGCGCGGTCCGCGTGCTTGGGCTGAGCATCTGGATTGAACCCTATGACGTCGCCGTCCGTTTCTTCTAAGCGAGTGATGATCGCATTCACTGTACTGTGCGCGTGCATCATCGGTTCATAGTAACCAGGAATGACAAGAGCGCCGAAGATGGTCTTCTTTGCCATTGAGACCACATCCAACTTTGTCCAAGTATGGTTTACCCGCTTCGTGTCACACTTCGCGCAAACCGTAACGAGAAAGTCATCTTTGACCCTTGCGTACTCCTCTTCGGTCTGTTTGAATCCGTCCTGCCGAAGTCCCTCTGTGCCGAAGCTGGATTTAATCGCTTCCATTAGTCTGTGCTGTGAGACCCAGTGGTAGTTCAGGAAGGCGTCAACCTCGGATGGGTTGTCGCTGAGGTATGCCATCGTGATAGCGACTTCGTAAAGCGACCGAAGCAGCTTGAGAGCGCCAACGCCATAGCCATTCGCGCAAAGAAGAGCAATCTCCCAAAAATCCTCTGCGGATAGCCTCCCCATCGTGAAAATCACACGATCGGCAGGGCCAGTCGAAGTGTAGGACCGGATCAACGCAAGGTCCAGTGCCCCCTTCAGATTACCCAACCGTTCCAGGAACGTCAGATGGCGCGACCGAAATGCCCCCCATTGGTTAGGGTATCCACAAACCAACTCCATATCGTTCATTGGGCCTCCATGCCCGCTCAAACGGCAACCGACGTCGACGAACTATTCGCCGATTGTGTGCTTCCCGATGGGCCTGCCCAGGATCACCTCGTGACACTTCGAATCCGCCGGCCCGATGAGATCAGGGGCCATCGTCGATTCCAGGGTGCGAGGAACCGTCGCGCCCGCCCACCCTACTTGAAGCGCGCGGCCCGCGATCCGGCGCGGGACCTGGGCCATTCTTCTAGTCAAAATCGTTGGACTTGACTATCGGCGCTTCGCGCATGATGTCTCTCGCTTTCGCTTCAGTAACTGGGAAGCAATGCACGGTTCTCGTGTGCAAATGGACGTCATAGCAAATATGATCGGCTAGAATGCCCTCTGATGCTCCGATCACGCTGTCCATTCTCCAGCAGATTCTGGTCCTTGGCTCACTCAATAGCCTCCGCCAAAGCCTCGCGCGCTCGTCATCGTACTCTTCCTCGGAATCGTCGTGGCGCTTCATTATGCATGCATAGGACTCGCGATCGCGATACGGCTCATAGTAGAACTCTACCCAGTCCCAAAACGCATTCCTTAGATCATCGGACGATAAGCTTTTTACGAATAAAGAAGGCTTATCTTTTCCTTTGGTTCTCGCGATAATTTGCGTTTCGTTGATCCCGGCCACATAGTGTTTGCCCTGATCTGAGGCTGTTATGAATTGAAGATTGTGCAATTGAGCTGCGCAGTGCGCCAAATAGAACTTCTTCGTTTCACAGCGTCGATTATTAAGGACATCAACCGCGTGAAGAAGCTCCCTCACGTCGAAAATGACGTCAATCCAGTCCTCTTCAAATGGAATGTCGTCGGGGTCCACGACCATGGCGCCTACTGCGTAGAGCCAATCTGCCTCCGGTAGGCTTCCCTCGAAAGGACGATTGATCACCGGAACCCAGTCCAGAGGGCATTTCAGCAGTTCCCTTAGCTCATGCATTTTCGGATGCACCGATGGCTGCGAATCCTCATTCTTCGGTTTCACTTATCGCCATGCCTCCGTCGTAATTATTCGAGCATTCCTCAGTGCCGCCTTCTATGTAACGCAATCGCTGGGAGCAGTTTATGCCAGAAAAGCCGGATAAGGCAGGATAAGTATCGGGAAACGGGTCAGTGTTCCGCGATCCACCTTGCCGCGTAGTCGCCGACGCGACCTTGTGCCGAGCGCCCATGACGCGGCGATCAAGAGAGCGCGTCGCCGGTTTTACGTCCAGGCGGATTGGATATGTAAACACTGGGCGGTTGGGTAAGGAGACTGGCGCAGTAGCCGGTGGTACTCCCGGAATTCAAACTCTGGCAGCATTCTTAGAGGTCCATGATTCAAAAAGTGGTCGTGACAATCGATCGGCCATCACAGCCTTTTGAAACGGCCAAGACTCTGGAATAGCTGCAATTTCCGTTCGCAAAGCCCCTCGCAAATTGTGCCATCCATCTCACTGGAAACGAAAGGTAATTTTGGGACGAACAGAGCCGTTCCACAACCTATACCTTGGGTAACAGCCCGTGACAAACTGTGGGAAGCAGTGTCTGAGGTAGAATCTTGATCAATCGATTGTCATTCATTTTCCTCAGCTTGTCTATTCTCCACATTCGCACAAATCCGGTTTGCAGAGGTGCAGGATGAACTCTCGCGGTGGTCCTTATCCCATTTTGCGTGGCGTCGTCAGAAGAACAGCGGTCACTTTTGTTCTCGCTCCCCTTCTTGCCGTGGCTCAAGGAAACCCTGCCGGCTCCACAGCCCCAATCTCGAAGCAGCCCGCTGGTTCTGCAGAGGCTCCTCCCTCGTCCATTGGAACCTCGGGAAATGCCAGCATCCAGACCGAAATGTTGTCTTACGACGCGATGAACGTTATTGCTCACGAAATTGCAGCAAGGATCAAGGCCGCCAGCACAGATGCGTGCTCCCAGAGAATTCTCATTCAGGACGCAAACACCCTAGCCCAACTCACCGCCTACCTCGCATTCGACAGCACGGCGAAGCGTCTCCTAAGTCAGTACCAACATGTCGGTCGGGGATTTTCCGCTGGAGGGGCCCCAACTAGCATGCTCTCTGAAGCAGCCAGCATTATGTCGGCAATTCGCTCCAGCGCCTCCTACACAAGCCAGACCTTTCAGCCCACCGCCGCATCCATGGACAATATCCTGGAGGCCCAACTCGGGAAGCTGTCCTTCTCTGTGCACTCCACTTCAAATCCCGGATCGCTGCTGGATGCGAGCCAAGCGATCAATAATCAGCTCGCCGAAATTGACGCGGCACAAGCCAAAATCAGTGATCCGAGCCAGCGTAAGGATATCGACTCTGCTTACACCGTTCTCAAAACCCAGTTGTCGGCCGCATCCCCTGACGGCACGCTTCTCGCAACCATCATCAAGGGCGGAGCCCTCAAGATCGCGATGTCCGATAAATACTGCTCCCTCAGTTATTCGGTCGATGGGGCTGGTGGCGACACGCGCATCTCTCATCCGTTTCTCTGGGAAGTTCTTTTGCCGAGCCCGCAACCGTCTTACAGCGGAGGCGCAATCGTGTCCTTCGTCTATCGGACAAGCGATGGCAACTACCTCGCCGGCGACAGCCTGCGCTACTTTTACGGCTTCTCCAAGCTCGACGGCCGCAAGCTTTCGGGAGCCGCGAACTTCAGTCCAAAGTAGATTCGCTGCATCGTCAGTGAGAATTAGAGGGGCCATGCGGATCACACACCTCGCACCTTTTCCGATCCTCTTCGTCGGCGTGGCTCTAGCCCAGCAGCCACAGATCCATATCAGCGCCCTGTCGTCCATACCTCCCGGATCGCCCGTCACGCTCGAAGACGGTCAGGACTATGACAATTTCCTGCCATGCGCCAAACTGGCGCTGCGTCCCGACTACCAGCACACAGACAACGAGCACGCGCTCACAAACGATTTGCAGAAAGCAGCCAACCCGCTTGTTGGCGTCATCGCCGGGCATGGACATCCCGGCCAGATTTGCACATCCAGGGGCCTCGATTGCATTGATCCCAGTGAGAGTATCAACGCGGACAATCAGGCGGACTGGAAAGGATGGGCGGGGAAGTGGCCGAACCGCTTCTCCGGCCTTACCGTGCTCGCCTGTGACACGGGAGAAGGTGTCGAAGGAGTTACCCTGCTCAAGTTGTTGGCCGCTTCAACCCGGATGCCGGTGCGCGCGCCGACGGATTTCATCTGGTGCAAAGATGGCGACATCGTACTCGATGAAAATGCCAAATGGCAGATAGTAACTCCGGATCAAACGCCGAAGTCCATTCCTTTTGAGAAACGCGAGACCCCCCCAGTCACCCCTGATTCCACTGTGCAGGTCAGCGTCGACCGCAGCATGCGGAGAATTCCTTTCCACGCCGCGCAATTGACGTCCTTCTCCGCCTCCGGTTCGATAACACCGGCTTTCGCCCCGCTCAATCGCGAGATCGCCCAGCGCCTTCTCCGGGAGATCGACTTCACCAATCCCCTCACCACCTCCTGGGTGCCGGACGCAGTGGTCACTGCCCGTTTCGAAATCAGTTTCGATATCGATGGCCGCGAAGTCGTCAAGAATCTTGTCGTTCTGAATGATCGGCTCGTGAACGACGTCCAGGACCGCCGCATTTACTACCGCACCAGCTCTGCTTTCACGGAGTTGCTCCAGGCGCAGCGCCGGCGCTGAGATCGCCGGATGTTTTTCGGTGGCGGCCTGTTATCCAAGCTAATACATTTGGGAACGGTCAAACTGATGAGATCCAGTTTGTTTTGTGTAGTTTGTGGACGCGATTCTCGAAGACCCTTTTGAAACGGCGCGAGCGGAACCATGGATGACTTTCCACATGGATGAATAGTCGTCGTTCCGGACAAGTGGCCCGTGGCTCAACCGTTGCCAACAGGGCAACGCACTCATCGACAGCACTTCAATGACGACAACTGTATAGGTCCTCATAATGCCCCAAGGTCCAAAGATGGTGTAGGGCTAGGTGGCCGAAATCCGTCAGCAGCTCTCAAGTCAATATTTCCGACAAGTCGAGATCGTCGGCTTTGGTTGGGATGATTCTTAGGGGTGTACAGTGGGGACACTGTTTGCCTGGTTTGGAGCAAATCTGATGTTTTGTATGTGTTTGCCTATACCTGAGCCGTGTCCCTGCGATACTTC
>CAZGUD010000055.1:0-21727 GCA_964528915.1 uncultured Occallatibacter sp.
GATACTCGACTCCATTGCTCGCTTTTGTACGCGAACTTTAGAGACAGGACACTAGAACCGGTTGCATAAACATGCCCGGGGGCTCGGAAACATCCCTCAGGGGCTAAAGCCCAATGTTTTTACGGCTTTTTGCGGCACGGCTAAAGCCGTGCCCTTTCAAAGCCGGGTTTATGCAACCAGTTCTAGAGTGGTGGAGGAAGAGCGCACCGACAGTCTCAAGACCCGTCAGAGACGTGTGAGAAGTGCGTTGCCAGCCCTTGCTACTGCTGTTGCTGCTGCGGCGCACCGGCATAGTAGCCTTTGCGCACCTGCACCTTCATTCCCTCGCCGCATTGCACGGCAAGATGGCGGAAGCCGCCGTCGAGCTTGTCATTGGTGGGGGTATAGCTGGCCACATATTGAGTTCGCAGCTCGTTCTCAATCTGGTCAAACGCGGCCTGCAGCTTTTGGCCGTTATTGCCTACATCAATCACTCTGCCGCCAGTCTCGTCGGCAATCCGCTTGGCTGCGGAGTAGCCGTAATAGCCCATCCCCGAGTTCCAATACATGGCGCGGTCGGCGCACAGGATCACGTAGATGATCACGTTGTTGCGATTGGCCGCAGCAATGGCCTCGCCGATCTTGGTGCGACTGCCCTCGTCTTCGCCGTCGGTGAGGATGATCATGGCCTTGCGGCCCGTCTCCTGGTTGAGCTTCTCGTTCGATGCGAGGTTGATGGCATCGTAGAGCAGAGTTCCCTTGGGATCGCCTACTGTCGGAACCGTTCCCCCGCCCAGCCCCGGAATGCCCCCTCCGTTGCCGCCCGCAGTGTTGATCTCGGCTTTGCCCATTGCATGGGCTAGTTCGTGAGCGCTGTTGGTAAAGTCCTGCAGCAGGTCAACGTTCACATCGAATGAGACCAGGAATGCCTCGTCTTTCTGCCTGAGCACGCGCTGAAGAAACTGGCTGCCGGCATCCTGCTCGAGCTGAAGCACTCGCTGTTGGCTTCCCGACGTGTCAAGCAGAATCCCCAGCGTGAGAGGCTGGCTGGTTTCCGCCACAAAGCTCTTCAGCGTTTGCGGAACCTTATCCTCAAGCACCGTGCAGTCGCTCTTGGTCAGGTGCGGTACGAGCTCGTTGTTCTTGTCTTTGACAGTGAAGAAAATGTCGACCAGGTTTACGTTCACCTTGAACGTGGTCATCGAAGTCTCGTCGGCAGGGGGGGGCGGAGCCTTGCTGACCGGCGAGGCATCTGGCGAAGGCGCAAGTTGGCACTGTCCTGAGGCCGGCACAAAAACCAAGGAGGCGGCGAGCACGGCAAACGCGAGGGGAGTACGCATGCTGAGAATTTAGACGAAAATGAGCCCGCTTAGAAAGCATTATTCCAAGTCTTTACGACGTGGCTGGCAACATGCGGGGGTCTGGCGCGTCTGATACTCTGACTGATGCGCCCCCACTGCGACGTTGAGGGTGTGTCTTGCATCGTAGGATGTGGGTGTCAGGGAGGAAGATACGGCTGTGATGCGTGTTCTAAGAGGATCGGCAGCGCTGGTGGTGGCATTGGGTTTGGGGATAGGTCTCAGCCGCGTGGCTACAGCTCAGAACCAGCAAACGCCCGTGCCGGATGCGCCCACGCCCCAGGCTCCGCCTCCGCTTCCCGGTACCCAGGGCCCAATCACGCCCGGCGAGGGCACGGGGCCGGCTCCAGCCGCGTCGGAGAGCGCAACGCCGGCCACACCGGTTCCTGCTCCGCCCGCACCGACTGCCGCGTCTACTCAGCCGCCCGCTGAAGACCACTTCCAGAAAGGGACGCCCGACAGCAGCGAAGCTTCGTTTCAGCACTACGTGGTCAACGTCAACTTTGTTGAGGTACCCGTCACGGTAAAGGACTCGAAGGGGCATGCGGTCGCCGGTTTGACGTTTCGCGACTTCAAGGTATTCGAAAACGACACTCGCGAGCCAATCAGCTTTTTCAGCGTCGACCCGCAGCCGCTTTCCATCGCCTTCGTAATCGACCAGAGCCTGCCATCGAACATCATGGAAAAGGTGAACACCTCGCTGGGTGCTTTGCAGGGCGCGCTGGCTCCCTACGACGAAGTTGCGGTCTTTACCTATGCGCACGGCACCAAGGAATGGACCACGTTTACCGCAGCGCAGGGCAATCGGCTGCCGGCCGTGCTTTCGCTTGCGCAGAATATCGGAACCGACCCGACCGTGCCGTTCACCGGAGGGCCATTTGGCGGATGCAGTATGAGCGAGAACGGCAACTGCGTCGATCCCAATCTGCAGGAAGGCCGCTCCGCCGGCCAGAACGGCATCACTGCGCTGCCTAAAGAGCTTCATCAGCTTAACGACGCCATTCTGTTGGCGGCACGCGAGCTCTCGAGCCGGCCAAAAGACCGCCGCCGCATTATCTATGTGGTCTCAGACGGAAAAGAGTACGGCAGCAAAGCCACCTTGAAAGAAGTAGTCCGCTACCTGCAGACCAACAAGGTGGGCGTTTACGGCACGCTGGTGGGCGATTCGGCGCGCTGGGGCGAGGGATGGCTTGACCGCTTCCACCTGCCCTTCGAGATGTACTCGAACATTCTGTATAAATACACATCGCAAACCGGCGGCGACCTCGACTCAGAGAACGGCACCAACGGCATTGAAAAGAGCTACTCCAAAATTGCCGACGAAGCGCGCAACCAGTACACGATTGGCTACTTCAGCCACGAGTCAATCTACGACGCCAAGTACCGCAAGATCGACGTACGTGTTGAGCGGCCCAGCCTGGTCGTGATCGCCAAGCCGGGGTACTATCCTTCAGCCCAGGATTACAAGTAAATCGTGGCCGGTTCTGCAGCGTCAGCAGGGTTAGGCCTGTGCTCGGCTGCTTTTTGGGGCGGATCTGACTTCGCCGGCGGTTGGGGTTCGCGCCGCGCTCCCGCACTGCTGCTCGTAACTTCAGGCCAGATCGTTTCCGGAACGTTTCTGGTCTTGCTCTGCTTCGCCCTCCATGTTCCTTCGCCCGCAACCCATTACTCCGCGCTGGCCGCCATTGGCGGATTTGAAGGGGCACTGTCGCTGGTGATTTTTTACCGCGCGCTGGCCATTGGCGCCATGGGATTGACGGCCGCTTTGACCGGTTTGCTTACCGCGCTCATCCCTGTGCTGTTCTCGTTGTTGCGCGAAGGCCTGCCCGCACCGGTAAATGTTGCCGGCCTCGTGATGGGATGCGCCGCAATCTGGTTCATCGCACAGCAGGCCCCGGCGCCGCCCGCCGATCGCCAGCCGGGAGCAGGCGGAAATGCTCTTCTGCTCGCCTCGCTCGCAGGCATCGGCTTCGGGTGCCAACTGGTTCTGCTTAAAATGGCCTCGAACGGCGGAGTGCTGTGGTCGCTCACATGGACGCGCATTGCCGGGGTAGGTGCGCTCTCGATCGCGCTTGCCGTTTCGCGGTCGAAGGCGCCTCTGGCAGCTTTCCTTGCGATCGGCATCGTTGCCGGAATCCTAGATACGCTGGGTAATCTGTTCTACGTTCTCGCCGCGCAGGCCGGCAGGCTCAACATAGCTGCGATGGTCTCTTCCCTTTACCCGGCAGGAACCATCCTGCTGGCAGCGATTCTGTTGCGCGAGCGGCCTTCGCGCCGCCAGATGGCAGGAATCGGACTGGCGCTGGCCGCGGTCGTGATGCTGAGCTTGTGATGGCCTCTATTGATCGGGCCCTTAAATGGTGTGACGGTCTCCCATCCATTTCGCGATAAGACCTGCGAAATGGATGGGGCAAGGTGCTTCGATTTATGGGCCGGATCAATAGGCCCTTAAAGGCGCAATCGCCCGAACGTAGAAAGGCCCGTGCAAATCGCACAGGCCTTTGTCATTTCCTTAATTCTTAAGGGGTTACACCCCCGGTATCCGAACCGATCCCGACATTAGGCAGACGACTGTTTGCCTACTACTTGGGTTCGACCGGAGTCGAGGTCGGCGGAGCCGACGTATTCTGCTGAACGGGCGGGGCCGGCGGTGGATCCGGTGTGCCCTTGATGCCGTCCTTGAAGCCCTTCAGTCCCTCACCCAGACCCTTGCCCAGCTCGGGCAGCCTCTTGGCGCCAAAAAGAATCAGCAGCAGGATGCCAATGATCAGCAGGTGAGTCGGTTGAAGCAGGTCGCCCATTGTATTCCCTCCGCGGCGCTAATGAATGCGACGCACTCTTACTACGGAATTATTGTCGCACAGAACGGCGACCCGGCGAGTGATCCAGCTCACTCTGGAATTGGCAACGTCGCAAAGTATGGGCCGGGAGTCCAAAGGGTTAGAAGCGCGCAGGCGGCCAATGAGGACGGCGCGTCGGCTAGGGGTCAGTTAACCCTGGCCGGCTTGCCCAGCCGCTCGGTGATTTTCGAGTAGAACGTTCGCAAGTCTTCTTCGTCGCCCTCGGTCAGCCGCCGGTAGACCTTCATGAGCGGAAAAATGCGCGATCCGCGGACATTCACCGCAGGCACCGCCGAATTGCCGCCGGGGTAAACGTACATTTCCCAAGCGCCCGCGTAGCGGCCGCGCACCACCTCGCCCAGGTAGCTGCCCCATAGGCGGACCTCGAATTCGAGGTCGAACTGCGGTCCTTCCCCCACCAAAAGCAATACTTCGTCGAGGGCATCGATAGAATCGGCCGAAAAGTCGAGCTTCTGCTGGAACTCCGAGGCAGCCACTTCGGCCGCCGCTTTGGCGAAGCCCTCCATCATCGCGCCCAGGTCAGGGAACGTTGCAGATTCAAGACGCTGACGCAAATCGGCCGGGTGAGGCATCGAATAAAGAGTACCCCGTTTGGCTCGCGACTGTAAGACTGTCGATGTGGGCCATCGGCAGCGATTTATGTCAGACTGAAGAGTGTTGTGGAGGTTCACAGGCCGTGAAAACCCTCAAGTTCCTTGCCGTGGCCTTGCTGGTTTGCTTTGCCGCGGGGCCGGTGCGCTCCGCCGATCGCAGTATTTATCCTGAGCCGTCGCAGGCCAGCACCGATCTGGCTGCCGCGCTGAAAACCGCTGCCGCCGAGCACAAGCGCATTCTGCTCGACTTTGGCGGCAACTGGTGCGGTGACTGCCAGGTTCTCGACATCTACTTCCACGATCCCAGCAACCTGCCGATTCTGAATGCGAACTTTGTGCTGGTGCACGTGAACATCGGCCACATCGACGAGAACCTCGACATCGCAAAGCGGTACGGGGTTCCGCTCGACAAGGGCGTGCCGGCGCTGGCCGTTCTGAGCGAACACGGCAAGCTGCTCTACAGCCAGAAGCAGGGCGAGTTCGAGGCTATGCGCCACATGGAGTCGTCGTCGGTCACCCGTTTCCTGGTGCAGTGGCGGCCCGAACGCAGCGGCTGTTCAGCGGTTGTTGTTAATTGCTAAAGGGAAAGAATGCAATTCGATCTTGAGAAAACTTCAAACAGCGAAACCTACAGATTGCTGATCGGGCTTATTGTTCCGCGTCCCATCGCGCTGATTACCAGCATGGACGAAGCGGGCCATCTGAACGCCGCGCCGTTCAGTGCGTTCAACTATTTCTGCACCGATCCTCCGATCGTGGGAGTGGGCGTGACCAATCGCCCGGACCAGAAGTTTGTTCCCAAGGACACGGCCCGCAACATTCGCCGCACCGGCGAGTTTGTGGTGAACGTTGTTACAGAAGACATCGTGGAGAGGATGAACATCTGCGCCACAGATTTTCCGCCGGAGATGAGCGAGGTGGAGCTGGCTGGATTCACAACCGTGCCTTCAGAGAAGGTAAAGGTGCCGCGCCTGGCCGAAGCTCACGCGGCGCTGGAGTGCCGCGAATACACGACGATGGAAATCGGCCGTTCGCGCATTATTCTGGGGCGCGTGGTTTCGATTCACGTGGACGACGAATTTGTCGATCCCGCCGGCCCGTACATTCACTCAGACAAGATGCACAACATTGGCCGCATGAACGGGCTGGGGAATTATGTGCGCACGCGGGATGCGTTTATGACGATTCCGCGTATTCCGTATGATGAGTGGAAGAAGCGGCAGGGGTAGCGGCGCTGCTATCCCATCGGCGCAAGATGCTTGGTGTTCTGGTAGGTGTACTGGATGCGGTGAACTACCGTGATGGTTGAAAACACGGCCAGCACCCACAGTACCGGGGCCATTGCGCCTGCCCAGTTAAACAGCGAGCCCAGCAGGATGAGCACAATGCGTTCAGGACGCTCCATGAAGCCCACCTTGCACTGGCCGATGAGCGCCTCAGCGCGGGCGCGCGTGTAGCTCACCATGAGCGAAGTAACCATGACAAAGGCCACCAGCACCACGTAGCGGAAGCGGTTGATGCGGCCGTAGTAGACCAGCAGGCCGAAGAAAAGCACCACGTCTGAATAGCGGTCGATGACTGAATCGAAGAACGAGCCGAACACCGTCACCTGGTTGGTGCGGCGGGCCACGCGTCCGTCGACCATATCGAAGATGCCCGCGCCGAAGATGACCATGCCGGCATAGAAAAACATGCGGTTTGCATTGGACTCGTTGGCGTGGCCGAACAGAAACGCGGCGGCAATATTGATGACCAGCCCGAAGAAGGTAAGGAAATTGGGATTGATGCGGGTGAGCGCCAGGCCATGCACGATGCGATCGAGCAGCCAACCGCAGGCGCGGCCAAATGCGCTTGTCCAAGTCATGTGAGCTTCCCGCTCCTAGCTTCTTGCCTTGAGCTGCTAGGTACTAGCTTCTAGCCTTTTCTGGGTGGAACCTGCGATGTTGCCTTGCATGGAAAGAGCCAGGAGCTAGTGGCTAGAAGCCAGCTGCTGGTACTTTCAATCACTGCGCAGCTTCTGACGCAGCAGCTTGGCCCGCATCGCCTTCGTTGCCGGCCTCATCGTGAATCGTAGTCAACTTCAAAATCTCAAGCTCGCGTTTGCCGTTTGGCGTGTGGATCACGGCCACGTCGCCCACTTTCTTACCCACAATCCCCCGGCCAATCGGGGAGGTAGTCGAAATCAGGCCCTTCGCGACGTCGGCCTCTTCGCTGGTCACCAGCCGGTAAACCAGCTCCTCTTCCTTGGTGGAGTCGAAGACTACTACCGTTGAACCGAATCCAGCCTTGTCTTTGGGGATATTCGCGAGGTTGACGAGAGAGAGCTCGCCCATGCGCTTCTTAAGCTGGCCCAGGCGCGCATTCACAAACTCCTGCCGCTGCTTGGCCATGTGGTACTCGGCGTTCTCCGACAAGTCTCCCATTGCCCTGGCCTTCTTGATTTCGGCGGGCAACTCAGTAGTAAGCTCGTACTCGAGAGTCTTGATCTCATCGAGGATTTTCTGTTTGAAGTCTTCAGGCATCCGTGGTCCGAAGCGAGCGAGGGGAACTCAGCACGCAAAATTTCATAGCACCAGAAACTCAATTATACGGCAGGCGGCGAGCGCGGTCCTTACCGGCCGGCCGCGGGCTTCGTATCGAGAAATGACTGCAGGATGAGTGCCGCGGCCACCTGGTCGACTACTTTGCGATGATCCTGGCGCTTGTGACCCGCTTGGTAAAGCAGGTTGTGGGCCTCGTGGGTGGTCAGCCGTTCGTCCCACAAGTGGATCGGCAACCCTGTCATTTCCCCGAGCTCAACGGCAAAGGCCTGAGTCTTTTGCGCCTGAGGGCCGGTTTCTCCCGACATGTGCAGCGGATTGCCCACCACAATGCCGACCACGGCATAGCGCCGCGCCAATCGCGCCAGCGAACGCAGATCGTCGCGCCGGCTCCGTTTTCGCTCGAGCGTCAGGACGGGCTGCGCCGTCAAGCCCAGTTCGTCTGAGACGGCTACTCCGATGCGGCGGTTGCCGATATCGAGGGCAAGATAGCGGGAATGGGGAGCGGGGCTCAGCTTTCAGCTCTCAGCTTTCAGTTATTAGCCTAATGCCCCTCGTTGCCTCGCGGTAATTCTTGTTGAAGCGGGCTTGGAAACCTAGCCGGTTCCGCGCATCATAC
This sequence comes from uncultured Occallatibacter sp., assembly GCA_964528915.1. GTDB lineage: Bacteria > Acidobacteriota > Terriglobia > Terriglobales > Acidobacteriaceae > Telmatobacter. The sequence goes on from CAZGUD010000055.1 coordinate 7,951, forward strand.
CCGATACAATGAAAGATAGAGAGTCCCAAGGGGTCTGATCTGCGTCCTAAATGATTGAAGAATCGTATAAACGGCCCAATCGGGCCCGGCTCGATCAATCAACGCCAAAAGAGGGATTCATACCGGCATCATGGCAAGGCGAATAGCGAAGAACAAGAGAAGAGCGGGGCGGAAGGGGTCCAGGCTCCTTCCCGTATTGCTAGTGGGCGCGCTTGCTGTCGCCGCCGGTGCCGCATGGCTGGTTTTTACTCCTTACGGACCTTCAACGGAGACATTTGTGGAACTGAACCCTGGCTCTTCAACCCCGACCATCGGCCGAACTCTCGAACAGGCCGGGGTGGTACGGAGCCAGTATGCCTTCGATTTGCTGCGCCTGTTCAAGCACGGCACCCTTCGTGCGGGCGAGTATCGCTTCGACCATCCGGCGCCAGCCGTCGAGGTGTATGCGCGCATTGCACGCGGAGACATCTATACCCGTGCTTTGACCATACCCGAGGGTTCGAACATTTTTGATATTGCAGCCCGCGTTGAAGAGAACGGCTTTGGAAGCCGACAGGATTTTCTCAATGCAGTAGTCAGCGAAACAAGCCTGATTTCCGATATCGATCCCGGAGCGAAGAGCCTCGAGGGCTACCTTTTCCCTGACACGTACCGGTTTGCACGCAGAGTAAAGCCCGAGCAGATTGTCGGTGCAATGGTGAAGAGATTTCGCGCGGTAGCGGCGCAGTTGGGCCTGAAGGACAATTTTCACCAGATTGTGACCGTGGCTTCACTGGTGGAACGCGAAACAGCGGTGGACGCGGAGCGCCCGCTGGTGGCCAGCGTGTTTGATAACCGGCTGCAAAAAGACATGCCGTTGATGACCGATCCGGCAGTGATTTATGGTCTCGAACTCGAGGGTGTTTGGCGCGGGACGATCTACGAGAGCGATCTGAAGCGCGACACGGCTTACAACACGTATCTTCACGCGGGCCTGCCACCGGGCCCCATTGCCAATCCCGGCATTCCATCGCTGCGTGCAGCCTTGAACCCGGCAACCACCGATTACCTCTACTTTGTGGCTGCCGGAGCCGACGCGCAGGGGCACTCGACCTTCGCCACCACCCTCGACGAGCACAATCGCGAAGTAGCCAACTACCGCCATGCCGTTAAGAAGGCTGGTGGTAAATGAACATTCGTCGCGTATTCAATGGCTGCCTGCTCGGGCTCCCCTTGTTGCTTGCCGGGTGTTCTCTGCTGCCCACCACCCGCAAGCTGCCGGTGCCCAAAGCACCTGCAACCGTGCAGAACGCAACTCCCGAGGAATTGGTAGCGCAGGTCAACAAGAGCTGGGATGCGCTGAATACCATTACCGCCAAAGTGAACATCCTGGCGAGCATTACCAAACCGAAAGAAGGATCGGTGACAACCGAACCCGCTTTTACGGCAAACATCCTGCTCAGCAAACCGGGGATGCTTCGCGTCTATGCACGGGTACCGGTACTTGGAACTGAAATGTTCGACATGGCCACCGACGGCAGGAACTTTACGCTGTACGTACCCTCGAGGAAGGAAGCCGTAAAAGGGCCCAATGCCCTGACGAAGAAGTCCCCCAACGAATTTGAAAACATGCGGCCGGCCTTTTTCTATGACGCCATGGCAGTGCGCGGGGTTTCGCCCGATGAGTTGTATTCAGTAACCGCCGATACCGAGACGATCGAAGATCCGCAGAAGAAGCATCTGCTATCGAAGGCGGAATACGTGCTGACCATTATGCGCACGCTGCCGGGCAGCCGGCAGTTGAAGCCGGTACGGGTAGTCACCATCGATCGCTTCGATCTCAAGCCCTACCAGCAGGACATCTACGATGCGGACGGCAACCTGGAGACCCAGGTCTTTTACGGCAATTACAGCGACTTCAACGGGGTCGATTATCCATCGACCATCACCATCAAACGGCCGCTCGAGTCGTACCAGATCGTGCTGACCGTGCTTACGGTGACTGAGAATCAGAGTCTAGACCACGATGAATTCGTGGTGGATGTGCCGGCCGGAACTACAATCAAGAATCTCGACTAAGGCTATTGCGGCGCAGGCTGGGCCGGCGGTGACGGAGGCGGAGGAAGGCGCGGAACCGTCCCGGGAGCCGGCGGGGCTCCCATGCTGTTTACCATGGTCGCGGTAAAGACGCCGTCCTTGACTGCGCCGTCGGCGCGCAGTACGTCACCCACATGAATATCGGCGAGAGTAATGGGATCGCGGCGCTGGCGGAAGGTCGTATTCTCGTCGGCGACAAAACTGTGCGGCGCGTTGTCGAGGGAACCGGTCAGCGTGACTGTCACTCCGTCAACGGCGGTGACTTTGCCCATCAGCCAGGTTTTGCCAAAGTTGGCATTCATCTCGCGGATCTGCGCCACGCGATCCGGATCAAGCTGCACGATGGCCATGGCCGGTACTGATTTGGCCGCCTCATCCACCTGGCCGCGCACCTGGATTACATCGCCGACCTTGATGTCAGTGGGTTTGAGTTGCTGCGGGGGATTGCCGCCCATGCTGCGGCCCTGCCAACCACCTTGCCCGCCTCCGCCGTTGCCTTGGCCGGCTCCGGTATCCTGGCCGCCCTCGCGGCGCGCAGAGGGAGGCATTTTGAAGATTCGCGTGTCGTTGGAGAAGTGCACCGCGTACTCAGCGCCGGTATCGGTCTTGATGGTGTACTGGTCAGCGGCAATTGCGGTCACCGTGCCCATCAGGCCCCCGCCCATCATGCCGCCAAATCCACCTCCGCCACGGCGCTGCCCATTGCCACCTCCGCCGTTTTGACCGCTTGCGGTAGGAGGGGTTGCGTCTTGAGCCGTAGCAGCCGCGGCAATTGCAACTGCGAACACGAACGCCGAAAAGATCCTGAAAAAGGTGCGCATCTTCATGTTGAGATAGACGGGATTGCCGTTCCAATAGACGACCCGAGGGTCTGGCGCCTGGGAAACCTCAGCGCGCCTGCTCAGGCTTGGCGTTCTGTTGCGAGGCCAGCAGTTGCTTGAAGTCAGGGTTGTCGCGCAGGCTGGCAAAGGCCACATCGGAGGCAACTTTCTTGGGGTTGGTAAACCCTTCATCGAGGGCCATGCGGAGATACTGCAGAGCGCAATCGGTCTGCCCGATGCGAACGCACCCCAGCGCCATGTAGTAGTTCATGGCGCCGCGTTCGGCAATCGAAGCAGGATTCTGCACCTGCGGGGTGCCATGGTCGGCGAAGATCTGCGGATCGAGGGTCAGCGCCTGCTGGTAGGCATCCCACCCGCGAGTGTATTTGCGCTGGGCCAGCAGATTGGTGCCCAGATTCTTGTAAACCAGCGCCGAATTGGGATTGATCTTGATTGCCTTGCGATAGAGATGCTCGGCCTGTGAATATTCCTTCTGAGAGTCGTAGACGGTGGCCAGGTTATTGATAACCTGGGAGTTATGGGGATTGAGCTTGAGCGACTGACGATAGCAGCGCGTGGCATCGCGCACATTGAACATCATTTGGTAGGCGATGCCCATCTTATTCCAAACGCTCGCAGACGGCGGCGCCTTCTGGTAAGAGGCGATGGCCGCCTGATATCGCTGGTGCATGGCAAGCGAGTCACCCAGATCCTCAGGGCTGGGAGGAGGCAGAGCCGCACTCTTCGCCGGCTGTGCGGGGGTAGCCGGAGGCTGGGAGGGTGCCTGGTCGGATTTGGACGCAGGCGCGCCGGCCGGCGTTTGAACGTTGGGCGAGGTTTGAACCTGAATGGAATCAGCGTTTGTAACGTGCGCGCCAGCCTGGGCGGACGACGGTTGTTTGCTTGCCGGGAGGGCGGTAATCAGCCCAGGAACGAGGAGAACGGCAAAAACTGAGGACCTGATCATAATCCCTCCTGGCTTCGCGGCACGCAAAGCAGGCGGAACGCATCGAAATTTCCAATGCCCGTCGAAGGCAATTAAAGCATCATTCAATATTCAAAGAAAAGGCAAAATGAGAGCCAAAGGGCTTTTATTGATGTTGGCGCATGCCGGTTTGACGTCGAAGATTTATTTTGGATCGACGTACAGGCGCTAAACTTTGTTGAACGCGGGAGGGTATAGAGCCTTTATGGAGCACGAAGCGAGCAGATCTTCAGTGGCCGTTCCGGAAGCGGGTTTGGTGGAGAGGTTTCGCGAGGTGCGGCGGCGCACCCTGGATCTCTGCGCCCCCCTGACCCCCGAAGACATGATGGTGCAGTCGTGTCCCGAGGCATCGCCGGCGAAGTGGCATCTGGCCCACACCGCCTGGTTCTTTGAGTCATTCATCCTGAGCGAATTCGCACCGGGGTACCGTGTCTTCAACCCTGATTTTCCATGGCTCTTCAACAGCTACTACGAGGGATTTTCAGCGTTTCCTGAAAAGAAGCTGCGCTCTTCGTTTTCCCGTCCCGGGATGGAGGAGGTTCTTCGCTACCGCGAGCACGTGGACGAGGCGCTTGACAGGCTGATGGAGCGCGGCGCGCCACCGGCGGCACTCGAGCGCATCGAGTTGGGAGTGAACCACGAAGAGCAGCACCAGGAACTTCTGCTCACCGACATTCTGCACGCTTTTTATACAAATCCGCTGCAACCGAAGTACAGGGATCAGAAAAACAAAGAACAAGGGAACAAGGGAACGAGGGAACAAGACAACGCGGAAGACGCTCCACTCCGCCTCGAAGGCTTTGAAGGCGGATTGCGGGAGATTGGTTTTGCCGGCGACGGATTCTGCTTTGACAATGAGCTCGAGCGCCACCAGGTTTGGCTGCAGCCTTATGAACTGGCCGACCGGCTGGCGACTTGCGGCGAGTATCTGGACTTTATGAACGACGGCGGCTACGCGCGGCCGGAGTTGTGGCTCTCAGCCGGCTGGGCCACGGTGAAGGCGAACGGTTGGAAGGCCCCGCTTTACTGGTCGAAAGAAGACGGCGCGGCGGATGGCAACTGGAGTGTGTTTACGCTGCGCGGCGCGGTGCCGTTGTCCCAGAGGATAGGTGCGCCGGTGAGCAATGTGAGCTTTTATGAGGCGGACGCGTATGCTCGCTGGGCCGGGCATCGGCTGCCCACCGAGGCGGAGTGGGAAGTCGCCGCCGAAGGCCGTCGCGTTGAGGGCAATCTGTTGGATTCCTGGAATCTGATGCCTCTGCCTATTACGGACCTCATCCAAAACGAGAACGCTGCGAAGCACGATTACGGGGACTGTTGGGTGTGGACCGGGAGCGCTTACCTGCCGTATCCCGGGTTCAGGCCGCTGGAAGGCGCGCTGGGCGAATACAACGGAAAATTCATGAGCGGCCAGATGGTTTTGCGGGGCGGCTCCTGCGTAACGCCGCGGAGGCATATTCGGGCCAGCTATCGGAATTTCTTTGCGCCCGAGACACGGTGGCAGTTTTCGGGAATAAGATTAGCGACTTAACGGCGGCTTTTGCATCAAAGTGGAAATTATGAGTCTTGCAGCTTCCCCTGCAGTTCCTCTTCAAATCGACGAACAGTTGGCGCGCACGGTGCGAGCCGGGTTAGGGTCGCGTCAAAAAACGCTGCCGCCGTGGCTCTTTTACGACGAGGCCGGTTCGCAGCTTTTCGAGCAGATCACCGCATTGCCCGAGTACTACCTCACTCGCACGGAAAGAGCCATTCTTGAGCGCTACGCCGGTGAAATGGTTACGCTGGCAGCCGGCGGAGACCGGTTGAGGTTTACCGAACTGGGAGCGGGATCGGCGGAGAAGACGCGCGTATTGATGAAGGCCGCATTGGCACAGCAGACGAATTTGGTGTTTGAGGCAGTGGACGTTTCAGCCACTGCGCTGCTGGTAGCCCAGGCGCGGATCGAGTGCGAGATTCCCGGTGTGCATGTCGCGCTGCTGGAGATGGACTACACCAACGGATTTGAGCTCGATCCCTGCGCGCCGGGGGAGCGGCGGCTGGTTCTCTACATCGGCTCGAGCATTGGCAACTTTGAGCCGGACGAGGCGGCTCGGATTTTGCGCAAGGTGCGCAAGCAGCTTCGCAATGGAGATGGGCTGTTGCTGGGCGTGGATCTTGCGAAAGTTGAATCCACGCTGCTGGCCGCATACGACGACGCCGCTGGAGTCACCGCGGCCTTCAACAAGAACATGCTGGTGCGGCTGAATCGCGAACTGATCGCGGACTTCGATCTTGACCGATTCAACCATCGAGCGGTGTGGAACGAGACCATGTCGAGGATGGAAATGCATTTGGAAAGCTGCATAGACCAGCGCGTGGGTTTGGCGGCGATCGATTGGGAGATTGAGTTTAGCGCGGGCGAAACCATTCACACCGAGAACAGCTACAAGTACCGGGCTGGCGATGCGGAAGGGATGCTGGCCGCGGCAGGCTTTGCCTGCGCCGGGACCTGGAGCGACGAGCGGGGATGGTTTGAGGTTTGCCTGGGGAGAGCGTCTGGCTCGTAGCTTCTAGCTTCTAGCTCTCAGCTTTCAGCTCTCAGTTTTGTGGTTAGCGGCTTGCTTCCGCTTGTGCTGACCGCTGTTGAAACAGGAGTCCCTGCCAGATGCTTTTAGCTGCTTCTGACAGGGACTTCTTTTTGAGAGCGACTTGTGGCGTAGCGCCGGGTGGACTTTCATCGCGCCAGAGGCGCCGGGTGGACTTTATTGAGCGCGGCGAACGGCGATAATCTTGCCATTTGCGTCGCAGAGGACGTATTGTCCGTCGATCATGCGCCACTCCTGGCCGTCGGCGGGGCGGGTGAGATGGTGCTGCTTGTAATCCACCTTATCGCCGCGGTCCCAGTCTTCGTGGCGGATGACTGCACCTCTCTTCCATTCGTGGTGCTCAACATAGGTGTGGTTATCGTGCTGGTCCTGCGCGATTGCCGGGATTCCGCAAAGGGAAATCGCCAAAACGGGGAGCATGAGGAATCGAGTGACTCGGTGCATAGTTTCTCCTCCGTACTCCGATTCGGCTCGGGGTGGGGGAGTTGGCTATGACGGTGGCAGTGAATTTTGTGATTAACCAACGAACTTTCTTGTTATAAAAGGGGCCGCCTCACGATGGCGGAACAACGTTTCAAAACGTTGCTTCGCTATGAAAGAACGGCCCTTATATCCCTTTTGCTTTCGCCACTAACGCTTCGGGCAACTCAGCCGGAGCCGGCACCCGGCCCTACTCCCTATTCCCTATTCCCTGTCCTTCTCACTTTGGCTGCGCGATGCGCACCAGAAGAATGTCGTGTTCGGGAATCTCGAGCGGCATGTTCTGCGTCAGCTCGACATCCTTGCCGGTCCACAGATCCTTGCCCTTCTGCGCGCCGTGCAGGCCGAGTTTGGCCAGATCCAGGTGGAACGGATGGTTGGTGGTCCTTTCGCTGCCCGCGTTCACGACGGCAACGGCCATCGCTCCGCCGGAGAGATGCCGCGCCCACACATCCACTTCACCATCGGAGTAGATATGCGTAGCCTCGCGGCCGAGCTTGTCCTGGTCGATGGCGATCACGTCGCGATTGGTCAGAATGGCCTTGATTTCGGGCTTCATGTGGGGCAGGTCGTTGCCGGCGAGCAAGGGCGCGGCCAGCATGGCCCACATTGAGAAGTGCACCCGGTTTTCGCCCAGCGATAGCTTGCCGTTGCCCACTTCGAGCATATCGGGATCGTTCCAGTGGCCGGGCGCAGCATATTTCGCCAGACCCTGCTGCTGATTGAGGAGCGTGTAGATGCTATTCCAGTTGGGTTGAATATCGTCGGTGGCGCGCCACAGGTTGGCTCCCACGCTCGGGCCCCACTCCCACACCGCGTCCCAGCCGTATTGGCAGAGCGAGTAAACGATGGGCCGGCCTGTCGATGCAAGCGCCTTGTGCATCTTGTCGTAGGCGCCGATCATCAGCTTCATGCGTTCGGCCGCGTCCTTGGGCGCCTGCTTGTACATCACTTCGGGGATGTAGCTGCAGAGATCGTACTTCAGGTAATCGATGCCCCACGAAGCGTAAAGTTGTGCGTCCTGCATCTCGTGGTTGAGCGAACCTTCAAATCCTGCGCACGTCTTAGGACCCGGCGAAGAATAGATCCCGAGCTTGAGACCTTTGGAATGCACATAATCGGCCAGCGCTTTCATGTCAGGGAATTTTGAATTGGTTTGAAGCACGCCGTCGGCGCCACGCTGGCCCTCCCACGTGTCGTCGATGTTGATGTACACGTAACCTGCATCCTTCATGCCGCTTGCAACAATCTCGTCGGCGGCGCTGCGGATGTCTTGATCGGTAACCTTGCCGGCGAAGTAATTCCAGCTATTCCAGCCCATTGGCGGGGTGAGAGCCACCTGCGCCGAGGTTTCGGCTGTGGAGGCTTTGTGAGCTTGCGCGGGCTTCAGCGCCTGGGCGGCTGCGGTAAACGTTGCCAATCCGAAAACCACGACAAAACACGATTGAGAAAATTGCATGGGCGGTATTCTCCTGAAAACTTTTTCAGTGGAATACTACGGCGGCGATCCGGCACTCGTAAAGTGGCCTTACCGGAATAGGAGCGGCGCACCTGGTTTAAGTGCGCCGCCCTTGCCCACCTATCGATCTAATCTATTTGCTCATTCCTTTAATCAGCGCGTCCCGGTCGGCTGGCGAAACCGGTAACCGGAGCTCTGTGTTTCCGTTGATCTGTTCGAGGAAATACAGCGCGTAGTCGCAGAGACGGTAGTTGTACTGCTTGTAGACCATGAATTCCTGGCTGCCAAAGCTGGGAGCCGGGCGGGTGTCAGACAGCATGCCCTTGAGCGCGGGAATCGCGGCTCTACCCGACTCGATCATCGCGTGCGATGCTTCCTCGATGTAGAAGTTGGGCAATCCCCAGGTGTTGAAGTACTTCGATCCGCTGAGCGCGCTGGTGAGAATCTTCGCGCGGGTTTCAGCCGGAACGGCCAGGTACGATTTGTTGTCGAGCCTTCTAAGCAGCAATAGCGGGAGCAGCCCGTTGGCGTTGGCGTTCTGCGTCACCATGGTGGTGAGCGCCTTCGAGTCCACATCCGTTCTTCCCTTCAGCTCGCGAAAGGCCAGTGAGTTGAAGGGCTCTCTTTGTGCCTTGCTCTCGTCCAGTAGTTTGCCCAGCAGGGTAGGGCTGTCCATGGCGTGATAGGTCTGCGTGGTTTGAGCCGCGTCTTGCAACTGGGCTTCCAGCTTGGATTTGGCGCTGGTCTGGTCAGCGGTTAATGGTGCGTTGGTATTACTCTTGCTGGCGGTGCATCCGGCCAGCGCAATGCATATGAGCAACGTTGCCACAGAAGCAAATCTAAACTTTTTCATCATCATCACCCTCAAGCTGTTCCGGTTTACAGGTCGCTCAATGCCGGGAAGGCATTGGCATGTGGGAAGGAGCCGGTGCCGTCATTTTCAGTTCCAGATGTCGGCGCCCAGTTATTCCAGGCAGTCAAGGCAGACTGGAACTCGGTGTCCAGGTCTTGCCATGCCGGTGCGGTGATGAACTTCTGACCTACATCGCTGCTGTCGAGAATGTAGCTCCAGAAGTAGTAGCCGAGAATCTTGTTGTTGCAGGATTTGGAGCCATAGCAGACAGCCACATCGACCGCGTAAAAGTAAGTGTTCGCCGGCCAGCCGCCCGGCTCGTCGAACAGGGTATTCGCGGTGCCCGGACCGCCCGGCGTATTCCAGCCGGGGTAAAAGGTCCCGTTATTCTGCAGTCCGTAGTAGCCATAAGCCGCGCCAGTCAAGCGGTCGATGAACCATCCATCCGGGTCGGCGCTTCCACCCTGGGGCTCAGAGGATGGATACATCATCGAGTGCGTATCCGCGTTATAGACCCACACCATCTGGATCATCACATCCTGGCTGTCGGGGCAGTTCTGGCCGCAGCCGGACGGGTTGAACGTGAACGCCGACGACAACGGAAACTGAGTTCCGGTCGGGGTCCCGCTGAAGACCCATGTTCCGCACTGGTAAGTTGGCGTGCATGCGGCAATGAAGTAACAGAAAGCCGCGACCAGCGCGAGCTTCCCAACTGCGTTGATTTTCATAGGAATTCTCCTGATTCCTCGGAGCACCCGAGTCATCGTTTTGCGGGCAATTGGCGCGTGGGGGAGTGTCCTTGGTTTAGTCGATCGCGCGTGATCGCCGCTCCAGGTTGGCTGCGTTGACTTTTCGTCTGTGCACCTTCTTGCAGCATCCCGTCAAATTGCATTGCGGGCGGTGCGCAGCGGCCGGGCTCTATATGACCCGGCAACGCGGAACAGGGGAAATGAGGCGTTGTAACAGTAGCAAGGGCCGCCACCGAACGCCACTGAAAAAACCAAAAAAGAGGTGAAATGGCCTGATTGGCCGTTCCGGGGGCTCAGCTATCCGATAAGACCTTATTGAATAAGCGCGGCGGGGATCGCTAACCGGGCCTAGCCGAGAAGTGCCTCGATCTTCTGGCGCAGGCTGGCAACTTCCTGGCGCAGTTCCTCAACCGTGGATTCGAGCTGGGAGATGCGATCGTCGTAGGCTGGATTCGGAGCCGCGAGTTCTGCCGCGCCCGCCGCGACCGGCTGGACAATCGACTCTACAGGGCCGGACAACAAGTGCGCGTAGCGGGACTCCTTGGTGCCGGGCTGGCGCGGCAGCAGGGCGGCAAGCGGCGGCTCGCGTTCCATGAGCTTCTGCAGGCCGGCCAGAACGTCGGCGATTTCATCAAAGCTGTGTAGCCGATCTGTACGGCCGCGCAGCTCACCGGGAGTTTGCGGCCCGCGCAGCAGCAGCACGCACATCAGCGCCGTTTCAGCCCGGGTAAAATTGAATGCCTCACCCAGCCAATGCTCATACTTTGTAACCCGCCCATCGCTGGAGCGGGAGCGCCCGGCAAGCTGCTTGCGCTCAAGTCCGTGCAGTGCCTGGCGCAGGTCGTCTTCGTCGAGATTCATCACCGGCTCACGATTGGAGCGCTGGTTCGAGGCGTTCCCAAGCGCGTTGAGCGAAAGGGGATAGTAGTCGGGAGTGGTGATTTCTTTTTCAATGAGTGCGCCCAGCACGCGGGCTTCGGCGGCGGTGAGCTGAACGGGCTGGTTATTGTGAACAGAGGCGGACATATCGGCGGCCATGAGCCTATTGTGACACTCATCGTTGCGACGCGGCCAATGCAACCAAGTAGACTGATTGCCGAGGCAGATGTCCATGAGGACTGATTCGGTAATTCAAAAATGCGCTTTGGTTTTATTTTCGCTGGCGCTTGGCGCGCTCACAGCAATGCCGGGTCGCGCGCAATTTGCCGCGCAGCCAGTCAGCGCGCTTACCATTCCCGCCGCACAATTAATGCAACCTGAGGAGCTAAACAAGCTGCTCCAACGGCCGCAATCGCTCAAGCCGCTGATACTGCAAGTGGGCTCGCGCGTAATATTCGACGAGGCGCATATTGCCGGTGCGGAGTATGCAGGGCCAGGCTCGCATGCCGAGGGATTGCTGACCTTGCGCGATCGTGTCTCCTCGCTTTCGCGGAAAACTTCAATTGTGATTTACTGCGGCTGCTGCCCGTGGAACCGCTGCCCCAACGTTGGTCCTGCTTACAAGCTGCTCAGCGACATGGGATTTGTGCACCTGAAAGTTTTATACATGGCCGACGACTTTGGGACAGACTGGGTCAACATGGGCTATCCGGTGGACCGCCATTAGGATTTGGCCCATGCAAGCGACACGACGCGTGAGCCATGACTCTTACCGTCTGGCGCGATGCCTGGGCGCCTGCGTGCTGGTTGCCGCGAGCATAGCGGCCAGCGCGCAATCGGCACCCGTGCAGTCGCTGGTTGGCAGGCAGGCTCCGCAATTCGCACGGCGCGATCTGCACGGCCACACCATCGACCTGCGCAGCCTTCGCGGCAAAGTGGTGCTGTTGAACTTCTGGGCCACGTGGTGCGCGCCCTGCCAGACTGAGATGCCGGTGTTCTCTGAGTGGCAGCGAACATACGGCCCGCAAGGATTCCAGGTGATCGGCATCTCCATGGACGACGATTCAGACGCCGCGCGAAAGCTGGTTGAAAAGCTCGGGCTGGCTTATCCGGTGGCGATGGGCGACGCAAAGCTCGGCGAGCAATATGGTGAGGTTCTTGGATTGCCCAAGACCTTTCTGATCGGCCGCGATGGCAAGGTGCTGGCGCAGTTCCAGGGCGAGAGTGCCCTGAAGTCCATCGAGCGGAGTATAAAATCTGCACTTCAATAGACCCCGCTGCCTTGGCGGTATTGGCGGTCGCCCGCGATCAAAGTCCCGTCGGCGTAGTAGCATGAATTCCGGTCGGTTTTAAGGCAACAATTCGCGAGCGAACGAATTCGCGCCGAAGGAGACTCTCCCCGCATGGGCCATGTTGATCTTGCCCCTTCCCCGGTTCCTTCTCCCTTCTCCATCAAGAAAGTGATCTTCGCAACCGAGTTTTCCCAGTGCTCTGAGAATGCGGGCAGGTACGCATCAATGATTGCGCGGCGTTTTGGCGCCGACTTGACAGTGGCGCATTCATTCGAACTGACGCAGGCAGCCATGGAGGTGGAGGCGAAGGGGAACGGGGCGCTGAAAAGCGCTCAACGCGCCGATCTTGAGATTGCAATTGTGAACGAGGCCGAGCGTCTTAGGACGGGATTGCAGCACGTTGAAGCGGTTTTGCTCGAAGGCGATCCGAAGCAGCAGATTCCGCAACTGGCGTCCCGCAACGAGCCATCGCTGATCGTGTTGGGAACCGAGGGGCGGGGGCGGCTGAGCAGAGGAATTATTGGATCGGTCGCCGAGAAAGTGATGCGCTCGACGGGCGGTCCGGCTCTCACAGTGGGCCCGCACGTGGCCCAATGCTGTGACGAGAGCGCCCCGATCAAGCGGGTACTTTACGCCACCGGGCTTTCACCAGCGGCGGCGCGCGGCGTGGCCTATGCGGTGGGGATGGCCGAAGCATTCCACGCTGAAATGGACGTCCTGCACGTGATTCACCCCGAGGACGTGGAGGAGGCGGGAGGACTGCCGGGAGCGCAGGACCGCTTTCAAGCCGAGGTGGAATTAATCGCGCCGCAACATGCTGAGGCAATCACGAAACCACACGGCGTAGTTGCCACGGGGATAGCGCACTCACGCATTCTTGAACACATTCAGGGCCGGGCAATCGACCTGCAGGTGCTCTCGCTTCGCCGCAGCTCCCACCTGCGGCTCGAATCGCGAGTCTCGGGCGCGTTTCACATTGTTGCAAATGGGCCGTGCCCGGTGATGACGCTGATCGGATAAGGCGTTTGCCATCCGCGCCGTAAGCGCAAAACATCAGCAGACGCAATTTGATGCCGATCAACGATTCGCCCAGCCCGAAGCCCGTTCCTCCGCTGGTGTCGGTGCCGGCGGCAAATGTTAATTCTCACTTGAGCTGAACCTTGTCGCCCGAGCCGTAATTCATGTCCACATCGGGAATCTCGTAGTACGACTGGCCAGGGTTGTGATTGGCAATCCAGCCAAAGTTGATCTCCCAATGGTGATTGCCCGGAGTCCCCGGATGGTCGGTAATAAACGGAGGCCCACCCTGCGCGTAAGCCGCGGCTGCGGAAACGACAGGCAAGAACAGCAGGAGAGCTCGAACGAAAAAGCGCATGGGAATTGCCAGTAACCCTCAGCAGGAATTAGACGCGGGCGAACGCAACAACACTCACAAAACTAGCAGTTTGATGCTGAAGTGAATCTTAACCCGCGACGCACCCGAGTTGCGTACGGCCGTCGGGTGGCCTCTGTGGTCTCCCACCCATCGAGCAACAGGCGCTCGATGGATGATTGCATGACAGCGTCGGCTCCTTCGACCTGAGTAGACTGGTTGCGGC
>CAZGUD010000056.1:0-19149 GCA_964528915.1 uncultured Occallatibacter sp.
CGACTCCATTGCTCGCTTTTGTACGCGGACTTTAGAGACAGGACACTAGTCCCTAGTCCCTAGTCCCTAGTCCCTGTTTTCTAAATCAATTCCACGCCCCACAGATCGTGCAGGTGGACCAGGCCTTTCACCTTCGCATCGGCATCCACCACCACCAGCGATGTAATCTTGCGTTCCTCAAGAATCGCCAGTGCCTTTGCCGCCAGCTCGTCGCCGCCAATGGTGCGCGGATGCGCGTTCATTGCCTCGCCGGCCTTGCGGCTGAGAGCCGCGCCGCCCTCCCGCTCCAATAGTCGGCGCAAATCGCCGTCGGAAATCACGCCGCGCAGTTGGCCATCTTCCTGCACCGTCGTAATGCCCAGCTTTTTCGACGACATTTCGAAGATCACATCGGCCATGGCCGTATCCGTCGCCACCACCGGCACCTCTTCGCCGGTGTGCATCAGGTCGCGCACCTTGGCCAGCCGCTTGCCCAGCTTGCCTCCGGGATGCAGCTCGGCAAAATCCTCGGCGCGAAAGCCCTTGCGCAGGCTTACCGCGACGGCTAGCGCGTCGCCCAGCGCCAGCATCGCTGTGGTCGAGGCGGTAGGCGCCAGGTTTAGCCCGCACGCCTCGCGCTCCACGCTGCAATCGAGGGCAACGTCGCTCGCCGTGGCCAGGGTCGACTTGAGATTGCAGCAGAAGCTCACCAGGGCATCGCCCTTGCGCTTGAGCGTAGCCAGCAGGCGCAGAATCTCCTCGGTTTCTCCCGATGCCGACAGCGCAATCACCACATCGCCCGCCATCAGCACGCCCACGTCGCCGTGCACCGCCTCAGCCGGATGCAGAAACAGCGCCGGCGAACCGGTGGAGCTGAGCGTTGCGGCAATTTTCTGTGCAATAATGCCGCTCTTGCCCATGCCCGTGACCACCACGCGCCCGTTCTGCCCGCCGCAATGCAGTATCAGCTCAACCGCGCGGGCAAAGGGCTCAGCCATCGGCCCATCGAGCCGCCGGGCCAGTTCCTCGAGCGCCGCTGCCTCGGTGCGCACCAGCGCCGCCGGGTGGAACGACTCGTCATCGTGCTCTTGAATCATCGGTTTCTGATGGTAACAAATCAGAGTGGTCAGTGGTCAGTGATCGGTGATCAGTGGTCAGGGGCCAGGGACTATGAGGCTGGTGCCCCGGGTTCGATTTCGAGACCCGGGATAACAAACCGGGTGCCCCACACTCGCCGGGCCATTGTTTTTCCGGCTAGTGTGGGAATTGACGCTGACTTGCTGACTCGCCGGCCTGACGACTTGCCTCACGCTAACTCCGTTAGCTCCGCTTTACAATAACCCCATGAGCACTTTCCCCTTGCGCCGCAACACCATTGTTCTGGGCTCAGTCCTGTTTCTGCTGGCCGTGTTTGCATGGGCCGGCTGGGCCAATTGGGAGTACCGCCAGCAAGCCGCGGCGCGCCTGCTGGCCGACGCCGCCAGGGGTGAGCTGGTTGCCACCGCTGCTACGGGCGCCCCCGTTTATGTTTCGCCGCTCCAGGGAAAAATGGCACCTGCCTTCGCTCTCAATGACCTGAGCGGCAACAAGGTCCCGCTCTCCAGCTATCGTGGCAAGGCGCTGCTCATCAACTTCTGGGCAACATGGTGCGCGCCCTGCAAAATTGAGACTCCCTGGATCATTGAGCTGCGCAATAAGTACGCGGCGCAGGGATTCGAAGTAGTGGGTATCGATACCGAAGGCGACGACCTGAAGCCCGACGACAAGGTGGGCTGGGCCAAGGCCAAAGAAGCCGCAAACAAGTTTGTTGCGCAGGAAAAAATTCCATATCCGGTTCTGCTGGACGGCGACAGCATCGCCACTCCTTACGGCGGCCTGGATGAGTTGCCCACGTCGTTTTTTGTCGATCGTAAAGGTAACGTGGTCGCCGCGCAGGTGGGTCTTACGTCAGAAAGCGACTTGGAAGCGAAGATAAAGAAGGCGCTGGCAGAGTAAGCTGGCGACAACTAGGTGACGAATCGGTGTGTAGCATGACCCTTTTGAAACATTCAACGATCGCAGCCCTCTTTGCGGCGGCTCTGCTCGCCCGCGCTCAGTTCGTCGACTCTGGCGCCCCGGGCCGGGCCGGCTCAAAGTCTCAGGCTGTCGTCTACCTTTCCCCTGAGCAAGTCACCATTCACGCCGGCAAGCCCAGCGCCGTCGATCTGCACTTTCGCGTTGCCCCTGGACTGCACATCAACTCCCACACCCCCAGCGATGAGTTTCTGATCGCCACCACGTTCTCCATCGCCAACGCCGAGGGAGTACAACTTGCCGCAGCTACCTATCCGGCAGGGGAATCCATGACCCTCGCCTCCGATCCCAGAACCAGGCTCAGTGTTTACACCGGTGAGTTCGTCATCCATGCGCAAATTGTTTCTGCCGCCGGAAATCACCTGGCCCAGGGTAAGCTGCATTACCAGGCCTGCGACCGCAGCCAGTGCATGCCGCCCAAAACCATCTCCGTGCCCATCGACGTAATCGCACAGTAAACAGCGACCAACAATATGTATATGCACCGTTTATTTCGGTTCTGTTACACTCAAATTCAATTTTCCTGGATCTGTGAGGTGAACCCATGGGTGTAAATCCCAAAGCCGGCGGCGGCGGCTCGATGGTTTCGATCATCGCCACGATTGTTGTCGTCGCAGGTGTCGCAATCTACTTTTTGGATCCCTATCTCTTCCAGAACATCATTACCTCGATCGTCCGCTTGTTCCGATAAGGGCATTGAAGCGGGGCCTGTTCTGGCTCTATCCGCCCCTCGCAACTCTGTCATTTTGAACGGAGCGGTTCACAATTCTTGTGAACCGCGTAGCTGAAGGACCTGTGGTTGCAGTTGGGGAACTTGCGCTGACTGGTTAATTTCCCGCCTTTTTCTCAATCTTCGCCCAGGTGTCTTTCAGCGGCAGGGTCCGATTGAACACCAGCTTCTGCCGGGTTGAGTCCCGATCAACGCAGAAGTAGCCCACCCGCTCGAACTGGTAATGCTCCCCAACTTTCGCGGCTGCCAGCGATGGTTCAAGCTTGGCCCCCGCTACAACCTCAAGCGAGTTGGGATTCAGGGTGTCGAAGATGTCGCCGCCCTCGGGAAAATCAAAAGGATCGGGCTTCGAGAACAGCTTGTCGTAGATGCGGATCTCCGCCTCGATGGCGTGCCCGGCCGAGACCCAGTGCATGGTCGACTTCACCTTGCGCCCATCCGGCGAGTTGCCGCCCCGGCTGGCCGGATCGTACGTGCAATGCACCTCAACCACGTTGCCTGCCGCATCTTTCACCGCGCTCTGCGCGGTAACAAAATACGCGTTGCGCAACCGCACCTCCTTGCCCGGAGACAGGCGGTAATACTTGGGCGGAGGAACCTCGCGGAAATCGTCCTGCTCAATGTAAATCTCGCGACTGAAGGGAACTTGGCGCGTCCCGGCCGAGTGATCTTCGGGGTTGTTTTGAACTTCGACAAACTCTTCCTTACCCTCGGGGTAGTTGTCGATGACCACTTTGAGCGGCCGCAGCACCGCCATGGCGCGGGCAGCGCGGTGGTTCAGGTCGTCGCGCTGAAAGTGCTCCAGCATTTCAATGTCCGTCGTCCCGTTCGTTCGCGACGCGCCGATCGAAGCGCAGAAGGCGCGGATGGCCTCAGGTGTGAATCCCCTACGCCTGATGCCGCAGATCGTAGGCATGCGCGGATCGTCCCACCCGCTCACGTGATTCTCCCGCACGAGCTGCAGCAGTTTGCGTTTCGAGAGCATTGTGTACGTCAGGTTGAGCCGGTCGAATTCAATCTGCTGCGAAGGAAAGATGCCGAGTTGCTCGATGTACCAGCGGTAGAGCGGCTGATGGTCGGCGAACTCCAGTGTGCATATGGAGTGGGTGACGTTCTCGATCGAGTCCGACTGGCCGTGCGCGTAGTCGTACATGGGATAGATACACCACTTGTCGCCGGTGCGGTGATGCGTGGCGTGCAGAATGCGATACATCACCGGGTCGCGCATGTTCAGGTTGGGCGAACCCATGTCGATTTTGGCGCGTAGCACGCGGCTGCCGTCGGGGAACTCGCCATTTTTCATGCGCACAAAAAGATCGAGGTTCTCTTCGACGCTGCGATTCCGATAGGGGCTGTCCGTGCCGGGCTCGGTCAGCGTGCCGCGGTGCTGGCGAATCTCGTCGGCAGTGAGGTCGTCGACGTACGCCTTCCCGTCTTTGATCAGTTCCAGCGCCCACTCGTAGAGCTGGCCGAAGTAGTCGCTCGCGTAGCAGAGCCGCTCCCAGTCAAAGCCCAGCCAGCGCACGTCGGCCTGGATGGAGTCTACGTACTCCTGCTCTTCCTTTTCAGGGTTGGTGTCGTCGAAGCGGAGGTTGGTACGACCACCCACCTCGTCGGCGAGCCCGAAGTCAAGGCAGATCGCCTTGGCGTGGCCGATGTGGAGGTAGCCGTTGGGCTCGGGTGGAAAGCGAGTCTGGATGGTGGCGTCGCCGAATTTCTTGGTGCGAACGTCCTCGGCGATGATGTCGCTGAGGAAGTTGTTGTTCATTCGAGCTTCGGTGCTGGGAGCTTCTGTATTTTCCGGGTTTGCGTTGGTCATAATTGCGATTCCTGACTGATTGCGTTTAAGCAAGTAATTCAAGCAAGCGATGCGAGGTTCGCGACGGCTTGCCCAATGCGCTTCAGGCACACCTCGCGCCCCAGTACAACCAGCGTTTCAAAAAGCGGGGGCGCATTCTTGCGGCCGCAAACTGCCACGCGGATGGGCTGAAACATTGGTCCGGCCTTCAAACCCAGAGTAGCCGCAGCCCCGCGCAGCGCCTGGTCCAGCGAGTCATGGTCAAAGTTCGTCACCGCAAGAACTTCAAGCGCAGTCTCAAGCACACGTCGCGCCAGAACTGCATCGCCAGTCGATTCACCTTTCTTCAGGGGAATCAACTCCGCCGGATCGTAGGGCGCAAGCTCATCGACAAAAAAGAAATCCGCTGCGCCGACGGCATCGCGCAGCAATTTAATGCGCTCCCGAATTAGCGGCGTCACGGCCAGAACTTTTTCGGGCGGCGCGTTGAAACCGGCCTGAGCGAAAAACGGCTCCAACTCGTGCGACAACTCTTCCACCGGCAGCGCGCGAATATGCTCGGCATTCAGCCAGACGGCCTTCTCATCGAACGGAAGCTCTTCAGTGAAATTGATTACGGCGTTGGAGCGGTTGACGCCCTCAAGCGTGAACAGGTCGCGAATCTCGTCCACAGTCAGAAACTCGCGGTCGTTTTTTGGCGACCAGCCCAGCAGGCACAAAAAGTTAACGAAGGCCCGCGGCAAAAAGCCTGCATCGCGATAAGTTGTGACGCTCACCACCGGCCCGTGCTTGCGCTTCGAAAGCTTTGTCCCGTCAGGGGCAACCAGCAGCGGCAGATGCGCGAATTGCGGCGCGTCGATACCGAGCCCCTCAAAAATCAATAGGTGCTTAAAGGTATTGGTCAGGTGGTCCTGCCCGCGGATGATGTGGGTGATTTTGAGATCGGCATCGTCAACGCACGAGGCCAGGTGATAGGTGGGCATCCCGTCCGAGCGCAAGAGAGCAAAGTCCTCAACCTCGTCGGCCAGTTTCGACTGCGCCCCATACACGCCATCAGCGAAGCGCAGTTCCCGGCCTTCGCCGCGCGGCACTCGATAGCGCAGCGCAAACGGCTCGCCGGCCGCGGCGCGGCGATCGCTCTCTTCTCTCGACAAATCGCGCATGCCGGGGTTGCACAGCCATGCGCCCTGTGCCCCAGACTGCGTGTCGTCGCCCGAGTGCGCCGGCGTAAAGTCGCGATACGCCAGCCCCTTGGCGAAGATGGCCTCAGCGGCCTGGCGGTGCAGGTCGAGCCGTTCAGACTGCTTATACAATTCGTCCCAGTCGAGCCCCAGCCATTTCAGGCCCTCGAAGATCGACTGCACGCTGGCTTCGGTGTTGCGCTCAACGTCAGTGTCGTCGATGCGCAGTACCATGGTGCCGCCGTTGTGGCGGGCATAGAGCCAGTTGAAAATAAAGGTACGGGCGCTGCCCACGTGCAGAAATCCGGTGGGCGAGGGAGCGAAACGGACGCGCGGAGATCCGGGCGCGGAATGATTAGATTCAGGCATCGTGAGAAAAGCTTTACTCTACGATGCTAAAACATCAGGTCCCGCGCCCAATGTGCGCACCGTCTCTTCAGACGGTAGGAGCAGGGGGGGCAGGAGGCGGCGGATAGCCGCTCGCCCATGTCGGAGGAGGCGTGGGAGCCACCTTCCACTCGGCAAACGCCAATATATAGAGCAGAACCAGGGTACCAAGCGATGGCACGATGCACAGCAGTGCGAGCCATGGGCTGAATCCTGCCTTTTTCAGGATCATCCAGCATGGGACCATCACGATCGCGATCGCTATCAAAGTGAAGATAAGGAAGATGGGGATCATCATCATGATCATCTTCTGGATCATTTCAGGATCGGGCTGGGTCTGCGCGAGCAGAGTCATCAGATGCATAAGACACACTCCAATGTGAGATGGAAGCTCGCAGCCAAGTTATCGTGAATCGCGCCAATCCGCAATGAAATTATTTGGTTACACGCTCGCCGCCGGCGAGATTTAGCAATCTCGGACCAAGGCAACCGCATCTCGCCGGTGTCGTTACATTTTCTGCGCGGGGCTAGCCTTCCATTCAGAGAAGGCGACGAAATAGAGCAAGGCCAAATTCACCAGAGGAACCATCATCAGGACCGAAAGAATTGGCTGGAAGCCTGCCTTCTTGAAGATGACCCAGAAGGGAGGCAGAATGATGACGGTGATGGGCGCCAACAGGAAAGCTATGACGATCAGATGCGTAGGCTGAAGCAAGTCACCCATAATGCGATCTCCCGAGAGCAGTTTTTGTGACGGGCAATGCTAGCACGGGCAGATTTCATTTGAATGTGACATCAGCCAACCCCTGATCTCTGATCGCCGCCTTCTCGTTCCCTTGTTCCCTCGTTCCCTGCCCTAGGTAATATCCTCAGTGTCGTAAACACTCGGCGTAATCCGCCTCTTGGGCACGCCATGCACCGACGAGAGCAGATCGTCGACCACGTCCTCGAGCTGGCGCTGCGTCTCAATTACCTCGCTGATCGCTTTCAGTCCTTCTGAATTCTGACTGCGCTCCACCAGCACCACGGCGTGGCATTGCGCCACGTGGTCCAGGCCCAGCCCCTCGGGCGTTTTGGCCTTGATGCTCACGCGGTCAATGGGCAGGTTGAGCAGATCGGCCACCCGCGACCGCATTTCGCCGGCGATAGGCGAAATCTTGGGCGCGGCCAGTACCAGCGTCGTATCCACATTCACAATGCTGTAGCCGGCGTGCTGCAGCTCTTCAAGCGCCAGGTTCAAAAAGATTGAGGAGTCAGCATCTTTCCAGCGCGGATCGCCGGGCGGAAAAAAGCTGCCGATATCGCCCGCGGCAACGGCGCCCAGCAACGCATCGGTAATGGCGTGCAGCAGCACGTCGCCGTCGGAGTGGCCGGCCAGCCCCTCGGGATGGTCCAGCGTCATGCCGCCAATGCGCAGCTGTACACCCGCCTTGAATGCATGTGAGTCCCAGCCAATTCCGATACGCGTATTCATAGGGATTTTTTTCTCTCTCTACGCGGCGTGCGATGCCTCTTAATCCGCCGGTTGCCCCATCCTTTTCGCGTTTCATGCGAAACGGGTGGGACACCCCCTCAACCCCGCTGCTTCAAATAGAACTCGGCCAGCTCCAGATCGCCGGGCTGCGTTATCTTCAGATTAACCTGAGATCCGTGCACCACGGCTACCGAATGGCCGGCGCGCTCCACCAATGACGCCTCATCGGTGCCCACAAATCCATCCGCCTCGGCCTCGGCAAACGCACTCTTTAGCAGCCCATACCGGAACCCCTGCGGCGTCTGCGCCAGCACCACAAACTCCCGCGGAATGGTGGCGGTGATCAGCGCGCCGTGGGCCGTGCGCTCAACCTGCTTGATGGTGTCGATGGCCGGCATGCCTACAATGGCCGCGCCAGTCTCTATTACCGCATCAATAGTGCGCTCAATGGTGGCCGCATCAATGAGCGGACGAACCGCGTCGTGTACCAGCACAACATCGTCGGCCTCGGCTGGCAGCGCCGCCAGCGCATGCGCCACTGACTCCTGCCGCTTGTCGCCGCCCTCAACCACCTTCACGCGCCCTTGGAATCCATACTCGGCAATCTGCGCCTCAGCCCGCTCCACCTCAGGCTTGCGCACCGCAACGTAAATCGCAGTAATGCGCTCAACCGCCGCAAATGCGCGCAGCGAGTGAATCAGGATGGGCGTGCCGTCGAGGGTGAGAAACTGCTTCGGCTTGGGCCCGGCCATGCGGGTTCCCAATCCCGCCGCTGGAACTATGGCAAACACTTGCATAACGTGTGGAGTATACAACTTTGCAGCCCCGTTTGGACTGCGACATCCAGTCGCAGATCGGGCCAGCCCTTTTAGAGAATTGCTTTTTGTCGGAAAATAGGATTGAGAAAGCAGCAGGTAAGGCGAGAAAGTGAAGTTCCGCCGGAAAGCGAGTGCCTATGAAGAAAAAGATCAGCTCTCAGAAAGCCGAATCCGGATCACAAGAGGTCGACGTGAGAATCAACGAGCTCGCCGACTGGCGAGGTGAGACGCTTGCGCGCATCCGCGCCGTCATCAAGCAGGCCGACCCTGAAGTCACTGAAGAGTGCAAGTGGAAGAAACCTTCCAATCCCGCGGGAGTTCCGGTGTGGTCGTACGATGGCATGATCTGCACTGGCGAAACCCATAAGAGTGTCGTCAAAATGACCTTCGCCAAGGGCGCTTTCTTGAGCGATCCCGCAGGTCTGTTCAATTCCAGTCTGGAGGGAAATCTGCGGCGCGCCATCGACTTCCACGAAGGCGACACGATTAACGAGAAGGCTCTCAAAGCCCTGATCCGCGCCGCCGTGGCCCTGAACATGTCAAAGGATTGAAAATTCGCCGCCTGATTTATTGCTTGGGCTATTGGCACATCTATTCATCAAGCAGCCCCTTGCCCTTCATGATCCGCGGCATGCATTTCAGCACCCGCGACTCCCGCGTCTTTGATTGTTTGGCGCCTGAAATATGAAAAATATAGGCCCTTTGCCGTCCCGGCGTGAGGGCTTCAAAAGCCGCCTTGAAGTCAGGGAATTCATTCAGCATGGTTTTGAGTTCGTCGGGAAACTTCAGGTCCGAAGTCTTTCTCAATTTCACTTTCAGTCCGGCTTTTTCTACCTCGATGGCTTCGCGAATATAGGCCTTCAGCACAGACTTCATCTCGGCGATCTCTCGCACTGAGGTGAACTTGATCCAGCGCGTCGACTGCGAATTCTTCCCGGGCGCGGTCAAGACTCCGTGCACGTCCTTTAGCAGTGCGCCTTTGAAAAATGCGAACGCGCACGATTCCTTCATTCCGCTGATCACTACTACGTTTTTGCCTTCGAAGGTGTAGCAGGGTTGGTACCACTTGAATTCTTCGGTCAGTTCAGACTCAAGAAGAATCGCTCTCAGCTTCGTCAATTCTTCCCGCCACTTTTTCGCCTCACCAATAAAGGCGTCGACCTTGGGATTGGTTTTGCCCGCCCGGGCTTTGCTCGTTGTTGCTATCGGTGATTTCATTTCCATCGCTCCTGGAATTCGGCGGCCGCGCTCGCCTGCTTCCGATGCCAGAAGAAGTACGAGAGCCCCCACAACACGCTGGTGATCGTTGACGGGGCCAGCGCGGCGGGCCGATCGCTTATGGCGAGATGCGCAATAATCGCCGAGACCAGGTTGATGGCGAAACCGGCGTAGGCCCACTCCTTCAGCCGCGCGGGGAGAAAAGGAATGAGCAGAACTGCCACTCCCACCAGCTTGGCCAGGGAAAGTTCCATCCGGAAAAATCCGGACGAGAAACCGAGCCGGATGAAAGCCTGCGCACCCTGCGGAAGCAACTCGTAGTAGGCTGTGAAGCTCATCTCCAGGCAGAAGAGCGCGGTGAAGATCCAGTAGAAGATGGTGTTGGCTTTGGGGCTGGCCCCGGCGGACTCCAGAGCCCGATTCTGAAATGTAAATTCCATTGGGATCCTCCTTATCCTCCCGTGTTTAGCCGCGATGATTAATTTGAATTATTCATGCAGTCGCAGTTATACCTGCGTCGAGCACCCGCTCCAGGCCGCCAAGCATCTTGTGCCAGCCGTAATTTGCGCCGTTGTAAGCCGCGAGTTGATCGGGGCCAAAGCCTGACTGCTCCATGCGCACATGCGTGCCGCCCATGGTTGGCGTTAACGTGAAGTCCACCACCCATTGCAGACCGCTGCTGGGTCCGCCGGTGCCCCAGTTGTAAGACAGGTGTTCGATCGGATCGACAAGCACCACCTCGCAGTCGACGATTCCATTCCAGTTCGGCGCAGGCTCGGCGCGGAACTGGAATTTCTTTCCAACTGCCGGCTCAAAGTCGTTGCTCATCATCCATTGCGCCAGCAGCGCGCTATCGGTAAGCGCCCGCCAAAGCTTCTCCTGCGGGTGGGGAAATATTCTTTCAATCACCAGCGAACGGGGGCATTCCTTTGGTTGGTTCATTACTCCATCCTTTCCAATAAAGATTCGAGACGGTCAAACCGCTCGCGCCAGAAGGCTCCGTATTGATCGAGCCAGTTCACCATCGGCGTAAGCGCATCGGGCTGCGCCTGGTAGTGAGTTTCGCGTCCCTCGCGCCGATGCCGCACCAGCTTTGCCCGCTTCAGCACCGTCAGGTGCTTTGACACGGCAGGCTGCGACACCCCCGCATAGCGAGTCAATGCGTGCACGGTCTGCTCGCCCTGCCGGGTCAGCTCTTCGAAGATGGACCGGCGCGTGGGGTCGGCGAGGGCCCGAAAAACATTGTTCGCTGCGGCCTGCATCAAGAGCCTCCCTCATACCTGGGTCGTGTTATTCGTCAGTTCACTGAGTCGGCTTACCATTCGAGATGCGTGATCTGTATAAGATTTCCGCAGGTGTCGTCAAGTACCGCGATCGTCGATCCCGTGGTCTTGGTTGGCTCCTTGGTGAAGGTCACGCCCTGCTGCTTCATTCTCTCGAATTCTTTTTGGACGTCCTCGACGAAGAAATTTGATGCGGGAATCCCTTGCCGAAAAATCTCCTGTTGAAACGTCTTGGCAGTTGGGTTGGCATTGAGTTCCAGAACCAACTGCACGCCTTCAGGTTCTTCGGGAGAGACCACCGTGAGCCACTTGTATGTCCCCGCGGAGAATTCGTGTTTCTTTTGAAAGCCAAGAACGCCGGTGTAGAACTTCAGGGCCTTGTCCTGGTCGTCCACGTATACGCTCGTCAGTTTGATCTGCATGTTTCCTCCTTCTACTATGCGCTGTCGGGTTTGGCATCGTTTGCGATTAACCGCGCTGCCACCGTTACGAATAGAACCATAACCAAACGGTTATGTATTGTCAAGAGAAATTTGGATCGAATTCACAATCCTGCGTATAGAATTGCCTCGCATCGAGACCAACGCGCTTTCCGGCTTCAAGAAAGGATGCCCCATCATGCGGATCCGCCTGTTCCTGCCTGCCCTGCTGACACTGCTCGCCGCCGCAACTTTCGCGCCCGCCCAGGCTACCGGTGCAATGCCGCCCGCGGGCTCAGCGCAATTGGCAAACGGGGCCTGCGAAAACCTCGCGAACCTGCAGATTTCCAACGCTACCGTCACATTGGCCAAAGCTTTCCCGACAGGGACCTACACCCCGGCGGCTTCAGGCTCGAGCGACGCCAAAGTGGCCGAGGCCTACAGCAAGCTGCCGGGCTTTTGCAGGGTGATGGTAAAGGCCACACCCACTTCCGACTCGAACATCGCGATCGAAATCTGGCTGCCGCTGGTGGGCTGGAATGGCAGGTTTCAAGGCACCGGCAACGGAGGATTTGCAGGCTCGTACGATGCCTCTGAACTGGCCGCATTCATGTCGAAGGGATACGCAACCGCAGCCACGGACACGGGCCATACTGCTTCGTTCATCGACGCCTCGTGGGCACTCGGCCACCCTGAGAAAGTTGTCGACTTCGGGAATCGCTCCATCCACGAAATGACCCGCATTGCCAAGCTGGTTGTTGCGCAGTTCTACGGTTCGGCAGTCAACCATTCCTACTTCGCAGCCTGCTCCGATGGCGGACGCGAAGCGCTGATGGAAGCCCAGCGTTATCCCGATGACTACGACGGAATTCTCGCCGGAGCGCCGGCCAATAACTGGACTCTGCTACTCACCAGCGCGGTAACCGATACGCAGGCACTCACCGCATCGCCCGCAAGCTTTATTCCGCAGGAAAAAATTCCGGCCATCGCGCATGCAGTTCTGGCCCAATGCGACGCGCTCGATGGTATCAGCGATGGCATTCTCAGCGATCCCCGCCAGTGCAAATTCGATCCCGCTACCATCGAATGCAAAAACGGTGAGGATAACAAACAGTGCCTCACCGCGGCCCAGATCTCGGCCCTCAAAACCATCTACGGGGGCGTCAAGGACGAACAGGGCCGAACTATCTTTCCCGGGTATCTGCCCGGCGCTGAAGAAGGTGGAAATGGGTGGGGGACCTGGATCACCGGGCCGGCGCCCGCACATAGCCTGATGGCAGCGTTTGGAAGCGGCTATTTCTCCAACATGGTTTACGAGCAGCCCAAATGGGATTTGAAATCGTTTCGTGTTGAGACCGGATTGCCATTAGCAAAAGAGAAGACGGGTCATGCGCTCGATTCCGTCGATCCAAATCTGAAGCCGTTTTATTCGCGCGGTGGAAAGTTGATCATCTATCACGGCTGGAACGATCCCGCGATTCCTGCGCTCAGCACCGTGAACTACTACCAGCAAGTTGTCAGCACAGTAGGCCGGTCGAAGACAGAATCATTCGTGCGCCTGTACATGGTTCCCGGCATGCAGCACTGCGGAGGAGGCCCGGGGCCCGACAACTTTGGCCAGTCGCCGTTGTGGAACCCCGACCCCGGATTCAACGTGCGAACAGCGCTGGAGCTCTGGGTTGAAAAGGGAACTGCCCCATCGGCGATCATTGCCACCAAGACAGCCGGCGGACCGTCCGGGACAGAAAGCGCTCAAGCTGCGCCCGCTATGGCTCGTCCGCTTTGCCCGTTCCCGCAGGTCGCGCACTACAAAGGCAGCGGCGACACCAATGCCGCGGAGAATTTTGTATGCGCGGCGGAGAAGTAGGGAAGCTGTCAGCTATCAGCCTTCAGCTTTTGCGGCTCCATCCTTTGGTAATTCGATTTGGAACGGAAAGGACTCCGCCTCGATGATCGTGGCGGGCCTTGGTGCTTCTTAGCTGATAGCTGATGGCGAATAACTGATAGCTAAAAGCTGAAAGCTGAAAGCTGATCCACGCGCTATCATCCTTTCGTGCCCCCTCCACCCGCACACAAGCCGGCTGCATCGCTCGCGCTCGACACTTCGCTGCTCAAGCCGGGGATGCGTGTTGCTGTTGGGCTATCGGGCGGCGCCGACTCGGTAGCGCTGCTTTGCGTTCTTGCCCAGCGGAGCGGGGAACTGGGCCTGGTGCTTCACGCGGCCCATTTGCACCATGGTCTGCGCGGCGCAGAAGCCGATGGCGATCTTGAGTTTTGCCGGGAGCTGGCCGCGCGCCTCCAGATTCCATTTCACGAGGCTCGCGTCGACACCGCCGCCGAGGCCCGCGCCAATCCTGCAACGGGCAAGCCAGCCGAATCTATCGAAGAGGCCGCGCGCCGCCTGCGCTATTCCTGGTTTCGAGAGCTCCTGGCCAAAGTGCCGCTCGACGCAGTCGCAACCGCGCATACGCTCGACGACCAGGCCGAAACGGTGCTGGCCAGGTTTCTGCGCGGTGCGTGGACCGAGGGCCTCTCGGGCATCCATCCAAAACTCGAAGGCTCTGAGGGCCCCATCGTAGTGCGTCCGCTGCTCGCCACAGCGCGTGCCGAGATCGAGGCCTTCCTCAATGCCATCGGCCAGCCTTGGTGCGAAGATTCTACTAACCGCCAACTCTCGTTCACGCGCAACCGCATCCGCCACGAACTGCTGCCGGAGCTCGAAAAGTGGAATCCGCAGTTGCGCACTCACCTGGCGAACATGGCCACGCTGGCCCGCGACGAAGAATCGTGGTGGCAGGCCGAGCTCGACCGGCTCGCACCCCAGTTGATTCTTCGCGGGCGTCCGGTACGCGGCGGTGGCCGTGCTTCGTCTGATGGCGCAGCCCTCGACGTTACCAGGCTTGCCGCCCTGGCTCCCGCACTGCAGCGCCGGCTGCTGCGCAGCGCCGCTGCCGACCTGGGCGCCGAACCTGACTTCGCCGCTACCGAGGCTCTTCTGAACCTGGCTCTTCGCGGCCACGCCTCCCAGCGCCTTGAACTGGCCAATGGCCTGACCGCCGAACGAACGCCCAGGGAGCTGAGACTCTCAATCGGCCACGTCTCTGGTCAAAAAAGTAAGAGTGCGGGAGCGCCTCCAAAGAGTAAGAACGTGCATGCGGTTCAAATGCCGGTTCCGGGCCAGGTCGACGCGCCCGCCTTCGGCCTCAGTCTGCAAATCGAAATTGACGGCGTCAAAACCTCATCCAGCCCTGCAACGGCAATGCTTCGCAACTGGCGATCCGGCGACCGGGTCACGCTTCGCTACTCGTCAGGTCCTCGAAAAGTTAAGCAAGTGCTTGAGCATCTGCGAGTTACGGGATCGGAACGGGTCTTGTGGCCGGTTCTTGAATACGACGGCAGACTCATCTGGATGAAAGGCG
Organism: uncultured Occallatibacter sp.; assembly: GCA_964528915.1. GTDB lineage: Bacteria > Acidobacteriota > Terriglobia > Terriglobales > Acidobacteriaceae > Telmatobacter. The sequence goes on from CAZGUD010000056.1 coordinate 14,780, forward strand.
CCGAGCTTGAGCCCGAACCTGGCCTCACGATTACCGCGCGGCCGCTCCCCGGCGTCTGAGCACGCTAAACCCCACTCAAACCCGCCCGGGACGTGCCGAATCCGAGACCTTCGTTAGCCCCCGCTTCCTGCACCCGATGCCGCTCATATTGACCGCAAAGGTCCCGGCGACAGGCGCTGCCAAAGGCATCTTCGACTTTTATTGCCGTCGGAGTACAATCGGGTTACTGCTGAGTCTGAGCGGTGCGCCTTTGGTGCGGGTTGCCGGTCAGCTCTGCACTTAATTGCCACTTTGGAGCGGGTTTAAGCGTCTAAAAGAAGGCACGGTAGGTCAATTGAGCGAAGCCTGAAGTTTTTCGCTTGCCGGAAACGAGGGAGTGCTGGTGAATTCGAGCGTTAGAACCATCATGTTCTGGGTCTTTATACTCATCTGCCTTATGGTGTTGTGGGCAGTAGTGACCAGGGGCGCGAGCATGGGCAAAGAGGTGGAGTACAGCTACTCCGATCTCTTCGATAAAGTCCAGAACAACCTGGTCAGCGATGCCACGGTCCAGGGCGACGAACTCAAGGGCCATCTCAAGTCCGATCAGAAGACCGAGTTCCACACCACCATCCCCACCAACTGGGACGAGCTCGATAAGGCCATGCGCGCCGCGCACGTGAATTTCCAGATCAAGGAGCCGAACAGCAACATCCTGCTGCCGCTGCTCTTTAACGTGGGTCCGTTCGTGCTGCTCATCGCGATCTGGTTCTTCATGGTCCGGCAGATGCAGGCCGGCGGCAACAAGGCGCTCAGCTTTGGCAAGAGCCGCGCGCGGCTGCTTTCAATGCAGCAAAAGAAGATCACGTTCAAAGACGTGGCCGGCGTTGACGAAGCCAAGGAAGAGCTCAAGGAAATCATCGAGTACCTGCGCGAGCCGCAGAAGTTCCAAAAACTGGGCGGCCGCATTCCCAAGGGCGTGTTGCTGGTCGGCCCTCCGGGAACCGGCAAAACTCTGCTTGCCCGCGCGGTTGCGGGCGAAGCAAATGTTCCCTTTTTCTCCATCTCCGGCTCTGACTTTGTTGAGATGTTTGTGGGCGTGGGCGCAAGCCGCGTTCGCGACCTGTTCGAACAAGGCAAAAAGAACGCTCCCTGCATCATCTTCATCGACGAAATCGATGCCGTGGGCCGCCATCGCGGCGCCGGCCTCGGCGGTGGTCACGATGAGCGCGAGCAGACCCTCAACCAGTTGCTCGTGGAAATGGACGGCTTTGAATCGAACGACGGCGTGATCCTTGTCGCCGCCACCAACCGGCCCGACGTGCTCGATCCCGCGCTGCTGCGCCCCGGCCGTTTCGATCGCCGCGTGGTGGTGGGCCTGCCCGACGTTCGTGGCCGCGAAGAGATTCTGCGCGTGCACATCAAGAAGGTGCCCGTGAGCGACGACACCAACCTGAACGTGCTTTCCCGCGGTACACCGGGATTCAGCGGCGCAGACCTGGCCAACATGGTGAATGAGGCCGCGCTGAGTGCTGCCCGCATGAATCGCAAGCAAGTCACCATGTACGATTTCGAGCTGGCCAAGGACAAGGTCCTGATGGGCGCCGAGCGCAAGTCGATGCTGCTTTCAGACGAGGAGAAGAAGGTTACTGCCTATCACGAGGCAGGCCACGCCCTGGTGTCGGTCAAGCGCGAGCACGGCGATCCCGTGCACAAGGTCACCATCATTCCTCGCGGTATGGCCCTGGGCGTTACCGTGCACCTGCCCGACGACCGTCATAACTACACCCGCGAGTATCTTGAGACGCGCCTGGCCATGCTCTACGGCGGCCGAGTGGCTGAGGAAATATTCCTCAACCAGATGTCGACCGGCGCAGGCAACGACATTGAGCGCGCCACTGAGCTGGCTCGTTCCATGGTCTGCGAATTCGGCATGAGCCGGCTTGGGCCGCTTACCTTCGGCAAGAAGGAAGAGCAGATCTTCCTTGGCCGCGAGATCGCCCAGCACCGCGACTTCAGCGAAGAGACAGCGCGCCAGATTGACCTCGAGGTTCGCCGCCTTATCGACGAAGCCTACCAGGGGGCGCACAACATTCTCGATGCGAACCACGATGCGATGCACCGTATTGCCGCGGCCCTGCTGGAGCGCGAAACCATCGATGCCGAGGAGTTGCGCCTGTTGGTCGAGGGCAAAGAACTGCCTCCGATGCGCTCGTCGCTGGCCTCACCCTCCGATACCGGTGGCCCCCCACCCCAGGTTCTCAAACCCGAGAGCCCGCGAGGACCGGGCTTCCCAGAGGGATCGCCGTCACCAGCGTAAAAACAGGGAACAGGCAGTAGGGAATAGAGAATAGAAAAAAGGGGCTGCTCTTCGGGGCAGCCCTTTTTGTGTCTGCGAGAAAAATGCCGCGCGCGAATTGAACCCTCGAGCGCTGGCTCTCGACATATATAACGAAAGCACATGGAAAGCCGGCGCGCACAATACGAGTGGTTGGCTCTCCGTTGCCAGGCAAATGAGCCCGGCGCTTTCGAAGACCTGATCGCACTGATGGAGCGGCCGCTCCTCTATTACGCGATGTCTCTGACCGGCAATCAGGACAGTGCGCTCGATGTGCCTCAGGAGGTTTGGATCAAGACGTTTCGCGGGATCCGAAAGCTGAGGGATCCAGGTTCGATGCGATCGTGGCTGTACTCCATCACGCATGGAATTGCGGTGGATCGAATCAGAAATAACTACTCGCGCGAGCAGGCGGAGAAAGTTCAATACGAGGATTTTGAAGAGGCCGAGGAACCTTCGTTCGCCGACGAGGATGCCGCTGCGGTTCATGCCGCGCTGAATCAACTCGGCATCCATCATCGCGAGGTTCTTGTCCTGCATTTTCTCGATGACCTGTCTTTGGCGGAAATTGCCTAGGTCGTCGGTTGCTCCGAAGGCACCGTCAAATCGCGAATCCACTATGCCAAACGGCAAATGAAACTGATTCTCGAAGGAGTGAAATATGGCACAGCAAACGAATAACCTGCGCGAAGGTCTTCTCGCGGCCCTGCCGCAGCCGGAAAACCTCGCTGCCTATCGCGAACAAACCGCTGCGTTATTGGCCAAGCACTCAAGGGCGCTTCGCTGGGCAAAATCTGAAGGACTAATATTCGGCTACGTTGCTATGGCCTTCCTGTGGTTGTGGCTTCAAAACCTATGGCACCTGGACGCTGAGGTGCTTCTCATAGTTCAGATCTTGAGCGCCGCAATGTTCCTGTCCGCAGGGGTAGCGAGCGTGCACTACAAGATCTACGCCAGCCAGGTCGCCACTCTGAAGGAGATCAAGCAGGCTCAACTCCAGATCCTTGAGTTGCAGGCCTCGCTTAACAAGCGCGACGGCATTCAATAGCAGCCTCTCGACCCCGAGAGCCCGCGGACTGGGCTTCTCCGAGGGATCACCGAGCCCGGCCTGAAAGAGTTGTCAGTGATCAGTAATCGGGAAGGGCTGCTCTTCGGAGCTGCCCTTTTTCTTTCTGGAGTTAGAATTACCAGCGATGAAGCTCATGCGGATAGTACTGGCGCTTCTGGCTCCTTGGTCGGCTTTAATCCTTTTCCTCGCCTTACCCAAGACTGCTGCCGCAGTGGTGTATGAAGCCAAGGTTCGACACGGCAAAACAATCATGTGCATGCAGAGCGGCCTCATGGGCGCGTGGGAGGAGTGCGGCACCGAGAACTACGTAGCCGTTTTCCGGGGAAAAGTCACAAAAGTTGTCGAAATCTCCGAATGGGATCTTGAGTTGACTGTTTCTGTAGACGAAGTGTTTAAGGGTGACGTGAGATCGATCGTGAAGTTCGGAACCGCCCAGGGAATCTGTTTCGACGATCTCAACCAAGGGAACGAATGGCTCTTCTTTCTCGAGAAAGATGAAAAGACAGGCGCGCCGTACCTCAACTACTTCTCACATAACTCAAGCGGGCCGGTTTCGGCCAGGAGCGACGTGCTTGCGCGATTACGGGAACTCAAATCTTCCCCTGGCGAAGGCATGATTATTGGCTCTGTTTACAGTGTCCCTCACGATCGACCGACATTCGAGTCGTCGCCGCTGCCTGAGTACAAGGTTGTCGCGCAGAACGCCCGAGCCGGTAAAGAATACAAGACAACTACGGACTCGAAGGGGAAGTTTTCACTCACGTTGCTGCCTGCAGGAAGTTATTCGCTGACGCCGTCGGGATTGGCGGGGTTTCCGGAGGACTTAATGAAGAAATCCAAATTCAAGATCGACGTGGCCCCTGGGGGTTGCTATCAGGTAAATCTGACCGCGGACAAATAGCGGGCTATTGATTCCTGCATAAGTAATACCCTATACTGTGATTGTTGTGCGGAGGTGAGTTATCCGACCGCAGGGCAGTCCAG
>CAZGUD010000057.1:0-18908 GCA_964528915.1 uncultured Occallatibacter sp.
GGATCGGGTGGGCAGCTTGCCGGCGTATCGCACCTGTTGCGGAATCACCGGCGCCGGGGCAACCACAACACCGTCGGAAGTTGCTTGCGGGTTAGCATCCTGGGAAATGGCCGGAAGTGCAAGCCCCGCACACGCGATGCCGATCTGCACACAACGCGAAAAAACCACCCATGTGCCGCTTTTGACTACAGACGTCACTCCAGTATGTTTCATACGATTCTCGATTCTCTGTGTGAGAATGGTCGCTTGGCGAACCATGCCCAGACGGGGATGAATAAAGCCGAGGATGTGTACAGGTGAGTTACTGACCCAAGGCTGGATCGGTCCTGAAAAAACCCTCAGGGCGACGCCGATTCGCCACAGTAAGCCAGATCACAGGATTCCAGTCGCAATGCCCACAATTCGGTACTAAATCGAGTCCATAACTGTCAGCCGGACTTGCATCTGCCTGGTTGAACGAAACGCGAAGCCGGGCCGGCCCTTTCTCTGTTTAAACCTCCGCCACTCAGTTTCCGGCCACTGCGTTCTCGACCGGCTTCGCGAGGAAGGCATGCGATTCGTTGGGATTGCTCTTCAGGTACGCAAAACCGACAATTTCGCCCTTGTCGTTGATAGAGCAGGCGGACTCAAGATACAAAGCGGTGTCCTGAGGAATAAGAGTATTCATGTCCGTTGCAGTTCCGTTGCGCCACAGGGCCGCCCGCGGGGTGAAACTCGCGCTCAATGACACGCCAGTCACGAGGCCGTGCTTGCTGATGGCTACGGCTATGCTGTATTCGTCTCCCGTCACGGTTCCCAGATCGGTGATGTGGCCATCCCGCCACAGAAACCCATGGAAGCTGACGTCGCCGGCGGTGTCCGAGGTCCCCACAACCTCCCCGTCGTCGTTCAGGCCGCTGGCAAAAACTCCGAAAGACATCCCGTCGCCGCCCAGATTGCCCAGGTTGATCGCCTTGCCGTTCCGCCATAAAACCGCATGAAGCGAGGTGAGATTGTTCTGCTCGATCGTGTTGAACGATCCGCAATCTCCGCTTGCGCCCACAGCCTCGCCGCGACCGTTGATCGAGGACGCAATCCCGTCCGGATCGCCGTCAACTGTCGGAAGCTCCCAGATTTGCATCCGCGACCCGGGGTAGGGTCGCGCCCAGATCACCGGCTTGAACTCGATGGTCTGCGGCGACACTGAGGCGCCCGGGCAGGTCGAATCCTCTTCCCCGTTCTCCGCCGTCCCCGCTATCATGCCCCAGTCGTTGACTTGTAGCGCTACGCCGTTGCTGCCCTCTTTGCCCGCGCTGTTTCGCAGTCTCGGGAGCGCGTCCATTGAGTCGTTTTGCCACACGAACGGCGCGCAGGTATTGCCGCTGTGCGTAAGTCCGACGGCCGTCGATCCGCAGAAGTCTTCGCCATTCGGATCCGAGGTTTCCGTGTCGGCTTGCCCCACTGCCGTCCCCCACCGGTTCACGCCGTAGGCAACGCTGTTTGGACCTCCAAGTCCGTGTCTGCCAATGTCGATCATGCTGGTCCGGTCCCAGAGGACAGCATGCGATACCCATAGAGCGGAATTGTCTGGGTTTGCGAGAACGATCTCTCCGCTCACAAGCCCGTTAGCGCTGATGACAAATGGCTGCCCCTCAGACGACGACGGACCCACGCGCCCGAGGTCCACGACGGTGTATTTCGGTAGATCGGTAGATTGTGCGAGGGTGCAAACAGGCGCGGCCACTGTGGCCAGCGCCAGACTCAGCCGCGCGAGACGCGACCAATTCGACGCGAATTGAATACGATTCATTGAACGTCTCCTGTTTTCGGGAAGGTTTGTTTTGGGTCAGAAAGTCTCTGATTGTCGCTCGATTCGACGCACCGGAGCAGCGACGTAAGGCAGATTCGAACCGGACCGGTGCGTTGCTTTCTCCAGCCCGACAAGAGATGCCGATGTTTTTCGATGGCTCGGGTAGGTGCATATGGTGGCGACTTCCGTCGCTCTCAGCTATATAGGCGCAAACGGAAGGAAAGAACTATCACGCGGGAATTACTTTCTTAAAAAAGCAGGTTTAAAGGTTAAGATTCCAAAAGTGAAGGTCATGAGTAACCCAACCCGACCGCAAAGCGATGAGTCTAAAGCGCCACCTTGTGGGGAGGTGAGCGGATTGCTGCGAGCCTGGGGCGACGGGGACCTCGACGCTCTAAACCGGCTAACCCCCATCGTTTACGACGAGCTTCGCCGCTTGGCAAAACACTATATGAGAGGCGAGCGCGCGGGCCACAGCCTGCAAGCTACGGCCCTGGTCAATGAAGCCTATATGCGCCTGGTGGATTATAAGGGCATGAAATGGCAGAATCGCGCTCATTTTTTCGCGGTTTCGGCCCAGTTGATGAGGCGCATTCTGGTTGACCATGCGCGACGCCGTAACCTGAAGCGTGGCGGCGGCATGCAGCATGTTTCCCTAAATGAGACCGCCATCGTGGGCGCCGAGCAGACAGCGGACCTGGTTGCGCTCAACGATGCATTGGACGCGCTTGCGCGGCTGGACCCGCGCAAGGTTCAGGTCGTCGAGATGCGCTTCTTTGGCGGACTTGGCGTAGATGAGACAGCCGAAGTGCTCCAAGTATCATCCGTCACGGTGATGCGGGACTGGAGCACCGCCAAGGCCTGGCTCTACCGCGAACTGACGGGCGGGAAGACCGATGGACGCTGATCGCTGGAAAACAATCGATAGCCTGCTGCAGGCGGTGTCGGAATGCCTGCCCGAGGAGCGCGAGGCATTTCTGCGGGAAGCGTGTGCGGCCGATGAAGATCTGCAGCGTGAGGTCAGCTCTCTGCTGACGGCGTTGCAGCAGGCAGGGAGCTTTCTGGATCAACCCGCTCTTGAAGTAGCCGCGCGTGACATGGCCCGCAACCAAAGCGAAGACGAGCGGGCGACGAGCGACTTCCCAAAGGGCCAGACCATATCCCATTACCGCATCCTGGAGAGAATTGGCGGCGGCGGCATGGGCGTGGTCTACAAGGCGGAGGACATCAAACTCGATCGCTTTGTTGCGCTCAAATTTCTGCCCGACAACGTGGCCAAGGACCCGCAAGCGCTCAGTCGCTTCGAGCGCGAAGCCAAAGCCGCTTCCGCGCTGAACCACCCCAACATCTGCACCATCTATGAAATCGACGATCAGCAAGGCGAAGCATTCATAGCCATGGAATTCCTTGACGGCGTCACGCTCAAGCATCGCACCGGCGGAAGGCCAGTCGAAACCACTGCTCTACTCTCTCTGGCAATTGAAATTGCCGACGCACTGGATGCTGCACACACCAGAGGAATCATTCATCGCGACATAAAACCTGCCAACGTCTTTGTGACGCAACGGGGTCATGCAAAGGTTCTCGATTTCGGACTCGCCAAACTGTCCCACAAGGCCGAAAGCAGGGACGAGAACGATTCGATCATGGAGGAGTTCCTCACCAGCCCCGGTACCACTCTTGGCACCATCGCGTACATGTCGCCGGAACAAGTCCGCGCCAGGGAACTGGATTCCCGGACCGACCTGTTTTCTTTTGGAGTTGTGCTCTACGAGATGGCAACCGGCGTGTTGCCATTCCGGGGTGAAAGCTCGGGAGTGATTTTCGAGGCCATTCTGAGCCGGGCCCCTGTCCCTCCCGTGCAACTGAATCCCGACGTGCCCCCGGAGTTAGAACGGATCATCGACAAAGCTCTTGAAAAAGACCGTGATCTTCGCTACCAACATGCCTCGGAAATTCGAACTGACCTGCAACGACTGAAGCGGGCTATGGAGTCGGGACAGGTGACAATCAGTGAGAAGCACAGGGCCGCGACTGGCATCGCAAAACCCTGGAAGGCAATTGCTCTGGCTGCCGTTGGCGGGCTGGTGTTGTCAGTTGGGGGTTACTTCTACTTTCATCGAACGCCCAGGCTCACTGACAAGGACACAATTGTTCTCGCAGACTTCACGAACACGACCGGCGACGCCGTGTTTGACGGCACCCTGCGCCAGGGTCTCGCCATTCAACTGGAGCAATCGCCCTTTCTCGAAATCATGGGCGACCAGCAAGTACAACAAGACCTGCGGTTGATGAGCGTTGCTCCCGACAGCCATATCACAAGTCAGATCGCACATGACATCTGCGTGCGAGACGGGGCCGCGGCCACGATCGACGGCTCCATAGCGAGCCTGGGTACGAACTACGTCATTACGCTTGAGGCAACGAGTTGCCGGGACGGCTCAACGCTGGTTCGGGAACAGATTCAATCGGCCGACAAAGAGCACGTGTTAAGCGCGCTGGGAACCGCCGCGGCGGCGATTCGGGCCAAGCTGGGAGAGTCGCTTAACACCGTCCAGCGGTTCGACACGCCGCTTGAGCAGGCTACCACGCCTTCGCTTGAGGCCCTTCAGGCTTACACCCTCGGGCGGAAGGCAGCGGCGGGAAGCGACTGGGCCACGGCTGTGCCGCTCTTCCAGCAAGCCATCCGCCTCGATCCCAATTTCGCCATGGCCTATGCCCGGCTCGGGACGTGCTATAGGAATCTCGGGGAGTCTACAGCTGGGAGCGCGAGCCTCGGCAAAGCCTACGAACTGCGCGAACGGGCAAGCGAACTGGAGAAGTTCTACATCGATGCACACTACTTTGAGATTGTCACTGGAGAAATGGAAAAGACACGCCGGGTCGATGAACTCTGGGCGCAAACCTATCCGCGAGACTACTCGCCGGAAAGCGATCTGGAAACCATCTACCTTGATTCCGGGCAATATGACCAAGCGCTTGCGGCAACGCGTGAGAGCCTCCGCCGAGTCCCAAACGCGCTGGGTTATTCTGAGCTTGTCTTTTGCGATATCTCCCTGAATCGTCTCCAGGAGGCCCGGTCCGCAGCCGAAGAGGCGCAGGCAAAAAGGCTCGATTCCCCCGACCTGCGCCTCTTTATGTATCAGCTCGCTTTCCTGCAAAATGACGCGGCGGCGATGGCGCAGCAATTGGCCTGGGCTGCGGGCAAGCCGGGAGTGGAAGACCAAATGCTGGATTCTGAAGCCGCTACGGCCGCCTACTCCGGCAAGATGGAAAAGGCACGGGAGCTTGCTCGGCGGGCGGTAGCTTCGGCCCAGCAGGCGGAAGAGAAGGAGACGGCAGCGGGTTACGCAGCCAACGCCGCTCTGTGGGAAGCCCTTTACGGCAATCCCGTCGAGGCCCGTCAATGGGCTAAAACGGCGTTCGGGCTTTCGAACGGCCGGGATGTGCAGTTTAGCGCGGCCCTGGCACTGGCCTTCGCCGGCGATACAGGACGGGCGCAATCGCTGGCCGATGATCTGGACAAACGGTTCCCGGAGTTTACCGTCATCCAATTCAACTTCCTGCCAACGATTCGCGCTCAACTCGCGCTGAACCGCAACGATCCTTCAAAGGCCACGGAGGCCCTTCTAACCGCAACGCCGTACGAGCTAAGTTCACCGGGCCAACTGTATCCCCTCTATGTGCGTGGGGAAGCTTATCTAGCCGCACATCAGGGGGTCGAAGCCGCTGCCGAGTTCCAGAAAATTCTTGACCATCGCGGGATTGTTTTGAACTCGCCCAACGGCGCACTCGCGCATCTCCAACTCGGTCGTGCCTACGCCTTGCAGGGCCACACCGCCGAAGCCAAAGCGGCATATCAGTATTTCCTCACGCTCTGGAAAGACGCTGACCCGGACATTCCGATCCTGAAAGAAGCCAAGGCAGAATACGCGAAGCTGAAGTAGGCGGGTTATGCGCCAAGAAGGCTTCTTCTACGTGATCCAACAGGGATTAATACTGCGAAACGTTAGGTTCAAGCGGCGCAGCGTTCGCCATTCGGATCGACACGAAATCGGCTCGTATCATTCGTAGAAGCAGCAAAGGCTCCGCATGCGGAGCCTTCGGTAGACGGGGGTATGTTGGCCATCATTCAATCGTCTAGCCGCGCATCCAGGAGCGAGCGGCGGAAGACCCATCTCTTGTCCTGCTTGGTTGCGGGAATCCTCCCTTTGCGAGCTTCCCTTTCGAGCGTCTTGAAGTGGACTCGGAGCACATCAGCTGCCTCGCGGCTGTTCATGAGAGGTTCGAATTGAAGAATCTGTGAAACCTGATTTTCTTTAGTTTGTATGAAATTCCTTCCTGTGAAGTATCAAAATGCGCCGAGATGCTGATGGCCAAATGAAGCCACCTCGACGCGAACTTAATTCCTAGCGCAATCGACAAGTTGACAAGTGATGGCTCGGCTGAATCCTTTGACGTCGGATGTTTCCAGAATTTGCAGTGCGTCCATGTTCAGCCACGCCATCGGCCTTTTGGCCGCTGATCGCCCCAAATCCGCCAATGTGGCGGCGCCCCAGGATCATGACTGATGAATGTCCGGAAAACTGATGAGTTTCTCTTGGAATTCGAACGACACTTCCAGGGCCGTCCAAAGCTGAGACGAGATGAGGATTAATCTTATAATTTTGCGGTTTTTTTCGAGGCACCTCGCTTGCGACTTCGCATTATTCGCTAAATCGTATAGCTGATGTTTATACGGACTAACGTATAGTATGAATTCATACGGCTTACCGTATGGAGGTTTCGGTGGATCAGATTACCCGTACCCCAAAGCAACTAGGCGCGACCCTCGGCCGCAGGCGTAAGGAGCTCCACCTAACCCAGGAGGCGCTGGCTTCGCGTATTCATTTGCGGCAAGCGACGATATCTGCTCTGGAGAATTCGGCTACCGATACCAGGCTAGGGACGCTCTTTGATACATTGGCAGCTCTCAATCTGGAATTGGTCGTGCGTCCCAGAACAAGAAGTTCCGCAAAAGTGATTGAGGAATTGTTCTAATGGGGCGGCACCGCAGTAACGAACCACTCGACGTTTACCTGAACAGCCGCATTGTCGGTCGCCTGATCCGCAAAACTTCGGGAGCGATCGAGTTTCAGTACAGCGAAGATATTCCCGGTCTCCAAACCGTCGTGATAAGTCTTTTGAATTATGTGATTTAAGAACTCATAACCCAAAGGTCGCTGGTGCAAATCCAGCCCCCGCAACCAATCCAAGACATCCCTCATTCGAGTCCTGAGCCCCTTGCTCCTCCCGAGGGGCGTTCTTGTCTGTACCCAACAGATTCCACGAGCCTTCCGCCTCGTAGTACGGAGCGGTGTCCGTCGTGGTTGACCGGCGACAAAGTGGTGGCCTGGAGGCGCTTGTTGAGTTCCTGCCTTGCTCGAGCGGATTGGGATTGAGACCCTGCGTGAGGGCTGCGGTTTTCTCGTTCTATGTAGATTCGAATCCCGTGAAGCTTCGTTTCGATCGATCCGCACTGGAGGGCAGGAGGCGATCGGTTACTTTTCCTCCTTGTTCGAAACTGTGGAGAGATAGACCACAGCGGCAGCCGCCGTAAGTTTCACTTCGACTTTCTGGTCATCTAGCCCCGCAGTCAGGCTCGGCAACACAGCTGCATGGCCGCGTCGAGCCAAAGCGTCGTAAGCGGCTGCTCTCACCAATGGAGATTCATCTGAGATTGCGGCAACTATCGCTTTCTCGGTGCGTGGATCTTGATCCGTCGCGAGCGCTCTGATCGACGCTGCTTTTAAGATCGGACCTTTAGACTTGCTGGCTTGGACCGATTGGATACCGGCCAAACCGATGCCCCCAAATGGTAAGAATCCAATTCCAGTTTCAAATGCCATCTTTTCCATTTGCTGCGGATGTGCCATCATGTCGCTCAGTTGTTTCTTTTGATCCGCGACAAGCCCCGCGCCAGACTTCTGCTGGCCGGTGATCACCGCATAGTACACATCGTATCCAGACTCGTCACCCAGCTGGATCAGGGCTTTCGCCGCGGCTATGACGACCGTGCCGTCTTTGTCATTCGCGATCACATCCTTCAGTTGAGGGATCGCGCTCTTGGCACCCATTGCGCCAAGAGTAAGCGCGGCTGCTGATCGCACTTCGTGGTTCTTGTCCTGCAATCCGTTCTCAGCCAATTTCAGGGCCTTATCGTCGCGAGGAATCAGTTGCAGGGCACTCATCGTCGCAACCCGCTGATCGACGCTGTTGTTGCCAGCGCCAGCTTCAAGAATCGCCCAAGCCCTGTCGCGCGGTGTCTGAGCCGGCATCACCGATGCTGCGATTGATACCGCGCTCATGATTAGGGCTGGCGCCAACTTCGCGGATTTGAGAATCGTTGTGCCAAGTATCATGGTTGCATCTCCTTCAACAAGCTGGGAGCGCCTTCGGGCCCATCGTGGCGTTAGCGAATGCACTCGTTTCTCGTTTGCTGTTGATAAGGTTCTATCTCCCCGCGGCATTTACTGTCAAAAACGAACTGGCAGAGAACCGTCCCAAACTTAAGCGCGCTCCGTTGCCGGACTACCCTTTAATATCCTGTTGGTTAATAGCAAAAGAGAATTCAGGCAAAACCGGCCAGAATTGCTAGACTTGGTCAATAGTGCCGGCGCAACAGGTTCCCCGCGCCACAGAAACATGCGGTCGGGTGCACTTCTCCTTTCCCGGGTCGGGCGTGTGCAACTCCATCCGCAAGTTGACCTGAAGCAATGAGCTAAATCCTACCTTCGGCGAGGACGAACCCCGCCACACATGCAGCCGGATTATTTTGATCTGGCGGATCGACGGGCGCAAGTCCGGAGGCGATGCCCACACGGGGAGAAAGACTGTGAAATATTTCGCTGCTTTGGCGGCTGCGGGCGCGCTTCTCGCCTCCAGTTCGTCTAGTCAGGATGTTGACACCCAGGCGCTGCAGACGCTGCACTGGCGGCTCATCGGTTCGTTTCGCGGGGGGCGCGTGAGCGCGGTGGCGGGCGTGCCCGGCGACCCCAATATCTACTACTTCGGAACGCCGGGCGGCGGAATATGGAAGACGACCGACGCGGGACGGGTTTGGGAGCCCATTTTCGACAAGGAGCGGGTGGCCTCAATTGGTGCGCTTGCAGTGGCTATCTCCGATTCAAACATCATCTACGCGGGAACCGGAGAACAAACACCGGGCAATGGCGTCTATAAGTCCACCGACGCAGGCAAAACCTGGAGCCACGCTGGACTTGAGCAGACGCGGTTCATTCAGGCCGTGATTGTCGATCCGCATTATCCCGACATCCTGATCGCGGCCGATCAAAGACCGTCAGCTCCGCAGTTGCAGGCGGTCGAAGAACAATGCAGCGCGTTGACCAATGTACTCGTTCACTGGAAGCAATTGAACGATGGACTCGCGAAACAGAATCCGCTGAATTTGCCTGTGGATACGAAGGTGTCTTCTACCGGCTGCACTCAGTAGCTTCGCACACATCTTCCTTATCAGGACAACTATGAAGAGCCGTTTCTTTCTCGTCGTCGCATCGTTTTTCTTAGTCGCAGTCTCAGCTATCGCGCAGGTTGATGCCAACTTGTATTCGGATATGCGTTGGCGCGAAATCGGTCCCTTGCGCGCCGGGCGTACGCGCGCATTAGCGGGCGTGCCCAGTGAGCCTGCCACGTTTTATCTAGGCGCGGTGAACGGCGGAGTTTGGAAGACTACCGATGCGGGCGCCACCTGGCACAGTGTCTGGGATGATCAGGCCACCGGTTCCATCGGGGCCATCGCGGTATCGCTCAGCAACCCTGACGTTGTGTATGTGGGCTGCGGCGAGGGATTGCAGCGACCCGATCTCTCCACCGGCGACGGCGTCTACAAATCCATTGACGCCGGCAAAACGTGGACGCATCTCGAAGGCCTTCGCGATGGCCAACAGATCGGCGAGGTCGCGATCGACCCAAAAGATCCGAATCGCGTGTTCGTTGCTGTGGAAGGGCATCCGTTCGGACCGAACGAAGAGCGCGGTTTGTATCGCACCGTCGATGGCGGAAAGACGTTTCAGCGAGTTCTCTATACGAACGATCGCACTGGCGCATCCGAAGTCCAGATCGATCCACAGCATCCCAATATCGTCTTCGCGGGTATGTGGCAGCGGCAGGAAGCGCCGTGGGAAAACGGATCGTTCGGGGGCGCGGATGGCGGGCTTTATCGCTCGACGGATGGGGGCGACACGTGGACCAAGCTCACCGGCAACGGTTTGCCCGATGACATCATGCAGGTAAATTTGACCATATCCCCAAGCGACCCGCATCGCATCTACGGCGCCATCGCTCCGGTTAAGGGCGCAGTCGGCCTCTACCGGTCAGACGATGGAGGCGACCACTGGGTGCATGCTCCGGTTGACGATACGCGGCCTGAAGAACGCATAGGCGGCGGCGATGTTCCTGTCCCGCTGGTCGACCCAAAAGATCCCGACACAATCTATGTAGCAAGCATCGTCACGTGGAAGTCGACCGATGCCGGGAAAACATGGACCGCGTTTCGCGGCTCACCCGGCGGAGACGACTACCAGAATGTTTTCGTGAACCCCAACAACACAAAAATCATCGCGCTGGCCAGCGATCAGGGAGTGATCATTTCAGAGAACGGCGGCGAAACCTGGACGCAATGGTTCAACCAGGCCACGGCGCAAATGTATCACGCAACCGCCGACAATGCGTTTCCCTATCGCGTGTGTGGCGGGCAGCAGGACTCCGGCTCGGCGTGCGTCTCAAGCCGCAGCGACGATGGCCGCATCACTTTTCACGACTGGCACCCGGCGGGCATTGAAGAGTACGGCTACGCTGCGCCTGACCCGCTCGATCCCGACATCGTCTACGGAGGCAAAGTAACACGCTACGATCGCCGCACCGGCCAGATTCAAGATGTCGAGCCGAAGCCGCTGCACAGCTATCGCGCGCTGCGCACTGAGCCGCTCCAGTTTTCGCCCGTCGATCCGCACAAGCTTTACTTCGCCACCAACACGCTCTGGCTCACTGAGGACGGCGGCAAGCACTGGAAAGAGGTCAGTCCCGACCTCACCCGCGAATCCTGGGAACTGCCAAAGCCTGTTGAGTCGTACAAGGACTCGCCGGTTGCGAAGGTCACGCGCCGCGGTGTCATCTATGCGCTCGGCCTTTCGCCGCTTGACGCGAACCGCATCTGGGCCGGAACAGACGACGGCCTCATCTGGACCACAACCGATGCAGGCGCGCATTGGAACAACGTGACGCCGCCCGAGTTGCAACCCTTCTGGAAGGTCTTCAACATGGACGCCGGCCACTTTGATGAGCGGACCGCCTACGCGGCTTTAAATACGATGCGTCTCGACGATATGCGTCCGCACCTGTTCCGCACGCACGATGGCGGCAAAACGTGGACCGAGATCGATAACGGCATTCCCTCGGGCGCCGCGACCAGCGCCATTCGCGAAGATCCCAAGCGCAAGGGACTTCTCTATGCGGGCTCTGAGACGCAGGTCTATGTCTCATTCGACGACGGCGATCATTGGCAGCCGCTACGCCTCAATATGCCCGCAAGCTCAGTCCGCGATCTCGAAGTGAAAGACGACGATCTGATCGCTGCGACTCACGGACGCGGTTTTCTCATCCTCGACGACCTAACGCCGCTGCGCCAGATTGCAGCGTCTACGTCATCTGAGACTGCTCATCTATATGTGCCGCAGACAGCTATCCGCATTCGCAACGACATGAATCCGCCCACACCCTGGCCTCCCGACATGGCTACTGGCGACAATCCGCCTGACGGCGCGATCATCGATTACTATCTCGGCCCTGGCATCTCCGGTGTGGTCTCACTTGAGATCGCCGACAGTACGGGCAAGACCATCGCCAGCTTCAGCAGCAACGACCCCGTGCCGCCGCTCGATCCGCGCTACTCTGTTCCCACTTTGTGGGCGCGTCCGCCGCGTATTCTTTCCGCGGCGCCCGGTCATCACAGATTTCTCTGGGACATGCAGTATCCGCAGGTCGCGGGCATCAGCACAGAGCCCGACGCGGATCTGGCCACTCCCTACGACACACCGAGTGTTTCCACAGCACCGTGGGTTTTGCCAGGTGCCTACACTGTGCGGCTGATCGCCGGCGGCAAGAAACTTTCCGCGCCACTCAATGTCGCCATGGATCCGCGCGTTAAGACGCCCCGCGTCGATCTCGAGCAGCAATTCACGTTGGCGAAATCAATCTACGACGAATTGATGAATGCCACCGACGCTCTGCGCGAAATCAAAGTATTGCGTGAGCAACTCAAGGCGCGCTCGGGGCAGCCTGCCGTCGCTGGCGCCGAACCGTCCATCGAATCCAAGCTCGATGCGATCGCCGGCCCTGAAGGCAGAATGCGCGGCTTCGGCCGGGGCCCGGCGCCTCCGCCAAGCCTTGGAATGGTGCGCATGCAGTTAGCACGCCTCGAGCACTCAATCGAAAGCGCCGACGCCGCTCCCACCGCTGCTCAGGTTGAGGCCAGCCAGAGCTCCGCCGAGATATTCCACGGCCTCATTGAACAGTGGCAGCAACTCAAGAAGAACGATCTCAAAGCACTCAACGAGCTGCTCGAGCGCCGGCATCTTGCTGTCATCGATCTGGACTCCAGCAAAACCGGACACGACCTCAAGGACAAGGTCGAGATCGGCGATGAGGAATGATTTACAATCCTGTTCAATTGTGAGCATATTGCTCTCCCCGCCGTTCAACAAAATCCTGAACTTATCGGAGCCTCCACATGGCAGCCGTCCGCATACTTCCTGCCGCATTTCTTTGCATCGCCTTCGCGCTTCCGGTTTCCGCCCAGCAATATCCTGGCGAATTGCTCTCCGGCCTTCAGTGGCGCGATGTAGGCCCCATGCGCGGCGGCCGCACCTATCCTGTTTCAGGAAATGTAGCGCAGCCTGACACCTTCTACATGGGCTCGGTCGGCGGCGGCTTGTGGAAGACCGAGAACTCCGGCCGCACCTGGTATCCCATCGCCGACGATCCGGTCACCGGAATCCCCATCGGCTCCATCGGCGCAATCGCCGTCGCTCCTTCCGATCCGAGCATCGTCTACGTGGGCACCGGCGAGCCCGATATTCGCAGCCAGCACTCATATGGCATCGGCGTTTTCAAGTCCGTCGATGCGGGAAAGACCTGGTATTCGATTGGCCTCGCCGAATCGCGCCAGATCGGCAAAATCGTTGTCGACCCCGGCGATCCGAATCTTGTTTACGTGGCCTCGCTCGGCCACCCCTACAAGGCCAACTCAGAACGTGGAGTGTATCGCTCCACCGATGGCGGCGCCCATTGGAAAAAGATCCTCTTTGATGCGAAGCAGCCTGACGATGTCGGCGCAGTCGATCTGGCGCTCGATCCCGAACATTCTCGCACCATCTACGCATCCCTCTGGGCAACACGGCGTCCGCCATGGTCAGTCTATGCGCCGTCAAACATGCCCGGCGGAGGTCTCTACAAATCTACTGACGGAGGCGACACCTGGCATCAACTCGGCGGCGGTCTGCCTGCCGATGACTTCGTTGGCAAGATCGGCATTGCAGTCGCGCCCAGCAATCCGAATCGGCTCTACGCGGTGGTCGACGATCTCGGCACCGCGATCGCGCGATCCTATCGTGTCCCTGCTCCCACGGGTGCGAATGCACCTAAACCCTCCGGCGGCATTTATCTCTCAGACGATGCCGGGGCAACGTGGCGATTGGTTAACAGCGAGCAGCGCCTGTGGGGCCGGGGATGGTACTTCTGCCAGATCACCGTCGATCCCACCAATCCGGATCGTGCCTACGACATCAACACCACCACTTACATGACGCTCGACGCGGGTAAAACCTGGGTTCCAGTCAAAGGCGCGCCCGGCGGCGACGATTATCACCAGCTTTGGATCAATCCCAAAGACGGCAATCGCATGGTGCTCTCGAGCGATCAGGGAACGGTTGTATCAGTCGATGGCGCCAAGACCTGGAGCACCTGGTACAACCAGCCCACCGCGCAGATTTACCACATCGCCGCTGACAACCGCTTCCCTTACTGGCTCTACGGCGCGCAGCAGGATTCAGGTGCGGTAAGTGTCAGCACCTGGTCGCGCATGGGAACTCTCGCCTTCGGCAATTGGCTTCCGATCTGCGAAGCGGGCGAGAGCAACACCGTAGTGCCCGACCCCCAAAACCCTGACCTGCTCTATGGCAACGGCGATCAGCGCTGCGACCAGAGGCTCAATCTCTCTGCGCCTGCGGGCGGCGAACTGCCCAAAGAAGACGCCAGCGATCCATACCGCCGCACCTGGACGCTGCCGCAGGTTTTTTCACTGGCAGACGATGCGCTTTACTACTCGAATCAGTTTGTCTTCCGCACACGCGACCGCGGCAAGACATGGATCAGAATCAGTCCGGATCTGGCGCGCCTGCACCCTGATGTGCCGAAGACGCTCGATCCCGTTACCGCCAAGGACATCGACCAGCCCATGACAGACCGCTTCGGGGTGGTGTATACCATCGGTCCCTCACCACTCGATGCAAAGACTGTGTGGGTGGGCACCGACGACGGTCTCATCCACGTGACGCGCGACGATGGCGCGAACTGGATGGATGTAACGCCGCCAGAGATGACCGCATGGAGCAAGGTATCGCAGATCGAGGCCGGCCACTTCGACGTGGAGACAGCGTACGCATCCGTCGATCGCCATCGCCTGGCCGACGATCACGCCTACATCTATCGCACCCACGACGGCGGAAAAACTTGGAAGAACGTGGCCAATGGAATTCCTGAAGGCGCATTCGTGAACTCAATCAAGGAAGACACCAAACAAAAGGGCCTGCTCTACGCCGCAACCGAACTGCGCGTGTACGTTTCCTTTGACGACGGCGACCACTGGCAGCCGCTCCAATTCAACATGCCTGTCACCTCGGTTCGCGATATCGTGGTGCACGGCGACGATCTTGCTGTTGCGACCTTCGGCCGCGGATTCTGGGTGCTCGATCAAATGGCCGCGCTGCGCCAGATAGCCGCTCACGGCAATGAGATTGAGGCTTCAAACGCGTACCTGTTTGCACCGGGCGAGACGCTGGCCATTCAGCAGGGCGGCCAGAACGGCACGCCGCTTGCACACGAGGAACCGCAGGAGTTGAACCCGCCATTGGGCGTGGTGGCTTACTACTGGTTGAAGTCCGCGCCGAGCGGCCCGGTCAAGCTTGAACTTGTTGACAAGGCCGGCAAAACAGCCGCGTGCGCGGCCAGCGACACGCCTGTGAAGCCCGTCGACACCGAAACTATCAACGTGCAAGCCTACTGGGAAGAACCATCGCCACCGCCTTCGGCTGCACCCGGCATGCACCGCTTTGCGCTCAACGTCGTGGCGCCGCGTGGCATGGGAATGGGATTTGGCCGCCGCCCGCCGCCGCCGCCCGTGGATGCATGCCATCCTTCCGGAGCGCCCGCGGCTGTGCCCGACGCGGGGCCGAAGCGTCCCGGAAGCGAGTCTCAAGGTTTGCAGCCGGGCGAATATACCGTTCGGCTCTCGGTCGACGGCCAAACATTGACGCAGCCCGTCATCGTCAAGCCCGATTCGCGCAAGCTGCCCAATGGCGCTGCGACTATGCCCGATGACGACGATGATGAGTAAAGTCCCATACTTGAGGTGCGTTTTTTCTTGTTGCTTATAGGTATCGATACATGAAAACTCCGGCAGTGGTCGCGGCAATGCTTCTGATAGCAATGGTGCCGCGCGCCCAGAACCAGAACGGCGCGCTTCGAGGAGAGATCCAGGACGCCACCGGAGCGCGAGTACCCGCCGCCCAGGTCGTGGTAGAGGCCGCCGGGGCATCAATCAGCCGCTCAGAGATTGCAAATGGACAAGGAGAATTCCGCGTTGAAGGGCTGCTTCCCGGTTCTTATCGTGTCATGGTCACGGCGAAAGGCTTTGCCTCGGCCACGGCCAATGTCGACGTCGCAGTCAGCGTCGTTCGCGATCTCGACGTCACGCTGAAACCGGAAAACGGACGCGAGACGGTAAATGTTCAGGGCACGCCTTCTTCGATCACGGCAGAAACGATCGACACTTCAAGCGCGGTTCATGGGGGAGTTGTTGGCAGCCAGGACCTCGAATCTCTTCCGCTTCCCGCGCGCAGCTTCGCCAACATTGCTTATCTCGTTCCCGGAACCGAGCCGGTAGAACCTTCCGACCCTACCAAGGCCCGCATCACCGCTGTTTCCACTGGGGGAAGTTCAGGCCTGAACAACGAGTTGTCGGTCGACGGGGCCGAAAACTCCGACGATTGGATCGGCGGTTTCCTGCAGAACTTCTCACCCGATGGCATTCAGGAGTTTGCCGTACGCACCTCGAATGAAGATGCCGATACCGGCTGGACCACCGCTGGATCCGTGGTGATTACTACCAGGCGCGGCACCAACGACTGGCACGGCGACGGGGCATTCTACGAGCGATCGGCGGCGCTCAACGCCCGTTTCCCAATCGAGAATCCCGCGCAAACATGCACCAGCGGAACCTGCGTGCCTAACCCGAAGCAGCCGTACTCACGCCAGAACTATGTCGGCACTCTGGGCGGCCCCATCGTAAAAGACAAAGTGTGGTTCTTCACCTCATTCGAGCACGTCCATGAAAATGCCAGCATTGCCTACAGCCCCGCCAGCACGCAACAATTCGACGCGCTGAGCACAATCGCTTCTGAAGGCCTGATTTCCAGTGTGCCTTCTATTGCCGTGCCCGCCACGGTTCCGATCCCTTTCCGCGACTATCTCGGCACGGTGCGTTTTGACTGGGCCCAGTCGCACAAGTCTCAGTGGTTTCTGCGCAACTCAGAAGACACGTATCTTACCCACAACGCATTAGTGGAACAAGGTACTCTGCCTTCCACCGGGCTGCTGACGCACAACAATTACTGGAACGCGGTGATAAGCAACGCCTACACTTTCAGCCCGACCTGGCTCGGCAATCTGGTTTTTGACGCCAGCCTGCTGCACCTGACGCAGACGCGTAATTCAAATCTGGGCTTCGCGTTGGCGTTTCCCTTCAGTTCGACAGCGCTGACGATTTCAGGATTCGAAACTTTCGGCGACAATCAGTTTGCCACCCCCATCACCCTCTTCCCCGATCTGCGCAGTCAGCAGAAGTACCAGTTGCGTTACGACCTGGCTCATGTTGCGGGAAGTCACGCTTTTAAATACGGCGTCGACTTTATTCACGAACCGGTGTTGAGCGGCGCGTTTGCCTCCACGGCCGAGCAGATCATCAAGTATGCGGCCAATCCTGATTGCTACATCGATCCGCCCGGAGCAGACTGCGGCGGCATCACCAGCGCGTTGCCGTTTTATTTTGTTGCGCCAGCTTCGCAGTGCAATCCGGAACCCAGCGTTGCTTCAGGCATCACCTGCACTTACACGCCTGCGGGCGACGGCAGCTTTTCGCAGAATGTTCAACGGCTCGGCGTCTATGCCGAGAACTCCTGGCGCGCTTCACATCGCCTGACGGTCAACTACGGCCTCCGTTACCAAACCACCTATGGGCTGTTTGAGGGTTCCGGCCGTACCCAGCTTGAAAACAGCGCCTACATCACATTGCAGACGCTGCAGATTCCCATAGCGCGCCAGGTGCCGCACGATTACCGCAAGCAGATCGCCCCACGCCTGGGAATCGCTTACTCTCCAGGCGGGAACGATAAGAACGTGTTACGCGCAGGATTCGGGCTGTTCTACGACGATCTGGCTCAGAATGGATGGGCAACTGCGTTTCAGGGACTCAATAACACCAACGCAACGACGGGGGCGTGCGTTCTTACCGGCGGCCAAGGCACATACGCACTTACCGGCTCCGGTTGCCTGCAGGGCGGCGCCGGGGCTACCGGCAACCTCATCGGTTCCGAGTACAAGACGCCCTACGCGATCCATATTACGGGAGGAGCGGAGCACGCCTTCAACGAGCACTGGCTGGCCAGCGCCGACTATACGCACGAGCAGGGGAATCATGGGTATCGCGCATTTCCCTATAGCAGCGGAACGAATTTGTTCACTCCGCTGATTTCCACTTCTGACCCGAGCTATGCCACCGATCAGGCGGACGTTGTGCCGAATGTGAATGTGTTCCAGTCAGACAATCGCTCCAGTTACAACGCCCTCATGTTGCATCTGCAGGGCAATATGCACCGCTTCAGCCTGGTTGCG
Source organism: uncultured Occallatibacter sp. (assembly GCA_964528915.1). Lineage (GTDB taxonomy): Bacteria > Acidobacteriota > Terriglobia > Terriglobales > Acidobacteriaceae > Telmatobacter. The sequence continues at coordinate 18,014 of CAZGUD010000057.1, forward strand.
AACTACCAGCTCTCGAAGGCGCAGACCTGGGGTTGCCTGCTCGGCGAACTCTTTGATTATGTGGATGGTGTCTGCAAACTGCAAAGCGGGCCTGATGCCGGACAACTGGATGCCTTCGGGCCAGGTGATTACGGTCCCTCCGGGGAAGACGTTCGCAATCGCTTCGTTCTTGCCGGCACGCTGCGTATTCCCGCGGGGTTCGAATTGAGCAGTGTCACCCAGCTTGAGAGCGCCCGCCCCATTACCATCACCAATGCAAACAACACCGGGCGCATCTGGGTAAATGGGGTTTACACCAGCCTCGATGAATTCCGGGGAACACCTTATATGCAGACAGACCTGCGAGTCACCCGCCCCTTCACGATTCACGACCGTTGGCAGATCGACCCATTCGCCGAGTTCTTCAACCTCTTCAACCGCAACAATCCCGGCGCCAATTACGCGGTCAACGTCACGCAGCTTCCAGTCCCCGCGTCCCAGATGCAGCCGAATCAAAACGGCATTACAAACGTCAGCCTCATTTGCACAGTTGCCGACTGCTCCCAAACCGAACCCATCAAGAGTTTGAAGCAACTTGAAATACCCGAGGGAGCCTTGGGAGATTTCTTCGGCCCCGGCACTACCGTTGGCATCCCTTTCGCCGCCCAACTGGGCGCGCGAGTGACGTTCTAAATACCGGTCTCATAAACCAGGTTCGTCGAGATGATCGACGAATAGGGGGGTCGATAGTTGGGGGTACCCTCCCTTGGCGCTCAATTGCAGTCCTGGTTCAAAACGTCTGTTTTACTGAACAATAGCTGTTGGCTCAACTCCAACCCGGGGCTACTTCATTCCTGGCTGCTGCGGCGTTTGAACTAAGTCGCTGGCGCGACGGACGCTGCGGCATGGGCTTTCC
>CAZGUD010000058.1:0-17816 GCA_964528915.1 uncultured Occallatibacter sp.
CCGATGAGGCAAGCATGGTACATTATTCTATTTATTTCAGAGACAGGACACTAGTGTGGTGAACCCTAGGTACGTAGAAGAACAAATGCAGGTCCTTCGTCTACGATTGGCGCAAAACACGCGCCAATCTCCGCTCAGGATGACACCTCATTTTTGATGCGAACTTTAGAGACAGGACACCCGAGACTTCGTAATGCCGATGCTTGTCTGCTTCTGCGAGAAGTCGGAGACGGATGCAGTTTGATCTCCTGAATAAACTCTTAAGTCGCGTTCATTCACGTGACGAACAATTTACGTGATGTGCGGAAAAAAGTTCTCTGCGCGTGGTGCTTCGCGCCAGGAACGCCGGCGATTGCGCCACTGCGTTAGCCGCTTGTTTAAAAAGGTTTAGCTGCTCCGTGTCCGATGGATCAGCCCTTTGGCACAACAGATGCAAGTGAGAAGGCATCAAAGGCCAATGACCGGAGAAACTTCCCCAGATCTCGCGCCGGTCAAGTGCAGTAAAGATCTGTGCGGCCAGGCCTTGAGAAAAAGTTTCGGAGGAGATAGCTATGAGAACTGCTCTTCTGCTCGCAGTGGCATCCGTCACTCTCTCGAGCATTCCCCTGATAGCGCAGCAGGCTGGCGTCAACAGCGCGAGCGGAACCTCGTCAAACGCAGCCACAGACACCGGATCGACGTTGAAAGCTGCTTCTTCAGCCACCACAACCACTTCAACATCGACGACTTCTTCTTCCATCACGGCAAAGACTGAACAGAGGAGCACCATCTCCGGCGAGCTTCAAGGCAAACTGGACGCAAAGACCGCCAAGGTTGGCGAAGCCGTCGTGCTCAAAACTACTGAGAAGGTGACCACTGCCGACGGCACTGTGATTCCCAAAGGCACGCGGCTCATCGGTCATGTGACTGAAGCGCAGGCGCACGACTCCGCCCATGCCGATTCGCAGCTTGGCATTGCGTTTGACCGCGCCGAGATGAAGAACGGACGCAGCCTCGCAATTCACTCGACAATCGAGACGGTGAGGCCGCAGCCGGCCATGATGGCGTCGACCCTGATGAACGACGATGACTCGCTGGGCGGCCCTGTTTCAGCGGGCAGCATGACCGCCGGCCGCGCAGCCGGCAATCAACATGTGAGCGGAGGCGGTTTGGTCATCAGCGCATCGGCAGACCGCGTAGACGTTACGCAGGCAAGCCTGGGCGAACATATGGATTCATCGGCGTCGGGCGCGGTCTACACGCCATCGAGCCTGGCGCGCGCTGCCGGACGCTCCGCAGGCAATGTGACTGCAAACACTGCGGCGGGTGTGCATGCAGCAGGTCTAAACGGCGCATCATCGGCGTCGAATTCAAATCGCGCGACGATACGTTCAACGGGGGTTCCTGGAGTGATGTTGCACACCAGCGATTCAGACTCCGCCTCGGGCACGCTCTCGGCGTCAAAGATGAATGTTCATCTCGATAGCGGTACGCAGATGGACTTGAGTTTTGCGGCGGTCGGCAAGTGATCGCTCACGAAAGCAGGTGTGATTTTTGAAATCTGGTGTTGACGGTGTTGGTAAGCGGCGAACTCTGTCTCGTTTTGAGGCAAGCGGTTACCTAAGTTGACCAACACCGTAATCTGGCGCATAAAGCCGTTCGTCACTACTATCGGCAGTGAAGAAAAATACTTGAGGAGCCGGAGGCTGACGCAATATTGCCACAGGCAATTCAAGCTACGGAGATTGACATGATCGTGAATTGCGCCGTGCAAGATGGCTATGAGATCAGTCCTCGCTTCCGCAGGTCCATTGAGGATCGAGTCGCAAGACTGGAGCGAGATGCGGCGAGCGACGAGATGTTGATCGATAGGCTCGAGGATCCCGATCATATTCGCCGCCACATGCGCCTCGTGATCATCCAGCGTACCGAAGCGCTTCGCATGAGGCTCTTTCTTGACCGCGCGCGTGCGCGGCTCCCTCACCCGCTGATCGAGTTGTAGGGCACTTTCGAGGATAGAGTGCTCCCAAGTTCCGGCCGGAAGTTAGAAAATAAATTACAGCAAGAGACAATCGAGGCCGCGCCACACCCGGGCGCGGCCTTGCTTGTGTACGCCGTGCATGATTGACAGCTTGGAGGTGCAAGTCCTCTTCACATCCAGATGGGGAGAAGTGATAGCGAAGCGCAAGGGCGTCGTCGTGAGGCGGGGTCTGAAGGAAGCGTGGAGCAAAGACGCGAGCCGATGGACAAGAACCGGATATGAGGCATACGGTGCCGGACGAGCGGGCAAGTGATCGCGAAGTCCATATCCATCAAGGGCACTGGTGATAAATTCGGCGGTTGCGCGTTGAAGGCGGTCAGTCTTATCGCGGGAGATCTGCTGCACGTCCCGATTCGGGACTGAGGGTGGAGCAATCCATTCTGACCGTGCAGCAGAAGTCAGCAGAGGGCATAGTAGTTCCGCGAGGAGCGAAGGCCTGAACGATGAGAAGGAGTAGTAGGAAAGCGCATCTCATGCGTGGCTATGCGCCAGCCAATCAGCCCTCGGGCCGAGCTTGAGCGAGTTGGGAGCGGGTGAAGCCTGCAATGGAACTCGACGAGCGGCGAATCCACCATCGGCGGTGCGTTCTTTGAACCTCCGGCCTCTGTTCAGTGCGGCAGGGGATTAACTCATCGAACCGCCGGATGCGGACCCGCTTGTCCGGTGGTGTGGGAGGGGAGGAGAGGTGACTCTCCCCCCTATCCCGATTCTGCAGCATCGAATTTGGAGCACCGGGCGGGGGTTGAACCCGCGAATACAGGTTTTGCAGACCTGCGCGTTAGCCACTTCGCCACCGGTGCTTTAAAGGCAAGGGACTAGGGACTAGTTTCCTTTGTGGTCTATTCGCGGCATTGACTCTGTGTCGAATTTCCTTGGTCCCGAATGCCTTTTTTCCTAGTGCCTATTGCCTAGTCTCTAGTGCCTGTAACTAAAAAACCCACCGCGCCATCAAGCGGGTGGGCTCATGCTTCTTGAATCTTGCCTCTGGAAGCTTAAGAGAGCGCGCGCACCCGCGAACCGCTGCACTGACAGCAGCACAGACAAATCGCGGAATGGAAATAGCTCGTCATTGCATCCTTGCGCTACGCATGGGCGGAGCGGGTATTTGTAGAGTAGAGTGTGATCTAAGCCGTGTCAAGAAATTCAATCGATAATCGGTCATAATCAAAGATAAATGCCCAGCGGAATCGAACTCGAATACCACGTTGTCGACGTCTTCACAACTGCGGCCCTGGCCGGCAATCCGCTGGCCGTGGTGATGAACACTTGCGGCCTGTCCACCGAGCGCATGCAGGCCATCGCTCGCGAATTCAATCTTTCTGAGACTACGTTTGTCGAACGCGGCGATCCAGCCTCAGAGCGCAGCGAAGGCATGCGCGTGCGCATCTTCACCACCCGGGAAGAGCTGAACTTTGCCGGTCATCCAACGCTGGGAACGGCCAGCGTATTGTTGCGCGCGGCCCCGGCGTGCGTAGAGAACGATACGGTGAAGCTCAAGCTCAATGTGGGAACGGTGCCGGTGCGTTTTTCAACGGGCGGCTCCCACGGCAATGCTCTGTACGGAGAGATGACGCAGCGCGATCCGGTCTTTGGCGCGGCGCTTGACCGCGACCGTGTGGCACGGCTGTGTGGACTCGCAACCGAAGATCTCCATCCGGCGTTGTCTCCGCAGGTGGTCTCTACCGGCACAGCCTTCGCAATCGTTGCCCTGCGTTCGGTTGAAGAGCTGGCCCGGCTCAAAGTTGATCACGACGCAACCACTCCCTGGCTGCGTGAGAGCGGAGGACGATGGCTTTACGTTCTCGCCCCAGCCCTCGACCAGGACGAGAACGGCGCGATGCGCTACAGGGCTCGGATGCAGTTTTACGGCGGCGAAGATCCCGCAACCGGCTCGGCAGCCGGGTGCGCCATCAGCTATCTTGTCGGCCACGGCGCCGTCGGTTCAGATGCGCCGGTAGTGGTAACCCAGGGGGTTGAGATGGGACGCAAGAGCGTGATTCATTTGGCCGCGCGCAAGCTTGACACCGGCGTCACGGATGTTCGCGTCGGAGGCAGCACTGTTCCTGTTGCAAATGGGCGTCTTTTCCTGTCGTGATACACACTCTTTCAACAGGCATTAATGCGCGCAAGTGAAAGCAAATCATGGTTGCGGGTGGTTTTCCACTTGTTTCACATCCGTTTTCAATCCTCTTTTCGCTTCTCATTCCCTCTTTCCTTATCGTTCCGCTGATCGTAGGCTTCGAACTCATTGAAGGAAATTCTCGCCGGATTATTCCGGATGTCCCCTTCACGCGATAGCGTTTCAGGAGACCTGTGCCATGGTCGATGGCCAAGAACGCCACGACCATGTTGGGGGGAAGCTTCGTTTTTTACGCGAAGCAGGAACAGGCTCTTGTTTCCTGAAATGCCGTATGCGCGTTGATTGACTGGCCGTGGACTAAGGCCGGTCTTCGAGCGGATTGTGCGCCCGAACTGCATGGAGAGCCGATCAGGCGCCATGCCACAGGCCAATCCCCGAAGGTAGCCGGCTGGTTGCGGTCGCCGGGCCCCTACAGGTACCTGACCAAGCTGCCCCAGAGCAGTAAGGTGAGGCGTTGCCTGCAAGCGCCCACAAACAAAACTAATGAAGGAGCAAAACTGCATCCATGCGGCCCAAGAAAGTAATTCTTTGCGTAGACGATAACGAACAAGAGCTCTCGATTCTCAAGTTCCTGCTTTCAACACACGGGTATAAAGTAGTATCGGCGGTGACTGGCCAGGAGGCGATTACTGTTTTTTCGGGCCTGCAGGTCGACCTGGTTCTGGCCAGTTACGGGATGCCGCACATGAATGGCGGTCAGCTTGTCGACCGCCTCAAGCGCATTGCCTCCCATGTCCCCATGATCCTGCTGGGCGATTCGCAGGCTGCCAACCAGATTCACGTGGCCGACGCCATGGTGGCGAGGAAGAATTGCTCTCCACTGGAACTGCTGGAGCGCATCAAGGTGATGAGCGCGCGCAAGCGCGGGCCGCGCAAGGGAGCCCAGCGGCAGACGCCGGTTACCGAGTTGGCCGCTGCCTCGTAATCAGCCGCAACGCAGACTCCCGCAAAAAATGAGGCGGCCTTCACATGCCGTGCAGGTCGCTTCAATCAAGATCCTCGAGGGTTAGGTGCAGGTACCCTCCTGACGTACCCGAACCCTTATCGCCGGTTTTGCTTTCCACTTGACGACTACAGACAGCAGTGTTCATACTCGCCAATTGTGTCGGGGCTTGCTGGTAATTGCTCTGCCCTCGAAAGCAGGCACGTATGGATCTGGTTCTGATACGTATTCTTTTTGTAGCCCTTTTGGCCGGGGTTTGTTATTACTTCCATCCCTTCGGAATTCAAAATCCCTGGGTGGCTGCGCTGGGCGGGGCCTTGGCCGCAGGCGCGGTAATTATATTCGAGTTGCGGGTTCGTGCTCTTAGCCTTCGCCGCCTCATCGGGGCGGTGGCCGGCAGTGTGCTGGGCATCTTTGGGGCGGCGCTGTTCTGCCTGGTGTTGCGCTCGGCGCCCATGGTCAAGGAAAACTCAGCCGTCCTGCAGATCTTTGTCCTGCTGCTGATGACCTACGTCGGCCTGCTGGTGGGTGCGAACAAGGGCGACTTGCTGAATCCTGCAGCGCTGGGCACCCTGTTTACCGGCGACCGCCCATCCCGGCGCTCCGCCAAGGTGCTCGATACGAGCGTGATTATCGACGGCCGCATTGCCGATATCGCCGAGGCGGGATTCATTGACGGCATGATCGTTGTGCCGGAGTTCGTACTGCGCGAACTGCAAGTCGTGGCTGACTCCACCGATGCCTCGAAGCGGCAGCGCGGACGCCGCGGTCTAGATATGCTGCAGCGGATGCAGTCGAACGCCGTCCTGCAGGTGCAGATTGTGCCCGACGATTTTCCGTCGATCCGCGAGGTCGACCTAAAATTGCTTGAGCTGGCCAAGAAGTGGGAAGCCAAGGTGGTTACCAACGACTTCAACCTGAACAAGGTGGCCCACCTGCACCACGTCGAAGTGCTGAATATTAACGACCTGGCCAACGCGCTCAAGCCCGTGGTACTTCCCGGCGAACACATGAACGTGCTCATCCTGAAAGAAGGCAAGGAGTACAACCAGGGCGTGGGCTATCTGGACGACGGCACCATGGTTGTTGTTGACCATGCCCGCAAGATGATCGGACGCGCGGTCGAAATCTCGGTGACCAGCGTGCTCCAGACCGCCAGCGGCAAGATGATCTTCGGCAAGATGGACGAGAACGGGCGCGTTGCCACTCAGGAAAGCAGCCGAGAAGCGGTTTGAAGGCATATGGAACGCGCGCATCCATTCGTGGTGTCTTATGGCACCGGCAGAAGGCCGATCCGGTGCACTTGCCCCAAAGTCGAATGTCCGCGTCACGGTAATTGTGCGGCCTGCCGGGCCAATCATCTGTGCGACAAGCGCCCCCGGCCACCCTACTGCGAGCGCGGTCCGAACTGGTTCCAGAGATTGTTAGATGCCATCTCATAAAACCGCTTTGAAAGGGCGCGCGTTTGCTTTTGCCATTGCGCTACCTCCCGTGGCGCCTGTTGTGCCCCTGCGGGCTATGGCTTTGACACGCTAACTTCCCATTTCGCGAATTGATCTGCGATGGCGGGAGTGGTTGCTATTGCAGCCGCAATGTCCGCGTCAGCGGCGGCCTTATCGCCCTTCAGCCCCTCCGCCAGTCCTCGCCCGTAAAGAAATGAGTCGTTCTTTTGATTGATTGCCAGTGCGGCGTTGTAGTCGGCGATCGCGGCATCTGGATTCTTCAGGCTGAGGTACACATGGCCGCGGCTACCGAGCGCCTCGCCGTCATTCGGGGCCAAAGTCAGCGATTGATTGCAGTCGGCGAGAGCAGCCTGCAACTGCCCGGCGATCGCGTGGCACCAGCACCGGTTTTTGAACGCATCCGCAAATTCGGGATTCAGTTCGATCGCCTGGTCGTAATCCTGGATGGCGCGGTCGTATTCGCCCCGGCGGCGGTAGACGCCGCCCCGGTTGTTGAAGGCCGCGGCATCGTCGCCATTCAGCTTGATCGCGTGATCGAAGTCGCCGATGGCCAGGTCGTACTCCCCCTTGTCAACGTGCGCCAACCCCCGGTCGTTCAGCGCCTGGGCATCGTTGGGATCGAGCCGGAACGCCTCGCTAAAGTCAAGGATGGCGCGGTCGCTGTCGCCGTTGTGACGGAAGGCGTTGCCCCGATTGATGAACGCATCCACATCTTTGGGATTGAGCTGGATCGCCTGGCCGTACTCCTTAATGGCACGGTCGTAATCCTTCTTGCTTTGGTAAGCATTGCCCCGTGCCACAAACGCATCGACGTAATTGGGGTCAAGCTTGATGGCCTGGTCGTAGTTCTCGATGGCGACGTCGTATTCGCGCTTGTTATCGCGCGCGATTCCCCGGTTGTAGAACGCACTTGCAAAACCCGGAATCAGCCGGATCGCCTCATCGAATTCCTGGATGGCACGGTCATATTCGCCCTTGTCGTCGTAGGCGATGCCCCGATTGTTGATGGCGTCGGCATAGTTGGGTTTCAGCTTGATGGCCTGGTCGTAGTCCTTGATGGCGCGGTCATATTCGCCCTTGCCCACGTAGGCATTGCCGCGGTCGTTGATCGCCTGCACAAACTTGGGATTCAGCCGGATCGCCTTGTCGAAGTCCTGCAGCGCGCGGTCGTATTGGCCCTTGATGTTGTAGATGTTTCCCCGGTTGTTGAAGGCTTCGGCAAAATCTGGATTGAACCGGATTGCCTGCCCGTAGTCATCGATGGCGCGATCGTATTCGCCCTTGTGACGGTAAGCGATCCCCCGTTCATTGAACACGGCGGCAAGAACTGCCTCAGTCTCGTTGCCGGTAAGGATCAGCAGCGTGCATCCGGTAATGCTGGTGTCTGGGTCGCTGCTCATGCAGCGGTTCCGGTTCTCGTCCCGCTCCTGGGCCGGCATCGTTACGGTACAAGCGCCCAGCAGCGCACTCATCGCAATGATCGGCAGAATACGCATCGTCTTCTCCAGCCAGGCTGCAGGATATTGCCCAGATCTGCCTAAAAGTATGGGTCATCTAAGAAACGGCCTGCAAGCACAAACGCGCCCCGCACTAATTGCGCCGTGCGCAGCGGTGTGCGAGATTGGAATTAACGGGTTCGTTAAGCCGGAAGGGAAGCATGAAGAAAAAACGTCACCAGCTTGATTTCGAGCAGACCATCAGCCAACTCCAGGCGCACGGATTCGAAGCGGAGCCTTACGCGCAACTTGCGGGCGCCATGCTGGTCACCAAGCACGGCGCGGGCGCGGTGCTGGTTGCTGCCCCGGGTGCGCCGGCGGCCTTCGCCGTAAGTCCGGGAATCCTGGTGCGAGGCGAGGTGGGGCGCTTGCTTGACCGGGGCTACCAGAAGTTCATTAAGACTTCCCAATATGAAATCCCCGCGACGGCTACCCAATTGCAGGCCATCCATGCATTCAGCGAAGAGCTGAAGCAGGGCTGCGGCTCGATCAGCTTGTATAACGAGTCGCTGGGGACCACAAGCGACGTGTATCAATACGACCGTTTGCAGGGGCGCGAGGATGAGCAGTTACAACCCGGCAGTCCCTGGGAACTCGCGGATAGTCACTGACCCCCGGCCCGCTTTCGGCTTTCGCGCCGGCGGCCCATTGATGGACGACGCTGAAAACCCGATTCATCAGGCGACTGACATCGACGAGCGCCGCGAGATGCCGCGCTGCTCGGTCGATGTGCCCGTAACGCTGGTCGTGCTTACCCAGGGAACCATGCTGGTGGGCCGCATCGCGGAGCTCAGCCTCAGCGGTTGCCGCGTGCTTCTGCCCAAAACTCTATCGCACGCCGTCCGGGCCTCGGTTGAATGCACGTTCAAGATTCGCAGCGTCGGTTTTCGCCTTGTCGGAGTGGTCGAGTGGGCTGAAAACAACCTGGCGGGACTGCAATTCAAAACCATGACCGCCCACTGCCGCGACGATCTGATGGAAGTGTTATGTGAGATAGAATCTGAAAACGACTCCATGCGGCTCGTAGGTGTCAATTCCGCGGCACCGCTCCCAGCACCCGAAACCGCGCCGGATTCGCCTGCAATTGAAGCCATTCTTGCTGAAGCCGCGGCGCGCAACCCGGCACATGCCCGGGCAAAAAAGGGGGGGTGGAACCCCTTTGCCGGAATGGCAAACGGCATTGCGGAGCCTGGTGCGCGGGATTTGACGGCCGATGCGCCGAGGGCGCAGATTTGGCCCGGTGCCCCGGCCTCGCAGCCGGCAAGCGAGACTGTGCCGGGAAGGATTTTCAATCCAGTGCTAGCGATGGCTCCCACGCCAGCAGGAGAGCCCGCCAAAGAAACTGAGACTGGTATGGTTTCTTATCCGGAGGCAGAAGCGGCGCCTGTGCCCGCCCCGGTGACGCATACGTCCTCCTACGGAAGTCGACCTGCGGCACATCCAAATCGAGGCAGCGATCGTCGCGCCGCGCATCGCTGCGGCGTCGACACCTCGGCAATCATCGACCTGGTCAAGGTGCGCTCGAAACTTAAGGGGCATATTGTGGATCTGAGCGTGGGTGGTTGCAGGATTAAGACGTTGGAGAGGTTCCCGGTAGGCATCTACACCCGCATCGAAACCGAGTTCCAGCTGCATGGACTACCCTTCCGGCTCGGTGGAGTCATTCAGGCAATCCACGACCGCAACACCGTCGGGATTCGCTTTCTCGATATGAGTCAGCGGAAGAAAGACCAGGTGGCCGAACTGGTGGGAGAGTTGGAAGAGTCGGGCGGGGAGCAAGTACAGATAAAAGGGAATAGCCAATAGTCGCAGCCCAGCACCGCAGTTTTGTTGTCCGGCAATTGCATTGAATTATGCGCAATGCGCGCAGAATAGAAAAATGTTGACCGCAGAAGATACCCAGCCATCGCGCTCCACTTCATTGCGCGCTGCCAACGCCTCGCGTTCGAGCCGAAAACCGAGGGCTGAAACAAAAAAACATACCCCATCCCCCCGGGAGTGCTTAGAAAGTGCATAAGTATTGTCGTTCTCATGTCTAAGTAAATAAATGCTGTTAACCATCTGGAATGTAACAAAACTGCTGTTACATTCGTTTGTGGAAAGAGGCTATTTTGCACCAGGTTCAGTGCAGATTACGCGCTTTTTGCGCATTCCGGAACTTCAGCAATAAACAATTGAAATTAAAATAGTTAGATAGACTTCCGCGCATTGCTCGTCTTGCATGAAATCGGGCAAATCGCATCGGGAAGCTTACTTCCGCTCTCAGGCAAAAGGCAACCCCAAAGCCGGCCCGATTCTGTGCCGGTCTCAAGTTCATTCCACGCAAGGCGAAGTTGAAAGTTGCCTTGCTTACTTCAGCCGCGCACGCTGGCGCTGCAGCTCGCGGTAGAGTTCGCTTTTTGACTGACCGCTTTCGCGGGCGAGGCGTTTGAGGGCTTCCTTCTCGTCGATTCCGGCTTCCGATTGCAGACGAGCGAGCCTGTCGGTGAGTTTTTCAGTGGCGCTCAGGCCTCCCGCCTGCTGTGTTTTGCGAGGCGGTTCGACGAGCAGCGTAATTTCGCCGCGTACGCGGTCGCGGCGGGCGAGTTCGCGTCGAACCTCGGCAACCGTCCCGCGCAGGAACTCTTCGTGCACTTTAGTGAGTTCGCGGGCCACAACGATCCTGAGCTCCGAGCCCCAGACAGATTCAAGATCGGCGAGGGCGTCAAGAATGCGATGCGGGGCTTCGTAAAAGATCAACGTGCGCCGGGTTGCGCTCTCTGAGCTTGCGATTCCTGCAGCCAATTCTTCCAGCCAGGTTTTGCGGGCGCCTGACTTTTCAGGCAGGAATCCAAGGAACGCGAATTCCGCGGCCGGCAGGCCCGAGGCGACCAGCGCGCTAAGGGCCGCGTTCGCGCCGGGAATGGGGATGACCGGGACGCCGGCTTCGATCGCCGCCTCCACCAATTGGCTGCCAGGATCGCTGATGCCCGGCATTCCCGCGTCTGAAACTACCGCAATGCGCGCTCCGCCTTTGAGCGCTTCCACCAGTTCGCGGGCGCGAGCGTTTTCATTGTGCTCGTGGCAACTGATGGTTGGGACTTCAATCTGAAAGTGGTTGAGCAGCTTCCGGGTCTGGCGGGTATCTTCGCATGCGATGCGGTCAACGCTGCGCAGCACATTGAGGGCGCGCAAAGTGATGTCGTTGAGATTGCCGATGGGGGTTGCGACCAGGTAAAGGCCGGGGGCAATTCTTGGTTCTTCATCGGGAGACATCGGACGCTTACTCTCCGGAATCCAGGCGCTCGATGCGGCGCTGCTCGGCGAGCAGCGACATTGAGCTCATCAGGTTCTGAACGCTGACCACGCCGACCACGCGGCCGCTCTCTGTGATTGGGATGAGGCCCAGGCCGTGACCGGCGGTGAGGCGGCGAATGGTAGTCCCCAGCGTGTCCTCGGGGCGGGCCACCTGGAAAGCGCGCGACATGACCGATTGCACGTAGCCGTTGCCTTCGTCGCGCAATGCGTCCACAATGCGCTGGCGGCTGACGATGCCGACGAGTTGCGGTCCGCGGACGACGGGAAAATCTTCCTGTAGCGAATGAACACATCGAACCAGCGCGTCAGAGAGCGTATCAGAAGGCGAGAGCGTGGCGAAGTCAGTAAGCATTACTTCGCGCATGCGCACGGTGTCGACCACCGACTGGAAGAAAACGCCCTGGTCCTCAATTTGTGCGCCCACCATGATGAACAGCCCGGCGAGGAACAGCCAGGGGTCGCGCAGTGGCATGTAGGAAAGCATGAGCAGAAAGGCGAGCGCCTGGCCGAGGCCTGCAGCGGCGCGGCCGGCCGGGCCGTAACCGTGAGTGCGGGCAAAGATGGAGCGGATGATGCGGCCACAGTCGAGCGGATAAGCGGGCAAAAGGTGCAGTAAGCCGAGCATGGCCTGCATCCACACCAGGCTGCGCAGCAGCGAGGTGGAGGTGAGCAATGGATAGCGCATCAGGCTGACGGAGCCGCTTGCGCCTTGAATAATGGCGGCGATGACCAGGGCCGAAGCGAGATTGGCCACCGGGCCAGCCAGGGACAGCGCGAGCTGTCCGTTGCCACGATTTGCGTTCTCCTGGCTTTCAGGGTTGGCGTAAGCAAAAAGGCCGCCGATGGGGAGAAGCAGAACGGCCCGCAAACGAAAATCGAGAAATGCGGCAACCATGAGCCGGGCGGTTTCGCGGGTAATGATGGCGGCCACCAGCATCATGAAGAGGACAATGCCGCGCGGCCATTGCTGGGCACCGCTGATGCCCATAAAGACGAGGACCAGCAGGGGGAAGAAGACGTGGACGCGCAATTCGACACCCATCCATCGACCCAGCGGGATTGACCAGCCTCGCATAGTTCGATTGTAGATTGTCGGATCGATTGGCGGAGTCAAGTATCCTTTAGGGCGATGCGGATCATTGCGGGACAGTATCGATCGCGGGTGCTGGCGGCTCCGGCAGGAATGTCGACGCGGCCGACCAGCGACCGGCTGCGCGAGACTCTGTTCAATGTGCTGGCGCCAAGAATCGCGGGGGCGCGTTTCCTCGATCTCTATGCGGGTTCAGGCGCGGTGGGGATTGAGGCATTGAGCCGCGGAGCCGCGCATGTGACGTTTGTGGAGCGGGCGCCGACGGCGTTGAAGGTATTGCGTCAGAATCTGGAGCGGATGGGGATTACGGCAGCGTTTGAGATTCACGCGGGCGGCGTGGCGGGGTATCTCCGTTCGGCCTCTTCCGCCGGTCCGAAGCGAGAACCTTACACAGTGCTGTTTTTAGACCCGCCTTATGAGGCGGCTGAGGAGTATGAGGTCACGCTGGGATTGTTGGGTGGGGCAGCCGCTGCGGTGCTGGCTTCGGGGGCGATCGTCGTCGCCGAGCACAGGCGAAAAGATAAGTTGGAAGAGCGCTACGGTGCGCTTGAGCGCACGCGGGTGCTGGAGCAGGGCGACGCGGCGCTGAGTTTTTATGCGACCACAGAACAAGGTTAAGCGGACATCGTGGGGGCGTGGGCCTAGAATGTTCCGGATGAGAATTCGAATCGTTTGGCTCGTGTCTACCTTGTTGCTTCTCGCAGTGACGCCCAGGAGTTTTTGCGGACAGGCTGCTCCGGCTGCACCCCAACTCGTCATCCTTGACACCGATATAGGCGACGACATCGATGACGCTTTTGCATTGGCGCTGGTGTTGAAGAGCCCGGAGCTGAAGCTGCTTGGAGTGACGACGGAGTTTGGCAATACTGAGCTCAGGGCGCGGCTGGTTGGCCGGTACCTGCAGGCAGTGGGACGGAGCGATATCCCGGTTGCGGCGGGAGCGCCTACCAAGACGAATAACGTTATGACGCAGGCGGCCTACGCTGAGGAAGGCCTTTCCATCATTAAATATCCCGATGCGGTGCAATTCATCCTGCAACAGATACGCGCTCATCCCGGCCAGGTCACGCTGATTGGAATTGGAGCATTGTTCAATGTGCAGGAGGCAATCAAGCGCGATCCGGCGACATTCAAGAAGCTGAAGAGGGCAGTGTTGATGGGCGGCAGCGTCTACCGCGGATATGGAGGAACGAATGCGCCTCCCCAGCCGGAGTGGAACATTCTTTGCGATCCCGACGGGTTGAAAGCTCTGCTTGGATCGGGCGTGCCGGTGTTTATGATGCCGCTCGACTCGACCCAGGTTCCTCTCGATCAAAAGGCGCAGGCGGCAATCTTCAGTCACGGCTCCCCGCTCACCGATCAACTGACGCTGCTTTATCACGAGTGGTCGGGGACAGGAGATTGGAAGACGCCGACGCTGTTTGATCCGGTTGCGGTTACCTATGCGATACGGCCCGATCTTTGTCCCGCCACGCCGATGCGGATAGAGGTGGACGCAAATGGGGCGACGCGCCCGGTTCAAGGCGTTCCGAACGCACAGGTGTGCCTGAAATCGGATGAACAGGGTTTTCTCGGGCTGATTGTGGAGCGGCTGACCAAGTAGATACCGCGATCACCCGAGAAATAGGGCTTGTAATCTCAGGCATTTTTGCCAACCAGGAGCGCCGTTCTTGCTTGTCATACCGGTGGGTGAGCCCGGTCACATCCAACTCCATTGACAGCGGAGGACAGTAAGAGGAAAATTGCGGGTTCTTTTGAAATGGGACCAGCAATTCAGTACTGGGGGGGACCGTGAAAAACGCGGCGAAGATAGTAGGAATCCTGGTTATATTGGCTACCGGAGCATTTATAAGCGGCTGCAAGGCAGCGCCGCCGCTGACGCAGGCTGATGCCCAGGCAATGATTCAGGCGAAGTATGACCAGATGCCACCGCAGCCGTTCACGATTGTGTTGAACGACCTGGGGATGCAGCAAGGCTTGACTGACAAGTACTGGCAGGGTGTGAAGAAGTACCCGAACGGATATTGGGGCGACTTCAAACTGACCGATGTAGGCAAGAAGCAAGTAAAGCTTCCTGATGGCAGCGACGTGATCAAGTGGCGGCCCGATGGGCCGAACGACCTGAGATACGCATATAACATCTTGACAGTTGCCTTGAACCGCCTGAAGGTGCGCGGCGTTGGCGAAGTTCAGGATGTTGGCCCGACCAAAGTTGCGGCGTATTACGAGGATGTCGTTCTGACCGGAGTGCCGGATGCGCTCTCAAATATTGCGCACAATCCCGGCAATGAGCTGAGCACCCGCCGGCAGGCGACCTTCGTGCTCGACAACGGGGCCTGGAAGCTGCAGTCGATAGAGTAATTCTTTGTTGATCGGGGTCAGGACAGTCCATGCGGGCCGTCGGCCTCGCTGTGCCTGAAGCGGGCGATCAGGATCTGGCGCGCGCTTTCTTTTGAAAGGATTCTTTCTGCGCACGGTTTGCAGTTGACCCCCCCGGCGTTTCTTGTTATCTTAGAAAGGTTCGCAAGAACGCAGCCGTAAGTGTGCCTGTAGAGTGAGTTGGCGGTACGGCGCGATTGGGACACCCGGACCCCGCAAGGGTGCGAGTGAGCCCGGGTAAGGCCGGAATGCCTGCCCAGGAAATCCCGGATTGGCTCTCATCTTGCGGAGGGCAGGGATGATATCGCATCGGCGCCCGCGCGTTTCTCCACCTGGGAGGGCTATGCGGGCCGGGATCAGCGAAACGGAGCTGGCTTTTCCTGTTGGAAAACGCTCGGCCACCGTCCTGGTTCTCGTCTGAGATCGGAATGAAGACAGACGCGAAGCACTAACAGGCGCGTATTCGTGCGCTTGGCTGCAGTTAAGGGCCAACCGAGACGGAAACGCCATGAAGTGTTGCGTGGCTGCGGGTTTGAGCGGTTCAGCAGTAAGGAGTTTTGGTTTGCCTACGTTTAACCAGTTGGTTCGCAAGGGGCGTACGGCCCCACGTTACAAGACGGCCTCACCGGCGCTGCAAGCATCGCCGCAGCGGCGCGGCGTTTGCACCCGCGTTTATACGCAAACCCCGAAGAAGCCGAACTCGGCGCTCCGCAAGGTTGCACGCGTGCGGCTCACCAACGGGATTGAGGTGACCACCTACATCCCGGGCATCGGCCACAACCTGCAGGAGCACTCGATTGTGCTTATCCGCGGCGGCCGAGTG
Source organism: uncultured Occallatibacter sp. (assembly GCA_964528915.1). GTDB lineage: Bacteria > Acidobacteriota > Terriglobia > Terriglobales > Acidobacteriaceae > Telmatobacter. The sequence continues at coordinate 15,652 of CAZGUD010000058.1, forward strand.
AAGGATTTGCCTGGCGTGCGGTATCACGTGGTGCGTGGAACTTTGGACTCTGTGGGCGTTGCGGGTCGCAACCAGAGCCGCTCCAAGTACGGCACCAAGCGCGCCAAGGGCGGCGCGGCGAAGAAGTAAGAGGCGAGCTTTCAGCTATCAGCTCTCAGCTATCGGTTTTGACTGTGCTGGAGCGGACGTTGGAGGTTCTGGCTTGAAGAAGCTGAAAGCTAACGGCTGAAAGCTGATAGCTGTTTTTTGAGGGATTATGCCGAGAAAAGGGCACATTTCGAAGCGGGAAGTAGCGGCGGACCCGGTTTATGGTTCGACACTGGTCACCAAGTTTGTGAACTCGATGATGTGGGGCGGCAAAAAGTCGACCGCCCAGGGCATCTTCTACCAGGCGATGAAGAACCTCGAGGAGAAGGGTGGCGGCGATGACGCGCTGAAGCTCTTCAAGAAGGCGGTAGAGAATTGCAAACCGCTGCTTGAGGTGAAGACCCGCCGTGTGGGCGGCGCCAACTACCAGGTTCCCATCGAGGTGGGGCCCGATCGCCGCACGTCGCTGGCGATCCGCTGGCTGATTACCTACGGGCGCGCCCGTGGCGAAAAAGGCATGACCGATAAGTTAAGCAACGAGTTGCTCGATGCGGCCAACGGTCGCGGCGCCGCCATGAAGAAGAAGGAAGACGTGCACCGCATGGCCGAAGCCAACCGGGCATTTGCACACTACCGGTGGTAATGGATTGAGCCGCTAGCTACTAGCTTCTAGCTACTGGCTGATTAAGTGGCAAACGTAGTTTGGGGCCGCGTCAGGCGGTCCCGGAAGAGACAAGCTAGTGGCTAGAAGCTGGGAGCTGGCAGCTAGGTTTTAACGTCGGGCTCAGCGCCCGAAAGGATATTGATTGTGGCTCGCACCGTACCTCTGAATCGTTGCCGGAATATCGGCATCATGGCGCACATCGACGCCGGAAAGACGACAGCGACAGAGCGCATCCTGTTTTACACCGGCATCACGCACCGCATAGGTGAAGTGCATGAAGGCACGGCGACCATGGATTACATGGAGCAGGAGCAGGAGCGCGGCATTACGATTACCTCGGCTGCTACTACATGCAGCTGGCGCGACGTCCGCATCAATATTATTGATACCCCCGGCCACGTGGACTTTACTGCCGAGGTGGAGCGGTCGTTGCGCGTACTCGACGGCGCCGTTGCCCTGTTTGACTCCGTCAGTGGGGTACAGCCGCAGACCGAGACCGTTTGGCGGCAGGGCGACAAGTACAAGGTTCCCCGCATTTGTTTTGTCAACAAGATGGACAAAAACGGCGCGGACTTCGAGCATGTGCTCGAGACCATCCGCAAGCGTCTTGGCGCGCGCCCGGTAGCGCTGCAAATTCCCATTGGCGCTGAAGCACACTTCAAGGGCGTGGTCGATCTCATTGAGATGAAGGCTGTTATCTGGCACGACGAGAGCCTGGGCGCCGAGTACTCCGAAGAGCCGATTCCCGCCGATCTGGTCAAAAAGGCCGAAGCCTTCAGACTGCAACTGATCGAGGTCATCGCCGAGACCGACGACGTTCTACTGGAAAAGTTTTTGGAAGGCGAAACCCCGACAGTCGAAGAGTTGAAGGCCGGCATCCGGCAGGCCACCATCGATCTGAAGGTTTTCCCGGTGATCTGCGGCAGCGCATTCAAGAACAAGGGCGTGCAGACACTGCTCGATGCAGTTGTCGACTATTTGCCGAGCCCGCTCGACAAGCCCCCTGTTGAAGGCATCGATCCCCACGATCACAGCAAGATCGTGATCCGCAAGCCTGACGACAACGAGCCGTTTTCGGCGCTGGGCTTCAAGATCATCAACGATCCTTTCGGCAAGCTCTGCTTTATCCGCGTCTACTCCGGCTCCCTTAAGACTGGCGACACGGTTCTGAATCCGCGCACCGGCAAGACCGAGCGTGTTGGCCGCCTGGTAAAGATGCATGCCAACAAGCGTGAGGATATTACCGAGATTCTGGCCGGCGACATCTGCGCCTGCGTGGGCATGAAAGATCTGAAGACGGGCGATACGCTTTGTGCGCCGCACCACCAGATTGCGCTCGGCGCCATCACCTTCCCGGAAACGGTTATTTCGGTGGCCATCGAGCCCAAGACCAAGGCCGATCAGGAGAAGATGG
>CAZGUD010000059.1:0-17155 GCA_964528915.1 uncultured Occallatibacter sp.
GCGGCAAGCTGGCGCTGTTCAACACCATCCAGGTGCTGGTGGACCACGGCGACGAAGTCATCCTGCCCGTTCCCTACTGGGTCAGTTTCAAAGACATCATCCAGTACGCGGGCGGCAAGGTCGTCTACCTCGAGACCGAGGAGGCGGAGAACTTCCGCATCACCGCCGACGCCATTGAGCGCGCGATTACGCCGCGCACCAAGGCCATCATCCTCAACTCGCCGTCGAACCCGGCCGGCTCGGTGGTTTCGGCCTCGGACCTGGAGAGGATCGTGCAGTTGGCCCACGAGCGCGGAATTTTCCTGCTTCTGGATGAGTGCTACGTGTACCTGAACTATGCCGGCAAGTGCGTGTCGGGCGGCTCGTACACCTGGGCTAAGGAGCACATCGTCATTCTGGGCTCGCTCTCAAAGACCTACTCCATGACCGGCTGGCGCGCCGGCTATGCGCTGGCGTCGAAGCCGGTGGTTGCCAATCTTTCAAAGCTGCAATCGCAGTCGACTTCGAACGCCACCAGCTTGGTGCAGAAGGCGGCCATCGCGGCGCTCCAGGGGTCGCAGGAATGCGTGGCCGAGTTCCGCGCCGAGTTCATCGACCTGCGGGATTACATGCTGGCAAAGTTGGCCGAAATTCCCGGCGTCACCTGCACCAAACCCGAAGGCGCGTTCTATGTTTACCCCAATATCGGAGCGTTTATCGGCAAGGGCGGCATCAAGTCGGCTACCGATCTGGCCACTCGCCTGCTTCACGAGGCGCATGTGGTCACGGTTCCCGGTGAGGCTTTCGGCACCCAGGAGCACATTCGCATTTCGTACCCGGTAACCAAGCAGAATATCGACGAGGGCGTGCGCCGCATGAAGGAATTCCTCGTGGCACTGAAGTAGCCGAATCCAAAGGCGCCTTTTGCCGGTTCCAAGAACCATGAAGTGGTACTCACGTAAAAAATCTCAAGGTTGAGCGCCGTCCTCAACCTTGAAGCGTTGCCGCGTATAACCTTGAATCGGCTCAGTGGTTGTTTGCGTTACATCTCTGCCCGCCGCTTTGTTGTCGCGTGTTTCGTGGTCCGCACCCCACTTCAGTGGAAAGACTATGGGCGCAAACAAGCTGTATTCCAACCAACAGGGGCCGAAGATACCGTCGCAGTCGTCGTATCCCGGCGGATTGTCGCTCATCTTGATGTGACGCCCGTCCGGAAGAATCAAGTCCACGGGCCTGATAAGCAGCATTCCGTCGCGCTTGCCTGGAACCGCGGCTCTTGCATCAAACACCACGCCCGTCCCCTCCGCCCCCTTCGGAATCACGCGGACTCCATTAACCCAAACATCGTCATGCACGGTCATTTGTACGCGCTGGCCGTTGTGCGCACTTGCCGAAGAGATTGGCTGCTGGATACGAAAGAAAACCTGCGTGCCCGTCTTCACCGCGATGCCCCTGTTTGCCTTCCCGGCCGCATTACTTGCAACCTGCTGGCCCAGGGCGACTGTCGCCACGAACGGTAAAAGGAAAGCACAGCAGACGCCCCGCCAAAAGGCTTTCATTGACTCCCCCCTTGATGCGGACCATCATCACAGGTTTCCGGGATCCACTAATGTGGGTTGGGACACCTTTTCGACTGTCACAGTGCATCCATAAGGAATTTGCGTGCCGGGGCCGTCCATTGCCAAGAGCGAGCATTCTTTCTTACCCCTGCCTCCCGTAAGTCGTCGACCCAGGCGGAATAATCTCCACGCCGTTCAGCACGCCCTGGTTCGGCTTGGCCCAAGCGCCAATTGGGCTTGACCGCCCGCAATCCAGGCACACGGTGGTATTGAATTCCTTACTGCAAAAGGGGCACGCAGCCTGGCAGGCAAAGGTGTCAAAGGCCGAATTGCAGCTCGTGCAGCGCCAATAGGAGCCGATGGGCGGCTTGGTGTGGCATTCCGGACACTCGAATCCATCGCGTCGCGGCAGATTCTCGATCTTGATGAGCTTTCGCGCGTGCTGCAAACCACCCCAGCAGTTGAGCACAACAAAGCCGGCAATCAAGAGCGTCCAGGTCGAGTGCGATACGATAGCCAGGCCCACCAATCCCGCCGCGCCAACAAAGCCGATGGCAGTCGCCACCTGAAGACTGCGCGCCTTGCCCATAAAAAACCACAGCAGCGAGCGCAGAATCTGGCCACCATCGAGCGGGTAGATCGGGAGCATGTTAAAGACCAGCAGCCCGATGTCAATATAGAAGAAAACGAAAAACAAAAACTGGTATAGGTCGGGGTGCCAATGTTCCCAGCCCGACATGGACGCCGCGAGAAGCGCACCGCCCAGAATGGGCAGCAATGCTACGTTCACCAGCGGTCCCGCAGCCAGGCTCCAGAGCTGCGCTCCGGGGCGCTGCGGCGGGTCAACATACGCAACGCCGCCCAATGGCCACAGCATGATGCGGTTAGCCCTGCCGCCCACCGAGCGGCATGCAAAGGCATGGCCGAATTCGTGGAGCAGAACAATGACGAAGATGGCAAGGTACTCGAGAACGCTCCACACGTAGCTGGAGTAGCGCCCCTGGCGGGCGCCAATCTCGTAGATCGCAATCACAAACCAGGACCAGTGAAGGAAAACATCGATCCCGGCAACGCGGAACAAATGTAGCGAACCCTGACGTAAAGCTGGCATTGGAGATAGGTTACTCCATTCCCGGCCCGCAGGTCCCGGCGCATGGCTAACCTCATCGCCGTCAACGGCCGTCGACCCTCCTTCGGCCGCGTTCCACGCCCCGGTGCCATAATCTGGCAGAATAGTTAATTCGTCACTGTGCAAGTACCGTCTTCTTCTTATAGGATGATTTTTCAATGTCGAAAGCAATCGATTTTCGTCCCGTCATACTCGCTGGAGGCAGCGGCACCCGCTTCTGGCCTCGTTCGCGCCGTGCCCGCGCCAAGCAGGTTCTGGCTCTCGATGGAGAGCGCTCCATGATTCAGCAGACGATGGAGCGGCTCAAGCCTATTGCCTCGCTGGAAAACTCCTGGATCATTACCAACGAATACCTGGCCCACGAGATCGCCGATCAGCTTCCCGGCCTGCCCGCCAGGCAGCTCATCCAGGAGCCCTGCGCCCGCAACACCGCCCCGGCCTGCGGACTGGCGGCGTTCTTGATCGAACGTGAGAATCCCAATGCCGTCCTGGGCGTCTTTCCCTCGGACCACGTGATTGCCGATGAACCGCGCTTCCTGAAGGCCCTTCAAAAGGGCATTGCGGTGGCAGCCGCCGGCGACCACATCGTGGTGCTGGGCATTGAGCCGCAGCGCGCCGAAACCGGCTACGGCTATATCGAGACCGGCGACCTGGCCAAGGACGATAATGCGCTGCACGTGCGCCGGTTTATTGAGAAGCCCAACCAGAACCGCGCCGAGGAATTTGTGGCAGCGGGCAACTACTACTGGAATTCAGGCATGTTTCTGTGGTCGGCCCGTACGCTGGCCAACGCCGTGCGCGAGCACCTGCCTGAAACGGCGCCCCTGCTTGAAGGCATTGCCGCAGCCTACGGCAAGCCCGAGTTCGATGAGATCTTCCGCACGCTCTACCCTAAGTGCGAAAACATCTCGGTGGACTATGCCGTCCTTGAGCCGCGTTCGGCCAAGGGCGAGCACCTGTCAAACCTCTATTGCATTCCAGCCGAGTTCAGTTGGAACGATCTGGGCTCATGGGCTTCGCTCTACGAGTATCAGCATGACACTCGCCTGCGCGGCGACCCGGATGGCAATGTGGCCGATGCCGGAGGGCACCTTTCGATCGACGCCATTGACAATTACGTTTTCAGCCCGCGCAAGTTTGTGGCGCTGGTGGGTGTCAAGAACCTGGTGGTCGTGGATACCGAGGACGCGCTGCTGATTGTGCATCGCGACCACTCGCAGGACGTGGGCAAAGTGGTAAAGGAACTGAGCCAGACCGGCCGCGACGAACTGATCTGAGGGACCCGGGTCAGAAGTCCGCTTAATAATCAGTTGTCATCCTGAGCGACCGGAGTCCTCGGCGGCAGACGGAGTCGAAGGAACTGCATCTGATCTTGAACGAACTTCGGAACGAACACGGTCCAGCCTGCTATGCAGCCACAACCTCCACGCGCTTAACGGCTTTCTTGCTTTCCGGTCCGACAACGATTTTCACGCCGCGCCCAAGCCGCAACAGGCATTCCATCATTTTGATCTCACTGATTCCGCGGAATTCGCCGCGCAGCATCCTTGACAGCTTGGGTTGAGTCAATCCAAGCACCTTTGCAGCCTGTTGCTGGCTCCAGCCTCGTTTGCGAAGAATCTCGGCGATCTTCATCGTCAACTGCGCCTTCAGAAGCGTCTCATCCGCATCCCGAAAACCCAACTCCTCGTATGCGTTCTCAACGGCTTTTGCTTTGCTCATCGCAGAACCCCCAATGCTTGCGCTTCAGCCTCTTTCAGTCGCGCTCGAATCAAATCCATCTCGCGCTTTGGCGTCTCGATGCCGCGCTGCGACTTCTTTTCAAAACAGTGCAATACATACACCGCCCCTGCAGGCCTCACAGTATAAACAGCCCGGTAGCTGTTGCTCCGCCAATCCTCAACAATCTCTATGACTCCCGCAGAGCTAAATCCTTTCAGCGGCTTTGCCGCCGAATGAAGCTGGCCGATCTGCGTGGTAGAGCGCAAATCCAAAAATCTGCTGAACCTCCTCGGGCATTGCCAGCAGATCCTTTTTCGCCGACCCGACCCACCGCAACGGCCTGAGCGCGTCTTTCACCTTGCAATTATACCCAAATGGGCATAATCCGGCCTGAGGCTTGCCAGCGTACAATTCTTGCGTAGCTCAGTGCGGACAATTTGCCTGAGCGGGGTGGCAAATGCCCGAAATCGTCGATTGGCAGGAGCGCGACAAACCGCGCCGCCTGAACCCTCTTTTCTATCTCCTTCTTGCCGTTCTCGTCTTCATCTTCTTCGGCGGCAGCACTGCCATCTCCTACTGGGTCGATCTGCTCTGGTTCAGCTCGCTTGGCTACGCAAGCGTCTTCTGGAAGTCCTTCAGCCTGGAGTGGGGAACCTTCGCCGTCTTCGCCGCCCTCACTTTCGCGATTCTCTTCGCGGCATTCCTCGCTCTACGCCATCATCATGCCGACGACCTGCCTGAAACGCACACCATCTACGTCGGCCAACGCCCCATTACCCTTCCGGTGGTAAAGGCTCTGCGCTTTGTGGCTGTCATCGCAGCGCTGGCCGTTTCACTGGTTACAGGCATGGCCATGGAATCGCAATGGCCCACCCTCGCTCTCTACTGGTACGCTCCGCAATCTGCCCAGGCAGTCACCGATCCCATCTTCGGGCGTGCGCTCGGTTTCTATCTCTTCACGCTGCCCGCATGGCAGCTCATCTCAGGATGGCTCTTCTCTCTGGCTGTATTTATCGTCGTTCTTGCGGTTGTGTTTTTCATTGCCGCCGGCAGCGGGCGCGCGCTGGGCGGCAAATTCAGCGGTACCCTGCCCTGGCGCGGAGTCTCTGTTGCCGCCGGATTTCTGCTGTTGACGCTCGCCGTCCGCGAATACATCGGCCGCTTCACCCTGCTTTTTGAGCACCACACCATCTTCGACGGCGTCACCTATGTGGATGCGCACGTCACCATTCTCGGCATGGGATCGATCAGCGTCGCGCTGGTGATTGGAGCGTTGATCGCCATCTTCGGAGGTTTGATCCGTCCCCGAGCGCGCTGGCTCGCCGCCGCCGTTGCTCCCGCCGTAGCCTGCTACATTATTGCCGGTATCGCCGGCTGGTATGTCACCACCTTTATCGTCAAGCCCAACCAGCTCGATCGCGAGCGGCCATACATTGCCGGCAACATCGCAATGACGCGCCAGGCATACGGCCTCGATACTTTCGCGCAACGCGAGTTCCCCGCGGACACAACCATCGCCGCCGCCGATCCCGAGCACAACCAGGCCACGTTGCAGAACATCCGCCTGTGGGACGTGAATGCATTGCAGGATACGTTGCGCCAGGTGCAGGAAATTCGCACCTATTACGACTTCCCCGGCATCGACATCGATCGCTACAAGATCAACGGTTCAATGCGCGAAGTGATGCTGGGCGTGCGCGAGCTTAACGTCGACAAGCTGCCTGAGAGCAGCCGCAACTGGATCAACGACAAGCTCATCTACACGCACGGCTACGGCATCACCATGAACCAGGTGAATGGATTTACGCCTGAAGGCCTGCCCTCGCTTTACCTGAGCAACATGCCGGTGCAGAGCACCGTGCCCAACCTCAAAGTCACGCGGCCTGAGATTTACTTTGGCGAGCTTACCGACACCGATGTTTACGTAAAAACCCATCAACAGGAGTTCAATTACCCCGAGGGTGCGACCAACAATCTCTCCAACTACGACGGAACCGGTGGCATCGAACTGGGCGGATTTTTGCGCCGCGTGCTGCTGGCCTTCAATCGCGGCGACCTCACCAAGATTCCCTTCAGCGACGATGTGTCGCCCACCAGCCGCCTGCTGATGCGGCGCAATATCGTGGCGCGCGTTGAGGCGCTCGCCCCGTTCCTCACCTTCGATCACGATCCCTACATTGTGGTCGGCGACGACGGCCGGCTCTCCTGGATCATCGACGCCTACACGTCATCTTCAAGCTATCCCTACTCCACGCAGTCGAGCCTCAGCAACCAGCCGGTCAACTACATTCGCAACAGCGTAAAGGCGGTAGTCGACGCGTACGACGGCACCGTCACGTTTTACGTATTCGACAAAAACGATCCCATTCTCGCGGCGTGGCGCGGCATCTTTCCATCGTTATTTGTAGACGCGTCCGCCATGCCCACCTGGCTGCGCGCCCATGTCCGCTATCCCGAGCAGTTGCTCAGCCTGCAAGCCGAGGTCTACGGCCTTTATCACATGACCGATCCCGAGGTCTTCTACAACAAAGAAGACCAGTGGACGGTGGCCACCGAAAACAGTTCGCAGCAGGATGGCGATCAGGCGCCCACGCCCATGAGCCCCAACTTCGTGCTCATGACGCTGCCCGGCGAATCGAATCTCGAGTTCGTCGAGATTCTGCCCTTCACTCCCATCAGCCGCAACAACATGATTGGCTGGATCGCGGCGCGCAGCGACGGCGACCACTACGGCACGGCGATGGTTTTCGATTTTCCCAAGACGCGCCTCGTGGATGGGCCGCAGCAGATTGAAGCGCGCATTGACCAGAACGCGCAACTTTCAGGGCAGCTCACCTTGTGGAATCAGCAGGGCTCGCATGTGATTCGCGGCAGCCTGCTGGTCATCCCCTGCGGACAGGCCATTCTCTACGCCGAGCCCATCTACCTGCAGGCCCAGCGCAGCCCCATGCCAGAGCTGCGCCTCGTGGTGCTTGCATTGCAGGACCGCCTCGCCTACGGGCCCACCTTCGACGCCGCGCTCAGCTCGTTGTTTGGTCAAGAGGCCGCGACCATCGCGCAGGCAGAGCCGTCGCAGCCCGGCGGTCCTACAGCATCCGGCGCTCCAACATCCCCCAGCAACGCAGCCCAGCCCACCGCCGACACCAAGGCGCTAATCGCCCGAGCCGGCAACGATTTCGCCGACTATCAGCGCCTGACCTCAGAAGGCAAACTACAAGAAGCCGGCCAGAAACTCGACGATTTGAAACACACGCTGGATGAATTGAACGCGCGGGCGAAGTAATCGCCGGAGCTTTGGACGTAGAGCTTCAACGCTCTGTCTTCCATTGAGCAGTTTTGAAAGGGCACGACTTTAGTCGTGCCGAAAAGGCCCAAAATGAGTGTGGGCTTTAGCCTCTGAGGGATGTTATTCCGGGCTCGCCTTCGTACGTTCCGGGACCTACCATCCACAGCGAGTCTGCATCCCCGGACGAGCCACCGGGTGGCCGTCGATTATTTGCCAGTGTTGCTTACTTCTCTTTCAGACGCAATGCTGTAGTTTGATTTCGGCGGTGAACCTTCTGGTTTGGGTCTCGGATCGGTGAAATAAATACTGTCAGCGTAGAGCATTGCATCGTAGGTGCTGTTCGCGTGAACTCTGCCACAAGATAAGCTGATGTGTGGCGCAGGTTCGGAAGCCAAGAATTCATCACAAGTCAGCACATATGCTACTCGCGTGGCGCTGTTCCTCACGATTGGGGAAAGGGGGGACATGATACCTATTCCCCTTGCGGCCGGGTGCCCCAGGTCTCGCTTTTGAGCCCTGGGATTTATACCGGTTGCTCCATCCTCGCGACGTCTCTGTTTTTGTCGCTAGAGTGGGAGACCACGACCCTCGACGCCCTGTCGGGTGCCCAGGTCTCGCCTCTGAGACCTGGGATTCATGACCCTCAACGCCGCGTCATCCGCCGCAACTGATACCTGCTGGTCAGTCCGTCGATCATCATGGTCACAATCGTGGCTGACATTCCGAGACCGCCCACGCCGAGAGGCGCGCCGGAGAGCGAATCGTAACGCTCGGAGATTCCAACCTTGATGGCGTTTGCCACCCAGGGATCGGCGATGCGATTGGCGGCTGAAGTGAGCCCGTACGACATGAGCCCGGACGCGATCTGAAAGCTCGGGGCCGGCCACGTGTCTCCGCGCCAGAATTCACCCGATTTAAAATTCGGGTTCGCTGTTGCAACGGTGGGAACCGGCAGCGGAGTGGCCCACGCAGGCGAACGAAGCGCCTCTGCCATTTTCGCCGCTTGCACATCCGTTGGAACCTTGGCCATCAATGCGACAAAGCTGCCCACCGTCGGCGACTCGATCTGCGCCAGCGAATCACGCTCGACCGCAAGAAAACATCCATGCTTCTCTGACCACATGTGCGCGCGCATCGCATCCACGCCCGCGGCATAACGCTTGCGCCGCCGCCCTGCCATCGCCGCATCGCCTGCCGCGTCGGCCAATCGTGCCAGCGAAGCTTCAGAGAGCAGAAGATAAGCAGTGTTGGCTGGAATAAGAATGTCGCCGTACCAATTCCCGTTCTGGGGTGCTCCATTTTCGGGTCCGGCCTTTCTCCCCGGAAAGGGAGTCAGCTTCAGGCCATCCAGATCTACTTCGTGGTCGTAGGTTTCATAGCGCGCGTGCTGCACATCGCCGCTGTACGAGCCAACGCCGATCAGACCGCAATTGGTAATATCGCGCTCTCGCCAGTACCACTCATGGAATTCCTCGAGATGTTTTAGGCCCTGGCGCACGAGTTCAAGATCCCTATTCCGCTGGTAGACGCGTTCCATTCCCCACGCCAGCACCGGAATCTGCGAATACGCTGGAAACGTCTCCCATTTATCTCCCTGGACCCAACCCTTGTTCACGGCCGGAGCGATGAAGTTCGCGACCATACCATGCATGAACTCCGGCTTGACCGTGTTCCATCGCCGCTGAAAGTCCCAGTAGTTCTGGAAGACTTCGCGCAAGACCATCTCCTGTCCCGGCAAGATCGAAAGCAGATCGACCACGAACGTGGTATCCCACAGCCATTGCGCGTAGTAGCCTCCACCGGGAGCGATCCAGCGGTGTTCAAGCGGCGGATCGGGGGGATGAATCTTCTCCACGATGCATTGCAGGTAGGCGTCCTTGACGAGCTTCATTACCGCGGGATCGTTGCTCTGAAATGTTCGCTCAAGAAACGCGATTGTTGACTGTTCGTCAATGGCGGCATCTGCCGCGGATGCCGCAAAGCCGCTCGCCGGCAGCCACGCCGGAAGAACCGCAGTCGCCAGAGTTCCAAGACCCGCCACGCAAAACTTCCGGCGCGTGGGGTCGCTGCCTTCCAGCATCCTCATTGGCATCCTTTCGAGCTTGCTCTCCTACTCCACCCCAAACGTAAACGTCGTCGTCGAGTGCATGGTCTCTCCGGGCTTGAGTGTGGTGCTCACGAACTCGGGATGGTTGGGCGCATCAGGAAAATGCTGCGTCTCAAGGCAGAAGCCGGTGCGCCGCGCGTATGGTTTTCCGTGGCGGCCGGTGAACGTGCCATCGAGGAAGTTGCCGCTGTAGAACTGAATGCCTGGTTCGGTAGTCTCCACTACCAGCTTGCGTCCGCTCTCAGGCTCAACCACTGTCGCAGCATGGCGCAGAGTTCCGGGTTCGCCGTTGATTGCGAAGTTGTGATCGTAGCCACCGGCCAGCACCATCTGCTCAAACTTGTCTTCGATGCGGTCGCCCACCACATGCGGCGTGCGGAAGTCGAGCGGCGTGCCTGCGACTGGCGCCACTTCTCCGGTTGGAATCAGGCCCGAGTCCACCGGCGTGTAATAATCGGCGCTCAACTGCACCTTGTGCCCCAGAATGTTTCCGTCGTCGTTGCCGCGCAGGTTGAAATAGGCGTGGTTGGTCAGGTTAACGATCGTCTCTTTATCGGTAGTCGCTGAGTAGTCGAGCCGCAGCGTGTTGCCCGCAAGCGTGTATTTCACCTTCGCAGTCAGCGTGCCGGGAAAGCCCATGTCGCCGTCGGGACTTACGTGCGTGAATTCAACTCCGCCCGGCGTCTCCTGCGCCTTCCACACGTAGCGATCGAAGCCCACCGGCCCGCCGTGCAGGGCGTTCACGCCGTTGTTCTGAGGAATCTGGTAAGTCTTGCCATCCAGAGAAAACTTGCCATGGCCGATGCGGTTTCCGAAGCGGCCGATGAGCGCGCCGATGTAGGAGTTGGGAACTTTGAGATACGTCGCGAGGTCGTCGTATCCAAGAACCACGTCAGCGATCTTTCCGTTGCGGTCCGGCGCCTTCACACTCACCAGGTGCCCGCCATAAGCCATTACTCTAACTTCGATATCACCGCTCTTCAGTGTGAAAATCTCTACGGATGTTCCATCTGCCGTGTTGCCCCAAATCGCCATCGCTTTCTCCTTGAGCGGCGCAAAAGCGGCCGCAAAAAATTCAAGTCGTGAACACGGGCGCAACTGCGCCACAAGACACTATATCCGAATTGCGCGGGTGGGACGGTGCGTTGCGGAAGATTGGCGGGAATGCGCGCCGCACGGCCTACTGCTTCTTCACCTTGCTTCTGAAGAATTCCAATGTGCGGATGAGCCCCTCTCTGAGCTGGATCTTCGGCTCCCAGCCGAGCAACCGGCGCGCCTTGGTAATGTCGGGCTGGCGCCGCACGGGATCGTCCTCAGGCAGCGCGCCGAAGCGCATCTCGCTCTCCGATCCCGTCACTTCGAGCACCGTCTTTGCGCATTCCAGAATGGTGAACTCGCTGGGATTGCCGATGTTCACCGGCAGGTGTTCGCCGGTGCGCGCAAGCAGCACGATGCCCTCGATAAGATCGTCGACATAGCAGAAGCTGCGCGTCTGGCTGCCGTCGCCGTAGATGGTGAGCGGCTCGCCGCGCAGGGCCTGCATCATGAAGTTTGACACCACGCGCCCATCGTCGGGGTGCAGGCGCGGCCCGTAGGTGTTGAAGATGCGCACCAGGTGAGTGTCGACGCCGCGGCTGCGATGGTAAGCCATCACCAACGCTTCGCCGAATCGCTTGGCTTCGTCGTAAACCGAGCGCGGGCCTACTGGATTCACGTTGCCCCAGTACTCCTCGGTTTGCGGATGCTGCAACGGATCGCCGTAGCACTCCGATGTAGACGCGTGAAGGAACCCGGCGTTGTGCCGCGCCGCAACTTCAAGCATGTTCCTGGTTCCGGCCGATCCCACGACGAGCGTCTCAATCCCAAGGCGCTTATATTCGGGCGGGCTGGCGGGCGACGCAAAGTTGAATACGTAGTCCACCTGGCCGGGGTCGATCGCCGCCGTGAAGGGCTCGCAGATATCCCACTCGAGAAAAGTGAAGCGGGGCTCGCCGGCCAGGTGAGCAAGGTTGTCGCGCTCTCCGGTCGACAGGTTATCGACACCGACAACTGAGTGCCCGTCGCTGAGCAAACGGTCTGTGAGGTGAGAACCAAGAAACCCGGCGGCGCCGGCGACGAGAACGCGCATGTTCAAATATCGAGCTCCAAACCAGTATGCATCAGCGAAATCCGGCCGGGCGACCAATCTCTAAATCGCAATGCTCCGGAGCTCTCCCTGCTGCGCCTGGTAGTTCGCGGGCCGCCCCACGCTTACATAGGTAAACCCGTGCTCCCGCATGGATGCCGGATTGTAGAGATTGCGTCCGTCGATCACGATTGGGAAGCGCATCTCGTTGCTTAAACGATCGAGATCGATCTCAGCAAACTGCTGCCAATCGGTCAGGATCAACACGGCGTCCGCATTGTGCGCGGCTTCATAGATGCCCGCCGCGTAACGCATCTTGTCGCTCTCGGGCAGCACTTCTCGCGCGCGCTCCTGCGCCGCCGGATCGTAGGCAACAATAGTTGCGCCGCCCGCCAGCAACCGGCGGATCACGTCGATGGCCGGCGATTCGCGAATGTCGTCCGTGCCTCCCTTAAAGGCGAGGCCCAGCGCCGCCAGCCGCTTGCCGCGCAATGTCCACAACGCCGAAAGCACCTTGTTGCAAAAGATCTCTCTTTGCGTGTCGTTGATCTTGCGCACTTCAGAGAGCAGTTGGAAGTTGACGCCGCGCTGCTGCGCAACCCAGTGGAAGGCGGCCACATCCTTGGGAAAACACGAGCCGCCGTAACCCAGGCCGGCACGCAGAAACTTGGCGCCGATGCGGCTGTCCATGCCGATTCCGGCGGCAATGTCTTCAATGTCCGCATCAACCGCCTCGGCCAGGTTCGCGACCGAGTTGATGAACGAAATCTTCAGCGCCAGAAACGCGTTCGATGCGTGCTTGATAATCTCGGCGCTCTGCGGCGAAGTGACCAGCAATGGCGCCGGTTTCGACTCGCTGAATTGGCCGGTGAGAGCGCCTGGAGTCGAGTAGTAGGTCCCATCAGTCAGCGGTGCGTAGATGCGCCGCAGAACGTCGGCCGCGCGTTCAGAGCCTGCGCCCACCACGATGCGATCGGGATGCATAAAATCCAGCACCGCGGTGCCTTCGCGGAGAAACTCGGGATTGGAGACGACGTCAAAATCGCGTGCCGGAACTCCGTGCCGCTGCAGCACGCGCCTGATCCACTCATTGGTGTAAACGGGGACGGTGCTCTTTTCAATAATTACTTTGTAACCGCGAATGGAGCGGGCAATCTCAGATACCACCGCCTCGACAAACGAGAGATCGGCTGCGCCGCTGTCGCCCTCCTGCGGCGTGCCAACGGCAATAAAAACCGCGTCGCTCTGCTCAACGGCAGAGGCCAGGTCGGTGGTGAATGAGAGCGAGCGATTGCGGTGTTTGGCCAATAGCTCCGGCAGGTGGCGCTCGAATATCGGCACGCCGCCCTGGCACAGAGTCTTCACCCTGGCTTCGTCATTGTCGACCGACAGAACCCGGTGGCCCATCTCGGCAAAGCAGGCCGCCGCAACCAGGCCCACGTATCCCGACCCGATCACGCAGATTGAAACAGGCTCAGACATCTGCGGCTTCCCTTTCGCCCCTGCCGCGCTGCTATTGAAGAAGCCGGCAGAGGTTGAGTGATCGACCATTCTGAACGGTCGTCGCAGTTCCGGTTCAAGTGTTTAATTATCTTTGGTGAGTTTGAATAGAGAATGAACTTGGGTTGTGGGCGTGAGAGCCCGTACCAATGCTGCTACCTGCGATAAAGCAGCAGCCTAGGGCTCAACCTTCAGGAAGTTGTTCAGGATCTCCCGCTCCTGCGTAGAGAAGTTGTTCTGGTAGCGGGCCGAGTTCAACACCGTCTGGCGCTGGTCGGGAGGAACCGTGCGCAGATCCTGGAAGGCCTGCTTGACCATTGCCTGGCGGCCGGGCGGCAGAGCGCGGAATTGCTGGTTGGCCCCGCGAACCTGCAATTGCTCCTGCGGCGACAGGCGCTCAAGCATCTCACTGCGCGCCAGCCTGCGCTCGCGCTGCGCTTCAGGCATCTGGTTCAACTGGTGCAATTGCTGCACGAGGCGCTGCTGCGTCTGAGCCGGCAGCCGGTTAAAGCTCGGGCTATTCCGCAGCAAACGTTCCTGGTCCTGCGGCGGAAGATTGCGATGCTGATTCAACCAATCTGACAGGTGCCCGGGAGGTGCAGTGTTGGGCCGCGCTGCAGCGGGCCTTTGCGGCTGATATGCCGGAGCGGGACGGTTGGCTTCAATGCCTGGGCGCGCCGCGCCTTGTACCGGCCGATTGATCGGGGCCGCAGGACGAGCCGGTGCCGGGGCAGGACGAGCTTGCGCACCACGATTCTCGCCTTCATAGCCTTGTCGCTGCTCGCCCGCTCCCGCGTACGCGCCGACGGCCGGTTCGCGATTCTCGCTGCCCTGATACGCGCCGCCCTGCGCCCCACCGTTGGGGACGGACGGGCGTGACATTCCGGAATTGGCGTACGGCTGCGCAGCCTGACCCGCGCGATACCCACCCTGATATCCGCTCTGCATCTGGCCGGGCTGGCGCTGGAACGGCTGGCTCTGATATTGCCCCCTGAACTGCCCCTGATTCTGTCGCTGGAATTGGCCGTTTTGCCGTTGCTGCTGGCGATACTGCTTTTGCTGCCGGGCGCCTTGCCCTGCCCGGGGAGCAGAATAATGCGCGGCCGGGGGAGCGGAGCGACGCTCAGCGGTGCGGTGCTGCGCCGGCATACCAACCGGCGCCACGCACAGGAATAGCGCCGGCAGCAATAGCGCCAGACGCATTCCATCCGCTTTGGCCGTCCCTCTCATCGTTCTTTCCGCTCCTGAGTTCCAACTCCAACTCAATCAGTCTCCGTTGTTATTGTCCGTGCTGGTAAGCGCTTCCATCTGGTCCAGCACCTGTGCATTGCTATCCAGCGTCTGCAGATCGTGAACCGCTGCAGCGTTCGGCCCCGGCTTGTCTGACTGATTCCAGACCGCAAGATCGAGATACGCGCCACCACCCAGCAGCAGCATGATGGTAAGGGCCATGGCAGCCAACGGGCGCGCGTGGTTGTGCGACCCGTAGGCCAGATTGGCGCGGAAGCCGGCAATTTTACGGGCCAGCCATCCGGCGGGCGCGGTCTCGCGCTCCTGCCTCAACCGCGCCTGCATCCGGGTCATGAAAAACGGGTTCGGCTCGGGAGCCTCCCAGGCGTCGAGCAGCCCCATGGTCGCCTTCAGCTCCTCAAGCTCGCTCCGGCAAGCTTCGCATTCCGCAACATGTGCGTGAACCTTGGCAGGCACTCGGGCAGGGTCGAGCAGCAAGTCCGCCAGCTTCGATTCCATTCCAGTGCAATTCGATTTGTTCATTAATTCCGTCATGGGTGCCACTCCTGTCTGCCGGTTGGTTCCGGCTTCTTTCAACTCAAACAAAATTCTTCAACTTGTCCCGCAATGTCTGGTAGGCGCGGAAGAGCAGCGATTTTGTAGCCGATTCGCTGAGCTTCAACACCTCTCCAATCTGCCGGTAATCCATCCCCTGATACTTATGCATCAGCACCGCCATGCGCTGGCGCTCCGGCAGCGCCATTACATGTTCACGAATCGCGGCCATGCGCTCATCGCGCAAAAGCTTCTGCTCAACGCTCGGCTCATCGTCAGCTAGGTCGGGAGTCGTGCCTGTCTCCTGGTCCGGCTCGTCAAGATAAACCGTCTGCGCGGCCCGCTCGTGCCGGGTATCGCGCGCGTGGTTCACTGCCAGGTTGGTCGCAATCCGGTAGAGCCACGTGGTAAACCGCGCCTCGGCCCGGTAACTATCCCTGGCACGATAGACGCGTAAAAATACTTCCTGCGCCAGTTCCTCGGCCACCGCCTGGTTACGAACCATGCGGTACAGAAAGTGAATCATCGGCCGGTGGTATTTTCCGACGAGGTAATTAAAACTCGCTTCGTCGCCGGCCGCAACCCGCAACATCACAGCCGCGTCGCCGGCCGGATCGGTCTCAGCCCTTTGCGCCGCAGCCGGATCGATATCCAGGTCGGTTCCCGTCCCCGGGCTCGTCGCCTGACCTGCTGCCATCACGGTTCTGTCCAGGACCATGGTCGCCATATCTTCTGGAACCCCATCTTCCTCGGATTGTTGCGCTTCGGAGTCGTTTTCCAGGGCGTTTTCCGGGTCCGGTTTTTCCGCCGGATTCCCATGGCCGGAATGCCCCGAACCCCCTTCATATGCTTGAGATCGGATGATCGATGCGAATCGGGCGAATGGCGCCTGATCGCGGGTTCCGGCGCTCCCGGAATTCGCGCTGAAAGGGGGCAATCCCGCCGGCGAGGGGCAAACCTCTCCCTCCCCAAACCGGGGGAAGCTGGCCGCGCGGATGATAGATCGAACGTTCCGGAACATTGATCGGCTTGTACAAGAATCTCGCGTCGAGCGTTTTGTAACAAGGGCACGGCTTCAGCCGGGCCGATAAGATCGGCAAAATGACCTGGGCTTTAGCCCCTGAGGAATGCTGCTTCGAAAACCTCGCTTAACTTGACGACTTCCGCAGCCGCTTTAGCCCCCGGGGCAGGGCCTTTTCAACTCCGTCCCAGGTTGGTTCCAAAGCGCTGCTGGTGTTACTCTAACCTACAGGATCGGCGTCTTGCGCGGTCTTTTCCCGACGTTCTCCGGGGAGTTCTGAACGCACACAAGCTTTGAAAGGGCACGACTTTAGTCGTGCCGATTTTGCCCATAAAATGAAGGTGGGGCTTTAGCCCCTGAGGGAAGCCTCCCTCACGCCTTTCGGGCGGCTAGCTCAGCTGGTTAGAGCGCCTGCTTCACACGCAGGAGGTCCGGGGTTCGAGTCCCTGGCCGCCCACCAATACTACGCGTATGGCGAACTGCGCGCTTCGCGCGCTAGACGGCTTTTCAGGCGCTCCCGCTGGTCGTGGACGAGCTTCTTTCCCCCGATAATAAAGGCTACTTAGGATTTCGCCTGCGAGCTCCCACCGCGCCGAACTCTTCGACCCAATCTCAAATGGGGTCGTCTCCTTGCACCGACTCCGCCATCAAATGCATCCAAACCTTGAAACCTGCGAGGTATCACCATGAAAGCAGTTGTGCTCCATGAATACGGCGGTCCCGAAAAGCTGAAATACGAGGAATGGGACGACCCCGAAGCGGGCGACGGGCAGATTCTGGTTCAGGTCGTCGCGGCTGGAACCAATGCCATCGATTGGAAGCTTCGTAGCGGCGTCATGAAGAGTTTCATGCCGCTGACGTTTCCCGCTATCCTCGGTTACGACTACTCCGGCATCGTTCGCTCGGTCGGTAAAGGCGTTGAGGGCTATCGAGAGGGCGATA
>CAZGUD010000060.1:0-14322 GCA_964528915.1 uncultured Occallatibacter sp.
TGTAAAGCGGGTTTCCGTTGCGGATGTGAAGCCCGGTGATCGAGACGTAATTCGGCCCAGCCGAACCTGCCTGCCAATAACCGTAAGGGGTCGAGCCGTACCCTCCCCAGGTGCTGACGACTCCAAATCCAGCAGCGGCTCCGGTCGAGGTCACGGACTGACCCGTTGCGTTGGTTCCGTCCAGAATCGGCAGGTAGCCTGTTCCTGAGTCATCGACTCCACAAACGATGATTGGCTGGGTCGCTGTGCCGTTCTCCCCGATCTGGATGTAGTTCGAGTAAACCGAGGGCGTCGATCCTCCGGTGTTGTGGATGCGCATGATCGTCCCCGCCGTCCACGTATTTGAGGCAGGAACGGCAATGGGAGAAGCATAGGCATACCCGGAGCCAACTTCGTAGTCTGCGCCAGTCAGCGCCGGGTCTACATAGCACTCATGGGGCCGGGTCAGCGATTGGGTTGCGGTATAGCTGGGCAGAGCGTTCGGACTGACATAGACGATACCCGTGTTCGAGATCGTGCCATTGCACGTAGATGTGAACTTGACCACGTAACGACCAGCGACAGAAGCAGAAAATACAGTGTCCCGATTGCTAGTGTCAGCAAGAGTCCCATTGCCGCCAGAAGGTTGAGAAAGAATGCTCCAAGTGCCTGATTCATTCGCGCACCCCACTACCCACGATTGTAGCGTCATGGGCTGGTTTTGGTAAGCCTGCTGGTAGGCCGGGGCGACGATTACAGGACTCGTCCCGTTCGCCAGCGTCCCTCCAGACACCGTAGGCGGGTTGCAGACATTGAAGAGGAAAGTCCCCGTCTTAGTGGTGTCGTCGGTCGATTGCACTTGGACCGTCACCGTGGCCGAGCCGGTCAGCGTGTAGCTTCCCAAAGTCCCTGAGATCGCGCACGTCCCCGATGTGGCGCCAAAGACCACCTGCACCGTTGCCAGCCCCGCCGAAACGCTGGTGACTCCCGTCTGGGTGGGCGTGTTGAACGTCGCCGTCGCCCCGCCGGTAGTCGAGAGGATTGACCAGTTCGCCGTGCAGTTGTTCGTTCCGGTCACGCAGATGGTGCCCCCGGAGGTGATCTGCGCATAGATGTAGCGCGTCGATCCCGGCAGCACGATAAAGCCGTAGTTGCTCGCATTTGTGCTGGTAGGAACACTGGCCGTGACCGCGATCTGCGCGGGCAGAGGCAAGGCCAAGAGCAGCAGAGCTAGATGCCGTATTTGCATGAAGAATATGCCCCCAGCGCCGTCAGTTGTGTGGAGTTGAACGTGCCGGAATAGAATCCCCACTCCGCAATGTTTCCAACCCAAGGCTCGAAGTAGGTCGAGCCGCCGCCCAACCCGTTGACGCCGCTTGAAAAGGTTGTGGTCGCGGTCCCGCTGGCAGTGACGGAGCACGTCCCGCCCGAGCACTTGTAGAAGGCATACGCACCAGACCCCGGTGTATACGTTAGCGCGAGCGTGTAATAGGTATTCAGCGCGTAGGTGGTCGTATCCCCCGCAAGGTCCGCCGTTTGCCCCGAGAGCAAGTCCTGGTGCTGGCTGGTGTTGATGCGCCATTCCAGCCCGCCTGAAGATGGCCCATTGAGCACAATCGCGGTATTGGTTGAGTTCGAGGTACGATCCACCACCGCGAAGAAGGAGTAGCTGGTCGTGGAGGAAGGAATTGCAGTCCCCAGGGTGAGGTACTGGTTCGAGCCGTAGAGCGCGGCGGGCAAAGAGTTGATTTGCGCCAGTTCATACGAAGGCCCAACACCGGAACTGGCCGTGTTGCTACTAATCGAGTCAGCAATGCTGTACATCGTCTGTCCGCTGGTCGTGCAGGACGATGCTCCGGAGACCCCGCAGCGGTTGGAACTGTTGGCAACCAGCCAATCCGAGGTAAGCGTTGGCAGTGTGCAGGTCGGGCCTATGCTGATCGACTGATTTGCTACGCCGTTGATCGTGTTGGTTGAGACGGCTTGGTTGGCTACACCGTTGACGGTGGTGCTCGTGGCCGCCTGGTTCGGCACGCCGTTGATCGTGACCTGCAAATAGAACAGCGGCGCGAGAATCAGCCCGTGCAGAATTGCGCGGATCATTGGTTGATCACTCCTGTCGTCGTCGCCAGCCAGATCGAATCAGCACCGTCATAGTTGAAGCTCTGGCAGTTCCAATCGCCGTTCGTCGTACCAATGGTAAAGAACCCATGCACGTTCGACGGAGGCGAAACGGTGTAGGAGCCGGAGCCTTGCTTGAAGCAGAGCGTCTTGGTCTGCCCGTCCCCTCCGGCCCCTAGGGCGAAGGACGTGACGCTTCCGGTGAGCACGATGCGGCTCATGCGGTAAGCGACAGAGAATGTCGGCGTGGCGGAAAAGGACACGACCTCCGCGCCAGAAAGCGACGTTGCCAAAATCCCGCTGTCCTGTATCCCACCAGCAGTCCCGAGGTAGCTCACCATGTCGTTGTTGACGCTGCTGTTTGGCCCGGTGGGGATAAAGTCTCCACCGCCAGTCAGAGAGAACGCGCTGGTAATGGTGGTGGGCGATCCGAAGATGGCAACCTCGTTGACCACGCCGCCTGATATTCCAGAGCCGCCGGATCCGGGGCAGACGGTGCTGTAGTTCCCCACCGTGCACACCCGCGACAGGCCCGTGTTGTTCTCGTTCACCTCTGCGTAGCCGTTGGTCGAGTCCACCGCATATACGACTTTTCCAGCCGCGCCCGAGGCTGCGGTGCCAGCGGTGAAGGTGAGTCCCGGATTGCCTGTGACCGCAACAGGCTCTGAAGAGGTGATCGTGCCTGCTGTGGTTACCCCGTCGTCCAGATGCCCGTTCGCCGCCGCCCCTGATACGCCTAGGCCATAGTAGCCGTTGGTAACACCCCATGAGCCAGGGCAGACGGTGCTGTAGTTCCCCGCCGTGCACGCGGTATACCCATTCACCTTTAGTCCGTTCGTCGCCCAAAGGTTGTACAGGCGGTTGGCGTGGTCGTAGGTGAAGGTGTCGCCGTTATCGCCCTCTTCAAAAATCGTCTCGATCTGCGAAGTCGCGTCAGGCGGCGGTCCCTGCCCCACACAGAGCATTGAACCGGCGCAATTGGGTCCCAGAACCCCTACACCACCTTGACCCGTGGGCGCATACTCCCACGCAATGCCGTTCGATACAATACCTTCTGCATAAATCAGGAACGGAGCATCCGCCCAACTGCCGCCAGTGCCACGATAAGTTCCAGGCGTCGTATTTCCATTTTGAAACTCAAACCAGCCGTTCCACGGTGAACCCGCACCACCCAGACCCGACCATCCCAACATTTCTGACAGTCTAGTTGCGTAGGGATTAGCAATAGCAGTCGCGTGAGACTCATCCTCATATCCAGCAGCAATACTATTCAGATTCGACACCGAATCGCCGCTGGCGAAGGTGTTATTCGCTTGGACATCCACGAAGGTGCTCGGGAAGTGATTGGCGTCCACGCCAACGATCTGCGCGCCTTTGTACAGCGTCACCGGCGTAGCAAAAGGCCAATTCAGCCACCAACTGGTGAACCCGCCGGGAACCTGATAGCCGACTATCAGAACATTCCCAGAGAGCGAGCCGAGCACGTTTTCGACATAGTTCCCGCTGACCGTATTGTTCGAGATATACATCCCAGCGCCGCCGCCGCAGTATAGCTGCGCGCCGCTCTCATGCGAGAAGTAGAACACCGCCGTAATAGACCCGCTTCCTACTGCGGTGGGTTGAATGACCTCGTTGAAGCCGGTTCCGTCTCCGTTGCCGACAACATCGCAAACCTCGGACGTTGTGATCCCAGAAGTCGATGCGACATTCACCGTCAAGCTTTCCCCGTACAGCTTGCCGGTGGTGTTCGGACTAGGCGGGGTCACTATCACGTTCGCGGTGAGCGTCGTGGCCGTCGATGCAGCGATGGTCGGACCGCCGGAGATAGTCACCTTCGCGCCGACGACCGGACCCGCTCCCGACTGCGTTCCTGTCCCTGTCTGGGCTGAGGTCAAATCAACCATCGGAGCCAGCAGCGTCATCAGATTGCCGCTGCCGCTGGTCAGCGGAACGGTCGTCTGCCCTGCCGTTCCCCCTGAGACGGTCGCGGTGACAGCCGGGTTCTCCACGATATTTGCGTGGGTGGTCTGGTAGCACTCATCTGAGTATGTGATGCAGACGTTCTTGACGTATGAGTTTGAACTCCAAACTGACGTGTCCCCCGGGCCGCTCTGGACATAGGTGACGTTGAAAAGGTCGTGGATGCCAGCCGACCAGTCGTATACCGTTGTGTTGAAAAAATCGCTCCCGTACCAGCCAGTCGGCCCAATCGGACCATTCCCGTAGCTGTAGCCAGGGTACTGATTGTTGAAATATCCGGTGATGCAGTTTGTGGCTCCTCCCGTCGCCTGAGAGCAATTCACACCCAATAACTGCGACGGGAAATCTCCAGCCGTAATCGTTTGCGGGGCGGTCCATGTGTTCGCGTGCCCCAAATTCAGCGATCCGACCACCGCGCCGGTTGTCGGTGAGAAATTGAGGGTGCCATCCGAATTCGAGACGGAGGAGACTGCGCCGCTGCCAGTGGGCGTTTGCCAGTCCGCTGCGCTGCCACTGGTAGCTGTCAACACCTGCCCCGCGCTCGGTGTGCCGCTCGGAGTCACAGTCGGCGTGCCGGGGAAGTAGGAGGAGCCGCCCGTCGGTGTTTGCCAAGTAGCTGCCGTTGGACTCGTGGCCGTGATGACTTGGCCTGTGCCTGGGGTTCCCGATACGGCGACACCATCAATTGCCGTGGCTCCGATAGACCCGCCTGTCGGCTGAAGCGATGCCCCGGCACCCACGTTCATAGCTGCTGCGGTATTCGTTCCCGAGGTGATTGCGCTGAATGACGGGGTGCTCGGGGTGCCGCCACCAACGGCGATGTTCTGGTCTGGATAAGAGATCGTGCCCACAAGCGGACTGACATAAACCACGGTATAAACGCCTGGACTCAAGTAGGCGGTGCATTCGCCAAAGCCGTTTGTGAGAACCGGCTGCGTAACGACTCCCCCCGTGGGGGATGAGTAGACCGTGGCCTGCGGGGTCAATGCGCCCACGTTCGCCGGTTGCTGTAAAAAATATACCTGCGCTCCAGCTACCGCCTGCCCTAGCGCGGTTTGCAGCGAGCATGTCTGATACCTGCCATATTGCCCCATCGCAATGGGTGCGAAGAGAAGCAGTCCAGCGAAAAGTCCAATCAGTCGGCGCATCTTACCCCCTACCCAAAGCATGTACAAATCAAGCCAGTCGTTCCATCGCCGCCAGTCATCGAAAGCACCTTGGCGCGGATGAACTTGATGCCCACGAAACTGTAAAGTGCGCCGGACTGCGTGACTGCGCTCCCTGCGATTGTCGCCAGCGCATCCGATGATGCGACAACCCCGCCCGGCGCGCAGCCCTGCGTGTTGGCGATGGTCATATATTGCGCATCATCATCCACGTTAGAGCCTTGCAACGCAACCGTCGCAGCAGACGGCAGTGTTCCAGTCCACCGCGCCTGGAATCCCAGACACCGGGAATTGTCGCTCTCGTCTGGAGTGAAGACCAAGGCGTAGGGAGCGGACGCTGAACCGGAGGAAACGAGGTCGGCAACCTCCGCAGACTGCACAACCATCTGCCCAACGTCGGGCGTCGAACTCACGTTGGCGTGGGTCAGCGCGAATCTGATGCTGGCGATGCCGGTTGACGGTGCCCAGGTAACCGCTGTGACCGTTGCAGGATCGACATTGAATGCGCCGGAGTTTGTGGCTGTCCCCTGAACGCCCATCTTCGCCCCAACCGTGGGAACGGCGTTGGGAGACGTTCCCCCGCCAGAGACCAGCGTGCCCGTCACCGATGCGACGTTCGACGTGATGGCAACACTGGTGATGTCGAACAGGAAGGGTTGCGTCTTGTAGTCGCGCGAGCCAAAGAAATAGTTCGGGAGAATCTGAGTGCTGAGTCTCGCAACATTTTTGTACGGCGGCCCGAAGGCGCTATTCGAATATAGAGCGCACATAGCTAGTTACTCCTTGTGAAGCCTGAGTGAAGTTCTTTCGCGGCATCTTTCCGCGCCTGCATCGCTTCTTCTTTCGTGTCAAATGACCCAAGTGTGATGCGCTTGCCGCGAAAACCGATTCTAGCGGCCCATTTGCCGTTATCAGGTCTGTGTTCGGCCAATGCGTCGAAGTCCTCTGGACTGACTCGGGTTATCTTCCCTTGCGTCAACTCAATCGTGCAAATCTCGACCATGTTTGCTCCTATCTCTCCGAAATCGTAGTGAAAAATCTGTGCGCCAAACCGAGTCCCGCTCCTGTTGCGGCAGCGCCTGCGCCAAACTTGGCCGCCTTGGTTGCAACATCCTTGAGCGTCGATGCTTGCCGGTATTCTTTCATGGCCTTCGCGTAGTCCTCGCCGCGCCCTGCGCCTTCGGCCGCATCCTGAATATCTTGGAATAGCGCTTTGTTGAGTTGCGCCACCCCCCCACGAACCCTGCCGTTCATGGCGAGCTTATCGGAAGATGACAGATCGGAGAGGCTTGCCTGATAGTCCCGCGCCTCAGGGAACGTCATTGGGATTGGCGACTGGGACCGCTGGAGGAGCTTATTTACTGCGGTAGGCAGCTGGCTCCCTCGCTCACCAATCTCGGTCACCCGCTGGAGCGGCTTCAACGTCGCGTTGAGAGGCACGGGATGCTGCGCCAAATCCTGATTGAGAGATTCAAACGACGCGCCCGCTCTGGCACGGCTGGGGACCATATCGGTCAAACCGCCGTTGACTGCCCCTTCAGCCAAAGGCGCAGCCTGCGCCGCTCCTCCGAGCAGTGTCCCGGCCTCGCCCGCGTAGTTGCCCTCTGCATACTGGTCCGCGCCTTTGTCGAGGGCTGGTCCGACGAACGGAAGCGCCGTAATCGCGTGTTGCGCCAAGCCTGCAACGTTGCCTTCCTTGGCGGATTGGTTCCCTTTTCCGATTTCCCCGCCAATTCGCTTGGCCCCGGCGACAGCACCTTCGATCATCGGCTCCGCTGGTCCTAGAAGGGACTTCAACCCGGAGGCGATTGGATGATCCATACGCTCCTGGGCCTGCGCCTGCAACTGTTCAGGCGTCAGCCCGAGCGAACTTCCCAGAGAGTGCAGGAAGCTCTCCGGCTTGGGCTGATCGGGAGACGCACTGACTTTCTGCGCCTTTGCCTTGAACTCTTCCGCGCTGACTCCCTGCGGCCATTCCATATAGGAGCCGTTCGGGAGTTGCACATAACGCGACTGATCCGTGACTGGCGGTTGTGTGCTCATTTCACATCATTCCATTTGATAACCTTTGCGCCGGGAGGCGGTGTCGTAGCTGTTGCGCCGCCCTGTCCAGCAGGGTCGGCCATGTGAGCATATCCCTGAAGCCAGCTATTTGCCCCTGCGATTCGGGCCTTCAAGTCTTCGGGCGATTGCGCTTCGCCAAGCTGCTTCCTCAATTCCTCGCGATATTGCTGACCGCCGCGTGCGCCAAAGTGCGTGCGGACGATGGCCGATGCGAGCAAGTCAAGATCGGTGTCGAGTTTCGCAAACGCGGGGAAGTCTGCGCCGCCCTTGTTCGTCATCAGTTGATTCCAGCGTCCCACAGCGGGGCCGATGGCAGAAGCCATCTGATCGACTTCGTTGGAAATCGCCGTCATCTGCGGCAAAACCGTCTTCGCCATCTCCGCCATGTTGCGCGTCTGGGCGGTCGGCGTATCGAGCGAGTTCATTCCCGCCACGCTAACAGCGCCGGGGGCGATATGAGCGCCTGGACGCACCGCCTGCGCATCATAACCCCCTTGCGTCGAAGGATTGAGCACAATCGCTCCGGCAGGGGTGATGGGTGGGGTCGGCTGGAAGTTCTGGATCTCGTTCCCTGCCGTATCGGTAAATTTGCCTGTGTCGGGGTGGTAATTCGCCTCCACCGGCTTGCCATTGACCATTCCCGCAACATGCTCCATGTTCACAGGTTTCGTTGTATCGACCCGCTTAATTCCGAACGCGCTTGGAGCAATGCGCGTTTGCCCGGTCGTCTTGTTGATTTCTACAGGTTCGCCATTCGGCCCCTCATAGGTGTTGTCGATTGTCCATGCATCCGAAGGAGGAGCCGGATTGTCTCTTGCCCTCGTCTCGGACTCCACATTCGCCGTTTGCGCCTGACGTTGGGAGTTCTCTGCTGCCGTGGTCGAATCCTCACGATCCTCCGACTGCAAGCCAGCCAGTTCTCGCGACTGGTTACTATGCTCAATGTCGTTGTGCAACTGCGTGCCTGGGATCAGAGCCATCGTCGCAGGCGCGAAGACATCACCAGCTACATTTCCAATCGTGGCTGCGACGTGCCGAACATTCTGCCAGAACCCATGCGGGCTGCCCGTCTTCGGAGCAAGTTGCTGCTCCAGCGCACTCTCGCGGTCGCCTCGCGCCGTGGTGACGAGAGGTCGCAGCGGCATCGGTATCTGCGGGGTCTGCGACCCCATCTGGGCGTTCTCAACCATTGGAGCCTGTAGACGCGAGAGTGCTTGCGCTTGGGCAATCCGATCGTCGGCCATGAGTGGAGATAGCGCCATTAAGGTTTTTTCAACGCTCCGATAAGTTGCCCTGCTCCGCCTGCCGCCCCGCCCAAGGCGCTCATAATGCCGGTCAAATTCTGGAGCCAGCCCGTCTTACTGGCGTCCACTCCGGCATCCACATCCTTCGATATTTGCCCAGTCGCCTCGTTCTGCCCCTGCACGTTTGTGCCGTAGAGCTTCGACAGCAAGTCGCCAGCCTGGGACTGCTGCTGCATCTTCACGTCCGCATTCCGTGCTGTGATTCCCTCAGACGTACTCGCCGCCGCCTTATCTCTGGACCTCGCGGCGGAATCGAGCGCCGCCGAGAACCCCATTGGACTGCGTTCGGCCATGCCCATCTTGGCCGCAGCCCCGCCAAGCCCCGCCGTCGCCCCTCCCGCCCCAGCGAGGCCCGAGGACAGCATGGCCCCGATGTCCTGCTGGCTGAAGCCGGACGGATTCTGAAGTTGCCGGTTGAGTTGGGGAACCAGTGCAGAGCCGATGGTAGACGCATTCGCGCCATAGGCCGCGCCAGTTTGGGCTGCGGTCGTTCCTGCATTCAGTGCTTGGTTTGTGGCGTCGCGCATGAGATAGACCACGCTGACCAACCGGGCCGTGCTTTAATCCAACCTAGTTGCGTCATCCGTTTGTGAAACGTGGCTGTCTCTGGCGGTATGCGGGCGTTCAAGTCGTCAAGTCCTAACCTGTACGCTTCTAACACTATCGCATCATTCAACTGCTGTATAGCCGAGAATTTGCGCTTGGGGTGCAACGTGGGGTCGAGGAGGAGGAAAGTTTCGGCAGTCAGGCGCAGGAAAAGGCTCCCGACCACTCCCTCCGGGCCTTCAACCACCTTGTGGGCGACGATCAGCGGAGAAGCCAGATCGGGTAGCCGGTAGTCCAATCCGCTGATGCGGTGGATGGCCTCGATCACAGGGAAATCCGGCGGATCCGCATCACGAACGCTGCTGCACTCGTCCAAGTCCCTGCCCTCCCTGTCCTGAATTTGGCCCCGTTCCCGATCCCTGCGCTTGGGCAAAATTCATTTTACTCGTGCCATTCATCGTGAAAGCCGCTGGGCTGGACGCTCCGCCCGCGACAACGATGTTTGACGGCTGCCCTGCGGGGTTCTGGCTGTAGGCGCGGACATAATAACTGTGCGCGACGCTCGCCTCAGATAGAGTCGGCAGATGGATTGGCTCCAGCGTCCTGCTTGCCCCTGCATCCTTGATGACAACCGGGGAGCCAAACGTGGGGTCGGTGTGAACCTCGACAAAGTAATGCCCATTCCTCTGTACCTGCCCCGGATGGTTCAAGGTAACGTGCATTAATTCGCCGGCCGAGGATACCGATACATTGACTCCTGCCAGAGGGGGCGGAGCGGCGACCTCGCCCGTGGGAGAAACAGCGGCATTGGTCGCAGTCGTGTTGATCGCCTGAATCACTCTGCGAAACAACCTTCCGAGCGAAGGACTGGACTGCTCCAGTTCCGAGAGTTCTCTCCCGCCATCGAGATTACCGCCCACGCCAGCCATCAGAATCCTCTTACTGGAGCTATCGAATCAGCCGCCCCCGAAAGCGTCATGCGGCTCAGATTGAACGATCCCTGCGTCATCACGATCTCCACAAACAGCCTTTGGGCATACTCATCCAGTGGCCCCTGAAGGTCGTTCGTCCCGTCCGCTGGGCCAATCCCTCCTGGCACGACAAACGGATAGGAAGCACTCAAAGAGTTTTGATAGAACGTCATCGAAGCGTTCCCGGTGATCTGTGTCAGCAAATCCCAGAAGCGGTATCGCTTGTTGTGCGCGCCAAACATCGGAAGCTCTGCTGCCTTCGACATATCCACAAATCCATAGGTGCAATATGAAGAAGTGAATGGAACGCCATCGTCATAACCCGCTTCGTCGGCATTAAGATAGTAAATCTTGCTCGACCCGATGCCGTTGCAGAACATGACGAGAGATCGCAGCTCGCTCCGCTTGACCAAGCCCAGGTAAGGCGTCGGAATCGTCCACAGAGACCACTTCCTGCGAATGTCGTGGACAGCCAGCTTGCCCATGATCGTCATGTGCATCGACATTCCGGCCATCAGTTCATCAATCGTGCCCATCCCCTTATAGTCGAGGGCCAGAATCACATTCGGCGTCGTCGGGTTTGCGTTTACCGTCGCATCGACCATCCATGGATTCGGCGTAGGCAACGGGATGGCGGCATACATCTTCTGATTGGGAATATCGTTGCAAATGCAAATCCCCTCCGCTGAATCCCAGTTGATCGCGTTCCAGATGTCCTGAATTTCAATCTGGATCGGCGTTGGCGCACCGCCGTTGAATAAGTACCAACCATTCTGGCAGGCCATCGACGCCCACTCCGCTCCCTTATGCTTGTCGATGGTGTAAGCATTGATGCCGCAAGCCCCGGCGACGTTCGATACCTCC
Source organism: uncultured Occallatibacter sp. (assembly GCA_964528915.1). GTDB lineage: Bacteria > Acidobacteriota > Terriglobia > Terriglobales > Acidobacteriaceae > Telmatobacter. The sequence continues at coordinate 10,996 of CAZGUD010000060.1, forward strand.
TCGAATGGGTTCCAATTTGCCGGTTCCTGGTTGGGTGTGTCTTTGATATAGCCGAGCGACGATTCCTTGCAGATATACAGAAGTCCGCGAAGCTGAAAGGCTCCATTGGCGGGCTGTGAGTTCACCGTCTGTGTGTCGATAACCCCGGTCACCTGATCGAAACTTTCAGGGTCGGATTCTCCGCTGGCTTCGTCAATCCCGTAGCTGACAGTCAGCGCCGTCAGGTTGGTTGGCGCTTCGGTCGGGAAAACAGAAATGCGGTCGATTTCGATGTCCGCATTGTTGGGAAGGTTTTGCCCCCAAACCCGGATTTGCAGGTTGGCCGGGATGTTCAAGGTCGAGCCTGTCAGCAGCGTGCCTTCGTAGGTCGTCATTGTGGTACTTAGAGAGGCCAGCGGCAGCGTAATTGCGCCCACAGACGGCCCGAAGCCGGTTCCGGCGGTGTAAGGGGCCAAATCTACGACCAGCGCCCCTCCTGTCGCCCCGGAAGGCGTTCTGCAAGTCACCCGAACAGAATAGGCGGTCTGATTCTGGAGGATGGCGACGAGGTTCTGATCTTGATAGGCGGACTGATAGATCATGTCGAACTGAGCTTGTGTCGATCCGGTCAGGTTTTGCATGTAGTAGGAATTTCCGAAAACCGGAGATACCAGCAGCGTTCCCGTTCCGGTCGATGAATTGATCTGCCAGCCTAGTGGAGAGAGATTGTTGCCAGGGTTCGCTAGATACCCGCCATCGAAACTCATGTTGAGGAAGTTCTGGACTTGGTTTCTGACACGGCCCCAGAACGTCCTCCCCGCATACTGCACACACCATGCGGCATCGGGAAGTTCTTCCAGATTGAAGAGGTCGGCCCCCTCAATATCGACTTCCGTTCCGTTCAACAGTTCGCTATCCGGGAAAGAAAAACTGGCCGTGGTTGTCGTATTGTCATTGATGAACAGGCTCGAAGCCGTATAAGTGACACCCTCGACCACATACTGTACCGGCTGAGGAAGAGTGTAATAACTCGCTCCCGGCACTCCGTTCGTCCCGCCTTCGGTAAAGACAATGCCTCTGGCAACGACATTCGGAGGGCCGATGGGGATGTTCGATGCCTGGATCGAAACCGTGTTGTCCACAATGTCAAACTGCATGTAGGGCGCGGGCTGCGTCCAGTAGCCGTTGCGCGTGATGAAAAACACCGTGCCTCTGCGGGTTCCCGTTCCGATGAACTGTCCGGTCGGCCCCCCGAACGTCAATGTTCCACCTGTGGCGTTGCCATAAATTGGGTCGGTTGAAGATCCGGCCAAAGCCGCACCCGGATCGAAGGTGAACTCAGTCCCGGCGGTCGTCGCCAAACCCTGCTCGGAGGCCGCCGCATAGTTGGGCAGCGATACATTGATGGTAAATGTCCCCGACGATCCTCCAGATGCAGAAGCGATAACCGCATTGACTACATTCAGCCCCCCATTCGCGTTGAGCGTGTTGGTCACGGTGATCTGTTGCCCTGCCGCTGGAACCGCGCCGGTGATGAGTGAATAGGAGTAGGTCGCAACACCGCTGGTAACCGAAGTTTGCGTGATGGTGAACTGGCCGGAGTTGAGCGTCTGCGTGATTGTCCAGTTCGAGTTCCAATTGCTAACCGAAGAACCGGAAACCGCGATCTGATTGTTGACAATCAGTCCTGGCACCGGAACGGATGTCGTGAGCGATGCCTGAGTCCGCTGGTAGGTAACCGTATCGCCGGGAAAGCCGCTGGCGACGATGTAGCTGAACACGACCGTCGGCAGAACGTAAGTGAAATAATTGAAGTTTCTCGGTTGACCCGGAGGCTGCCCGATGCCAACAGATGTGATCTCCTGCACATACGGCCCGATAGTCACCGGGGCGTATGGATCGACAAATTTCAGATAGAGGTAAACCGGCGCAAGCCCAGAATTGAATGCGTTGATTAGGTCGGTATCCGCTCCGGTGGGATCGGCGGTCAGGTCGTTGTAGTAGATGGTAACGACATTGCCTGCTGTCGTGTTCCCAGGCCCCTGGGACTGAAGAAAGTAGCTTGCCCCCCTCACCTGCTGCGCGGGCTGTGTAATCGTTGCAATGGCGTAGGTATCGCTCGAAGCGGTGATCCCGGTGAACACCGGAGGTGCCCCTGGCCCGACCTGCGATACCCGGTCGCTCCACTGGCCGGCATATTGCTGCGGCGGGTAGTTTCCCTGAGATAGATCGGATATCCCCAGATAGAGCCGCGAGTCTGCCGTGAAGCTGGAAGCGTAACTCCCAGACGGAGGCCCGTTGAATAACGGGGATAGCACCCCCGGGTTCGTCGATACATTTTCCACCCAGAACTGCCCATTGGCATCGAGCGCGACGGTTCGGATCGTGCCGAAATCATCTTCAAAAGTCGTCACGTAGTCGAAATTGACTTGCGTGGGAACGAAATATGCAGTCAGCGGCGTATAGCTCAGATAGACCGTCGTTGGGGAATCGGCAGTCACCCAAACCCTGACGCCGAAACTTGTGCTGTTCAGGTCGGAGTAGAGCCATGATGCCCCGAAGAGATCGTTGATGTCGCCCAATGTCACTGTCTGAGGGCTGCCGACATTCAGTGCAACCGTTTCCACGTTGCCGACGGGAACGCCCGCCTTGAGCATTTGCGCATTCAAGGTAGCGAGGCCAGAAGCATAAGCCAGTGCTGAAATCAAGAAACCCTGCGGCGTTGAAGACGATGAAACCGAGAACCCGAACTCGGTTATGTCGATGAAATCGGTCGGGCTGACCACGCCTGAAACTGTGGCGTCTCCGGTGTCCGCCGTATCTGCATAGACCGCGCTGCCGAATAGGAAACTCTGCTGATTGGCCGTGAGGGATAGGCCGAGCGCAGCCGGAGTTAGCGTCTGCCCGTTCAACGCCGTATAAGCGGTAAGCCCCGAAAAAGAATACGCCTGTCCAGCAACAAGGGCAGGAACCGCAACCGAGAAAGTCACCACCGTTGCGAATCCACTGATCGTGCTCAGAACTTGCACGCTGGCGACTGGGAATTCCGTGGCTAACAGAGTATTGACGGCGTAGAAGCCGGTATTTGTCAGGACATAAGCCGGGTTAGACCATGCCGACCCCTGCGAAACATCGGTCGCGGCGTTGCCGGGGCCGATGACATTGGAATCCTGATATGTGAATGGGTTAGTCAGGCCCGCGCGCGTAAAGGTGCTCCCCACGCTGAAATCCATGTTCTGATTGCGTGGGGAGGCCCCTTCGGGGAGGTCTTGCGGGGCGGCAAGCGTCACCGTTCCCGAAAACGTGCCTAATGCGGCGCTGCCGGTGCCTGTGAGATTATTCACGGCT
>CAZGUD010000060.1:14422-17125 GCA_964528915.1 uncultured Occallatibacter sp.
ACTGCTTCGCCCACGTTGCCACGAAGTTCACAACGTCAGCCAAGACGCCCGCTGGCAATGCACCAGCGGCCAGTTCAGAAAGCGGCCCAGCCGTGCCAGCCGATCCAGTGAAGGTGGGTGCCTGGACGCCGGTCACGCCCGTCTCCCCGGTGAGACTCGTAAGCGCACCTCCGTTGATGTTGACCGAGTTGGTCACGCCCGCGTTGGTGGTTGTGGTGATTGTGGGGGCGGATACCGTACCGGACGGCGTAACTGCCGCGCTCTCGAAAATCTGGATGGTCGCGTTGCCCTTGTTGTAGGCGTACAAGTAGCCGCTGCCAGATTGCGAGACGAGCTGCATATCGTCGGGGCCAATCACCACCACGGCATTGCCGGTCTCCGCCGCCGACGTGACGTTGGCGTGCGTAAAATCGACCTCAAATTGCGACGTGCTCAGACCCGCCGACTGCACGATGAGCGTCTGCCCATTCAACGCCGGAATGTTGGTTAGGCCGTTCAATGTAACGTATTGCCCAGCCGTTAGAGCATTCGTTGCCGTGATCGTGGCGACATTCGATGTCAGCGCCGAATTCGTGATCGGCAGCGCGGTTGGCTGCGTATAGGTCGGGATCAGCACATTCTCGCCGTTGGTCTGCTGCAAGGGGTTCCATCCCGAAGAAGGCTGGAGACCGCCAGCAACATAGCTCCCAGAGGAGAACAGAGCCTTGCCGCGCAGCCACATCCGGGTTGCAGTCTGGTCAATGCCATAGGGCGGGTTGAAAACGGTCAGGGCGAGAGGTGTGGTCATGCTGTCTCCTATTGGAATGATCCTATTCCAATCTGGCTGTTGCCGTCACCAGAATACATTGGGCGGCGATTGTCGATTCTCTGGCGTGCTCTCACTACGGTCTGGCGAAGGCGCAGCATACTGCGGTCGGCCTGGGTCACTAGGTCTGCGACCTGGGGAGAACCTAGCCGCCGCGCATACCGGACGGCGATCTTGTCCGCCACGGCTTCCTGGCAATCCGGGATGGGAATAAAGGTCATCGACCAGTCGATCCCTTCGGCGGCTAGGCTCGCCAACGTACCGATAAAGCGCATCCGCACGTCCCTCGAAAGGATCGCCCCATTGAACCAGATCGCATTTCCGCGCCATTCCCAATCGTTGAGTGCGTTGACTTGGTTTCGTGGCCTCAAAGGCCCGGTCGATTGGTGCATCTCGCCATATTCGTTCGTCGTGCCCGTTAGCCGCTCCCACAGTTCCAGAGGTTGCAGGATGTTCGATGGCAACAGGAAATCGGGCCACATCTGAAGCCCGTCGAAAAACCCCACCGTTTGCAACGATTGCTGCACGGAAGGATTCATTACCCCGACTCCCAAAGGGCTATTTACCGGAGGTAATCCAATCAGTAAATAGTTGTCGAAGATGAAGGTCGGTTGGCCCATGATGCCAACTTCCCGGCGAACCTCGCGGATGGCCGAGTTCATAAGGTTCTGCAAAGTCACCGACTGCGGCAGTTCCTGGGTGGGCGTGTCATTGGTGAGAATCTGGCCCTCGCCCGGAGTCCCGGTTGCGCCGCGCTTGTCGTCGTCTACGAACGAGCGGACGATATCGGCAACGTCGAGTAGTGACGGGTATGTCGAGCTTGGGCCAATTGCCATTTACCACCTCATGTTGCATCCACAGGGAACTTAGATCATGCGGGATCACCCAGAGATTTGTGAAGAACCGCCCGAAGTCCTAAGCCCGCGCCCCCTGTGGAAGATTCGGACGTGTCTGAGCATCCAGCCACGCCTGCTGCTTTTTGGGGTCGGTCGGAGCCTTGCAGTGAATGCAGAGCTTCGCGGTGGGCTGAATCTTTTCGCCGCATACGCCGCAATCGACCTTCCCGTAATCTCTCGACACCAGATCGGTCTGGTGCCACGTTGCTGAAACGCCAAAGTAATCCGCCGCCGCCGAAGAAATGTTATTTCTCAGCGCCAGAGCTTCGTCGGCGGTCTTGGCCTTGCCCATCCGCTCCAGCTCCTTGCGGTAGGTAGCTTCCATCCGCTTCCTCGCCGCCGCCACTTCCGAGTCAAGCGGAGGGTTGTGCGTGGACCAGAACACCCCATACTTGCCGAGATTGTCGCCCTGATGAAACTCGGACTCAAGCCCGTAATCCTGATCGGACTCGTCGCCCTTGAAGCATGGATTCATCGGATTCAACATCTTGGTCGCTTCTTTGAATCCGTTGGTCAGAACGGGATAGTTGATCTCGTTCTGGTCTTTGCGGTTTTCGATGAACGGGTGCGTGATCGACCCGCGCGCCATGATGTACGGCTGGCCCTTCGGGCAAGCCCGGATGAGCATGTGCGGATGGTTCGGCGGCCGGGGCGTGTTATGCTCCAGCTCGCCAACATTGTAGAAGTAGATCGGAACTTCCGTCACGCCGAAGCTGGGCGTGGGTTCGCCCATCAGCGTAGGGCCGTTTTTGGATGCGATGAGTTCAGCGGAGCGGGCTGGGTCAAACTGGATATTCTCTGGCATTTTAGATTCTCCCTTGTCTATTCTTTGCACTGTGCGACTGTTTCAGACGAACGTCTTCTGGTGTTTCCTTGCCTTTATTCCACGGAACCTGCAAACCCTTCAATCCCTTATTCCAAGCCTTCATGCCCTTTCTTATCTGACCATGCCTTATGCTCTCAGCCTGCGTGAACTTGTAGCCTTTGCGGATGGCTATATTT
>CAZGUD010000061.1:0-17053 GCA_964528915.1 uncultured Occallatibacter sp.
AAAAAATTAGGTTTGGGTGCTCTTGCTTCTGGACGCCAATCGGCCCCACGGGGCTTCGCAGGAGCATCGTCATGGAATTCAGCAGCCACACTACTAGCATCGCAACCAACCCCGCCAGCAATGGCACAGCCAGCAGCCAACCCACGCCGCACAGGAAAAATGCGGCGCAGCGCAACCGCAGCGATTCCCCCTATCAGGGGCGGACAGCACAGAAGGACAATCCCACTCAACTCATCATCAAGCAGGCCGTAGACTTCCTCATCCGGCAGGTTGAGGCGGGCAAGAGCGAAACACTCGCCGCGTATCTGACCGCGATGGCGCGTTTCCACAACTATAGCTTTGGCAACATCGTTGCCATTGCGCGGCAGCGGCCCACGGCTACGCGCGTGGCGGGATTCGGCACATGGAAGGAAATGGGCCGATTCGTGAAGCGGGGCGAGAAGGGTATCCAGATTCTCGCGCCGATGATCGGCTACCGGCGCAGGAACGCTGAGGCCGCGCAGAACACTGACGCGGACACCAGCACCAAGCCTCAGCCGACGCTTATCGGTTTCCGCGCTGTGTATGTGTTCGACGTGGCGCAGACCGAGGGCGAAAACCTGCCGGAGTTTGAGCACAACATCTCCGGTGAAGTGGGCGAACAGCGCGACCGGCTGATTGATTTTCTCGCACAGCAGAACATCGCGCTTGAATTCAACGATAGGATCGCCCCGGCTTTGGGCGTGAGCTACGGCGGCAAGATCGCTTTGCTTCCCGGCCAGTCGAAGGCCGAGGAGTTTGTCACCTTGGTTCACGAGACGGCGCATGAATTCTTGCACCGGGCAGAGCGCCGCACCTTCACCACGGCAACCGTGCGCGAGACGGAAGCCGAAGCCGTGGCCTTCATCGTGGGTCAGGCAATCGGCCTGGAGATGGGCAACGCTTCGAGCGATTACATCCAGATGTACAACGGCAACGCAACCTTGCTGGCCGAAAGCCTTGAGGTTATCCAGCGCACTTCCGCTGTGATTCTGGCCGCAATCCGCGACGACGAAAGCGCGGAACCGGCGACGGAGCGGGAGCAGTTCGCAGCGGCCAGCTAACGCACACATCCTGAGCGGGTGCGCTCGGAGTGTGCCCGCTTGCGCCCTCACGCAAGATTCAACCGGAATAGGAGATTCCCCATGACTACTATGGTTCAAGTGCAAACCCAGTCCGAGTACCGCGACCTGCCGCTCGATTGGCTGGTTGTATCCCCCACTAACCCCCGCAAGACATTCGACGAAGATGCGATGCAGGAACTCGCCGCCAGCATCCGCGAAAACGGCGTGTTGCAGCCTTTGTTGGTTCGGCCCCGCGCGGAGCGGAGCTTTGAGATCGTTTTCGGAGAGCGCCGGTATCGCGGCGCGGCGATGGCCGAGAAAGAGACCGTGCCGGTGTGCATCCGCGAAATGACCGACGCTCAGGTGTTGGAGGCGCAGCTAGTCGAAAACCTTCAGCGTCAGGACGTGCATCCGCTCCACGAGGCGCAAGGCTTCGCCGCGCTCTTGCGCCTTGAGGAGCCGAGGTATTCCATCGAACTCATCGCGGCCAAATGCGGGAAGCAACCGGGGTATGTGGCCTCCCGCCTCCGCCTCACCGAGCTTTCGCCCGCAGCGGTCGAAGCCTTTACTAAGGACGAGATCGGCTTGGGTCACGCTCTTTTGCTGGCCAAACTTCAAGCTGGACAACAGGAAGAGGCCATTGCCGCTTGCTGGCAGGAGAGCTATACAGGCGGCAGCAAGCCGAAGCGCATCCTACTGCCCGTTCGCCATTTGCGTGAATGGATCGAACACAACATCCTCTTGGAACTCGCAACCGCGCCATTCTCGAAAGAAGATGCTGCGCTCGTGCCCGAGGCGGGTTCATGCCATGACTGCCCTAAACGCACCGGGCACAACACGCTGCTTTTCGAGGGCATCGCAGCACAGCACGATTCCTGCTCCGATCCTGCCTGCTATGCGGCCAAGGTAGACGCGCATGTGAAGCGGACGGTAGCGGCAAAACCGAAGCTGGTACAGATCACCACCGCCTACGGCAAACCCGCCGAAGGGAGCCCGGTCGTACCTCGCAACCAGTATGTCGAAATCCGGCAAGAGAAGCCTAAAAACAAATACCAGCAGGACGCGCCGGAATACAAGACATGCAAGTACACCACCGAGGCCATCGTTGCGGACGGAACGGACAAGGGCGAAATCCGCAAGGTGTGCGCCAATCCCGATTGCCCGGTGCATCACCCCAAGAAGCAGCAGCGGCGCACCGATCCCGATACCGCAACAAAGGCCGCGCAGGAGAAGCAGCGGCGCGAGGAGGCCATTGCCAACACCACCGGCATTCGCGTACTCGCCGCCATTGCCGACGCCGTACCCGTGCGGCTGATGAAGCGTGATCTGCTGTTTGTCGTGGAACGGCTGACCGGGTTGGTGGAAGAGCGGCGCTTGGAGATCGTCGCCCGGCAGCACGGCATCAAGCGCGAGAAGGACAACGATTCCATCGACAAGCTGTTTGCCGCCTACTTGCGCCGCGCCGAGGAGAGCGTGTTGGGCAGCGTATTGGTCGAACTGACCATCCTGCTGACCGCCGCCCGCCAGCAGACAACGCAGGTATTGAAGGAAGCCGCAACCCTGTACAAGGTGGACACCGACGCCATCGCCGCGAAGGTCAAACAGGAGTTCGCAGCGAAGGTCAAGGCGAAAACCGCGAAGAAGGCCGAGCCGAAGCCGCCAGCCAAGCAACAGGCAAAGAAAGCGAAGAAGCCCGTAGCGGCCTAACCCTCAATTCAACCGGAACTCTTGCGCGGGACCTGCAACCACAGGCCCCGCATCTTTTTGTGTCAATGCCCGTCTGCCCGCCCTCTTGCGTGGCTCCTGCCCTTGCCAGGAGCGGTTTATCTCGTCCCACCCGACGGGCATGAGCGTACTGCCAAGTGACCGCACAATTCGGCGCTGCGACAGTGCGGTGAAAGAGCACATCGACATCCTCATTTTGCAACTTTTGATGCCGGAGCGCGGTCCAGGCTTATAGTCGCACTTTGGACAGAAAACTCGATTCTGTTCGGACCCACACGTGAAAATGCTCCCGCTCCACCACACTGAATATCATTACCACCTGAATACAGCGATGATTTACCACGTACCGTTCCTTTGTACATCGAAATATCGATGGCCATATTTCCCTTCACGTGAGAAATAATCGCGCATGTCCCATCGGGAAAGAACTCTACCGATTGCAGCCGGTCACTCGTGACCCATTTGCCGTAAAAGAATCGCTCCTCAGCCAGCCGCTCCGCCGCCACCGCAGCGGCGTTTGCGGGCGTGTCTTCGGGAGGTGGTGTATGGCTGCATTTGTAGACGCTGTCCCCCTGAGCAAACCGGAACTGCTGCGGAGTAAGGATCTGTATCGTAAAAACGGGCGGATTAAACGAGCTGTCCAGAATTTTGATTTGCGAAGGAGACACAATGGTATAGCCAATATCCGTAGCTCCCGGATTCCAATACTTGAGTCCCTTTTGCGTCGGCGTGAAAAACGCTTCGCTGAAAGTGCCGTTCGGGTTGAAGATGTACCGGTGGATGCCTTGATAGTTGTCAGTGCAATACCAGTTCTGTCCGGTCAGGTTCCGGCTCGTCTGGGAATCGGCGCACATTGCAAAGTTCGTCCCCAGAGCGAACGCGCATACGAAGAAAAGCGATTGTTTTCCCATGACCACCACCTCCCACGCATTCAACCTACGGACAGCTTCACACCGAACAAACATTCGGAAACGGGAAAAACATTGAAGTCACTCTTGTTCTTAATCGCCAATGGCCATTTTCCCCACGAACCTCGTGCCGTTCCATTTTGCATAGCCTGAGGCGGTATTGCACCAGAATTCAAGCCTCTTCCTAGTCGGATGGAACAGCATCCCATTGAGGCATCCGCCCAATTCATCCGTCATAGCAATTTCAGGACGGTAACTATCCCCACCGAGATTTTCAAATACGACGATCTCGCCCTGCCTTCCTCCAAGGCTATTCACGACCTTCTCAGAGTGAAACGCCAATGCAAAATCAATGACACCTCTTCCGCGAAAATCGCCCCATGCAGCGGTCGGGAATTGTAGCGTCGCATTTTGACCCCTTACGGCAATCTCCCAATTTGCATACGCAGTCTTGCACCAAGCGGAATCTGGCCCCAAAGTCGGGCAACTTATTTGTTTCAATTCTGGATGCACTTTGAGAAATGCATCCACGGCGCCCTGTTGTGCGGGGCTCAGGTGAAGGACGTGTTGTCCATCTTTCGTAATCTCCACCTGCTGAGCCACCACAACGAACGAACACATAAACACGAAAAAGCAGACGGTTACGATCATCCTCATTTCAAAGGCTCCTCCGATGGCGGTCGATTCTAGCAGTCGTGGAACGCGAAACTTGAGCTGAAATTGTCTATCCAAGATCATTTCAGCGATATAACGAAAAAGCCGTTGTTGAACCTCCGAACCTGAAGTTCTTCCTGTTGAACGCCAGATTTCTCATAGGTTGTTTCAAGCTGAAAGACCCCTAAATCTCCATTGTCAAGAAACTTCTCGCTCACTATCTTCGATGCCTCCACCTTGCCGGCTGTTTCTTTCCACGTCCGCATTCCGTCCGCATAGCTCTTTAATTCATCGCCGCTTAGTGCGGTGCCATTGGGTCGATAGACATCCTTCAACGTAAGAAAGTCTTCCTGATTAAACACCTGGTTCATCGAGGCGAGTAATGCCTCCGCCTTCACCCTGATCTCGTGTTGTTCCTGACTTATTCTGCTCGCATAGGATGGATAGTCCTTCGCATCCCCTACAACGACGTCGTAGGCCGTGTTCGCCAATGGATCGCCAATACTCCCAAATGAATCAAAGTACAAGACATAAAGCCCATTGCTGAGAGGTTGCGACGGCGTAACATAGAACATATCCGTATGCCCCGCGACCGGCTTGATCGCCGTATCAATGATTTTGGAAGGAACCCACAAATTTATATCAACCGCTCTCACGGCAAAGATATCCCTCACCTGAATCTGACCTTGAAACTCCACCCTTGTAACCTTGATACTATCCGCCTTCATGTCCTGCTTGAAAACAATGAAGGAATCCAGCTTCTTGCATTGCGGCCCGCTCGGCCCCTCTATGCCCCCAACGGCGTTCAGGATACTTCCGCGCAGCGTAATCTGCTGTCCGGATAACTGGACTAACCCCTGGTTTCCAACCACGTACACTCCGTAATTTTTGGGAAGGGAAGGGCCGCAGGACACCAGGAACAATGACAATGTGAAGACGACAAAACTGCGGATTTTCAACGCACCCCCCCAAGTTGCTGCCATGTCCGCCCTTCGTCAGCAGACTGCCATAACCCGATACTCCCTCCAACGTAAAGAACCCTTCCGATCCCGCTCCTCACCTCTGCGGCGTCTCGAATCGTGCTCGCAATATCCTGATTCGTGCCATCGATTTTTCGATTGAAGGTGTAGAGTGGCCGCCATGACGCGCCCGAATCTGTGGACTCTAATAGCCTCATTACATTGGCGCGGGCTGACTGATCTCGAGCCCCTTCCTCCATGAACAAGTGGCCAGCTCTCTCTCGATCCGAATGAACCCAGAAAAGCCTCTGGCCGTTCAAATGAAAGACCGTTTCCCACGAATCCCCCAGATTGCTAGACCGGATGATAGAAAAGCTGGGCTGGCTCTCAACACCTTCATAGGATGAGTATCCAACGATCGATCCGTCTCGATAGTACAGAAGCCTCGCCCCCGGCTCACGAAACATTCCACTTACGCAAGCGTGCTGAAGCGCCGGCCACTTGTTCGCCCACGTCCAGCCCCCATCTCTACTCACATTCGCTCTGCTAGTAATGAGTGTGTGACTGGCCGCGTCGGTGACCACGACATCGTCAACATAACTCCTCATGTTGAACTTCAACGGCGCCGTTTGGCCCGCGTTTGTTGAAGGATCATATTTATACCGGAATATCCCATCTTGCATTCCCTGGTCCACCACATACAACAGCGTCTTATCATTCGGATCGAAAGCAATGGAGGACACCTTGTCTTGCGAGTAATTCAGGTTAAGCCCATTCATCGTCGACCACGTCTTGCCGCCGTCAATGGTTCGACGGAATGCCTGGCATAGCGGCTCGTACACCCACAACTCTCCAGGGCTTGACTGCGGGCCAGCAGCAAAAGGAGGAATAAAATTGTCGAATATGGCACTGCAACTCAAGAAAACTGTAGGCTCCCACACATGTCCACCATCTGTCGATACATAGACAACGCTGCCTGGGAGTTGCCCAATTTTGCTCGGTCCGGTGAAAGAGGTATCAACAAGGTTATCGTTATAAGTCACTGCAAGTACTGCATCTTTGCCGTTGATAATTGTGTGGGCGAGAACTGTAATATGGGAATGCGACAATACGCCGTAATTCAGTCCGATCAATCTCCCAGATGGATCCAAGTACGAGATTGATCTCTGTTGTGACTCATCCTTTGAGAGGTCTACTACATATAACCCTGAAGCTTGGCTTGCCTGATAAAGTCCAGCGATCGCTCCCAAGTGGATGCCAGATTGGGATATAGGCACAAGATTCCAATTAGTTCCATTGCTTGATCGGTAGATGTTGCCCTGGGTACCAACAAGGGTACCGGAAGGGCCATCAAAGGACGAGAAGAACCTAGATGCAGGGGGCAGCCCTTCGTTGGCATCAGCCCAAGTGGCGCCAGCATCGGAAGTGAGAAAGAGCCCCTTTTCAATCGTAAACGCGAGAAGAGACTCACCCTGAACCAAACAAATCTGCTCGACCATGGGAGGAACATGCGAGGCAGTTCGTCCCGACTGTTTGACCAGAACGGAGGGCAGACCAGTGTCGATCCTGCGCCAGTTGTCAGCATTATCCGTCGAGACGAAGAGTCCAGCATTGGTCAAGGCATAGATTGTGGTTGACTTCTTAGGTGAAATCAGCACTTGCCGAACGGGCGCTGTGAGCGTTGTCGCCTTCCAGGAGAATCCGGCATCCGATGTCCTGTAGAGGCCGGAGTCTGTGCCGGCGAATACTTCTTGCGGATTCGCAGGATTTACGACGACCCAGTGAATTGGTGTGCCCGGGAGGCCATTCGATATTTGAATCCAGTTGGCGCCATCGTTCAAGGTTTTTATGACGCCATTGTTGTTTCTAACTGCATAGATCACTCCCGGACTTTGGGGGTCGGTCGCGGCGGATTGAATATTCTCCGAAAGTTGATCCCAACTATCAGCAGTTGGCTCAATAGACTTATAGAGCGAGTGGTTGAACAGCAAATATAAGGTTTTTCCATTCCCTTGGAGAAACGCCGCGCCGTAATACTCGGTTGGTTTGACATGCTCTGCCGCGACAGCTTGCGCCGGTGGTAACTGCTTCTGAACTGCGGAATTCACCGGTGGTTGATGGGACGGCGGAAGCAGGACCGTTCGAATCGGGTTTCCGTAGATGATGGGAGGAGAGTTTGTGATCAGGTTATAGAATTCGACGCTCACCCGGTCGCCCACCTTGAGAGTTGCGGCCGTCGCCCCTACGATCTTTCCTTCCTCAACGCCGTATTGGTACGTCATCCCGTCTGTTCCCAAGATCGTGACGCTTGTACCAGCCCTCGGATGGTCGATTGCCGTTATGGTTCCAGTGACCTTCTTGACGATCGATGGCTTCGAAGGACTCGCCTGCGCCGCGGAATGATTCGTGGCCTGGGAAATCGCGAGGGACGCAGGCACACTCAAGAATAGTGGGAGAGCGGTCGCCCATAACAGTTCATTGATTACTTTGTGAATTCTTCCCTTCATATCGCCTCCGTGCGGTATTTGAGGTCTCTTTCATGTCCTGTAATTGCAGCGTGGGCATTGGTAGGCGACCTTCCCCTTCCGCCTCATCATCACACCCATGATGATGAGGATCACCCCGATAATGAACACGCTAGTGATGATGCCAACAAGAATGAGTATCGTTGCGAATGCCGACTTCTTGGTCACCACGGCCATGGCTGCCCCGCAGCGAGGACACGTGCTTGCTGCGAGCCGATCGACGCTGGCCTGGGTTACGATATCGCGCGCAAAGGGCGACTGAGTAATGGGTACCCATGTCGAGCCCCCAGAGAGAACCACAGAGTCCGTAATTTTGATTTGTTGTCGAGCAATCATGCTTCTGATCGCGTCCTCGGTGAACGGGCCTCCCGTCTGCCCGGTGGCAAAGGTGACATGCCAAGTAGCAGTAGGAGGCGCAATCACTTCGATCGTGTTGGCTCTCGCGGTTTCGATGATTGACTTAGAAGCAGCGGGAAGACCACATTTGTCGCAGAACCGTGCTTCGTCGGCTATTGTTGATCCACAGCTTGTGCAGAAACCCATGCGTACCCGCCTTTCAAAACATCATTGCGAAGACAATCTTTGAAAACCAGCCAGCGACCAGGAGGATGATCGGAACTGCCGGAACGGCACGAACCTTAGAGATCTGTGAAATCTGCGTGCATCCCGTGTAGAGAATCAGGACGGTGTAGGAGATTGCGAACACCGAAACTAACGCGATCACCTCGATATTGCCCATGCCGAGGATTCCCGCAATCAGCAACATTAGGCCAGTTGGAAACAACGATACACCCGCGACAAACAGGTCAGCTTCGATGCTCTCTGGAGAACCCCGAAATACTTTTCGTGCGAGGAAACTGGCCCCCGCGATTGCTGCGGAGGGCACGATACCCAGTAACAGAAGCTTAAGAACGTCTCCGAATCCTGGCTGTCCGGCCCAGTGTGGAAGCATCAGGTACAAGCCGATGATCGCGCAAAGGTCGAAGAGACCGGCGAGAACTAGCCCGGCCTCTAATGCTTCTTTTTTCTCCAACCCCTGGAAGACGTTTGGCAGCCCTTCAGCCGGGTTGAGTACGGCTGCCTTCACAATTCTCCATGCAGTCAGAGAGAGCGCACGAAGCTTTGCAGCTCCAGGCGACGCTGCTACCGCGGAGGGCGAGGACTCCGCCTTGTTGATCGGCGCTCCGCAGTCGCCGCAGAATGTGGCGCCAGAAGTGAGCGTGTTGCCGCATTGTGGGCAGGTCATTGATTGCCTCAATTCAGGGAAATCTGTGCCTCAGGGCTACCCTCTGTAATCTCTGCTGTTCTTCCACAACTCTCGCAGAACCGGGCGGTCGCCCGAATTGGCTGGGCGCAGTGGTGACAAATCCGAGTCTGTCTCTCGGAATTCAAAGGTGGGGACTCGCTCTGGACTGATGGATGATCGTCTCCGCTATGCTCTGTGATTGGCGCCAACCGATTTGCTTCGCTGCTTCGCCTGCTTTGTAGAAACAAATAAACATTCCAGGCTGCGCCGGCGATTAACAACAGCACTGCTAGGGTAAAGCCAGTTTCGTAAGTGGCTCTAGCAAGGCCCTGCCCTTGGCTCTGAAGCTGATCATTCAGCCTGGATCTCATTATCAGCAGCGAGACCGAACCAACGCCCCCGCTGATCGCCGCCGCACCAGCGAGTCTTCTGCCGATTAGGCTGAGTGCAATTCCCGCGATCGCACACAAACCCGCTGCCACAGCGAACGGGTCAGGACTAACTTTTTGTGTCTGAGGCGGCCCGAAAGGCTGAGGCTGAGTCAACGTGGTCCCGGTCGCCAATTGCTGCCCAGTGAGGGTAAATGCCGTCACGCCTCCGCACGACACCGTTACGAAGGGGAGAAAAAAACACAAGGCACTCCCCACAAAAATTAGCACGGAAGCGATCGACTTTCGATTTGCCATACGGCCCTCCGTTCAATGAACACTATCCAATCCATTGAAAGATCACACGGTGATTGGCGAAATATCTAACACCGACTCATCCCGTCACTTGGACCACGTACGCTCGATCAGGAACTCCCAATGGCATCGGAATCTTAAGCAGGACATACCCGCCCTTTTTGTCGCTCAACCCTGCGCAATTGATCCGGTACACATTGCCCTTTCCGGTCTCTATATTTGCATCCAACGGGGCCTGATTTCGCTCATCGAAGTTCTTGTCAAGCGTCGTCAGCCAGAATACCTTGACCTCTGTGATTGTTGAGCCTGGCATGTTTACATAGAACCGCTCAACCTTTGAGGCTTTTGGAATTTCCGGCAGGGAGCCCAAACTGTAGACATTCTCGCCTATCTGTTTGCCGTACGTGGTCAGCTCCAGTAACCCGTGATTTGTCGCGGCGAAGACGCCAACTTTTTGCGGCTCCGGTGTCGCTTCGCAGCCGAGCAGAGACACTAGCAGACAACCAAGCGCCACGATGTTTACGCCATTTCGGTAGGTCATAGACGATCCCCCTTCATCACTCTTGTTTTGCGCGTCCCGTCGGCGACGCAAATTTCGCCAACTGGAAACAACTCGAATGCAAAATTCCTTCACTTGGCCCGCTTATACTCGCTCTGGCCGAAGAATCCAGGCCCGACTAGGGTGTCTGAGCTCTTGATGTAGGTCAACGTCATAGTGCCCATCATGCTCTGCACCTGGAGAGAACCATCCTTGAAGGTCGCACCAACCTTGTCGTGGCCGGCAAGAATCAAAAATTGCTCGCCGTTGCGGGTGATCTCCATCGTGTCACTAGGATTCGTGGTGTTGACCCATTTTCCCAGGAACACAGATCCGGGACGTGAGCAGCCAACAAACAGAATCGTTAGCAACATCAGCGATGGAATCATTTTTCGAACAAGGCGCATCATGTTCTCCTCCGAGGCGTGACCATATCTGGTTCTACGATCAATTCACACTGAAGCTGAAGGCTGTGGAGCTGCTGCCGCTGGGGTTGACTACCGTCACCGTCCAGGTGCCGCCGCGTATACCAAATACGCTTCCCGACTGACCAAGAACTTCGTCTTTCATTTCGGCAACCTGAGTGGTTTGCGCGCCGCTCTCGATCATCTGCTGTGTGTGGTATTTTTCCTTGATGAGCTTGGCCGCTTTCGAGCGACTGAGCTCCTTTGAGCCACAAGCCGCAAGAGCTAGGCACACTGCAATCGCAGTAGCAGCAGCGTACCGATTGATGGTCACTTCCCTTTTCATGTGTGTTCCCTTCAATGCAGGTTGCGAAGACGAACTCAAGGCTTACGGACGCACAACGCGCGGACTTGGGGGTGTCGCTTATTGCTTTTGAGGAGTTTTGCTTTCCCGGTTCCAAAGTCGAATGTTTGTAGATCTGCCGGCGGTTTCCCGGTGTTGCTCATTTCGAGACCAGATATCGAGATGTAGCCCTTAATATGGACTGGGCCTGGCTGCCCTGGTATATTCAGAGCCGCCACGTCAGGCCGATTCGCTGGAACATTTGCTGAAGGGTCGCTGATTCCCGTCAGTTCCTCGATCTCCGGCAAACGCCAATCTGAAAATCCCCCGAGGTTCAGGCTCTTGCAGTAGTCCACCGCCTGATTAAAATCCAAGTCCGCGTTATTATCGCTTCTCGTCCACATCAGTCCGGTTCTTTGATCTGTCCACCGGTCACGGTCGTCGGCGGGAGGGGCAGAGCCCGACTCCGCCCCCGCTCTCGCCTCTGAATTGCCCCCGGAGGCATGAGAGGACTGTAATACCCACGTTTGCCCGTTAGCATCGTTGATATGGTCACCTTCAATGGTGACGTTCGTCGTTGTGTCGGCAGAGATTTTCAACCCAATGGTGTTGCCGTCGACTTGAAAACTTCCCTGGTACGTCTGCCCAGCCACATTAAGTAAGAAAGTGTGATCTGCTTTTAGCTGAAGTGTGTCGTCCTTCGTTTGAGAATTTATATAGGTAGCAGGCAGGACCAACGCTGGCGCCGAAGATCCGGTAGTGGACGCAGAAGCTACAGCTGTAGGTGCTCCCCCCTGCCGAACCCAAGCTAGCCCCATATCAGTAATTAACTTGTCGCCTTGGATCGTAAAAGCGGTTGAGCGACCGGTAGCGCGATATGTCAAGATGAGCGACACGCCGCGCACGACATATGTGCCGGGGCTTACCGCCCCACTTGACGGAGTCATAACGAAGGTACCGTCAGGATCAATCTGCAATTGCGATCCCGTGCGTGCGAGGAAATAAGAACCGACGACCTCCGCTGGCTGAGTCGCAGCGGTCTCTACAGGGGTTCCGGGGGCTTGGGGAACGAGCACTTGCGATACGAGTGCGAGTGCCTGATCCGGAGATGGCACAGCGCCCTTGTCGAACGGAAAGCTGAGGTCGCCGTAATAAGGAGAATCATTATCAGGGGTACTGAAGAGATGGAAGACGATGGCAGACTTTTCTACGTCAATTCGACTCACGAGCAAGACCGTTCCGGTCACGAATCTTCGCTGCGGACACTGCGCAGTGGTGGAATTGCCGGACATCTGCATCGAGCCGCCCAGATCGCGAAGGAACCCCTTACCAAAAGGTTGTGAGATCTTACCGTTCTTGCTGTTGTAACTATTTATGGGCGAAGAGGGACACGCGGTTGAGTATAGGAGCAGGTTGTCTTTCTGCAGGAGAATTGCTGTCCCGGGATTCAGGACAGCACTCCTGTCTGTGGCAATTTCGCTCGATGCGAAAGTCTTATTCAGAACTCGCTGAAGCGAGGGATCCTGCCCATAGACCTGGCTGCTTGTGAGCAGGAGGGCAGCTGATAGCAGTACTCGGGTGATTGTCATACAAGTGTCCTCTGATTGCGATCCGGTTTAGATGCCGCCTTGGGTTGCCTGGGCCAGAACCTTAGTTGCGTTGGAATCTTGCGCGGACAATTGAGCACCCGCGTCTTCGACCGGATCAGCCGTGCCCTCGGCCACTGGGTGCCCACCTGACGGCGGCCCCTGGGGCAATCCTCTTGCTTGGTTGTTTGCAGCCACTTCTAGTCCGGAGTCGATCTGCTCCCGGAATTGATTTTGCATCTCCTGAAGAGTGGCGATATCAACCGTCGAAACGGCGTGAGGCGCGCAGTCTCCGGACTTGGCGCTTATTACTTGAATCGCAACATTGCCTTGAGAGTCGGCGTCCTTGCCGGTTCGTTCGAGAACGTCTCCCGGCGTCAGAGTGCATGACGATCCGTTTGCATTCAGGTCAACATTCGAGGAGACGATAAAGTACCGTTGGCTCAACGCGGAAGGCACTTGGTTGCTCTCCGCAGCAGGTTGCTGTGCGGAAGCCGGCGCTGCCGCCGCTGCCTGCTCTGCCGCAAGCTGTTGGCGAACCTCGTCCGCAATAAACGCCTTTACGTCTGGTGTAAGCGAAGACTCGTCAGCTGCCGCGGCTGGTGGTGCAACCGGGTTACCATCGGGTTGTTGTTGGCTCTCATAGTCCTGCCGGAGGTTAGCTGCAATCACATAGTCTGTCAGCCACAGGGCCGGGGAAGCATACACCGGATACGGCGTGAAATAGCCTGCATAGAATCCGAACCAAGGGGCCGGCGTTACTGGCGTATACCATGCATAACGTATAGGTGTTCCCCACGGAGTAGAAGCCCAACCGTAAAATCGAGAGTGATAGTAGAATGCCGGCACATAGCGATAGTAGGTAAAGCCGCGATATCCGTACTGATGGTAGACGCGCGCATAGGTGCGACCCCCTACAACATAAGTCCGCGAAATATATCCCGGCCGGCCGACAATACCACGTTCAACAAATCCTCGGTGCGGCCCATAGCTGACCACACGGGCACCCGGTCGTCCTACAACTACTTCCCTCTCTCCATGAGGCCCCCGCGAGAGGATTGTCCGTCGGCCATCCAGCCCAGGGGCTGTTTCGATGTGACGTACTTCGCCTCGTGCGTCGGTCCTAACCAGGCGGCCGGATGGTTCACGGTACTCTCGAAGCCCACCAACCTCCTTGGGCTGCACGCCACGGGGAGGCGTATAAGGTGTGTGCTCGGTGTGTGAGCTCGATCCCCCAGCGGTCGGCGGATTCACATGCCCGGTAACAGGGGGCCTCGTCGAGCCAGTCGAAGGTTGACTTCCTGTTCTGCGCTGAACAGAAGGTTGCGGCGTTGTAGGTTTGGACGTCGCAGGTTTCGGTGGTGGAGTAGATTGCGTTGTTGCTGGCTTCTTCTGCGGCTGCGTGGCGGCAGCATTCCCCATCGCCGTAATAGCGAAAACGCATGCACAAGAGATTGCGGCACCTACGATTCTCAGTTTCACGGCTCCCTCCCAGGAACTGTCATCTTTTTGATCTACACAAACAAGAACGAAAGAGATCCATCTATTCCATACGTCTTCGTCAATTTTTTTACGGATTCGGCCGCGCTTGCGCGTCGGCGCGTCTTGAATACGTGGAAGCAGACGACACCCAGGTTTCAATCACCTTGCCTGCATCAAACTCCACTGCGGCACCGGCACTCGCTGTATGCACAGTCATGCCACCGCTAGCATTGGTTAACTCATATGAAGCCGCGCTGAACTGGAACTCCTGAATCCGGATTGTTGTCTTTGCACCAACCGTGCTGATAGTGCCGGACACTCGAGTGTCGCGGTCGAGCACAACGGAGCCCGATTGTGTCACGGGAAGGAGTAAGGTGCCGTCAAATTCTGAGAGCACTTCCGACAGGCGGCGGACGGATTTCAGCGAGATCCACACCCGTGTGCCGGCTTCGAGATGGATCAGGTTCCGGATTGGGAGGTTTGGGTGCGGAGCGGGGACGTCTGCGCCAGAATTTGAGTTGGCGTTGATGGGCCTGGTCGCGCGCACCGCAACGGGCGCGCCTGGATGGTCATTCGGCACTTGCCGAGCGGTCGCGGTCTCCGTCGTAATACCCGAGTCAGGTGCCTTGGGAAGCTGGTTACTCCGAACGTCGGTCTGTGTCTGCGGAGCCGATTCGGATAATCCCACCGTGCCAGATGGTGTTGGGTGAAACTCAGGCGCCGGAGCAGCGACCCGTCGACTTGCCGGCAGTTCAGAGTTGGGCCGACTAGAGCGGGTGGTGATCGATGCAGTCTCTTGCGCTCGTGCTGGTGCGGTCTCAGGTTTGGCCTCGGGCGGTGTGTTCTTAGGGGTCGGCGGGGCTACTCCATTTTGGCTGGACTGCACCGGGATTCGATTAACTGCGACTTCTTGCCCGTGCGGAGTCAGAGAGCGGCGGCCTGCAAGAAAGGAGATCGCGATGACAGAGCATACGGCTGCAGGAATTAAGATCCACCGCGTGAGATTGAAGAATCCGGAGAGACCGGCGCGTTTTGTCTTTGCGGGCAAGCCTTCCGCCGATTGGCGATGGGCATTCACCGCGGCGGATGCGAGAAAGCCGCGCATCCACTGATCGAGTCGCTCTTCCGCCTGCTCCCAGGCCTGATCCGGAGCGTCGTCGTCGGCTTGATCGAAATGCTGTAGCCGCTGGGCAAGATCCCGGGCAGGAAAAGACTTGAGGGCGCGCAGCGAGATCACGCCGCCTGGGTGTTCTCCGTCAACACCCGGCGACGGCATCTGGTCGTCTGGAAGCCGCTCACTCGCTGCTCGTTCTGCCAGCAACGGCATGATCGTATCCAGGAAATGCTGTTCGTCCCAACGCGTCATTTGAAATCGACTTCCTCCGCAAGGTGGATCCAGTTCTGTCTTCGCTGCTCTGGACGAGTGCTGAAGCTTTGCTTATTCGAGCTTCACCAAATAGAACGTGCGGCGGAATGGAATTCCATACGCTGGTGGTGAGAAATTTCGCAGGACTGCGGATGCCGCCTCAAAGGCTCCAGAAAACTGTGCGACTTCTCCCCGATGGGCGTACAACATCGTCAGCAGGCTTGGTAAGCCTCTGCCACAGCATTCGTCGGCCATTTTGGATATGAGATTTTACTGACTGGACGGTAAGGCCTGTATTTTCAGCAGTTTCTTCATAGGAGTACCCCTCGATCCTGAGCTCCAGGCACTCCCGCTGTTCACGGGGCAGCGACTTCATTTCGTTCCAGGTCTGCTCAGCCAGCAAATGCGCTTCGAACGAAGATTTGGGAGGGCGTGTGCCGGTCGTCTCCACTGCTTCGAGATCATCGACGCCGAATTCGTGACCCTTCCGCCTCCACTCGTCGATACAGACATTACGGGCAATGCGCATCAGCCAGCTTCCGAAACAGCCATCCCGGAAGAGTGCCAAATTCTTGTATGCCCTGAGAAATGCCTCTTGAGTTGCGTCCTCCGCCGCATGACTATCCGCCAAGAATCCTCGACATGCATAAAACACTCGCTTGCGATGGCGTACGAAAAGTTCGGCGAAGCAGGCACTGTCACCTTCCGCCCACGCCCTCCGAGCGAGGTCCTCGTCTGTATCCACTAGCATCGGGCCCTCCATCGGGGATTGTTTCGCGGACCAGATCGGATTACTCCAGCGCTACTGACCGTTCCAATACTCGTGGGGCTGACGGCCCATGTGACACATGAGCTGAAACTCCCCGTACCTGCTACCGTGGATTTGCAACTTGACGTTTGCAGGGTCAGGGTAGATGCCGGGGAGCAGGCTACGGAGACCGAAGTGATCGTAGGACGGGAGAGCGGAGCTCCTACCCCATTGGAGCTATCTCCGCCACACGCAGAGGCAAACAGGGGTAGAACACCTAAAAAAGGCCGGCACACGAAACCCCGCTCATTGTTTGCAGAAGTCCGACACGTCTGGAAGGTCATCGTTCATTCCCCCACGAACCTGCGAGACCCATGATCTCAAGCGGAAAGGGGCAAACCAGCCCTCAATGAACTGAAAGGGGGAAATAACCGATGATTGCGTGAGTCAGTTGGCCGAGAACCAAAGCAACGTCGTACAACGCGTAAGAGACACTTGCAATTGGCCCATGTGCGGCTGTTCGCAACGAGCCAATTCCCCCACGTCAAGTGCCAACCATAATACACAGTTCTGCAAGGCATACACGACCAGGTTCAGTACCTCTCAGCACTTGTCAACCAAGTCGCGCAGCCGAACTCCTAGCGAAATGGCAATGCGGTGCAGCTTCATGATGCTGATATTCCGTATGCCTCGCTCTACCCCGGATATGAACGTCCAATGAAGTCCAGCCCTCTCCGCCAGTTGTTCCTGCGTTAAGCCCAGCATTTCCCGCCGGTTACGGATTGTCTGTCCCAAGGGCTTCCT
>CAZGUD010000062.1:0-16863 GCA_964528915.1 uncultured Occallatibacter sp.
CCATCTCCGCGCTGGTCAGCTCGCTCTTGTCGCCCTTCTTGAAGACGTACTTGTTCTTGTCAGCGTCGTAGAACTCGCTGGACGCGGGATCGAGCGCGATCGCGATCTGCTCGCCAGGCTTGTAGCCGGCGGCTTCAATGGCTTCGAGAATCAGCTCGATGGCTTCGGCATTCGACTTGAGCGAAGGAGCAAATCCGCCTTCGTCGCCCACCGCTGTGTTGTAGCCCTTCTTCTTCAGCACACCTTTCAGCGTGTGGAATGTTTCAGCCGCCCAACGCAGCGCCTCACTGAACGCAGAAGCGCCAACCGGCATGATCATGAACTCCTGAAAGTCCACGTTCGAGTCGGCATGCGCGCCGCCATTCAGCACGTTCAACATGGGAGTAGGCAGAATGCTGGCGTTGACGCCGCCCAGATAGCGGTAGAGCGGAATCTCCAGCGTCTGCGCCACCGCCCGCGTGCAAGCCATTGAAACCGCGAGAATGGCATTGGCGCCCAACTTGCTTTTGTTGGGGGTTCCATCCAGCGCAATCATCGTATGGTCGATCAGGCGCTGGTTGGCTGCGTCCATTCCTTCCAGTTCAGGCGCAATCACCGTCTCAACGTTATCAACGGCTTGCAGTACGCCTTTGCCCCCGTAGTGGGTTTTGTCACCGTCGCGCAACTCCACGGCCTCGTGCTCGCCGGTTGAGGCGCCCGAAGGCACAATGGCGCGGCCCAGTGCGCCGCTCTCCAGAATTACGTCCGCTTCCACGGTCGGGTTTCCGCGGGAATCAAGAACTTCGCGGGCACGAATGGCTACAATCTCTGTCATATCGCTCCTCATGATGCGGTGCAGCAGCCGGTCGTTCAATTTCGGACGGCGATCCACTGCAAGTGCTTCTCCGGCAGCGCTTTGTATGGTGTTTAGAAGCCCCTGCACGCGTGGAAATCTCCCTGGACGATCCTTAGTCCGAGATGTCGGGTTCAGTTCGGATTCTAGCAAATCTACCTTGGCCCCCCGGTGTGGCAGCGGTCACACTGCGAAGCGCCCTTCCTGAATGCGGAAAACGCCGTTTGTTAATTCGGAAAAGATTAACTAACTCGATTCGTGCCCAGCCCGGCACTCACCTGCGCTTAGGTGGCTTCAGGGCTCCGAAAGCATCTAGCCTGAAAATGGGCAAACTGTCTCAAGGGCATTGCCAGGAATTTGGCCATGCAACCTTTCCCATAAAGCCGGGTCTGAATAGGGAAGGGAATGTTGTGCCCTGAACAACCAGCGCCCGCCAACAGGAGTCATACATGAACCGGCCGATTCTCGTGTTCGCCATGCTCGTTGCCGCCGCTGCCACGCTTGCAGCGCAGTCCCCACAGCAGGACCAACAGCAGCAGCCGAGTCCCTACGCGGGAACTTCAACTCCCCCTCCGGATACAACCATCGAAGACAGCCAGCCCCAGGTGCCTCCACCGCTGCCCAAGCCCTCCCCGGCACAGTACCCGCAGCAGGTTGCGCCCGCGCAGCCGCCTCAGCCTGCTCCCGCGCAGGTGCCACCCCCCGTAAACTCGTACGCGCCGGCAAACAGCGCGCAGGGAACTGACGCCGGCACGGTCGAGGTAGCGCCCGACAGTTCGCAGCCGATGCTGAATCAGCGCGGCCAAATGGACGATCCCGACGGGGACATCGTGCATCCCGCGCCGCCTCCGCCAGGAACGCTGGGCTATGGAACCACCATCCGCGCGCGCCTGCTCGATCGTCTCTCCACCACCGAGAGCCGCGACGGCGAGCCATTCCATACCCGCGTCACCAGCGACGTTTACCAGAACGACCAGGTCCTGATTCCCGCCGGATCTGAGATCGACGGCAAGGTTGTACATGTTTCTACGGGACACCTCGGCGGTCATGGATCGATGATTCTGCACCCTGAAACCGTGATCCTGCCCAACGGCACGCAGTTCAAGATGTATGCGCAACTGAGCGGAACTCCCGACTCGGACGCGCGCGTGGGCGGCGAGGGCACGGTTGCTCCGGGCTCACGCATGAAGCGCGACAGCATTGAATACGGCGGCGCAACCGGCGCGGGCATCGTCACCGGCGCAGTGGTCGGCGGTCCTGCCGGTGCGCTTGCCGGCGGCCTTATCGGCGCGGGCGCCGTCACCGTCCATCTGCTCGTCAACCATCCCCAGGCCAGGCTCGATGAAGGCGCTACGCTGGTCTTCTCGCTGACCGAGCCCTTGGATCTGGTTTCAGCCATGCAGCCACAGCCCCAGATGCAGCCGCAGCCGCAAATGCAGCCACAGCCGCAAGCCCAGCCACAGGCTCAGGACCAGGACCAATCCGCCCCGGTTCAAGATCAAGATCAGCCCGCTCCTGCACCCGCGCCCACGCAGAATCAGTAAACCAGCCTACAGAGCTACTGGGCACACGAAACAGTAGCGCCCCGCCTTGGTAGCGCCGCGCTCCAGCGCGGTTGTCGTACGGGCGTCCACGCCCGTACACGAATACTCTCGATGGCTCGCCTGATCGTCTTTCGGGCGCATCTGCGCCGAGACCGTTAATCCCGGTGATTCCCGCGCGGTCTTCCTGCCATTCACGCCATTTAGACTTAACCCACTGGAACAACCGGGAAGCCGCGCCGAGCCTCTTCGGCCCGCTTCTCTTGAGTCTGCGTAATTTTTCGCGTTTTTCTTATGGACACATTTGTAGTACAAGGCGGCAATCCGCTGGTCGGAACCATTCGCGTGTCGGGCGCAAAGAACTCGGCACTGCCCTGCATGGCCGCCGCCATCCTTACTGAAGAACCCATCACGCTCGAGAACATCCCGCAGGTGCGCGACATCTCAACCGAGCGCCGCCTGCTTCAATCCATGGGAGCCGAAGTCGAGATCGGCTCGGACGAAACGGCGCACAGCACCACCATCAGTTGCCGCAATCTCTCCGATCCCGTGGCCAAGTACGAGATTGTTAAAACCATGCGCGCCAGCTCGCTGGTGCTCGGGCCGCTGATTGCACGCACCGGCATGGCTCGCGTGGCCATGCCCGGAGGCTGCGCCATCGGCGGCCGTCCCATCGATCTGCACATCAAGGGCCTGGAGCAGATGGGCGCGACCATCACCCAGGAGCACGGTTACCTCGAGGCGCGCGCTCAGCGCCTGCGCGGCGCACAGCTCGTCTTCGACAAAATCACCGTGACCGGCACTGAAGATCTGCTGATGGCCGCAGTGCTCGCCGACGGCGAAACCGTGATGGAAAACTGCGCGCGCGAGCCGGAGGTCGTCGACCTTGCCGCGCTGCTGGTTACCATGGGCGCAGACATTGAGGGCGCGGGATCGACCACCATCCGCGTGCGCGGCGTGAGCAAGCTGCGCGGCGCGCGTTACCGCATCAATCCCGATCGCATTGAGGCGGGAACCTTTCTGATTGCCGGAGCCATTACCGGCGGCGACCTGATTGTTTCGCACTGCAATACCTCGCATCTGGGCGCGGTGATTGCCAAGCTGCGCGAGGCGGGCGCGCGCGTTGAAGTGCTGGGGCCCGATACCGTGCGCGTGCGCAGCAATGGCAGGCTGGCCGCGGCCGACATCTCCACCGAAGAGTATCCAGGCTTTCCCACCGATATGCAGGCGCAATACATGGCGCTCGCCACGCAGTCTGAAGGCACCAGCCTGGTGCGCGAAAACATTTTCGAGAACCGCTTTATGCATGTGCAGGAACTGGTGCGCATGGGCGCAAGCATCAAGGTCGAAGGCAAAACGGCCACGGTGCTCGGGCCTTCGCGTCTCTCGGCTGCGGCCGTCATGTGCAGCGATCTGCGCGCCTCCGCTTCACTGGTGCTGGCCGCGCTGGTTGCCGAAGGTGAAACCATCATCGACCGCGTCTACCACATGGATCGCGGCTACGAGCAGATCGATGAAAAACTGCGCAGGGTAGGCGCGAAGATTCAGCGCCTCGGAAATCTCTTTCCGCCGAAGCCCGCGGCGTAACCAGCGAAAAATCGTACCGCCGGTCTCCTGAGGTTGCGGAAAAACTCGGCGGGATAAGGTCCCGTATCAGGGCACGGCTGGCAGGTCGGGGCTTCAGCCCTGACTGCCGATAAAGCTCGGAAAATGTCGCTTTGTAACAAGGGCACGGCTTTAGCCGGGCCGATAGAGCGCCCAAAATGTGTCCGGGCTTTAGCCCCTGCTGCATCCACCGTTGCGAGATTGCTTCACCTCACCGAGTTTTTCCGCAGCCTCTCCTGGCCGGCCGCACTAAGGTTCTCCAGACCCTCGCCGTATCCTCTACACGATTAATCTCCGTATCATCGCGCCATCCCCAGGGAACCCGACTAACTCCTTAATCTTCAATCCGCGCTAATGTTTTCACACTGGGCGAGCAACTAATCGATTCAGGGTGAGTTTCTAAGGACTATAGAAGACCGGAACAACTCGGCAATTCCGGAAACGACAATCCCTGGAGGATACTTACGCGTGAAAAAAACAGCTTTCTCTCTGCTGCTGGCGATTTGCCTGCTGCCCGCGGTTGCAATGGCGCAGGTCTATGTCAGCGTTGCGCCGCCGGAACCAATCGTTGAAGTTCACGATCATGCGCCGCATCCTGGATGGGTGTGGGTTGATGGGTACCATAGCTGGGATGGCCACCGCTATGTCTGGCATCATGGCCACTGGGCGCATCCC
Source organism: uncultured Occallatibacter sp. (assembly GCA_964528915.1). Taxonomy (GTDB): domain Bacteria; phylum Acidobacteriota; class Terriglobia; order Terriglobales; family Acidobacteriaceae; genus Telmatobacter. Next base: position 4,654 of record CAZGUD010000062.1, read on the forward strand.
CCGCACCCTGGTGCGGTTTGGGTCGCCCACCGCTGGGAACACCGTGACCGCGGCTATGTGCTCGTCCAAGGTCACTGGCAGTAACCACAATTCAATGGTGCAAAAACTGAGCGGGGCGACAACGCCCCGCTCAATTTTTTGCCTGAAGATCGAAGCCTTCTTATCTAAAAAATACTCCACTGAGCAATTCGGCACATCACCGGGAAAATCAAGGGTGGTACAAGGGATATCAATGCGGGCCGCAAAGGGCACGCAACGAATACGCCTCGCAACATTCGTTTCCGCAGCATTTTGAAGCTGCGTGTCGATCCCAAATCACTCAACCCATGGAGGACTCGATTCTTGTGAAGAGAATTGCAATGGCACTCTTGCTCGCTATTACCCTGATCCCCGCGGCATCGTTTGCGCAGGTCGTGATTCGTGTCGGGCCACCACCGCCAGTCTATGAGCGCCGCGGACCGCCTCCTGGGGAGGGCTACGTATGGCAAGCCGGCTATCACCGCTACGATGGCGACCATTATGTCTGGACGCCCGGCCACTACGAGCAACCGCCCCATCGAGGGCAACGCTGGGTCGCCCACCGCTGGGTCCATCGCCACGGCCAATATGTCCTGGTTGAAGGTCACTGGCAGTAAAAACCAGTGGAGTTAGCGGTGCTGGCGGAGTCAGACGTTCAGCTAAGCTGACTCCGCAACCTCAATTCGATACCTCCGAGCGAGTACGGTTCTGACTCATCAGAATCTACCAAGCAAAAAGGCGGGGCTTTTATGCCTCGCCCTTTTTTGTTTCCTCGTTCCCTTTTTCCCTGGTTCCCTGTTTTAGCTGATCTCGATCACGTCCCGCGCCTTCGCCGCCGCTTCATCGGCGCGCTCGATCAGTTTCTCCGCCACCGCATAAAACTCGGCGGCCTGCGGGCTCTTGGGTCCGGCCAGCGCTACCGGCAATCCACGGTCTCCGCCTTCGCGAATCGCGGGCACCAGCTCAATCGATCCCAGAAAGGGAACGTTGAATCGCTGGGCCGTGCGCTCGGCTCCCCCACGCGAGAAGATGTCGATCTCGTTGTGGCAATGCGGGCACGTAAAGTGGCTCATGTTCTCCACGATGCCCAGAACTTCAACATTCACCTGGCCAAACATTTCCAGCGCCTTGCGCGCATCCTCAAGGCTCACGTCGCTGGGCGTCGAAACCACCACGGCGCCCGTCAGCGGCACCGTCTGCACCAGCGAGATCACCACGTCGCCCGTGCCCGGAGGCAGATCCACGATCAGATAATCGAGTTCGCCCCAGTTCACCTGCTGCAAAAACTGCCGGATGATCTGGTGCAGCATCGGACCGCGCATCACCAGCGGCTTGTCGCCCGGCGAAATGTAACCGATCGAAATTGTCTTGATGCCGTGCGTGACATTGGGCTCAATCATGTTGCCCGGGCCCACGGTCGGTTGTTTGGTCGAGCCCATCATCAGCGGAACATTCGGCCCGTAGATGTCGGCGTCAATCAGCCCCACGCGGTGGCCCAGCTTGCTGAGCGCAATCGCCAGGTTCACGGCCACGGTGGTTTTGCCTACGCCGCCTTTTCCCGATCCAATTGCAACAATCTTCGAGACGCCGGGCAAAGCTACCGGCGCCGGCATGGCATTTCCATGTGCCATCGACAGACTCCTTATTCACTCAATCAGATTTTACAGGAGCGCAATTCCTTTGCCGCCTTGATTAAGCGCGCCGCCTCAGTTCCTGAAAATATCTCCGGCGCGGGGTGGGCCACTTTCACTGCTCACAACAATCTGCCGCCCTTACGACGCAGCGGTCTATGCCCCTTCAAGCGCTTTCAAAGCCTTTCTTGCTTCCTTGCGCCTGGCCCCTTCGGCTTCGCGATGTTCGCGGCGGCGCAATGCATCGTCGTAGCGCCTCATCTCATTCGGCGTCTCAGGTTTGAGCGCGGGAACCTTCACACGCCGCCCATGCTCGTCCACGGCCACAAACACCAGGTACGCGCTGGCCACATGCGACACCTCGCCGGTCCGCGTGTTCTCAGCCCACACTTTTACCCCCGCTTCCATCGAGGTTGAAAAAGCGCGATTCACGCTCGACTTCAGCGTCACCAGGTCGCCCAGGTGTACCGGCCGGATAAAGTCGATGTGGTCCATTGCGGCCGTCACCACAAAAGTGCGCGAGTGCCTGAAGGCCGCCATCGCCCCCGTCACGTCGATAAAATGCATTAGCCGCCCGCCCAGCAGGTTTCCCAGCGTGTTGGTGTCGTTGGGCAGGATGATCTCGGTCATCTCCGACTGCGTGCTTGCAACTGTTCGTTCGGCGGGACGACTCATTGAATCGCTCATCGAATCGCTTAACCTGGATTCGCTCATTTCGTGCTTGCTCCGTTTCTCGTGTTAACAGACCGTCAGCGCGCTTTTTCCGCTCCGGCTACAATAAAAGTCAGGCCGCCTGGTTTGCAGCCTCGCGCGGCGCCGGGCCGCTTGCTTCAGTTTCGGCAATCCAGCCTGTTTACGCAAATCCCCAGGCCAAATCTACGGGCTGGACAAGAGACCTGAAAAAGGAACGATGGACAAGCTCGCAGGACTGAAAGAGATTCTGGCTCTGGACCCGAAGAACAGTTTTGTTCGTTACGGCATCGCCATGGAGCTGGCCGGCCGCGGCGAGACCGATGCCGCGCTGGCTGAATTCGACACGCTGCTCGTAAACGATCCCGATTACACTGCCGGCTACTTCATGTCGGCGCAGACGCTCTCCAATTCCGGGCGCACTGCCCAGGCCATCGAGAGGCTCAAAGCAGGAATCTCATGCGCCGCCCGCGCCGGTAATCGTCACGCTCTCAGCGAGATGCAGGCAATGCTCGATGAACTTGACCGTTAGAGCCGAAGTGCAGGCAATGCTGCCTGAGCTCGATCGATAAAAATGTCGTTTCGAATTCCCACGCTTGCATATCAAGCTGCGGTATTCTTGAATTTGCGGTTAAGATTTTAAGTTCCACTGTGTAATCCGGTGCATCCCAATCGCATCAAACATCGTATGGCCAAATATTCGATTGTTGTGCCATTTCACAACGAAGAAGAGAACGTAACTGTTCTCTACGCCCGCCTCAAGCAGGTGATGGAGCAGGTAGGGGAGAGCTTTGAGCTCGTCCTGGTGGACGATGGTTCCAGCGACCGCACCTACAAGCTGCTTGAAGAAATCGCTGCCGTCGACAGCCGGGTTCTCGTAGTGAAATTGCGCCGCAACTTCGGCCAGACCTCGGCCCTCGCTGCCGGTTTCGATCACGCCTCTGGCGAGTTCATCCTGGCCATGGATGGCGACCTTCAGCATGACCCCAACGACATTCCCGCCTTCCTCGAAAAGCTCGACGAGGGCTACGACGTGGTCTCCGGCTGGCGCAAGGAACGCATCGACAACTTCATCATGCGCCGCACTCCATCTCGTTGCGCCAACTGGCTCATGGCCCGCCTCTCCGGCGTCGACATTCACGACTTCGGCACCACATTCAAGGCTTACCGCCGCGAGCTCATTCAGAACATCCCCCTCTACGGCCAGATGCACCGCTTCATTCCCGCACTGGCGAGCTGGTATGGCGCTTCCATCTGCGAGATCCCCATAAGAAACGTGAATCGCGAGCGCGGCAAGAGCCATTACGGCATTGGCCGTACCATCGGCGTGTTCTTCGACCTCTTGACCATCCGCTTTTTGCTCAAATACCTCAACCGCCCGCTGCACTTTTTCGGTGGAGTGGGGCTGCTGGGCATTCTGGGCGGCAGCGGCATCGCGTTTTACCTGCTCATGTTCAAGCTCTTCAATCCGCATGTCAACACGCTCGACCATCACGGCCCCTGGTTTGTGGTGGGCTCGGTGCTCATCGTGGCGGGCGTGCAGTTGCTTGCCCTCGGCCTGCTCGGCGAGTTGCAGGTGCGCCAGTATTACACCGGCCAGCAGCCTGCTTCCTACATCGTCGATCGCGTGGTGCGGCTTGCATCAGCCGACGAGCAAAGCCTGCTGCCGGAGCGCCGCGAAGACAGTTTCTAAAAACAGGGAACTAGATACCAAGGAAACAAGGGACCGTGTGAACTCGAAACCAGCGGTAGCCGTTTTCGTGAGCCGTATTTCTGCGGCTGCTCCCTCCTGCGCCCCCGCGAAATTCCGGCAATACTGAAATTCAGCAACAGTCAACGCTGATTCTCGATCCCTTCTTGCTTGTCCCCTCGTTCCCTGGTTCCCTCGTTCCCTAATTCGCAATCTCTCTTGCGCCCACTGGCCCCGACGGTTCATTCTTTACCTTGTCATGAAGGCCATCCAGATTAGTGAAGCGGGCGGGCCTGAAGTTCTCAAGCTCGTCGAATTGCCAATTCCTGAGCCCGGCCACGGGCAGGTGCTTATCCGCATCGAGGCCACGGGCGTGAATTTCGTCGAGGTCTACTTTCGCAAAGGCGTCTACAAAGCTTCGTTCCCGCTCATTCCGGGCAGCGAGGCCGCGGGCACCGTTGAAGAACTTGGCCCCGGCGTTAGCGGTTTTGCAGCCGGAGATGTAGTGGCCTCAACCAGCGTGATGGGCAGCTACGCCGAGTACGCGCTGGTTCCCGCGGCGCAGTTGGTTAAAGTGCCTGCCGGTCTCAGCATGGAGAGTGCCGGGGCGGCGCTGTTGCAAGGCATGACCGCGCACTTTCTCGCCTACTCAACTTTTCCCCTCAAGTCCGGCGAAACGGCCCTGGTTCATGCCGGCGCGGGTGGCGTAGGCCTGCTGCTCACGCAAATGGCCACGCGGATCGGCGCGCGCGTCATCACCACAGTTTCAACCCCGGGAAAGGCTGAGCTCTCCCGCGAGGCCGGCGCCACCGACGTGATCCTCTATACCGAGCAGGACTTCGAGGCCGAAGTCAAACGCCTCACCGGCGGCAAAGGCGTCGATGTGGTCTACGACTCGGTTGGCAAAACTACTTTCGACAAGAGCCTCAACTGCCTTCATCCGCGCGGCATGATGGTGCTCTTCGGCGCGTCGAGCGGCCCCGTCCCGCTCTTCGATCTCCAGCAACTCAACAGCAAGGGCTCGCTGTTTATTACGCGCCCTTCCATGTGGCATTACCTGGCCACGCGCGCCGAACTCGAGTGGCGCTCAGGCGATGTGCTCAACTGGGCAGCCAGGGGCGAACTCAAGCTGCGCATGGAACATATCTACCAACTCGCCGAAGCCGCCCAGGCTCACATCGACCTCGAGGCCCGCAATACGACGGGGAAGGTGTTGCTGGTGCCGTAAAGACAGCCAGTAGCCAATAGCCAGTAGCCAATAGACAGCAGCTTCAGCCTACTGGCTACTGGCTGACAACTGACAATTGATCACTGAAAACTGACAACTATTATGACCGTCTCCATTTCTCCCACCGACCGCGTCTTCGTCCTCACCGGCGCCGGCATCAGCGCCGAAAGCGGCCTGCCCACCTTTCGCGCCTCAGATGGTTTGTGGGCCGGATACAACGTTGAAGAGATCTGCACGCCCGAAGCGCTCGAACGCAATCCCTCGTTGGTATGGGAGTTTTATTCCAAGCGCCGCGCCGATTGCAGGAAGGCCGAGCCCAATCTCGCGCACATCGCGCTAGCCGGGCTTGAAGCAAAAATCCCCGGCCGCTTCTTCCTTTGCACGCAAAATGTAGACGATCTTCACGAGCGCGCCGGCTCACGCAACCTCGTCCACATGCACGGCGAGCTTGCCAAATCCCGCTGCGGAGACGAATGCGGCGAACCGCCCGTTGAAGATCATCACGCTTACGCATCGCTCAGCGAAGTGGGCCGCTGCAACTGCGGCGCGCGCATGCGGCCCCACATTGTTTTCTTCGGAGAGATTCCACTCGAGATGGATCGCATCCAGCGCGAAATCTCCCGCTGCACGCTGATGCTGGTCATCGGCACGTCTGGGAACGTCTACCCCGCAGCCAACTTTGTGCACTGGGCGCGCCAGGCCGGCGCTCGCACGGTTTACATCGGCCCCGAACCTCCACTCAACGCCTCAGCCTTCACGCAGGTCGTGGATGGCAAAGCGGGCGAGGTGTTGCCGGGTTTATTCGATGTGCAGGCGTAAAGCCGGGGCGCACCCTCCAAGCCCGTCATAGCTGTTAGAAACTTTCGGATTGTTGGTCAACCGCCCCAATCAAACCCAAAAAACGCACTGTCATGCTGAGCGCGGCGAAGCCTCTGCGGCTGCTTTTCCCAAGCTGCCGTGTAGGTGGTCATCCGCCAGCGGCACATCTCTAGTCCCGCTTTTCGTCGAAAAGAGTAGCGGGTTCGTTGAAGAGTTCCTTCAGGAACCTGTCACGGTGATTCACGAAGCGCCGGACAATTTGCATTGGTGCAGTCTCCTCATAAGCAATTTCATGAATTTGTCCTTCGTCGAACGAAATTATCTGTGCGTCGGGGAATCCGAGCAAAACAGGCGAATGAGAAGAAATGATGAATTGGGCGTCTTTATGCTTCCGAAGCGTATCGTAAAGCAGAACGAGAAATGCCAACTGACGTTGCGGAGACAATGCAGCTTCCGGTTCATCCAGGATGAACAGCCCGTCCCTCTGAAATTTGAGTTCGAGTAGCGTGAAAAAGGTTTCTCCGTGCGAACGGGTGTGAAGGCTTCTGCCGCCGTAATATTCGGTCACACCGATCTCATCAATGTGGGAAGCCACGTTAAAGAAACTCTCTGCCCTCAAGAAATACCCAGCACCGGTTCGTTTGTCGAAGGAGAGGCGCAGAGCCTGAACGAGCGGGTCGATAGAATGGTTACTCTCGGTTGTATTGTTCAAGAAGCTCCGAGTGCCGCCCTCGCGCCCAAATCCGTAATGTGCCGCGATGGCTTCCAACAAGGTGGACTTGCCGGTTCCATTCTCGCCTGCAAAGAAGCAAATCCGCGAATTCAGGGTCAAGGTGTCGAAATGCTGGATTGTAGGAACGGAAAAAGGATAGCTTTGCCAATCCTGCACCCTGTCGCGCAATAATGTGATCTTCTTGAGCATGCGTGCTAATACTTACCGTTGCTCAGATTCTAAGCCGAATCGTCAAATCGCGTCCGACACGTCGTCGCGAGCTCTTCACTCACACATGACGAAATTTCTCTGGCTGGCTTCAGTCGACTGAACCGACTCGTAAACTTAGCCCGGCTAACTCCGCTACTTCGCCTTGATAAATTCCACCCGCCGGAACCGCAGCGCGCTCCAATCCTCGTCAATCGCCACCGCGCGCACAGTGTCGAACCCCGCTGCCTTCAACTTGTCCCAGCCGTTATCGCGGTTAAAGTCGCACTTCAACTTCTTCGACGTGCCCTTGGGATACGCGAACCACACAATCGCGTCGCCCTTTGCCCGCTTCACAATTTGCGGAGTCAGCTTGTCTACCTCTGCCTGGCGCGTAACAAACGCCAGCCAGAAGCCGCAATCCGTCACCGATTCAAGGTGATGGTGGATGGTAATCACCGGCAGCCGTGCCAACTCCGGCTTGAAGCTCTCCGGCGCATTCAGCACGACAATCTCCTGCCGGTTGCCGAGATTAAGTTTTTCAAAAACTGTCGCCATGGAATCCCATCTTACCCGCTCCCGTGAATTAGTCGGCAAACTTCGCCAAAGAATCTTTGAATGAGTCGATTTCTTTGAAAGGGCATGGCTTTAGCCGCGCCGCAAACCTAGCAAAAATGACTCCGGGCTTTAGCCTCTGAGGGAAGTTCCTCGCACTCTTCCAAATGACACAGAGCCACCACTAAAAATTAAACCGGTATTTCACCTCGCCCGACACCATCCGCGGATCGTTCCAGTGAAACCCTCCGATGGTCACCGAGTTATCGAGGAGCACACGATGATTGGTCACGTTGATTGCGTTCACCGCAATCTTCCATCGCTCGCCGATCGCATGGCCGATTGAAGAATCAAACGTCGTATGCACCGGCAGATACTTGCCGTCGTACGGTCCCTCATTGGCCCCGGCCAGGCCGTTCGAGAATCCCGAGCCGTAGTAAACGTTGGTCGAAAACCATGTCTGCGCCGGCAGGTTTGCCGTGAATCCCGTGTTCAGCGTATTGCGCTGGTCGTGGTCGAGAGAGATGTATTGCGGTCCAAGGTCGCAGGCGGGATCGGTGGAAATGCTGCAAGTGAATCCGCCGATAATGTTGCCGCGCTGCTGCCCGATCTGGTTTGAATACGTCACGTAGAACCGCCCGTACCGCCATGCCGGCGGGGAATTGAGCGTCATCTCCCAGGCGCGTACCAGCGCTCCATCCACGGCAATCGGGAAGTACATGTTCGACTCGCCCAGGTTCGAGTGGTCGAGGAAGTTGTTCACCCGGTTCTTGAATGTATCCACATCCAGCATCCATCCCTTGTAGGGAATCTCGATGCCGAACTGGTGCTCCTCATCTCGTTCCGAAGGAATCGGCGTGAACGTATTCTCGCCTCCGCCCAGGCTGCCTGCATAATTCAACACCGAGCTTGAAACGGTGAGAATCGGCGCGGGCTGAAAAAAGTGTCCATAGAAACCCTTCAGCACCCAGTCCAAATGCGGAATCCGCACCGTGGCGCCAATGCGCGGATACGTCGCCGACTCATCGAGCCACGCACGATAGATCGTGAACCGTTCTCCGCCCACCAGCGTTACATACTGACCCAACCGCAGATGGTCGGCCACGTAGAACTCCACCAGTCCCGCGCTGGCGTTGGCCGGCGTGCTGGGTTGCGAGGTCGCGCTGCCATTGTTCACCTGCACGCCGAACAGGTCGCTCTCTTTCTGCGCAAATGAGTACAAGCCTCCTGAGAAACTGTTTCTCCCCATGTCGAGCTTTGCATCGGCCTGCGCCCCGCCGTAATTCGAGTTCTGGTGCCACGTGGTCGATACCGGTACATCCGTCGGCTTCGAGTCGTAATCAGACAGATTGAAGTGGTAGAAGGGCGCAACTGCAACCAGCGCCCTGGGCGAGAAGGTGTGCACCCAGTTCGCAATAGCAAATGCGTCGCGCTCCGTCTGTCCATCGCGCAGTCCCCACGAGCAGTAATAGCCTGAAGTGCACTCGTAATCGGTCTGGCTCGGGTCGTACGGCACCTGAAAGTAGTCGTTGCGAATCTGCGCGTCCACGCGCAGTTGGTCCGCCGCGGTCTGGTTGCGAATCACCGACGCAAACCCACTCTGCGAGTTGGTTGCGTCGTGATAAATCTGCGCCACCGGCGTTGCCAACCCGTAATCTGAGCGCTGCCCGGCCACGCTTGTGTACCAGGCCGTCTTCTCTGAGTGATTACCCAGCGAAACCTGCGCCTCGCCCGTGCCGGGATTAGCTCCGTAGAGCAGTAATTCACCTTCGCGGCTGAACTCGAATCCATTCCGCGGCAACACGTTGAACATGCCGTAGGTGCGGTCGCCCTGGTCGGCTCCATAGCTGCCCCGCAGTCCCTCCATCGAATCAATGTCCTTGGGATCGATCTGCGGGCCCACGTTCGATGCGATCTTGGTATTGGGAATTGCCACGCCGTCGATCAGCCAGCTTGTCTGGTGGCCGCCGCGCATGTGCAGCATGTCGTGCGTCATGTACGCGCCGGGCACGTAGTCGGTAATCATTTCGGTTCCCAGCGTGCGATCCGCGCCCGGCGTTTCAGCAATGGTCGCGCTCGTCACCAGCGTCGTGGGAGTAGCAGTATCGGTCGATACCATATTGCCTTCAACCACGATGGATTGCGTCTCGGCTCCAACCGTGAGTGGAATGTGCAGCACGGGATTCGTTCCGGAAGCAATCGACAGATCCTGCGTCGATGTTGCAAATCCGCCGGCAGTCACCGTGAGTTTGTAAACCCCGATCGGCGTCTGCGGCAGCTCGAACGCGCCCTCGTTATTGGATTTCGCTTGAATCGCAAAGTCTGAGTCCACGGCCTTGAGCGTCACCGATGCTCCGGCGATGGGCCGATGCTGCTGATCGTGCACAATGCCGTGAACCGTGGCAAACACGGTTGCATAAACGGGAAGGGAAGCGACGGCCAGAAAAGCAACCAGAAGACAGTAACGTCGCATAAAGACCTCCGAACATGGTCGAGCGCGAACCGAATCGCGCAGCTGCGATAAGACGCAAGGGACCGGGGGATTTGTAACAGTCCGCCACCGATGAAGCCGGCCTGCGATGGTTGAAACATTGGGTCCCCCACCATCGGCGCGTCTTTGTTCTTGCGCCTGGGGCGGGAGATCGCGAACTGCATAAGCAATGTCCCGTGAATGCGCCGTAGGTGCAGTGGTTGTTAGCCCCGCGCTTCAGCGTGGGGAAAGGGAAAACGCAATACCATTGCCGAGTCCCGCAGGGACGGCGCAAGGACAATTCATTTGCAGGTACCAATTGCCCTGACTGTCGATACGGCCTGCGGAGCGGAGTCTTGTAGCAAGGGCACAAGTTCGACTCGTGCCGATATCACTCCCAAAATGAACGTGGGCTTTAGCCTCTGGAGGATGTTCCCAAAGAGACTCGCTCTGTTCAGTGGCTTTCCGCAGGATTAGCTGAGGCTTGATTCGGGAGGGCCGCGGCCGGCATGCGTTTGAGCAGGCCCGGAGAGCGGAGTCGTCTGCGCCGCAATCTGCACATATTCAATGTGGAGCGGCGCATCGCCCATTCGCGACAAAGCTGCCAGCGCCTCGCCAGGCGTTGACAGCAATGCAATCGCTCCCGGATAGCTCGGGCAAGTCATCGGCGCTGACACCAACGGCGATTGACCCGATTGTGCCTGTGCGGCCATCCCCAGGATCGCGCAATGGTGCGCTCCGTGCCGCCTGCAGCACGCAGGCAGGTTCGCGTCCTCGCTGCCGTCGATCAACGACGACAGAGGGCCAAGCCCGAACAGCAGGATCAGGAAAATGGAGAAGCCGCGCCGCATCTGAAAATCATGCTACCAGAGAACTGAAATCGGGGACTAGGGACTAGGGAATAGGGAATAGAAGCCAGCAGCCCGAAGCTGACCACCGACCACCGACCACCGATCACTGACCACCGACCCCTGATCACTGCTCTCGCGTATCATCAAGTCATTGCCAGATTTCTCGGTCAATCACTTTAAGCAAGAGGAAAACTCAGGTGCCCCAGGCAGGTAATTCTGCATCGCCGGTTGAAGTGTCCATTGGGCCTCCACAGCATCCATTACGCATCGCCATCTTCGGTTTTGGCACGGTGGGCAGCTCGGTAGCGCGGATTCTGATGGAATCAAAGCCGCAGGGCCTCGAGCTTACCCACGTCTTCAATCGCGATGTTGCCCGCAAGCGCGTCGACTGGACGCCAACCGGAGTAGTGTGGAGCGAAGACGCGGATGCGATCCTTGCATCCGATGTGGACGTGATCGTCGAGCTGGCCGGTGGCCTCGATCCCGCGGGAACCTGGGTGCGCAAAGCCCTCGCGTGCGGCAAGAGCGTTGTTACTGCCAACAAGAAACTCATCGCTTTTCATGGCATCGACCTCGAGCGTCTCGCCCAGGAAAAGGGCGGCCATCTCAAATACGGCGCGGCGGTGGCTGGCGGAATCCCCGTCATTCCCGGCCTTGAGCAAGGCCTGGCCGGCGATCGCATCGAGCGCATCCAGGGCATTCTCAACGGCACCTGCAATTTCATCCTCAGCAAGATGGAGGGCGGCGCGGAATATGCGCCGGTGCTGGCTGAGGCCCAGGCCAAGGGCTACGCGGAAGCCGACCCAACTGAAGATGTTGGCGGCTTCGATGCGCGCGCCAAGCTCGCCATCCTCATGCGCCTTGCGCTGCGCGTGCAGATCGATCCCGAAGAGATTCTTCCCCGTCCCATTACCGAGGTCAGCGCCGTCGACTTCAGCTATGCGCGCGACCTCGGCTGCACCATCCGCCAGGTAGCCCGCGCCGAGCAGCTCGATGGCCGCCTCGCCGCTACGGTAGGCCCCATGCTGGTTGCGCTGCGCTCGCCAATGGCCTGGTCGAAGGACACTGAGAATATGGTCATCGTAAGCGGCCACTACGGGGGCAATGTGGTTTTTTCAGGCCACGGAGCAGGCGGCCATCCCACCGCGGTCGCAGTGGTCAGCGATCTGCTCGCGCTCGCGCACGGTTCGCGCCGCGTCGAAATTCCTTCCGCGCCCGCGCACGTCGGCGTCGAGTTCGAGGTCCCTCATTACATTCGCTTCATGGTCATGGATCGCCCCGGCATCGTCGCCGCCATTACCACCGCCCTGGCCAACGAGCAGATCAACATTCGCGCCAT
>CAZGUD010000063.1:0-16415 GCA_964528915.1 uncultured Occallatibacter sp.
CCTCTTTCTTTGCGTCTTCGATAGGATATTACTTATGCAGGATTCAGTAAAGCCCAGGCATATTTTGGTAGCTTTATCGGCGCTAGTAAACTCGCGCCCTGATACATGGCCTCATCCCGGCGAGTTTTTCAGCAGCCTGTAAAGCCGAGCCCTTTCAAAACTACATTTTTGCAACCCGTTCTATTATCACCGCCGGTTCGGACTCCTCAGCCAGCTCACCATACCGCTACAGGCATTTCGGACTATCGGTCGCCGTCCGCCGGCCACTGAACGCCGTTCACCGCCTCCCGCCTGTATGCCACAATACTTCTCAATGAAAACCTCTGCTTTCCTGTTCGTTCTCGCGACCGCGCTTGCATGTTCCGCCCAACAGCCTCGCCTTGTACTCGTCGACGAGGACGGCTACGGCCCGGGCGGTTCAGACCAAATGGCGATGCTTGCTCTGCTGCAGGCCTCCAACGTAAAGGTGCTAGGCATCACCATGGTGACCGGCGATGCCTGGCGCGACGAGGAGACGCTGCACACGCTGCGCATGCTTGAGCTCACCGGCCACTCCGATGTGCCGGTAGCGAAGGGCGCGGTTTTTCCGCTGGTGCGCGATGAGCTCGAGACCCGTCTGGCCTCTGCCATCTACGGCAATGTGGGATGGCTTGGCGCCTGGGGCCGGGCATCGGCCACGCTGGTTGAGAATAACAACGGCAAAGTGACGCCGGTGATGCTTGCCGACCTGAAGGCGCATGGGCCATACGACATTCCGCCGCTGCCTGAAGGAATGCCTGCCATCAAGGCCATCGACGAAGACGCGGCGCACTTCCTCGTCCGCCAGGTACACGCGCATCCGCACGAAGTCACGATTTATGCAGCCGGCCCGCTGACCAACATTGCGCTCGCCGTATCCATCGATCCCGAATTCGCCGCGCTCACCAAGGGCATTGTGCTGATGGGCGGCAGCCTTAATCCGCAGACTGACGACCCGGAGTTTGCAACCAGCCCGCGGCATGAGTTCAACTTTTGGTTTGACCCCGAGGCCACGCACATCGTGCTGCGAGCCGCATGGCCGCGCATCGACGTGACGACGACGGATGTCTCAATCAAAGCGCCGTTCACGCAGGCCATGGTTGACGAAATCTCGAAGGCGAAATCACCGGCCGCGCGCTACATTGCCGCCTGGAGCCAGAACCGCTACTACATGTGGGACGAGCTGGCCGCATGCGCCTGGCTCGATCCCACTCTCATTACCGGAGAGAAGCAGCTCTACATGGGCATCGATCTGAGCCATGGGCCGAGCTACGGCGACACGCTCACCTGGAATGAAAAGCTGAAGCCGACCACCGAGGTGCGATTGGTTCACGCGCAGACCGACGTTGACTTGCCGAAGTTCCAGAAGATGTTTGTGGCGCTGATGACGCGGTAGAATAATCGCCAGATGCGATCGGCCCCAAAAAGAATCGGCATTCAAATGCCGGCACGCATCTAATCCTCTGTTCCTCTTCTTGCAAACCTGGGGATCTGTTGCCTCATCACCAATCGGTTGAAAGGAAATTTGCCATGCGCATTTCAGGCCCATGTGCACGCGCGGCGCGTGCGATAGTGTTCGTCGCTGTTCTCGCGGTGTCTGTATCAGGCTGCGAATCCAAACAGAACAGGGCTCTTGACCAGGCCAAGAAACAGGCCGCGGCTACAGGACAGGCACAACAGGTGGTGACGGTTGAAAAGGACGGCTCTACTGTGACTACCGTGGTTCAGCCGCCGGCACAGGGCCAGAAGGACCAGGCGATTGCAACTACCAGCACACCTCCAACGCCGGGCCAGCCAGCCGCCGCGCCCTCGGGACCGACCGTATCGGCGGTGCCTCCGCCGCCGCAGCCTGTGAACGTGACCATTCCTGCCGGCACTGAGCTGGCGATTCGCATCGATCAGCGGATCAGCGTGAAGACCAGCCATGCCGGAGACACATTTACCGGCGAGGTGCAGGCGCCGGTGATGGCCAGCGACGGCTCTACGCTGGTGCCGAAAGGCGCAGACGTGAATGGCGTGGTGGCCGAGAGCCATCGTGGCGGACACTTCAAAGGCCGCTCGGTGCTTGAGCTGCGCCTTACGTCGCTGGTGGTGAATGGCACCACGTATCCGCTGACGACCAGTGACCTGGAGCGCACCAAAAAGGGCAAAGGCAAACGCACCGCAGGATTGATTGGCGGAGGGGCTGGCCTTGGCATGCTGGTTGGCGGCGTGGCCACAGGCGGTGTTGGGCTGGTTGTCGGCGGACTGGTGGGCGGAGGCGCGGGAACCGTAGCTGCAGGCGCAACCGGCAACAGGGCATTGGATATTCCCGCAGAGACCGTAGTGCATTTCAAGCTGGCTGACGATCTGACAATTCAGCAGCCGGCAAAGTAGTGTTGCATCCCACCTTTGGCGCAAGAACAGGAACGCGCCAAGGATGGGCACCCTCTTTCCTGGTAAGTTGACGTAGAAACTCTGAAGGCCGCGCATCGCGCGGCCTTCAGAGTCTTTTTGCTGGCTTGCTGAATCGCTGCTTTACGCGTTCAGCAAATCCTGCAGCTTGTTGATCATGCGGTGCAGGTCTTTGTCGGTGCGGCGCTGCTCGTCGATCTTCCCGATCGAGTGCATCACGGTAGTGTGGTGCTTGTTGCCGAACTGGCGGCCGATTTCAGGCAGGCTGGCCTCGGTCATCTGCTTGGCCAGGTACATGGCGATCTGCCGGGGCACAACCACGTTGCGCGAGTTGTTTTTCTGCTTCAGGTCGCTCACGCGCATGCCAAACTGCTCGGCTACGGCACGCTGAATGGCTTCGATGGTGATCTTGCGCACCTGCATGTCGATGAACTGCTTGAGGCATTGCTGGGTTGTAACCAGCGTGATCTCCATGCGATTTAGCTGGCACCACGCGATGAGCCTCACCAGCGCGCCCTCGAGCTCGCGCACATTGGTGCGCACGTTCGATGCGATGAAGAGCGCCACATCGGTCGGCAGTTGCACCTGCTCGCTCTCAGCCTTCTTCTGCAGGATCGCAACCTTGGTCTCAAGATCGGGCGGCTGAATGTCGGCGATCAGGCCCCACTCAAAGCGCGAGCGTAGCCGCTCTTCGATCTCGGTCAGTTCCTTGGGCGGACGGTCAGAAGCGATCACCACCTGCTTCATGCTCTCGTGCAGAGCGTTGAAAGTGTGGAAGAACTCTTCCTGGGTGCGTTCCTTTTGCGAGATGAACTGAATGTCGTCGATGAGCAGCACATCCACCGTGCGGAAGCGATCGCGGAAACTGGTCATGCGGTCGTTGCGAATGGAGTTGATCATCTCGTTGGTAAATTTTTCAGCCGAGACGTAGCAGATGCTCGATGTGGGCTGGCGGCGTTTCACTTCGTGGCCGATAGCGTGCATCAGGTGGGTCTTGCCCATACCCACGCCGCCGTACAGGAAGAGCGGATTGTAGGCGCGCGAAGGTCGCTCCGCTACAGCCAGCGCGGCCGCGCGCGCAAACTGGTTGCCATTACCGATCACGAAGTTGTCGAAGGTATAGCGCTGGTTGAGCTGCGCGGCAGTCGACCAGTCGAAGCGGGCCTGCTCAGGCAGGCGCGATTGCGGCGCGGGCGGAGGCGCGGTGGGCGAGTGTGCAGGCACAGGTCCGAAGCCACCATCCTTGCGCTGCGGAGGGACCGAAGGATCCTCCTCAGCGGTAACAAAGCTCACGTCGTCGAACTCGAGAGACTGCAGATCGATCGCTTCCTGAATCAGGTCACCATATTTGTCGCCGATGTGCTGGAATTCAGGGGAAGGAACTCGCACATAGAGCGTCCGGCCTGCGAGGTGGCTATACCGTGTGGGCTTGAGCCAAGTCTCGAATGATTGCCGGATGACCTTTTTTTCCAGTGCTGCGAGTATCTGGAGCCATGGGTTGGGTGCCGAAGCTGGCGAAGCTGCAAATGCCATCGTACTAATCCTTGCCGGTTCGCGTTGGAGCGCGTCCGGCTGTTTAATCGCGGCTTTTCAGGCAACGACTCTCTCTTGGCGCGAAGCCACAGGCTCTGCGCTCCATCACGATCGCCGCGTACTTATATGCCGCTGGTCTGCCCCCGAAAGGTTAGCTCCTGAGGGTCTGGGTAAACCGTCCTGTGGGACGTTCGAAAATTACTTGAACGTTGCCGATAGTAGCGCACATCCCACGCTCGTTGCAATCCTTCTTTTAAATTACTTTTTTACAATAAATTTTTGTTGCACCAAGGTTGGTGAAACTTGGCGTTCACATTACCAGAGTTTTACTCGCGTAATCGAAAGAGGTACCAGCTAGTGCCTTCGGCTTGAAATATGCTCGTGGAAAATATAACCCGGACAGCAATTCCGGTGAGGGCTCTCCAGCGTCGTGCTGCTCAGCGTTTGGATGCGAAGAAGTGCGAACCTGGATTGCCGTGACGCCGGAAAATGTGCCGACCGGGCGTGAAATGCGTGGCGGGCATTGCATCCGGGGAGTAGTGGGTCAGTTTCAATAAAGACAATCCCTCCGGGGCTAAAGCCCGCAAACATTTTGCTCGGTTTATGTACGGGCTGAAGCCCGTACCTTTCAAGCTGGAGCCCGTGCCTTGCAAGCTGAAGCCTGTACCTTTCAAGCTGAGCCACTACCCATCCGGGTGGAGTCTGGATTTGAATTGCGACCTAAGGTATACTTAAAAATGCTGTCAAAGCAAAGATTTTACTGAAGGAAGCAGGAGCGCAAACATGCCGAAGCGCACATTTCAACCCAACCGCAACCGCCGTGTGAAGACGCACGGGTTCAGGTCGCGCATGAAGACCAAGGCAGGCGCAGCGGTACTGAGCCGGCGCCGCGCGGCAGGCCGCAAGCGCGTCTCGGTGAGCGCCGGTTTCCGCGACTAAGCCGATTCACGCGTTCGACCCGGTTCGCCCGCCACAACCGATGGTCCGGAGATCAAACGCCTAGCATCCCGGACCCGGTAATTCTTCGATGAATACCCAGTCCAACTCAACCGCGCCCCAATCACTGGCGGGACTGCGTTTGCGCAAGCACGCCGATTATCAACGCGCTTACGCAGCAGCCCATAAAATGCAGTCGGCTTCAATGAGCTGGTTCATGGCACCGCAAGTGCCTGAAAAGACCGGCGAGTGCCCGGCCGCCCCGCGAGTTGGACTTACGGTCGGCAAGGTGTTGGGAAAAGCCCATGAACGCAATCGCATCAAGCGCCGCATGCGCGAGGCAGTGCGCCGCCACACAGAGCTCATTCCAGCGGGATACGACCTCATCCTTCATCCCCGGCGGCCCGTGCTCACTATGCAATTTGCGAAACTTGAAGCCGAGGTTGTGCGTATCCTAGAACAGGCTATTACCGAGGCAGCGCGCGCAGAGGCGCACATGAAGAGCGCGCCTCCTCCGGCCCAACCGCAATGACGCGCATTCTGCTCGCACTTCTCGCCTTCTATCGCCGCTGGATTTCTCCAGCGCTTCACGCCATCAGTCCGGGCGGTTGCAAATTTGTTCCCACGTGCTCTGAATACGCCCAGGTCGCAATTGCCACCCATGGACCTGTTCGGGGCAGCGCCCTGGCGGCCTGGCGGCTCTTGCGATGCCACCCGTTTACCCTTGGGAGATTCGATCCCGTACCGGCAGCCAAGACGAGTGGAGGCCTGGCTCGACCAGCGAATACTTCGTCTCAGGCCTGCACCACCGGGAGCCCGCTCCCCCCAGAGCCATTACCATAGAAAGAGCGGCCGCCCGTGGGCGACGCTGACAGGAAATATCCTTTGCCCGAAATCCATAATCCCAATCTGCAATCGCAGGGCTCCGGCGGCGGTGGCGGCGGCGACATGCGCGGCACCATCTTCTTCATGCTGCTGGTTTTTACTGCCATAGTTGGCTACCAATACTTTTTTGCCAAGCCCCCCACGCCAGAGCAGCCAGCAGCTACGCAAACCCAGACAGCGCAAAGTGCCGCGCCTCAAAGTCCGGCTGCGCCCGAAACCACCGCGCCCGAAACCCAGACCTTAAACACCAAGCCGGTGCTGTCGGGCCCCACGCCCTCGATTACGGCATCGGATGAGTCTGAGACCTCGGTCGAAAACGAGCTCTACAAGATCGTGTTCACCAATCGCGGCGCGCTGATCAAGCACTGGTACCTGAAGAAATATTTCGACAATTCGGGCAAGCCGCTCGATCTTGTTCAGCCCCTGGCTGCGGGTCGCTTCGGCCTTCCGCTGTCGCTCTTCACCTATCCCGATTCGCCCGTTTCAATGAGCCTCGTGAACCAGGCCCTCTACCAGACCACGGTGAATGGCGAGCAGGCTTCGGGTTCAAGTGTTGTGCTGGCTCCGGCAACCATCGCCTACCACTACGCTCAGAACGGCACCGAGGTGGTGAAGAACATTCACTTCGATACCAGCTACGTAATCAGCGTAACCAGCGAGGTGAAGCACTTCGGCCAGCCCGTGCGCGCGCTGGTGGAATGGCCCGCCGGCCTGGGCGACATGGAAGAGTTCCACTCCGTAGGCATGCGCGGCGGACAAACGCGTACGCCGTCTTTCTTTGCCTGGTCGCTGGATAACAAACAGGATTCGCTGGCGGCAGCCAAGGTGAGCGGCAACGCGACGCTCAACGCTCCATACCAGTATGCGGCAATCACCGATCTTTACTTTGCCGCGGCCTTCCTTCCTGATTCGCCGGAAGACACGACCGTTGTAACGCTGCACAACGCTATCGACCTGCCCGTCGACCCGAGCGACCCCAACAGCAAACAACAGACCGCCGATGTGCTGGGAGTTGGCGTGGGCTCAATCGACGGAGCCACACGCGTGCGCCTGTTCGCGGGACCTAAAGCCAGCGAGGTGCTGTCATCGGTTCACGCAGTCGGCCCCAGCGGGCGCGCCGATGGCCCCTCTCTCGAATCGCTGATTCAGTTTGGCGCATGGCTCGGCGTCATCGCCAAACCGCTCTACCTTGTACTCCGCTTCATCGTGTCCCACGGCATTCCCAACTGGGGATGGGCCATCATCATCTTCACAGCCGCGTTCACGCTGCTCATGATGCCCACCCGCATCATGATGACCAAGTCGCAGATCAAGATGGGGCGTATCAAGCCGAAGGTGGATGCGATCCAGGCCCGCTACAAGCACTTGAAAGCCACCGACCCGCGGCGCGCCGAGATGAACCAGGAGATGATGGCTCTCTACAAGCAGGAAGGCATCAACATGTACGGCTCGTGCCTTCCCATACTGGTGCAGATGCCGCTCTTCTTTGCCTACTTCCGCGTGCTGCAAAATGCCGTTGAATTGCGCCAGGCGCACTGGTTCTGGCTCACCGATCTGTCCCAGCCCGATCCCACGCACGTTCTGCCGATCCTGATCATCATCACCATGTTCCTCACCCAGTTCATCACGCCTTCGCCGCAGATGGACCGCTCGCAGCAGTTGATGATGGCATTCATGATGCCCATCATGTTCGGCTTCATACTGTGGCACTATCCCTCGGGACTCGCCATTTATTGGGGCACCAGCAATTTTCTCTACCTGGCCATGCAACTGGGCATCAACTACTCCAGCCTTGGGCATGAACTGCGGGCCCAGGCAGCGCGGCGGAAAAGAGGGAGCGGGTGGGCAAAGTAGGGGCGGCTTTCAGCGTTCAGCTTTTAGCTTTTAGCTCTTAGCTCCTAGCTCCTAGCTTCTAGCTCTAAGAGCGGGTTGCATAAATATGCCTGATGGAACCCTGAACCATCCCTCAGGGGCTAAAGCCCAGAGTTTTTGCGGCTTTTGCGGCACGGCTAAAGCCGCGCCCTTTCAAAGCCGGGTTTATGCAACCAGTTCTAGCTCTCAGCTCTCAGCTATCAGCCACTGGCTATTGGCTATTGGCTATTGTCTATTCGCTACTGGCTACTGCCTATTGGCTACTGGCTGTTGGCTATTGGCTATTGGCTATTGGCTGCTGCCTATTGGCTGATTTCCGCTTCTTCGTCAACTGTTGTATCGTCCAAAGCGTATGGCTATTCCGGCTCACAACGCTCCGCACCCCGCCCCCGAAGCTGAAGAGATTTATCGGCGCTGGATCACGTTCCTCGACGATGAGTTCACGCGCCACAAATCGCCCGAGCGCCGCGCCGAAATCGTTCGCGACCAGCTTTACCAGCTTTACCTGGGGAGGCCTCACGGGGGAAAGCTGAACCTCACGCTTACTTCCGAACTGCCCGGCAACGTGGTCAGTCTTTCGCTCGATCCTGAAAATGTGACCATGGAGGCCGGCCATTTCCCCGATACCGACCGCGATAGATTCGGTGAACGCAAACCTCTGCTCTGGTTCTGGCAGATGTTCGACCGCTCGCCGGTGGGTTTGAACCACTGGCTTGGGCTGCGCTTCCGCTGCATGCTCGGCCGGCACATCTTCGCCAGCATGGGCTCAGGCGTGCGCATCTATCATGGCGTGGATTTGACCTATGGCTACAACCTCTCCATCGGCAATGGAGTCACCATCCACCAGCGTGCCCTATTGAACGATCGCGGCGGCATCACCATCGGCGACAGAGCTGTCATCGGATCGTTTTCGCGCATCTTCTCTCACTCCCACGACGCGCACGATTACGAGAAAGTTACGCTGAAGCCGACCACCATCGGGGAGGGGGCGCGCATTGCCAGCCACGCAATCGTGCTGGCCGGCCGCGACGTCGGCGCGGGGCAATCGGTTGGCACGTTCCCCGTTGACGACGACTAGCGCACCGCAAAACTGACCCGGTTTTTACGAGATTCAGATCGCGCGCTCAGCGATTCCTTATTCAGGCGGCTTAATGCCTCCGCCATGAATCACGTAGCGGGACAGGTATTCGTGCAACTGCTGGCGATGCTGGTCGCGGTAGGCGGCATAATCCTGCGCAATTCCCCGGTCCGCTCCGTTGATCAGTATCCAACAATCGAGCATTCCCGCATCGTTGAGATCGAGAAGATTGCGCAGGCTCTCGTCGAGCGAGTCGCGCTTGATCTTCTTTTCCTCGAGGGTTGAGGCCACCACGCTCAGAGCGGCATCTTCTTCTTTGAGTGAATGCCGGTACTCCTTCTCATTGGGGAATTCTTTCTTGAATGTGTCGCCGCGATAGGTGGCCCGCATCATGGAGTAGGTGAGCCAGGCCCAGCCGCCGGGATTCTTCTTGTCGTCGGTATTTCCCGGATCGATGTTGATGGTAATGTTGTTGGGCTTGTTCTGATCGACCACCGGCGCTGATGGCCGCTCAATCTTTGGCGCCAGAAGAACCGCGTGTTCTATCTGCGCCCATTGTTCTATGCCCTGCCAGGCGAACCGGCTGTAGGGCTCGGCCACGATTGCGTCGATGAATTTCTCTTTGGCGGCATCGGGATCGTTGCCGAATTTGAGAATCGCGTCACCCCAGTAGCGGTATGCAGTTTCGCGGTTGGGATCGATCGCGATAGCCCGCTGAAACCATTTTGCGGCGGTCGGCAGGTCTTGCTGTACGTAAGCCGTGTCGCCGGCATAAAGCGGGGCCTCGTATAATTTCGGATCGGCTTCCGCCGCGGCCACATAGTTTGTCATGGCCGTTTGAAAATCGCCCGCGGCATAAGCCTTTTCGGCATCATGCATCAACGCTTCGGCGCCAGTAGCCGGTGGGGGCGGCACGGCTTCGTCCGGATCGGAGTTGGCCATCATCACAACAACGTTAGTCTTGTCGCCTAGGGCCACCGCGCGCCGCGCCGCATCGCGCTCGCGCGTTCTAAGCGCTTTGGCCTGCGCCGCATCCGTAGTCTGCATCGCGGCCGCGCCCAGGCAGGCGGACAGCCGTTCCTGGTAGAGCATCTCGTTGGGATAGGCCTTTGCCAGGTCCTCATAAAGTGGCAGCGCATCGAGCCGCTTGCCCGCCTCGTAAAGCTGGTTTGCCTGCGTGGCCTTCTGATCCTCGGCCCAACTCACAACCGCAAAACATAACAGCACCACCGCAAACCATCTCCGCATGGCTCACTCCCCTCGCATACCGATGTCTGGTGCGCTCATCTCATTAGACTGCCTTTATGCGCCATTTGTTCCCGCGCCGACAAAGAAACTCTGCGACCCAGCGTGCTAACCTGAGCTTTCTTTAATCGCAAGGAGCTGCATTGCCCTCAAGCGACCTCGCCGTAAGTATTTTTGAGTTCGTAATTCTGTTGTTCTCGCTCAGCGTTCACGAGTGCGCGCATGCGTGGACGGCTTCGCGCCTGGGCGACCATACGGCGCGCCTGCAGGGCCGCGTCACGCTCAACCCCATCCCCCACATCGACCTTTTGGGCACTATCATCTTTCCGGCATTTGTAATATTCGGACCGCTCCTCGGTTTCACGGCTCCGTTTCTGCTCATCGGCTGGGCCAAACCCACTCCAGTCATCACCCGCAACCTCAAACGCATTGTCCGTGACGACAATCTCATTACGCTGGCCGGACCAGCTTCCAACCTGCTGCTCGCACTGCTCGCCTTCCTCGGCCTCGTTATCGCCGCCATTGCCTTGCCCGCGAAGCTGATCAACAACGGACCCCCTGAAATTCAGGCACTCGTTGTGCTCGCGCTTCTCACCATCAAGATCAACATCACGCTGCTATTCTTCAACCTGCTGCCTATCCCTCCGCTCGACGGCAGCCACCTGCTCAGAAATATGCTTCCTTACAACGCCGCCCAGCAGTACGACCGCATTCCCATCTGGATAAGCTACCTGCTGATGATTGTCTTCGGTGGCGGCTTGCTAAGGATTCTCGTCACCCCAGTCTTCAACTTCTTCCTATGGGCGCTTTCGAGGATTTGATCCACACGGGTGCTCCGCTCCCGCGCCTTTACAATGGTGAAAGCCTTTTGCCGAAACCATCGCGTTCCGGCCGGCCTTTTTTCGACTGGAACTGAACGTCACGATGCCTGAGAACGTAAGTACAAATTCGCGGCCGCGCGTGCTGAGCGGCATGCGCCCCACCGGCAAGCTGCACCTGGGCAATTACATGGGTGCGCTGGCCAACTGGGTCAAGCTGCAAGACCAGTACGAGTGCTACTTCTTTATTGCCGACGTGCACGCGCTGACCACCGACTACGCCGACACCTCAAAACTCGCGGAGAACGTTAAGGAAGTGGCGTACGATTTTCTGGCGGCGGGGCTCGATCCCAAGCGCAGCACCATCTTTGTGCAGAGCCATGTCCCGCAGCACTTCGAACTGCCCATGTACCTAGGCATGATTACTCCGCTGGGCTGGCTCGAGCGCGTGCCCAGCTACAAGGAAATGCAGGAGAACCTGACCAGCAAGGATCTGACGACCTATGGCTTTCTCGGCTACCCGGTGCTGATGGCCTCAGACATTCTGCTGTACCAGGCCGATTTTGTGCCGGTGGGCCAGGACCAGCAGGCGCACGTGGAGTTGACCCGGGAAGTTGCGCGACGGTTCAACAACTTTTACTCGCTAAATGGACGCGAAGTGCTCCCGGAACCGGACGTCCTTCTCACACCCTCGCCGAAGCTGCCCGGCACCGACGGCCGCAAGATGTCGAAGAGCTACGGCAACACAATCCTGCTCAGCGACCCGGAGCCGGAGGTGCGGAAGAAGCTGAAGACAATGGTGACCGATCCGGCGAGGATTCGGCGCAGCGATCCCGGCGACCCCGACAAATGCCCTGTAGGCGATCTGCACAAGGTGTTTTCAACCGCAGAGGCGCTGGCCAAAGTTTACGAGGGCTGCAGGTCGGCGGGCATAGGATGCATCGAATGCAAAGGCTGGGCTGCGGATGCGCTGGTGCAGATCCTCAACCCCATTCAGGAGCGCCGAGCCCGGCTGAACGAAGAAGACGTGCGGGCTATTCTTGACGATGGAAGCACCCGCGCCGGTAAGCGCGCCGAGCAAACCATGAAAGAAGTGCGCGCTGCGATGCAGATGCCATGAACCGTCTCCTGCAGGGAGGCGAGGAGGTTAGCCCAGGACAAGTCCGCCGCGGCGGACGCAGTCCTGGGTAGGCGAATCATATGAAGCCGCAGCTCCTTAGGGGCGGCACGAACAGACACCGGATTTCTTATTGGGAAGAAGTAACGCAGTTGACCGAGCCAATCACAAATTCCGAGCAGCCCGAGCCCGAGACTCAGGCTGAGAATTCCCGCGAGCAACTGCCGCTGATTGCGGTTCCTGAGCAGACGCGCGAGCAGAAGACTGCCGACAAGGTAGCCGCGGCGCTCAAAGCCCGCGGCGAAGATGATGAGCAGTCGCCGTTCTCGGTGATTGTGAGCCAGGTCTATGACGGCCCGCTCGACCTGCTGCTCGATCTCATCCGCAAGCAGGACATCGATATCTACGATATCCCGATCGCCAAGATCACGGCGCAGTTCCTGGCTTACGTTGAGAATCTGAAGGCCAGCGACGTTGACACTGCCGGCGAATTTATCTACACCGCGTCTCTGCTGATTCACATCAAGAGCAAAATGCTGTTGCCGCGGACGCCCACAGGCCCGAACGATGCAGCCGAAGATCCGCGCCGCGAATTGGTGGAGCGGTTACTGGAACACGAGCGATTCAAAAGCGCGGCGCAGATGCTGCAGCAGAAGCAGATGCTTGAGGCCGCAAGCTGGACCAACCCCGGCATGCGCGACTTTAAAGAGGATGCGGCAGCCGAACCTGAAATCGCCGCCGATACTGTCGATCTTGTCCGCGTCTTTCGCGACATCCTGGAGCGTGCTCGCAACCGGCCGGTGCTCAACGTGCAGGAAGACTCGGTGACTGTGAGCCAGATGATCCAGTTCCTCACGCGGCGATTGACGATGGAAGATAAACCGGTAGCGCTGCGCAAGCTGCTCAGTCACACTCGCTCGGAGCGCGCGCTTATCGCCATGTTCCTGGCGCTGCTTGAGTTGGTGCGGCTGCAGGCGATTTTGTTGCGGCAGGACCGGCAATTCAGCGAGATCTTTATCAAGAAGCACTCGGGGTTTGAAGCGGCGATGAATCAGGGCCTGGCCAACGCGCAGGACGACTGGCGCTAAAGCTCTCGAATCAAAGGGCCTCTGAGGGACGTTGACCACACAAAATCAGAATGTGCCCACGTGAGGGTTTTGAGGTCTGGAATTGCACCAGCCTGTTCCCGTGCTTTTGCACAGCGCCAGAATCAACGGATAAACAACCGGCACAAGTTACATATAATCAACAAGTTATCTAAACTCTCACAACCGCATCGCCCACG
The DNA here is from genome assembly GCA_964528915.1 of uncultured Occallatibacter sp. Classification (GTDB taxonomy): domain Bacteria; phylum Acidobacteriota; class Terriglobia; order Terriglobales; family Acidobacteriaceae; genus Telmatobacter. Next base: position 13,182 of record CAZGUD010000063.1, read on the forward strand.
CCGTTTTCCACCATGCGGGCCGTGCAATTCATCGTCTTGTAACAGTCGGTGTAGAATCAGGTGTAGCTCAATCACAGAATTGCCTGGTTGTGAATGGTGCTGACGGCCAACGCGTTTCCTCTTCGTTGGAATTTTATGGAAGTCAATTTATTCCGCCCTCATCGCTTCTCTCCCGCACGACAACCTGCGCATTTCCATTGCATCTCAGTTCTCAAGTTTGATGGGAGGCCCAGGCGGTCCCGGAATTTCTCCGGACGCCTTGGTGATTTCTGATGGCCGACCTAGCGACGGCTGTTGAAGTAATGCCACGCGGCAAGTCCCGCCTCGATGACATTCAAAAGCGTTCTACGGGCCGGTCAGGCATCGTGTTCTTTTGCTGCGCCCTGCTTGCGGGGATGACCTTCATCGGAATCCACGTTGCCAGAGACTTGAATAGCGCAACCATCAGCGGCATCCGGCCCTTTTTCCTGCTGGGGCTGGCCCTGTCAATCGCGCTCGGATTTGAGTTTGTCAACGGATTTCACGATACGGCGAATGCTGTAGCCACTGTTATTTACACCCACTCTCTTCCGCCCACTGTCGCCGTGGTCTGGTCTGGGATATGCAACCTTACCGGCGTTCTATTTTCTTCGGGCACAGTCGCTTACGCAGTCATAACGCTGTTACCCGTTGAGCTGATTTTGAAAGTGAGCTCCGGCGCCGGCTTCGCCATGATCTTTGCGCTGCTCATCGCAGCCATTCTGTGGAACCTGGGCACCTGGTGGCTGGGCTTGCCTGCATCGAGTTCTCACACCATGGTCGGCTCCATCATCGGCGTGGGGCTTGCGAATCAGTTGCTCAACCCGCATAGCGTCACTTCAGGCGTCGATTGGGCCCAGGCCATCAAGGTCTTCAAAGCTCTGCTGATCTCTCCTCTCATCGGCTTCGTCCTTGCCGGACTCCTGATCTACTGCGCAAAACGGGTGATCAAGAGGCCGGAACTGTATCAGGCTCCGGTAAAAAACCAGCCTCCACCGTGGCATATTCGCGGGCTGCTGATGCTTACCTGCAGCGGCGTCAGCTTCTTCCACGGTTCCAACGACGGGCAAAAGGGCATGGGACTCATCATGCTCATCCTGATCGGCACGGTTCCCACTGCGTACGCGCTGAATCATGCCGTCAGCCCAGCCGAAGTGCAGAGCTTTATCGCGGCATCGGCCGAAGCGGGCAGCATCCTCGATCACTACGTCAGCCCCACGCTTGCTGACCCTCCCGATCCGCGAAACGACCTGCTGGCATACATTCGCTCGGGCAAGATGCAGCCTGAAACCTTGCCTGCGCTTCACCAGCTTGTGAATCAGCTCAACCAGGAAGTGGCCCCTTACAAGGCGCTCAACTCGGTGCCTGCCGGCCAGCAAGCCAATGTCCGCAACGATATGTATGTGGTGAGCGAGACCCTCCGCCTAATGGAAAAGAGCGGCAAACCCTCCTTCACTCCCGTTGAAAGCAAAGCTCTTGATCTCTACCGGGCAAAGTTGGACAAGTCCACGAAATATATTCCCGACTGGGTCAAGGTGGCTGTAGCTCTGGCCCTCGGCCTGGGGACAATGGTGGGTTGGAAACGCATTGTGATCACCGTTGGTGAACGAATTGGCAAGGAGCACCTTACCTACGCACAGGGCGCCAGCGCAGAACTGGTGGCCATGATGACGATCTTCGCGGCAAACAGTTGGGGGCTGCCGGTCTCAACCACGCACATTCTCAGCTCAGGCGTGGCCGGCACCATGGCCGCAAGCGGCAGTGGTATTCGCATAGCAACGGTTCGCAATATTGCCGCTGGCTGGGTCTTCACACTCCCCGCAGCCGCGCTGCTTTCAGGCCTGCTCTACTGGCTGTTCCGCGCAATCTCCTAAAACTAGTGTCCTGTTTCTGAAATAAATGTCATAAATATAGTGGTCTCCAGCATCGGATAAAGTGGGAGGAAGTCCGATGCCGAAGGGTCGTCCACTCGCGCCGCTTTCCATTACCGCCGAAGAGCACGCTCAGCTTGTTGGCTGGAGCAAGCGCCCTAAAACAGCACAGGCTCTGGCCATGCGTTCTCGCGTTGTCTTGCTGGCTGCGGAGGGGCGCAGCAACACCGAGATCTCCCGGCAGCTATCTGTAACGCTCCATACGGTTGGCAAGTGGCAGCAGCGCTATTTGGATCAGCGCCTGGATGGACTCGTGGATGAGCCTCGCCCCGGCACCTCACGCAAGCTTCGCGACCAGCAGGTGGAACGGGTTTTGGCGCTCACGCTGGAGTCTACTCCCACTGATGCCACGCACTGGTCCACGCGGGCGTTGGCCAAGAAGACTGGATTGAGCCATGTCTCGATTCACCGCATCTGGCGCGCCTTCTCGCTGGCTCCGCATCGCTCCGAGACCTTCAAGTTATCCAAGGACCCGCTATTCATCGACAAGGTGCGGGATATCGTGGGCCTGTATTTGGCCCCGCCTGACCACGCTCTGGTGCTGTGCGTGGATGAAAAGAGTCAGATTCAGGCGCTGGACCGTACCGCTCCCCTGTTGCCGATGCGCCCGGGCCAGATCGAACGGCGCACCCATGACTATGTACGCCACGGCACCACCAGCCTGTTTGCTGCGCTCGACACCAAGACTGGGAAGGTCATCGGGCAGACCCAGCATCGTCATCGCTCCGAGGAGTTCCGCAAGTTCCTCGACATCATCCAAGCAAACGTGCCCGCGGAGTTGGAAATCCACATGATTCTGGATAACTACGGCACACACAAGACGGCGCTCATCCGCAACTGGTTAGCCAAAAGACCGCGCTTCCATCTGCACTTTACTCCCACTTCGGCCAGTTGGCTCAACCTGGTCGAGCGGTGGTTTGCCGCACTCACCGACAAGCAGTTGCGACGTGGTGTCCATCGATCCACCAAAGAACTGGAAACCGCAATTCGCAGTTTCATTCAAAAACACAACCAGGATCCGAAGCCCTTCGTATGGCACAAAACCGCCGATCAAATCCTTGATTCTGTCGCTCGCTTTTGTGAACGAACTTTAGAAACAGGACACTAGTTGCATAAATACGCCTGAGGGGATCTGGAAACATCCCTCAGGGGCTAAAGCCCAATGTTTTTGCGGCTTTTTTCGGCACGGCTAAAGCCGTGCCCTTTCAAAGCCGGGTTTATGAACCAGTTCTAGTGTACTGTCTCTGAGATAAATTGAATAACAGTTGTAGTCCGCTTCATCGGA
>CAZGUD010000064.1:0-14687 GCA_964528915.1 uncultured Occallatibacter sp.
CGATGGTGTGCTTGTCCTCTTCCCACGCCGACAGGTAGAAGCTGAACGGAATGGAATCGATGATGCGCTTGCCCGCCTTCTTGAGGCCGGCGTTCAGGCGGATCCACTCTTCCTTCTCAATGTGGTCGCCCACGCGCAGACCGCTCTCGCCGGCGTTCACAATCTCAACGTAGTCGAGGATGCGCGAGTCCTTCACCTTGCGGTAAGGCGACTCGATGAAGCCGTATTCATTGATCCGCGCAAAGCAGCTCAGCGAGCTGATCAGGCCGATGTTCGGGCCTTCAGGCGTCTCGATCGGGCAGATGCGGCCGTAGTGCGTGGGGTGCACGTCGCGGACTTCGAACCCGGCGCGCTCACGACTCAAACCGCCCGGTCCAAGAGCCGACAGACGCCGCTTGTGCGTGATCTCCGAGAGCGGGTTGGTCTGGTCCATGAACTGCGAGAGCTGCGAAGAGCCGAAGAACTCGCGGATGGCCGCCATCACCGGCTTGGCGTTGATGAGGTCGTGCGGCATGGCCGTATTCAGCTCCTGGTACACGCTCATCTTTTCCTTGATGGCGCGCTCCATGCGCACCAGGCCGATGCGGAACTGGTTCTCCATCAGCTCGCCCACCGCGCGCACGCGACGGTTGCCAAGGTGATCGATGTCGTCCACCATGCCGATGTTCTTGCGCAGCTTGAGCAGGTAACGAATGGTTCCGTAGAAGTCCTCGGGCGTCAGCGTGCGGTGATCGAGATGCGTGGCGTCCTGGTTCTCGTAGAGCTTGATGTTGAATTTCAAGCGGCCCACGCGCGAGAAGTCGTACTTGCGCGGATCGAAGAACATGCCTTCGAAGAGCGCGGTGGCCGTGTCGAGCGTCGGCGGATCGCCCGGGCGCAGCTTGCGGTAAATCTCGATGAGCGCTTCTTCAGGCTTGTGCACCGAGTCGCGCTTCAGCGTGTTGGTGATGATGTTGCCCACGTCGTCGCGATCGGGGAAGAAGACCTCGAAGCTCGACGCGCTCGACGCCATGATCTTGTGCAGGCGATCGGCCGTGAGTTCCACGTTGGCCTCAACAATCACTTCGCCGCTCTCGGTATCCACCACATCGGCTGCGGTCAGCGCGCCATCGAGCTCGGCGGCCTCTACCTCAACCTTGTCGATTGCGGCGGTGCGCAGCGCTTTGAGAGTGTGCGCGGTGATCTTGCGGCCCGAGTGAGCAATCTCTTCGCCCTTATGCAGCACGGCGTGCGCCGGCTTGGCGCCCAGCAGATGGGTGCCGGTACCGGCGTCCTGCGGCAGCGTCCAGAACAGCTTGCTGTCGGCCACCTGGATGCGGTCGACCGTGTAGAAGGTCTTGAGGATCTCCTCATCGGAGCGCAGGCCGAGCGCGCGCAAAAAGATGGTTCCCAGAAACTTGCGCTTGCGGTCGATGCGCACATACAGCGTGTTCTTCTGGTCGTATTCGAACTCAACCCACGAGCCGCGATAGGGAATGATCTTGCCGAGGAAGTAGGTGCGGTTGTTGGCCGTCTCGAAAAAGACACCGGGCGAACGGTGCAACTGCGAAACAATCACGCGCTCGGTGCCGTTCACGATAAACGTGCCGTTCGGCGTCATCAGCGGAATGTCGCCGAAGAAGACTTCCTGCTCCTTGATGTCGCGAATCGTCTTGTTGCCGGTCTCGGGATCCTTGTCGTAAATGGTCAGGCGCACCGTAACCTTCAGCGGAGCCGAGAAGGTCATGCCGCGCTCTTCGCACTCCTGCTGGTCATACTTGAGCTGCAGGCTCACCGGGTCGCCGCACTTGTTGCAGAAGTCGGGCATGTTCTTGTTGTAGGTGCCGCACTTCTGGCAAAGCACATCGCCGGGAAGGAATGGATCGGTTATCACCATTGCCCCGCAATGCACGCAAGCGGTGCGCAGGTGATGCAGTCCCTTGAGGTGACCGCACTTGCACTCCCAGTTGCCGATCGAGAAATCCACAAAGTCGAGCTGCGAGATGCCGCGGAAGTCCGTGATAGGAAATACCGAGACGAAAACCGACTGCAGGCCCGAGTCATCGCGCTCGTTGGGCAGTTTGTCCATCTGCAGAAATCGCTCATAGCTGCGCCGCTGCACTTCAATGAGGTTGGGAATCTGGGTTGCGGTGGGAATTTTTGAAAAATCGAGCCGGCTGCGAATCGCGCGCTTCTCGTTAGGCATGATCACTCCTGAGTCTCGTCAATCCAGCTTCCGCGGAGGCGGATGCCGGGCCGGCGCCCGAGTCTCTGGGGCACTGGCAGATTACTTTCTTCCGTCGAAAACCGGACGGTCCAGCCTCAGAATTTGAAGCTTCCGTCTTCGCACACGGGCCGGTTTGCTTAGCCGCGCCAAACCCGCGCCGCTTTGTACCCTGGTCAGGGGTCGATTGAGATCCGCGTTAAAAACGCGTGCAGGATATTGCCGTCCGCCGGGTGGTTAGGCTAGACTGCGCTCAATTGGTGAAGCATGAGTTGCGGTAAGCCCCGATCTCCGGAAAAAACCGCATAGGGATTTTGTGCGCGCAAGGCGTATGGGAGGTCAAAAACCTCTGTCCCGGGGAAAGCCCCCTATCAGACACGAAAAGCCCGCGAGGACGCAATACCTCACGAGCGTGGCTTAACGCCAGTGCTCCCATCCGAATTCTTGTGCCTTGTTCTCGCCGATCCCAATCTTCGCTTCTGCCGCTCGCTCGCCAGCCGCTCAACCCCTGTCAATCAATCTGCCCGCCTGACCTCCGAGCAAACTGTTGACCTGAAAGCACTTGACAACCCCTTGCATCTTCCCGCCGTAAAGCTTTAAAATCCCGCTTCCGGCGTGAATGCCTGACGTTGCCGCATAATGTTACAAAAGAACGCGCCAATAACCGGACCCAAAACTGGGTAAAACAGGCATGGGCCCGAAAGACGCGCAACTTTTATCGTAGCGCGTCTTCCGCGTCCTTGCAAGTGCTGGGCCGTTTACTTGATTTCGACCGTAGCCACGCCTTCAAACTTCTTCTTGATGGCCTCGGCCTCGTCCTTGGTCGCGCTCTCCTTCAGGGCCTTCGGAGCACCGTCCACCAGGTCCTTGGCTTCCTTCAGACCCAGCGAGGTAACTTCGCGTACTGCCTTGATGGTGTTGATCTTATTGGCGCCGGCGTCCTTGAGAATAACCTGGAACTCGGTCTTCTCCTCAACTACCGGAGCAGCCGCACCGCCGCCGCCCGCCACCGCCACCGGAGCAGCCGCCGCGGCCGAAACGCCGAGACGCTCTTCCAGCTTCTTTACCAGAGCCGCCGCTTCCAGCAGGCTCAACGAAACAATTTGCTCTTCCAACTGCGCTAGATCCGCCATTTTTCTTCTCCCAATCAAAATCCGATTTGAATTCTTATTACCCCGGCTGCCCGACCCCTAGAGAGTTTCCGATGCGCCAGACCAGCGCCCTCTCCAATTGATTTGCAGCCAAAACCTTTAAAAGCAGCTTTCAGCTATCAGCCGTCAGCTTTCAGCTTTTTGTGCGCCGATGCGAGCCATGCCACTTCGCGCACAATCAAGCTGAAAGCTGAGAGCTGAAAGCTAACAGCTTCCGCAGCTACGCCGCCGCAAATTTTTCTTTCTCCACGCCCTGGCCAATCACGACCGCCAGATCGCGGCCTGCGGCGTTGAGTACCGTAACCAGCCGCTGCGCCGGAGCGTTAATAAGGAAGAGCAGCTTTGCAAAGATCTCTTCCTTGCCCGGCAAAGTGGCCAGCGCCTTGATTTCTTCAACGTTCAGCAGCTTGCCGTCAACTATTGCCAGCTTGAACTGGAACTCGGCCGCGTTTTCGCCGGCCCACTTGGCAAACACCTTGGCCAGCGCCACGGGATCGCCCGCGGTAAACGCCACCGAGTTCACGCCCTTCAAACCCTTGAGCGCGGACTCAACCTGCGTCCCGGTGCCAGAGATCGCTGCCAGCTTGTTCTTGACCACGCGATAACGGCCGCCCGCCTCGCGAATGGTCTTGCGCAGCTCGTAGTCCTTGGCCACGGTGAGCTTGTTGAAGGTGCCGATGATTGCCGTGGTCGAGGTTTCAAGCTCCTTGGCCAGCAGCTTGATCTTGACGTTCTTCTTTGCTTTCGTAATCGCCATTGTGTGCTCCGCACAGGCAGGGACTAGGGACTAGGGACCAGGGACTGGAAAAACCCCGTTCACGCTTAATTCCTTTGCCTCCACCTCGCCTTAAATGCGCCGTTTCGACGCTCATATCAAAACACTGTTGTAAATCTTCGGGATTAATCGGGAAGCCAATGAGACCAACTTACCGACTAGTCCCTGGTGCCTGATCCCTAGTCCCTGCCTTTACGCCTTTTTCCCCGCCGCGTCCGCCACAGACGAATCAAGCGGCACGCCCGGGCCCATCGTCGAGCTCAACGTAACGCTCTTGATGTACTTGCCCTTGGCTGCCGAAGGCTTGGCGCGCACAATCGACGTGATGACCGTGGTGGCGTTGTCGATCAGCTTCTGTCCGTCAAAGCTCAGCTTGCCCACGGGCACGTGCACCAGGCTGGTCTTGTCGGCGCGAAACTCCACCTTGCCGGCCTTGATCTCTTTCACCGCGGCGGCCACATCCATGGTCACCGTGCCGGTCTTGGGGTTGGGCATCAGGCCCTTGGGGCCCAGCACCTTGCCCAGCCGGCCCACAACCTTCATCATGTCGGGCGTGGCGATCAGCGCGTCGAAGGCGGTCCAGTTTTCCTTCTGGATCTTCTCCACCATCTCCTCGCCGCCCACAAAATCAGCGCCCGCTTCGGTCGCTTCCTTCTGGCGGTCGCCCGAGGCAATCACCGCTACGGTCTTGGTCTTGCCCAGTCCGTGGGGCAGAACCACCGTGCCGCGCACCATCTGGTCGGCGTGACGCGTGTCGACTCCCAGACGCATGGTCAGGTCGACGGTCTCATCAAACTTTGCGAACTTTACCTGCTTCAGCAGGCTTACGGCTTCAGGCAGCGGATACGCTGTTTTAGTGACGGCAGCGCGCGCCTTGGCGATATTCTTGCCAGTCTTGGCCATTCTTCCCTCGTCTCCCACCGCTTTTGCCAGCCCGCTTTTGCGGAATCCGTTGACCTTGCAGGGCACTCGTCCAAAACGTTGCCCGTCCGGCCAGGACCAAAAGCCGTGGTGCAATTGACTGTGCAGGGGTCTCCCCCAGGCACATCTATGTATGGTAGCGAAATGGCCAGGGAATTGCAAACGGGGACGATGTTGACCGAGAGGCGTGCCTGAAGTTGCCCCCGCGGCCGTTATGCACCGACACACGCGCCGTAGGCGCAACGGTTGTTAGCCCCGCGTTTCAACGTGGGGCGTCAGCGCAATTAAGGGGCGCGAGTCCGGTAGGGACGACGGAATTCCGCCTCAACCGAAGACATATCGCAGATCGTATTCGATCCCGCAATTACGCAGCAGCATCGTGAACTCTTCCTCAAAACTTTGCTTGCGGTGATGCTGCTCCTGGCCCTGAATGTATCTCTTCACCACGGATACCTGAGACGGACTCACGCTGAATGCGCCGTAGCCTTCCTGCCATGAGAAGCCCTTCCCCATCCAATGGGAAGAGCTGCCCTTGAGCTTCTGCACCATCACGGCGAGTGATTGCGTCGCCGGCAAAATAAACAAAAGGTGAACGTGGTCGGCGGTGCCGCCGGCAGCGACAAGAGAAAAGCCTTCACTTCGCGCGATGCCGCCGATATAGGCATAGAGATCAGCTTTGCGGTCCGTTGCAATCAGAGGCTTGCGGTCTTTTGCGCTGAAGATGCAGTGAATGAAATTGCTCGCGTACGTATGAGCCATGGTTGCGCCGTCCCTACGGGACTCCAATTTTATATTGGGCCTGCCCACCCCACGTTGAAACGCGGGGCTAACAACCGATGCGCCTACGGCGCGTGGCGACGTTGCCATCCCTCAGACTGCAATGGGTACCGCCCTAATGGCCGGCGGTCGACTGCGCAGGAAAAAACCTCACCCACGTCTCTTCCGCCCCACCTGCTTCCTCGCCTTGCGCGGACTCACGCCGGCAATCAGCAGCCACAGGCAGAATGCGCCTTCGGCAATAACGCCGAATATCTCAGTAACGCTGTTGAACGGCTTGGTAAACGGAAAGAGGAAGAGCAGCCATCCCGCACCGGCCACCACCAGCAGCACGCCCAGAATCTTCGGCAGGAATCCGGATCGTACGATGAGCTGCCCGAGCAACAGGCAGTAGAACCCGAAGAACACCAGTGGGCTGATGACAAAGTGAGTCAGGCGCAGCGTCTGCATGACCGAGAAGATGCAGCCCGCAAAACTGAACAGCGCAGCCAGCAGCGAGACTCCACGGCTCACCGGCTTGAACATGAAATACAAAAGCACCGTGAGCAGCGCGTAGATTGCGATCGATGCCAGGTTGAGAGCGCGCGCTGTCGCGCCGTGGGAATCGAAAGCCGTGCCGGCGACAGCCAAAAGAAAGTACGCCAGATAAACTATGCCGGTGAAGCGCGCCCTGGTCTTTGGTGTGGCCTCGCGCATTTGTTCCACCAGCTTCATTTCGTTTCCTCGCTGAATCTCATTGCCGCAAATCAATCAACACGAGAGCAGCAAGTAATCTCCCAACCGCCCAAACTCACTATACTTGGTACGCGCCCGGGCCAGCCCGCCGGTTCGCAACCAAACACTGCCATGACAAAACAATCGCGCCGCCAGTTTCTCTCTTCCGCAGCCTTCACCATTGCAGCCACCCGGCTCACAGCTCAAAGCACGAGCGCGCACGCAACACTCAGCATTCCCGCTCAAGCCACGGGGCCGCGCGTGCCGATGGACTATATCGGGCTCTCGTACGAGGTTCAACAGCTCGTCGATCTCAATTTCTTTTCGGCTGCCAATACCCACCTCGTCAACTCGTTCAAAGCGATCTCTCCCAACGGCGTTCTTCGTTTGGGCGGCAATACCAGCGAATTTGAATACTGGAAGCCCACGCCCGACTCGCCCGAGCCCGCGCACCCGCAAACCCGCATCGTTGAAGGCGAGCCAAAGCCGAACTACTACCCGGTTACGGCTCAATCAATTCGCAATCTGAATGCATTTCTCGATGCCGCCGGCTGGAAATGCATTTACGGCATCGGCATGGGTACCAACGCGCCAGACCGCGCTGCCGCCGAAGCCGAATACGCCGCAAAGACTCTCGGACCTAATCTCCAGTACTTCCAGATCGGCAACGAGGCCGATCTGTTCAGCAGCCATCTGCGCGATCCCAAAACCTGGTCGGTCAAAACCTATCTCGACGAGTGGCTGGCGATCGCGCGCGCCGTTCAGAAAAGCGTGCCCGGAGCGCGTTTCGGCATGCCCGACGTGGCTTCGAGAATCGATTGGCTGACGCAGATTGCCGATGCCTGGCCCTCCATCGCCGACAAGCCCAACGTGATCGCGCTCAGCCATCACCATTACTTCGGCGGACCGGCCACCAATCCCAATGTCAATATCCCCAACCTGCTTGCCGCAGCCAACATGGCACGCGTGCAGAGGACCGCCGACATCGCGAATGCGGCCGCTGCAAAGATGAACGTGCCCGTGCGCATGACCGAGGGCAACACCTGCTACCGTGGCGGCAAGCCGGGCGTGAGCGACGTCTTCGCCTCGGCGCTGTGGAGCGCCAACTACTCGCTGCTGCTCGCCGCCAACCGCTATACCGGAGTGAACCTGCACGGTGGCACCTACCAAGCTGTCGCGAACGGGTTGGGAGGATCGCTGCCCGGCGATGGCATGCTGGCGGCCCAGGGTGTATCGGCTGACGATATCGCCAGGCATCCTCATCCTTTCTATTCGCCCATCGCCACTTTCGGATCGAAGTGCGTTCTTGAGCCGGTCGCTTATGGGCTTATTTTCGCCGGCTCTTTTGCCGGCGCCACCATGTGCGCCGATGATCTGACTACACCGTTGCAGGCCGCCGGCGTGAACGCCGTTGCCTACGCCGCCGAACTCGCAGAAGGCCGCGCCTCGGTGATTGTCCTCAACAAGGATGCCGAAAAGGATCTTGACCTGACCCTCGACTTCGGGTCGCGATCGGCATCGCTCCACGCCGAAACCATGGCCGCCCCCGCGCTCGACAGTCGCGAGACGCACATCGTTAGCATCCCAACCGCCAAAGCGCTGCGCAACGGCAAAAGTACGCTCACCGTTCCCCATGCGACCGCAATGCGCCTCACGCTCGTCTAACTGGTTGGCACATCTCTTCAGGAGTCGCAAAGTGTGGGTGACCATCCTAAACGCGTCTTTTGCGTTTAGGGTGGGATCGCGCTAATGCAAAAAGAGATAGTCAAGCTCCATCGAGGAACCAGATATGAAAACCCAATTTGCCGTAGCCGTTGCCCTGGCGCTTTTTGCCGTTCCGGCCTGGTCGCAGAGCGATACCTTTCGAGGTCGCGCTATCCTCACCGTTTTGCCCTCGCACCCCGAGGAGCAGAATGCAAGCCTGACCGCAAGCCAGCTCGAAGTCAAGCTCGACGGTAGACAGGCCACTGTCACCAGCCTTACCCCGCTCACTTCGGCCAACAGCCCGCTCGAACTGATTCTGTTGATCGACGGAGCGGTTCGCACCAGCCTGTACGGCCAGGCCGCCGACATCATCGGCTTCGCCAAAGAGATTCCATCCAATACCCAGATGACGATTGCCTATATGGAGAATGGGCGCGCAGCATTGCAGGGGCCCCTCTCATCCGATGCCGCAAAGGTGGAGAGCGGACTGCACATGACCGGCGGCAGCCCCGGCTCAAACGCCAGCCCGTACTTCTGCCTCTCTGACCTGGCAAAACACTGGCCCTCGAACGACACCACCGCGCGCCGGGTGGTTGTGATGATCACCGACGGAGTGGATGAATACGACCGGCGCATCGATACCGACGATCCTTACGCGCATTCCGCCATCAACGACAGCCTGCACGCCGGCATCATGGTCTTCACCATGTACTGGCGCGACCAGGGACACGCCACCAGTGCAGAAGGTGAAGCGAACTCTGGCCAGAATCTCTTGTTGCAGGTGTCGCAGGCAACCGGAGGCAACAGCTATTGGCAGGGCGAAAGCAATCCTGTTTCGTTGAAGCCCTATTTAGACGATCTCCGCCGCCGCCTGCGCAGCGAATACGAACTCGACCTTTCGGCCACGTTCAAGGGCAAGCCATTTACTGCCTCCCTTAAGCTCAAGTCCAGTGCGCCCAATGCAAAGGTCACCGCTCCGCAATCTGTCTATCTCAGCAACGCACCCGCGGCACACTAGGCTGCCCTTGTCGAAGATCGGCAAAGACCGTACACCGACCGCTTTAATTTGCGAATAATGCAAAAGGATCAGGTCTTGTATCAGGGCATGAGTTTACTCGTGCCCAAAAGGCTCTCCCCTCAAATTCGGGGCATTACAGGCTGCGGAAAAACTAGTCTCAGGTCGCTTTGTAACAAGTCCGCCACCGGTGTATCCGACCCGCCGGAGATGAAACTGTGCCCCATCCATCGAGCGCCTTTTGCTCGATGGGTGGGAGACCACAAAGGCCAACCATCGGCAAATTCCCGTCTTGTTTCTTTTTAGGGCGCGGCTTTACAGGCTGTTGAAAAACTCGCCGGGATGAGGTCTCGTATCAGGGCGCGAGTTTACTCGCGCCGATAAAGCTCCCAAAATGAGTCTGGGCTTTAGCCCCTGCTGCATCGACCGTTGCGAAATTGCTTCGTCCAATGAGTTTTTCCGCAACCTCTTTAGCCCCTGCGCCTCCATCAGATCTCGGTCTGCGGCGCACTTGCGGCGTAGTTGAATTTCTTGCGCGAAGGCCAAAGCTTGCGCGCGATCCATCGCCCCAGCAGGTATGTCCAATAGATAATGGCTGGTCCCAGGATGAACGCGATTGGATAGACCCACCATCCCAGCAGGTCGTGCGAGTTCGCGGGCGGCGCGTTGCCGCTGCCGCCTGAAAAGCTGAGACTCCAGGTGCCGTCGGGATAATGGGCCTCCCACAACCCCGTGCCGCGCGGCCACATCAACTTGGCAATCCCAATGATGATCAGGACACCTCCCAGGCTGTAGCCCACTGCCGACACAACCAGCGCAACCAGGCCGGCCAAAATGCCGAAGGTCCAGCGGCCGGCGATGCGCGCTTTTTGCGTTCCGGAACGATGCGCCTCGGCTCGCCGCATCATCTCCTCGGTGCAGTAGCGCGCGGCCAGGTCACGCGGAGCGCCTAACGCGGCGAGCGTCTGCTCAACCTGCGCGGGATCGGCGTCCGCCGAGGTCTTGTCGAGAATGTGCGCGCGAATCTCTTCGACTATATCGTTCATATCCTCTTCCATCAGGTCGCGAAGCTGCCGGCGCAGCGCCGCAAGGTAGTCGTCGATGGCTTTTTGTGAAGCGTCAGAGAGGGTCATGGCTTCTCCTTTGTCACTGCGCCATTAAGAGGCGCCACAAGACTATTGAGGCTCGCGGCAAAGCGCGCCCAGGTGCGGCCCATCTCGAGCGCGCGCTCGCGGCCCGCCGCGGTCAAGCTGTAGTACTTGCGCGGATGGCCCGAGTCGGATTCAACCCACTCGGACTCAACCAGCCCCAGCGCGCGCAGCCGAGTGAGCAGCGGATAGACCGTTCCCTCCGCCACCACCAGGTCGGAGCCGCTCTCCAGGTGGCGCAAAATCTCAAGCCCGTACAAGCGCCCGCCCCACAGAGCCGCCAGAATGGCCAGTTCCAGCGATCCTTTGCGGAGCTGAACCTCCCACTTGTCAGCGGAATCGGGGTTTAGTACGCGCTCTTCTTCCACAACACGATACTATGCAATACAAGGTATCATGTGTCAAGAGATTTTTTGCGAAAATTCCGCGGCATTGGGTTTTCTAGGATTCAGGGCGTTGACAATCTGGCCGAAACGGGCAAGCAGGTTTCAGCAATAACCGCAGGCTATTTGGAAATCGCGCCTACAAGATTAAGGTCGATCGCGACATCGTTATCCGCTTTCCAAATCAAGAAGCTCGGATTCTTGAGTCCCCATTGGACATAAGGCACCACAAAATGAGCCTTGACGGTTGCGCTGCCGCCATCCAGATGTACCAGCATGGGGACGGTAATTTCATGAGGAGTGCCCAGCAGGGTGAAGATTCCCGTTACCTGGATATTCGAGTCGCCTGAACGAGCGATGACGCCGGCATAGGTCTTCGGCTCAAACGAAACAGTTGCGTGCTGATCAACCTCCAGGATGTCCTTGTTCATCTTCTTGTCGCGGCTGTTATTGCCGGTCTTTCCGCTACCAGCGAGAACGACTACCGAACCCGACATGTTGGGAGTGTTGCGGTCAACCTCAATCGATCCGGATTGGATGCGAAAGGTGCCGTTGACAAGCTCGTGAGTTGTTTTGAGCGTCATCTTCACCTCGCTGGAGTCGGGATTGACGACGAAGGTTTGATGCTGGGCGAGCGCGGCTGGAGCGAGTATGGCAGCGAGGACGAAGACTGCGATGGCTTTCATTGCATCCCTCTGAAAAGTGTTGACGATCGCTAAAGATAAGGCCATTGGCAAGGCCGGGGCCTAGCTGGCCACGGCATGGTTTGCGAGAGCGGCGTTGTGGGCCACTCGCGTCAGCTTTGCCGTCACGCGCATCACGCCGGGCCAGACCCTGAGGCAAAACGGTAATACTGCGCGCGATAATGAGTTGTTCAAACCCTCGGCAGCGAACTCGGCCAGTCGCATCTGGGCCAGCATTGCGGACCGCAGCTTAGCCTGGAAGAGCGGCGCCGGCTCGGCCGCGAGATAGGCGGCGGCGGCACAACGTGCGGTATGCAGCGCGATGGATATGCCATCGCCGGTGAACGACGGGATGACGGCTGCCTGGTCGCCGATGCAGTAGAGCCCATCTTCAGAGGTGCGGCGAATGTAACCATACGGTATATGCGTAATGGCGATCGGCTTGGCGAGCAGCGGCTCGGCTCCGGCAAGCCTCATGGCAAGATGCGGACAGTCCCGCTGCATCTTCGCGAGGAACATCTCCCAGCGATTGCCCCCCCGTGCGAGATACCGCTGTTGCACTACGCAACAGAGGTTTGCAATGCCGCCTTCAACCGGCTGGATTCCGCCATAGCCTCCGGGATACAGCATCAATTCAGAGGCGTGCGCAAGCTCAGCGGCCTGCGCAGGCATTAGTCGAAAATATGTTTTGAAGGCCACCCATCGCTGTGGGTCCGCCGGACGCGGGAAGCCACGCAGGTCGTGCTTTCCTGTGGCGAGAAAGGCCGTTGGTGCTTCACGGGTGGTGCCGTCATCGAGGGTAACTTGCCAGATTCCGCTGGTCGTGCGATCCAGCGCTTGCACGCTGCGGCCGCACACTACGCGGACTCCCGCGGCGATAGCTTCGGCGATGAGCGCCGTATCAAGCGCCTTGCGCGTGAGAGACGCTGCCTGAAACGGCAAGGGAGCCTCCGCGGCACGGCTGGCAGCCGCAAGGCGAACGTGATCGATGGGCACGGCTCCGAGCGAGGCCACGTCGATGCCCAGCGCATGAAGATCCTCGAGCGCCTCACCGCTCAGGAACTCTCCGCAGACCTTATGCCGCGGTGTAGGCTCGCGTTCGATAAGCGTGACGTTGATTCCCTTGCGGGCGAGCGCGATTGAAACAGCACAACCTGCCACTCCACCACCGAGAATGAGAACTTTGTTGTGCAATGGATTCGGATTCAGATTCGACGTACTAACGGGAATCTCCTTTGTCTGGATCCGATACCCTGGAATTGTACCGCTCCGGATGGGTTGAGCAACTGATGCTGCAATTGCGTGGTTGCGGCTTTTAGATCCTCACGACTGGCGTAAATGTTTGACCCGGCGCAGGCGTGAATAGTGAGCAATGGGATCAGGTGCCTCGAGTGGTGAGTTCGCGCCAGTTGAGGCCAAGGTCAACAAGTAGAAGTGACGCCAGGGTAAAGGCGATCACTCCGACGGCCGCGAGAGAATCGCCAAGATGGCTCCAGTAGCGGGGCCAGAGATTGAGCACGCGGCTGGAGACAAAGGTGAATGTCACGGCGTAGGAACGGGCCATCCACTGCCGATGCTGAATAAAATGGCGGTTGCGCGCGGTGATGAAGGCAGCGGCGGTGCAGACGATCCAGGCAGCGGCCTGCATTGTAGTTCCTGGCAACCCGGGGCGCCCTGCCGCGAGAGCGATCCCGGTGAACGCGCCGATAAATACGGCAACCACGTAGAGGCGGCCGAGAACGCGATGGAATTGCCGGTGACTCTCGCGAAAGCGCGACGACAACTGCAATGGGCCGGCCAGCAAAGCGAAGCTTCCGGCAAGTGTATGGGGGATGAGGAGACGCCGGTCGGCGATGACCTGCAGCCGGTAGGCGTGGTACATGGGGTAATCGGTGAAGAGAAGAACTTCAGAAGTTATGAAGACAAAGAGCGCAGTCAGGCCAAGGGAAATCCAGAGAACGGTCTTGAATTTTGAGCGGCCGGTGCTCGGTGCGAGCAGCGTGGAAGATGCCATTATTCTCCTCTTAGATGAATAGACGTAATGAAAGTGCCAGGAGGGCGGAGGATGACAGAAACTTCATATTGATAGCGTCTCACGCCGTTTGCTGACTGGATGCGCCCGGCCATTAACCTGGCTCAAAACCCTTTGCTCCGGGCGGCCTGACGTGGCAAACTGTTCGGCATGGGAAGCAAAGACAAAGGCCGCAAAGAAGTAAAGAAAGCACCCAAACCTAAACCGAAGCCGGAACCCACCAAGCGTGAAGTGTTCACGCCGGCTCCGCCGAAGTAGATTCCGCTTCGACCACAGGCTCTCTCCATCGCGCCCCCAACGCGCGCAAAGGCCCTCTCTGCCCGAGAGGGCATTCTGCATTTATCAACCTGGGACATTCCTGTCACGCCTATGCAACGATTGCGAATGCACAAAGGCCCTCCCCGAATGGGAAGGGCCTTTGTTTACTTGCTGAATTGCTGATCTGGGCCTACCCGACCACTTCGATGCCCATCGAGCGCGCGGTGCCCTTGATGCTCTTGATCGCGGTTTCAACCGATGCCGCATTCAGGTCGGGCATCTTCTGCGTGGCGATCTCGCGCACCTGCTTCTCAGTCACCTTGCCCACTTTTTCCTTGTTGGGTGTGCCCGAGCCCTTGGCAATGCCGGCCGCCTTCAGCAGCAGAATCGCTGCCGGAGGAGTCTTGGTAATAAAGGTGAAGGTGCGGTCGGCGTAAACGGTGATGACAACCGGAATAATCAGGCCGGCCATCTCCTTGTTCTGCGTGCGCGCGTTGAACTGCTTGCAGAACTCCATGATGTTGACCTGTGCCTGACCCAGCGCGGGTCCCACCGGGGGCGCAGGCGTGGCCTTGCCGGCCTCGATCTGCAGTTTGACTTGTGCGGTTACCTTCTTTGGAGGCGCCATGTTTCAGTTCCTTCGGAACCAGCTTCCAGCGTCTAGCCGCTAGCTGCCAGCTTTTCTGTTCGTGTTCCAAATTTTGAGGCTGCGACTGCCTTTTGCGCCTAACTGGCGCGCGCTAGAGTATCGCGCCAGCTAGAAGCTAGGAGCTAGAAGCTAGTAGCTGCTACTCAATCTTTTCCACCTTGCCAAACTCCAGTTCCACGGGCGTAGAGCGGCCGAAGATCGTCACCATCACCTTCAGAGTCTCGCGATCTTCGTTGATCTCATCCACCACGCCATTGAAGTTGGCAAACGGCCC
>CAZGUD010000065.1:0-14088 GCA_964528915.1 uncultured Occallatibacter sp.
ACTGGAATAGGCATCGCCGCTCTTCACCGTCTTTGGCACATCGGGCAACGGCTGGGTATGGTCTTGGGCCGCTAAGGCCAGATATGTCTGCAGCGCGGTCTCGGTCCGTTGGTAGCCCAGGTATTGGGGTTCTACCTTGTTCAGTACGTCCGGGAGATTGCCCCCCGTCAGAACCTTCTGTACTAAAAACTGCGGCAAGTCGTAGTGCTGCTGATCGAGATCGATGCCAAACTCCAAGGGCTTCGGATTTACTCTGCCGATTCTGAGATTGGAGAGATATTTCAGCGCACTGACTGTTAAAGCGAAGTCAAAGTTTGCCACGGTATCCGCGTTTCCCGGCGCGGCCTTGAGTGCCGCCATTCGCTCAGGCCAGTGCGATGCATCGTAGTCTTCCGGATTGAGCCCTTTTTGTTGGCTGCTCTCGATTGCCGAAATAACGGCGATAGCCTGTGGGGTTGCTTGTCCTTCGCGTACCCAAGCGGGCGAGTATTGGATCGCCTCATACACCTTCTGAGCATTCTGTTGATCGCCGATGAAATTCGCCGGATGATTCCCAGAGGGTGTTGCGGCAGAGGTCAGCGTGCGCAGTCTCTCGGCGACGGCTCCGGCATCCACGGAATTGCTTCCAATGCGCGGCATGACAACAGGCTGTGAACGGCAACCGGCTAAAAGTTGGCATGCAAGCAGAATTAGCGCCAGTCCTGCCGCGGAGCTATGGGGTGAGGTTCCTAGCGGCTGGGGCTTCTTGTTGGACGCATTAGGGACGTTTAGGCGCCTGTGTGGCTCTTTGGCCGATGATTGGCAGTCTGACCGTCGCTCGACAGAAATGGCGATCAATGCGCTTGCCGAGCGCGAGGCTGGCGCGCAGAACTGACGAGTCGTTGTGCACGCATAAGGTCGGATGCTTCTGAAACCATTGCCATACTCTGCGCTGCGGTCTTCCGCCACCAGATGTTGAACCCGTCGGCGGCAAGACTCGGATTCGGAAAGATGTCCCGCTCCTTTCGCTTGCTCCGCGCTGCGGAGGGCTCAGAGCTACGTACGTTGAAGTCTGGATACATATTGAATTCGTCCTATTCCGATCGGGAATCGCTTGCGGAGGATCAGGCACTTCCCGAGCGCTCAGCATCATTCTCCCGCCTGGGACGGCTGACGATCTGATCAATTAGACACAGTCATTCTCGCCTTGCAGATTGACAATCGGATTCGGCGAGCGTCGCTAATCTCCAGCCACCAGCATGACTCCGAGTTGTCGCGACGATTGGTCTTCGAAAACACCCTGGGTCCCAGAGCACTTCAGGAATGATGCTTTATCGCCGAAGCACTCAGGCCCCTAGCTGCCCCGCCCTCACACCCCGTTGTGCGCCCCTGCTTCCGCGTGGTACTTTCCGCCTGTTATCCTTTTCCCCCGAAGATTCTCCTTCCCCCAAGAAAGCGAGAGCCCATGTCTCCTTCCGTTTCCCCGACCGTTGCCGCACCGCGTCCGAGCATATTCACCGGCCGCAGCAGCCTCCTCGACCGCTACTTCTACTTCGCCATGTCGCTCCTGTCTGCCGCAGCCGTGGTGGCCGGCTTCAGCCAGACCGTCGACGAACAGCTGCTCCATCCCGGCATTGCCCCGCCCCGCATCCTCTGGGTTCATGGCGTCACCTTCTCGGCTTGGATCCTCATCTTCATCCTGCAATCGGCCCTGGTGCGCACCCGCAACGTGAAATGGCATCGCACCATCGGTTGGGTGGCCGCCGCGATCGCCGCCGTCATGGCGCCTCTTGGAGTGGCTACCGCCATCCGCATGGTCCACTTTGAAACCTACCGCCTCCACATGCCGCACCGCTACGCCTTTCTTGCCATCCCCTTCTTCGACGTCGGCGTCTTCGGCCTCTGCATGGCGCTCGCCATCTATTGGCGCAAAACGCCCGAGTTCCATCGCCGCCTCGTTTTTTTCGCCACCTGCGGATTGTTGGTTGCCGCATTCGCTCGCATGGATCACGCCTTCGCGCGCCAGCACAACCTGTCTTATGTCGGCGTCGACCTGATGCTCGCGCTCGGCGTGTGCCGCGATCTGCTCGTCAACCGGCGCATCCACACCGTCTACCGCGTCGGTGTGCCCCTCTACTACGTCGCCCAGTTCGGCGTGAACTACTTGGCTGCCATCGGGCCCGACTGGTGGGTCCGCATCGGCCGTGCCATCGCCGGCTGACCCATCCCGCCCCCCCAACCGCGCGCCGGCCTGTGGGGATGGCGGATGGATTCGGTCTCCCCACCGCTTCCAAACCTCAGATGAGGGTGCCCCCGATCCCTTTCTCTTGGGGACCGGGGATGCACCGCGCGGCCTCCGACAAAACAGCGGGCATACAGCGTGGCGAGCCGCGACAAAGCGGGCTTCTCATACATCACGCACCTGCATTAGCGCATTATCCGCCGAGGCGCTCATCGACGGGCAGATAGGTCCTCGAAAGTCGGCTTTGCGACTGGAATATTTTGTCCGGCCGCCGGGTTGGGCCACGATGAGGCTCCCGAAGTCTCGGGTGTTTCAGAGGGGTGGTCCTGAAACGGGGGGTAACCGACGGTCAACGAAAGTCTTACGCCCAGTTGTCAACAATTGGAGCAAACCACGATGCTGTGAGCACGACAAGGCTCATGTAACAATTTGCGCAGCGAATCGCCCTCACGCTAATGCGGGTTCGGCTACCGGCACCCTGGTCACCGAGATTACGCTGATATCGTCCTCCTGGCCGAAGGCCTGCGCAGCGCCGGCGATCTCAGCGGCAGACTTTGCCGCGCATAGCAGTTCGTTCACCCGTTCGAAGCCAAACAGCTTTCCATTCGCATCCGTGGCTTCGACGATGCCGTCGGACATCAGCACTAATCTGTCACCATCCCTAAGTTGGAAATGCATCATGGAGAATTCCGCAGCTTCGATGATGCCGAGCGGCAATGCTCCTTCCATCGCGAGCGGCTCTCCGTTCAGGTAAGGCGCGATGTGGCCCGCGTTGGCCAGAGTTGTCTTGCCATCTTCCGCAATGCGAAGCGCGAGGCATGTGGCCTGGGCGTTGCCGCGGCCGAGCAGGCGACGATTCAGGGCCTTGAGGAAAAACAGCGGATCGGTATTCATTTCCGCAGCCATTCGAATGGCTCCGACGAGCAGTGCCACAAGCATTCCAGCCTTCAGTCCCTTGCCGGTTACGTCTCCGGCAATTATGAGGAGGCTACCGTCGGATTTGTTGGGGATGATCTGGAAGAAGTCACCGCCCACCTCGCGCGCCGGGCGGTACTCACTCTCGATGAGCAGTCCGGGCAGGGTGGTTCGCGTATCGGGCAGGATCACTTGTTGCACCTCCTGCGCCTGCTTCACGTCCAGCGCCATTCGGCGCTGCCGCTCGAGCGAATGCAGCAACCGGCGCAACATGAGAAATACCAGCACCGCAACCAGGAACGGGTCCGTCAGATCCCAAATCTGCACGTCGATGCCGTGGAATCGTCCCACTACGTCCACCCCGAAAACTTCGCCAATCATTTCCACTGCCAGTGCCGCGACAGCCGGAAGTGCGAACCACCCCTCCTTGCCCTCCTTGCGAATGCCTATTGCCACCACCAGGGCGATCACCACCACAAAAACCAACCGGAACGCCAGGCTGGTTGCACCCAACGCGTCTAAAAGCGCAGAGTTGCGCCCATGCGGCAGCGCGAAACCATACTCGGTCAGCCCCACCTTCAAGGCGTCGGCCGCCGCAAAGGGGACTATCAGCACGGCGATGGCTTTAGGTCCCCAAGCGGGGCGACGTAAGTGGAACCAGACCCACCACACCATCACCCATCCAGCCGCCCAAAGAGCATCATTTGTGCTGACCAGAATGTCCGCGACCCGGGCGTCGAGCCATGTAGTGATGGCGCAGAGGTTCACCAGGATGTAGCCGATCGGCGCGACCAGCATGGTGGCCGCCACCCACAAGTAGACCGGGTCGGAACGATCAAATAGCACCAGGCTGGCTGCCAGTACCGCGAACAGCAGGAACATTGCGATGTAAGCAACCTCGTCGAGCTTGCCAAGAAGCACTTCTTGCCAGTCAAGGCGCGATTGCGCTCTCACCGCCTCTCCCGCCACCAGGAGTGGCGCGGAACGAAGGCCACCGGCGTTCGCGTCAACCAGGCTCCTGCTGCTCATCCACACACGAAAGGCGAGTGTCTCCGTCACCACACCGCTTTCAGTGCGTGTCACTGGAGACATGAGGAACATCGATGGACGGTAACCATAAATTCGCCGCACGCCTCCCTGGTTGTCGAACTTTCCAAAGCTGCCCAGCAATTTTCCATCAGAGAACAGTTGCCAGGCGCCATCCGCGACCGGCCCGTCGATGGCCATCTGGGCCCCAGGCACGGCGACTGTTCTCAAGCGCAGCCTGTACCAACCCCAGCCTGCGTAGCTCGTGTGTCCTTTGGCCATAGAGCCCTTCAATCGGTGCGCATCCCCGGTCAAGGAATCGGACGGGCCGGCCACAGGCGTGAGGTCCACCGTCTCCCAATGCGAGTCGTCAAATCCGGGCTCTGCCCATAATCGCTCGTGGGTTGCTGGATCGGTCGGCGAGTCCCCGACCTGAAACTTCCACGGCCCGTAGAGCGGGACAGCGGACTGGCCCAGGGTGATCTCGACTGCGGCAGGCTGCGAGGAAGTTTGGGCACTGAGGACGGCGGCAACCAGCAGAAACAAACACGGTAGGACACGGCGGATCGTTCGTGCCATGATTTGACCCCGGGAGCGGAAAGTGGCTCGGTGGCAATACTATACAAGCGTCGAGGCACATTTGGAACCGGTGTTTAATGGCTATGAGCTCAACGACGTACCAGCTTCCTCCGCTTTCAAAATAAGCGCTGGGCGGCACGCCAGATCAGGCAAGATTGCAAACTCACTGGGCAACGAAAATCAATACTCAAATGTCCTAGTGCTGTATCTGGAGCGCCCGCCCGCGCAACTGTGCGCAGCTGCATGGATTCAGCGGGGCGCTTCTGATACAGCGACTTGAAGGAAGCCGCCCAGCAGTCTCTCGATTCCCTGGGCAAGAATCGCCGGCCGGGTTAGCCCCTGCCACCTTTGGACGATGATCCCGTCACTGGCAATCAGGAACGTGGTGGGAACTTCCTTGACTTCGAGGGCACGGGCGAGCTGACTATTCAGGTCGAGCAGAAAAGGGAACTTGAGATGCCAGTCTTAGCTCGCGTTGAGGACGGCATCGTTCGACGGCTGCGGGAGATGCGTTAGAACCGAGGCATCGACAATGGCGACTCTCAGTCCGCGCGGGCCGTATTGATGCGCCATGCTGGCCAAAAACACGACCTGACTGCGCGAAGCGGTGTTGGCGGTGTCGGGGACTGTTTGCAGGAACGCGAGGAGCAGGGGCTGCGCGGGTACGACGTGAAGAGGGAATGCGCAGCCACGGACGTCCGACAGAGTGAGATCGGGCAAAGTGGAGGCTGGGCCCGATTGGCAGGGGGCGGCCAGGATAAGCATAAAGACCGCGCAGGCCGGCAAGAGCAGCGAGCGGCTCGTCGCCCCCCAAACGGTCATACGCATGATGTGGCCTTCACTGCCACGCTCCGATGTTGTAGCCGGAGCCGCTGGGGAGAGGATTGCCCCAGAAATCCTGAGTCCCCATGGAACATGTGCCGCCAATGCCGCTGCAGACGTTTGTTCCGGCGCCGATAGCCGGCGAGCCGGACAGCAGGGTGAAAGCCGAAACGGGGCGGCCGATGGCGTGATATGTGGGCGAGTTCAGCAAGGGATCGGTGAAGAGGCTCTGCGCATCCTGGCCTGTCGCCGATTGGTACGAGGCCAGGTCTGTGTAGTCGACGCCGTTGATATTCCAGTCGGGCGCAGCGCCGACGGTCCAATAGATGTTGTTGTTGAGCGTGAAATCCGTTGTGGTCTCGATCAGATTCGGCACGGTCGAGTAAACGATGTTGTTTTCGAATAAGTTGGGATTGGCGCCGCTGAAATTAGCGTCGACGGTGTCGAAGGCCGGGCCGGGCGTGACGGGATTCCAATAAAAGGTGTTGTTGTAAACCTCGACGCCATCGAGCGTCCCGCTAACGGCGGTGAAGTTCGTGTTCATGAATATCTCACCCGGGTCGGCGATGTTGGCCAACTGGTCGTTATACGAGCAGACGTTATTGCGGATGATGTTGCCACTGCCGGTGGCGCCGGTGGCGCTGAACACAGAGACGCAGTAGCCGGCGGCATCGTGGCCGTAGTTGTATTGCACAGTGTTGTTGTTGCTCCACCCGTCAATGTCAAAGTCGCCGCCATCCCAGGGGCTCCAGTCCTGAATGGCGTAGGCCTCATTGTTCTGGATGTTGCAGGTTTGGCAATACAAATCCATCAGTCCGCCGGGGGTGTTGCCACCGCATCCGGGAGTGAGAGGGCATTGCCCAGTGTTGTGAACCACATTGTTCTGCATCAGGCCGTTGCTCACGACAAAGAGCGTGATGCCTATTCCAGAGAGGTTGTACGCCGAGGAGTTTTGAACGGTGATGTTGTTCCCCAGTTGCGCAGGCGACGTCGAAGTCGCGAACACCCCCGCGTCGACAAAAATGCCGTAGAAAACCTCGCTATCATGAACAGTCACGCCATCGATCAAAATGTCGTTGAAGGTTTCCCCGGCATTCCCGATAGTAATAAAAACTTCTCCCGAGTCGTTCCCGGTGGTAATGTGATGCGCGCCGTGGATGTTGAGATTGGTGAGCCGGAAGTGAGTATATGCCGCGTTCGCTGCGGTGCCTGCGATATTCACGCCGTAATAATCGCCGCCGACTACTTCCAGATTGTTGATCTCCCATCCCTGCTGGTTGATCAATTGCACCGCTGCCAGGTTCATTCCGCCGTCAATGATCGGCTGCGGGCCGGTTCCGTAGGCGTCGATGACGATGGGGGAGGCGGTGGTACCCGAGCCCAGAGGAGCCAAGATGCCACTGCAGGTCATGCCGCGCTTGAAGAGGAGCTGGTCGCCGGGACTAAATGTTGCGGCGCCGACAGAGGCGAGAGTGTTCCACGGGCTGGCCTGGGTCCCAGTGCCGTTGCTCAAGGCGGAACAGTCCACATAAGTGGTGGCTGCTACTGGGGGCGGAGGAGGGGGCGGAGGAGGGGGCGGAGGAGGAGGCGGGGTCGAGCCGGAGTTAGACTGGTTGACGCCGCAGGCCGTCAGACAGATCAGGAACGCCAGGGCAATGTACCTGCGAAGGCCCACTCCGGACGGCCGTTTGCCTTGGATCGACTCCCAGATGACCATCCTGCGGCTCCGAATAGGGCGGCAAGCATTCTATCCGGGAACTGCTTGTTGACCCCAATAACGGCTGCTATTATCCCGGAACATCTGTATTCGCGTCAATTTGGATCTGCAACTGCCGCAACCGACCAGGAGTCCGAAGCTCGATCCGGAGGCAATCTAAACCTTTTAAGATTTGGATCTGAATTGACCCGCCGTTCCCGATCAAATCATGCGTTGGGCTAGAATACGGCGGACTTCGATTGCTCAAGGTCAGGGAGCTTCAGAACATGCCTGAGAGTCCGTTTGCGCTTTGTCTTGCTTTTTGCCATCGCTACGGTCTCCATTCGCCGTGGCAAGAATCCTGATCCTGATCGCAATCTCGGTCTATCGCACGCTACGGCGTTTTACATTACCTTTCCTCGCGCTCCCAGCCTCAATACGTCGCGAGCGATACTCGCAGGACCTCGGAGTCCGACCCGAAGTCGAGCCCCCAGTCGGTTTGATCGCCGTTCAGAATGCGGCGCGATTGGAAGACGCCGTTCTCATATGCGCCTTCTTCCACGCGCAGGAATTGACGGTGCTGCCAACTCCCATCGATAAGGGCCGCGGGCGTCTGACCGGTTCCGACGACAGTATTCTGCGCTTTTTGTTGCTGTGGGGTGCCTGCAGGACGGAAGTCGACGCGGCAACGGAATCCTGCGACAAGAAACTGATTGTCGCTCAATTGGGCCACGAGTGCGCGCCCGATCGGCTCTGCATTCCCCGTGGCAGCGCCTCCCCGGCCACCGCCGAATGAGACCATGGCGTCCCAACTACCGAAGTGAAGTGTCTGCCTGGGCTGGTCCTCGACTTCTGCCACGGCCTGCAGTTTTCCTTCGAAGTTCAGGCGGGCAACGTCGCGCATCATCGGGCCGAGAAGCTTGTAGTTCTCTGCTGTGGGGTCAAGAAAGGCATTGGGTTCGTTGGGCACCATCCTCTCCGGATGATTGGTCCGCGTGTAGTCCAGCCCGAACGGGGAATAGCCGATCGTCTGCAATCCCAGGGCAGCAAACAAAAAACGAGCCGCGCGCGGCGTTCCCGCTGTTTCAGGAATGAACAAGGCGTTATCCGGCCGGTGGTATAGCTCCATGACTTTGAGGTAGGACTGCGTATCCAGCAGGTAGATATCCGGCGCCAGGACATCGATCGCCGGCGCCTCTGCCTTCCAGATGGAAAGCACGTTGTCGGTGGGGCCACCGCTTTCATAGGTTCCCGGCGCGCCTTTGAACGGATCGCGCAACGCCGCATTCACGTAAAACGGAAGCGGGTATACAGCCTTTGCTGCGCTCGCGATCTGTCCCACGTACCGGGCGATGGCCCAGGCATGGAAGTAGACGTCGGCATCCGGCCCAAACACCTCGGCCCACCCCGCACCACTTGTGGCGGTCTTGTTCATGGCCTTCAACACTTCATCTGGGACCGGCGCTGCAAAGAGCTTGTTGGCTTCAGCAGAGTAATCGCGCAGGGTTCCCCAGGTGCCTGTTTCGTTTTCGACCTGCACCATCAACACGGTTCGCTCAGGATCCGCTGTTTTCAGGTGCCGCATGAAAGCTGTGAATGCGCGGATGTCTGCGTTGAGCGAGGCTTGTGCGAACGGCGAGGGCGAGTCGACTCGTTCCCCATTCTTGTTGACGACGTGGGCGTAGCGATCCGGATCAAGCTTCATCCATTCGGGCATGTAGTGCTGGCTGCCGTTTTTCCACGTACCGAACCAGAGCAAAACAAGGTGAACGCGATGCGCGCGGGCCTGGGCGAGAACAGTGTCGATCTGCGAGTAGTTGAACTCACCCTGTTTGGGCTCGAACTGCTCCCAATAAATGGGAATTTCGAGTGTATTGGCATGCAGATACTCGATCGCGGACCACACTTTTGGAAGTGTCGCCGGCCAGTCGCTGGAGTTGTTGGCCTGCGCACCAAGCATCAGAAATGGCGCGCCATCGACCATCAGGGCATAGCGGCCGTTCTGCTGAACGATATTCGGGATGGGGTGCGCCTTTACCTGCGAGTGCGCGGCTAGCCCGAAAGGAAGTAGCGCTGCGACGATGGCCGCGGCAAACGTTTTTATTTTCATTCTGCGTACCTTTCTCGCAAGTCCGGTTTTGTGCGGGAGTTCATTTTCCGATCCCTTGCGATTGAATTTCCTGGGAGGATGCAAATCTGACTGCGCAGTTTCCGAGTCCGCGGGAGAGGGTCTCTGGCGGACTCAGGAAAGTCCTCTTGCTATGGAAACCGATAGAGAGTAGTGCGCAGAATGGTGTATGGCCGCAACGTCAGAATCTCGCCTTGCGCGTCGTCGTCGCCGGCAATCTGGCGGGTCACCACCCATTCTCCGTTCACAAAGTTGCCCTGCTGGACATCGCCGAGCCCGACATTCATGGGACCGGGAGTGTTGGGGCTGAAGTCGATGCGCATGCCCCCACCGACAAAGTAATACTCGTCGGGACCGGTCGCGATGAGGATGGCAGCTGCCTCGAGCGGCGGCTCAGGGGTGGCGGCCGTTGCGGCAAATTGTGGCGAAGCGGCAACCTGCCCTTTCGGTTGCGGAGCAATGTGCGTATTGCGGCCCGTGTAGGTGAGTGTCAGCGTGTAATTGCCGAGCTTGACCTCTTTTGGAGGATCTCCCTGGCTAAGTCGCACAGCCGTGATGGAGCCGGTACCCTGGTGAGCGAGAATCATGGGCGACATCTGATCAAGAAGGTCATATACGGTGGCAAGATCTGGTGGAATAGGCCTGTTTCCGTCGATGCCGAACGGAGAGAATCCGATGGTGTCGTATTTGCCCACCGCCATAATCACATTGGCTGGATTGGTACTCGTTTCCGGAATGAACAGCGGATTGCCGTTACGCTTGAAGCGCTCGCACACCGCGTCGAAGTATTCGAGGTATAGATCGGGCGCAAGGATGTCAATGTCCGGGGCGCCTGCGCGCCAGACATCGTGAACCTGTGGCAGCGGTCCACCGCTGGGATAGGTGCCAGGCCATGCATGGTTGGGCTGCTGCAGCCATGCGTTCACATACATCGGGATGTCATACGCAGCTTTGCCGGCCTGCACAACGTTTTCCAAAAAGCGTGCGTAGTTCCAGGCCATGAAGATTTCATCCGAGGCCCAGTGCAGATGCTGCCAGCTATTTTCATGTTCGAGCGGACCCAGCAACGATTCGGTGGTCTGAACCGGGGTAGTGTCCTAATTTGCCTCCTTGCGTTTCTGTTTTCAATTTATGTTGTTAAAACTGGGGCAAAATGCGATCTCTTTTGTATCAGGATTTGCGAGAAAAATGCAGAACGTGGTCGTGTGTTCGCGCCCGCTCTGGTCTCTATAGCTAATTTCCCCATAATCGTACATGATCAGCGCACCAGATTTAATAAGCGCAAAACTGTCTTTCAGATCTTTCGAGGTGCTGAATTGTTCTGCCGTAATGGGTCGTCCTGGTTCGATCTCTCCCAGCCAATAGCTAAATTTGCCTTGAGGAGCAATGGCGGGATCATACTCCCATTTAGTTTTTTGCAGGTTAGAAAGTTGAACTGGGTTCGGTCCATCCATTGCCAGATTACTAGTGTGCGTCCTGTACCGCGATTTTACGTTCCGTGCGGGGGTTCTTCCGGTGTTCGCTATTCTCATTTCAATTGTAATCGGCTTATTGGGTTCAAAAGTACTGAGATTCAGATCGGAAATTCCGACCCAAGCTCGCTGTTCATCTCGAAACGACTTTTCGGTATTGGCCAGTGCATCTACGGCATTCTGCGCCAGTTGTTTGTTAGCTTGGGCTTGAATTATAGCTTGATCGGCCAGCACCTTTGTTTGAGCAGCTTGAGTACCGGCCGCCGTTGCGAGATTGGTTGTTTGTGTGGCTTGGGTGCTAGCAGCTTCCGCAAGTTTGTGGGTGTCGGCGCTTCCGGTATGCATTTCATACCACTGTGCACAAATGAAAATAGCAGCCAAAACGGAAATTCCAACAGCGACCCTCGTCCAACGGACGGTGGACCGTTCAAAGGCCGTCATCCGTTCTTCAACTTCCTGGAATTGCTGGGCGGTGGGTGGTGCTGCTGGCGCGGGGTCTACCTTATTGGATTCTTGGACAGGCGTGGGTGGTGGGGCTGCGGGCTTGTTGTTTTGGGGTTCTTGCTCTGCGTTCATGGCGGTTTCCACCTTGTAACTGACGGTTCAGTTAGGAACGTGAGTGTTGAGAAACTGAAAATGGTGGGTCACGGCATCATCGGCGATTTTGTTCATTTCAATCTCTAAATTTCCGAGGGGTTGCTTGCTCCAGTGCCAATTGTCTACATAATCTCCTTGAAATCTGAAGAACCAGCGCCAGGTCTTCCAGAGAAACTTGTAATCAACTGCGAAAACGATGTCGGTTCGTGTCGGTCGTCCATTTACATAGCGAGCAAATATAGTTTTGCTGCTACCACGAATCAATTCAAAATCATCCCAGTCGGCGCTTGAGAGGCTCTCATTTGTCATTGCTACCCTGTTTCCAAATTCAACCCGATGGACAATCACAATGACATCCTTCACATGAACGTTTAGATAACCAGTGTTAGTGATCTCAAAAGGAGTAGAAAATGGCTGCCCTGCTCTTAATTGTTCTTGTGGAGAGATCGATAATTGGGGGCGTAGTTCTATTACTCCCATGGCTCCCAATACCGACAGTATTAATCCTAGAACGGTGGGTGCTGTCCAACTTTTCGTTTTCGTCGAAGAGGGCGCTTGTGGTCTTTCGGGTGGGATACCTCTGCGTTGTTTTCTTTTCCGTTTATTTGACATTTGTACTGGCCTTAACTTTGTGGTAACAGAAATTGTACCCCGAAATTAGTTGACAATCAATGTTTATTGGGGTACAGTAAATACATCAGGAGAGAGTATGGCGAACGTACTCAACACGGATAAGCAAATCGCGGTGGTTGCGGCCCTCGCAGAAGGCTCTAGCATCCGTTCAATCGAACGTATGACCGGCGTTCACCGCGATACGATCACGCGCTTGGGCGTAAAGGTTGGTCAGGGCTGTACATTCCTGATGGACGCTAAGATGCGCAACCTGTCCTGCAAACGGCTGGAGTTCGATGAAATTTGGGGATTCATTGGGAAGAAAGAAAAGCACCGCAGACCGGAAGACGATCCGCAGTTTGGAGATGTCTGGACGTTCTGCGCCATCGACGCCGAGACCAAACTGGTTCCCGCATTCAAGGTCGGAAATCGAGACTCCAAGACGGCGAAGGCTTTTGTGAAGGATGTCGCCGTCCGTATGAAGAACCGTGTACAAATCTCCACGGACGGCCTAAGCGCCTATGTGGAGGCCATTGAAGACTCGTTTGGAGGGGATGCTGACTTTGCGCAGATCATCAAGGTCTACGGCTACGAGAATGAGGATGCTCGCCGCTACAGCCCGCCAGACGTTATTTCCTCTGAGAAGGTCATTGTTGCCGGAACGCCAAAGTATGACCTGATTTCTACCAGCTACATCGAGCGGGCGAACGCCACGACACGCCAGCACATGCGCCGTCTGACCCGGCTCACTCATGCCTTCAGCAAGCGACGGGAGAACTTCGAAGCAGCGGTCGGCCTCCACTTTGCCTATTACAACTTCGTTCGCCGTCACAACACGATCCGCTGTACTCCTGCGATGGAGGCTGGTGTTACGTCTAGCTTTTGGTCAGTTGGCGATCTTTTGGAGGCCATAGCTTGACGCCTATCGAAGAACTGCAAGACGTAATCCGCAAGTTGCATGGGGTTGAATCACGGCACTTGCGAAGTGTGCCAGTCACGGAGAAGTTTCAAGGTAAGACGGTATGGGATGGGGTAGTAGAGGTCTTCGAACTGATCGAGCATGAGACGGCACCCTGGGTCTACGCTTGGACGCACGAAACAGACGATCCGGCCAACCCTAAGCGCCATGTGACTGTGCTTCACTTGGGACCGGTACGCTCGCCAGAAACCGCAGTAAGGGCAGCAATCATACAGGAGTACCGAGATGCCGAAGCAGCCGAAGCCTAAGAAGCCCGGACGGCCCCCTCTCCCTAAAGGGAATGCCAAAGTCGTCATGCTGCGAGTTCGAGTCACACCAGACGAGCGACAGGCAATCGAGACAGCGGCCAAAGCCAAGAACCAGAAAGCCGCTGAATGGATTCGCAGCACGTTAGCAACCGCAATCAGAGGATAAACCTGTGGATTTCAAATTAGGACACTACCTGAACCGGGATCCCCAGGGTAGCTGGTTTGCCGGGGGCGAAGACCTCTTCCCATGTTCCCGACTTCTTGTAACCGTTTGCTGCCCAAACCTCGCGAAACTCCGGGATCAGCGTGTCTTTGTGAGATTGAAGATAGTTCATCAGTTCCGCTGGAACCTGCCCGGCGAATGCGCGGTTGGCAACTGGAGAACGGTCGCGGGTATCGCGCAGAACGCCCACTTCATTCTCGACCTGCATCATCACTACGGTGTGTTGAGTGCCATCGACCTCTTTGATGTGGCGCATGAGGGCGGCGAAGGCCCGGGCATCGGCATCGCGTGTGGCGTCGCTCAAGGTGCTGAGCACCTCAACAGGCCCGGAGATTGAAACTGTCTTGCCTTCTCCGATCTGAATGCGGGGAAAACGGATATAGTCCTTTTTGACCCAGTAGGGCGGATAACTTGAGGTGCCATTTTTCCAACAGCCGAACCACAGAAAAACAATGTGCATGTGGTTCTCCCTGGCCTTCGAAATGACCCCGTCCACCAATGAGTAATTGAACTTCCCTTCCTCCGGCTCGAACTGCGCCCACGAGACTCCTACGAGCACAGTGTTCAGAT
>CAZGUD010000066.1:0-12289 GCA_964528915.1 uncultured Occallatibacter sp.
GCCGCAACCAGTCTACTCAGGTCGAAGGAGCCGACGCTGTCATGCAATCATCCATTCCGCAGCCTCACCGCTGAATGGATGGGAAGTCACAAGTTTCTCCCAATCTGGCTCGCGCCAGCAACAACGGCCTCGCATGCTCAGCACGCGAGGCCGTTGTTTTAGGTAGTTACAACTGAGTTAGTCATTAGCCGTTTTACTCACTTGCGTCGCCCAGTGAGCATTTGTGTCAGCGTGCGCCGATAAAACAGCTTCACGCATTGGTGGTTTTCAAAGGCCTTTTTGTGCGGATTCAAGCGAAATAACCGGTGCGCGATAGTCGGCATAAATATCCTCTGATTCAATCATTTAAAGCTGAAACTCCGGAACATGCAAAAACGCGCATTTGACGCAATAAACGGCAGAATTCTGGCCATAACTTCTTTAGAATGCAAATCTGCTCGAAGCAAATGTAACAGCCTTTTTGTTACATTCTGTCGGCTAACTATATTTATTTGCTTAGGCATGATGCCGACAACCCCCTATTTACTTTCTGGGCACCCCGGGGGAGGGGTGGGGTATGTTTTTTTTGTTTTCTGCCCTCGGTTTTCAGCCTGTAAATGGACGGGAGCAAGCCGTCGGCAGCCTCAAAAGAGGTGAAATCCAGCGGCAGGGTGTCTTCTGACGTATGCATGTTTAAATACTGCGCGCATTGCGCGTAATTCAATGCAATCGGCGGGCAATAAAACTGGCTCTCCGGCAGAGGTGTTAGAAATGCGGATTAGCCGTATTACTTAGGGCCAATGTCCTTTCGTAAGGTGAAGGGTTAATAAATATCAAACTTTTTTTCTTTGTGCTCAACAAGAAGTGAGCTATGCTCCTGTCAATTCCCAGGCTCCCCCTTGCGTAAGCGAAGACAGAAAGACGGGCCCTGAGCGCTCCTAAAGTTCCTCTCCGAGGCTCCCGCAAAAATCAACCACCGCTCAGACCCTATCCGTGTCTCTGGGCGGCAACCGGCTACGTCCGATTAAGGCCGAAGAGGAGGTATATCTTGAAAACCGCAGCATCTCCCCATAGTTCCGTCTTCGCGATCGTGCCTTTCTTTCTGTTCGCGGCCCTCGCGCCGATTGCTAGGGCGCAAGCGCCTGGCCCCCCGACGCTTCTTTCGATTTCCGCCTTAAGCAGTGGTCAAACTCCTGAGGTTGTTTTCTCATTTGACAGTGATGTAAGCGTCTATCATGCCTCGACGGCGGTCTGGACGGAAATACGCGGAGGCGCCCCGATTGCTCCGGTCGCGAAGGCCGTCATAACGAATCCTGCAACGCCCAAAGTGATATCTGTCCCGCTGGACTTCAGTGCTCTTAGCGGCGACGATGCTGTGCAAATCTCTCTAACACTCAGCGACGGAACACATCCACCTCAAAACCTTACTCCCGCTTACTATCTCGACCTCTCATTCCTCAAGGCAATACAGGGGTACAAAGATCAGATTTCTTCCCTCACAACGAATTCAGGCACGCTGACAGGGCAACTGTCACAATGTTCCTCCGATCTTGCCAGTGCGCGCGCCAAGGTGAACCCTGCGGAATTTGATTACGTAGAAACTAAATTCACCGCACCGACAAAGGTGATCCTGCATTTTCGCACGGACGCCTACACGACCATCAGAGTCACGGAACTGAATACCGGGAATAATTTCGAACAATCTGGAATTAAGGACATTTATGTCACAGTTTCTCCCCTAAGTCCCTCTACGAATCACCATTTCAGCGCAGTCTACCTTGACGCTACGACCGGGAAGCCAGTCCCAGGGCAAGCGAAGAATTTTTCAGTTCAGACGCCCGCAGCAGTGCCGTTCGGTCCGGCCTTCAAGAGCTTGACTGCCTCCGGTCCCACGACGCTTGTAGCAACGGTTGACTTCAATCCCTCGGGAACGTTGCCCGCTGACTTCAAGGGCTACATCGTGCTCTATTACCGACAGCGGGCCGGCAGCGGACAAGCGTTTTCCCAACCTGTGTCGATCGGCGACGGAAAGCTGGACGAGAATGGCATACCGAGCGGCACAGCCTATAGCGGAGTGCATGATTTCCCTATCACGGTACCCTCGGCCAACTCCACCTACGATGTGACTTTTACGGCGTACGACCAATACGGCGATGCCATTACTTATCCCGAGCCGGGATTTGAGCAGGCAACGCCGGCCGCCCCGAAGCCGCTGGCCTTTGACGGTCCAATTGCGATCTCTATGAACACGAACACAGGTCTGACCGTTCAGTGGAGCGCAAACAAGCCCATTTCGACCGCTCAGATGTCCGTGGATATTGCAGGTACCGAGATTATTCCGCCAATCAAAAAGGACGCACCATCCACAAACGGCCCACCATCCACAAGCGGCGCATCATCCACAAACGGCGCTTCATCCTCAAACGGCGCATCATCGGCGTCGGAGATGAGCGTCAGCACCGACCTCAACGGACTACAATCTCTCCTCGATAAGGCGCAAAGCTCAAAAGCCGCTCCAATCATCAAGCTCTCCATGTCCGATAGCAGCGGCGAGACAGCAAGTATCTCAATGACTGTGACCTTCACTATCTCGTCTACTGGGAGCTCCAAGCCGGCTTCCAGCGTTCAGACAGCTGCGAACAATGTGACGACCGCCGCGCAAAAGGGCAGGAAAATTGATTGGTCCACTGTACTTCAGACGGGTCTTGGCATGCTCGTCAAATTGATCTGACAAAAGAGACTCTGAGGCGGCTCAGACTATGATGTTAATCCGCGAGGCGGGCACGATTGGGGCAGAGCCAGCTGCTCGACGATCATCCTCTATTCGGTCAAAGGCGATTGGCAATGACGGCCAGTTCTAGCCTCTGTTTCCCGACCTCATCAAAATTCCCCGGCTCGAGCCACGCCTCAAACGCTCTTTTGCGGGCGGGCCATTCGCCGTCAAGCATGCTGAACCACGCTGAATCCCGGTTCTGCCCCTTCACCACCATGTGCTGGCGGAAGATGCCTTCGAACGTGAATCCCAGCCGCACTGCGGCTCTGCGGCTGGGCTCGTTCAGCGCGTTACATTTCCACTCGTAGCGCCGGTAGCCAAGATCCTCAAACACGTGCCGCGCCATCAGGTACATGGCTTCGGTGGCCTCGCGCGTGCGCTGGAGCGCCGGGGAATAGAGAATGTTTCCTACCTCGACGACGCCGTTTGCTGGATCCGGCCGCATCAGGCTGGCCCACCCCGCCGCCTGCCCCGTTGCTTGCGGAACAATCGCCAGAAACACAAAGCCCGGCGCGTTCTGTTTTTTATCGATCGCAGCGTTGAAGTCGGCCTCCGTTGCAAATGGACCCTCCGGCAACCACGTCCACAACTCGTCGTGGCCCTCGACGGCCTGCCAGATCGCCGACGTGTGCTGCGCCGCGTTGAGTGGCTCCAGCGTCACGTAGCAGCCGTGCAGAGTCACCGGCGTTGGCGGCAGGGCGCCTTTCCAATTAAGAAGGGAATCGATCATGAAGAAAGCCTAGCAGGGCAGATGCCTAATCAGAATTGGCGTGGTCGGCCTGCCACTGCTTTATGTGTTCGTCGATCTCGCCGCGTTGATCGGGGGTCAACAGCGCGGCAGCCGCGTCGCGGATCTGATTCGTTTTCGCCAGGGACTCTTCCTTAATGTGCGGAAGAACAAGCCCAAGCCAGTAATACACCTCGTCGGGCTTCGAACTTAGCAGCATCGCCAAGTTGAACTGAGCGGGCACGCTTCCTTGTTGGGCAGCCTTCCGCAGCCATTCTTCGGCCTGTTTTGGATCCTTCTTTCGCCCGTGAACTCCGTCTTCGAAGTCCATGCCAATTTGCAGTTGCGCATCAGGTGCTCCTGCCTCAGCCGCGCGGAACAACAGCTCCCATCCTTGCTTTTCGTTCTTCTTTACGCCGTTGCCGTTGATGTAAAGAAGAGCCATGTTCACCAGAGCATTAGGATTGTTCTGGTCCGCAGCCTTTCCATACCATTCCAATGCCTGCTTCAAATCCTGCTCAACTCCCTTGCCATGCACATAGCAAAGGCCCAGAGAAAACTCGGCCGGAGAGTAACCCTGCTCGGCAGCCTTGCGATAGAGTTGAGCAGCGTGGCCGTAGTCTTGCGGAACACCGGTTCCGTATTCGTATTGCGCGCCAAGGTCGCGCTCGGCGCGCGGGTCGTTTTGATCAGCCGCTTTCTGCAGCCACACTGCGGACTCACTCAAATCCTTCTTTGTTCCCCACCCATGCGACAGCCACACAGCCACTTCATACTGGGCGTCGGCGTCACCCAGCGCTCCGGCCCGCTTCCAAAGCGCAAAGGCCTGCGACATGTCCTGGTGTACACCTCGCCCGGCGGCATAGATCTTGGCCAGCGCCTTAAGGGCATCTGTCTGATCCTGCTCCGCAGCCTTCTCGTACCACGCCGCGGCCTGCTCGTCGTCTTTCGTTACTCCCTGTCCGAGCTCGTAGCAAAGGCCGAGGTTGTACTGCGCTACTGGAATTCCGGCGTCCGCCGCTTTGCGCAACCAGGATGCCGCCAGCACCTCGTCGGGCTTCACGCCAAGCCCCTTGCGGTAAATGACCGATAGCTGGAACTCGGCGGCCGGATCGCCCATATCTGCCTTCTTTTGAAGGTCGGGGTTGAAGCCAGTGGTCGCAGGCAGGGCTGGCGCCTGCGCCTGCGAGACGTTGGGACCTGCTGCGGCGGCGAGCAGCAATCCGGCGAGCAACCAGTTCAAAGGCCTGATCATTTCGGTTCTCAGGATCATCCGCACTATACCACCGGATCGGCGATCGCGACGCCCAGCCGTCCGGTCCGTCAACGGCGCCAGCTTCGCTGCCTACGCCCCTTTTCTCCACAACTCGCACAGGCCTCACCCTGAAATGCACCATCCCTGCGCCTTGTACCCGAAATCCGACGGGGCTAGGCTTGATGTGGACCAAAACGGGACGGGCGCGGCCTGTTGAAAACCGCCAGCCCGAACGGCACCGAGACCTGGAACGCTGGCCAAGCCCGAACAGCGGACCAAGTTGGACGAATCAGGGACCGCTGAGCAAGGGCGGCAACCCCTGCGTTTGCACCGCCTTTGTTGCATCCGGCATGTGAAAACCCGCTCAGGACGCGGCCTTCATGAGCTTTCCACAGGCAAACTGGGCGTATTTAGAAACGGGGTGCCGCAAAGGCAAACAAAATACTAGATATTGTGGTTTGCTGTTGACATGCACCATAGACAGCGGTATTTTTTCATCTGCGGCTGTAAAGGGATTGTAACGAACGACTGGCGTCAGAACCCCGCAACGGCCTGAGTTTTCGTAAATCTTTCCGGCTTTTTCCTTGGCAATTCCAGAGGTGCAGGGGGCCCCGAATCATTGCCGTCGACAGATGCCGCCCGTAAGCGGCACAAGGCGGCAGGAACCCAAGTGCTTCTGGGATTGCAGGTTATTCCAGTTCCGTACGTTTGTTTTGAGACTTTTCCCTCCTGGCTGCACTGCGCCGGACGATGGAGGGATTTTTCACTGACTTTTCTTTAGAGAGGACGCCATGAGCGAGATTCACCTTCAAAGTACAACGGTTCCTTCCCAGGCCACGTACCTTCATCGCGGTCTAACATTTGCCCGCCGCTTTACCCGGGAGGGCATTTCCCCTTACGACGAGGTGCAGTGGGAGCGCCGTACGGCCTCCATCACGGATACCAAGGGCAACACCATCTTTGAGCAAAAAGACGTGGAAGTGCCGGTCGACTGGTCGATGACGGCCACCAATATCGTTGCTTCAAAGTATCTCCACGGCCAGCTCGGCACGCCGGACCGCGAAACCGGCGTCCGCCAGTTGGTGGGCCGGGTGGTTGAAACGGTGCGCGACTGGGGTATCGCCGGCGGCTACTTTGCCACCGCTGAAGACGCAGCCGTCTTCCACGACGAGCTGGCAGCCATGCTGCTTACGCAGAAGGCCGCTTTCAACTCGCCGGTCTGGTTCAACGTGGGCTGCGACCGGCTCGAGCCGGAGTCCGACGGCCAGAACTGGCACTGGGACCCGGTCACCGGCGGTGTCAAGTATTCGGCGACCGGCTACAGGAATCCGCAGTGCTCGGCGTGCTTCATCAACGCCGTCGACGACTCGCTGGACGCGATTCTGACCCTGGCCAAGACCGAGGGCATGCTCTTCAAGTGGGGCTCGGGCACCGGCACCAATCTTTCTTCCATCCGAGGGTCAATGGAGCTGCTTTCAGGCGGCGGCACAGCCTCAGGCCCGCTGAGTTTCATGCGGGGCTTTGACGCCTTTGCCGGCGTTATCAAGAGCGGAGGCAAGACCCGGCGCGCCGCCAAGATGGTCATTCTCAACGTCGACCATCCCGACATCATCGATTTCATCGAGTGCAAGGCCAAGGAAGAAGCCAAGGCGTTCTCGCTCATCAAGGCCGGCTACGACGGATCGGGTCCCGACTCCGAGGCCTACTCATCCATCTTCTTCCAGAACGCCAACAATTCTGTTCGGGTCAGTGACGACTTTATG
Organism: uncultured Occallatibacter sp.; assembly: GCA_964528915.1. Taxonomy (GTDB): domain Bacteria; phylum Acidobacteriota; class Terriglobia; order Terriglobales; family Acidobacteriaceae; genus Telmatobacter. The sequence goes on from CAZGUD010000066.1 coordinate 6,498, forward strand.
CGCGCCTACGAGGCCGACGGCGACTTCACCACGTTGACCGTCAAGGAACGCAAGCCCGTAAAGACCTTCAAGGCGCGCCACATCATGAACGAGATTGCCAAGAGCACCTGGCTCTGCGGCGATCCCGGCATGCAGTTCGATACCACCATCAACAAGTGGCACACCAGCAAGAACACGGCTCGCATCAACGCGTCGAATCCGTGCAGTGAGTACATGTTCCTCGACAACTCGGCGTGCAACCTGGCCAGCTTCAACCTGCTCAAGTTCCTGACGCCGGCTGGCACGTTCGATATCCCGGCCTACCGCCATGCCATCTCGGTGGTGATCACGGCTATGGAGATCCTGGTTGACAACTCTGGGTACCCCACCGAATCCATTGCGCGCAATTCTCACGACTATCGGCCGCTGGGACTGGGCTACGCCAACCTGGGCGCGCTGCTGATGGCCTTCGGGTTGCCGTACGATTCCGCTGCCGGCCGCGACCTTGCTGCAGCCATGACCGCGATCATGTGCGGCCAGGCCTACCTGCAGTCGGCAATCGTTGCCGCCAGTTGCCCGCCTCTGGCTTCGGCCACGCCGCTTACGGCTTCGGTGGAGCGCCAGGGCGGCGCCTGCCCCGGCTATTACGTCAACCGCGAGCCGTTCCTCGATGTCATCCGCATGCACCGCGCCGAGGTAAACAATATTGGCAAGTCGCGTTACTCCGGCGAGCCCTTCACGGTTCCGCAACTCGATTCGCTTATTGAGGCCAGCCGCGAGTCATGGGACATGGCCCTGCTCTACGGCGAGCGCCACGGCTACCGCAATTCGCAGGTCACCGTGCTCGCGCCCACCGGCACTATCGGGTTCATGATGGATTGCGATACTACCGGCATTGAGCCCGACCTTGCGCTGGTGAAGTACAAGAAGCTGGTGGGCGGCGGCATGATCAAGATCGTGAACAACACTGTGCCGGCTGCGCTCTTCAAGCTCGGCTACAACGACAACGACGTGAACGCCATTGTGAGCTACATTGACGCAACCGGAACGATCGAAGGCGCGCCCGGCATCAAGCCGGAGCACCTGGCCGTTTTCGATTGCAGCTTCAAACCGGCCAAGGGTACGCGTTCCATTCATTACATGGGCCACATCAAGATGATGTCGGCCACGCAGCCGTTCCTCTCCGGCGCAATCTCAAAAACCGTGAACCTGCCCCACGAGGCCACGGTTGAGGATGTGGCTGAGGCCTACGCAGCAAGCTGGCGCCTGGGCATCAAGGCAGTGGCCATTTATCGCGACGGATCAAAGGGAACGCAGCCGCTCAACACCAGCATGGACGCCAAGAAGGAGCCCTCGCCGGCGGATGCGGCTGCTGTTCGCGTGCTTACGCACATCTCTGCCGCGCAACTGCCGGCCGAGGCCGACCTCAAGGCTCTCAATACCGCCGACAAGGTTGAAGTCACGTCGAAGCAGATCATGGCCGCCGCCGCTGCTTTCCAGTCCGCGCTGGACAACATCGCCAAGGCTGCCGCGATTCCGGCGATGGCGCCCACACCTGTTGCCGCGCCGGTAGAGCCGCCGCAATTACAGGACCTGAATGCGCCTCCGCGTGCAGTGCGCCATCGGTTGCAGGAAGAGCGCGCGTCGATCACCCACAAGTTCTCCATCGGTGGACATGAGGGCTACATCACCGTCGGTCTCTACCCCAACGGGCAGCCCGGCGAGATTTTCATTCGCATGGCTAAAGAGGGTTCCACCGTCTCCGGCCTCATGGATGCCTTCGCTACGTCGGTTTCGCTGGCCCTGCAGCACGGCGTACAGCTCAAGGTGCTGTGCGAGAAATTTGCGCACACCCGCTTCGAGCCCTCGGGCTGGACCGGCAATGAGCAGATCGGCTACGCGAAGAGCCTGATGGATTACATCTTCCGCTGGCTCAGCCTGCGCTTCCTTTCGGGCACGCAGCTCACGCTGTTTGCGGGGCTTGCGCCCCAGGCTCCGCAACTGGCAGCGCCGCCCTCCATCCTGCCTGAGCCCGAACCCGAGGATGAGGTGGGCGCATCGCAGGTCCAGCTTGCACGCCTGGCTGAAGAAGTGGCCAAGCGTCTGAACCAGGTGAGCGGCCAGCCCGGCGGTCACGCCGGCGGCGGAGGCATTGCGCCGGAAGCGCAGCCATGGAAGGCGCCGCAGCAAGCTGCTCCTGAGCCAAGCGTTCCGCCCATGCCCAAGCTTCAGGATCGTGGCATCTACCACGCGGCTGACGCCATGCGCGGGATGTACGAGATGGGCGACGCGCCAAGCTGCTCAACCTGCGGAGCGATCATGGTCCGCAACGGAAGCTGCTACCGCTGCATGAGCTGCGGGTCGACCTCAGGATGCAGCTAGGAACTTCTTGTTACTTTCACCATGGAGCAGGATTATTCCTGCTCCATTTTGTTGTACGCCGTGCATGATTGACAGCTTGGAGGTGCAAGTCCTCTTCACATCCAGATGGGGAGAAGTGATAGCGAAGCGCAAGGGCGTCGTCGTGAGGCGGGGTCTGAAGGAAGCGTGGAGCAAAGACGCGAGCCGATGGACAAGAACCGGATATGAGGCCTACGGCGCCGGGCGAGCTGGCAACTGACAGCGAAGCCCACCACCATCAAGGGCGCTGGTTGTAAATTCGGCGGTTGCGCGTTGAAGGCGGTCAGTCTTATCGCGGGAGATCTGCTGCACGTCCCGATTCGGGACTGAGGGTGGAGCAATCCATTCTGACCGTGCAGCAGAAGTCAGCAGAGGGCATAGTAGTTCCGCGAGGGACGAAGGCCTGAACGATGAGAAGGAGTAGTAGGAAAGCGCATCTCATGCGTGGCTATGCGCCAGCCAATCAGCCCTCGGGCCGAGCTTGAGCGAGTTGGGAGCGGGTGAAGCCTGCAATGAAACTCGACGAGCGGCGAAACCACCATCGGCGGTGCATTCTTTGAACCTCCGGCCTCTGTGCAATGTGGCAGGGGATCAACTCATCGAACCGCCGGATGCGGACCCGCATGTCCGGTGGTGTGGCAGGGGAGGAGAGGTAACTCGCCCCCCTATCCCGATTTCTATACGATATCGATGCAGATACCAACTTTTACCTATTCTGTGGATGTCGTTACAGAGGCATGTAGAGGTACGGATATATAAAGCGTCATCCCGCGCTGCAAGCGCGGCTGGGTTTGGTTTTTGCGTATCATCCCACGCCGAAGGCGTGGCTGCAGCATGAGCTACGCATGGACCTTTATGAGGAACTGAGGCTCTGGAGCTTTTGGGGCGCGTATTGGAAGTACTCTTCTACGACCTCTGTTTCAAGCACTTCATCAATAGCCGCATGGATGGAGGCCTCGTAATGGCGCCGCGGCGTGGGGATGCGGACGCGAACAGCCGAGGTTACGATTGGTTTGTTTTCCAATCGTCCAGCGCCGCGGCCAGGCGCTTCAATGCCTCGCCGGTCATGGCAGGATCGCCTCCGATGCCGATGCGGAAGTGGTTGGGCATTTCGAAAAATCGTCCAGGCACGACGCTGGTTTCGTAGCCGGCGCGCAGGAACTCGCAGAACCCATCGACGGAACCATTCTTAAATCGCGGAAAAGTCACCGTGCCCCAGGGGCTGCGAAACCCCTCGAGATGGTTGCGCCCGCTGAAGAAAGCATCGAGAGCTTTGCGGTTGGCTTCGAGAAGCGTGCGGGTACGCGCGTCGATTTTGCCGAGCTGGTCGAGGGCCGCGACGCCGAGCAGTTCGCCGGGATGCACAGGCGAGCCTTCGAAAAGATCGCTGAGCCGCCACATGCGTTGAGCAAGGCCCGGCTGCGCCAGGATCCAGCCGCAGCGCAGGCCGCTTAAGCCATAGGCTTTGGTGAGGCTGGTGGTGACAACGAAATTGCTGCCGAGGTGGAACGACGAGCGTACCGCCTGATCGTAAACCATGTCGAGATAGACTTCGTCGACGAGCACCAGCGCGCCGCAGTTCTGTGCGATCTCGCCAATCCGGGTCAGGGTCTCTTCGCTGGTGAGAGCGCCCGATGGATTGTGCAGATTGGTCAGGCAGATGAGGCGGGTTTTCGGCGTGATGCGCCGCGCAATGTCGTCGGGATCGATCTGAAAGCCCTGCTCGGCGCGCCGTTCGAACCGCATCACGTTGGCACGCAGGTACAACGCTACTTCGAGAACCGGTCCATAGGTTGGCTGCTCGATGAGAACATCGTCGCCGGGTTCGAGCAGGGTAGCCATGGCCAGATGATTCGCCATCGAGGTGCCCGCCGCGGTAACAACGCAGTCCGGGGTTACGCCGCACTTGCGCGCCAGTCGTTCCTTGAGCGGTGCGTAGCCATAGATGTTGGGACCGTTGATTTCGAGATCCTGCGGCGAAACATGCAACTCCGCGAGCGGATAGCTCATGATGCCGCTGGTGGCAAGATTGTATTTTGCCTGGGAGCAGAGCTTCGCCCACTCGAGATAGGTTGACGCGACAACACGCGCGTTGCTCATTCTGTTGCCTCCTTGAGCCGACGCCGCTGCCAGAGCGCGTACACCGGCAATCCGGTCAGGATGATTACAAATCCGATAGAGCCGTTGACAGGATACTTCCACAACGCATTGGCAACGATGAGCCAGCACGACAAGATGAAGATGAGGGTTGTAAACGGATGGCCGGGGACGCGAAAACCGGGATTGCGGGTGGGGCAGCTTCGTTCGCGGTGGCGGAGGACGAACAGGCATGTGGCGCTGAGGCCGAAGAATGTGAAGTCAATCGGGGCTTGGAAATTCAAGATCTGTTCGTATTTTCCGGAAATGGCGATAACTACCGTCCAGACGCTCTGCAGCACAATGGCGACGACGGGAACCTGGGTTTTGCGGGTGAGGTAAGCAACGCTGCGAAAGAAGAGGCCATCCTCGGCCATGGCAAAATAGACGCGGGGCGCGGTGAGCACGGACTGGCTGAGGTAGCCGATCGTGGAGACAGCGATGCCGAACGCGATGAGTCGTGCTCCGCGCTCGCCGGCCACAATCTGCATGACCGAACTGGCTGGGACGCTGGTGGCGGCGAGGGCCGTGACTCCGAGGGTGCGCAGGCAGACGACATTAACGGAGATATAAAGCACGACGACGGCTGCAACACCGATCAGCAGGGCGCGGCCCAGGTTCTTGCGCGCGTCGCGAATTTCGCTGGCGATAAAGTTCGTGGTCTGCCAGCCTCCGTATGAAAAAAGTACGGGGACCATGGCCGCACCCAACGCAGTAAGCAGGTCGAAGCTGACGGGACGGTCAAGGACAGGGTGAAGCATGGGCTTCGGCACCCGGACCAGGAAGAAGCCGGCGCCGACGAGCGCCGCGATGGCTGCGAGCTTGAGCACCATCAAAATGCTCTGGAAGCGGCCGCCAGGTTTGACCCCAAGGCAATTTACGGCGGTGAGCACAGCCAGGGTGGCGACGATGACCGAGTGTTCGGAATAAGGCAGGCGGGTGAGTTCGAGAAAGTAGCGGGCAAAGGTGACGGCGACAGCGGCCATGCCGCCGGTTTGAATTACCAGGAGGAGAGCCCATCCGTAAAGAAAACCGAAGACGGGGTGCAGGGACTGGCGGAGATATTCGTACTGGCCACCGACCTCGGGAATGCGGTCTCCGAGCTCCGCGTAGACGAAAGAGCCGAGAATGGCGATGAAGCCGCCGGCCACCCAGACCGCAATAATCAGCACCGGAGAGTGCAGGCGTTGAGCGACGACGTAAGGGTTCATGAAGATGCCGGCGCCGACGATGCCGCCCATCACCATCATGGTCGCGTCGAAGAGGCCGAGCTTCGG
>CAZGUD010000067.1:0-12259 GCA_964528915.1 uncultured Occallatibacter sp.
CTTCGGAAACGGTGCTTTAGTGCGGTTAAGGACCTCGTACACCATGTTCTCAAGTACTTCCTACAGTACCTCAGTGGGTCACGGTGACAGCTAGCGTTCCGATCGTGCTTACCTGACCAGAGTCACCCAGCGTTGCTTGGATAGGCAGAGAATAGCTATTTGAACCCCCGCCTCCTCCGCCTCCACCACCACCGCCACCGCCACCGCTAGAGCCGCCGCCCCCGCAGGAAGTCACGAAGCCCGCAACGATCAGAGCGACGAAAAGCATGGGCGCAATCCGCCTGAGTCTTCGCCAGCAGGCAATCGGCAGCAGAAGCGCGAGCGCAACCAGTCCCGAAACCGGGAAGAATCGTGGGTCGCGTCTCAATTCGGCAGTGTTGCCTGCAGTGACAGTAATGGTGACTGTCTGAGCCGTTCCGCCCGTGACTTGAGCCGGCGAAGGATTGAATGAGCACGTCAACACCGTGACCGTTCCGCCGCAAGCCAATGTGACCGGGCTGCTGAATCCAGTGGTTCCATTGAGTGTTGCGGTCACTGTCCCCGTTCCGCCGCGTGCAATAGTAAGCGTGGATGAACTGAGCGATCCGGTGAATGAAGTCACGTATATCGGGAATGTGAAGCTCTCGGAATAGCTCAGATATGTCGCTGTCAGGCTGATCGTATGCTGACCCAGGGACGCGCCGGAAGGCACCGTGATATCGAGGTCCAGCGGACTAGAACCAGGCTGCAGTTGCGCAGGATTTGCATTGCATGAACCGCCGACATCGAGCGAACAGGTGATTCCCAGGGCCTCGTTTCCTTCCGCAGTGGCCTCGAGCGTAAGGGGAATGATTCGCTCGGTTCCGGGTTCTATCCAGTCGTGGTTCCCGTCCGGTCCTTGCACGCTGTATGTGAAAACCTGAAGAGTAACCGGCGCCGTAATAGTGGAAGAGCCACTCGCTATCACGACCGAGAACGGGTAGTTGTTCGCGGGCACAGCTGCTGATGCACTTACCGTCATGGTGTAGTTGCTTTGAAGAGGGACAGTCAGAGGCGTGCCACTGAACGAGCAACTTGCCCCGGAGGGCAGCCCACTGCAACTCAATTGAAATGGTGGGATTCCACTCAAGGTGAAGCCGGCGGTTCCCGAACTGCCAGGCATGATCTGAATGATTGCGTCGGGCTGAATCTCGACTCCCAACGAAACGACAGTGAGCTGGATGTTCTGGCGATGGATTACATTGCCGTCGTCAGCAACAATCGTGAAGTTCGCAGTGTCTCCGTCGAAATCCGGCGCCGAATTCGCGCCAGTCACAAGCGTTACGGTCGTCGTGGCAAGCCCGGTAGGAGAAACATCCAGAGTACTCGCGCCGAATTGGCAGCTATCGCCCGGCGTCAGATTCTCGCAGTAGAGGTTCGCCGTCGATGAATATCCAGGCGATGCGGTCAACGTGAGTGTCAGCGGCCCCGTACTCGTTCCGGCGTATATGGGCGAGAGGGTCGAAGGCGTCACGCTTTCGCTGAATCCGAGCACGTAGCTGTCTGAAGCGTAGGCCGTGGCTGTATAGCCGTTCAGTTGCGCATTGATATCGAAGACCTGATGCCAGTCGAAGTTTGCGGGAAGGCTGTAGCAGAAATTGGCGCTTGTGCTGCCAGCGGGCACGGTGACCGAGGCGGGAAGCGTCACGGCCGCAACCGAAGATGACAGCGAGACCGTTTGATCGGTGTCCGAAACCAGATTGGGGAAAACCCAACCGCATCCGCTGTTGTTGGTCGCCACCTCATCCTCGAGAGCTATTTGAATCGCAGGCGCGGGCCCGCCCTTGAACACGCGCACCTGCGAGGTAGCGCCATCTACCTCCACCATGTCGGCAATTCCACTTCCGTCGAGATCTTGTGCATAGAGAGGGTAGTCAAGCTGGTAGAACGGGAAGATGTCGTATGTCGGGGTAAACGTGCCGTCGCCATTGCCCGCGAGGAACTGGACATAGGTCGCATAATCAACATCGTTGACTCGTTGGAACGCTGCTTCGTCAGCGTTACCGTCGCCGTTGAAATCGCCCACCATTGAAGTCGCCAATGGATCGCCGAATTGTGCGAAAGGCGCAACTGATTCCGGAACACCCTGATAGGGCGCATAGGTGCTTGATTGTGCGAAGGTGCCGTTTGCCTGGTCAACATAGCTCGTGTAAGTGGGCGGACCGAAAGTCTGTGTCGTTCCGTCTGGCCACATGAAATTGTAACGTGCAATGTCGGGGTAACCGTCATTGTTCAAATCGGCTAACGCGAAAGGTTGGAAATCAGTGAACAGTTGGCGCCCTTGCTGGAACGTGCCGTCTCCGTTCCCATCGAATTCCCAGACGCTGGAGTCCGTGGTCCAGTACCCATTTGCAGTGGTGAAAATCAACACGTCCAGCTTGCCGTCCCGGTTAAAATCCCCGGTCCATATCCGCACAGCCATTGTCTGTCCGGTGTCACTGAACGTGACCGGAGCCAGCGCATGGAAGGTACCATCACCGTTGCCAAGGAACACGGTCAAAGTGTGCGTTTGCTGGCCATTTACCGTAACAAAATCAAGCTTGCCATCTTTGTTGAAATCGCCGGTGGTCAGAATTCCGTCCGCGCCCGTCGCCGATATCACCGTGCCCGAGTTGAAAGTGCCGTCTCCATTGCCGGGCACGAAGAAAATGAATTGGCTTGTGAATGACAACGCCGTGTCATAGCCAATCGCGATTATGTCCTCATGCTTGGTATCTCGGAAATTTCCGAGACGATAGTCGCCGATGTAATCTGCCTGGGCGTGGGAGCCGGTGTCAGACGAAACCGGTCCAGTGAGTTTGCCCGTTCCGTCGTTCAGAAATGCTGTTGCGAAATACTCACCGTTACACCGGTCTAACAGAAACGCGTCGATTTTTCCGTCATTGTTGAGGTCATCAAACGAGAGCGCCGAGGAAGGCGCGTTAACGCACGTCTGGCCCGGAATACCGGCATAAATACCCTGCGGAAATCCGAAACCTCCGCTCTTGTCATTGATATAAACGGTTGCTGTGTCCGAATCGTTATTTGCCGTCACGAAGTCGGGGCTGCCATCACCATTGAAATCGGCAACGCCGATTGAATAAGCCTGGCTGACGCCAACATAGGTGCGCGGAGTTCCGAAATCTCCCTTGCCGTCGCCAAGTGAAATGCTCAAGGAGTTGCCGCCCGTCATCCCCAAATCGGGATCACTGCTGTAAGCCGGTAATGCCGCCGCAACGATGTCGAGATTCCCGTCGCCGTTAACATCCACAAGCCGCACCGCCGCGTTGCCTTCAGCCATGCGCACAATACTTGGCTGAGTGAATCCGCCTTTGCAATCTCCAAAGGATACCCACATAACCGGATTCGCGTCCGCGACGACCGCATCCAGGCACCCGTCTCCATTTACGTCGGCGAGCCGCCCGTCGAGCGCTGCCGGAAAATTGACGTCAGGGTCGTTAACGACAATGACCGCGCCTGCTGTAAATGTACCGTCCCCGTTATTCAGATAGATTTGCGAATTCTCTAAACCAGGCCCGGTAGCCAACAGGTCTGGAAGTCCATCGCCGTTGACGTCGCCGGAAGCGACACTCCAGACCGAACTCTCGATGCCGAAGATATTCGTGATGATGGGCGCGGCAAAACTTCCCGCGCCGTCGCCATTCAGCTCTGCGATGTAGGGCACGTTGGCTGAAGTTGGGTTAACTGTGGTCACCATAACGGCGGCAATGTCGAGTATGCCGTCGTGATTAAAATCGTCAATGACCACCGACTCTGGCGAATCGGGGACGGCATAGTCGGTTTCGTAGCCGAAGGTACCGTCGCCATTGCCGAGGAGTACACCGATTGTGAGGCTGTCGGCCTCCGCCACCACAAGATCCAGAACCCCGTTCTTGCGCAGGCTCGCGGTTGCCAGCCCCACTGGCGTTAGTCCCTTGCTCAGAGGAATAATGCGCGGCAGTTGGAATGTCCCGTCTCCATTGCCTGCGTAAAACCAAAGGTCATTTGTTTGTCCGTTTGCCACGATGAAATCCATGTGGCCGTCCTGGTTAAAGTCGCCGGTGACGACACTCGTTGGGAGTTCCCCGGTTTGAATGAATGGCCGTTCCAGAATCCCAGGCGAGGATACGGCTGAAGAGGTGGTCTGAAGACGAGATGCTTGACCGGCACGTATTCGGGTCTGCAGTTGTGCCTTTCTGCGATCTCTTGCCGCCAACAACTCTGCGCCAGGGATCGCACCGTCGAAGGAAGGCAGCGGCCGTGGATACAAAGAGGTGAAGTGCCGCTCAATGATGCGCTTGCGCATGGCGCGGGCTTGAGCTTTAGGCAGAGGTCCTGATCGAAAAAGCACAGCCTGTGGCTGGCATTCCATTTCGATTCCCAGCAAGAACACAAATATAAGAAACGATCTTGCGGAAAGTTTCATTGAGTTTCAAATCTCCGTTTGGGCTGTATGGACAACAAAAGGCCACGGAAAGGAGGCTGGCTCGCCATTATACGCACAAATCGATATCGCTATCCATCGTAATTCCAAGCATAGTTGCGCGCGAAGAGGCCTAAGCGCCGGCGTGCCCTCATTGAGACTTTCTTCAGGCATTCAGCACGTATTTAAGAAAGCCGGTGTTCGGGCAGCCCGCATGGTAACCGCCTCTGTTACCGAGGTCCATTGTCCCTTAGTAATTTGACGGAGATCGTCTAAGTTAACTGATAATGTCCGTCGATTCTACGAACAGGTTCACCCACCCAAGAAGCAGGGCCCGTTCAGTACAGGAGCGCCCGAAGGAAGTCGCGGTCTCCGAAAGGCAAACAACCTTGTGAGTGCACCTGATCGGACGCTATATGTTCACGAACAGGTATTCCTCTTCGCCATTCGTCGGAAAGCAATAACTGCACCGAAGTGATTCGATAGCGAATTGGTTGGAAGATCTTTTCTCACGAGGACTGACTAACATGACAAGTCGCAACCATCTGTCTCTTGGCCTGACCTTAGGCTTCCTGGTTCTCCTCACCAGCAGCATTTACGCTCAGGTACCAGATCCTCTCACCGCGGCAGAGGCGCCTCAACCCGGTTCGGGTCACCACTACATTGGCGTTGGTGGTGAGACTGTTAATCCGGCAGACGGGACGTTGACTTTTGATCTTCCGCTGGAGCCGCCTACGGGCCGGGGCATATCGACGACATTTGGCATTCGTTATGCCGGCGCCGAGCAGTATTATCCGGGTAACGAGTGCATTACTGGAACCTGTACATCAAACAATAATTTCTTCTGGCACGCATCATGGGACAACGGCTATTCCGACTACCAGGTGGGTCCGTGGAGCTATACACTGCCGATCCTGACCGCGAAGACAAATGTATTTATAAATACATACGTCTCCGAACCAGAAGGAACGAACTGTCTGAATCCAATCAACAATGAGTACAACACTCTTTGCCAAAACATTTGTTACGGAAATGAAGATTACGTATTCCGTGGTTTCGACGGGACGCAATACAGTCTTCCGATCGCATCATCCTATGGCGATCCAAAAAACTGGGAATTCTCATGTCCGTCAACTGTAAGCGCCGGAAATAACCATGGGATTCTTTCGTATTTCAATAGCGGCGGTAGCACGACAACAGTCATCGATCAATCCGGGACGTCATTTCAATTTCCGAGCGGTAGTGGTGCCACTGAACCTCAATCGCCTGGGTACATTCCCTCCGAGTGGGGAATATTAGCCTCCAGCATCACAGACAGAAACGGGAACACCATAAACCTGAGTGGCAATAGCTACGTCGATTCGACTGGCCGCACCGCTATTAAGTGGACCGGAATTGGAAATAACGGGGACACGATTACAATCTCGGGCTTGTACAATCAATCAACTGGCCAACCTGCGCCTATAACGGTTCATTGGACTACGGCAACCGCGACTTTCCCCGAGAACTACTACCTTGCCGAGGACGATGGCCCAGCCTGTACATTGTCAAACCAGCTCGATTCTAACAATTGGGGATCTGGTACTTCAGTCGCTCTGCCCGTGATCAACGAAATCGACCTGCCAAACGGTCAAAAGTACACTTTTCAATACGAGAGCGTCTACGGCAAAGTCGAAAAGATCACATTCCCCGACGGTGGCTATGTCCGCTATGTGTGGGGAGTCAATCCTCTTTCTGCACTGACGTCCGGAGCGTGGAACCAGCAAACCTGGAATGGCGAAGCCTACGTGGAGACGCAGTATAACTGCACGCTCGAGTATGACACGCCAGCAGTTACTGATCGCTATGTCAGTTACGACGGCTCGACAGAGGTGCTTCATCAGCACTTCCAGTACTCGACGACCTGGAGTGGCGAGACGTGGACGCAAAAAACGACGACCGTTACGGCGACCGACTCACTCACGGGGGATGAGACAACGACAAAATACACTTATTCGGCAGCGACATCGGATAATCCGCCGTACTCAGGTGAGAGCTACTACAGTACTGAAGCGCCGGTTGAAACCACCGTTGATTACCAGGACGGAAACGAAAAGGAATACAAGCAAGTCAATAAGGACTGGTGGAACCCCAATATTATGTCGGCCGAGCAGACGATTCTCTACGATGGCAATGGGAATCCGAACGCTGGCTCCGCAATAGCCTACTGCTTCGACGCAAACGAACAGGCGATTGGGACGTATGAATACGACTTCAATTCGTATGGCACGTTTTCCGCGCCGTCTTGTAATGGAATGTCTGGGTTAAATGCGAGCTATATTGGCGGACTCATAAGGCAGACTACGACACAATATGAGCCGTTCTTCACCTGGAATCAAAACGGAAATCCTCCTTATAGCGGCACCCACATTGTGAATGCCGCTGAAAACGTCACGGTCGCCGACGGTGGCGGTAACACGTCAAAGTATTCGGTTTATACGTATGACAGTCCATCTACGGTGACGTCTTCAGGCGCGATCAATCTCTTAAGTCCTCCCGAAGCACACCGCGGAAACATTACGACTGTCCAGGAACTGATCAGCGGCTCAACGTACGCCACTACGACCTACACTTATTGGGACACAGGGCAGGTATATACCAGAACGGATCCATGCGGTAATTCACCTTGTTCAGATATGACCGGATCACAACACACGACCTACTACTACTACTCCGACGACTACACAAGTGGAACTGCTCCGGGCCAGACATTTGCGTACCTCACGCAGGTCAAGAATCCTTTCGGGCAAAGTGACTATTTTTCTTGGGGATTTAATGACGGCCTGATTCGATCGCACACCGACAAGAACGGCCTGGTCACCAGCTACAGCTACGCAGATTCACTTGCCCGGCTGACTCAGATAAGTTATCCCGATAACGGCCAGACCAACGTTTCGTACAACGATTCCACTTACGCTACCTCAAATAGCAATCCGTCGGCCAACACACCGAATATGCAAACTTCGGGCACGCATCTGAACAAAACTACGATTGTCGCTCGAGACGGTATGGGCCATACGGTCAGGTCCATGGTCACGTCAGACCCGCAAGGTACGATCTTCTCCGACACCACCTACGATGGATTTGGGCGCGTCTGGAAGCAGTCGAACCCGTATCGAAACTCTGACCCGACAACTTCTGCAGGGACGACTGTGTTTGCTTATGACGCCGTTAGCAGAAAGATTAGCGATACTTACGCGGATGGCTCCATAACCTCGACCTCGTATTCTGGAGCCACAACAACCGTAACGGACCCATCCGGTCGGCAACGAGAAACCAGGGTCAACGGTCTGGGCTTCCTCGCCGAAGCCGACGAAGAGGGCTACGGCACTACCCCTGGCACACCTGGCACAGGCACTGCGACCATAAATGGCGCGGAACAGTCGACCCAGTATACGTGCGGACCGAATAATCAGCAGTGCACGATGTACGACACGGGCGACGTTGACATTACTGTGAACGGAACGCAATATACGTATGGCTATGGTCAGGGCTCAACAGACGCGGCCATCGCATCTGGACTAGCAACAGCCATGAACAACGGCACCCTGGTGACCGCGACCGTAAGCGGTTCGACAATCACTATGACTGCCAGAACTGACGGAAGCGGAACCAACTATTCTCTCAGCACGTCTGTCAACTGGAATACTTCTTATTTCACGAGCCCCTCGTTCACTGCATCTCTTTCGGGGTCCGCCCTCACTGGCGGTACTAACGGGTCTACGGGATACTCCCTGGGCACGCCGGCAGTGTCCCTATACGCTTACACGCCGCTTGGCGATCTCAGGTGCGCGATTCAAAAGGGAACCGACACTACTTCGTTTTCCTTCCCTCTCACCACGTGCGGTTCACCATCCAGCACTTGGCGTCCGCGCTCTTTTACCTATGATTTGCTGTCGCACCTTCTCACCTCCTCGAACCCCGAAACCGGAACCCTCACCTACACGTACGATTACAACGGCAATGTGTGGACAAAGACAGATGCCCGCAGCATCACCACAACCTATGGCTACGATGAGATCAACCGGCTCCTGAGCCGCACATACTCGAATGGCGATCCCACGGTCACCATTGTCTATGACCAATTGGGATGCCTTAACCTGACCGGATGCCAGAACATCGGCTACCGCACCAGCATGACCGACGCGGCAGGATCGGAGTCCTGGGCCTACTTTGTCTCCTCATCGAGTTCTCAAACGCAGCATCAGGATCAGCGCATAACCAGTGGAGTAACGAAGTCTTCAACGTATTACATGAACCAGGCCGGGGACCCCACGCAGGTTGTCTATCCAACCGGCCGAACAGTGAACTATACTTACAATGGCGCCAACCGGCCCGCAACTGCCTCTGACTCATCGAACGGCATCACCTATACAACAGCACCTTCGTCGCCGCTATCCGGCTGCCCCTCCGGCCAGGTCTGCTACACGCCGCAGGGATCCGTCTACAGCATGGCCATCGGCAAGACGAGTTCCTTCACCGGCGTTAACATTGCCGAAACGTTCAACAGCCGGCTGCAGCCGAATACCATCACGGCGTCATCCACTGGTGGGAATGCGATCAACCTTACATACGCCTACAACGATCCCAATGGCCATAACGCCGGCGACGTCTACGGCATCACCAATTCACTGAATTCAAGCCGTTCCCAACTCTACGCATACGACCCACTCGACCGTATCCAGTCGGCGGGAACTACTTCTACCACAGGCACATATTGCTGGGGCTATCTCTATACTGAGGATGTTTGGGGCAACCTGTCGCAGTCGAGCTGGACCCCTACATACAACAGCTGCACGCAGGCAAACCCAGCCTCGCTTACGTATAGCACCAGAAACCAGGTTACGACTTTCACCTACGACCTGTCCGGCAACACGCTCAGCGACAGCTCCCACAGCTATACATGGAACGGCGAGGGCCAGCAGAAGACCGTTGCCGGCGACACGTATACCTATGATGGTGACGGGAGACGGGTTGTGAAGTCGAATGGTACGTTGTACTGGTACGGAGCGGGAGGCGACGTGCTGGCGGAGACTAACAGTTCCGGCACAACCACAAACGAATACGTCTTTTTTGGCAGCCAGCGCGTGGCCTTGCTTCCGGCGGGATCGACGGCGCAATACTACGTGCAAGACTCGTTGGGTACTTCGCGCGTGATGACCAATAATACAGGAGGAGTCTGTTACGACGCCGACTTTACGCCCTTCGGTGGAGAACGAGCCTATACCAACACCTGTACTGAGAACACGTTCAAATTCACCGGCAAAGAACGGGATACCGAATCAGGGAATGACTACTTCGGTGCGCGCTTCTACACCAGCGTGAGTGGCCGGTTCCTATCGCCCGACTGGAGCCCGGACCCCGATTCAACTCCATATGCGGAGTTTGAGAACCCGCAGACGCTCAATCTATATAGCTACCTTAATAACAACCCTCTCGGATCAGTTGACGCTGATGGTCATTCTCATCGTGAGTGTGTAACTATCACTATAGGAGAAAGCTCGAGCACGCATTGCGCCTGGTTGCCCGATTGGAATGACTTGCCTATTCTAATGGGAGGAGTAGCAACGGGACACCATTACGTGCCTCAGGCCATTTGGAAGAACCTTGACAAGGCGAGTCAACAGTGGAAAGCACTTAATAAGATAACGACGCGCGCTCTGAAGAATCCTAGATTGTCGAATTCTTACGATCAATTACACCGGGGAGTTTCTAAGCAGGTCAGAGAATTGGTCGAGGATTTAGAAAAGGATCTTGGAAAGCCTCTTAAGGATTTTGACAAGGAAGATTTCGAAGAGCTGGGAAGACGGCTCGCGAAGGCTGGTGGAGATGTGGAGAAGTTCAACGCGCGTCTCGCAAATTACGAACCTCAAGCCAGAAATATGGCCGACGCATTCATGGAATCACTTGAAGAGGTGTTTCCGGCGGCGGAAAAGACAGCAGAAGTAACCGGAGAGGCAGCGGAAGGAGCCGCGGAAGTCGCAGCGGAATCAGGAGCTGTTCCATGATGTCAGAGATCAACGAAATGCGAGTCGGCCCATTATTTCCCATTTTCGAAAGGATTGGCAGATCCCCTTCCCAGTATCGCGCAGGTTTCATGGACCTGACGGGTGCGCAAGCAGTTGATTTTGTATTCGATGATGCTAGACCGTTTTGTTGCGGCCTAGCACCGGTAAAGTGCGGTAAAACGTGGGGGGCAATCGATGGTTCAGGAAATCTCACAATAAAGCCTGATTCACATTCGCTAATTGGGATCAGC
Source organism: uncultured Occallatibacter sp. (assembly GCA_964528915.1). Classification (GTDB taxonomy): domain Bacteria; phylum Acidobacteriota; class Terriglobia; order Terriglobales; family Acidobacteriaceae; genus Telmatobacter. The sequence goes on from CAZGUD010000067.1 coordinate 10,719, forward strand.
GAGGATCGGATTATCTACTCCATAGATGGCAAACGTGGAGCAATGAGCCTGGATGGTACGGTCATTGTCGAACCCCAATTTCGCGTTCTCGCAGAGTTTCGAGAGGGTGCGTCATGGATGTCTCGAGATCGGTTGTTCGGCTTCATCGACCGAGACGGGCAGCAACTTGCTGCACCGACTTATGAAGATGCGCGGTCTTTTTCGGAGGGAGTGGCACCTGTAAAAATAGGTGAGAAATGGGGTTTCATTAACAAGTCACTTGAATTTGAAATACCACCTCGCTTCGCTCTCGCGCTACCGTTTTCGAATGGCCTCGCGAGAGTGATGCAGGATGGGTTATGGGGCTACATCAATAGAGAGGGAACCTATACGATCTCTCCCCGCTGGGTCGGCGCTCGCGATTTCCATGAAGGAATGGCGGAAGTGGAGGTTGAGAGTCTTTGGGGATATATCGACCAAAGTGGCACAATCATAATCCCCCCAGCCTTCCGAAGGAGCGGGGAATTCATACGGGGGATAGCTGCGGTCGCGCCGGAAAGTGAACCAAACGGACTCTACGGCTTCTTAAACCAGGGCGGCGAGTTCGTCATTCCTGCGCGCTTTGAGGGCGTGAGCAAATTTAGGTGCGGATTGTGTTTCGTCGAACTGGCCAAGGAAGTGGCATACATCAATTCCGGCGGCGAAATAGTTTGGAGCGGTCCGTATATCGACATCGGCAGACTCTCTGAACTGTGACCATGTGGCATAGCTAGTATTTCGGAGCGAGTTTTACAGTTTCGGCGGGTGGCCCGGGTGCCGGCGAGCGACTTAGGTTCCCCCCTCAAATGTGGGTGGTCCGGGTCCCGCGTTTGGGACCCGGGAAAGCAACTCAATCGCCGGCGTGTTCAGCTTGGATCCCACCGAGGGGCATCAGGACAAGGTAGCCATCGGATTTTCCCGCAGAACACGTGAATACGGCGTCGCGCAGGATTTTTGCATTTGATGCGGTGGGGACAAGATGTGAAATACGGAGCTGACGGATCGAATCGACTGTTTTGTCAGGAACGTCGTCCCCGCTAACGCGCGTCACGTCAGAGGGTCCGGATGAGCCGATCTGCATTCGGAATATAGAGGACGTGAATGATTGGCAGCGGACTCCCAGGTGCAACTGAAATGTTCGTTCTTCCTGGAGAGCCTGGGAGTCTGCCGGCTGTCCTCAAGTTTAGGGGACATCTGGGACACTCTCGAAAATAGCCTCCCGCTTCGCCGAAGGCGCGATCGCTGTTAGCTGAGAGTGGACTCCGCTATATTTTCATTCCGATCAGTGCGCGCAACGCGCCCATTCCCAACAGACGAGACGTTCCGCCTGTTACTTGGGCCGGCGAGCGAGGGAATCAGCAAATAGAAAACGTCATCGTTCCGCCAAACACCGTCGTGCGATGGTTCTCGCCACGGGTCGCCACAAACAACCGTCGGAGCGCGTATGTTATCGACTCAAAACAGCGTGATTCTGAATTCGATTTTCGCCCGTGAGAATAATCGCAACTTTACCGTGCCACAAC
>CAZGUD010000068.1:0-12029 GCA_964528915.1 uncultured Occallatibacter sp.
GGCCAAGGACCGTGGTTATAACCCTGGTTTACCCACACGATTCAGCGAGGAGCCTTTCTACTCGAGCATCGGCCCCCCGGATAGCGCCTCCGGATCCGGTCCGGGTTCGGAAGAATTAATAACGAATATGATAATGGCGCAACTTGAATCTGATGAGATAAACCTTAATAGTGACATGGTCCAAAGGGCCCTGCGGGCGCAGCGGACCAAGATGCAAAACGCCCTGGGGTCCGCGATCAAGCTGGCCGCTCCGCTGCCGCCCTTGACCCCAGGGGCGCAGCTGATCCAGGGGGCCTTCAAGATGGCGCTTTCGGATACGGCTCGCGATAGCGTGAATGGTCATATCCTGCCTCCCGATTTCGGCCCCGTTCCCGGACGGCGGGCTTCGATTCCCGCCGTGGAAGGCGGCGTCCCGGCCTGCCCGGAGCTCATTGCGGCCCAGCGCAATCTGGATGCAGCCAAAAGGGACGTGATGGCCGCCATTTGGGAGGCCAAATCGGTGGGCTCGGACATCGTTATCGCGGCCACGGGTCTCCTCAGCTACGGTACCTATGCCGCGACAGCCTACGGCATTGACATTGGCAGCTCCGTTACCGGCATATTCGCCACCACACCGGTCAGCCCGGCCGGAGCCGCATCCGGTTCCCTCGCCGCAACCGGAAATCTATTGTTCTTGTTCGCTTATGCCTCTGACGCCATTGCCGGCGCCGTGACCATCCACAAGCTCAAGGAACCGTATATTGATGCGCTGCTGGCGGTAAGCGACGCGGAAGCCGCATGGCTGAACGCCTACAAGGCCTTCAATGCCACTCTCGCTCGGGCCCTCTATGGGTGCGCTCCCGGCAGCAACGACACCAAGGAGACCGCCGGCACCAGCGCGCCCACGCCATCCGGCGGGTCTCCCCAAGCCCCCCTCGCCAGCGGCGCTGGGGGCTGAGGAGAGACCGATGCCGAACCAGTGCCCTCAGGCCTTCTTGTTCGGCTGCTTTTCCTGCTTGCCTTTGGATTTCTCTATCTGCTTCTCAGTCTTCTGCTTCTGGCTCTTTTCCTTGTCCTTTTTGCCGCCCTTGTCGCCCATGATCCCCCTCCATGATTGTTGTTGTCCTTCGGTTGCAAAAGAGTGGCCGTATTGCGTCTACAAAGCTAGTCATATCTTGACCTTTTTTTACCGAGGGATCCCAGGCCCCATTCATTTGCGGATTCCCCTCTCATCGGCCTTCGAATGGGTTGCGCCAGGCGGTTCGAAGGGCGTCAACCCATGGGTGCCGCGGACCGGCCCCGTCGCACAAGCTATGTTTATTTTTCTCCCCTCATGGCTGGTGCCACTGAATGGTCCTTCTTCTCAGCCGACCACGCGACACTCACTTCATGGCCCAGGATCCGGATGGCCATCGTCTTCGTGTTGGCACCCCGGACTGAATTGCCGACACTTCCAATCGAGTTGGTAAGATATGTTCAGCCTTGCATGCTACTTTCCCTTGTTTATTTCAATGGCATCCCGGACATCCCGGGCGCGGCAATGGTTCTGGGGGGATCCCAAGTTCAGCTGGACGCTGCTGCTCTGGGCTCCGGCCAATCTGTTCCTGGTGTGCATCCCCGAGGAAGCCATGTTCAGGATGTTGATTCAGGGCAAGTTGGTAATCTGGCTGGTGGCCCACGGATATCGACCTTTTTTGAGCATCTATGCGGCCGCCATCTTGTTCGGCCTGATCCATTTCAGGGGTGGGCCCGTCTATATGGCCACCGCGGCCATGGCCGGTGTGGCCTACGGCTTCGCCTACCAAGCCAAGCGAAACCCCTGGCATCCCGCTCTTGCGCATTTTGGTTTAAATCTCACGCATTTTCTGCATCTTGCTTATCCATTCTCCAGGCATTAAACCCATCTGTGGTGCAAAAACCAGCAAAAAACATTATTTGATAAAATAACCGCAGACCCTCCAGGATCCGTCACCCTCGTGCATAGGCGTAATCGTTTCCGTGGCAGAACATGGTGATGGCGCCGATGGGAGCTTTCCCCTTAAGATCTCGCAATCAGCCCTTGCCCGGGGGAGGAGTGGCAATGAGGGTCAAAAAAATCCTGGCAGTGGTGGGTGCGACAGACGCCCAGGGGGGCGGGTTGGCGTGAGCCATCCTCGCAGATACGGACGGGGACCTCGCCGACGACTTCTGCGCCGTCAGGAAACCCGAGACGGCCCGCACGCTGAACCCGCGGCTGGAAACAATCGAAGCCTGGCTGACGAGGAACCGGCAGCGCATCCCCATTTGACCCAAGCTGGGAGTTGCCCCAGCTTATGATCGGCGGATAATTCATCCGGAGTACGGAGAGCGGCAGTGATGAAAAGTTTCGCCGTGATTTGGACCCAATGGCCTTGGCGAGGAGTATTGGCCAGGATATCTGTTCATCCTGCTCCGAGTGTGAATGCCGCTGCTGACAGCTTGGCCTCCGGTGACATCAGTACCTGGTTGGCAAACGTATCAGGTTCACCGCCTTGTGGTTGTCCTGACACGTCAGTGCGAAGTTCCCATGAATCCCCGTGGACTTGATGAATTGTTTCAAAAGCGCTGCCGGAAACTGAATGGTTACCCCATCGAAGCAACGAACAACGACTTGCTGTGCGGTACCGCGATAGTAGGCCAGATAGGTCTCTGACGGGATGTTGAGCTGGAATTCGTACCGTTGCATGACCTCTTCCCTGATGCTGCCAATCAATTCTGCAAGCGGTGGCGCAAGGTCGAAGCTCACTGGGGCGGTCCATTTTCAATGGCAACCCGGCGGGCATGGCTCTCCGGGAATGGGTATTCCATGTGTCGAGCCGTGGCCCGGGCAACGGACTCCCCGTACCAGCGTTGCACGATCATCAGGGCCAGGTCGATGCCTGCCGCGATGCCCGCCGAGGTCATGATCCGGCCTTCGTCCACCACCTGCGCTGCCGCATCCACCCTGACATCCGGACACAGTTCCCTGAGCAGGTCCAGGGAGCGCCAGTGGGTCGTGGCCCGAAGCCCGGCCAACAGCCCGGCCTTCGCCAGGATGAGCGAGCCCGTGCACACCGAAGCCACAAGCTCGGTCCGGACGGACCGCTCCCGCACGAACCCCAGCGTCGCCTCGTTCAGCATCTCCCTGCGGGTGCCCATCCCCCCCGGCACCAACAGGAGGTCCAGTTCCGGGCAATCCGCAAAGGTGGCCATGGGGAGGACCTTCATCCCGCCGGCCGTCGTGACGCTATTCGTGGTTTCGGCAACCAGCAGCACTTGGAAGGGGGAAGGCTCCTCTCGGCGTCGCAACTCGTCCCCCCGTGCCACCGAGAACACCTCGAAGGGACCGCAGAAGTCCAGCACCTCAATGTCGTTGAAGAGCATGATGCCGACTCGCTTGCGATTCATATCGGGCCTCCACCACCATTCTGCGCGTGTGGCAATGATTGGGAAGGAACCCGTGAGAAGATTGCTTGGCGAAACGCTGAATCAGATCTGGATCACCCGCCATGGCTGCTTCCCCGGACAAGACCCCAGACCCCGAGCCGACGATGGGCCTGCCATCCGGGGAAAGGTCCCTTCGCGTGGGCCTCATCTCCGACACGCACGGGCTTCTTCGGCCCGAAGCCTGGGCCTTCCTTCGTGGCAGTGACTACATCGTGCACGCCGGGGATATCTGTGATCCAGACATCCTCAATGAACTCGCGCGGATCGCACCCGTCACGGCAGTGAAGGGCAATTGTGACAAGGGGCCATGGGTGGGCCGGTTGCGGGAGACAGAGTCCTTGCGGGTGGGTGGACATCTCCTCTACGTGATCCACAATCTGGCCCAGCTGGAGGTCGAACCCGGCGCGCTTGGCATCAGGATTGTCGTCTCTGGGCATTCGCACAAGCCCATGGTGCAGGAGCACGGTGGGGTGCTCTTCATCAATCCTGGCAGCGCTGGCCCCCGGCGCTTCAGGCTGCCTGTGTCGGTTGGCGAGCTGATCATTTCCGGAAGCCGGGTATCCGGTCGAACGGAAGAGCTGCCAGATCCCGGGCGGTAGGAGCCTGCCCCATGGGCTTCAGTCTTCGGGGACGTGCAACGTTTCGAGATCGGCGATCAACCCCGGCCCGGTCGGTTCCCATCCCAGCTTTCTCCGCGTCTGCTCGCTGGAGGCGGGCATGTCGTGCCCGGCAAACATGGCGAGCCAGCCGAAAAAGGCCTGAGCCTCCCCCGGGGCGATGGATTTGACCGGCAGCTTCAGGCGTCGGCCGATGGCTTCCGCGATATCGCGCATCCGCACACCTTCCTCCGCAGCCGCGTGGTACTTTGCATTCGGCTCAGCCTTTTCGATCGCCAGCCTGTAGAGGCGGGCCACGTCGAGAACGTAGGCCGCTGGCCAGCGGTTCTGTCCGGCTCCGATATAGGCGCAGACGCCCTTTTCACGGAACCTTTCGATCGCCGGGGTGACGAGGCCTTGCTTGACCGTGTCATGGACTTGCGGGAGTCGCACCACCGACACATTGACCCCACTCGCGGCAACGAAGGCAGCAGCCTCTTCCGACGCGGCGCGGGGAATCACCTCGGAACCGACGGTCGCGTTGTCTTCCTTGGCCAGCTGACCGGGCGTGGTATTTGCCATCCCGGTCCCGGAAGTGACGACCAGCGGCCGGCCGGAGCCCTCAAGAACCGAGCCGAGCGCCTCGATCACCCGGCGATCGTCCTCACAGTTCGCCGCGAATTTCGAGAAGTCATGGTTGAAGGCCAGGTGGAGCACACCGTCCGACTGTGCGGCACCCGACCTAAGGCCCTCAAGGTCCTCGAGTGACCCGCGATAGACCACCGCGCCAGCGGCAGCCAAAGCCGCCGCTTTCTCGTCCGAGCGGCAGAGTCCAAGGACCTGATGGCCCGCCGTGATCAGCTCCTTGACGACCGCTGACCCGATGAATCCAGTCGCACCAGTGACAAACACGCGCATAAGCAAGCCTCCAGGTTTCCCTGGAGATCAATCTCGCTGCTGGCCCTATTCTTGTAAAGTAGTGAGTTCATCATAGTAAGATAAATAACAGGCTTGCCGCAACGGCACGGCTATTCCCGTCCCTTGACGCCGGAGCAGGAAAAGGACGTTCTGACCGTTCTGGGGCTTGAGCGCGACGACAGGCTTGACTTGCCTCTGCAAAATGCAGTCCCTTCGCGGGTAAAGACGCTCATTCCCATCAGGGAGGTGGCGCGGCTGCAGGCCCTACGGGCCGACATGCCGACGATCGAGGCGCTCTTTCAGGGGCACGCCATGGGATGTTTGTCTGAGATTCGGGTGCGCCTTGGCTGGGTCGGACGGAGAGCCATCGGCTGTCTGTTAAGCGGAACAGTGACACCGGCGCCCCGATCGGGCCTCACAGCATCGTGAGGTGGCTCGTCACCACGGAATCTGACGGCCCAGGTAATCAAGGTACTGTAGGCCAGCTTTCCCCGCTTGCGCTTCCATCGTGTCAACGAGGTTCGGAATGCTCTCCTCGATGCTCAGGCGCCCCTGGGGGCCGCCCATGTCGGTTCGAACCCACCCCGGAGCCATGAGCAGCAGCGTTCGCGAATCGTTGCCGTGGCGGGCCGCAAAGCTACGCATAAATGTATTCAGCGCCGCCTTGCTGCCGCGATATACCTCATATCCCCCGTTCACATTATTCGCGACACTGCCCTGTCCGGAGGACATGACCCCGATCGTGCCATTTGGGGACACGACATCCTGCAGGGTCTCGATCACGCGCATCGGACTAAGGGCGTTGGTTACCATCACTCGTATAAACTCTTCGGTCGAAACATCCGCGACCGTTTCCCGATCGTCGTTCTTGACGCCGGCATTGACGAACAGCAAGTCGAATGTTCTCGATGCCAGGCGCGAACGCAGCGCAGCGACCTCGTCAGGATGTACGATATCGACAGTCTCGATTGCGAGCCGCCCGCCGGAAGCCGCCAGCAGATTGTGCAGGCGGGATTTACTTCCGCCACGCTCAGTGGCAACGACATGCCAGCCGCGTTTGAGGTATTCCTCGGCCAAGGCGAATCCAAGGCCGCGAGATGCACCAATGAGGAGAAGTTTCCTTTTTGATGAAAACGATGGCATTTCAGATTCCCTCCATCGACGTCATGAGCTTGGCTGCAGGTTCCTGGGCGCCCACCGGGTTGTCCCTGATCGCCAGGCTGGGGCAAAAGCCATTGGCCCTATCTGATCTCCAGCAACTCTACATCGAAGATGAGATCGGCATTAGGCGGTATCACGCCGCCGGCGCCCCGGGCGCCATATCCAAGAGCGGATGGGATATGCAGAGTTCGCTTGCCGCCTTTCTTCATGGAGATCACCCCTTCATCCCAGCCTTTTATGACCTGGCCAATACCCACCGAAAAAGAGAATGGTTGCCCCCGATCCAACGAACTGTCGAACTTCATGCCAGGTTTGCCGTCATCCGAAAGCCAACCAGTATAGTGCATCACGCAGGTCTGGCCCACCTTCGGGCATTCACCAGCGCCCTCCGAGGTTTCCAGATAGCTCAGGCCGCTGGGCGTTTTGATCATGTTGGGTCCTTTTCGGGAGGAGGCGCTGTGGCCCCTTTCTTGAGTTTGGCAAGCATGGAATCGGGCGGCCAGAAGTTTAACGAGTGAAGAGCCGTGACGGGCGAGGCGATGGCTCACTGAGATGTCGCAGGGAAGAGTGCAGACCAGGGCGCATTCCTAACGCACCCCCTTGAGTGAAGGGCGGCTGAAGGTTGGACCACAAGCGGAGCCGTGTCCGGGGTCGAATGCCCTGGCTGGTCGTGTACGGCTATGAAATAATGGTTGAAACCCCCTGCGCGACCGACTGGGTTTCCCCTTATCCAAAAGCTTTCGATGGAGCCCGCGGCACGAGTGGATTGATTATAACGGGCAGGACATCATGCTTTTGCGCCCCCTACTTGTGTGAAGTGGATTTTTGCTGGAGCTGCAGTTCATGCTGATGTTGGGCAAAGCTCATTTTATGCTTTTCAGGCGCAGCGTTTTTGCCATCCTGCGTTAACGGTGAATCGGCCCCCGCCATGGTCGGCATCCGTTCATTGGAGCTGCCCAAATGACGACCGATAAGTTTGGGTTTCCTGGCATTGTGAGACTTGGTACCCATAAAACCTCCTTATACGATAGGGCCTCGGAGGGAAGGAATGGAGGCAGATGCCGACGTTCAGACAATAGACTTCCAGGACCTCAGGCGGAACTTGCACCCTGATGCAAGCGGCCGGATTTTCGACAACTTGTAGTCACGGAAATATCGACTGTGCCATCTCTTCCTTCACCTCGGATGACGCACCTATTCGATTGGATAGTCTACCACACCTCCCACGGGTTGCGCTGCAGACATCAATGCCGCCCCTCCTGGCAAATCTCCATTGATCGCTAACCATTGGGGAAGTAGGCACTTACCTTCCGTATGTGCCCATCAGGCTTGTTTCCGCAAGGATCTTGCCTTTCATCGCCGCGGTCACCGCCTGGGCGGTGGCGCCCGGCTCCAGCCCCAGGACTCCGCTCAGCGCATAAAGTTTGAAGAAGTAGCGGTGAGGCCGACCGGGTGGCGGGGAGGGCCCATTCCACCCCAGACGCGACCAGGAGTTGCGCCCTTGCCTGCCACCCCCGGACAGATGACCGGCGCGCGTCTGCCCCTGGGCCAGCCCAGTGACCGTACCCGGCAAGTCGAAGGCCACCCAGTGTACCCAGAGCCCCACCGGGGCATCCGGGTCATCCACGATGAGGGCAAAGCTGCGTGTGCCCTCAGGCGCCCCATGCCAGGCCAAGGCTGGGGAAAGGTCCGCACCGTCGGCGGTGAAGGCCTTGGGAATCGCGGCACCGGGAACAAGGTCGGTAGAAGTCAGTTGCATGGCAGTTTCCTGGGCACCAACCCGTCTGCCAATGGCCTGGGGCGACATCGGCAGGGCGGCAAGTAGCATGGGGATGAACAGGAGATGAACCGTTCGCACGAGGGCAGTCTACTCCGGGACGGCAGAACGGAGCCAAGAAACCGTGGTTGGAATGGGTGGGAGACATTCCTGGGGGTTTAAGATTATGTGGCGGAGGCTCAATGAACTCTTATCTGGACCGCCTTTATGATCATCTGGCATGGGCTGACAATCTGGTTTTGGATGCACTTGAAAAAGCCGGAGAGCCCTCGGAATCGGTCCTTCGACTCTTGGGGCATCTTTTCAGTGCGGAGCGAATTTGGTTGATGCGTATCCGGCACATGGATACGTCCAAGGTAGCCGTGTGGTCAACACTTTCGCTGGCCCAATGCCGAACCGTTGCAGGAGAATCCTCGGCAGGATTTCGGGAGATGGTACAAAATGCCACGGTAGACCGGCTGGCTGCTTTGATTTCCTATCGAACCTCCAAGGGCCAGCTTCTTGAATCGTCGCTGGAAGACATCCTGCTGCATGTGGCCCTGCATGGCTCCTACCACCGGGGGCAGATCGCCGCTCTGCTTCGGCGCGAAGGCTTGGAGCCGGTCAGCACGGATTTCATCACTTTCACCAGGCCTGCAAACGTCCACGGGTGATAAAGGCAACTGCGGTCAAACGGCAACAACCTCGGCGTATTTGCACGGCCATTGCTGCGAAAGGCTCAAAAGGACCAGTGACTGTGGTTGATGGCCTGGGATAATCTTGGAGAAGGCACTTTCTGAAAAAGGTCTTTCGCATTTTCGATGTTTTTCCCCACACTTTGGTGGGGCCTCACGAAAGCTTTGGCAGGCAACCTTCTTGAAACCACGGAGAGTCCAGGATGGCGAGTCCGAATTACGCTGAATATGATGCCGCCGGGCCCTACTTTGAGCTGGTGCGAGGGGCTCTGGAAGACCTCGTGGATGGCGGGCACTTCTTCGACATCATCGCTGACGACGTGGTCTATGAAGTGCTCTACGAGTTCCCCGGTTGGCCCCGCATTGTCCGGGGGCGTGCCGATCTGATCGCTCAATTCAGGGGCTATGGCATGAGCATCGAGCTTCAATCTGCCGATATGTTGGTTACCCACAAGGCAGACAACGGCCGAGTCGTTGTCTTGGAATATGAAGTCCATGGAACCATCCTCGCGACCGGAGTGAAATACAACAATCGGTTCTGCTCAATCATCAAGATCGAAAACCGGAAAATCGTGCACTGGAGAGATTACATGGATTCGCTCGCGGCTTGGAACGCATTGACGGTGCGTGTTCAATGACAGACTTCTGGCTGGAGCCTGCGGCGCAAGAAAGTTGGACAGGCCTACCCGATAGCGGCCAGTAGGCTCACGCCAGCAAGGGTGCAGCCGACCCCCGCCCACTGCAATGGATTGGGACGTTCGTGCAGGACAACGTAACCCAGCAGCACTGCGAACGTGCCGAATTGCGTCGTAGTGACGCCGGCCACCGTGGGCGGGCCGATGGCGAAGGCGATGGTGAGCAGCACTACCCCGCCCAACTCGAGAAGACCAGCTCCGATGGCTCGCCCACGGAGGTTCCTGGGCACGTAGATGCGGCCACTGAGCAGGGCGACCGGCAGGGTGACGAGGAGTGAGACACTTCGGGAGATGGCCGACTGCGAAAGCCAGCTGATCGCGCCTGCGGCGTGGTAGCAGAGCATGACCGCAGCAAAGAGGAGACCGCTGGCGAGCGCCCAGGGTGCCCCTTTCGCCGTCTTGGCGTGGCCCTCGAAGGATGTGCACAGTCCGCCAAGAACACATGCACTCAGAGCCAGTGCAAGGAGGGGCGTGACCTTTGCACCGAGCAGGATGACGGTGACGGCCACGTATGCGCCTTGCAAGGCATTGAGCGTCGAGACCAGACCAAGGTCTCCGGTGCTCAGTGCGCGCAGCAGACAAAAGAAGGCGAAGAAATACAGGGCGCCCGCCAAGGCGGCGAAGCCAGCGGCGCGCCACTGCGCCTCACCCTGCGGCAATCCGACCACAAGCAGCGCGATGGGCACGACGACGACCACCCCGGTGGCAAGCACCCACACCATCTGGGTGAGCACGCGGGTATGCCTCGTGACGTTCTGTGAGAACAGGTCGCTCGCCGCATAGGAAAGGGAGGAGAGCAGACCAGAGAGGATGCTGAGCACGGCGCAGGACTCCTTGACAGCAGACGGCATGCGGTGGTGACCGCGGATGCTAAGACGGCTCCTCGGTAATGAACGTAAGTCTATCTTCAAAATGGGCAGCCCTGCCGGAAACACACGCTGGAAGGGCTCGCCGTGGATTCAGCTGGGCTCCGGGTACAGCTCCTGGCAAGCCTTGCCTCCGATGTACCAGTCCTGCTTATCCACTTCCTGGATGATCACCGACACGGCCCCGGCGGGACATCCCACCTGATCGACGACAGTTTGCGTCAGGGCCGGCCGCAAGGGCCCTAAGGAAGCACACGAAAGCAACACGAACAATTTACCTCAGCAGGACCGCGTAGCGCCACGTCCCTTGAGCGCTGATTCCTTAAATTCGAGGTTATAGGCCATCGAGCGTTACCCCGATTGAGACCTCCCCCTGCCGCTCTCGCACCAATCGGGCAAGATCCACATCATCCAAATGCTCCAAGATCGCCTCGAAGGTAGCGGCAGGAACCAGATAAGCAGTCGGACGGTTGTGGTTCAGGATTGCGACCGGCTCCCCCTTGGACTGGGAGATCACTCCGCTAGGATTTTTCTTCAAGTCGCTGATACTTACAGACGCGCGGGCATGGATGCGTTGCATGGGGCCCTCCTTGAAGACCTAATTATGGTACTTTTTATCGGTCATAGAAAGGCTGATCGAACCCGCCCTTCCTGAATCCGAGCGTCAACTCCTTGAGTGCATTGGTGGGTCGGCGCCCTCGCTCGGGCCTAACGCAAGCGTTGACCGGCACCGCCCTGGCGGCGCGATGAGGGGAGATTGGCCGATGGCATGATGACGCCGGCTCGATGGGTCAGACACAGGGCGGTGTCCGGATTCGAACGCTCCGGCTAGGCAAGGCGACCCTGCTTTTCGATGGAGTCCGCAATACCACTGGGTTTGCGATCATTGGCAGGATTCAGGCCGAGTCTGACCAGGACTGCAGTTCAATGATGTTGCCTTCAGGATCTGCGGCGTATACAAAGGTGACAATACCCTTGCCAGGTACCGCGAGAGACACGATGGTTCCGTGCGCAGAACCACCTTCTGCAAGAACCTGGGCAAGTGAATCAGCAACGCATGGAACTTGAAAAGCAATGTGGCCAAGGCCCATTCTGTTTGGAACAGGTTGTGGGCGCTCCAGTGGTTTTTGGAATGAATAGATTTCGAGGGTGGGCCCGGTTTCGCCGAGCCCAGGAAGCCGAAGATGCTCGCCCTCAATCTCAGCACCTGAAACGCCGGTACCATGCTCAAGCTCAGGCCCCGACTGTTTGCGAATGGGAGGTACCGGAATACAAGCAAAAACAGTTTGGTAAAACTTCGAAAGTCGCCGCCAATCTTTGGAAATTATATTGATGTGGCCAAAGATGATAGACATTGTGTCTCCTTGACTGGGGACCTTGCGCATCGCCCAGTGCGGTCACGGCAGAGAATGAACGCTTGCGGGAATGGCTTGGTTGATCACCAGATTACCATTTCGTAATGATGGTGCTTAGAAAGGAAGTCACACGGCACCAGCGACCTGCCGGCGGACCCGGTCCTGCCGACTTCCACTGGTGATGATGACAAGCTGGCTCGGGCGAAAGATCTTTGAAGAGCTGCTCGAACCCATCAACCACGACAACGGCTGAGGAATCTCATCCGCGCTGGAACCCGCACAGGAACTTGCTCTATAACCCATGACTGCCGCGGTGCTACGGCCCCACGATGGCGCCTGACGAAAGCGTTGACCACAACCGCCCTGGCGGCGCGCTGAAGGGAGAGTAAAACATCCCCCGGCAGAGCCGGGGGCTTTAAAACGTGAGCCGCTCAAAGCGGCTGAGCGGGGTCGCTAACGCGGCCCCGAATAATTGGTGGGGCACCTATGAGGTGCCTGGTCAGCGAAAGAGGGTCCGTCGCTATTTCGTGTGGGTAATCGGCGGTATAGGCCGGCCGGGATTCC
>CAZGUD010000069.1:0-11981 GCA_964528915.1 uncultured Occallatibacter sp.
GCGGGCTTGCCGGTCCAGATTTCAAACTGGCGCGCGCCCTGCTGCACAAACATCTCGATGCCGCTGATTACGGCGAGACCGCGCGAATGGGCCAGCTTGAGCAGAGGCGTGTCCAGCGGGTTGTACACCATGTCGAAGACGAGCGAAGCGTTCAACTCGTCTTCCTTGATCGCAATGGGCTGCTTTACGCCCGCCATGCCGCAGGGCGTTGTGTTGATGATCGCGTCGAAGCGACTCTTGGCCAGCACATCCTGTTTCAATGACTTGGCATGCGCTTTGCGCGACAGCGCGACGGCCTTTTCATGGGTACGGTTAGTAACGAACACCTCCGCGCCCTGCTCTACGAGCCCGAAGACAGCAGCTCGCGCCGCTCCGCCCGCGCCCAGCACCAGGATGCGCGAACCCTTGAGTTTCATCCGTTTTTCAAGAGGTCGAACGACGCCTGCCACATCGGTGTTGAATCCATAGAGCTTGCCGTCGGCGCCGGTGCGCAGCGTGTTGCAGGCGCCGATGCGCGCCGTAAGCGAATCCATATTGGCCAGATGCGGTAACACCTCCTGCTTCAGCGGCATGGTCACCGCAACTCCGCTCAATGGCAGGTCGCGCGTCAGGGTCAGCAGGTCGTTGAGCGACTTCACTTTCAGCGGCAGCATGATGGCGTTCACGTTTTCGCGCCTGAAGGCCGTGGAATGCATGAGCGGCGAGAGCGAGTGCGAGATGGGATTGCCGGCCACGCCGAAGATGCGCGTCGCCTGGTCGAGCTGCTCGACGCGATAGAGATCGATGAGGGTGCGCACGCTGGCTTGTCCCGGCGCGGTCTCTGCACCGTCGCCGGCCGAAGCAAAGGTGAAAGCCGCCCCTTCGCGCGGCCCGAGCACACGGCCCACCAGGCCCTCCTCACCCATGGCGATTCCCACCACGTGAGCGTTCAAACTCTGGTTCTCGATCATCCGCAGCACGGCGAGGTTGTCGGCCAGCGCGCGCGCCGTCGAAACCACTTTTACGTAGTCGGGCTCAAAGACCCGTATGCGCGCAGCCGCCTCGTCGAGGCCCTTGGTTCGGCTGAAGTCGTGAAAACTGATGAGCAGGGCCGTTGTGGCAGCACGCAGCGCCGCGCGGAACCGGGCCAACTGCGCCTTGCCCGCCTGCTCGGCGGACTCCACTTCAAGGTCGACGATCTGGCATCCGGCCTCGGCTGCCTTCTGCAGAATTTCGAGCTCGGCGGCCAATGTGCCGGTAAACCCGCCCCCATTGGGTTTCCGCCGGCAGGTAGCAATCGCCTGCACGTCCCGGTGACGGGTAAGGAAGTCCTTGAGCGGGGCAATTCCGGCAGTTGGCTTGGCCAGCAGATCGAGCCGGAATTCCAGAAATCGGGCATCCTTGAGCACCCCCTCCGCGCAGGCCATAAGCTCGGCCGGAGTAGCCCCCTGCACCGCCACGCACAGCCGGGGCAGACGCAGCCGCGGCAGCACGGTCTGCAGGGCCGCAGCAGGTTCAACCGACGGTGAGGCAAGGATCGGCATCATTGTCAATTGACGCATCTTAAAGGGCTTTGATGCCGGATGCAAGGAAAACAGGGATCGAGGGACCAAGGGAACTAGGGGTGAGGGACTAAGAAGCCAGTAGCCAGTAGCCAGTAGTCAATAGCCAGTAGGCGCCGCCCTGCAGTCTTGCAATGGAAACTACCGGCTGCGCGCAGGCGATAGAAAGCAGAGAGCTGAATGCCGATAACTGGCAAACGTACTTCACCCGGCTGTGGCAACCTAGATTGTGGAGGGTACAAGCGGAAATGGCTGTCGATGCGGCGAATTTGACTGGAAACAAAGAGATTCATGCCTGGGATGCAGGCGGGTCGGCCTCGGCCGATGCGCTTGCAGCCTGGGTGGGAGAACGGCTGGCCGCGCACGAGGCGGCATTGGCCGCATTGCTGGCGGTCGAGGGTCCTCGATCCCCGGCTAACTCCTTGACCCTTTACGACAAGGCGATCGGTCAGTTGACCCTGGCAGGAGCCCAGGCCGGCGTGCTCAACTCCGTCGCTGCCGACAAGGCTGTCCGCGACCAGGCCCAGATGGAGGCCCAGCGCGTTTCAATGGCTGGCGCGGCTTTGAGCCTCAATCGCGAGGTCTATGACGCGCTGGCCGCCATCAACCTCGAAGGAGCCTCACCGGCGACAAAGCACTACGTAGAGCGCACACTGCTCGGCTACCGGCTGTCGGGCGTCGACAAAGACAAAGAAACCCGCGATCGTCTGCAGGCGCTTCAAGACAAGGCCACCACGCACTCGCTGGAATTCAGCCGCAATATTCAGGAGGGCGGCAAAACCATCCAGGCCCGCCCCGAGGAGCTTGAGGGCCTTCCCGCCGATTTCATCGCCCGCCACCCGGCTGACTCGGTGGGAAACGTGACCCTCACCACGGACCCGCCCGACATGCAGCCGGTGATGACTTTTGCTGCGAATGCCGCGCTTCGAGAGCGCATGTTCCTGGCCTACAACACCCGCGCCTACCCTCAGAACGAGCAGATCCTGCTTGACCTTTTGGCAACCCGGCAGGAGATTGCGTCGGTGCTGGGTTTCAGAAGCTGGGCCGATCTTGCCACGGCCGACCAGATGATGGGCTCGGCCGCGAATGTCCGCACGTTTTTGGCGAGGCTCGACGAGGCCAGCCGCGAGGGCGCAATCAAGGAGCACAACCAGGTGCTGGAATTCGTTCGCCGGTCTGAGCCCGGCATCGCCGAAATCGATGTGACCAGCCGTGGCTACTGGTACGAGCAGTTCCGCCGCTCGGCCTTCGACTTCGACTCGCAATCGGTGCGGCCGTACTTTCCCTACGCGCAGGTGGAGGCTGGCGTGCTCTCGACCGCCGCTCAACTCTTCAAGGTCGAGTTTCGCCCGTCAAATGCCAGTGCGTGGGACCCATCGGTCTCAGTCTTCGATGTGATGGAAGATGGCGAGCACGTGGGCCGTTTCTATCTCGACATGCACCCGCGTGAAGGCAAGAGCAAGTGGTTCTCCGCTGCGCCACTTGTTTGCGGCGTGCGTGGCGGCGCGATGCCCGAAGCCGGCCTTATCTGCAACTTTCCCGCGGGAGACGAAAACGATCCCGGGCTTCTGCAATACTCCGACGTGGTCACGTTCTTCCACGAGTTCGGCCACCTGATGCACGCTATTCTTGGCGGACGCACCGAATGGATCGGCCTCTCCGGCTTCGCTACGGAAGGTGACTTCATCGAAGTGCCGTCGCAGATGCTGGAGGAGTTCTTCCGCGACGAGAAGCTGCTGCAGGCCTTCGCCAAGCATTACCAGACCGGAGAGACGCTACCGTCCGCGATCATCAAGAAGATGAAGCTGGCGGGAGCTTTTGGCCGCGCTGACTGGATCCGCGCGCAGCTCTACTACACGACTCTCTCACTGGATTTGCACGACCACGACCCCGCCGGACTCGACCTCTACGAGACTGCGAAGAGCCTTTACCTCAAAATGCAGCCGTGGACGTGGCTCGAAGGCAACCGCATGTATGCCAGCTTCGGCCATCTCACCGGCTACTCGTCGAATTACTACACCTACATGTTCGACAAGGTGATCGCGCTCGACTTCTTCGCGCAGTTCGACCCCGCCGATCCGCTTGGCGGCAACACCGGCGCGCGCTATCGTGCAAAGGTGCTGGAGCAGGGCGGGTCGAAACCGGGAAGGGAATTGGTGCGCGATTTTCTGGGCCGCGACGAGGACTTTGCGGCGTTTACAAAGTGGCTGAATGAGGAGTTTGAAGAGGAACGGCTTCTAGCTCCTAGCTTGCTAGTTCAATGAGTTGCTGCTATGACCGCCAACAACTTTTGCAAAATCGCGCATGAAGCCAGGTTTCGAAGTTGCGTTTTGATTGCTGCTAGCGCATCCGTTTTCATTGGGCCGCACTGGACTGCAGCTCAGGCTCCGACGACAGATGCAGCCGGAGGCCATGCAGCGGTTCAACAACAAGGATGCTTGAAAGCTGCGCGACAAGTCCTCGGCCCGAGCGCAAAGGTACTCAAGTGCGGCGAGCTTAATCAGGCAGGAGTATTGGAGTCCGTCGCAGCAATCACGGTCACGCCGAAGTCTCACGCGGTTCATGGCGTCTTTGCGCGCGATCTCGTAATACTTAGGCGGGACGCCGGGGATTGGAAGATCGCTCTTCGTGCGTCCAGGCTGATTCGAAATGACGCCGGCTATGTCGGCCTCGAATACATCGACGACTGCTCGCCCTTTTGGGGCGACGCGCTTAATTTCTCTGATACGCGGCCCGATGGAAAGAAGGCTTTCACTCTTAGCATCCAATGGAGAGCGTTCGAAAACGATACTGACCCGTGGCCCACCGACATTGCATGGGACGATGCGGTTGGGAGGTATCGAGAGGTTACAGGTGATGGGTTTCAGCCCGAGGTGAAGAATCCGCCGCACGAGTGCCCGGGCGGCGTTAAGAAAGGAGCCAAGTGACCGCCAGAGATTTTCGCCGCATCGCACTTAGCTTCGAAGGCGCTGAAGAAGGCTCGCACATGGGCGCGACGGACTTCCGCGTGGGCGGGCGCATATTTGCAACGCTTGCCTCGGTCAAAGAGGGTTACGGCAACCTGATGATCACGCCCGAGCTTCAGGCCGAGTTCATCGCCGAGCGGCCTGAGCTGTTTTTGCCCTGCCACGGCGGCTGGGGACGCATGGGGATTACCCACATCCGGCTCGCCGAGGCCGACGAAGATTCGCTGCGCGGAGCGTTGCATACGGCGTGGAAGCTGCGTGTGGAAAAGAACGCCAAGTCGGGAAGAAAACCGGCCTCCGCCGCGAAAACCCGCAAACCGGCGACGAAAATGGCGACAAAGAATTCACGCAAACTTAAATGAACTGTTTTCAGGGCCTGGCGAATCTCTTTGCGCTAGGAGGAGTGATATGAAGGTTGGTGTGCTCGGTTCAGGAATCGTTGCCCAGACCCTTGCCGCTGGACTTGCAAAGTATTGTCATCATGTCATCATCGGTTCGCGCTCGCCGGAGAAGCTGGCTGAGTTTGCGGCAAAAACTGAGGGAGTTTCAGCCGGGACATTTGCCGAAGCCGCAGCGTTCGGCGAGCTATTAATTCTGGCAGTCAAGGGAAACGCGGCGCTCAACGCGCTGGGGCTGGCCGGGGTGGAGAATGTCGACGGTAAAACTGTCATCGATACCTGCAACCCCATCGCCGACGCGCCACCGGTGAATGGCGTGCTGCAGTTCTACACCGGCCAGAACGAATCGCTGATGGAGACGCTGCAGGCCGAGTATCCCGATGCTGACTTCGTGAAAGCCTTCAACTCGGTCGGCGCCCCGCGCATGGTCGACCCCAAGTTCGAGGGTGGCCGCCCCACCATGTTTATCTGTGGCAACAGTGCGGCGGCTAAGCAAACCGTCACCGCTCTGCTGGATGAATTCGGCTGGGAAACGGCCGACATGGGCGGCGTTGAAGCGGCCCGCGCTATCGAACCGCTGTGCAAGCTCTGGTGCATTCTGGGCTTCACGCGCAATGAGTGGACCCATGCATTTAAGCTGTTGAGGAAATAGCGGAGCTAGCGGGGTTAACCGCAATGCTGTTCACTCAAGGAACCTGCACTTTGAAAGTGGTGGCTAATCCCACTCTTTTCGGAAGATACGCGAAAAGGATGGGGTACCCACTTGGTCCTGACTACGAACTGATCGGTTAAATGAACGGTGTTGAGGTTAACCGCAATGCTGGACGGAGCAAGATGAACCAGGTAAGTGTGTTCAACGGCAGATGGGCGCTGGTGACCGGCGCCAGCGCGGGCATCGGCGTGGCCCTGGCGCGCGAGCTCCGGAAGCACGGCGCTAAGCTTATACTCACCGCCCGCCGCCGGGACCGGCTCGAGAAGCTGGCCGCCGAATTCGCCGCCGCCGGAACGGAAACACGTATCGTGGTCGCCGACCTCAACGACTCCGCCGCTCCCAAACAGATTTGCGACGCTACCGAGGGCGCGGGCATCGCCGTCGACATCCTCATTAACAACGCCGGACTCGGCCAGTTCGGCCCATTCGTTGCCGGCGACGTTGAGCAGGAACTGAGCCAGGTGCGCGTCAACTGCGAAGCCGTCGTGCGTCTGTCGCGCCTCTTTGTTCCTCGCATGGTCGAGCGCCGCCGCGGGTGGATGCTGGTGGTCGCATCCACAGCCAGCTATCAGCCCATCCCTTACCTCAACACTTACGCAGCCACCAAGGTCTTCGACCGCTTCTTCGCACAGGGACTTGCTGCCGAGGTCGCGGGCCAGGGCGTTGTGGTAACCACTCTCTGCCCCGGCCCCACCGAGAGCGAATTCTTCGAGATCTCGCGCAGCCGTGTCTCCGGTCGCAGCCGCCAATCGGCTGAAGAAGTCGCGCATCTGGGCATCCGGGGACTGGAGCGCGGCAAGCTTACCGTGATTCCCAACTTCGCAGGCCACGCCGGAGCCATGGCGTCGCGCTTTCTGCCCGTCAGCTTCGTCGTCCGCACCATCGAACGCGTGATCCGCGCGAAGAGACTAAACGGGTGACTCATCTCCCGGTTGTAATCGCCGGGATGGGCATGTGAGAGGCTAAGTCCGGGCCTGAAGGTCCCGGAGTTATGCGTTGTTTCAGAGGGCTGAAGAGTGTGCCTGAGAATTCGGTCCCAAGTCAAAAAGACTGTACGGAAGGACCCGCGGCTAAAGCCGTCTCTATACTGAGCGCAACATTCAGCAGCCTGAAGGCTGCGGCTCCCTCCGAAGTGTTGACCGAAAGCGTGCCGTGACCGGTTCTCACGCAGACACTGAAGCCTCCTGCTGCCTCCGACCATCAGAAGGCGAAACGGCTGCCGATGGTGGGAGCGAGGTTGTTGTCGCTGTTATAAGGGACGCCGGGGCCGTGAGGAATGGCGATGGCCAGACCGCCGCTCACACAGGAATACGCAACTCCGGCAAAAGAGTCGAAGCGCTTGGTGAAGTGATAGTCCGCATAGAGCGATCCGAAGTTAAGAGTGCCCGCGCAGGAACTGCGGAAACCGGCCGAAACTGAGCAAGTGGGCGGGCTGCGGAAATCGTTCTGCCGCTGTTGATACCAGGCGACAGTGAAGTCGGTTTTGCTGCGATAGGCGTACTTGGCGCCCGTCCACCAGATGTTCAATAGCTTTTCGTTATCAAGATTGTTGTCTTCGACGCCGCTCATGAAATAACCGCCCTGGTCTGAAGCGCCGACTCCCAACGGATTTTTGGGGTTGTTCTGCCAGATATATTCGTAGCCCGCATAAAACTTGAATGGGTCGCTTGTGTATTTGGCGGTGGCCATGATTGCGTTGTTGTCGGTCACGATGCCATAGACGGTGTTGTCTGTGCTGATGAGATTGGCCCCGTTGATGGGGTTGGTATTAATGCTGTCGGTGGCCGATTGAGAATAGCCTAACTTTGCCGAAGCCGGACTCTGCGCTCCCAGCAAGGGATTTAATACGCTGATGGCCTGGTTGTAATGCTGGTACACGATGCCGGAAGAGAACTTGCCGAGACTCCCGCCGAGGTCGAATGCAAAGGCGTTATTGTGCGCCTCCTCCGCGGTACAGGTGTCGGCAGTCCAGGAAGCAGAGGCGGAGTAACAGCCGGCGGAGCCATCGGCGAATTTGTACATGGCGGCGAAGTGGACCGGGCCATAGATGAGGCGATACTTCAGGGCGTCGTCCCAGCGGCTGTCTTCAGTGTCGCCGCCGCCGGCCATGGTGCCGTTATACCCGATGTAAGAAAAGGCATAGCTGCCGCCGGCCGGATCGTAAAGCAGCATTGCATCGGTGCCGAGAGCGCGCTGGCGACCGAAGGTCAGCGTGCCGGCATACTTCGACGATATGCCGGCATAGTATTCGTCGTTGAAGGGCTGACCCGCGCGCGCGCCGTCAATGGCTATTGAATAGCTGGCCCTGGGCAGACCGTTGTTGATGATGTCGGTCTCAGATGCGTTGGCCAGCAGGCCGGACTGCGGATTGATGCCAGTGGAAGCGTTGAACACGACGGACCATCCAGGCACAAATTCTTCCTTGCCCCTGATGCCCAGGCCCGTCTGCTGCAGGTTGTTCGGCGCGATGAGGAACCGATGTTGATAGCCGTTCCGGTTGACCAGGGATTCGCCTTCATAGTTGTAGCCGTTTTCAGGCAGGCCGTGGCTGACCCAGCCGACGCCGGCGTCGTAAGCACCGTACAACGTGATGCCGTGCCAGGTCAGGGCGCAATCGGTGGTGGCGAAATCGTGGCCGCTCGCGCAGGGGTCGGGGCTCTTCGGCTGCGTCCTGGAGCCGGCAGGAGCGCTTTGCCCGAACGCCAGCATCGATGAAAAGCAGAGAACCGCCGCGATGGAGTGGGGAAGAGCAAATGTGGGAAATCTCACTTTTCTCCTCGAATCAATCCGAATTGATACGAATTATATTCGATTCGAAGAGGCTTTTGAATCAATTGGATGAGGCATTTCGGAGGCAGACGGCAGCCATTAGCCGGTAGCCAGTCGCCAATAGCTGAGGGTCGAGGGCTGAGGGTTGAGGGCTGAGGGCTGAAAGCTGCCCCTCGTTCCCCGGCTCCCTGCCTTTACGGCCTTCCGATCATCACCTCAGTGGCCTTAACCAGGGCTATGGCTTCGTCACCCGGCTTGAGCGCCAGTTCGCGGGCCGCATCGGCGGTAATAATCGCCGTCACCCTTTGTCCCCCGACTGAAAGCACAACTTTGGCCAGCAATCCGTCGATCACTACCTCAGCCACGGTGCCCCTCAACTGGTTACGCCCGCTGATCCGTCCCGGCCCAGAGTGAGCCTGGACCGACGGCAAAAATTCCTCCAGCGCCTCCACCGGAATACGGTGGTGCCCTCCGGGGGTCTTGACAGTCTTAATTCGGCCAGCCAAAATCCAGTGTTTGAGTGCGGGGTAGCTCATTCCGAGTTTCTCCGCGGCCTGGCGAGGGGTGAGCAGTGTCGATGACGGCATCGCTATCATTCTCCTCCCGAAAAGGATTTTACAGGTTGTTAATTTGCGCCCGCCCCGCATCTAATCCCCGATAAGGCGCGCCAGGAGTCGTTCTTGTTCCCCCGCAATCCCGGTATGCTCCCAGCCAGTCCCCCGCCGCCAAAAACCCGGCTCGCTGCTCCAATGCGGGAAACAGTTCCGCGTAAGGGAATTTGCCCGCAGATTCTGGTGACAGCAGTCACTCGACAGTGGCAGGTACGGATGATAGCCTCACCGGTGGAAAAGTCGCAGGTCGCTTGCAGGTCCCGTTCATCTGAGCCGTCCATCATTTGGCTTCAAACATTCAGTCAGGAGGAGTTGTGACTCCAGTTGTTAGCGTGTACTTCTTTCTCGTTGTGAGCATTTTCTCTCTCGTTATGGCCGCGTTATTGGCGCGGCAGGTCATTGGTTCCGGAGTTGGCATGCAGAAGATCACAGCAGCCATCAAGCAAGGCGTCAAGACATTGCTGAAGCGGAACTACAGGACAGTGGCTGCCCTGGCGGGCTTGCTGCTTCCCACAGTCGCCTTCGCGCAGACAGAACCCACCGGCGGCGGCGAGGCCAACCTGGTGCTGCCCGATCTTACGAGCGTGAGTTTCCTCGGCATGAACGGACATACCATTCTGACGTGGGGATTGCTGTTCTGCGTCGGCGGCCTGCTGTTCGGCCTGGCGATCTACGTGCAGTTGAAGAACCTGCCGGTTCATCGCACGATGCTCGAAATTTCAGACCTGATTTATGAAACCTGCAAGACCTACCTGGTGACGCAGGGCAAGTTCATTCTTGTGCTCTGGGCTTTCATTGCGGTCATTATCTCGCTGTACTTCGGCTGGCTGGCGCCGGTACCGGGAAAATCGATTGCGGTCACGCTGCCCATCATCTTGCTGTTTTCACTGGTTGGCATCGCCGGCAGCTACGGCGTGGCGTGGTTCGGCATTCGCGTAAACACATTTGCCAACAGCCGCACGGCATTCGCAGGATTGCGGGGCAAGCCGTACCCGCTGTTTGCGATTCCGCTCAAGGCCGGCATGAGCATCGGCATGTTGCTGATCTCGGTTGAACTGTTAATCATGCTGTTTATTCTGCTGTTCATTCCGGCCAGTTATGCGGGCCCCTGCTTCATCGGCTTCGCGATTGGCGAGTCATTGGGCGCGGCGGCTCTTCGAATTGCCGGCGGCATCTTCACCAAGATCGCCGACATTGGCGCCGACCTGATGAAGATTGTCTTCAAGATCAAGGAAGACGACGCGCGCAACCCAGGCGTGATTGCGGACTGCACGGGCGACAACGCAGGCGACTCGGTTGGCCCCAGCGCCGACGGCTTTGAGACCTACGGCGTTACCGGCGTGGCCCTGATCACCTTCATCCTGCTGGCGGTACCGAACCCCACCACGCAAGTGCAATTGCTGGTGTGGATCTTCGTGATGCGCGTGGCCATGCTGGTCTCCAGCTCGGCCGCGTACTTCCTTAATGGCGCAATTGCCAAGGCGAAATACGCGGACTCCGACGAAATGGACTTTGAGGCGCCGTTGACCTCGCTGGTATGGATCACTTCCATCACCTCGATCATTCTCACCTACATCGTTTCCTACCTCATGATTCCTACACTCGGTGACGGAACACTGTGGTGGAAGCTGGCTTCAATCATCTCGTGCGGAACACTGGCAGGCGCGGTCATCCCCGAATTGGTGAAGGTTTTCACTTCAACCAAATCGGGCCACGTGAAAGAAGTTGTGAAATCGGCGCAGGAAGGCGGAGCTTCGCTGGGCATCCTGTCGGGATTCGTGGCCGGCAATTTCTCGGCCTACTGGCTGGGATTGAGCATGGTAGCTCTCATGAGCCTTGGCTATTACTTCAGTCTGGGCATACCGGATTTGCAGACTAACCCGGCGGGGATGATGCTGGCTCCGGCTGTCTTCGCTTTTGGCCTGGTAGCCTTCGGCTTCCTCGGCATGGGTCCGGTGACGATTGCCGTCGATTCCTACGGGCCGGTTACCGACAATGCTCAATCAGTCTATGAACTGTCGCTCATCGAAAATGTGCCCAATATCGAAGCCGAGTTGAAGAAGGACTACGGCATCGTGGCCAGGTTCGAACGCGCAAAGCACCTGCTCGAGGCTAACGATGGAGCCGGCAACACGTTCAAAGCTACGGCCAAGCCGGTGCTGATCGGTACGGCAGTTGTGGGTGCAACCACCATGACCTTCTCCATCATCATGGCCCTCACCCATGGGCTGACCGTTAACGTGCAGAACCTCTCCTTGTTGCACGCGCCATTCATGCTCGGGTTAATCTGCGGCGGAGCAGTCATCTTCTGGTTCGCGGGCGCTTCAACACAGGCGGTTTCGACCGGCGCTTACCGGGCGGTGGAGTTCATCAAGGCCAACATCCATCTTGAAGGAGCGGAGAAGGCTTCAGTGACCGACAGCAAGAAGGTGGTTGAAATCTGCACCAAGTACGCGCAGAAGGGCATGTTCAACATCTTTCTGGCTGTCTTCTTTGCGACGCTTGCGTTTGCGTTCATTGAGCCGTTCCTGTTTATCGGCTACCTGTTTTCGATCGCCATCTTCGGTTTGTATGAGGCCATCTTCATGGCCAATGCCGGCGGTGCGTGGGACAACGCCAAGAAGATTGTGGAGGTCGACATGAAACAGAAAGGGACACCTCTGCACGACGCAACCGTAATCGGAGACACAGTCGGCGATCCGTTCAAGGACACTTCGTCGGTGGCAATGAATCCGATTATCAAGTTCACAACCTTGTTCGGATTGCTTGCAGTCGAGCTTGCGGTGACGCTCGCTTCAAATAATCCAATGCTTACGCACATTCTGGCAGTCGCATTCTTCCTGGTGTCAGTGTTCTTTGTGCACAAATCGTTCTACGGCATGAGGATTGAGACCAAGGGAAGCAACTGATTTTAGTGGTCAGTAAAAACGTGCCCCATGTATGACAGCATCTACCCTTGTCAATGACTTTTTCGACAGGAAGGC
>CAZGUD010000070.1:0-11436 GCA_964528915.1 uncultured Occallatibacter sp.
GGATCTCCTACGGTCGGCTGGGCCAATGGGATCAAGCTATCTCCAACCTTGAGTCTGCGGTCAAAATCGACAAAGGATACGATGAGGCCAAAGACAGCCTGCAATGGGCCAAGGCTAACCAGAAGGCCGCGAAGCATGGCAAAACCGCCAAAGACAAACCGCCCGTTTGGAAATGAAAGCCGTCAAGGTTCCCAATCGTGAGAAAGGTTTATCAGCCTTGAAATCCTATCTCTGTGCCGCACTCGCGCTTCTATGCTTTATTAGGTCCAGCACACAATGCTGCCGAGCCCAGGAATGGACAAAGGACCCCACCACCTGGTGGCCTGATCCATCGACGGGGCTTATGTGGACCGGGCAAATTCACGCTGGTCCATCCACATACCCCAAAGTCGCGGTGCCGAGCAGGTCCCAGTTCTGGATCGGACTAACCTGGCAGCAGGCGAACGATTATTGCGCCTCTCTACATACCGGAGGCTTCGCCAGTTGGCGCCTTCCAACTCTGGATGAAGTTAAGGATGCAATAGAAATAATCCGGGTTAATCCGCTTCCCGTCTGCACGTCTGCCGATATTGCCATATATCATGGTTGCGGAGATGAGGATCTTGTACCCGGGAAGAAATACAGCGCATTGGCCTTCAGAGGCGCGATTAACTTATTTGGCCAATCCATGGCGATTTGGACCGCAACTCAATCTCAAGATGATGACAAATCTGCATGGGAAGCTTATCTGTCACCTGTCCCGACCGATTTCATCACGCTACAAATAACAACGGCCCAGACATCTCAGACAGATTCAGAATCTGTATGGGAAGCTGCACTAAAGTCGGTTCAGTGGAACCCGCTCAGCACCGAAGAATTGACACATGCATACATGGGTGCGGTTTGTGTACGCCCCATGGAACCGGAACTTCTCCAAGCCGCCAAGGCAGCGGAGGTTTCCCACCCCGTCCCTGACCTTCAGACGCTTGAGACGTTTATCCCTCTCAACAAGGCGCGTCTGGCCTACCAAGCAGGTAGTTATCAGGAGAGCATCGCGCAGGCTCAAATCGCCATTTCTCTAAAGGCGGACCCTGCCAGAGCCTACTGGGGCATTGGCATCTCCTACGGACGGTTAGGCCAGTGGGACTTGGCCATCACCAACCTCCAATCCGCCCAGGCGATCGACAAGGGCGATGGCGAAGTAAAGACCGCA
This sequence comes from uncultured Occallatibacter sp., assembly GCA_964528915.1. Lineage (GTDB taxonomy): Bacteria > Acidobacteriota > Terriglobia > Terriglobales > Acidobacteriaceae > Telmatobacter. Next base: position 1,193 of record CAZGUD010000070.1, read on the forward strand.
TTGAAATGGGCGGAGGACGGCCAGAAAGCCGCAAAGAAGGGTAAGCAACCCAAAGAGCCAAACCCCAAATGGAATTGAACAGCGGTTCGGCGTGAATCGTGCGGCGACATTCCGAATTTTTAAAACATGTAGGCATCGCTGATAGTGGCGAGCAGGCCCTAGGTCTTGTGCGGTCGGGGCGTGATTTCGCTGCTTTGCTCAAGAGTCTTGCGCGTTAAGAGCCTCTGACGAAAAGAACGCCTATTCTGAGCGATTAGAGCCAAAGTCATCGAATAAGTCCCGATAGGTCGGCTTATCGTAAACAGTCTGGTCCTAGGCGGTTGCCCGGCTTGTGTTGAAGCGCCTTCTGCGCCGGCAGGCCGAAGAGCATCCTTCGTTGCGTCTGCACGGCGGTGAACGCCGAGTCCCTGGGCTTTCGAGCAAATCCTGTGTCATGCAGTTGGGACGGCTTGCTGCTGTGCGCAATATCACGCGGTAGTCCAGGGTGTCTTCAGTAGTCTCATTCTCGATTCTCGTTACCGAGTGGATAGTTGAGCAGAGGCGAGGTTCATGGGCAGAAAGACGAGAACCACGGACCCGATCGCAGTCTCAGTACCCTTTTCTCAATCCCAGATTGCGATCATCTGGCCGGGGCTCGATTTTGTTTTGAGTGCCTATCGCATGCGGCAAGAAAGCGGCACTGTACAAACGGCGTATCCTTTTCGGATTTACCCACTGCCTCGAGATTTCGATCCCGGGACCTTCAGTTCGTCGATGATGGATCAATTCGATCGCCTGTCGGCAAAACTCAAACCACACAAATTGACGGGCGGAGAGTTCTTCTTAACCGCCTTCGAATTCCGCGCCGCCGCTTTCTCAGCGCGGACTACAGTGAAGCTATATCGGTTCATCATTCGTGATACGCATCGCTCCAAGGCCCAGGCCAGGCGGCAGACTGATGGCGAGAAACGAGAGATCCAGAAGAAGGCGGAGTCTAGGCATAAGGTTGTCAAAGTACTTGATCTGTTCATGAAACGTGCTACCCGCCGGTATCTGGCCGCGCGCTCATCCGACGAGTTCAAGTCTCTTTCAAGGAAGTGGCAGTCACATTTGCGATGGATTCAATTCCACCTCACCTTTTTCAAATCAACGCGGAGCTTCCTCACACCAATGAGAAAAACCTACCAGGATGAAATCGACCGACTGGTGAAAATGGCCGAAGAAGCTATCGTCATTCGCAAATATCAATTGCCGGATCCCGCGATCCTGCGGCAAGTGATCCGGCGCTTTGTTGCATACTCGCGCCGCGCACGCATTGCCCCGTATCACCATCGCTACATGCTGGACAACAATGATAGCCGGGTTGCGCAAGCACGGCTCTTCGAGTTTCTCGAACCCCGTCTGTACCTAAGGAAGGCAAAATGAAAAAGAAATCGGGAATGACGAGACAGACAAAGCATAAGCTGGCTAAGTCGAATCCGGAAGTCAAAGAGCGCATTGCGAAGTTGAAGAAGCTTTGGAAGCGCTCGAAGAGAGAGGGGACCGAGGAGTTCTCGACATTAGTTATCGAGCTCGTTGAAACCTACGGCTGTTCAATCCGCGGGCTGGCTCGGGAGCTGGGCGTTCCCCCGACGACAATGCGCCAGCTTTCAAAGCCATCGGCTGACGCGAAGCTGGATGAAAGTAACACTACTGCCAATCACTCTCAGGTAGCTGCACAGCCAAAGACAAAAGCAAATACAAAGCAACCCGCGACTGGCGCGGCGGTGGCGGCTCAAGAGAACGTCGCCTCCCCAGAAGCTTCCAAGCCCCCTCAGCCCAATCTGTCGGTTTCCCAGGCGTTAGCTGTGCTGGCAGCGAGGAAGCCCATAAAGGTCGTTGAAAAGCCGCCGCTCCAGGTTCCAACCCATCCGAATGATGATCTTCGCCGATCAAACTCTCCATCCCGGCCCGAGTCTCAGGCGAGACATCGGATCGGCTCTCTGAGGAAGGATCGCCCAGAGTCGCTCGCTTTACTGCGAGGGCAGGCTGAGCAAATCATTGAAGATCTGATTCGTTCGAATTATGGCATGCAGGAGATTCGTCCAAACTCTGAAAGAATCTTAGCCGTCTTTGCGAACGCGCGAACTCACATTTGCAAGCAGCGTCCGGGGTTTACGTTCTTCAATTTGCCTGATCCAAGCTCTGTCTCCGAATTACTCGACAAAACCAAGCCACGTCGAGCAGAAAATCAACCTGAGTCGGAGTTCCTAGGACGGTGGGTTGCCGTAACTCTCAACTCTTTATGGCTTGATGACGAAGGGGCGCGGGAAGTCACAATCGAGCAGGTCAGACGGAAACTCTCGCCGAAGCCCGAGAAGAAGAACACTGCTCCAGGGGATCGAAACGCTCGGCCGGTGAGACGACCCGCCCAGATCTATTGGGGATAAAGGGCTTGAACATGGACGCTTCGGCCCCCTTTTTGAAAGACAATCCGTCCCTTGAGCCCCGGGGGCTTAAAATAAAAGGTTTTCTCTTGACATTAATAGGACAATGTCCTATTCTTATCGTAATGAATGAAAACCCCCAAGAAACGCGTCACGATCTGAGTGCGATGGAGTACTTCATACTCGCTCTTGTCGGGAGGATGGAGCTGACGTCCCTCTATGCATTTAAGGAAGAGGCGGGCCTCGAGCCTGGAGGCATTCGGCCTGCGCTGAATCGGCTCGAGAAAGGCGGACTCCTCACGCGCACCGAACCCAGAGAGCGCAGGCGGCGCGACATGGCGTTGACTCCATCAGGGTACGAAGTCCTAAACGGTTCATGGACAAAATGCGTCCGTCACCATGCAGAGGCGGAGTCAGTGATTCGCTCCGCCTTCGTCGCCTTGGTACAGGGCGGCCCGGCCGCGGCCGCCGATTACCTCCTCCACGTTGGGGAAAGCCACCGCGACAGTGCAGAACAGAAGATGAATGATGTTAAATATTTGGAACGCTCTAAACCGAGCCCGCTATCCAGCTACGCCTGGATGCGCGCCTCGCACGAAGCTCATCGACGAAAGGCTGACAGCGAAGCCTTCCTATCGATGAGCCGGTCCATTCGGGAGCGTTTCACGCAAAGTGTCGATCAGGAATCAAGCAACAACCAATAATTGGACTCGCCAGAACGCGGATGCAGTCGGCACGCAGTCGAAGTCCAGAACATCAACCCATTCAAATACGGGATCGCGGGAGGAACATGCGGAGCCCGTGCAAAGATTTGCCGCGCACGAGACCGACAAAGATGAGTCGAACAATCGTGCTCCATTCAATATCCTGCTTGCGCTTCGTGCTGTGCGTCACTTGATGTCCGCCGAAGAAGTCGGGCAGATCGTGAACAAGTCAAAGTTCACGATTTATCGTATGGCGCGTAACAATCAGATCCCTCACATGTGGCTTGCCGGCTCGCTCTGCTTCGACCCATCGGCGCTTGAGATGTGGCTCATCAAAAAGCAGCCGGAACTGGCCGTCGCAGCGCGGCACCTCATGATGGCAGCCTGAGGAGGGGGCTGGCTAAAGCTGGCCCTCTTCTACTTTCCTTTCAGGATTGCGGCCATCATCGACTTCTCAATTTTCCTGCGCAGCCCTGGCGCAGGCAGAGATTTGAGGTATTTCTCCGTAGTTGAGAGGTTTTTGTGACCTAGCATGACCTGCAGTGTCTTCACATCCACTTCAGATCGAATGGCATTCGTTGCGAAAGTGTGCCTCCATTTGTGCAGGGTCCAGTGCTCACAGTATGGACCGTTCGCGCACTTCCCTTTTTTCGCCGCGCAGCGTCGGCAATTCAATTTAGCTCGCCAGGCGATGTGTTTGCAGAGTTCCAGATGATGCGCGTCCGGCTTGTTCCCTCCATATCGGGGCCGCTTCGGATGAGGTGGTGTGGGGAAGATCAAGGGACTGTCTCCGTGTGTCTTCTTGTGCTTGTTGAGGGAATCGATGAGTTTCAAAGGAACGGGAACGGTGCGTTCCTCATGATTCCTCGGTTTGAACCCGTACTCCGGCTTGCGGCGGACATTCAACGCGCGTTGTTGGGAATCCACATCATCCCAGGTCAGCGTCGCTACTTCCCTCGCCCTGAATCCGGAGCAGAGAAACGTCTCGAATACCAGTCTTTCTCCTGGGGTACACGAACGGAAGAATCCCGCCATTTCTTTCTGTTCGTAAATCTCAACTATCGGCTCGGTGACTTTCGGCCAATCCCCTTTTTTCATCGCAATCTGAGCGCCAGCGTTTCGAAGTGCCATTAGGGCAACGATCAGTTTTCGATTCACTGTCTTTGTATCCAGTTCCTCGTCGCGTCCCTTACCCATTAGGCGTAGTATTTCGTGGCGTGTCACCTGAGACACCAGCATCCGAGCGAGCCTCCGTTCGACCCAGGTCAAATCCGCTCGGTATGCATTAAACGTTGCCGGCTCTTTTGTCGCTTTGACCTCTTCGAGAAAGCGTTGAAACGCTACAGCCACCGTGATCAGATCCGGTCGGAGTTCATCTGCCCCGAGGCTTGGCTCCGATTCTGGCGCGGGATTCGATTGCCGTTGCCACGCATCTTTGGCTTCCCGCGGAGCAGTACCGACTGGCCGCTGGACTCGCCGGCCGTCTTCGTAATACTCGAGATAGAACGTACCGGTGGTGGAGCGGACTGGCTCTCCGTCGATTACGACGGTGCCGGGGTAAGGAACGCCGCCCTGTTTGAGCACAGGCACGAAACGCCACTTACCCTGAACCTTGATATACTTTTTCAGGTTGGCTCTGGAGTTGTTCTTACTATCCATGCTTACTATCCACCTGAGCCCTGAGGATTATTGGGAGATTCGCAAGATGGCTCGATTTTGGTGTAGCAATTGTAGCAATCTGGATAGTAAGTTGGATAGTAAATGCACTTAGTTACTGCAAGTTATTGATAATAAAAAGCGGGAGTAGTTCAGTGGCAGAACGTCAGCTTCCCAAGCTGAATGTCGCCGGTTCGATCCCGGTCTCCCGCTCCAGCCTTCGTTGCTTGCCAATCGCTGCGGGCATTCATCGCGCTCGAGTTTCGGCGTAATCAAAATCGTCAGGCGAATAAGTGCAGACACGGTCCCGCCCTCTTTTCTTGGCGAGGTAGAGGGCGGAGTCGGCCTGGCTCAATAGTGTCTGTGCCTCGGCGTTGGCGCATTCACTCGTGCTCGTAATACCCCAGCTTGCCGTCATCTGCACAGAATCGCCTGAGAGCATATGCCGTTGCTCCCGTATGGCCTGGTGCAGCAGGTCTACAGTGAGCTGGGCTGCGGCGAGCGTGGTACGCGGAAACAAAATGAGAAACTCTTCGCCGCCGAGCCGGGCAAGAACGTCGGTTTCTCGCAGGCGGGTGCGAACCGTTTGTGCAATTGCCGCGAGAACTGTATCCCCTGCCGCATGCCCGTAGGTGTCGTTGAGTTGCTTGAAATGATCAAGATCAAAAAGCACCAGCGAGAAGTCTTCCTGGAAACGCTTGTAGTGGGCAAGCTCGCGATCGAGAGCCGGCTCAAAACCCCTGCGGTTATACACGCCGGTAAGAGGATCAATGACGATCTGCTGTTGAAGCTCGGCCTCGAGACGGGAGTTCATCATCCATATAACGCCCAGCGGCAAAAGGGAGACGTTGACGACATATGAAACAGCGCTGATGAAAACGAGCCGTGCAAAAGTTGTATCGGGGTCTGCGTGAAGCCCAAAAGCCACCCAGGCTCGCACAAATTCGATCACCACGAAAACCACGAAGAACCCGCCCATCAGCAACCGCGGGGCGCGGGTTGAGCGTTCCTTGCCCGCCAGCAGGATTGCCGCCGTGATGGTGCACTCCACCGCAATCATCAGGTCACCCAGTGAACTACCCAATACCGGGCTCGCATTGCCGCCCCAGACCAGGAATAGTGGAAGCGATAAGAGCAAGAATCCCGCAGAGATCCAGATGGCGATTCTTCCCCGCTGCTCAAAAAGAACAAATGCCACGTTGAGCACGGCATAAGAAAGCGCAAACGTCATGGGCTCGATGCCCTGGATGAACACCCTGGGAAGATGTATGGGAGAAAGATCGATGGCCGCGCCGAGGCAATTCGCAAGGAAGCTGTAGAGGACCCAACGCCTGATCGGGTCGCTCCGGCGCTGCCATGCCAGAATGCCAAAGACCGTCGTAAAGCACAGCAGCTGAATGTCCTGGATAAGAACCAGGGTATCGATTGAGATGCTCATTTCAGCCTTTTCAGCGAGTGCTACCCGCGCAACCAATGCTGGGGGCAGTCAAGTTGATGTTACTTTGCACCTCCGGCAGGCGCAGAATCCTTCTAAAGTTGCACTTCTTCTGCGCCGGCCCCCAGGCTCTACTCTGCCACTTCTCTGATCTTCATCACCAGGCTGGTGATGGTCTTGTCGCCGGCCAGCAGAAACTGGTGCGGAGTGCCCGCCGGAACGTGAACCACATCCCCCATGCGTAGATTCTGGTGTATGCCGCCCTCGATGGATTCGCCGCGCGTCTCGCCGGGAGCGATAACACACGCGCCAGTCACCGTTCCGCCCACCACCAAAGTGGCCATGCCGGCCAGCACCACAAAAAGATCGGCCCACTCGTCGTGCACCTCCACCTCGCCGCTGCGCGCACGAAACGAGAGCATCGCCTTGTGCTGCGGAAATTCGCCGATGACCTCGCTGGCCGAGCCATTGCCGGCACGCGCCAGTTTCCGCAGATATGCCCCGCGCTCCAGCAAAACCGGCGGCGTCCAATGCTGCGCCGGATCGTTTCTCTTCTTCTTTGGCGGCGCGGGCTCATCGCCCATTACCGCGCGCAAAATGTTCTCTGGAATTCGTTCCATTGTCTTTGCCCCGTCAAAGTTCAGCCAGTACGCGCGCCCGGCGGAATATCTCAAAAAACATCTCCCGTGTCAGCCTGCCGGTGTTCGTGTTCTGCAGCGACGGATGATAGCTGGCAATCGCCTTCAACCCGCCTGGCAGTCCATACTCGGCTCCATGTGAAAACTTGATCTCGCTCTTTGCGCTCAGTCCCTGGGTTCGCGCCGTGTGCGCCAGCAGCCCGTCGAACGCAATCTTTCCCAGGCAAACTACCACCCGCAGGTTCCTGAGCAAGCTAATCTCGCGGTCGAGCCATGACGCGCAATTCTTCAGCTCGCCGGGATCAGGCTTGTTCCCCGGCGGAGCGCAGCGCGCCACAGCGCTGATCCAAAGTCCCTTCAGTTTCATGCCGTCGTTGCGAGAGACGGCCTTGGGCTGCGAAGCAAATCCCGCCTCATATAAAACCGGATACAAAAAGTCACCCGACCCATCACCCGTAAACGGCCTGCCCGTGCGGTTTGACCCGTGCGCACCCGGAGCCAGCCCCAGCGCCATTACCCGCGCCTTCTCGTCTCCGAACGATGGCACGGGCCGTCCCCAGTACTCCCAGTCGAGGTACGCCCGGCGTTTCACCTGCGCCACCTGGGCGCAGTACTCGCGCAACCGCGGGCACCGGTCGCACGCAACCAACCCCTCATTCAACGCGGTCAAAGTTGCGAACTCAGCCGCTTCAGCTTTTCCGCGCACCGCCTGGGCCATGTTGCGATTTTAAGGCGCGGCCCACTAATCCCTATCCGGCTGATCCCTGTTCCCTGATCCCTGGTCCCTGGTCTCTGGTCCCTGTACTTCCAGTCACACGACGTTCATACACCGCCTGTGATAGCATCCGTTTTTCGACAAAGGCGCGTGGGAATCCCTCAATTCCCGCCGCCCGCGCCGCGCTGAGACCATCCGTATGGATGAGGAAGACGGGAGAACCGGACCCCGATCCCGGCAATTCGGCCGATTGAACGCCCCAACCGGCGTCCCCGTACAATCCCTGTCACTACATTTCCACGCACAACACCGTAGCGCCGGCCTCCAGGCCGGTTGTCGTGTGGGCGACCACGCCCGCACCCGTCCTATACCTTTCGCGCTTTTCGCGAAAGGGTGGGAAAACCGCCCAGTCAAAATCAGTCGGCTGCCGTCCGTCCACCGTTCACCGGCCACCTGCCACCGACCACCGTACACCAAGGAGTAAGAAATCATGAAAACGTACCAGGGAAGTGAGATCCGCAACGTAGCTGTAGTGGGGCATGCGCACAGCGGCAAAACAACGCTGATCGCCGCTCTGCTGCATGCCGCCAAGATGACCCCCACCCAGGGCCGCGTCGAAGATGGCACGGCCGTCACCGCCTATGACGAGGAAGAAGTCGCCCGCGGCGCAACCATGCAGAACGCTGTCGCCTTTGCCGAGTGGCAGGGCGTCAAAATCAATCTGGTAGACACCCCAGGCTTTCATATGTTTACCCACGAAGCGCGCGCGGCTCTGCTGCCCGTCGAAGCGGCCGTCGTGCTGGTCAACGCCCAGAATGGCATTGAATCCGTCACCGAGCGCGTCTGGCGCTACGCCGATGAGGCCGGTCTTCCCCGCGTCGTTGTTGTCAATCAGATGGACCACCCAAAGGCCGGGGCTGGCGGCGGTTTGAGCGCCCTCGTTGACGACCTGGTTGACCGCTGGGGCCGCAACTGTGTTCCCGTCCAGTTGCCCATCACCGGCGCCGAAGGCTTTCACGGCGTTGTCGATCTGGTCACCATGGAGGCCTACTATTACACCCCCGGCGGCGATGGCCGCGGCAAAGCCACAGCCGAGATTCCCGCCAATCTGGTCGCTGACGCCAAATCCCGCCACGAAGCTCTCGTCGAGCTGGTCGCCGAAGGCAAAGACGAGCTGATGGAGGAGTACTTCGAGAAGGGGACCCTTGAAAAAGATCACCTGATCGCCGCGCTCCATGAAGCCATCCGCGAAGATCGCATCTTCCCCGTGCTCTTCTCCAGCGGCCTGGCCAATATGGCCCTCGACCACTTGCTCGACTTCATCAAGTCTTACGCCCCTTCGCCAGTCGAGCGCGCTCCGATTGCCGTCCGCACCCCCACCATCGATGCCGCCGCGAATACTGATCCCGACGCCCCTCAGGTCACCCGCAAGATCGCCGACACTGAGCCATTGGCCCTCATGGTCTTCAAGACCATGACCGACCCCTTCGCGGGAAGAATCAGCTTCTTCAAGGTCGTCAGCGGCATCATCAAAAACGACGCCACCGTGGAGAACTACACTCGCCGCTCGCAAGAGCGGCTCTCGCACCTCTCCATCATGCAGGGCCGCAAAGCCGTTGAAGTCCCTGAACTGCACGCCGGCGACCTCGGCGCCGTCGCCAAGCTCCGCGAAACCCTCACAGGCGACACGCTTGGAGCAAAGGGCGCTGAGATTCAGATCGATCTTTATCCGTTGCCCGAGCCTGCGATGACCTACGCCATCGAGCCGAAATCCCGCGCCGACGAAGACAAGCTCGCCCCCGCCATCCACAAGCTCATGGAAGAGGACCTGCTCATCCGCTTCTTCCGCGACCCGCAAACCAATGAGTTCCTGATTGCCGGCGCAGGCCAGCCGCACATTGAAGCCATCGTCAGCCGCCTTAAAAAGCGTTACCACGCTGAAGTCACGCTGAAGGCGCCCAAGGTGCCCTATCGCGAAACCATCCGCGGCAAGGCCGACGCACAGGGCCGCCACAAGAAACAGTCTGGCGGCCACGGCCAGTTCGGCGATTGCAAAATCAAAATGGAGCCCATGCCCCGCGGCGGCGGCTTCGTGTTTGAGAATGAAGTCTTCGGCGGCGCTATCCCGCGCAACTTCATTCCAGCGGTCGAAAAGGGTATCGTGGAATCGGCCGCGCGCGGCTATCTTGCCGGCTACCCCGTGGTCGACTTCAAGGTTATCGTCTACGACGGCAGCTATCACGACGTCGACTCCAACGAGCTTTCATTTAAGAAAGCCGGCCGCCTTGCCTTTCGCAAGGCCATGGAACAGGCCAAACCCTGTCTTCTGGAACCCGTCATGAAGGTTGAAATTGAAGCGCCCGACGAATTCGCCGGCACTTTGATGGGCGACCTGAACGGCCGGCGCGGCCGCGTCGGCGGCATGGAGTCAAAAGGGCGCACGACCGTGATCAACGCCCAGGTCCCCATGGCCGAGATGCTGACCTACGGCACGCTGCTCACCAGCATGACGCAAGGCAAAGGCAGCTACCGAATGGAAGTTGACCACTACGACATTGTGCCGCAACTGGTAGCAGAAAAGATCCTGGCCAACGCCAAGCGGCCTGACGAGGAAGAGGAAGAGTAGCGAGTAGCGAGTAGCGCCGGCCTCCCGGCCGGCTGTAGCGCGGACGTCCCCGTCCGCGCCCGATC
>CAZGUD010000071.1:0-9513 GCA_964528915.1 uncultured Occallatibacter sp.
CGACTCCATTGCTCGCTTTTGTACGCGGACTTTAGAGACAGGACACTAGTCCCTATTCCCTAGTCCCTGCCCTAATCAAACACCACCGTCTTGTTTCCGTAGCAAAGGATGCGGCGGTCGAGATGCCAGCGCACGGCGCGGCTCAGCACCATCCGTTCGAGGTCGCGCCCGCGGGCTACCAGGTCTTCCACCTGGTCGCGATGCGAGATGCGGGCCACGTCCTGTTCGATGATGGGCCCGTCGTCGAGCACCTCGGTGACGTAGTGGCTGGTGGCGCCGATGAGCTTTACCCCGCGGGCATGCGCCGCGTGGTAGGGCCGCGCTCCGGTGAATGCGGGCAGAAAAGAGTGATGCACGTTGATGATGGCCGCCGGATACCTGGCGACAAACACCGGCGAGAGAATCTGCATGTAACGCGCGAGCACGATCAGTTCGACGCCGTGGCGCTCGAGCAATTCGATCTGCCTTACTTCGACATCGGCGCGGGTGGCAGCGTCGACCGGCGTGTGCTCGAAGGGAATGCCGTAAAAGGCTGCCAGGTTTTCGACCGCCCGGTGATTGGAGACAATGAGGGGAATCTCGCAGTGTAGTTCGCCGGATCGCCAGCGGTGCAGCAGGTCGGCCATGCAATGCAGGTATTGCGAGCAAAATAGCGCCACGCGCGGGCGGCGCGCGCTCGAAGCCAATTTCCAGTGCATGTCGAGTTCGGCAGCGAGCGGCGCGAAGGCAACGCGAAATGCGTCGAGAGCGGGCTTCGTCGCCGATGGCGCAGCAGCAGCCCCTGCGGAAGTCGCACCAGCGGCCGACATTTCTCTGGACGAACTCTGGGGCCAGCCGGGATCCTCTTCCCCTCTTTCATCACCGCCGTTCACCGTAAACTCGACGCGCATGAAGAACAGACCCAGGTCGTGGTCCTGGTGCTGGTCGGCGTGCAGAATGTTGGCGCCGTGCTCATACAGCAGGCCGGAGACACGGGCCACCAAACCCTTGCGGTCAGGGCAGTCAATCAGCAAAACTGCGGAATCTTTCATGCTCAGTCCAGATTAGCAACTGGCGCGAACAAGGACACAATGGATTCGGGACGCCGGCTACCGGAGTGCAACGGCCATCCGCATCCTGCGTCCCCGGGGCTTCTTAAAGGTGCGTCTTTTGCGATGCGCGCACGCGTGTAAAGAAAAAAATGCCGGGACTGATTAGGTCCCGGCTTGGAATCCTTCGCCTCGAGAACTACGCGGGCGAAGGACAGTCTGCGCGTGCAACGCAAACAATTTTGAGCGAGTACCGGCAATGCTGGCCGGTGTGAAGGCAGGCGGCGGAGAAGGCATTCCTGGCGCGGGTCTTCGCGAAATGAATCAGCGCCAGAAACGCTGTTGCGAATAAGATCGTCGCTGGATGAGCTCGCCCTGCGCCAGCCAGCCTCAAGGCGGCTACCGCACCGCGGGGGTTCAGGCTGCCCGGCGCCACCGCAGGTGGTGATGCGATGAAGCCACCGGAGGTGGTCATGCGATGGCGCCACCGCGCTGGCCCGTGCGCACCCCTGGCTGTGAAGCCGGCGCGTCGAGCTGGCTGCGTAAACTGCCGGCCAGTTCGGCCACGATGCGAAGCCTTTCGGCAACTTGCGGGGGCAGATTGCCGCCGTTGAGGGCAAGTTCGGAATTGAGCAGCAGTCCGGCCACCGTGGATTTGAGCTCAGCCTCGATGACCGCCGAGGCGGCGCGCCGTGCGAGCATCTGCTCGCGCTCGCGCCGGTGCAGCGCCGAGCGAATCTCGCGCACCAGTCGAGCCACCCCCGACAAGGCAAAGTTGATCTGCAGAGGAATCGCGAGTCCGGCTCGCTCGCAGATGGCGTCGGCCGCAGCCGGATCGCACTCGGCCAGCGTCTCGTCGATCACCACCGCCTGGAACTCGCCGTGGCGCAACGCGCTCAGCGCGCTTCTGCGGCCTTCGGCCACTTCCACTTCTGTTCCCAGTTGCGTGCCTACCGTATTGGCGCAGTTGCGCGCGCCTTCCATTCCGGTCACCATTAGAATGCTCATAGTCGTTCTCCTGAATTCCTACTGAGTCCTGCGTTTAAGTCGTTGCGTGAGAGCTTCCAGCTATCGGCTCTCAGCTTTCAGTTGCATGTATGCAGGTCGAGATTCATCGCTGACAGCTGGTTGTTCCTGGCTGTCGTCTGTGGTCTGTCGGCGTGAGCTACAAGCCGGCATGGGCAAGAAGGAGCTGAAAGCTGAGAGCTGATAGCTAAAAGCTGCTCACTCACTCGCTCATCGGATCGGAAATGCCGTACTCCTTGAGCTTGCGGTAGAGCGTGGTCTTGCCGATTCCGAGCAGGCGCGCGGCCTGCAATTTGTCGCCTTTGAGGGCGCGGATTGCGCCCAGGATTGCCTCGCGCTCAAGATCGGCGAGAGGCTTCACGGCAATGCCGTCCGCAGGCTGCTCGCCATTGACCCCGGCTGCGCCGTTGCGGGCGTCGGCATTCTGATCCCTGCCGTATTCAAGACCCCTCTGCTGCAGTTGCGTAGGCAGGTCGCCCAGGTGCAGAATCGGCCCGGAGGACAGAGCGCAGGCGCGCTCAACGCTGTTTTCAAGCTCGCGCACATTGCCCGGCCAGTCGTAGCACATCATGGTGTGCAGGGCTTCGTCGGATAGGGTGAACTTGGCGCCATGGTCGCGGCTGATGCGGTCGAGAAAGTGCGCCGCCAGCAGCGGAATGTCTTCGCGCCGGTCGCGCAGCGCCGGCAGCCGCAGGTTGACCACGTTGAGCCGGTAGAAAAGATCTTTGCGGAAGGTTCCCTTTTCGACCATCGAGGCCAGGTCGCGATTGGTGGCGGCTACAATGCGCGCCTTGATCGGAATGCGATGCGTGGCTCCGACCGGCCGGACCTCTTTCTCCTGCAGGGCGCGCAGCAGTTTGGCCTGCAGATCGAGCGATAGCTCGCCGATTTCGTCGAGAAAAACCGTTCCGCCCTCTGCCGACACCAGCAAACCGTCTTTGGAGTGATTGGCGCCGGTAAAGGCTCCCTTCACGTAGCCGAAGAGCTCGCTCTCAATGAGTGTAGGCACCAGCGAGCCGCAGTCGACGGGCAGGAACGGCTTATTCGCATTGGGGCCGTAGGCGTGAATGGTGTGCGCCACCAGTTCCTTGCCGGTACCGCTTTCTCCCAGCACCAGTACCGGATGCGAGCTCTGGGCAACTTTCGAAAGAATGCGGTATAGCTTGTCCATCTCGGGCGAGCGGCCGATCATGGAGCCCAGCCCCTCAGAGAGGCGCAGGCGCTCGCGCAACACCCGGCTCTCGGTGTCGGCGCGGTGGCTGCGGGCGGCGCGGTCAAGAACGGTGGAGAGCTCGTCGACGGCGAAGGGTTTGGTCAGGTAGTCCGTGGCGCCACAACGCATGGCCTCCACCGCCGCGTTCACCGAGCCCGAGGCGGTCATGGCAATCACCGAGGTGTCGGGGTAAAGCAGCTTCACTTCGGAGACGAGATCGATGCCGCTGGTCGAGCCGTAAGGCAGATTGACGAGCAGGATGTCGGCTGCCTTGCCGCGCAATTGTTCCCGCGCCTGGCCCAGATCGCCGGTGTTCTCGACTGCGTAACCGAGGCTCGAGGCAATCTCGGCGCAGGCCGAGCGAACCGCCGGGTCAACGTCGACTATCAGCAGGTGCAGCCGCGGCGCCGGCTCGGCGACTTGAGGAATCAACTCCATTGATCTTGTATTGAAGACTGTTGTCAGCATTGTATTCGCCTCGCACGCGTTCGAAAGATGTTGCAGATCACTGTCGATGCCGGGCGGTTGGGCCGCCTGCGGCGATGGTTAGGCGCAGGATGGGACCATCAAAGTGCCGGTAGCTCGATCAAAAAGCTCGCGCCTCCGCCGGGCCGGTTGGCGGCCTCGATTCGGCCGCATGCCGACTCGATGATGGAGCGGGTGATGGTGAGACCGAGGCCGCGATGAAAGGTCGACCAGTTTTCGCCGGGGCGGGTTGGAGCCTGGGTAGTTACACCACGGTCGAAGACCTTGGTCAGGAGCTCCGGCGGGATGCCGGGGCCGTTGTCTTCAAACGCCAGAAGCAGGCGGGGTGGGGATCCGGCCGCGGAGAACTGACCCCCCAGGCCGGCCTCGGTGAGGCTGATATGGATGCGCCCGCCCGAGGGCATGGCATCGGCTGCATTCTTGACCAGGTTGACCAGGATGCGGGTCAGGTCTTCGGCGGTGAGCTGGATGCCGCGAGCGCCTCCTTCGGCATCCACGGTGACGGCGATACCGGGACCGGCAAGGGCCCCAAGCAGATTTCTGTTAGCCAGCAGTTCTGCAGCCAGGTTGGTGATGGGGGTGGGGGCAAATTCGTCTTCGATGCGAGTGGAGGCGGCACGCTGCCGGGCAAGGCGTGCTGCGGCCGCAGGCACGGAACCGGTGGTTTCGCCGTCAGACGCAGGAAATAGCCACGGCGCGGCCGGAAGATCGGGAAGGGCCGCGGCGAGGTTGCCGGATTCGCGCTCAGTCTGGGACACGATCTTGGAAACCAGGCAGCGGCCGGCCGCTGCAACCAGGCGCAATTCGTTGCCGTAGTGGACGAACGGCGGGGCCAGAACTCCGGGCTCGTCAAGAAGGTCGCAGTAAAGACCAAGGGCCGTGATCAGGTTGCGTGCATCGTGAGCCAGGGCCGCGACGGTGTTGCTATCGAGGGCGCTTTTCGGGCCTGAATGCTCGGCGAAGTTTGCCGAAACGGCGCTGAAGGGCACTGCTTCCAAACTCTGCGATCCAATGAGTTCGTTCTCGTTCATGGCGTTTCCTTTCAAAAGCAGTGTTCAGTGAACAGTGGACAGTGGACAGTGATCAGTAGTCAGTTCCCTATTCCCTGGTCCATGGTCCCCGTTTTGTTCCCGTTTCACCGTGGAACTGTCCCCTTTCTATACACGTGGTGTGCCAAACTCGGACAGGTTTGTTAAGCCATTGATTGGAGACAGGTTAGGAAGATTTCGTCAGAAATAATTCAGCCCGAACTTTCACAATGAGTTCCATAATGGAACTCACCGTGAAAGTTCAGAACCACGAAGCTATTTGTTTTAAGCGAGATAGGCCTTGAATCCCGGAATGGGCGAGATCGGAAGAAGTTCCTATTGCGGGAAAAGCTCAAAAGTGGCAGGCAGCCGTTCCGACCCCGACTCGCCGGCTATCTTAGAATTCCCTTATGCAAGCCAATATTTTTCGCCCCGGCGGCAGAGATGCTGCACAGCTTCGTCCCCTCACCCTCACCCCCGGATATGTGCAGACTGCGGAAGGCGCGGTGCTGGTGGCACTGGGCAATACGCGGGTGCTTTGTTGCGCCACGGTAGAGCAGGGGGTGCCGGGCTGGCTGCGCAACTCGGGTCGGGGCTGGGTGACGGCCGAGTACGCCATGCTGCCACGATCGACGGTTACCCGAACGCCGCGCGAGAGCGAACGGGGCAAAATCGGCGGCCGGACGCACGAGATTCAAAGGCTGATCGGCCGCAGCCTGCGTTCGGTGGTCGATATGCACGCGCTCGGCGAACGAACCGTGATTCTCGACTGCGACGTGATCCAAGCCGATGGAGGTACGCGGACCGCTGCGATTACAGGAGCAGCGGTCGCGCTGCGACTGGCTTTAGATGCGCTGGTGAAGGCGGGAACGCTGAAGGTTTCACCGATGAAGCGGCTGGTGGCCGCCACTTCGGTGGGCATTGTAGGCGGTGCGGCGCTGCTCGACCTTTGCTACGAAGAGGATTCACAGGCCGAGGTCGACATGAATGTGGTGATGCTGGAGGACGGCGGATTGATCGAGACGCAGGCCACGGCGGAGAAGGGATCGTATTCGCGTGCCGATCTGAACGGGTTGATCGATCTGGCGGAGGCCGGGCTGAAGGAGATTTTTGCGGCACAGCGGGCTGTGCTGGGAGCTTGAGCCCTGGCCACCAGCATATGGCTTGCTGCATCTGGTTCTGCCAACCTTACTCCTTCACAATTGGGAGTTCCACCGAGCTCTCCTTGCCCGGTGCGTGATACACGCGCTGCGTGGCTTTCCTGTAGTCCTCCGGCTTGGCCCAGAAGATATTCGGCACAAAGGTCTGCGGATTGCGATCGTAGAGCGGGAACCAGCTTGACTGCACCTGCACCATGATTCGGTGGCCGGGCAGGAAGACGTGATTCGTGGGCGGCAGGTTGAATCGGTAGGTGAGCGGCTTATTGGGTTCGATAGCCTTGGGCGTCGCCATACTCTCCTGGTAGCGGCCGCGGAAGATGTCCATCGCAATCGCAAGCTGATAGCCGCCCATTTCGGGATGGTCGGCCACCTGGTCCGGATACACATCGATGAGCTTGACCACCCAGTCGGAGTCGGTGCCTGTGGTGGACGCGATTAAATTGGCGATCGGCTGGCCCAGAATATGCACCGGCGCGGTCAGAACTTCAGAGGTGTAGGTGAGCACGTCGGTGCGTCCCGAAGCCTCGCGCTGGTCGTCGACCAGCCATTGCACCCAGGTGAGAGGCGGCACATATCCCATGGGCTGCGAGGGCCGCGCGCGGTAGGGAACCGGATGAGCCGGGTCGGATGTGTACTCGTCAAAGGCAGCGGAGCTACCGGTGTCAACAGAGTTAGCGTCAAAGCTCAGCTTGAATCCTGCTTCAAGATACAGCGGCTTCATCGCTGGAGCTACCGGCCACGCATTCATGGTCTGCCATTGGTTTACGCCGGTCTCAAACGCAGTTACTTGGGCAACCTGTGTCGCGGTCACCGAGGCAGGCGCATCGTCTTTCAGATACCGCGCCAGAAACGGCCGCAGCACATTCTGCCGGAACCAGGTTCCGGTGTCCGATCCAAATCGAATCGCGCCCAGCGTATCCGCATCTGAGATTTCCTGCCCGTGGTGCCAGGGGCCCAGCACCAGGAACACCTTGTCATTCCCGGTGTCGAGCGGCTTCACCGCTTTGTATACCGCGACCGCGCCGTAGATGTCCTCCTGATCCCAGAGGCTGTGCACCAGCATGAAAGGAACCTTGATTCCCTCCTGCTTGAAGTCCTCGGCCAGCGCCTTGTCCACAGCCTGGTCGCTCCAGAAGGCGTCGTAGGCTGGATGCTCCAGAATCTTGCGCCAGAAGCCCACCTGCTCCACACCGTGTTCGCGCCCATATTCGCCCGCCGACACGGCCGCCATGTATTCGTCGTAGTCGTCGTAGTGCGAGGTCCACCATCTGGCCTTCGCGTCGTTGCCGCGCGTGGCCTCCTGCTCGAGGACGTAGGGAATGTTCTGCTCGCGGAACGCGCCGTTGTGGAACCAGTCGTCCCCCATCCAACCATCGACCATGGGATTCATGGGCACCGCCACCTTCAGCGCCGGATGCGGATGGACCAAGGCCATGAGCGGCAGAAATCCGTCGTAGGAAATGCCCAGAATCCCCACCTTCCCATTCGTTTCCGGAATGTTCTTTACCAGCCAGTCGATGGTGTCGTACGTGTCGGTCGCCTCATCCACGGGAGTCGGGTTTCGCGGCCCGTGAATGGGCCGATTCATCACGTAATCGCCTTCCGAACCGTACTTGCCGCGGATGTCCTGTACCACGCGAATGTATCCATCCTCGACGATGACGTCGGTGGCGTTGTCGTAACCGTAGAGCGTGGGCCCCAGGTGCGAGCTGGCCAGGTTAGTGGTGAGCCCGTCGGCAGAATAAGGAGTGCGCGTCAGCAGAATCGCGGCATGCTTTGCGCCCCTGGGCACCAGGATCACCGTATGCAGCCGCACGCCGTCGCGCATGGGAATCATGGCTGCGCGCCGCTCGTAATCGAAGCCGGTGTTCACCGGCTGAAAGTTCGCCGGAGTCTCGCTGGGGTAATTCGGATACTGAGGCTTGTCCTGCGCGGCGGCGCGGAATGCGGGCGAGAAGACTACGGCGGAAAGTAGAAATGCAACAAATACGGATCGAGATTGTACGTTGCGCATAGGGGAAGCATCTCCGGCAGGCGAAAGTGAAGTTAGTGGAAGGGTAAAGCCTGAAGGCTGAGAAAATAAAGCACAACTCGTATGCTGGCGGCGAACTTAATTGGCATCCTTTCACCATGTCGGAGAATCAGTCGAGGGAGCAGACCGAAACCATACGCTGCTCATGGAGAATCCCGAATGCCCAAGAAGATGACTCAAGCCGATCGCGACGGCTCGTTGCGCGAACACCTCTTGAAACTGCTCACCGCCGAACAGGCGCACATGAGCTTCGACGGCGCAGTTAAGAACTTTCCCGCCGCTCTGCGCGGCAAGCGGCCCAAAGGCGCGGACCACTCGCCCTGGGAATTGCTCGAGCACCTGCGCATCGCACAGGAAGACATTCTGGATTTCTCGCACAACCCGAATTACAAACATCTTGCATGGCCCGAGGGCTACTGGCCGGAAACGCCCGCTCCGCCAGATGAAAAGGCCTGGGACAAAAGCGTACGCGCCTTTCGCAAGGACCTGAAGACGTTTTGTGCGCTCATCTCAGACCCCGCAACGGATCTCTACGCTCGCATTCCCCATGGGGATGGACAGACGATTTTGCGCGAGGCGTTGCTGATCGCCGACCACAACGCTTACCACGTGGGGCAACTGGTGCTGGTGAAGAAGATGCTGGAAGCAAGCCAATAGTAATTAGCCAGTAGCCAATAGACGTTAGCCAATAGCAGGTAGCTCCTGAACGCAAGCCTCCAGCACCCCGAATTCAGTTACTGGCTATTGGCTACTGGTTACTGGCTATTGGCTTGCCCCTGATCCCTGTTCCCTGCCTTTCTGTATTCCTTGCCGCAAAACGTGCTTGTCAACCTCTGCTACCATAGGGATGATTGCGGCTCCCGCAACCGGGGCGGCTTTGCTGGGCTTGCTTTCAACTTTCGAGCCACGACGCCGATGAGTTGATTGCATGCTCTGTCGTGAAGGCGGACGGAGCCAACACAAAGGAGAATTTTTATGCCTCTGGTATCAATGCGGCAGCTCCTCGATGAGGCTGCCAAGGGCGGATATGGCGTAGGTGCGTTCAACGTCAACGATATGGAACAGATTCAGGCCATCATGATGGCCGCCAAGCAAACCAAGTCTCCGGTCATTGTGCAGGCCAGCCGCGGGGCGCGCGCCTTTGCCGAGGACCTTTACCTGTTCAGACTGATCCAGGCTGCGGCCGAACTGAACCCCGACATTCCGATTGCCATGCACCAGGATCACGGCAACAGCTTTGAGACCTGTCGCAGCGCCATCGCTCTCGGTTACACCAGCGTGATGATGGACGGGTCGCTGAAGGAAGACGGCAAGACCCCTTCAACTTTTGAAGAGAACGTTGAAGTAACGCGCAAGGTGGTGGAGTATGCCCACGAGCGCGGCGTAACGGTTGAGGGCGAGATCGGCGTGCTCGGCGGCGTTGAAGACGGCCACGGCGCGGGCGGCTCGGGCCTCGAGCACATCACCGATCCCGACCAGGCGGTGGAGTTTGCCGAGCGCACCGGCGTTGACGCGCTGGCCATCGCCATCGGCACCAGCC
>CAZGUD010000072.1:0-8912 GCA_964528915.1 uncultured Occallatibacter sp.
TCCGATGAAGCGGACTACAACTGTTATTCAATTTATCTCAGAGACAGTACACTAGCCGCAAAAACAAAGACGCGGCGAGGATGGGGCACCCACACGTTCACACGTTGGATATTTAGGAGAGATGCCTTGGTTTGAAAGGATGGCTCAGGGATGTGACCCAGAGACAGGGAACGAGGGAACAAGGGCGCGAAGCAGCGAGGGAATAAGGGACTAAGGGGCGGGGAACAGGGATCTGGGGCAGGAGTGGAGATCCTGCAAAAGGGATTGAGAGAAGTGGCTAGCTAATAGCATTAGCGGCGTTCAAAAGGACGCGGGCTGGCGAGGCCGGTGGCCGGCCCGGGTGAGCGGGTTTGCGTGGACCGGAGCGAGGGCTGGCGCGGGTTGATGAAGCCGCGGTTATGGCGTAGCATGTCCGGTGTTCAATCAATTCTTAGTGTCCTGAGGGCAAACCCTCCATGAAACGACTGATCCTTGCATTTTTCTTGTGTGTCTTGTGTGTTTGCGCGCCGCTTGCCTCTGCTCAAACTGGACTGACGGCAGTTCCGAACCGAGTAGCCGGCCCCATCGACGAAAGCCAATTGGTTGCGCTCAAGGGCAATGTCCACCCGCTGGCTCGACCGCAATTTGACCGAGGCGTCGCGCCCGGCTCGATGCCCACCGGCCGGATCAGGCTGGTACTTGAGCGCAGCGCCGCGCAAGAGCGCTCTCTTACGCAATATCTCAGCGATTTGCAGAACCCGGCTTCTCCCGCTTACCACAAATGGCTGACGCCGACAGAGTTCGGAGCCGAGTATGGAATCTCTGACTTTGACATTGTCCGCGTGAAGAGCTGGCTGCAATCGCACGGCTTCAAAATTGACAAGGTGCCTCAATCGCATCAAGTCATCGAGTTTTCGGGCACGTTCGACCAGGTGCGGGCCGCGTTTCATACCGCTATCCACACTTATGTGGTGAATGGGGAAACCCACTTCGCCAATGCCGGAGACCCGCAGATTCCGGCTGCCTTGGCGCCCGTGATCGGGGGAGTGGGTCCGCTCAACGACTTTCGACCGAAACCGATGCTGGTGCGCGGTCCCGGGGGCCGGTTTGACCCATCGTCCGGGCGGATTGTCCCGGAACTCACCCTGACCAGTGGTAACACCCAGTATATTTTTGTGGACCCGGCAGACGCGGCCGTGATCTACAACACTCCGAACAAGAACCTGAATCCGAATTACACGGGCACGACGTATGACGGCACGGGTGTCTCGATCGGGATCGCAGGGGTATCAGATCTGAGCACAACAGACGTGGCCAACTATCGCATGGCATTCCTGGGAGAAGCAGCAGGTTCGGTAAATCTGCCCACGGTGGTGGTTGACGGCGATGACCCGGGACTCACCGGCGCCGGGGTCGAGGCTCTGCTCGATACCGAGGTCTCGGGCGGGATTGCGCCCAAGGCCAAAATCTACTTTTATACATCAGCCGATTCCGACATTTCCTCCGGTCTCTTCAACGCAATCTTTCGCGCACTCGACGACAATACGGTCAGCATTCTGAGCATCAGCTTCGGCGGTTGCGAAGCCGGTCTCGGCACGGCGGGCAATCAAGAACTGCTTGGCGCGATGGAGCAGGCGGCGGCGCAAGGTATCACAGTGACAGTTTCAGCCGGCGACAACGGCTCTGCCGGCTGCGATGACTTCGATATAGAGCCAGAAGCCATATTCGGCTTGGCCGTCAGCGGGTTTGCATCTACGCCATACTCCATCGCTGTCGGGGGCACAGATTTCGATACGCTTGATTCCTCATTCGCAACTTATGTAACCAGCACCAGCGCGGGCGTCCCGCCGTATTACGGAACTGCCCTCAAATACATTCCCGAGAATCCCTGGAACGATTCGACCAGTACCAACACAACCTACTCGAACAACGAACCGCTTGAGAACAGCAATGGCGAGACCAACATTGTGGCCGGAAGCGGTGGAGTGAGCTCGGTGTATGCCAAGCCGGCGTTTCAGAGCTCTCTGACGCCGAACGATGGAGCCCGGGATCTGCCCGACGTCTCATTGCTGGCCGGGAATGGCTTATATCGAGCCACCTGGGTCATCTGTTCAGACAATGTGACGGACGGCAATATCGAACAGGTGTACACCGAATGTTTGACCACCGGCGGCCAGTTCACCAGCAATACTTATTTTGGCGGCGTTGGAGGCACGTCAGCATCTGCGCCGGCGTTTGCGGGCATGCTGGCACTGGTTGCGCAGGCTCACGGTTCCGCGGCCGACAACTATCGCCTGGGCCAGGCCGACAATGTTCTCTACCAACTTGCCCAGTCAAAGTACTCCACCGTTTTTCACGACGTTACCGTCGGCGATAACTCGGTTGTGTGCATGGTGGACACTCCGAACTGCGGGTCGAATCAATTCCTGACCGGCTACAACGCAGGCACGGGCTACGATCTTGCCTCGGGACTTGGCAGCGTGAATGCCGCAGAGATGGTGAGCAACTGGAGCGATGTCTCGCTGGCATCGACAAGCACCAGCCTGAAAATCAACGGCTCGACTGCAGCCTATACGGGCGTTCACGGTCAGTCGGTCACGTTCGATGTCGACGTGTCTCCAACAACGGCAAGCGGCGTTGCCGGGATTGTCGACAATGCCGACGAAACCAGCGGCGGCATCCAGAACAACGGGCAGGTTGCCATTCCGCTCAGCGCTGGCGCCGGCTCGGCCAGCTACAACGGATTGCCGGGTGGCACCTACACGGTGTGGGCCAGGTACGGCGGCGACACCGCCAATGCGTCCAGCACTTCCACTCCGCCTATCAACGTGACCATTACGCCTGAGGCGAGCACCACCACGCTGGTGGTGAATGCCTACGATCCGCTCACCGGCAATCAGATAACGTCCACAAGTATTCCGTTTGGGTCTTACGTGATTGCCGATGCCCAGATAACCGGAACTGCGGAGGGCTCGAATACGCAGGGAGTGGCGACCGGGACAGTGACTTTCAATAATGGCGCAAGTGCGCTGGGGTCGGCGACGGTGACGAGTGGCGATCAGGCATCGTGGCCCGCGATAACGGGCAGCATACCAATCCTGATCGGCGGTTCTTACCAGATGGTGGCAAGCTATTCGGGCGATCCCAGCTTCAATTCCAGCACAAGTCAGCCAGTCGCGTTCACGATCGTCCCGGCACCAACAACGATGGACGTTCAATCAACGGCCAGTACGATAAACTCGACCCAGTCAGCCGGTATCAGTTTTGACATTTACTCGAACTATGTCGCAGGCGTGCCCCCCACCGGTTCGGCATCACTGCTGCTGAACAACACGGTTCTGGCTACGACGACCCAACTGAGTTCGGCGGAAACAGGCCAGCCGGGAGCGTACTCCTGGGACACCTTCGGCAGTTTCGGAATCCAGGCGAGCCAGCTTCAACCTGGGGTGAACACGCTCACGGTTACATATTCCGGAGATTCAAATTATGCCGCATCCAGCGGGACATATCCCATCGACGTGATTTCCGCAGGGGGCGGGGTCACCCTCAAAGCGCCCAGCAACATAACACTCAGCGCGGGAACGACGACTTCTTCCGTATCAACGATTACGCTGACGCCGTCAGGCGGCTATACAGGCTGGATTAACTGGGGCTGCTGGGTCGGGCCGAGCTCCAACCCGTTGAGCTGCTGGATTCCCGAAACAAATGTCCCTCCGTCAAGCGCGGTGGACACTCTTCTGGTTGTTTCGGGAAGCGCCCCTGCCGGCACTTATACGGTGAACATCAATGGCACTGACAACACGGGTGACGGTGTCGATCTCGTAGAAACGGTAACCATCACGGTCGGCAGCGCCGCTGCTCCGGGAATTGCGGTGATGAACAACGGGCCACTCACCGTTTCTGCAGGTGTTGCAACCGGAAACATTTCGAACGTGACTGTCGTTCCCTCCGGAGGCTTTACCGGGCAGGTGAATCTTGCCTGTGCCGTGACCACAGCGATCTCTAATCCGCAGAGTACGCCCACGTGTTCAGTGCCGGCTTCCGTTACCTTGGGCGGCACTTCGCCAGTGATTGCGCAGGTGCAGGTAAACACCGCTTCCGGTACCACAACCGGCGCCTATTCCGTAACTGTTACTGCAACCTCAGCCTCAACCTCCACGATTACGACAACCGATTCGGTCCCGCTCATGGTAACTGCTTCTCCGTTGTACTCGCTTACCAGCGGCGGCTTAGTGAACATTGCCTCGGGAGTCACGAATCCAAACGCGGCCACGGTTACCATAACGCCGGTGAATGGATTCAGCGGAACGGTCCAACTGTACTGCAACATTGATTCAACGTTCTCTGACATCGGTGAACTGTTGCCCACGTGCGCTGTGCCTACATCTGTCCAGCTATCTCCCGGCAGCCCCACCACTGTCAACGTCAGCATCAATTCACAAACTCAGATGGGATTCTATCTAATGACCGTCACCGCCCTGGATCCCGTTTCCCAGTGGGGCATCGACACGTCGGCGGACGTGGTAGTGGGTGCGGCGCCGACCTTCGCGGCCAGCAACAGCGGCAATATCACGGTGAGCCCGGGAGCGACTTCGGGAAACACGTCGACGATAAGCATCACTCCTGCGAATGGCTTTACCGGAATCGTGAATCTGACTTGCGCGGTGACCACCGGCATGCAGAATGTAAATGACACGCCGTCCTGCTCACTTTCTCCCAAAGCGCCCAGCGTTACCAGTGCGACGGCGGTTACGAGTGTTCTCACTATCTCAACCACGGCCGCGACCAGCGGCGCTCTTGTACCCGGACCCACGTATCTCCGCTTTGGCCCGCTGACGACTGTTCTGGCATTGGTTCTTTTCTTTGGCATTCCCTCGAAGCGCCGCAAATGGATGCGCGTGGTGGGCGCTGTGATTCTGGCCGTCTCGTTTGGCGCAATGGGGTGTGGCGGCGGGGGCGGGGGCGGTGGCGGAGGTGGCGGCGGCGGGGGCGGCAACTCGGGAACAACTGCGGGAACCTATTCCGTTACCGTGACCGGGACCGATGCGGCCACTGGAATCATTACCAGCGGAACAACGCTGACGCTCACGGTGAATTGAACCCATCGGATGGTTAGCTTTGAGGTGCTTGAGCGACGGACAATAGCAGATTCAGCCTGATCTGCTATTGTCTCTTTCTGAGCAGGTGATGACGCGCCCGGCAAAAGCGAAATCGAAACCTCCGTTCCCATTCATTGTGGAGGCGCTTGCGCCTTTGAATCCCGAAGTGAGGCGCATGTTTTCGGGATTTTCCGTCTACATTGGCGACCGCATAGTCTGCATGCTTCGCGACCATGTGAAATCTCCGCGGGACAATGGAGTGTGGCTGGTTCTTTCTGAGGGCACAGATCCGGCGGATCGAACGCTGCGCCGCGAATTTCCGTCGCTTCGTAAGATCGAACTGCTAGGCGGTGCGATCGGCCATTGGCTTCTGATTCCAAGCGATGGGCCTGACTTTGAGACCGAGGCAATGCGCGTGTGCGATCTGCTGTTGCGCCGCGATCCACGACTGGGGCGGGTGCCGAAGTCGAGGAAGTGACAATACAGGGACTAGGGACTAGGCACTAGGGAATAGGGACTAGGGAGTAGCCAATAGCCAATAGCTGGGGAGAGCCTGTAAATTTGAGCGGGAAGGAATTGGGTTATGAGTTTGCGGCGGACCACATCTTTATTTGCCACTATTTCACTTGTTGCAATTGCAATTCCACTGACGGCCCAGGAGGCCAAGCCTCGGCCTCAAGATACGGAGGTGTGGCAGCCGGTGCCGGCCGTTGTAACACCGGGGGCAAGGGATTCTGAACCGCCTTCGGACGCGATCATTCTGTTCGATGGCAAGAATGAGGACGAGTGGGTTTCAGCCCAGGACCACACGCCTGCGCAATGGGTGGTGCACGACGGCATTCTGACCGTGTCAAAGGCAGCCGGTGTGGGCAACATCGAGACAAAGCGCAGGTTCAAAAACTACCAACTGCATGTCGAGTTCCGGATTCCCGAGAATATTACGGGGAGCGGGCAGGGGCGGGGCAACAGCGGAGTTTTTCTCGCTTCGACAGGACCCGGCGACGATGGATACGAGTTGCAGGTGCTGGACGCGTATAACAACCCGACCTACGTGAACGGCCAGGGAGGGAGCATCTACAAGCAGAGCCCGCCGCTGGTGAATCCGGCGCGGAAGCCGGGCGAGTGGCAGAGCTACGACGTAGTTTGGACCGCGCCGACCTTCAACGACGACGGTTCGCTGAAGACGCCGGCATTTGTCACCGCGTTTTTCAACGGCGTGCTGGTGCAGGATCACTTCGAGCTGAAGGGGCAAACGCTGTATATTGGGCAGCCGTTCTACAAGAAATACGACCGTGCGCCCATCAAGCTGCAGGCCCACGGCGACAAGAGCGAGCCCCTCAGCTTCAGGAATATCTGGGTGAGAGAGCTGCCCTAGGCTGGGGTAAAGTCAACTGGGGAAGTCGGTAACGGGCCTGGTTTCTACCGCTTTTGCCATGGCGATGCCGGCATTTGAGGTGTTTGGACCTGATCCGGGAAAGTTTTCCACAGGCGAGGACCAAAATGGGACACTAAATCGCTTAAAGGCCTCAAAAAAGTTTTTGATAGCAGTTAATTTAAGTTGCAACCCTTTCTTCAAGTTTGCATCCTAATAAGTAATTAGCAGAGGCTTCCCCAAGATGTCCTACCAAGTAAAGGTTCTAACTCCTTTTTGAGGGTCCATTTGTGGACCTCTTCCCAATATCCCCCCTGGATTCCCTCCCTAAATTGCCTCTCGAGCGGGCCTACCGGAAGGTAGGCCCATTTGCTCTTTTGAGCTGAGTTTCTTCAGCGGCGCAGTCCTGTTAGATCAAACTAAAATTAAGTTCAGCATGTCTTCCCGCCGTGGCATCAAAACTTCCGGTTTAAAACGCCCTGGTCCGCTTGGTTCTTCGCGCGCTGGCGCGCCTGGACGAATAGACGCTGGATTGCGAGCAGCCCCGAACAAGCAGACGGTTGCCGGCATCGACGCCATGTTTGATATTGGCGGGCTGAAGAGGAACCGGCGGGGAACAGCGGTCTCCGCGGTTCGTGCGTCCCGATTCGATCGCGCCAGACAGGAAGAGCTTGTGGGGTCCGCGCCGGCGCCACGAATCGCCGCCAATGGAGTTGCATGGCTGCCGGTGCCGGGCTGGAATTCTTCCTGGCTGTGGAGCGGGTTCAGTACCCGGATCGGTGGAATGAGCCGCGCCTATTGTGCAGACGATGCGCCGGGAGAACTCAACCTGGGATTTACGGCCGAAGACTCTCGTGAAGCCGCGGCCGCCAACCGGCGCCTGCTGGCCGAGGCGGTTTCGGGCGATAAGGCTACGCCGCTGATCGCGATGAAGCAGTTCCATTCAAACCTGGTGGTGCTTGCGAGCGCTGCCGATGCCGGGCGTGAGCGTCCGCGGCGGGCTGATGGGCAAATCACAAACGAGCCGGGAATTCTACTTGCCGTGCAGACGGCCGACTGTATTCCGGTGATTGTGGCCGACCGCAAACGGCGCGCGGTGGGGGCGTTTCACGCCGGCTGGCGGGGAACGGTAAAGCGCATTGCCGAAATCGGGGTGGGGAGGATGCGGCTCGAGTTTGGATCAAAACCCGAGGACATGGTGGCGGCCATCGGACCGGGGAACGGCGTGTGCTGTTACGCTGTCGGCGAAGAAGTGCTTTCGGAGTTCGAGTCTCAATTCAGTTATGCGCGCGAACTCTTTCGCGAGGTTTACGACGCCGATGTGGTGCGGCAAAAATACCCCATGCTGTTTTTGACCCAGCGAGCGCCTGGGCACTCGCCCATCGGCCCCAGCCTGCATGTGGACTTGATCGAAGCCAACCGGAGGCAGTTGCTGGCCGCGGGGCTGAGGGCGGAGTCGATTGCGGTGGTTGGTGGATGTACTCAATGCCACCCAGAGATGTTCTACTCGCACCGTGGTTCGCGCGGGCGGACGGGACGCATGATGGCTGTGGTGGGGATGAAGCAGGGAATAAGGGTACAAGGGATCAAGGGAACTGGGAACAAGGGAACGAGGGACTAAGTTCGCCTGTTATCTTTCTCTATCGTTCTTCTGGGGAATAGGTATCTTGTCCCCGTATTCCCGTATTCCCGGTGCGGGAATCAGTGGGTTGGCGAGTTCGCCGGAGGGTCGGCGGACCCTCCGCACAGCCGGTCAGGAGAGGTCGCGGAAAATCTCATTGAACGAAGCATTTTCGCGGTAGCAAATCGGGCAGTGGCTAAAGTGTGTGAGTGAGAACTCAGTCCGAGGCCAGAAAGATTGCCCGGAAGGACCCGCGGCTAAAGCCGCCTCAATATTTTGCTCTTTATTCAGCAGCCCGAAGGCTGCTGCTCCCTCCGATGTGCCGAACGAAAGTGTGCCGTGACCAGTTCTCACGCAGACACTAAAACCCACACTCAATTTGGCAGCTTAATCGGCGCGAGTAAACTCGCGCCCTGATGCAAGACCTCATCCCGGCGAGTTTTTCAGCAGCCTGTAAAGCCGTGCCTTTATTACAAGGCCTCCATTGCCTGTGCCCGAACGTGTTTTTCCGCAGCCACTAACCTCCCACAGCTTTTAATGGCGTTATCGGCAGTCAGGGCTGAAGCCCTGACCTACCAGTCGTGCCCTAATACGAGGCCGTGTCCCGAAGAGTCTTCCCGCAGCCACGGAAGGCCGTGTCCCGAAGGATTTTTCCGCAGCCTGAGGGGGCCGGTGTTGCTCCAGCCAGATCGCCCTAGGCTCCGCTTGACGCCTCACCTGGGTTCACAAGATCGCGGAGTTCCTTTGACGGTTTGAAGTACGGGACCTTCTTGGCGGGAACTTCGACGCGCTCGCCGGTTTTGGGGTTGCGGCCAATGCGGGGATTGCGCTGGCGAATGCG
>CAZGUD010000073.1:0-6950 GCA_964528915.1 uncultured Occallatibacter sp.
ACTCGCCAAGGGCAGGAAGTACCGAATAGATATTCGTGCTCTCGCTGCCTGATTTAGTTATGCGCATGTCGGCGCTGGAGATGTCGATGGCCGTGGTATCGCCGGTCTTGATGCCGCCCAGTGCGGCAATGCCAACGATCTTTGAGCCGAGGTCGTACCCTACCAACTGCGTATTTTTGATCTCGTAGGAGCCGGCGATGACGTTGTCTTTTGCCGAGCCCTTGATGTCGAAGTTGGCCGACAGCGTTCCGCCCTTGAGTACAGCGCCGTTGGGCAGCCTTACACCGACGGCGGGCATAAGCGCCTGCAGATCGTCGATGGGGACACTTTGAGCCAGCAGCTTGAGATCGAAGACGGGCAGGTTTGCAGAGAGTTGATAGGCGCCTTTGATGTGAATGGCAACAGCACCGGTCTGAAGGGCAAGATCGGAAACCTGGCCGCTGTTGCCTTTGAGGGAGTGGACAACCTGATAGTCGACATCGATGGGATGCGGGGCAGCGCTGCCGCCTTTGAGCAGGATGAGGTGCTCGGCGTGGACTTTGCCGTCGCTGGTGACATTGATGCCGTCTGAAACGATATGGGCATCAAGGCCAGCGATCATGGAGATTCCGGCCTCGGGATCAATGTACCCGGCGACCACGGGGTCCAGGTGCCTGATGGTGAGCTGGGCGTCGAAGATGGTGGCGGCGGCGTCTTGCGGATTGACAGGCCCGACGATTCCAGCGACTTTAACATTGCCGTCGCCGGGAAGCGAGGCGCTAACCGTGAAGGGAAAGAAATTGGCCAGGGAGAAGCGCTCCAACTTGACGTCGAGATGGTCGTAAACCTGGGGATTCCGCTCGACGGGCAGCGTTTCCAGCGTTGCAGTGCCGTTTTTGATGGTGATGAGGCCGACGGCGAGATCGGGTACGGCGGCCGGTTGAGCGGTGTTCTGAGAGCCGGCGCCGTGGCGCAGTGTGGAGAAGTTCCAAGTGCCATCCTCGGCGCGAATAAGATTGATTTGGGGAGCATCGACCTCAAAACTCCGCACAATCAACTGACGGTTGAAGATCAGCGGCTTCATCTGAACGCCAATGCGCAATCGTTGAGCCGTGAAGAATGGAGCCTGGCCGAACTTTGGGTCTTCGGCTATGGCGAGATCGTTCGCCACCAGGCTTCCGGTCATGACGGAGAGGCTAAGATCGCCGAGGGTGACCTTGCGGGAAAGGGCTGCGCTAAGCCGGCTCTCGATCATAGGACGAAAAGTGTTGGCGTGCACGAAGAGGCGAATGAGCCCTGCTGCGAGTATTGGCAGTGCGATGGCGGCAGCCAGACCGATCTTGACCGGCTTCTTCATGAATCCTCCAGGTTTAAGAAAGGGGCTGCTCCAACTTGAATGCGCGCATGCTTTCTTCGATGCGCGCAATTCGGCCCGGAGCGACATTTTCGAGAAGACCAGACGATCGTCCACGCCGCAGCTCAATAAAGTACTTTACAAATGAGCTTTGTGCCTCGCCATGTGAGGGTCGATTCGCCGGCAGGTTCGGGGCCTCTCTAAACCGCGGTGGCCGCGGGCTGGTTCACGTTCAGCGGCTCAACCCGAAGCACCATGTGGTCTTTACCCACAACCATGAGTGGGGCGCCGGCGGGCTGAGGCTGGCTGGACACGGCCTGCCATATCTCTCCCTCCACAAGAATGTGGCCAACCGGGGAAAGCGGCTCGATGGCCGTGGCTCGCGAACCGATGAGGGCATCGGCGCCGAGGCGCGCTTTGCGCTTTCGCGCGCGGACGGCTATGCGAACAAGCAACACCGTGATAACGCCGAAGGCCGCGCTGACTGCGATTGCGACGAGGGGACTGACACCTAATTCGGGCACCGGCGCGGCCACCAGCGTCAACATGCCGAAGGTGAGGCAGACAATCCCGGCGATCGCCAGCGCTCCGTGCCCGCCAAATTTGGCCTCAAGCAGCATGAGCACCAGCGCGGCCACCAGCAGCAGCACCGCCGTATACCGGATGGGCAGCAGGTCGAGCGCAAAGATGGCCAGCAGCACCATGAGTGTTCCCAGCGCGCCGGGAACGATGGTTCCGGGAGTATTGAATTCGAGATAGATGAGCAGCGCGCCGCCAAAAAGCAGCAGCAGGGCAATGTTGGGATTGACGAGCCAGCCAAGCAGGCCGTCGCGCAGAGTGGGCCTGACGAGTTCGATGCGCGCCCCGGCGGTGTGCAGTGTAACCTTGCTGCCGTCGAAGCGCGTTACCACGCGGCCGTCAAGGGTCTGAAGCAGTTGCGATTCCTGGTTCGAAACAACATCGATCAGGTGCTGGTCCAGCGCCTCCTGGGCGGTGTAGGAATGCGACGATTGCAGTGCCGCCGTGGCAGCCTCGGTGTTGCGATTGCGCTGCGTAACGTAGGAGCGCAAAAAGGCCTCGGCGTCGTTCTCAACCTTTTGCGCCTCGGTGTCGTCGGGCTTGCCCATCTCAAACACCACGTGCGCGGCGCCGGCTTCGGTTCCCGGAGCCATGGCCGCGATGTCGGCTGACTCCAGAATGAAGAAGCCGGCAGAACCCGCGCGTGCCCCCGAAGGACCCACATACACGATCACGGGAACATGCGAGGCGAGGATGTTGCCCACCATGGCACGCATGGATTCGACCATGCCGCCGGGTGTATCCATCTGAATCAGGATGGCGCTGGCGCCATCGGAGTTGGCGCGTTGAATGGCGCGTTTCAGTTCGTCGGCGCTCACTGGTTGAATGGTGTCGCTGAGCACGAACTTATCCACCACGGGCTGCTGCGCTTGCGCGGGACGGGCAACGCTTGCCAGCGGAAGAACCGCAATCAACGCCGCGACCGCCGCAAAACCGATTCGAATTGAGTCACCGTGCCGATTCATGACCTGCGCCTTTCCCGAACGTGGTAAACGTGCGAGCCAAGCATACACCCGGGGGAAGTTCCTTGACAGTTGCAGGAAACGCGGCCGCCAAGCGAATGCGCTGCCCACTCGATTGCCCGGCTTACTTAGCGATGCCGTCGCGCGTCTCAACCTGCCGCATCAGCTCCTGGGCAGCGGGGCTGGCGGGGCTCAGCTTGAGCGCGTTTCCGGCTTCGCTCCTGGCGTCTGCCAAGTGGTTCTCTTCAAAGTCAATGCGTCCCAGAACCAGATACGCATCTGCCGAGGGCGCCAGTTCCAGCGCAGTTTTCGCCTCTTTGCGTGCGGCATCGTTATCGCCCACGCGTTCCCTGACTTCGGCCAGGCCCACGTGAGCTTCTGGCGCGTTACCGTCTAAAGAAACCGCCGACTGGTAAAGCCGTTCGGCTTCAAGCAGAAGTCCGCGATGGAGATAGCCGCCCGCCTGCTCGCAGATCTTCAGCGCCTGTTCGTGCGTGGTGAGCGCGGCGAGATGCGTAGCGTCAACCTGGTCGAGCATGACCGCGGCCTGGCGAAAGGCACTCGCGTCGAAGGTGCGGACGATGCGCTCCAGCGGGTCGGGCGCCGCGGCTTCAGTGCCGCCCGCAGCAGCCTGCGCCCCAGCCGGGCTCTTCCACGCCTGTTCAAGCGACTGGGCCTCACTATCGCCGGGCCGCAGTTTGAGGCATAGGGCCAGCTCGTTCAACGCTGTGTTGGTGTGCCCCCGGCGCTTGAGGCTCACCGCCAGGTTGAAATGATAATCGGCGGCGTTTGGATCGGACGACGCCGCCTGCACAAAGAGGGCGGTTCCGTCGCGGCCCTGCCGACTGATGGCGACTGCTTCGTTATTCACTACCTCAGCCAATGGAAGCACGCGGGCCACCGCGGCAAAGGCCTTTTCACCTTCCGGGTAGTTGCCTGAAAACAGCAGCGAAAGCCCT
The DNA here is from genome assembly GCA_964528915.1 of uncultured Occallatibacter sp. Lineage (GTDB taxonomy): Bacteria > Acidobacteriota > Terriglobia > Terriglobales > Acidobacteriaceae > Telmatobacter. The sequence continues at coordinate 3,834 of CAZGUD010000073.1, forward strand.
CGATAGAAACCGGCCTCAAGCGCGTCCGGGCTGCCGGGATCGACTTTGGCGAATGCCTGCGCGGCTTCTTCGTAATGCAGGCCCTGGTATTGCTCGCGGCCCAAAGCCATCCACGCCGGATTGAAGCCCGGACTGAGCTTGACCGACTGCTCGAGGTGGCGGAGGCGTTCGGCCTGATCCGGCTCAGTGATGCCGCGAATGTACTGCTCGTAGGCGTCGATGCGCAGGCCTTCCCCAGCAGCCACAAAGGTTTCCTCGGCCACGCTGAAGCTGGGATCGAGCTCGCGAGTCAGTTTCCAGGCCAGCGAATCGAAGACCGCGATCATGTTGCTCATGGCGCCGTAAGAGCCCACGGCCCCGCTCATGCGCAGATGAGGCACGTCCACAAGCTGCGCCTCGGCCTCGATTGAACCGCCGCTCATGCGGTAGTTACCCACGACGATGTAGTCGGCGTCCAGCGTCTGCGCCAGCTTGAGAGAACTGGCGCGCGAGGGCTGGAAACCCTGGGGAAGGCCCAGGTGGTCAAGGGCATATACGCGATCGGCGCGGGTCATGGGGGCAAAGCCCGCCGAGGCAAATCGGCTGCTAAGCAGATCGGCGGCAGCCTCGCGAATCCATTCCAGGCTCGGCTGGCCGGTGCGGTTGTCAAAGGGTAGAACCAGCAGGATGCGGCCGTGATTTGAAAGCGTTTTTACCGGGTCTGCTGTGAGCTGGGCATTAAGGCAAGTGCTTGATAAGAGAGCGGGAATAACGACCAGAGCCGCGCGAGACAGGCGCCTGGGAAGGCCCTTGAACCGGGTTACGTGACGTTGGAGCACAAGGCTGATTATAGGCGTTTGAGCTCAGGGCCAGCGGTAGCAGTTGCAGCCGGGATTGCCTCGCACGATTCAGCTTCGCGAGAAACCACTTCGCCATTATGATCGATTCATGGCGCAAGATCCCGTTCGTCGCCGGAGAGTCCAACCGCTCTGGCGAGCGGCAGTCGAAGTCGCGTTCATTATCTTCCTCTTCTATTCGAATCTATTGATGGGCGAGTTTGTGCGCTCCGCCGGCAAGGGCAAAACGCTGGCCTACGCCCTCGGCGATATTATGACCCCCACCAACTTTGCCATCGGGCTCTGTTCGGCGGTGATCGGCTACGGGATCTTTGAGTTTCTGCGCAGGAAGTCCTAACGCGCGAACCGCGATGGGGCGGGCGAATACAGATCTTGGAGCCGGTCAACGTTCTCAGGACGATCAACCCGCGCCTCAACCTGCCGGTTGAAGCGAATCAGCGCGATCCACATGCCGTGGTCCGCGGCCTTCCACACAAGCGTCCCCCCCAACCGCAACGCGATCACCTCAGGCCGCAGGTCGTGATGCAGGCCGAAGTACTGTTCGTCGAGAGCGCGGCTCTTCGATCCGAGAGTGAAGAAGGCGGAAGGCGGATCGTACTTGGTTGAGAAGACCAGCGCAGCCGAATATTTTTCGGGCTCGGCAGCGGCAACGCCGATCTGTGTCGAGGTAAAGTCATCAATGGTGCAGATATCCCAGGGCTGCTTCACATAGCCGAGTTCGGGATGGGTGAGTTCGTCGGTCATGGGCCACGCCGAAAGCACGGTTGCGCCGGGATAGCGGCGCTCAAGCTGCGCGATGCCGGCCAGGTGCATTTTGACAATGCGCGCATAGCTCAGATTGTCCTCAGGCGAGAATCCGTAAGGAGGATTGACGAAGAGTCCAGCGACGAAGGCGCTTGCCGATAATACGGCGAGAGCCTGCCATAGAGGAACGCGCCGGTAAAGAGCGGTAACCGCAAGCAACAGCACCAGCGGATACATTGGCAGCAGATAGCGGGTGAGCAGCGCTCCGCCCAGCACGCTGAAGAGAATAGCGTTCGACAGCAGCACAAGCATGATGCGGAGATGGACGGCACGTTCGATGGCCGCGCGGTCTTTGCCGCTTGAATCGGTCCGCGGAGCAAGCAGCAGAGAGGCCAATGCAATCCCGACCGGCACAAAGAGGTTCATGTGCGCGGTGAGGTGCAGAATGCGATGGCTGAAGGCAGCAAGAACGCGGATGGGGGCAAGCGTGGTTTCAGCGTTGTATCGAAGAAACTCAGGATTGCCAAAGAGGAAGCCGGTCTTCGCGTAGTGGTAGGCGTACCAGCCGGCGAGCGGAAGAAGGCATGCGGAGAGCCACGCAGCCTCTCGCCAGAGTAATTTGCGGGCCTGGCTGCGGGCCAGATAGCTCTCCACGAGGCACACGGCCGCGAGCGTGAGCGGAATGGCGATGGACGTCTCTTTGCATAGCGCCGCAGCGGAAAACCAGAGCGCGGCGGCCCGGGGATTGCGGCCATGCGCGGGCAGCGCGCAGACCATGCCCCAGATGGAACAGGCCGCGGCAAAGATATCGGCATGTGCCAGGGAGCTTTGCGCAAACCAGATGGGGTAGAGGCCGGTAAGAAGCGTGGTCCAGAAGGCAACTGAGGCCACGCCCACTACGCGCATTGCCAGGCGCCAGACGCCGAGCAGACCGAGCGCGGCAACCATCAGCACGGCTTCGCGCGTGACCTCGGGATAAAAGCCTGAAAGCTTCCACCACAGGGCGAGATAGATGCTGGGAAGCGGCGGGTGCGCGTTAGTGAGCGTGGTGGTGGGGATCAGTGTGCCGGTCCGAAAAAAGTCCCAGGCAGCGGGAATGTAGTAGCCGGCCTCGTCCCAGTAATAAGGCACGCGCAGAAGCGCGAAGTGGCTGGCATAGAGAGCCGCGAAGATCACGGGAAAGACCATCCACAGCGGCAGTGGTGCATTGGGCCATGGATTGAAGATCCGTTTCAAACGCAAGCGGCATGCTCCTGAACTGCAGCTTCTAGCTACTAGCCTCTAGCTTCTAGCTTCTAGCCGGTTCGTGGCACCGGGCACTTATGGGGTAAACTCGCAAGCTCCTGGCTCATGTCACATACCCGGGCGGCGCCACTGCTTCGGCTAGCAGCTAGAGGCTAGGAGCTAGAGGCTAGTTAATTGGTCCGCGCGGAAAATTCTGGTTTTGCGGCTCCAGGTTGAGTTCGCCGAAGGCCTGTTCGTATTGGGCGAGGTTCTGGCCAAGTATGTTCCACAGAGCCTTGGCCTGCTGGGGGCT
>CAZGUD010000074.1:0-6261 GCA_964528915.1 uncultured Occallatibacter sp.
TACAAGAACAAGGGCGTGCGCTACTCGAACGAGAAGCTGAAGAAGAAGGCCGGCAAGACGGGAGCCAAGTAAGACAGCTTTTAGCTCTTAGCCATTAGCTTTTAGCTCTGTCGTGGAAGATCGATGAGCTGGGTTCTAACTGGAAGGGGCTAAGAGCTAGCAGCTAATAGCTGCTTTACATCCGAACGGAATCGCGGGGCGGTTCCGCCGATAGGTGAGAGAGACAAGATGATCAAGAGAAACGAAATTCGCCAGCGCATTCATACACGCATCCGCGAGAAGCTTTCGGGCACGTCGGAGCGTCCGCGGCTGAATGTTTATCGCTCGCTGAACCACATCTACGCGCAGGTGATCGACGACCAGAAGGGCGAGACGCTGGTATCGGCCTCGTCAATCAAGTTGAAGACCGGCGGCAACGTGGCGGCGGCAAAAGAGATTGGCAAGGCTGTAGCCGAGAAGGCCGTGGCCAAGGGCATCAAGCAGGTGGTTTTCGACCGCGGCGGTTTTCTCTATCACGGCCGCATCAAGGCCCTCGCCGATGCGGCGCGCGAGGCGGGGTTGGAGTTCTAAGAAGCAGCCGCTAGCTGCTAGCTTCTAGCTGCTAGCTTGCTGTGCTAAGTTAATTGCCTTACCCGGGCGAAATGGGCTAAAGGCTAGGAGCTAGAAGCTAGAAGCTCAGAAGGAAAGCAATGACGATATTGAAGAAGAAACTCGATGCCAACCAGTACAACCTTAAGGATCAGGTGGTGGCGATCAACCGCGTGACCAAGGTGGTGAAGGGCGGCAAGAACATGTCGTTCGCGGCGCTGGTGGTTGTTGGCGACGCCGGTTCGGGCGTGGTGGGCTATGGATCGGGCAAGGCGAAGGAGGTTCCCCAGGCCATTCGCAAGGGAATCGAGAGCGCCAAGAAGAATCTGGTGAAGGTCAATCTGACCCAGACCACGATTCCGCACCAGGTGCTGGGCCGCTTCGGCTCAGGCCAGGTGCTGCTGAAGCCGGCGCCTGAAGGCACGGGCGTGATTGCCGGCGGCGCGGTGCGCGCGGTGATGACCTCGGTAGGTGTGCAGAACGTGCTCACTAAGAGCCTGGGCTCGCCCAACCCGCACAACGTGATCAAGGCGACTTTCGATGCGCTGGTGCAGCTGCGCGACCGTGGCGAAGTGGCCACTATGCGCGGCAAGACCGTGGAGGAGATGTAAGCCATGGTGGAAACCAAGACCAAAACCAAAGCCAAAACTAAGACCAAGGCGCCAGACAAAATCAAGTTTATTCGCATTCAGTACTACCGCTCGGCTATCGCCACGCCGACCAAGCACAAGCTGGTGATCAAGGGTCTGGGCTTTACGCGCCTCAACCAGATCGTGGAGCGCGTAGATAACGATTCCGTGCGTGGGATGGTGAAGGCCGTTCCGCATTTGGTGAGGATCGTAGAGGAGTAGGCTTCGCAAGCAGCTAGAAGCTGAATTTGTAACGCGAGTCGGCAGGGATCAACCCTCCCGGCGCTATAGCGAGGAAAACATGGCAAAGAATCTTTCGAATTTGCGCGCGCCCCGTAAGGCTAATACCGGGCGCAAGCGCGTGGGCCGGGGCATGGGATCCGGCATGGGCAAGACTTCGACCCGCGGCCACAAGGGCCAGGGTTCGCGTTCGGGTTCGAGCCTGATGCGCGGTTTTGAAGGCGGCCAGATGCCGCTGCATCGCCGCCTGCCGAAGCGAGGCTTTACCAATATTTTCAGGACCGAGTACACGGTGGTAAACCTGGAACGCATCGCAGATCTCGATGTAAATGAGATTGGCCTGGATGACTACAAGAAACTGGGTCTGGCTTCGAGCCGTAAGGCTCTGATCAAAGTCCTGGGTGCGGGCGATCTGACCAGGGCCATCACCATCCACGCGCACAGATTTTCAAAGTCGGCGGCTGAAAAGATTGCCAAGGCCGGCGGCAAGGCCGTAGTGGCTGGCGGCGAGGCCCCGGCGGCGTAAGTACGAGCGCTCAGCTTTCAGCCTTTAGCCTCAACTTGGCCTGGCAAGGTTCTTCATCAGGCACGGCGGGACGGAGAGCTGAAGGCTGAGAGCTGAAAGCTGAACTTATGTGATGCAACTCATATGCCCACTGCCTCCGGGTCCGATAGCCTGAACGCACAATGGGAATTGCCGTAAGATGATGTAGCACACAGGCGGGTTGATTTTGCCCGCGACGGATCACACAACATGCTTGAGAAGTTCCTCAATATCTTCCGGATTCCCGACCTGCGCAAGCGGGTGCTCTTCACCCTTGGCATTCTGGCTGTGTATCGTCTGGGCGCATTTATCCCCACGCCTGGCGTGAACTACCACCAGCTTGAGGCTCTGTTCAACTCGCAGAGCGGGTCGGCGCTGGGTCTGATGGACCTCTTCGGCGGCGGAAACCTGCGCCGCATGACCATCTTTGCCCTGGGCATCATGCCTTACATCACCGCGTCCATCATTTTTCAATTGTTGACCGTGGTGTACGAGCCGCTGGCGCGCATCCAAAAAGAAGGCGAACTGGGCCGACGCAAAATAACGCAGTGGACCCGCTATATGACCGTGGTCCTGGGCGCGCTGCAGTCCATCGGCATAGCCTTCATGCTCACCAAGGGCGGCCTCGTGATTCACCCCGGCGCGGGCTTTCTGCTGATGACGGTATTGACCCTTACCACGGGAACGGCGTTCATCATGTGGCTGGGCGAACAGATCACTGACCGCGGCATCGGCAACGGCATGAGCCTGTTGATCTTCGCCGGCATTGTGGCCGGCCTGCCACGGGGCGTGGGCGACCTGATTCAAAAGGTCCAGACCGACGCCTGGGGCTCGATGAGCTTTCTCGTGGTTCTGTTCCTGGTAGCGGGCATGGCAGCGGTTGTGGCGTTCATCGTATTTGTTGAGCGCAGCGAGCGGCGCATCCCGATCCAGAGCGCACGGCGCATTATCGGACGTCGCATGATGGGCGGCCAGTCGAGCCACCTGCCCCTGAAGGTGAATTCGGGCGGCGTCATGCCGATCATTTTCGCCAGCTCTATTCTTTCGGCTCCGATGCTCTTCGGCCAAATGACCTGGGTCCAGAACAATCGCCTGCTGCAGCCGATCTTGACGGCGCTAACGCCCGGATACCCATGGTACGAATTGCTCAACATCCTGGGCATTATCTTTTTTGCTTACTTCTATGTATCAATCGTGATGCGTCCTGATGACATTGCCGATAACTTCCGCAAATCGGGCTCGTTCATTCCCGGAATCCGGCCCGGCAAGCGCACCTCGGACTTCATTAACGACATACTGACCCGCATTACGCTGGTCGGCGCGCTTTACCTGATTCTGGTGCAAATGGTGCCCACCTTCCTCATTTCGGGCATCCGTTTCGACAAGATATGGCTCATTGGCAAGGCATTTGAGAACCTGCCTAACTGGGCGATTCATGGTATGGGGGTCAACTTCTACTTTGGCGGCACTTCACTTCTGATTGTCGTGGGTGTGGCCATGGATACGATCAACCAGATCGAATCGCAGCTAGTCATGCGTCACTATGACGGCTTTTCCCCGCGCTCCGGTCGCATTCGCGGAAGGAAAACCTGGTAATGTCTTTGTCTTCAGTTTTAACGTCTTCTGAATCAGTAAGCGAGGAGGGCCGGGTAATGGATCGTAAGATCGTTCCCGGCCCAATCCTTTTGATGGGCCCGCCCGGTGTGGGGAAGGGAACCCAGGCCAAGGAGTTGATTAAACTGTGGGGAATCCCGCAGATTTCAACGGGTGACTTGTTGCGTGCGAATGTGGCCCAGGGCACGCCGCTGGGTCGGACGGCCAAGGAGATCATGGGACGGGGCGAACTGGTGCCCGACACCCTGGTGAACGAGATGGTCGCGGTCAGGATGCAGGAGCCGGACACGGTTGGCGGCTACATCCTCGACGGTTTTCCGCGGACGCTGGGACAGGCCAACTGGATCGACGGCCGGATCGCCCAGCAAGCGGGGTCGCTTCCCGTGATTGCCGTAAGCATCCAAGTGAACTATAATCAGTTATTGCGCCGTATTACTGGGCGCAGGATTTGCCCTGTCTGTCAGAGCATCTACAACATCTACGTCAACCCTCCTAAAGAGGACGGGGCTTGTGACTTAGAGCGTGCGGCGCTTACCCAGCGAGCCGATGACACGGAAGAGGTTTTCAAGGAGCGCATGCGCGCTTACTCAGCCCTCACCGCGCCTGTTGTGGAGCATTACCGGGAGCAGGGAAGATTCGCTGAAGTTGATGGAGACCGGCCGATCGCTGAGATCGCAGCCGGAATTGTTGCTGCCGTGGAGCGATTGCGCAAGCAGGCGTGATCGACGCGGCGGGTTTGCGCGTTAACAGCAGTTGTCAGTGAACAGTGGTCAGTTGAATCTTGCTGGAATGCAGGGAGCAATTGGCGCAAGACTCTGGAGCGACAACGGCGAAAAAGAAAGGTGAGTGGCAGGCCAGACTGGTAGTTCGAGCATGATCGAATTGACCACTCATCACTGACCACTGACAACTGGTTTTGCATTGGCTGTCGTTATCAAGTCGTCCCATGAGATCGAGAAGATGCGTCGCGCGGGCCAGGTGGTTCGCGAGGTGCTGGAACTGGTGCGGAGCAAAGTGAAGCCCGGCGCCACGACCTTCGACCTTGAGAAAGCCGCCGAAGCGCGGCTCAAGGAACTGGGCGTGAAGGCGGCCTTCAAGGGATACCATGGGTATCCCTGCGTGCTGTGCACCTCTGTCAACAGCGAGGTGGTGCATGGGATTCCCTCGCCGAAGCGGATGCTGAAAGATGGTGATATTGTTTCCGTTGATTTTGGCGTGGTGATCGACGGCTACTATGGCGATGCCGCAATTACCGTGCCGGTGGGTTCCATTGCGCCTGAGGCGCAGAGACTTTTGAAGGTGACCGAAGAGTCGCTGAAAGCTGGAATCGCCGCGGTTCGTCCTGGCGCGACGCTGGGCGATGTGGGTGCGGCGGTGCAGGGAGTGGTAGAGGGCCAGGGGTTCTCGGTGGTTCGGGATTTTGTGGGCCACGGCATCGGGTCGAACATGCATGAGGATCCGCAGGTGCCTAACTTTGGTGAAGCGGGCCGCGGCATGAAGCTCAAGGTGGGGATGGTGATTGCCATTGAGCCGATGGTGAATGCGGGCCGTCCGGATGTGAAAGTGCTCGAAGACGGCTGGACCGCAGTGGCGAGCGACGGTAGCATGAGTGCTCATTTTGAGCACACGGTTGCAGTAACGGCGACCGGAGCGAGAATTTTGACGGAGTAGATATGACAGCTATTAGCTGTCAGCTCTCAACGTTCAGTTTTTCGTACTTAGTTGGCCGCTTTCGTTAGGGCGCGACTAGGAAGTAGCTGGAAGTTGGAAAGAGAACTTGATCTTTGCCGGGTAATAGCCTGGCGCAACAGCCGGAATGCAAATGAGCCGGCGGAACTGGATGCAGTTTGTCGAAGGAAGACGCGATTGAGGTAATGGCGACGGTGCAGGAAACGCTGCCCAACGCTATGTTCAAGGTAAAACTCGAGAATAATCACGAGGTGCTGGCCCATGTGTCGGGAAGAATGCGCAAGAACTTCATTCGCATTCTGCCCGGCGACCGCGTAGCGGTGGAGCTGAGCCCATACGATCTGAATCGCGGACGGATTGTGTACAGGTACAAATAAGCTGCAAGCTTCTAGCCTCCAGCCTCCAGCTCGTTCGCCTGGAGTCGGCTGATTCGGTTCATGCACGAAGAAGTTAGCAGCTTGAAGCTACTGGCTGAAATATGGATTCCGCGCCGGTTTTTGAAGCGCAGAAAGAGCAGTACAAGGCAATGAAGGTTCGGGCATCAGTAAAAAAGATTTGCGTGAAGTGCAAGGTAATTACGCGCCGCGGTGTGGTGCGTGTGATCTGCGAGAACGCAAAGCACAAGCAGCGCCAGGGATAAGCAAGGCCTGGCAAGTAGGGACGCTCCGTGAAGTCAGGGAATAGGCAGTAGGAAATAGGGAATAGAAAACCGACAGATCGAACCGGCATGATTTTTCTACTCCCTATTGGCTACTTACTATTGGCTACCTTCAAGAGGCTAGTTAGCTTGAATCAAGGCTTGCGATGAACCTCTGGAAACGATCCCGATAACCCGTGCGGACCGGCGCTATGCCGGAGGGCACACAACCAGAAGCAAAGGAATTCGAATGGCACGTATTGCAGGCGTCGATCTGCCCCGCAACAAGCAGGCAAGGATCGCGCTCACTTACATCTTCG
>CAZGUD010000075.1:0-5957 GCA_964528915.1 uncultured Occallatibacter sp.
GCAAGAGCACCCAAACCTAATTTTTTTCGTTGAGTGCTCCCGCTTCATGGCTCTTGCAACGGGCGGAGGCGGGAAGGTTCGGTCAAGGCCGCGCGATCTCCAGCGCGTTCATCGAAGCGCAGCGGAGAGCCTTGACGGGTTCTTCCCGTCTCTGCCAGACCGTTGCCTGAAGCGGGGCACTTGACGAAGAAAGAAATTCGGTTCACTTTCGTATTGCTGTACGCTCGTACGCACGTAAGGGCCGGGCGCTGCGGGGCAGGAACAGGCTCCGCATGGATGGGGAGCGGAAAACGCAGGCAAGATCGGCGGTTGCAGCGAGGGAAGGGCGCAGCAATCCTTCCCTACAAGAAAGATTCGTAGGTAAGACAGCTTGAAGTTAGACAGGGAATTCGTTAGGTTAGATTCGGGTAAAGAGGCGAAGTAAGAGATCACTTGAAGCTGGGGTTTTGGAGTTCGGCCCTACCTAGGAGTTATATCTCGGTTTCGCGATCAGTCTTCTTGCTCGATTGTCTGGCTTGAATTTGGTCACGCTCCCGCGCAATCTCTTTGCGCAGCTCTTCTTCAGTCGGCAGGTATAACATATATTTCGATGCAAATATCTGTTGGCTCTCATGCAGAATGGAATAACGAGCCACGACCTCATCTTTCTCTGCGCATAGAATCAGGCCCACGGTAGGATTGTCGCCCTCCCCACGTTTAAGGTCGTCGAACATGCGGAGGTACATATCCATCTGGCCCACATCTTTATGCTCCAGTCGGCCAATCTTGAGGTCGATTAGCACAAAACATTTCAGCAGAAAATTGTAAAACACCAGGTCGATGAAGAAGTTCTCTGACTCAGTGGAGATGCGGTATTGGCGTCCAACGAAAGCAAAGCCCTTGCCCAGTTCAAGGAGAAACGGCTGCAAGTTCTCGATGATCGCGGTTTCCAGATCCGATTCGTGTAGCTGCGCCTGATCGGGGAGGTCCAGGAAATCGAGAACATAAGGTTGCTTGATTACGTCAATGGGCTGAGTAACGGTTTGTCCTTGCTCGGCCAAAGCCAGCACTCCGGCTTTATCGCGACTTTTGAGCAGGCGGGCAAAGAGCAAGCTGTGAATCTGTCTCTCCAGAACCGACAGGCTCCAGCCCTGTTTTTCGGCTTCGATTTCATAGAACCGGCGCTCGGCCCGCTGTTCGACCTTGCTGAGGGCTCGATAATGCGACCAACTCAGGCTGGGGGAAAAGCCTTTCAGCTTGTCGGTGGTCTCCAGCGCCGACTTCAGGTCAGACAAAACAGCCTTTTGGGTAAGGACCGCCAATTCATCACACACCGTGTGATGAATTGCAGGTTCCCGATCGCTAAATGCCTGATAAAAAAGACGGAAGTAGCGCAAATTGGTGATGGAAAAGCCTTGCCCGTAGCGTCTTCCCAGTTGTTCGGAGAGGTCGTTCAACAGGTTTCGGCCATATTCGGCCCGATTTTCACCGCTTTGTAGCGCCTCGACAATCTCCCGACCGATCAGCCAATATGCGATCACCATGTTGCTGTTTACGGAGCGCGCTACGTTGGCGCGGGCCTGTTCCAGGATCGAAACAACTCGATCCATAAGGCTACCTTGAGACACCTGAATCAAGGCACCTTCTGGCGATTGCAGTACAGTCCTGGACTTCTTTGGCATCTTGGCGCCTTCCTCATCTCACGGGTGGTCGAGCGGTCGAACAGGCCGGAACTCGATTTGGTTCCATCCACTTATCTTACTGTTCGCATCCAATCAGAGCTCAATCGCAATGCTTTGCCCGATGGATGGCGCTTGGTTGATTTCCAGTGCAGACGTTTTCGAGGCATCGGCGCTGAGTTGCGGGCTGAGCTTGGTCATGTCGTCGGTAAAAAGAGTTGCTTCGTGGCTGGCGCGGGAGATGGAGACGTAGCCAAAGCGGGAGTTGAGCAGGTCTGGGTGGACGCCGGTATCGGCGTTGACCAGGACGCGCTCGGCTGTAAGGCCCTGGGAGCTGTGGCTGGTCACGGCGTAGCCGTGGTCGAAGTGGCGATGGACCTCCGCGTTGAATTCGACCTGACGGTTGTTGTCCAGACGGGCGGAGATGTTGCCATCTGGCGCGATGGACTCGATGGCAGCAAGGTCGCGGTTGGCAACGCCGAGCGACTTGTCGGGGGCGGTGAATTGGATGCGGTCGCCGACAGAGAACTCACGGTCGATCTCGCGGTAGACGCTGACGCCTGTAAGGCGGCGCGGGTCGTAGGTGGCTTGCTCGCCGGAAGACTTCTCGATGGTGAGCAGGTTGGCGGCGGGATTGATCGCGGCCACGGCTCCATAGGTTCCGGCGTCGATTCCGTTGACCTTGCTGCCGCGAGAATAGCGAACCACGTCGTTGATCTCGTAGTGGCTGGCCCAGGAGCGTTCGGCGCCGGTCATATCCTGGCGCTGAACGAGAACGCGGAAAGTATGGTCCTCAGGTGCAAGGGTTCCGTTTGCCTTCAATTCCTGCCGGACGGCGACGTTCAACTCGCGGCGGGAGGCATTGTCCGGCGAGACGATCAGGGTCTTGTCGGGAGCCTCTACGTAGCTTTTTGCGATGGCGCGGATGCGATCTTCCGTGCCGGGGATCTCCTTCACGCGGCCTTGTCGCTGGAGCGATTCGAGGGCAGCGGAAACCTGACCCTTGGCCAGCAGTTCGACGGCGGATTTGAGGGCTGGGTCTTTCTGGCGCACGATCTCGTCCAGTTTGGCGGTGCGCATCCCGGCCTCCTGCAACTGCTCGAAGGGACGGCCTGCCTCGACGCCCTGATGCTGGCGGGTGTCGCCAATCAGCAGTGCGCGGTCGTGAGGGCCGAGACGCGCGAGGAACTCGCGCATCTGGTTGGTGCTGGCGAGGCTTGACTCATCGACAAAGTAAAAGTGCCGCTGCCCCTGCGCAGCAGGGTTGGGCGAGCGGGCAAGGAACCCTTGCAGGGTTCCCGACTCGATGCCCGCCTCGCCTAGCTGCCGCGCGGCGCGGGAGGTCGGGGCGAAGCCTTCGACCGCGTAGCCCTGCGATTCGGCGGCATTGCGGACGACCGAAAGCGTGGTCGTCTTGCCCGTGCCGGCGAAGCCCTGAATGCCTTGGATGCGGTCGGGCGAACTCAGCACATCCTCAACCACACTTTGCTGCGCACGGTTGAGATGCGGATGACGGTCGGCAACAGCGATGGATTGTTGACGGGATAAAACGGGCTCAACATGGTTCTGTCCCTCGCGTACGCGGCGGACGATCTCGTGTTCCGCTTCGATGGTCTTCGCAGTGGTGAACTGACGCGCTGGCTGGCTCTGCGGCCGTTCGACGACCTGAAATTCTCCGGTAGCGAGACGTGCATCGAGGTTTCCGCGCACCTGGGCGTATGTGACCTCGCCCATCCCGCGGCGTAGACCGTCGCGGATGAGCGCACGCTCGTCAACAACAGCCTCGCGCTCGAAGTTCTTGTCGCGTGAAAACGTCAGCGATTCCCGGACACGATCAACCGTGTTCACGGGTCTCTCCTGATGCTGGAGCCGTTCCCGCGCGGCGCGCACGACAGCGTCGGCCTGGTGTCCGAAGTCGGCGGCGAGCTTGCGATGCGCGGCCATCACCTCGGCTGGCGAATGAACCTCCTTGCGGTCGCGCGTCGAGTGCGCTGCGATCTCCGCGGCTTCGGAACCCGTGCGGCCCGTTCGTTCCAGGTAGGAGCGAATCTGCTGGCTGCGCGGGCTGGATGCGTCGAGATAATCCTGCGTGTAGCCCTTGATCTCCGGCGCTCCGCTGCGGCCTACAGTGATTTCGTAGCCAAGCTGACGAAGCCGGTAGGTCAGTTCCGATTGGTAGATGGCCGTGGTGAATTGCTGCGACTGAAACAGGCCCCGTTCCTGAAGAGCACGGAATTGTCCGTTGTCGCGGTCAGTCATATTGAAGACGACGGCATGGGTATGAAGCTGCGGCGCGACGTAGCCGTCTACCGGGCGGGCGGTGTCGTGCTCGAATTTGGCGGCAATGAATTTCGCCGTGGATTCCGGTGCGTGGTTGCCGCCGATGCGAGCCTGCGTGTAGTTTTCAAGCTGCTCCAGAGCAACGCGCACGCTCTCGCGGTGGGCCATGCGCACATTGTCGTCACCGCCGACGAGCGCGGTCAGCGAGACGGATTTGGGCGCGGAGAAGGTCGCATCCCAACCGGCGCGGTGCTCCATTGTCTTGACGGTCTTGCCATCGGCATCCTGGTACTCATAAGAGGTGCGCTGGCGGACAACCTGTTCGCCAGTGGCCGGATGTTGTCCCTGGCTTAGTTTGGCAAAGTCCTCGGCGGACACGGTTCCGGCAAGGCCGAACTGCGGAGCGAGACGGCCTTGCCATTCGCCTTGAATCACCCCGCGCTGGGACCAATAGTTTTGCTCCCTGGCGGTGAACTCCTTTGCGTGATAGCTCTGCGCCTGGCCTGCGGAAAGCGGCTTCGAGATGGTCAGCATGGCAATCTACTCCATCTGATGTCCGGTGGATTGAACCTCATATTCCGGGAACTGAAGATTGCCCTGTAGCTCTTCCGGCTCGACTGGGAGTGGGTTGCTCGGCACGATCAGGTCGTCCATCTCGCGCTCATCGAAGCCGGGGCTTTTCTCTTCGAGTGCGATGAACGGGAAGGTGAATCGCGCGACGTGATTGCCGTACTTCAAGAAGCCGCGCAGGTCGTCAAGGCCGGAGACCTCTGACGGCAAAACAAGCGGCTCCGTCTGGCGGTCGAGTGCAAAGTTGCGCCCCGCACGGGTGCCGTCGTAATGCGTCTCGCGCAGCCGCTCGATCTCAACTTCGCCGATCGCCTCGCTCACCCACTTCGCTGCGCGCGGTTCAGTCGTGCGCAGGAATATTTTTGTGGCCGGCTGTGAGAGCATGGCCTCGGCGTCCTCGCCGTAGCGGGCTTCCATCTGGCTGCGTCCCTGGAAGCCGAGAATGACCGGGTTCTGCGATTTACGATTCTCGGTAATGGCCGTGTGGAGCTGGGGCAGCCTTTGCAGGCTGGCCAACTCGTCGATGACGAACCAGACAGGTTTCTGGTCCGGCATCGGCTCATTCAGGAGACGCAGAACCAGGGTGTCGATCCATAAGCTGATGAGTGGACGAAGCGCCTCGCGCATCGTCGGGCGCGAGGTGATAAAGATCCAACCGCGCCGTGTCTCGGCCCACTTGGTGGCCGTCCAAACCGAAGTGGTTTCGTTCTCTTTGGGCAATAAACGAAAGCTGTCCGCGCTCATATTGAGGGAGCCCAGGACGCCGGTTCGCTGTTGCGGAGCTTTCGGGTCAATGAGCATCCAATACTCCGTTCCCTTGACACGGCGGTCGATCTCCGCAGGATCGGACATCCACTGAATCAAGTCCTCCGGCGTCGGTAGATAACTGAGCAGATGAGCGAATATCTTCTGCGGCGCCTCCACAAAGAACCGGTTGGTAACGCCCTCCGGCTGGTAGAGCGAGACGGCAAGAGCTTTGGCCTCAGCCTTGCGGCGCAGTTCCTTCGACGGGTTCCAGTACGGCATCCGCGCGTCGAGCGGATTGAGAACAATGTCGCCGCGGTGTGGATCGTAGAACTGCTTCACGAACTCACAAGCCGGGTCGTAGACGATGGCGCTGTCGCCGCGCGCATCCACCTGGTAGAGCATCTGGCGAATGATGCTCGACTTGCCGGAACCCGTGTCGCCGACGATCAAGAAATGCTTATTTTCGGCATCGCGCGGGATGCGTAGCGGCAACTTAGAATCGTTGGTCGTAATACCGATGCCATTGCCGGACACTGCTTTGGTGAACTCTTTTGCGTTCATCAGGATGGGGCCTTTCAGCCTGCGGCCGTAGCGCAGCCGCTTGATGCGCTCGATGTCTTTGCGGATGGAAAACGGGAGCTGCAGGACGAACGCAGCAAGCCCAAAGAGAAGCTGCATTCCGAAGAGGTTGTAGAGCGGAAC
>CAZGUD010000076.1:0-5713 GCA_964528915.1 uncultured Occallatibacter sp.
TGCAAAACCTTTATGCGCCGGTTCGATCCCGGCCCGCGCCTCCAAACTTTCCCCTCTAAATCACTTACTTCCTTACATTTGAAGCAAGATTGGGTCTTCGGGCTCGTTGGGGCAAAAATGGCAAAAATGGGGCTGTTTTGTGCTCAAGGGCGGACAAAAAGCGGACAAAAATGAAGGCCCAAAATATTGAATTTACAAGGGAAATCTCACAACTATGGTGAGGGTCCAGCTGAAAGCGGCAACCGGGTGACTGTGGCCACACATTTTCTCTATATATAGATGTGGTCGCTTAACTCGGACCATCAACCTGATTCACGCCACGCCAGTGCTGCGTGGGCTTGCCGGAACTGGCTTTTGACTTTGCTGCTCCTGGCCGTTTGCTTAAGAGACTCTTTGTCTCAGCCGTCTTAACCCCTTTTCGTTTGGAATTCTTCTCAAAGAGATCTTTATCGAAGAATGAGAGCTGAAGTGACCCCAATAGCGTGTCGTTCGCTCTCCTCAGCAATTCAGCAGTCTCCTTTACTCGCCGTATCCGGCCAGCGTGGGGTGTCCCGCTCCAGAGACGGTCGGCAGCAGTGGAGAGGATTCTATTGAGAATCTGGCGTCCGCGTTTTGTCGGCACCAGGATCTTCTTTCTTCCGTCTTCGCCGGCACGACGAATCTGCACGAGCTCGCTTGTCCACAACAAGGCGCAGGCGCGACTGACCTCGTAGCTTTCGAGCCCGGTCTCGTTGCGAAGCGCATCAAATCCATATCCTGTATCGGGTCGCTCTGCAACCTGAATGGTTCGCATGAGTGCGTACAAAGCTAGATATGTCAGACCCTGGCGCCGGAGTTCCAGGAGTGTGAGCAATAAAAACAGAGCCCCGGTCGGGGCCATCGCGTTCACTAATCGTTCTTGTCTGGTCATTAAATACTCGCTTTTTTGCAACTATTCTACGCCCCGACTTCCAATCCATAACCAGCTATATTTCATCGAGATAGATTGCAAAGAAGAAAAGTAACCCGGCAGATTTTCTGCCAGAGGCTCATTTAATGACCGTTTCTTAGCTTTGGATAGGGATCTCTTCCGTGCGACCTTGGCCACAGATGGACCGAATTGTAGCTCCGCGGCCATGCCCGAGGACAAGGTTCGGTCCAGGCACGGATTAAGGCACGCACGACGTTCCGGCACGAACAGTGAGTTTACCGATTTTGGCAACGGACGACTCTAGTGCGATCTTTCCAACAGATGGACCGCATTTCAATTTGGCGGTTCATTCGATCACGGATGACGTTCAACTTTAAGGAGAGAGTGTGAGTCAACAGGCAATGCAGAAGTTTTTACCAATAACGCACAAGGCATTCCGAATTGGAATGCACAACCCGGAACCGGCCAATGGGCCGGACCGGAGTAACGACGACCGCATGCGCGAAGGCGCAAGCAGAGCTATGGGAAGGCTCTGAGCAATGAGATTCTCCCGGGAGACAATGATGTCTCCGGCAGAGGTGGCGGGCAATTTCGGCCTCTCAACCGCCACCCTCGCCGATTGGCGTACACAAAAGACGGGGCCTCAATACATTAAAACGGGACGCAAGGTCTGGTACCCCGCCGAGTTCATCGATTCGTGGGCGGAGTCACAGATACGGAGGACAAGCAATGGCTTTGAGGGCAAGAGGAGGGAAGTGGCACTTCCGCTTCAAACTGGACGGAAGAGAGTACGCGGGAACAACCGGTTTGGACGCCACGTTACGAAACGAGAGAAAAGCGCAGGACATGGAAGTGGACTACCGGCGGGCCCTGGAGGACGGCCGTCGCCCGACGCGGCGGGTCCTGATTCGCGAGTTCAGTGACGGCGTAGATGAGTTCCTCGATTGGGCCAAGGCGCACTACCGGGAACACCCGAACAGTTACAAGCGCATCAAGACCAGCCTTGCGAGCGCGATGGAATTCTTTGATAAGACACCGGTCAGTCTCATTGACGAAAGCCAGGTGGAAGCCTACAAGACCTGGCGCGTTAGTGAGCATGAAGTTCGTGACATCACGATTCGCCACGATCTGCACGCGCTGAGTTCGTTCTTTACGTACGCGATTCGCCAGCACTGGACGCGGGAGAACCCGATTCGCAGCGTTGAGATTCCATCGGATGCTGAATCCGTACGCATGCACATCCTGACCGCAGCCGAAGAGAAGATCTACTTCATGCGGGCGGCGAAGATGCGAGACCTTTACGACGTGGGACGCGTGATTCTGAACCAGGGCATGAGACCCGAGGAGGTGACAACCTTGGCTAAAGCGGACCTCGACATGGACCGCGGCGAACTCCATATTCGAAGCGGGAAGTCCGCTGCTGCCAGGCGGACGCTGAACATGACGTCTGAGACGCGGTTGATTCTCGCACGCAGGATGGACGGGGAGTCCGAATGGTTGTTTCCTTCGAGGCGGCGAAAGGGAAAGCCAATTGGGAGGCTGAACTCCGCTCATGATCGTCTCGTCGAGAAGGCGGCGGAGGCCGGCGTCAAGATCGATTGGGTTCTTTACGACTTGAGGCATAGTTTCGCTACTCGCGCCGCTCAGGCTCCGATCGATTTGGCAACTCTTGCGGCGATCCTTGGGCACAGTTCGATTCGTCTGGTCCAGAAATACGTGCACCCCACCGCCGAGCACAAGAAGACTGCGATGGTCCGTTATGAAGAGGTGATGAAGGAATCGGAAACCAAGATGCAGGAGCCGGAACGGACCTGGACCAACTGAGCTGTTAATTCGACTGAACTAAAGATAGCCCGAGAGAGTTCTCCAGGCTTGGTGAAGCGCCCACGATAGAAACATCCCATTCGTGAGCGCAGAATAGCATTTTTCAATTCGGCGCGGATTTGGATTCCGCGCCGGGAAAGACGAAGCAGAACAATGAAAGAGATCGAAGTGAGCGGATTTGACAATTTGTCAAATCTTGGACGCGACCTGAAGAGGGTCGAGGAAACTTACATCAAGATGGTTAGCCGTGAATTGGCACAGGCCCGGAATTCCGTGGTGGGAGCCCTGCCTGGATTCAAGATCAGTCGAATGAACTTTGGCCGTCTGCTTAGGGCGTACAGAGAACACTTCAAGGCGGACCACGGCTGGATGGAAGCTTCGAAGATTATTGCAGGCGCCTTGGAGTGCGACGAGCGGACCGTCTATCGGATCATCGAGGATTATGAGCGGGCCTCCCAGCTGCCTTCCATCACGCTCGCTGCCATGGCAGAACAAAGCATTGACCCCGCGGCGGCCAAGAACGCCGGTGTTGTCGAGGATCTGCTCCGAATGCCGGAACCTGAGACTCGCGAGGAAGCGGTCACGATCGTCGCGACAGCTCATCAAGGGCACATCTTACGGAAGAAGCAGCAGGCTAGAAAAGTGGCGACGAAACCCGCAGAGATGTCGCTTGAGGAGTTTGCGGCCGGGATCGTAAAGCAGTTCGAAGACCGTTACCAGTTGGGATCCCAGCACCAGCGGGATGCTGAAGTCCAATACATCCTGGAACTGGTGGTGAGTATGCTAGGAAGCCACACCCGCAAGCTTGGCCAGTATGACCGACCGGCGCTTGTGCCCAAGCCTGCATTGAAGGCTGCGGCATAAGCCTTGACCCGTGAGGGATCCAGTGGCCTGGCCCCACTGAAGAGCCAATACGACTGTTCGGCGCGCGCCCCCGGCCGCAGGATGCTGATTACTGGCAGCCCACACGGTGTTATCAACGGATCGACCAATACCCATTCAAGGCTTTTTGGAACAGGCTACACACGGTTCTAGTGCTTGGGTGTGGCTCTGACCCGCTTCTTTCCGCTCGACAGTCTGCGGGGCAATGCCTTGGCCATTTCGAGCGCAGCGGCGGACTCACCCTTTATTAGGGCATCGGCCGAGGTTGAGCGCAACCTCCGATACCAGAGAGCGAGCGGCGAAAGGGAATCTGAGTCGTCCGGCTCCACGGCCGAGGTAATTGCCTTGAGCTTTTTCTTTGCTGATTGGCGTAGGAAATCGGCTCCCAGCTTGCCATTGCCGCCAACGCAGAGAGCCAGCAACGCCACGCGAAGGTCCGCGTCGAGGTCGCCGCTCGGTCCATCTTCGATAAGGTCTTTCCAGCCGCGTTTCAGATTGCGCCGGCCTGCCGCAGTGATTCTGTAGTTCGCTCGGCGACGGGGACCAGGCTTGCCCTGGTCGACAAAGCCCGCCTCCACGAGTCGCGCCAGTGCTGGGATCGACGCACCGGGCGACAGCCCGGCGGCCATTTTCAACTCGT
Organism: uncultured Occallatibacter sp.; assembly: GCA_964528915.1. Taxonomy (GTDB): domain Bacteria; phylum Acidobacteriota; class Terriglobia; order Terriglobales; family Acidobacteriaceae; genus Telmatobacter. The sequence continues at coordinate 4,257 of CAZGUD010000076.1, forward strand.
AGGGAGTCGCGACACCGTCAGAGACCAACGCAAGAACAAAGAGGTCAAGGTCGTTCCGGCGGCGTTTGTCACGGGTCTGAGACACGTCGATCAGTATAACGGCATGGCTGACGGAATCGAAGTGGAGCCGGGTGCCGTTTCCGCGCGGCGCCCGGGTTGGAGTGTGTTGCGGCGGGCTTTATCCCCGGGACCTCCTCCGAGCCTTGGTTCCAGGCTCGAACCGGCTCCGTGGCTGAGGAATGCACTTGCTGAGTTGCGTCTCCAGAATCTTGGACAAGCGATTCCTCAAGGAGCAGGCGTTGTCTGGCGTCGAAATCGTAGACGGTGCCGCGCGGCTATGTGCGATGAACCTGTTTCTGCACGGCATCGGCGGCGAGGAACCGGTTGCTGTCCGCGACGCGTTGAGCAGCAAAGGCTCGGTTGAATACAACATGGTGCTGACCAATCCGCCGTTTGGCAAAAAGTCGAGCATCACCGTGATTGGTGAGGACGGCGACGAGCAGCGCGAGACTCTGACGATTGTGCGCGACGACTTCTGGGCGACAACCAGCAACAAGCAGCTCAACTTTGTGCAGCACGTGCGTTCGATTTTGAAGATCGATGGCCGCGCCGCGGTGGTAGTGCCTGACAATGTGCTGTTTGAGGGCGGGGCGGGTGAGTTGATTCGCCGGCGCCTGCTGCACGATTGCGATGTGCACACGCTGCTGCGACTGCCCACCGGCATCTTCTATGCGCAGGGAGTGAAGGCGAACGTGCTCTTCTTTGATCGGCGCGTTGCAAGTGAGAAGCCGTGGACCAAGAAGCTGTGGATCTACGACTTCCGCACCAACGAGCACTTCACGTTGAAGACGAATCCTTTGCGCCGTGAGAACCTGGACGATTTCGTCGCCTGCTACCACGCGGCCAATCGCCACAAGCGCAAAGAGACTGAGCGTTTCCACGCTTTCGACTACGACGACCTGGTGAAGCGCGACAAAGCCAGCCTCGACATCTTCTGGCTGAAAGACGACAGCCTTGAGGACGCCGCCAATCTCCCCGCCCCCGACGTAATCGCCGCGGAGATTGTGGAGGATCTGCAGGCCGCACTGGATGAGTTCGCGTTGATCGCCGAGGATCTGAGGAAGATATAGAGGGATACCTGGGAGCACGTCTGCCTGCTCGCTAACGCCCTCGGCCTCAGCCGATCCTGGATGGCTTCGGTCGTCCACCTCTGCGCAGCAGCCTGGGAAAACTAGACGGAAAGTAGCCAGGATCTTCATTTGAAGGTTCTGGCCACTTTGTCAACCGGGCCATTGACAGGCCCGTCTCTGACTAGGTTTTGGCCTTCTCAGATTCGCGCGTATGCTATGAGAGAGCTAAGAAAGAATCGGCGACGCCCTAGGAAATACCGCATTCTCGGACACTGCGGCGTTTGAACTAAGTCGCTGGCGCGACGGACGCTGCGGCATGGGCTTTCC
>CAZGUD010000077.1:0-5708 GCA_964528915.1 uncultured Occallatibacter sp.
CAAGCCCGCTCACCGGAACGGGTACTTCCGGCTCCGTGGCGCTGGGCTTCAATACCTCGGCGCTGGAGACCACACTGAACAGCATCTACCCGCAGCTGACGGCTTCCAACACCTTCACCACCGGGCAGATAATCGAGGGCGCGAGCAGCATCACCGGCACAAACGAATCCGGATCAATGCTCGCCGTGACCAACAGTGGCGACTCCTTCTCCACTGCCATCTCCGCTTCCAACGGCGGCCAATACGGCGTCGGGCTCAGTGCGAGTGCCTCCAGTAATGGCGACGGAATCGAAGGCTTCGGCACGCAAACTGCCGGATCCATCGGAGTACTCGGCGCTTTGGCCAACTCCAGCGGCTTCAGCAACTCCTACTTCCTGCTCGCATCCGACGACGGCCTCGACTCTGGCGTCTGGGCCGACGGCGCAAATGGCCAGGAAGCAGCCCTGATCGCCACCGCCGACAACCTCTCCGCGGGAATCTTCTTCAACGACAGCTCTGCTTACTCCACCATCCTCGTGCTCAACAGCTACTCCGGCGGACCTACCGGCCTCGCCTCCTTTGGCCCCGGCAGTACGGCGGCAGCGGGCATTGGAACGGTGATGCGCGCTGGAGGCCCGGGCGGCACCTGCGGCATCAACCAGACCGGAAACCTCTCCTGCACCGGCCAGGTGAAGTCGGTAGTCTCGACCCAAAACGGCGCACGCCAGACGGAAACCTACGCGGTGCAGTCTGCCGAGAACTGGATCGAGGACTACGGCTCCGGCCAACTGAGCAACGGCAGCGCCACTGTGACAATAGAGACGGCGTTTGCCGAGACCGTCAACACTGGCGTCGAGTTTCACGTCTTCCTCACCCCCGGCGGCGACTGCAAGGGGCTGTATGTTAGCCACAAGACCGCCAACAGCTTTGAGGTACACGAATTGGGTGGGGGAACGTCGAGCATTCCCTTCGACTACAAGATCGTAGCCAAGCGCAGGGGGTTTGAAACGCAACGCCTGGTCGACGTCACCGAGCGGATGCGAGTGGAAGCGCAAGCGGCAAACAAGAAGCAACTGGCTCAGCCGCTGCCGCGCACCCGCCACACCATGCCGGTGATGGATGCAGGTAGGCGTAGGATGACTCCGCAGTAAGTTGATTTCCATTTGAAACTGAAAGGCCGCGAGCTGATGCAAGGCTCGCGGCCTTTCAGTTTCTTTGGACACCCTTGATGCGGAACTTTCTTACCGATGGGCAAGAAATTCAAATCGGAAATCTTCAAGAAGCGGCTCGGTCCGCTACTGCAGATCCCCGCCTCGGAGAACAATCAACACTGATTGATTCTGAGAGTAAAACGTTCAAAAGGCAGAAATGCGGGCTTAGATGTCCAGGTTCTTCACGTCGAGCGCGTTGTCTTCGATGAATTTCCGCCGCGCCTCAACGTCTTCGCCCATCAGCGTCGTGAAGATTGCATCGGTCTCCGCTATGTCTTCAAGCTTTACACGCAAAAGCGTGCGCCGATCGGGATCCATGGTCGTCTCCCAGAGCTGCGTGCTGGTCATTTCGCCCAGGCCCTTGTAGCGCTGCACCTGGTAGTCCTTTTTGCCCTGCTCCACGATGTAGGCAAACAGGTCGCGCGCGGTCTGCTTCTCAACCGGTTCACGCGGAATCCGCAACCCGCGCTTTGCCGCCGCCTTCGTCTCCACGCTTGCCGGTGAAGGCGCGCCCTCCGCATCCGCCTCTTCTTCGTCGGCGCTGGCCTCTACCGCTGATGCCTTTGCGTACTCCACAAGAAACGGCGGCTCAAGGAATTGCTTGATCTGCGAATGCTTCGACATCATCTGCCTGAACTCGGGACTCGATGCCAGCGTCCAGTCGATGCACCGCGTCGCGCCCTGAGAGTCCGTAAAGCATATCGACCAGGTGTGGTGTTCCTCATCTTCAACCGGAGTATTCACCTTGATCTGGAACTGGTCGGCAAGCTCAGTCAATTGCTCATGCAGTGCGGCCAGTTTCTCCGGTACATCACTTTCCGTCTTCGAGGTGAAATCCGCGCGATGGGTAAGTTCGGCGCGCGCCAGCAGCTCAGTCAATCGCTCGTTGCGGATGCGCTTGTCAACCTTCTCTACGAATCCCAGGTACTCATTCAGCGTGCCCATGAATTTCGTCAGGTCCGCGCCTTCGATTTTGCTCGCGTTCTCCCCGTGCCGCACTATCATGCCTTCCGATGCGCGGCTCACCATCACCTTCACAAATTCCCGGTCGTCCTTGATGTACTGCTCAAAGCGTCCCTTCTTGATCTTGTAGAGCGGCGGTTGCGCAATGTACACGTTGTCCCGCTTGATCAAGTCCGTCATGTGGCGGAAGAAGAACGTCAGCAGAAGAGTCCGGATGTGCGACCCGTCGACATCGGCATCGGTCATCAGGATGATTTTGCCGTAGCGCAGCTTGGTCGCGTCGAAATCGTCTTTGCCGATACCCGTGCCCAGCGCCGTAATCATGGCGCGGATTTCTTCGTGTCCCAGCATCTTGTCGTAGCGGGCTTTCTCAACGTTCAGAATCTTGCCCTTCAACGGCAGAATCGCCTGGAATCGCCGGTCGCGGCCCTGCTTCGCCGTCCCGCCTGCGCTCTCGCCCTCAACCAGGTAAAGCTCGCAGCGGTCCGGGTTACGCTCGGAGCAGTCCGCCAGTTTTCCCGGCAATCCACCACCATCCAGCGCGCCTTTGCGCCGCGTAAGGTCGCGCGCCTTTCGTGCCGCCTCGCGCGCGCGTGCCGCTTCAATCGCCTTGTTGATAATCTTCCGCGCCACCGGTGGATTCTGTTCAAGGTAGCCGCCCAGACGCTCGTTCACAAACGCCTGCACCGTTCCCGCAATGTCGGAATTCAGCTTGCCCTTCGTCTGTCCTTCAAACTGCGGCTGCGGCAGCTTTACGCTTACTACCGCCACCAGCCCCTCGCGCACATCGTCGCCGCTCAACGACTCCTTCAGGTCCTTGAACAAGCCCATCGACTGGCCGATAGCATTAATCGTCCGCGTCAGCGATGTTCTGAAACCGGATAAATGCGATCCACCATCCACCGTGTTGATGTTGTTTGCAAAACTGAACACCGTCTCGGAGTAGCTGTCGTTGTACTGCAGCGCGATCTCAATCTCGACACCGGAACGCGACGCTTCCATCATGATCGGCTTGTCGTGCAAAACCTGCTTGCCGCGATTCAGATGCTTCACAAACTCTGAGATACCGCCCGCGTAACGGAACTCGCTCCGCTTGGCTTCGCCCGTCTTCGAATCGGCCGTCCGCTCATCGGTGAGCGAGATCTCCAGCCCCTTATTCAAAAACGCAAGCTCCCTCAGCCTCTGGGCCAGAGTGTCGTAGTTGTACTCGGTCGTCGCAAAAATTGTCTTGTCGGGCAGGAAGTGAATTTTCGTCCCGCGCTTCTTGCTGGTTCCCGATTGGCGCAACTCGCTGGTCGGCAATCCGCAACTGAAGTCCATCTCATAAGTGTGGCCGTCGCGCCAGATCTCCACATTGAACTCCTGGCTCAATGCGTTCACGCAACTCACGCCTACACCATGCAGCCCGCCCGACACCTTGTACGTCGACGCATCAAACTTGCCTCCCGCATGCAGCTTGGTCAGCACCACCTGAACCGCCGACATGCGAACGCCGTTGGGCAGGTCCATCATGTCCACGGGTATTCCGCGTCCATCGTCTACCACCGTGATGGAGTTGTCGACGTGAATCACGACGTCGACTTTCTTGGCGTAGCCCGCCAGGGCCTCGTCAACTGAGTTGTCCACCACCTCGTACACCAGGTGGTGCAATCCCAATTCGCCCGTCGAGCCAATGTACATGGCGGGGCGCAGCCTTACCGCTTCCAGTCCTTCCAGCACGCGGATACTGTCGCCTGTGTAGTTTGAATCGTCGGGAGGGGGCATGCTGCCAATCGGTTCAGTCGCCATAATTCCTGTTCTTTGTCGACCTGTCCTTCGCCCAGTTTTTCGTCGTTTTCGGGCATCGAACCCGAGTGGGTCCCGGGGAATTAAACGCTTGAAATTAGTGGGCTTTTCTCAAGGTCTCGCTATGCTCAATTTTACCATGCAAGCGATGCTCGGTACCGGCCCGTATTTGGTCGCAAAGTGGTTACTCAAAGTGATTACCTAAGTGGTATGTGACGTCAGTAATCAAAGTCGTTATAAACTGTTGATCTTGATGAAAACTCTGTACTTGATACGCCCTTTTGGATATGATTCCTATTGTGTATGGGAGATCATCCCAGCAGAAATTCATCTGGATAGAGGTTACTAACTATGAAACTCGTCGTTCGCATTCTCGCCCTGTCTGTCGTCGTCGCCGGTGGCGCCGCTGCCGCCATTACACCCAAGACCCCTGCTATCAATAGCCATCAGGCAGCAACCGCGACTATGCCGGTCCCGGCTTGCATCCCGGGCCTGCCGACCTGCCCTGCAAATCCCGGCAACTAGCCTGGTTTAGGTAACTCACTAAGGTAATGGCACGAAAGTGCCAACCAGCTTCGGTTAATTAAAGTTGAGGCTTACGCCAATTGGCGCTATCCTAAGAAGGCTCTTAGGATCTGCGTACGGGTGTCTATGTCCTCAGCTCAAGTAATGTCGATGATGGGTGTGGTTGAGTTTCTGCTCACCGCGACTGTAGCTTTCCTCTTCTGGCGGAAGAAGCTGTACACTCGCTTTCGCGCCATGGGTGTCTATCTCGCGCTGCGGGTAGTTTCAACCCCCGTACTTTTGCTCCTCTATTCTGGATATCAATTCACTCACTCAGTTAGCTGGTACATGGCTTACTCGCTGGTATTCTGGGCCGCCTACATTGCGAGCGCCATCATCCTCTTCTTCGTTTGCATTGAAATATTCCGTTCGGCGCTGACTGCACTGCCCGGACTCATGAAGTTCGGCGTGGTCATCTTCCGCTGGGCAGCCTTGGTATCTCTCATCGTCACCTTCTCGACCGTACCTTTCGCCCACCGCGGAATCCTTATACTGCCCGATGTTGGCCATGGACTCATGCGCTCGGTCAGTATTCTTGAGCTCTGCCTGCTCGGTTTCCTTTGCCTCTGTATGAACGCGTTGCGGCTTTCCCCGCGCGATATGTCTTTTGGCCTGGCAATGGGATTTGGGTTTATGGCAGCCAACGACTTTATTCACGCCTCAATCGCCTCGCGCTTTGCCTCTCTTACTGAGCCGCTTCAGTTTGTTTATGAAGGTGCGATCTTGGTTGTGCTCGGTGTTTGGGCGTCCTACTGCGCCGCTCCCGAGCCCGCCAACCAGCCGGTCGTCATGCCCGCCAACTCAACCATCTATCGCTGGAACGAGATCGCTTCCGCCCTTGGACACACCGGCACTCAGGTCGCTGTTCAGCACTCCAACAGCTTCTTCCTCACCGATGTTGAGAAGGTTGTCGACAAGGTCCTCAACCGCAACCTCAAGGGGCACGAGTCAGAAGTCTAGAAGTCGTAATCTTCAAATAGAAAGGCCATGGCAATCGCCATGGCCTTTTCTGTGTACGCCGTGCATGATTGACAGCTTGGGGGTGTAAGTCCCCTTCACGTCCTGATGGAGGAGAAGTGATAGCGAAGCGCAAGGGCGTCATCGCGAGGTGGGGTCTGAAGGAAGCGTGGAGCAAAGACGCGAGCCGATGAACAAGAACCGGATATGAGGCATACGGCACCGGACGAGCTGGCACATGACAGCGAA
>CAZGUD010000078.1:0-1108 GCA_964528915.1 uncultured Occallatibacter sp.
GCGCGATGTACGGAAAAGAGCAGAAAGGCAAGCAATGAGCTTCGATCCTGAGAAGGTAGAGCGGCTGTACTTCGATGAACGCGCCGGATTAGTTGACCCTGACCCTGACGGCGAATACGTCAGGTTCTCCGACTACGACCAACTGCTCGCGCTGTATCGAGAGGAGCGGCCGGCGCGCTCCACTCCACCCTCAAGCTTGCGCTGCACGCCCTGAAAACGAATGCCTGAAATCTCTTTACAACCCAAGCAAACCCGCATGTACGAGCTGCTGACCGATCACCCGGCTACGATCATCGGCGTTGGTGGGGGTCGGGGCGCGGCCAAGTCTTCCGGTGCCGACCGCGTTGCAATCACGCTGATGTACGAGCGGCCTCTGCTGGCTTGCATGGTCATGCGGAATTTCGATCAGGTATTCAAGTACCATATCGAGCCGATCCGCAGGGACTTCGGCTGGCTCGAAAACAATCTCAAGACCTCGATGCCTGCGAACCTGAAGGTAGGCAAGAGCCAGCTCGATTTTTCGTATGCCGAGAACATGGATGACATTATCCGCAGGTTCCGGTCGGGCAACTATGACCTGATTGTGATTGACCAGGCGGAGCAGTTCTCGTGGCGGGAGATTGCCGAGATCAGGAAAGCCACGCGATCCAAAGGCGGCCGACCGGCGAAACTGCTGCTTTTGTTCAATATGCGCGGTGCTGGGATTCAAGACCTGCGCAAACGCTTCCATTTGCTGGAGTTCAACAAAGACGAAGACCCGCGCGACTATGAATTCCTAAAGGTCAACCCATGGGACAACGTCGAATGGGTGAGGGCGGCGCTTGAGGAGGACGGCTACACGGTCGAGGACTATTACGGCTGGTCCGATGAGCAAAGGAAAGCATACGCGGCGGCGCGAGGGCCCTATACGCGGCAACTGGCGACCGACGATGAAGTGATCCGCAAGGCCGATTGGGAAGGCGATTGGGACTCGCTCGAGGGTGCATACTTCGCCAACAGTTTCGATCTGGAGGCCGTAAGGATTGCGCCTTCTTTGGTTGAGAGTCTGAGGAAGCCGTGGGCGAATCACTGGATGGCGCAGGATTGGGGACGGTCGCACTGGTGCGCT
>CAZGUD010000078.1:1208-5389 GCA_964528915.1 uncultured Occallatibacter sp.
ATGCTAAGCCCGAAGCGCAAGACGGTTGAGGATGATTACCGCGAAAAGATGGCGACGGCAACGCCTCCACAGCGTATGATGATTGCGGCGCAACATGTGTGGAGTCAGCAGAAGAAGCAGGGCAGGCCGGTGGTTCGGCCGAGTTGGAGGCGAGATTGAGATATATTTGCGGGCACAACTTCAAAGGCGAGGCAGTTCCTGATTCCAAACTGCCTATCGAAAAGCAAATGGCAACATCAACCTGTCTTTGCCCCAAGTGTGTTGCGAGGCGATATGAAGATCGCTGACCTCACCGCCGCTCTCTTCCCTTACCGCACCCACCTTGAACATGAAATCGACTACCTCAAGGCGCAACTGGCGCAGGAGCGCCGCAGGGTTGACGTTCTGCTAGAGAAGCCCAAGCCCGTCACGGCGGGTGGTATGATTCAGGCGAAGAAGCCAATCTCAAGTCCTACGCCTCTGGGCTGGGACGCTACGCGAGCGGAGAGACGCCATGCAGAAAGAACACAGGCAGTTCAGGCTGGACCTGACACGCGGAGCGAGGATCAGGCTTCGGATCATGGGGCTGCGGTCAACCAGTAAAGAGGTTCGTGCTATGGTGGATAGGGAACTCAAACGGTTGCGGGAGGAAGCGTATGGCATTGAAGGGGAGCAGCGACTACCGAATGACGGCGAACACGCCGATGGATCAGAGTCAACCAGCAGATCCGTCTTCGCAGTCCAGCCCGCAGCCAATTACCGACAACCCGCAGGCGATGAAGTGCGTTGACGACCTGAAATCCATGGGCTACACCGCTGACGATGTGGAGCAGGCGATGGGTGGTGGCGACGATCAGCAGCCCGATGGCGGCGCGATGGCGACCAAGGCCGCGCCGATGCAGATTCCTTCGTTGGGGTAGCGCGTGATTATTGGGACGGAAATTCGCGTCGGTGGAGAGGTAATGTTGCTCACTGCCGAGCGCAAGTTCGTAGCTTGGGCCACGGTTGAGGGGATTCATGGAGATGTTTTTATGTTCCGCGATCCATTTCCTGAATCAATAGACAAAGATTATTTAGTCGTGGGGGTTGAACGCAATGCCTGAAGACCTCCAGACTACAGAATCCATCGCACCGCCAGCCGCCGAGGAATACCAGCCGGGGGAACTGGCTCCCTCTCTTGTTACGGATGCGAAGGTCTGGAAGCCAGCCGACTTCACCGACCAGACCATCATCGCAGTGCTCAAGGGCTTGTTCGAGAAGTGCGCGATTGCAGATGAGGCGGCGCGTCGCTATCAGGTGCTGGAAACGTGGGAGATGCGCCACTTCGACCGCCAGCACCAGTATCTTGAGGCGGAGAGGGGCACGGGGAACTGGCAGATTTACGGCGCACAACAGGCCAGCACCAACGGAAATTCTTTGAACGAGGCCAACGATAGAAACCTCTACGCGACTAACGTATTCTCCGCGCAGGGCGACATTGCAACCGGGGCATTGAATCGCGGAAAGATCAAGGTTACGTTCGCGCCGAGGAAGTCGAAGAATCCCCCCGATGTTGCGGCGGCGGATGAGTGCAACCAATACAAATACATCCACGAAAAGGCCAACCCGAATCTACAGCGGGACTTCTTCCTGCTTGGCTGGACGGATTGTCGCTCGTTGGTGTGGACTGCGACTTGGGCAGATCAGCGATGGGGTGAGGGCAGTCAAGGGCCGACGCGCCGGGAGTTGAGTAAAGTCTTTGGCGTGCTCGAAACCAAAGGGCCGATGATGCAGGACAAGCTCTGCGACTGGTCGTATGCGCTTTGCTTCGATGAGATTGATTACGCGGTGGCGAGGGCGACATACCCGTGGATGGGCAAGAAGATCAAGCCGTCCTGGGGCGGCTCGGGTGAGTTGGAGTTCGAGCGCATCGCACGGATCAACACCCGAATCGGGTTGGCGGGACGGTATATCACCGGCACAATGGGGATTCGCGAGACGACCATGGGCTATGCGTGGTTCCGTCCCGGGATGTTCTACGACGACTCAATCACAGACTTGCAGAGGGATTTCCTTTTGCAGAACTTCCCCGATGGGTTCTTTGGCGTCTTTGCTGGCACGGAGTTGTGCTGTGCGTGGTCTGAGTCCATGGACGACCACCTTGAGCTTGGGATGTATACCAGAGGCTTTGGTCAATCCCGCAGGGCATTAGGGACCGGCGACCTGCCCATTCAGAAGCGCATCAACATCTGGGCTGACCTGTGGGACAAGTACATCCGAGGGTCGATCGCCACGACATTGCTTGAGAGCAAGGCGTTTGACTCGGAGGCGATCAACCAACTGGAACAAGACCCTCGCCGATTTGTGGAAGTGGCCTTGGATGAAGGGCAGTCGATGGCCGATGTGGTTGGGTCTACGCCGCAGCCGACACCAATTCCCGGCATGGACACGATGTTTCAGTGGTACGCGGGGCCGCTGATCCAGTCTATCGACGGTGCTACGCCTGCTTTGTTCGGCGGCGGCGAGGGGCAGGACAACACTGTAGGCGCCACGCAGATTCGCTTGCAACAGTCATTGGAGCGGTTTGGGCCTGTCTGGAATGAGGGCAATCGAGTTATTGCGAAGGCGACCGAACAGGCGGCGAAATGCTGTGCGCGAAACGGCAATGAGGAGTTGTCGGATACCGTACCCGGCGCAGGCGATATTACTGTAAGGCCCGCGTTGCTCAAGGGCGACTTTGAATGCTCGCCTGAGACTTCCGGCCAGATTCCTGAGTCCGGAAGCCAGCGGCAGGCTAAGATCATGGAACTCATCAACCTCGCAAACACCAACCAGCAGATCGCAGGGCTGATTGGGACGCCATCCAACGCAAGGGAGATGATAAACGGCCTCGACCTCCAAGACGTAATCACGATTGACGAGGCCAACGCGGAGGACGGTGCACTGGAGGACATCGAGACGCTGCTCTCGACCGAGCCGCTGGAGAATCCCGCTCATGCCGAATTGAGTTCGCAACTCCAGCAGTTCACCGACGAACATCAGAAATTGCAGATAGCGGCCGCTGCGTTGCTCGCGCAGCAGCAGCCGCCCGACGAACAGCATATCCAGGCGGGCGAGCAGATGGAACAGCAAATTGCCCAACTCACTCAGCAACTCCAGCAGACGCCGCAGTTTTTGCCCTACGTGCCCGTCAGCCAGTCCGACGATGAAGACCACGCAACCATCAAGGCCACAGTGTTTGCGTGGATGCAGGAAGCAGATGGACGCGCTCTAAGACGGCTGGCTCCGCGCGACCCAAAGGCTGCAAAGAAGTGGATGAACGTCTCGCTCTACTATCAAGGCCACTCGGAGATGGCGCAGAAGTTCCAGAAGGCGCAAGCACCTCCGGCGAAGGTCAACCTGACTGGCAAGCTGAGTCCAGAACAGCAGGCGCAACTGCTGATGCTTCAGGCGGGCATACAGACCAGCCAGCAGGAGTTGAATGCGCCGCATGAGATCGAGCAGACGGAGCGGATTTATACGCCGGTCAGCGAAGTTGAGCGCAAAGTAAAAGGGAGGCGCTTGTGACAATTCTCTCTTGCTCAATCCGATGCCGTCGCTGGTTCTGTCGCCAGAACTTTATAGTTATGCAAATGCGGGAACGCCTATTCGAATGGGGAATTCTGTGAGCGAAAAGCTAGTGGCGCTCATCCTGCGGCATGGCGCTACAGATTTGAATTTAGGCGACACGCGCTATCGTTCATGGCTGGACGTTCCGTTGGCGAAGGCAGGACTCGACCAGGCGCAGGACGCAGCGGAATTTTTGAAGTCGTTTCCAATCAAGCGGATTCTGTGCTCTCCGTTGCTGAGGGCGTTCGTTACGGCAGACATCGCAGCCAAACCGCACAAGCTGGAGGTTTACCAGCATCGCGGCCTTTTACCCTGGCGGCTGGGCGTGTTCTCAGGACGGTCGAAGAAGGACAATCAGCCAGCGCTGAAACTTTTCGTGCAGACACGCAACATTGCCATACCGGACGGAGAGAGCCTGGACGCATTCGAGGATCGCCAGTTCGCATTCTTCAAGGCGGTGTTGGGCGAAGGCAACCAGCCTCTGACGCTCATGGTTTGCCACACCTCGAACGTCGCGGCGCTGCAAAACTTCACCGACGATCAGTACAAAGGTGAGCCTGAGGATTCGGACATGGTGAAGCCCGGTGGCGTTCTGGCGGTATATTGGGATGGCA
>CAZGUD010000079.1:0-4921 GCA_964528915.1 uncultured Occallatibacter sp.
AGGGCGCCGAGATCGAGAAGCTCAAGACGGAGCTCGGCAAGCGCACCAACCGCGATGTGTTCATTGACATCATCGAAGTGAACAAGCCGGAGCTTGACGCGCAACTGGTGAGCGAGAACATCGCGCTGCAACTCGAGAAGCGCGTGAGCTTTCGCCGGGCGATGCGCAAGAGCGTGGATTCGGCGCTGCGATTCGGCTGCAAGGGAATCAAGGTTCGCGTATCGGGCCGGTTGAACGGCAATGAAATCGCTCGTTCGGAGTGGTATCTGCAGGGGCGTTTACCGCTGCACACGCTGCGCGCCGACATCGACTATGGGTTCACCGAGGCCAACACGACTTATGGCGTGATCGGCGTGAAGGTGTGGATCTATCGCGGCGATATCTATGAGCAGAAGCGGCGGCAGGCGCCGGCGGCAACGGGCTCGGGAGTGTTTTAAAGGCAGCTTCTGGCTCCTAGCCTCTAGCTTTTAGCTAGATATGCGGGAATGAAGCTGTAGTTGGAAATGTTTTGAAGCTAGAGGCTAGCAGCTAGAGGCTAGAAGCTGCTTTCGAGGGTTTTGCGATGTTGATGCCAAAGAAAGTGAAGTACCGGAAGCAGCAGAAGGGCAAGCGGCGCGGCAAGGCGTGGCGCGGCTCGACGCTGTCGTTCGGCGAGTACGGGCTGAAGGTGATGGAGTGCGGCTACATTACTGACCGGCAAATCGAGGCCAGCCGTATCGCCATGACGCGATTTATCAAGCGTGGCGGCAAAATCTGGCTGCGGCTGTTTCCTGACAAGCCGATTACCAAGAAGCCGGCCGAAGTTCGTATGGGATCGGGCAAGGGCGCGCTGGATCATTGGGTAGCAGTGGTGCGGCCGGGCAAGATCCTGTTTGAGATGGAGGGTGTTGCGCCCGAGGTTGCCGCAGAGGCAATGCGCCTGGCTTCGCACAAATTGCCGCTAAGGACCAAGTTCGTGCAGCGGCCCGGCGTGGAGAAGGTTGCGGCCAAGGCCGAGTAGAGATGCAGCTTTTAGCTATCAGCTATCAGCTTTTAGCTAATTTGTTTAGGAAATGGCTGAGGCTGAAGCTGAAGCTCCGAAGCGAGCACGACGGAGCTGAGAGCTGAAAGCTGAACGCTAGGAGCTGAATAAAAAGATGGAACTCCAGAAGATTCGCAATTTGAGCAACGAAGAACTCGCGCACCAGCAGAAGACAACGGCGGAGCAGCTTTTCAGGCTGCGCTTCCAGGTGGCCCTTGGCCAGAACGATGGCGTGAAGAAGATCCGCCTGCTTCGCAAGGAGATTGCGCAGATCAAGACAGTAGCCCGGGAACGCGAACTGGGTATTCGCGGCGAGTTGAATGACACGGCTCCCGCGGAAAACAAGAAGGGAGCCCGCTAAATGACGGCTACCAAAGAAACAACGCAGGCGCCCAACGCGGCGCGGCGCAATGAGAAGGTCGGGCAAGTGGTTTCGACCAAGATGCAGAAGACCATAGTAGTTGCGGTCGAGATGCGCAAGGCCCACCCGAAGTACAAGAGGATCGTGCGTTCGACCAAGAAGTTCTACGCGCACGACGAGCAGAGCTCGGCGCGTTTGGGCGACGTGGTTCGCATTCGCGAGACGCGGCCGCTGAGCAAGCTGAAGCGGTGGTCGCTCGAAGAGATTGTGCGGCGCTCGTCGCTTGCGCAGATTGAAGACACGGCCCACGAGCCGGTTAGCTAGTCCCGGCGAGAGGAGAAGAGATCATGGCAGTGCAAATGAGAACCATGCTCGCGGTGGCCGATAACTCCGGCGCGCGCAAGCTGCAGGTGATTCTGCCGCTGGGCGGCAGCCTGGGCGCGAAGGCCGGCCTGGGCGACATTGTGACCGCGGCGGTGAAGGAAGCTTCGCCAGACGGCACAGTGAAGAAGGGCAAGGTTGTGAAGGCAGTGATTGTGCGTACGCGCAAGGAACACCGCCGCCGCGACGGAACCTACATTCGATTTGATGAGAACGCGGCTGTGGTGATCGGCGACGATCACGAGCCGGTTGGAACGCGCGTGTTCGGGCCAGTTGCCCGCGAACTGCGTGAGAAAAAGTTTTTGAAGATTGTGTCGCTGGCGCCGGAAGTGGTGTAAGTACAGCTTCTAGCCTCTAGCTTCTAGCTTTTTCGTGCTGGAACCAGGGACGAGGGCAGAAGCGAGATAAATCTAGAAGCTAGCGGCTGTATTTGGAGAAGAAAATGCCGAGTTTGAACATTCATCGCAATGATACGGTCAAGGTGCTTACGGGCACTGACCGCGGCAAGACGGGGCGGGTGCTGCGCGTGTTTCCCGACAAGGGCACGGTGCTGGTGGAGCACGTGCGCATAGTGAAGAAGACGGTTTCGTCGAAGACCGGGAAGCGCACCAAGGGCGGTATCGCGGAACACGAGTCGCCGATCCAAGTGTCGAACGTGGTGCTGATTTGCCCCAACTGCGGACCGGCGCGCGTGGGCCGCAAGACTGAAGGCGAGACGCGGATGCGGATTTGCAAGAAGTGCGGGCAGGAACTGCCCACGAAGAAGTAGTAATTCAGCTATCAGCCATCAGCTCTCAGCTCTCAGCTTTCAGTTAGTTCGTGCTGAGTCGAGGATTGGGGCGGTAGCGAGATGAGCTGAAAGCTGACAGCTAATAGCTAGAAGCTGAATTGAGTCCCTTCCGAAACGGTAAACGGGTCGCTGCGGCGGACCAATCCGAGACCGGAAGAAAGAGAGCAGAGAGATGGCGGCAAGGCTGAGAGAGAAGTACAACAAGGAAATCAAGCAGGCGCTGCAAAAGGAACTCGGGATCGAGAACTCCATGGCGGTGCCGAAGCTGGATAAGATCGTGATCAACATGGGCCTGGGCGAGGCCACGCAGAATACCAAGCTGCTGGATCCGCTGGTGGCCGATTTGACGCAAATCGTGGGGCAGAAGCCGGTGACCACGAAGGCCAAGAAGTCGATTGCGGCTTTCAAGGTTCGCGCTGGCATGTCGATTGGGGCGATGGTAACGTTGCGCTCCGACAAGGCCTACGAGTTTCTAGATCGTCTGATCTCGACCGCGCTTCCACGCGTTCGCGACTTCCGAGGCGTGTCTACAAAGAGTTTTGACGGGCGCGGCAACTACACGCTCGGCCTGCGCGACCAGCTGATATTTCCTGAGATCGACTACGCGAAGGTGGAAAAGCTGAAGGGAATGAACATCACGATCGTGACCACAGCCCGGGACGATAACGGAGCGCGAGCGCTGCTCAAGCACTTCGGTATGCCGTTCCGGCAGGGGGCGTAAGAACAGCGACTAGGGGCTAGGGACTAGAGATTAGTTCCAGCCACTAGCTTGATCGAGGCGCAGCAAACAAGTTTGGGCTGCTTCGTGGGGCAAGTAAATTGATGCCTCATAGAGCGAGCTAGAAGCTAGTAGCTAGAAGCTAGTAGCTCGGGTTGAAGAGGAACTATGGCAACAACTGCAAAGAGAGTGAAAGACGCGCGCAAGCCCAAGTTCAGCAGCCGGAAGCACAATCGCTGCCAGCTATGCGGGCGGCCGCGCGGCTTTCTGCGTAAGTTCGGCATCTGCCGCCTTTGCTTCAGGGCACTGGCTCTGAAGGGCGAGATTCCGGGCGTAAACAAGTCGAGTTGGTAACAAGAGACAGCTTTCAGCTATTAGCTCTCAGCCTTTAGCTTTTTCGTGCTGAATTGAAGAAGTCGGCAGAAGCGAGATTAACTGAAAGCTGAAAGCTGTAACAACCATTCCCGCTGGTTTCCGCCCTGGCGGACGAACGGGGGATGAAGGAGAAGGAATGAGTCTGACCGACCCAGTAGCAGATTTTCTGGCGCGGATCCGGAATGCGATCCGGGCGCGTCATCAGAAGCTGGATGTGCCGGCTTCGAAGTTGAAGGCCGAGATTGCCCGCATCCTGAAGGAAGAGGGCTACATCTCGAACTACAAGGTTCAGGATGAGGAAGGCAAGCTGGTGCTGCGCGTGTACTTGAAGTACGGCGGCACAGATGCGGCCATTCGCGATCTGGCGCGGGTTTCGCGACCCGGCTGCCGCGTGTACGTGGGCCGCGACGAGATCAAGCGAGTGCAGGGCGGCCTTGGCATCTCGATTCTGACGACGCCCAAGGGCGTGATGACCGGCCGCCAGGCACGCCGCGAAGGCGTGGGTGGCGAGCTGTTGTGCGAAGTGTGGTAGAGGACAGCTTTCAGCCGTCAGCTCTCAGCTTTTCGTGCTGAGCTGATGGCGGCGGTTGAAACGAAATGAAGCTGAAAGCTGACAGCTAATAGCTGAAGGCTTCCGGGCAGGAAAGCCCGGACGGCTGCAGTGGAACGACGGCGCGTTGGAACTGATCACTGAAAACCGATCACTGACAACTGCTTTTTCGGGACTCGCAAGCCAACAAG
Organism: uncultured Occallatibacter sp.; assembly: GCA_964528915.1. Lineage (GTDB taxonomy): Bacteria > Acidobacteriota > Terriglobia > Terriglobales > Acidobacteriaceae > Telmatobacter. Next base: position 4,388 of record CAZGUD010000079.1, read on the forward strand.
GAATTTGAAGAATGTCGCGTATTGGAAAAAAGCCGATTCCCCTTCCCTCGGGCGTGAAGTACAAGGTTGACGGCAACACCGTTCTGGTGGAGGGCCCCAAGGGCAAGGTTTCCGCAATGGTTGCCGAAGGCATCACCCTGAAGACCGTTGACGGTCATCTGCAGCTCGAGCGCTCCGGTGACGACAAGGCCGCGGTGCATGGGTTGACGCGCGCCCTGGTGGCGAATGCGGTGCAGGGTGTCACCAAGGGCTGGACCAAGGAGCTGGACATAGTGGGCATTGGATACCGTGCCGAATTGAAGGGCAAAGGCACGGTGGTATTTACGCTGGGCTATTCGCACCAGATCGAAGTTCCCCTGCCCACCGGTATCGAAGTTGCAATCGATCCCAAGCAGACGCACCTGACCATCACCGGAATCGACCGGCAGAAGGTGGGCCAGGTGGCAGCCGATATGCGCGAGCTGCGCAAGCCCGATCCGTACAAGAACAAGGGCGTGCGCTACTCGAACGAGAAGCTGAAGAAGAAGGCCGGCA
>CAZGUD010000080.1:0-4836 GCA_964528915.1 uncultured Occallatibacter sp.
TCGCGGTTGGTGCGCTTGCCGAGCTCCGTCTTGAGCTTCTCGATCTCGGCGCCCTTGCGGCCGATTACGATGCCCGGACGCGCTGTGCGAATCAGGAAGCGCAGCTTGTTGCCCGGACGCTCGATCTCAACCGAACTCACGCCCGCAGCCTTCAGCTTCTCGCGCAGCTCCTTCTTCAGCTTCACGTCTTCGACCAGCAGCTTGTCGTACTCCCGCTCGCTGAACCAACGCGAGCGCCACGGCTTGTTAATTCCCAACCGGAATCCGTAAGGATGGACTTTCTGTCCCATGCTTTACTCCTCAAACTTTCCATGCCCACTTGGGGCCTACTTGGCGGCCTTCTTGGCAGACTTCTTCGCCGGCTTTTTCGGGACCGGCGCCTTCTTGGCGGCGGCCTTCTTCGCTGCTGCAGATGCCGCCTTCGGCTCCGCAACCGGCTCTTCAACCTTGGTGACTAAGTCGGACCTTGCGCTCGAATCGCGTTCCGCCACCGACAGCACAATGTGCGTCAGCCTGCGCTGATAGCGGTAAGCGCGGCCCATCGGCGCGGGGCGGACACGCTTCATGCGCGGCCCGTCGTTGGCCAGCGCCTGCTTGACGTAGAGATTGTCTACGTCCAGGTCGATGCCCTCTTCGCCCGACACGTACTTGGCGTTATCAACCGCCGACGTCAACAGCTTGTGAATCACCGGAGCGATCCGCTTCTTGGTGAACGCTGCCGTGTTCAGCGCTTGTTCGACACTGAGACCCTTGATCAGGTCCAGCACCAGCCGCGCCTTCTGCGGCGAAACGCGCTGAAACCTTGCCTCGGCCCGGTATTCTTTTGTTGCGACTGCCATAATGCGTTCCTCGAAATACGAGCTTTCAGCTTTCAGCCTTCAGCTCTCAGTTGCCTTCGTGCCGGCAGGCACTTCATTAGCCCCGCCTTCAAAAACCTGTTTCGCCTCAGCCACCCGCCTCGCCTACTCACTATTGGCTACTGGCTATTGACTGCCTTTATCTCGCCGGCGCGGGCTTGGCCGCAGTCTCGGCCGCCTTGGAGCCACCTGTGTGCCCCTTGAACGTGCGCGTAGGAGCAAACTCACCCAGCTTGTGACCCACCATGTTCTCGGTCACGTACACCGGAACAAACTTTTTGCCGTTGTGCACCGCGATGGTGTGGCCAACAAACTCAGGAAAGATCGTCGAGCGCCGCGACCAGCTCTTCACAACTTTCTTGTCGTTGGCCCGGTTGAGCGCCTCAATCTTCACGCTCAGGTGCGCATCCACAAACGGACCCTTCTTTGTCGAACGTGCCATAAAACTTAGCTCCTAGCTCTTAGCTGTTAGCTCTTAGCTTTGTCGTGCTGAAGCCAACCGCTTAGCCAATGCCTGAAATCTCTGTTCTGCCAACCGCTAGCTAAGAGCTAAAAGCTAATAGCTAAAGGCTGTCCTTCCTACTTCGCCCTGCGGCTCACAATGTACGTGTCGGTCCGCTTGTTGTTGCGCGTCTTGTATCCACGCGTCGGCTGGCCCCACGGCGTCACCGGGTGACGACCGCCCGAGGTCTTGCCTTCACCACCGCCGTGCGGGTGATCCACGGGATTCATAGTCACGCCGCGGTTGGTCGGCCTGATGCCCATCCAGCGCTTGCGGCCTGCCTTGCCGATCGAGATGTTCTCATGCTCTGTGTTGCCCACCTGCCCGATGGTCGCCATGCACTCGGTCAGAACCTTGCGCGTCTCTCCGGAGGGCAGCTTAAGCAGCGCGTAGTCGCCTTCCTTAGCTACAAGCTGCGCCTGCGCGCCTGCCGAACGCGCCATCTGCGCACCCTTGCCAGGCTTCAGCTCAATCGCGTGCACCGTGGTGCCCGCGGGAATGTTCTTGAGCGGCAGAGCATTACCCACCAGGATGTCTGCTTCGGGCCCTGAACTCACCGTGGCGCCCACCTTCAGGCCCACCGGCTGCAAAATGTAGCGCTTCTCGCCGTCGGCGTAGTGCACCAGCGCGATGCGCGCCGAACGATTTGGATCGTATTCGATCGTCGCCACTTTGCCGGGCACGCCATACTTCTCGCGCTTGAAATCGATCAGGCGGATCTTCTGCTTGTGCCCGCCGCCTTGATGACGGATCGTCAGATCGCCCGAGTTGCGGCGCCCGCCCGTACGCTTGCGCGTCGTGAGTAGCGGCTTGTGCGGAGTCGACGTGGTCAGATCGTCTGTTGTCAGAGAGGTCTGAAACCTGAGCGTCGGCGTTACCGGTCTGTATGTCTTGATTGCCATCGTCGTTGTCCTTGATAAGCTTTCAGCTATCAGCCTTCAGCTCATCCTGCTTAACAAAACTTCTTCAACTCTCTTTCAGCTCCTCATCCCGATCTTGCACGAAACAAGCTGAGAGCTGAAAGCTAATAGCTGCCTTACAGATTGCTCACGTACTCGGGCAGCTTCTGGCCGGGCTTGAGGCGAACATAAGCCTTCTTCCAATCCGGCTTGAAGCCCGCGTACCGTCCGCGACGCCGTTCCTTGCCCAGCACGTTCGAAGTGCGAACCGCGGCCACCTTCACCTTGAAAAGAGCCTCCACGGCCTGCTTCACTTCGGTCTTGGTTGCCTCGGGCGCTACATCGAACACCAGCGTGTCTTCCGTTTCTTTCTTGGCCAATCCCTTTTCAGTAATCAGCGGGCGGCGAATCGTTGTGTATGTGGTAGGCATTACGCTGCCTCCTTTTCATGGACCCTGCGCTTTGAAGCTGATTTCACCAGCGACTCGGTAAGTTGCTCAATGGCCGCCTTTGAAAATATCGCCCGCTCGTAGCGCAGCAAATCGTAGGGATGAACCTCATTGTTCAGCACCAGTTCAACGCCCTCCAGGTTGCGCGCGCCCATGATCAGCGCCTGCGAAAGCGTCTTGCCGTTCTCCACAAGGAGCGCCGTGCGCGTCACGCCCAGCTTGTTCAGCGCGTTGAAGTACAGCTTGGTCTTGCCTTCCTTGATTTCCAGCGAGTCCACCACGGTGAGCTTGCCGTCGGCCAGCTTTGACGCCAGCGCCGCGCGCAGCGCGCCCAGCAGCTTCTTGCGCGGAAAGGCATATTCATAGCTGCGCGGCTGAGGTCCGTGCACAGTACCGCCGTGCCGCCATAACGGTGACCGGACCGAGCCAATACGCGCCCTGCCAGTACCCTTCTGCTTCCACAGCTTTTTGCCCGATCCGGCAACCAGCTTGCGGTTCTTGGTGGCGGCTGTGCCCTGGCGAAGCGAGGCGCGGTAGTGCTTCACCGCCTCCCACAGCAGAGCTTCGTTCACCTGCTCCGGCGCAAACACCGCGTCAGCCAGCTCAACCGTGCCCACCTTTTCACCGTTCAGATTTACTACGTCTACGTTTGCCATTTTCTTCTTCCTACAAGCCGTCAGCTCTCAGCTGTCAGCTCTCAGCTTCATCTTGCTCACGCCCACTGCATCCGCCTTCATCGCCGCAACCTAAGCTGAAAGCTGATAGCTGAAGGCTCGTTACTTTCTCTTGCCTTGCGCCTTCTTCGAAGCCTTCAACGGGTCGACCGTGGTCGAGCCGGCAAATCCGCGACGCTCGCGAGGCGGCGTCTTGGCCTTCGAAATCAAAACGTATCCCTCGCGCGGTCCCGGCACAGCTCCCTCAACCATCAGCAGGTTCTCGTCGAGATCAATGCCGCGAATACGCAGATTGCGCACCGTCACCTGGTCGGTTCCCATGTGGCCCGGCATGCGCTGCCCTGGAAACACGCGCGACGGAAAACTCGAGGCGCCGATCGAACCCTGCACCTGGAACATGTGGCCGTGCGACTTGGGACCGCCGCCGAATTTGTGACGCTTCACCACGCCCGCAAATCCGCGACCCTTCGATGTGCCGACCACGTCAACAAACTTTGCATCGGTAAAGATATCCACCAGCACGCGATCGCCCGCCTTGGTCTCTTCCGCGCCATCGCTGGCCGCTTCCAAGTTCACTTCCTTGATCAACTTCACTGGAGGAGCTTCAGTCTTTGCCAGGTGGCCGGTCTGCGGCTTGGTCATGTGCGAGCTCTTCACGAACTCAACCAGCCCTATCTGCGCCGCGTCGTAGCCGTCCTTCGCCGCCGTCTTCAACTGCGTAATCACGCAGGGGCCGGCCTGCAGCACCGTAATCGGGTGCACGTCGCCCTTCTCGTCGAAGACCTGCGTCATGCCGATCTTTTTTCCCAGAATCCCTGTGACTGCCATCTTTCCCTCACCTCATCATGCGAGCTTGAATGTCTCGCACTGCCGGAATGTAAACCAGTGATCAGTTGTCAGTGTTCAGTGATCAGTTGTTCTTGCCGGTACCAGCTAATTCGGCTTACCTATCAATGTCGTAACTGACCACTGATCACTGATCACTGACCACTATTTTTCGAACGCCTTGATCTCGACATCCACACCGGCGGGCAAGTCGAGCTTCATCAGCGCATCCACTGTTTGTTGAGTGGGCTCCAGAATGTCGATCAGCCGCTTGTGCGTGCGAATCTCAAACTCCTCGCGCGACTTCTTGTCCACATGCGGCGAACGCAAGACGCAGTACTTGTTCTTGATCGTCGGCAACGGAATCGGCCCCGCAACGGTTGCGCCGGTGCGCTTGGCGGTATCCACAATTTCGCCTGTCGATGTGTCGAGCACGCGATAGTCGTACGCCTTCAACCGGATTCGAATTCTCTGTCCTACCATGTGTTCCCCTTTGGGGAACCGTGAACTGTGGACCGTGAGCCGTGGACTGTTACTGCCCCACTGTTCACCGTGCACCGTTCACCGTTCACCGCTACTTGATAATCTCCGAGATCGTGCCTGCGCCCACGGTCCTGCCGCCTTCGCGAA
>CAZGUD010000081.1:0-4325 GCA_964528915.1 uncultured Occallatibacter sp.
CCTCACTGCGCCTGCATCAGGCCGAAAGGCTAATCCAGCATTTTCCTGGCGCAATGGTGCCGGTTGTCGTCGTTGTTGCTGCTGATGATGATCATGGCGCCGGCGCCGGTGTTGGTGGTGGTGGCTGCGGCAGCAGCCGTGATGACGGTGATCATCATGATGATGAGGAGGAGGAAGAAGAGGAGGGCGGCGGAGGTAGAGTAGGTCCACACATGAACTTGGCGTATTATGTTTTATGCGCTTGGAATTGCTTGAAAGGCGATCTTATTGACATAAAGCATCATAAATGTTATGTTTTATGTAATATACATTGCTTGACGGGCGATCTAATGCGCACAGAACATAACAACTCAAGCAAAACCGTTGGGCCCAAGACGGCCGGCTTGCTGGCTTGTCTCTATGACCGGTCGCAATCGACGTTCACGCTCGCCGATGCTCAGGAGATCACGGGATTGAACCCACAACGGGCAAGCAGTCTGCTGCACAAAGCAGTGCAGCGTGGCATTGTCTCTCGGCTGAAGCCAGGCGTGTTCGTCATCGTTCCCCAGGAACTGGGCACTACTTCCGAGTACACCGGGAATCCGTATCTGACCGCAAAACGGCTGGCTGGGAGCGCGCCATGCTTCATATCGCACGCATCCGCCATGGAGATTCACCGGATGGTGACGCAACCCCAACTCGCCGTTTTCGCTTCCAGCGCCAAGCGCCTGCAAGGCCGGAGCCTCCACGGCACGGAATTTCACTTCGTCCTCGTTAAGCCTGAACATTATTTCGGCACCGCGAAGCATTGGGTCACCAAACAGGAGTCCGTGGACATCAGCGACCTCGAACGCACCGTCATTGACGGTCTCCGCCAGCCGGAATACTGCGGCGGCGTCACCGAAGTGGCCAAGGGCCTGTGGATGCGCCATGAAGACATGAAGACAACTAAGCTCGTGGAGTATGCGCTGCAGATGGATACCGGAGCCGTCATACGCCGCCTCGGATATCTGCTGGAACTTTACGCGATCGCGCCTGAAAGCGAGCTTTCACGGCTGAGGGACACGCTGAGTGAGACCTATGCTCCGCTCGATACCCTGCTGCCCAAGGAAGGTCCGCATCTGCGTCGCTGGCGGCTTCAATTAAACATCACACCCCAAGAACTTGAATCGATCCGGACGACTTGAATGATCCCACAACGGAACCTATCGCTACTTGCCAACAGGCTTTACAAAGAAGGCGGACGCCGCATTCCCGAAAATGTCCTTGAACGCGACTATTGCCTCGCCTGGTTCTTAACGGCACTCGCGGAATCGGAGCTCAAGGCAATGCTCGGGTTCAAGGGTGGAACGGCGCTGAAGCGCTGCTACTTTGGCGACTATCGGTTTTCAGAAGATCTCGATTTTACACTCACCGCGCCCATGACGCTCGACGCACTGAAAGCGCGGCTGGAGCCGATTTACATTAACGTGCTCGACGCCTCAGGCATCGTCTTTGCCTTTGATCGCGAAGACCGCCAGAAGCACGAGAACAGCTACACATTCTACCTTCGCTACGAGGGGCCGTTGCCGAAAGGCAACGATGTCAAGGTGGACATCACACTGCGCGAGCAGCTCGTCTATCCGCTTCAGGATCGGCCGGTGCTGCGTGGCTACGAAGAATTCTCGGACCTGCCGGAAGAACGCCTGATGAGTGTCTATTCGCTGGAGGAAATCGCCACGGAGAAAACCCTGGCGCTCGCAGACAACGCACGCAACGAACCACGAGACCTTTACGATCTGTGGCATCTCACGTCGAACGAAGGCATCGAGCTTGGCGCGCTCGCCGATGGCATGCGGCAAAAGCTTGAATTTCGAGGCAAGCCCTGCGAAGGATTGGCCAATGCGATCCGCGCCAAAGAGGCACGGCTGAGGACGCTATGGGAGAAGCGTCTTGAGTATCAGATGGCGACCCTACCAGAGTTCGATGAGGTGTTCCGCGCCGTGCAGCGGACGCTGCGTCAGGCTAATCTGCCCTGATTCATGTAGTGAACGGCAAGCTTTCCTGCCGGGTCGTCCGGATCGCTGAAATCCGGCCGTTTCAAAACTTGTACCTTTAGAAACAGACCAACCATCACAGTGCTTTGCATACGACCCGAACCTCGCACGGCGAAGTGTCGTCGGACACTAGCCGACATTTCGTTACTTATCCCCCGTCGACGAGTGATTTGGCGATAATGCGCTCGTGGACGTCCGCTGCCACGATCGGTAGCCTTCTCACCGCAAAGGTCGAGCGCTCCCTGTTTCATCATGTATCCTCATTCCATCAGTCCGTAGATTTCCCGGAGTTGCATGCGCCGGTATCCGTCTTTCATTGCCGCCCTCCTTACGGCTTTCGCATCGCCCGCGACCACGCATAGCCATGACACGGGACCGATCGAACCGCGCGCGTGGCGCTCTTGCCGGCGTCTGACTGGCGCCTTTGTGCTGCCGGCCCTCGCGGTGAACGCTGCCGCGAGTGAGCCCGTGGGCGCCAACGGATTTCTCCGTCTCTATCTTGCCCACCACACCAACCCCGATTTCCTCGACGGCTTTCTTGTGCTCACCGTTCTTCTGGGGGCCATGGCCATCGCTTGCTTCATCGTGTGGCTGAACGCCCGGCAGGTATCTATCTTTCGCACCATGGCCGCCTATCTGTTGGCCATCGCCATTACTAACTTCGTTGACTTCCGCAGCCTCTCGTGGGAGTGGATCGGGACCATCACCGCTTGTGCACTTTCCTTCGAGTTGTATGCGGAGGCGCTTCGTCTTCCCAAACGCATCTGGATCTGGTTCCCGCGTTCGCTATATGCTGGCGTGCTCATCGTGGGCTTGTTGTTTGCGCCAGGCGCCCTGGGCTGCGAATCGATTGAGTTCTGGGCTCTACATTTGACCCTGTATCCGCTCTTCATCGTCACCCTCGCCGGCGTGCTCCGCGGCAGCCGCCGCGAGCGTATGGTTTCCATTCCGCTTTTCATCAACAGTCTCGCCTATTTGCCCACACTGCAGGAGTTAAACCAGCGTCTTCACATTCCCTATGGCTTAATTGCCTTCGGCTGGCTTTGGCAATGGGGCGAATTAACGCAGATTTTGCTGTGCGGAGTCGTCTTTGCGGTCTTCATTCGCGAGCTCATCGCCGACCAGAAAACGAGAATCCGGCTAGAAAGCGAGCTTGAGGCCGCCCGCGCTGTCCAGCGGATTCTGGTTCCGGCCGAGAACCCTTCGATTCCCGGCTTTGACATTGACGCTATCTATTACCCAGCGGGCGAAGTCGGAGGCGACTTTTATCAAGTCGTTCCCTTCCCCTCCGGCGGAGTGCTGGCTGTAATTGGCGATGTCAGCGGCAAAGGAATGCCCGCCGCAATGACGGTCTCGCTTCTTGTTGGCACTTTTCGCACGCTGATCCATTACACGCAATGCCCGGGAGAGATCCTGGCAGCGATGAACCAGCGCATGCTCGCCCAATCAGCTTGGGGCTTCACCACGTGCCTAGTAGTTCGCCTTAAACAGGACGGCAGCCTCACTGCCGCCAACGCTGGCCACATCCCGCCTTACCTTGCCGGCAAAGAACTCGCCCTCGATAACGGCCTCCCCCTCGGCATCGCCCCGGACGCCGCCTACACCGAAACGCCCCTCACCCTTCCACCAGGCGCTCAATTGACTCTGCTTACGGACGGCGTCGTCGAGGCCAGCAACCCGATCACGCGGGAGCTCTTCGGCTTCGACCGCACCGCCGCCATCTCCATCCGATCCGCAGAACAAATCGCCGCTGCCGCCCAGCAGTTTGGCCAGGAAGACGACATCACCGTGCTCACCCTTACCTTCGCACCGGTCTCCGCGGCGGCCGAGGTGCCGCATGCCTAGGGCCACGGCGGGAATTCTTCTCTTGTCCTAGCTCACATGTGCTGCCCAGGTTGCCCAGACCGACCAATCGATACTTCGCTATCACTAGGGCGACGATCCGGTATGGGCCGCTCCGCCGCTTGGCGATTCCCAATGGGTCGAGTCTTCCAACGGGATTATCCCAGCTGTCGGCATCGACACCGGAAGAGATACGGTGGCCTCTTGAAAAGAGGTCCTACTATCATCGAAGTTGAGTCTAAGCTCTGCCAGGCAGGTGGATAACGGTGAACGCCCAAGGGTAGAACAATCCACTTTGACGTAGTGTCGACTTATCGGACAGATGAATTTCGGTTCAATTGATGCCAACAGGGCAAAGCACTCATCGAGCGTGGGTTGAGCCTCGTTCAAGGTTTCAGTCCCGGTAAGCGCCGATTGCGCCAGGAAAATGCTGGATTAGCCTTTCGGCCTGATGCAGGCGCAGTGAGG
>CAZGUD010000082.1:0-4324 GCA_964528915.1 uncultured Occallatibacter sp.
GTACGGCGGCGCTTCGCTGGCCGCTCTTGTTACACCACTTGACGGGACTCAGGCCCAGGGGCATGGCCGTCAAAAGCTTATGATCCAGTGCCATTGCACAGGCCCAGGCAAGGGCGGGGAAGCTATACGAGGAGATCAGGGCCGGGATGGCGGCCCAGTGAAATCAATGCCAGGGCCATCGCCATCTGCCCTGGCACTCGCTCAAGTTCCAATCCATGGGTTATACGATCGATTCCATCAACTCCAGGTGGTGGCGGATTGACAACCTCTTCACGGTGGCCAGTCCCGGGAAGTGCTGCGTGGTGTGAAGGGTGCGGAACTCGCCGCACGCCAGTGAGTATGTGAAGGATCTGGGGTGGGCCCGAACATGGGCCACCAGTTTCGTCAGAGCCTCCATGAACTTACCTGCGGTGTCCACCGTTCCAGTGGTGCGGTTGGAAACAAAATGGTTTGCATCGATCTCGCCCTTGGCATTCAGCTCCGTCAGGTGGATCGCTACGGCGTGGGCCGGCCCGCCACCGGGATTGTATACATCCTCCACGATGGTGAAGTCGCCAAATCCATGGAACCCGGCCGCAGCGTATGTCCGGTGCAGGTCGCTGTAGAAATCCAGCTGCGGGTAGAGGGCATTTTTATCTTGGGCGATGAACCCGCTCCGAACGAGAACCTTACGCAGAGCGCCGAAGGAGAGGATGAAACTGGGGCTGACCTTGCCTTTGATGAACACCAGGATGGGAGGAATCGTGGCTGCCTGGATCTTGGCGGCCAGGCCTGGCAGGGCCGGGTTGGGGCGGCTGAACACGAATGCTGTCTGATGCTTCTTGTGGGTGGTGAGGAACGCGTTGACCTCCGCCATCGTCGTGGTTGGCCCGACAATGAACCCGGGGAATAGTTCATTGCCAGGCGTGGCCAGGTAGGGCGCGATGAGCGCCTCAATAGCGGCGGACTGCCCCATCAATTCTCCGACAGCTGGGTTCGTGAGGATGATGTGTGGATGCTGCCCCTTGGCCGAATCTAGAAACGTCTTCAGGTCGCCGGTCTTTGCCATCACCGGCTCGATGATCGGGCAAACACGCTTTTTGACGACCAATTTTGAAACGACATCTCGAAGGGCGAGTAGCTCAACACGCCTTCCACGGAAGTAGGGGTAATACATCCAGGCCTCCCAAGTTGTAGTAAGGGTCAGGCCGGAGAGTATTCAGTATCCATAAACTTTACAAGAGATATCGCTTGTTCTGATGTCATTTGTGACCCGAGCAACCCGGCGATCAATGAATCAGGTATCTGTTCGAGGAAGGGCCTGTCGACTGGCGGACGGAACCTCAGCTTGAGCGCTCCCACCATCTCGGCGTGAGCGACGACCGGTGAAAGGGTTGCGAAGATCGCCCTGTAGTGCGAGTAGTGCATGGTGTTTGGCAGTGGCGGTTGCGGGCCGAAATGTTTTTCCACGATGGCCATGTATTCGGGCTTCCTGAGGCTGTCGAAGATGCAGTTGGGGTCCACCAATTCCGCATGGGCAACCGAGTCCCGAAGCTGTCGGAGCGTCCCCTTGGGTGTCAGAGCCAGGATGCCCACATCCGAGTCGAGTGAATCCCACAGGAGCTCGGCGAGAGCTTGGTGGGCCACCACGAAGATCCGATCGAACATCTTGCGGTAAGAGCTGATCTGCCCGGGCAAACGATCCAGGTTGTCCAGCTCCGTCTTGATTTCGTAGACGGTCGACGTCCCGTTCAGGATGACGAAATCAGCCTTCGACGTGTCACACCGCAATTCCGTGGCCATTGTCGCATCTGCCAGCCTATGGCGCCCGACAAGGATCTTCTTTGCGATGGCGTTTTTGTAGACGTACTCACACCGGTAGTGGCGCATGAGCAGGCGGTATATCGTCTCGATGAGCGTGCGGTTGGTGGCAGCCAGCGGCAGTTCACCCGACAATCCAGATTCAGCGATGAGACCAGCCATTCCGGACGGCAGCCGCATCCCCGCCATGGACCGAATGGCCGGCGGGGAGAATAGCTGGGCGAGGGCCCGGAGGTAGGTGAGGTTGAACATTGGCTCCAGTCTACCCTCCCAGGCAAGGCCTTTCCGCCCCAGATTGTGGACCATGTTGCATGCCCCAGCGGTGCCACTATTTTCAATGTTTACGCCAGCATCACGCTGTCAGCGTGATGCTGCCGGGCTCATCCGCTTGGACACCTCGGCAACGATCCGCTGCATCTCCTGCTGGCGCTGCTCGGGCGAGATGGCAGTCATCTTGTCCACCTGGTTGGCCTTCTCGAAGACCTTCTCGAATACCTCGGTCTGGATCGCAGCAGGCATCGCTGCCCACCCGGGCTGGTTCACGATGCCGATCATGATGCTGTGGGCCAGGTGGCCGGACACATCGCCGAAGACGTCGCGCTGCTGAGGCGTCAACTCCACCTTGCCCAGGTCGTGCTGGTGGGCGGCAGGCAGTTCGATGGAGTGTGGAGCGGGCTGGACGCCAACGCCCAGGCGTGCGGCCTCGGTGCGGACCAGATCGCTGGACTGGTCTTTGGCGATGATGGGGCTGACGCCGGCCACGCGGTCGTCGTTGGGCACCGGTTCCCCCCAGGGGTCGCGCTGGGGGGTAAGACCCTCGCGCAGACCGGGGATCCGGGCCATGACGGCATCCTTCAGGCTGTCGATCTGCCGCTTATAGGGATCCTCATGGATCAGAGCAGCCGTCTGGGTGAAGGTGGCGGGCACCGCGCTGGCCGCCAGGTTCTGCATGAACACCTCCCCGTTCTTCTCCGGAGCGTCCAGCGCTTTCACCAGGGTGCTCATGCCCTGCAGGAAGGTCTGCTCAGTGATGGCGTGGGCGAATGCGTTGACCGCCACCTTCCCGGCCTGGTCCGATTCATTCGCGTCCAGGTATTGGCCCATCTCGTGCACGTCAGCCATCATGCCCATCAAGGTGCCGAGCGCATGGCCGCCATGGCGGCCCGGGACCGCATCCGGGAGAAGCTCAAGGGTTTTGAGGCCCAGGAACGCCCGGTGGAGATGAAGTTCACCCTGGGGGACGGGTGGCACCTGCGGCTGTTCCTGGCCTTGTGCCGCCGCTATGGGCTGAATCCCTTCCGGCGGCACGGCCAGCGCCGGACGACAGTCATACTGCTGGTCGTGCCCGGCTTCGTGGACGACATCCTCTGGCCAGAGTTCACCCAGTTGGCGGAAGCGCTGCGGGAGTATTTGGACGAAGCCACGGAACGCATCATCCGGGAGGAGGTTTTCAAGGACCCGGGTGATCCGGAATCCCGGTAGGCCAGGATCTTCGCCGGATGGTTTAATGAATGTTCGGAATGCGCTTCTGGATGCCGAACGCATCTTGATCCGACCGTCGCGCAGACTTCCATCGAAGGCCACCAAAGGGAGCAACCCCATGCCGACAGCAAGCCATCGGGAAGTGGTCCAACTGAAGGTGACCCTGGCCGAGATTGAGCCCCCCATCTGGCGCCGGTTGCTGGTTCCGGTCGACTACACCTTGACCCGGTTGCATCAGGTCATCCAGATCGCTTTTGGTTGGGAGGACTATCACCTGCATTCCTTCCACATCCACGGCGAGGACTACGCTCCGCCGGATCGCGAGAATGCGCCCGGAACCAACAGCGAGAAGGTGGCGCTGAGCAAGCTCGGGTTCCGCCTCAAGACGAAGATCAAATACCGGTATGACTTTGGGGATTGCTGGGACCACCTGATCCTCGTGGAGGGGCATCTGCTGCTGGAAGAGCCCGCCAACGCCCCGGTTTGCCTTGGAGGGCAGCGCGCCTGCCCTCCGGAAGATTGCGGAGGCACCCCCGGTTACCAGGAGATGCAGGATGCCTTGCAGGATCCGGACGATCCCAGGTGCGAGGAGTTCAAACAATGGTTGGGCATGGAAACCTGGGATGCCGAGTCCTTCGATCTCGGCCAGGTGAATGGATCTCTGGCCAAGGCATTTGCTCCGCGGCAGGTAAAACGCGCCGTCTTGAAATAAACTGGCTCCAGAAGCTGCCTGGACATGCGTCCGGACTCCATGAAACCGCCTTCATACCCCTCGGGTTTTCGCTCATGAGCCCTTCCGAATCCCAGTACTACGACAAGAAGTCCCTCCGGTGCATTACCGGCAGGACCGCGGACTGGGCTGAGATCGCCAAGGATTGTGTGGCCTTCGCCAATGCCAAGGGAGGACGGTTGGCCATCGGCATCGAGGACCTGGAGGAGCAACCGCCCGCTGCCCAACGGGTCGAAGCAGCCATGGTGGATCGGGTTCGCAAGCGACTACGGGAATTGACGGTCAATGTGGAGGCCCACCCGGAGCTGGTCA
>CAZGUD010000083.1:0-3947 GCA_964528915.1 uncultured Occallatibacter sp.
CCGCAGGGCCTCGAAAGCCGATTTTTGCGAAGCGAGTGCGGAACCCGGGCTAGGTCTGCGGTTCGAGTCCGCATCCAGCCACCACCTAAACCTCCAAGTTTCAACGACTTGGAGGTTTTTCGTTTTTGTGGTTTCCGGCGTTTTCCCCATTTTCTCAGCCTAGATGCGATTCGTAAGTGCCCTGGATAGCTAACGAGGTTTCAAAACTCACGCAGAAATCACGCAGACTATACACCCCAGGTCGGTTCCGCGCCACCATCGAAGTTGTCAACATTCTCAAGGGTTTCGGATCGATTTTGATCGTCATCCGACAACGAGGCGGTCGGCAACTTGGCGGGTGGTCAGGTGGTTCCGGCATTTCAAGCGGCTCGTCGTCCGCTGCGACCGGAGGGCAGATATCCATTTGGCCTTCCTGAAGCTGGCAGCCTGTCTCATTTGCTTCTCAGCCCTGCGATGGTTGGATTCATCGCCACTACAAATTTGAAGGAGACTCCGTCAATGAACCAAGAATCTCAGGAATGCCTTTGCGCATGAACTCCACAAACCTCCGGAGCCTGGCTGGATAGGACGGTGCGTAAGGGTAGACCAGGTTCAGCGGCAGCGGAGCCCCACACCACATCGGCAAAGGCTGGATAAGACGGCCCTGGGCCAGATCCTCCGCAAAGATCCAGGCTGAGCCCAGGCAGGCTCCAAGTCCTTGCACGGCTGCGGAACGCAGGGCGTAGAGGTTGTCGGTGCTGAACCGCGGATGGATCCGGAACTTTTCACTCATGCCTGTGATGGCATGGACCAAGGTCACTTCGGAGTGGTAGTACGTCCGGAAGGCCAGCCAGGGCATCGCCGCCAGCTGTTCGATCGTCTCGGGGGGAGGAGTGGCTCCGGCCACGGAAGGGGCTGCGACGACAATTCTGGGAACCTGGGCGAGTTTCAGAGTCACGAGATTCGGATCCTGAATCTCACCCACCTTGATGGCGCAGTCAATGCCTGCGGCAATGAAGTGCCTTGGATCGTCATGGAGAATCCATTCGACCGAAATTCGAGTGTGGCGTTCCAGAAAATCCACAAGGGGTCCAATGAGTTTTTCCTGGCCGAAGGCATGGGGAACCACCATGCGTAGGGTTCCTCCGGGATCGCTCCCGGGAATCCTCAATTCCGACTCGAACCCCTCCCAATCTGTGAGCAGGCGCTTGACGCGCTCGTAGCAGCTTTCACCTTCGAGGGTCAACCGGAGGCTATGGGTGGATCGCTGGATCAGGTGCATTTCTGTCAATTGTTCCAGCAGTTTCAGCCGCCGGCTGATGGTGGGCTGGGTCGTGTTGAATTGGCGCGCAGCCGCAGTGAGGTTGCCGGCCTCGACAATGCGAACGAAGGTTTGCCAAAGGTCCAGGCGGTCAACTGCGGGGATGGGATCCCGGTGATGGCCGACAGGGAATGGATGACGACTGGTCATGCGTCTATTGTATAACCATTATGACCATCCCCCGTCTACCCGGCGCCCTTTCCGGAATGGACACTGTCTCCGGTGAACATCCTGAGGAGACAGATATGAATATGCTTGAAGACACCCTGACCGTGACTACCCCGGCATCCGTTCCTGGACAAGCGGATCATTCACTGGATGTATTGACACCTGGGCTTCTGGGGCTCATCGGTGCTGGCGCCGGATTTTCGGTGGCAACCCTTTATTACAACCAACCCCTGCTTGGAGTCCTGGGTACAAGCCTGGGAATCTCCGACCAAGCGCTGGGTTGGATGCCGACCCTGACCCAACTCGGCTACGCCCTGGGGATCCTGTTCCTGGCACCTCTCGGGGACCGCTACGACCGCAGGACGGTGATTATAGCCAAGGCGGCCGGGCTCATCGGTGCATTGACGCTGGTCGCCACGGCTCATACCCTTGGCCAGCTCCTATTCGGTAGTTTGCTGGTTGGCCTCACCGCCACCATCGCCCAGGATTTTGTGCCCGCGGTCGCGACCTTGGCTCCTGAGCAAAGCCGCGGGCGCATGGTCGGAACCGTCATGACGGGACTGCTACTGGGAATTCTGCTGTCGCGAGTGGTCAGCGGATTCCTGGCGGCGCGCTTCGGTTGGCGCTGGACCTTTGCAGGCGCGGCCTTCAGCATCACCATAATCCTGGCCGCTGTCTGGAAGTACCTGCCGCGCTTCCGCCCCACCACAACCCTGGGCTACGGTTCGCTACTGGCGACCTTGAAAGACCTCTGGCGCCGCCATCAGCCCCTCCGCAAGGCGACCCTGGCCCAAGGCCTGCTCGCGATCGGCTTCAGCGCATTCTGGTCCACCCTCGCGATGCTCCTGCATGCAGCGCCCTTCCATCTGGGTTCCGCAGCAGCGGGTTCCTATGGTCTGGCCGGAGCTGCCGGAGCCGTCGTCGCCCCGATGGCCGGCAGGGTCGCAGACCGCAAAGGTACCCAATGGGTCGCCTCCGCTGGAGCGACCTTGACGCTCCTGGCTTTCATGCCCATGCTGGCTTTCCCCTGGCTGACTCCTCATGCCCGGTTGTGGCTGCTTGGTATCAGTGCCGTGGGCTTCGACTTGGGTGTCCAGTCCTCCCTCATTGCTCACCAGACCCTCATCTACGGCCTTGAGCCCGATGCGCGAAGCCGGTTAAACGCCGTGCTCTTTGTTGGGATGTTCCTCGGCATGGCGATTGGCTCCGCCCTGGCCACCAACCTATACCAGCATTGGGGCTGGCAGGGCGTGATCATCCTGGCTGTGGGCTCTTCTCTCCTGAGTCTCGTGATCCGGCGACACTGAATCTGACGATGGATTGGATGTAATGAGTTCAAGACTCCGCATCATCTGCATTCTGTCGCCCAATGGGATCTGGGCACGGACGAGAACCTGTCTGGAGTCCTTGGCGTCGGCCGGGACGCCATAAGCGAACCAAAGCTGGGCGAGGAAACTCCGATGGAGAATGAACGGCAGTTCCGGGACTTTATTGAGCACATGCACTCCGGTGTCATCGTTGCGGACTTGATCCAGGCTGCAGACGGTACGCCGACGGGATTCCGCCTTGTGAAGGGGAATCCCTCTGCGAGAAACTGGTCGAGGTCTGCAGCACCCCGTGGGTCCGCCCAGCCGCTGGCTGGCACCCAGCGGGCGGACCCGGGCTTCCAGGGTGGTGACCGCGAAGTCCAGGCCGCGCGAGCGCCATGGTTGCGCGGCTCCAGTGCGTTGCATTGGTTGGCCTTTCTTGGGGCGTCTTTTGGAGGATCTCCTGGCCCTTATTCGCAATGACCCAGGACTTCCGACCTCGGCCCGCCTGCTCATGCTCGATCCCATCAAACCCTGCCGATTCCCACCTCCGGGCCCATTGCCAAGCGGTCCGGTGATCGCAGTCCAAGGCCCGTGCAATGGATCGGAAGGATTCACCCATCGCGAGGCGGAGGATGATTTTCGCCCGCAGAACCTCGCGGGCAGCCAGCGTACGGCTCATCGACCTGAAAGGCCAACCCCAAGGCCTCACCCGTTACGCCTGTCTGAAGGGTCTTGGATGGGTTTTACCGAGGTGATGAAGAACGTGTCATGGGTGCCAACACAAACGACCCAGGGCAGGTCTACACCGCTCAGAAATTGATTTTCTGATGCCCATTCAGGCTCAGGGTTTCGTCGGAATGGCAGGGAGCGCAGGTCTGCTTGGACCGCATGTTTTCCATGGGGCCGCCCTTTTCATGGCAGCCCATGCAGGCCCTGGTGCGCGCGTCCACAGGGGTGACCGGAATGATCTTTCCGGCGATCTGCTCATTCAGCAGCAGGGCGCATTGACGGGCCACCGAGGCGGCCAGGACCCCGCAGCGCTCGTCCCGTTCATGGGAATAGGCCTTCTTCCCCGAAGCCTCGCACCACTTGGCGATGGAGGGATGGCAGAGCGGTGAGCCGGCGAGGCTTTGCACTGTCTTGAATCTCCTCCCCTTGGGGTCAAAGTT
>CAZGUD010000084.1:0-3658 GCA_964528915.1 uncultured Occallatibacter sp.
CCTTCCTCCGGCTCGAACTGCGCCCACGAGACTCCTACGAGCACAGTGTTCAGATTGGCGGCGACGAGCCTGGGCCAGATGGTCTCCATGGGTTGAAGCGCGGTAGCTGCGTTGTTGCTCAACTCCCCGGAGAGAATGAGGAAGGGCTTCCCATCGACGACCAACTGCGTGGCGTCGCCGTGCTTTTCGAGGTGTGGCGCGCCGTTGCGGTATTGTGCCTGATTTGAAATTGGCAGACAGGCAGCGGAAAGAAACAGAACGAAGAGAGACAGGCGACCGGTGCGCATTCAAGCCTCCGATTGGCTGATTCAACAGGAGATTGGCTTTACAGATATCTTCCGCTCGTCTGAAGACCCGGTAGGCCGCACCAGAGAAATGCCAACCCCTGATAAGTGGGTGATAATTCCCCGAAATTGCTTGTCACGAGATTCTAGCGATCTGTACCGGCATCAGCCCAATGATCGAATCAAACACCCAACATTCTGCATCCTACAGGCTCTACCTCGGATTTCTCTCCGAAAGTCGGCCAGTGTTCACAAATCCAATCCACTTGGACCCGGTAGGGACGCTCATCACTGAGCGCCCCCCGGACAGACCCGTACGTGCGCGTCTACGCATACGGTTCTTATGAAGGATGAGTGGCGTAAAAGCGGGCTTCAGGATAAGGGTGCAGAACGCAGGGTGATGGTATCCACCTTTCGAAGACCGGAGTCAACTTCTCCCACTTCTTCCGCGCGGCTTGACTGCGGCGAACCAGAACGCTCCGCCAGAGCCGATTGACGCGATTTCTGAAGATGCGCAGCAACCCTTCTGCGAGTCGCAGCCTAATCGCCTTCACGGCATGGTCCAGTTTCGCTCACGCCGCAATTATGGGCAATCAGGCATGCCGCAACATGGTCGCGCGTGGAGAACTGATAGGCGTGGCCGTTCTAGTGGTCATCGGCGTCGCCTTGATCGCGCTCGCACCCGCGAAGCAGCCTCCCCCGGCCTGCCCCATGAGGTAGCGGTCATCAGCCATATCGACGTGGCGTCGCGGAATCCAAGAGCGGTCGCTTGCTTGTCCGTTGACTGTTGCTGGTTACGCTGTTACCAAGTCCCGAGGCATTGCGGCTGGTAATCGATGATGGGATCGCGTTGGGCTTGAACTCAGCCTTCAATCGTCCGTCACCGCCGATATGGTCGACGAATTCGACCCCAGGAAACTCACCCTGAACCTCGTCGTAGAGATTGCCGGCCATGGCTCTTGCTTGTTGCACCGGCGGTACTTGAGTGATCAATCAGGGATGGGTTGGTGTATTCGCGGGCCGATTCATGGACCGATGAGGAGTTGGTGCGGAGAGCGGCCGGACGGTGCGCGGATGATTGCCGAGCGCCCCTAGCAGGGGCGACTTGGCCATCGGCATCGACTTGCGCACGACGCCCGATCCCCTGGCCATCGTTGCTGCCTTCATCTCAGCGTTGTAACTCTCGGTCACATCCACGTGCCGCAGCGTCTCATACCCACGGCGCTTGGCCACGATGCGGTAGTCAAAGGCGAGAGTGGAGGTGCCGCCTCCGGACTCGCGTACTTCAAAGCTGGTTGTGGTCTTGTTGATGACGTAGAGCCCCTTGGAGTCTGCGTTGGGAGTGATGAAGACGTGATAGTCCGCACTCTCGCTCACGGTCTCCGCGAAGGTTGGGTCAATGTTGACCACTGCAACTCCTTCCTGCAACTTGCCAGAGCCAAAATCCTCCATCCAGTTTTCCGGTGATTGCATGGCGTAGGTTTCCACCTTGCGGGAGCCGCCAGCAACTCCGTTGATGGCCTTAAGTTGGCCGGTGCAACTCACGTCGCCCGAGGTGCTGACCCCGCAAACGCCCCCCGGCCCCTGAGCGCGGAAAACGCCGTCCAGGTCTTTCGGACCCTCGGCGTCAGCCAGGCCGCTCACTCCTCCGCCGTAATTGATAGCCTCCAACGTGGGATTGGAACTGGAATTGTTGAAGAATGCCCCGCCAAAATATTCGTCGCTGGAGCCGATGATGGCAGTTTCGCCGTAGGAATCGGCCCAAAGACCGGCAGCAAAGCCGCTCAGTTGATTTCCAAGCAGACCGCTGCCTCCGTCGCCGCTGATGTATGCGGCTGTTCCGTAGCCACTGTTTCCCACCTGCAGGGCGCCGCCGGAGCCCGCGTTGTAACTGACAAGAGCTGCCAGGTAGCTATCCGATGTCGCATCTCCCAAATTGTTATTGACGGCAAAGGATCCTCCGACCCCGGTGGACGCGACCCCTCGCACAGCGGTTCCAGTGGTCGCTTCACCCCACAACCCATATCCGTCATCCGTGGTACCTAATACAGCGACCGCAAAGTCGCAGATGATGCAACTCTTTCCTGAGTCTGCCTGAATCCCGGAGGATACGAGATTCGAACCATATAATGAGCTCGTCGCACCAGGATACGCGGTAAGCCCGCCTTTAAATTGGTTTTGTTGCGAGAAGATGTTGAGTTCACCGAGCAATGGCACCACCGAGGAGTTCACGCTCAGTGTGGGTGTCCCGCCAGTTCCTCCGCCAGTCAGACCTGTCCCGGCAGTGACCCCGGACACCACCTTGGTGGTGTCCACATTCAGCGTCACGCTCCCGCTGCTTCCGCCGCCGGTGAGATCAGTTCCAGCTGTAACGCCGGTAATCGTCCCGCCGCTCGCGCCGGGGAAGGTCTGGCCGCTGGCGAAAGTGATAATGCCATTGGGTGCAAAGGAAAGACCAGTCGCCGACGGCCCGCTCCCGTTGGCGCCGTAGAGCAGATCGAGACTGGCGCTGGGCGACGCCGTGTTGCCTCCCGTCGCCGTCACCTGCCAGCCGAAGTTAAGCGGCTCCGAGGCACCCAGGCTCGTGTTATACGCCAGCGCCGTTTGCTCCAGCACTGGCGAATAGAAGCTCGCGTAACTCGGAGAGGCGATACCGTTGGGGATTAGGTCCATCGCTAGATTCTCGAAGGTAAAAGCGCCCTCAAAGGTTGCCGGCCCCGTAAACACGTTGTTTCCGCTCAACAGCGGGACGGCGGTCGTGTCCACAGCCAGGATTGGCGTTCCGCCGGTGCCCCCGCCGGTCAGCCCCGTTCCCGCCGCCACGCCGGTCACAACCTTGGTTGTGTCCACGTTCAGTGTCACATTTCCGCTGTTTCCACCACCGGTGAGGGCGGTTCCGGCCGTCACGCCGGTGATGGTGCCGCCTCCTCCGCCGCCGCCGGGAAAGGTCTGTCCGCTGGCGAAGGTGATGATGCCGCTGGGGGCGATGGACAGGCCTGTGGCCGCCGGCGCAGTCGAGCCCGAACCGTAGAGCAATTCAAGATTGGCGCTGGGCGAGCTCGTGTTGCCGCCCGTGGCCACCGACTGCCAACCGAAGTTGAGCGCCTCGGGAATGCCTTCATTGGAGTTGTAGGCATTGGCGCTGAGTTCAAGGAGCGCCGAGTTCAGGTTGGGCGCGTAAGGCGAGGTTACTCCTGTCGACTCCAGGTCGAGCGTCCCCTGAGAGCCGATCGTGCCAACGAAATTGTTGTTGTTGGAGAACGTGTTCTCCGCGTTGAGCTGCGGATAAGTTGTGTTCAGTGTGGTCTCCAGCGCCGAAGTATTGAAGCCCAGCGCCACGGAGCCGGAAGTACCCGTTCCGGTGAGCGGGCTTG
>CAZGUD010000085.1:0-3578 GCA_964528915.1 uncultured Occallatibacter sp.
GGACTCACGAAGAAGATCCACCCGCACACCCTGCGCCACAGTTATGCGACGCATCTGCTCGAGGCCGGAGCTGACCTGCGCACGATTCAGATATTGATGGGCCATGAGCGGCTCGAAGATACAACTGTCTATCTCCAGCTCTCACGGCGTCACCTTCACGCCGCTGTCAACCCGCTGGAGCAGATCGCGCTGCCCGCGGTAAATAAGGACAGGAAGAGATGACCCGGCCACCCTTCGAGGTGGCCGACATCATTCGTATTGCAGGCGACAGCTTTCGACAGCGTTACAGCGCTTCCTTGACCTGGCCACAGCGCAAGGTGCTCGACGCTATCGCGCGCTGCCGCACCGCCGCCCTCGGCGGTCATCGCGATGCGTGCGTAAGCTGCGGCCACCAGGCCATCTCGTATAACTCCTGCCGCAACCGGCACTGCCCCAAGTGTCAGACCGCTGCGCGCGACCAGTGGCTTCAGAAGCGCCAGAAGGAACTGCTGCCTGTCAGCTACTTTCATCTCGTCTTCAGCGTCCCACATGAGCTTGTGCCGCTGATCTGGCAGAACAAGCGACAGCTGTTTTCTTTGCTCTTTGAAGCCAGCGCCGCCACGCTGCTCGAGGTCTCTGCCGATCCGAAGCACCTTGGCGCGCAGACTGGCTTCTTGTCCATCCTGCACACCTGGGGACAGACTCTCACTGCCCATCCGCACATCCACTGCGTGGTGCCCGGCGGTGGACTCGCGCCCGACCACTCGCGCTGGATCTCTCCCCGCTACAGCTTCCTGCTCCCAGTCAAGGTGCTCAGTCGTGTATTCCGCGGTAAGTTCGTCGCCGGGCTGCGGCGGCTCTTTGCCCGCGATCAGTTGCGCTTCTTCGGCGAGTGCTTGCCACTTCACAACCAGAAGCGCTTTAACGTCTTCCTGCGCACGCTCTATCGGCAAGACTGGGTCGTCTATGCCAAGCCGCCCTTCGGCGGCCCCGAACATGTGCTGCATTATCTGGCTCGCTATACGCATCGCGTCGCCATCTCCAACCATCGCCTGCTGTCGGTCTCAGCTGCTGAGGTCTGCTTCCGCTGGAAGGACTACGCTCATCACGGCAGGCAGCGCACCCTCACGCTTGCCTCTGACGAGTTCCTGCGCCGATTCGGACAACATGTGCTGCCGCGAGGCTTTCCCCGCATCCGCTACTTCGGCTTCCTCGCCAACCGCAGGCGAGCCCGCACGCTGCCACTCTGCCGCGCTCTGCTCCACCAGGCTCTACCTCAAGAGACACCGCTCCTCACGAAGCCTTCGCTGTGGAAGTGCCCACATTGCCATGGACCCATGCATCTGGTTGAGCGCATGACTGTCGCACAACTGTTCTTCGCCGAACACAAGAAGGGATACCGGCTTGATTCTTCCTAGCTGTCTGACCAAAGAGGCCTTCATCGCATGCTTCATGGCACGCTTAATGGAAGTGTGTCTCAGGCTCGAAAATGGCGTTTCGCAATCGGTCCAAGTATTTGTTCCGAACCATCTATATATCCAAACGCCTGTCGATGCAGACAGGACTTGGCACACTTGCCGACCGCACGGGCTGCAATGAGCCACCTTGAAGCCATGAAAAACCCATAGCCAACTTCCTGCCCCGATCGCGCCAGCGCCTTCCTTCAAACCGCTCTATCCGACCTGCTCCGCACAGCCTCCTGCCAGTCATTGCGCCTGATCGCGCGGAGCAGCTCCGATAGAGTCCTGACGTTTTACGTCCACTTGAAATTTCCAGCACATATCTGCCCTGTATCAGCAGCAGACGACAACAATGACCTCGCCCGCTAATCTCTTGGCGTCAGCACCGGCTTAGCCAAGGGTTCCGGCTGAGGTCGATCATCAATCTACGTTGAATGATCGCGGCTGTTGATCATCGCCAAGGCAAGCGATGATCGCTTCGATGACGCGCTTGGTTTCGGCGGGGCATTTAACCGGGATCGAGATGACACCAGCCTGTTCGGCCGGATAGTCATTTCCTCCTGGGAACAAGGCGTCCCCGACATAGATCATCTCTTGCGTTGAAATGTGGAGAACATCGCGCAGTTTCCTGATCCCGTACGCCTTGTCGATGCCAGGCTTGGTGACGTCTATTGATGTCGCGCCGCCGAGACGGACCGAAAATTCGGGAATGAGAGTGTCGAGGATCGCTTTGATCTTCTTCCGCTTGGCAAAATCGGCGTCCCATTTCACTTTTTCTTCCAGTGGGGCCTGCTGGCCCAGCGAGGAATAAGTTATCTGGCTTCCCCGATCCTCAATTGTCTCTCCCCACGTTTTTTTGACTGCGAAGCCTGCGGCCTGTACGGCCTTGTTCAAAGAACTAACAATCTTCGCTTTCTCGTTCGCAGTGAAATCTTCCGCGTAGAGCTTCTTCCATGCTCCGGCGAATTGAAAGAATTGCGTTCCACAAGTGGGAAGAATCGAGAGCTTTGTCAGGAGGTCATCTTGTGGAAGATTGGAGAGCACTTGTTTCTCAAACTGTAGCCACGCGCCCCCGGAGATGATCGCCACTTTCGCGACACCGAGCAGGTCATGCAGGAGCGACGCCATCTCAGCGTCGAGGGGCGATTTGCTGGCAGCCAGCGTTCCGTCGAGATCAAAGACAATCAACTTTTTCAATTTCCATCCGCATCTGAATCATTGCAGTCTCAGGGAAGCCGGTGGCCGTGGGGAACCCATGCCAGGTCACCGCTGAGAACGTAAACGGCAAGCGCAACCGCCATGAAGAGCGCACCAATCCAGAAGCGCCAGTCACGATGCATACGTCGCCAGTATGGGCCGGCATCGGGCTCGCCGCTATCACCGCTGTTGCCTTCATGGTTATGCTTGCTTCCAGTCATCTTGTCTCCTGAGTGCCAGTGAAGCCCTCAGCTTTTTCCTTTATTCCTCTGCACTGGTTGGCAGATCGGCGAGACAACGCAGCCATTCACCATCCAGCCTGGTCAACAGTTAACGGTGAGTTTTGGGCAAGACGTCAAAGCTCTGGTTTCGCCTGGATGATTCACCGGCAGAATGCAAGCGAAGAGGGCGCACCCAGCCGCCGAAACGCAGAGACCGGGAAACGCTCACCGACTGCGCAGTGTCAATTTCAGGCTGAAAAGGCCGTAGGCTGGTTATTTTGAAAAGATAGGGTTGTTCTTGTCGTAAAGCTGTTCCTTCTTTGTGGATTTCTCAGCAGCTTTCTCGGCAATGAGGCTGATCTTCTTCTTTGCCGGCGCGGCCAATTCCGTGATCTCTTCCAGTTTCTCTTCTTCCTGATTCTCGAATTGTTCCGTCATGGTTTCGCTCTCCTGCTATCACCATGACACCGCGCTCTTTGAAGTTCTGATCAGTTTTGCTCCCTTCACTCCGATCGCCGGAATGAGGGAGAGAGTAGGGCAGCGAGGAGAAGTCGACACGGTGAGTTAACGAAAACGTGGACGAGTTTAGAATCGCAAGCGGCGTTCCGATTTTCGGACACGGACACAGAGTTGGCGGCTCGAAACTGGCGCAGGGTCGCAATATCTGCGTTTGAACTAAGTCGCTGGCGCGACGGACGCTGCGGCATGGGCTTTCCCCGAG
>CAZGUD010000086.1:0-3302 GCA_964528915.1 uncultured Occallatibacter sp.
GACGCGCCGCTTCTTCGGGGCTGACGACGGTGGTCATCACAATGCGAGCGGATGATGTGGATTCGAGCATAAGCCCTCTCCCAATGAAAACGATGCTGCAAACACTGTAAGCCCAAATCGGGCTCGGCGGCGCAAGTGGTTTTTTCGGGAGGGACGGCTCGGGAAACTCAAAGCTCTTTAGACCGAAATGGGTGGAGTCCCAGGCGTGGGTTGCTCCACCCGGTGCGGCAAATCCAGGTTGTCGGACTCAGGGAACCAGCTCCGCGAGCACTTCAATCTCCTGGTGGCTCGTGGTACCGGGAATGTCGAGCGACCCGAGGACCATAGGCTTGTTTCCAGCTAACTCCGAAGACCCCTGAAGAACCGTTTGGCGAAAGACAGGATCGGGCGCGACAACAGCGGCCTTCTCGCTGCTAAGGCTTGACTGCTCGACTTTCGAGCGCAACACGAGATTCTCCGGCGACCCGCTCACCGTGGCCTCAATGCTCAACCCCACGTCCTGGTATTGAATCTCAGAACTCTGCGCAGTCGTTTCCTTCTGCACCGTGCCGATCACGATGGGCACTTTGCTGCCCTGCTTGAAGATCGTGCGCTCTCCCGCGACGGCAAAAAAAACAAAATGCTGCGCGGTGGTGCGCTTGCCGTTCTCAAAGTCGGTGATGGTGTAAGTGAGGCGATAGACTTTGCGGGGCTGATCAAGCTCGGCGATGAGCTTTTGCGCAGTCGCAAGGTCCTCCTCCGTGGCACGCACAGTGATGGCATTTTGCCCTTGATCCGGAAAAATTCGCGTTTTGGGCAGTACATTCCGCAGGTCGGTTGCAATGTCGTTCAGATCGTTCTGCCCGGTGGCATTTTTCAGAAAGACGATCTGCACCGTCTCCGGAACAGGCGGCGGTGGTGCAGGCCGCGCTTCGCAGGGCTGCGACCCTGCTGGGTTCGTTTGCGCGCCGGCGTGGAGCGCAAACATCATGAGGGTCAGCGTGCACGCCGCGGCCACAGCCGCAGACCTCGCCAAGTTTCTCCCGTGTCTATTTCTGTTTAATTGCATGTCTCCCCTTTCCTGCTGTTCCTCAGGAACAGCACGGTACATGTTTTGTTGGGTTGGGGGCACCCTCTGCCCACTAGACGCCCAGCGAAAAAATCCGCTCAACAAATATTTGCGCGGTTCTTTCGGCGTCATAGTCAAGGTGCGAGTTTTCAGCTCATCCGGCTTACTGCATTTGCGCGCTCGCGGCGGGAACATCGAGCCTGATTTGATCGACGGGAATCTCCAGCGCGCCTACCTGGTCGCCAACTTTATCGTGCACGCCAAGGCGCAAAAAGAAGTTGCCCTTTACCGGAATGGCAATTTCCGCTTTTGTATGCAGCCCGGAGACGAGCAGTTCGCGGTAATGGTCCGCGGTCATGTCGAGCGTAGCGGTCTGAATGATCGAGTTCACCTCTTCGCCGTCGCCGGCGTATACGACGGCAACAAACTCAATGGATGCGTGTCGCATGCCGTCCGGAGTGCGCGTGAAGCGGACCTTATGCACGTCGGCATCGTAGAAAATGGCGTAGTTGCGGAAGGGTTTGTGCTGCCACTCCGGTTTCAGAAAATTGTCCGGCGGAATGGTGTCGTTCTTGTTCAGTTTCTCGGTGTTCGCGTCCGCCTGGAGCCTGGCAGCAAATACGATTTCGGTCGGCGGAATTGCGCCCAGGCCCATGGCCGCGCCAAATCCTCCATTGGTCGAGTGGTGAATCGTGGCTCCCAGTGCGGCGGGATTCGCCGTGGCGCCAGTGTCCTGCGCGCCGGCCGGAGGCTGGTCGATTGCCGCCCCAGCGCTTTCCTGCTGTTCCGCCTGGTCAGCCATGCGCTTCTCAATGGCTGCAATCCCGGCCTGTTCCCGCGCGTCGAAGTTGTAGGCGTAGTAGCCGTTCTTGTGCTGCAACTGCACATCGGGCCGGTCCACGGTGACCTTGATACTCCGGAACTCGCCATTCCACTTGGTATTCGTGGTGCCGTAGGCAATTGAGTAGTAGCTCGAGCCGGTGCGTATCACATCTTCGATCACGCGCGTGAAGTCGTTGGTGTTGTAGTAGGCCTTGCCTCCGGTTTGCTGCGCGATCTCGTCCATGTTGGCGTGGTTGTCGAAGCCGGGAATCCCGGTCATCATCCCGGGGCGCCTCGACGCTGCGCCAAAGGAGCCGCCGGGCGCCACCAGGCCGAACGTATCCACCGGGTACACCGCGATGCGGCTCACCATCAACACATCGGTCAGCTCGCTCGCTTCGTCCCCGCCGCCTGTCACCGTCATTCCGTCGCGAAACGGATCACCGAAACCATAGCCCGTCCGCGTCATCGGAATTCGTCCCGTGAACCAGATGAGGTTCTTCCGTCCCGGATACGCGGCCAGATAGCCGCCTAACATGCGCATCCCGCCGCGCAAATTTTCCATCAGGGTGCGGCGGTAAACCGCATCGGCCGAGTAGTTGCGCGGCGCCGCCGTCACCGGTGCCATGGTCGGCATGTCGCGCTTGCTCTCCGCGGCTGCAAGCAGCACCTTGGGATCCGACGTGAATCCCTGGATCAGGTGCATCTCGGTGTCGAGCTGAAAGATCGCCACCGGCGGACCCGGTTGCATATGCTTCAGAAAATTAATGAGCTGTTGGCGCATCGCCATCTGCGCCTGAATCGGCGAATCCATGGCGTCGAGCAGCAGCACAATGGACGCATTGGTATTGCGCGCCGGCGTGTAGTTGGAAAAAGTGTTGGGCGGCAGTTCCGGCGCTGACGCCAGCTTGTTCATCTCGTCCGCGGACATCGCATGATGCTCGTTCAACCGCCGGATAACCTGCGGCTGTCCTTGCTCCGACACGCTGAAGTCCGAGGCCTTGAGCCCGGTTACCGGCTGCCCGCTCTTGTCGACCACCAGCACGTCCAGCAAAACCTCGCGTGCGGTGACCCGAATCGTGGGTGCTTCCACAAGCTGTGGCGCCGCAGACTGCCCGGGCGCAATCCCCACCGTGGCCGCCGGAGACTGCGCCGGTGGAGCTTGCGTCGTTTGCGGCGTTTGGTTTTGGGCAAAGAGGCGGCCCGTGAAGGCAAGACCAACAACGACGGCAGACAAATACAAGGAATGGAGTGCGGTACGAGAAGACATAAGGGGCCCCCGTTTACTTAGACGGAAGTACGCGAGAATTATACGAGCCTTTCCGGGAATAGGAATGCCGCGGTTTAGCGCGCTGATTTCCCACGAAAAAGTCCCCAAAGCAAAGACCGCGCTTGGCCGACCGGGGCCGAGTGTTGCAGTATGGTCCTTGCG
>CAZGUD010000087.1:0-3114 GCA_964528915.1 uncultured Occallatibacter sp.
TCGATCAATGCCAGCTTGCAGCAACTCCATGGCCGCCGTATGGCGCAGCACATGTGGCGTGACTCGTTTTTTGAGCAGCGACGAACACTTCGTCCGCGCTGTCGCCACATGTTTGTTCACCAAGTCCTGGACGGCGTCGGCGCTGAGCCTCCCACCCGAGAGGCTGGGGAAGAGGAACTCGCTTGCATGTGGCCATGGTTCCTTCATCCACGCGACCAACACCCGGCGAGTCGTTTTGGACAGGGGAGTGCAGCGTTGCTTCCGACCTTTGCCGACGCACTGGATGTGCGCACCGGGCCCAAGTGCAATATCCTCACGACGAAGCCCGGTGAGTTCCGACAGGCGCAAGCCGGTCTGCATGGCAACCAGAAGCACGGCGTAATCCCTTCGGCCGATCCAGGTCTTGCAGTCTACGGCCTCAAGCAGCGCCTCGACTTCCGCGCGCGTCAGGAACCCGATCAGCGGGCGCTGGCAGCGTTTATTGGGTGTGGCCAGCACCCGCTGGATCATTCCGCTCTGTTCGGGGACTTCCAGGGCCACGAACCGAAAGAATGAACGGATGGCCGCCAGGCGGAGATTGCGTGTGCGTGCCGTGTTGTCCCGGTGGGCCTCAAGGTGATCCAAAAAGTCACTCACCAGCGCTGGGCGGAGGTCCTTGAGCGCCAGTTGTGAAGGCGACCGGTTCATCCTTTTCTGGGCAAACACCAACAACAAGCGGAAGGTGTCCCGATAGGAAGCTATGGTGTGCGGGCTGACCCGACACTGGGCGACAAGCCGTTTATGGAAGAATGCCTCGATCAGGACACTCAGGTCAGCTTTCTGCATGGCCCACTCCTTTCCACCGCCGTTCCAGCCGATTTGCGGCAGCTTCGGTCAGCTCAGCCGTGCAGGTGAGATACCAGTACGTGCCTGTGATGTACACATGGCCCAAGTAAGTCGAGAGCACCGGCAGCAAGGGACCAACGTCCTTTCCGGTCCGATACCACCGCACCAGCGTCGCGACCGCAAAGCGGTGTCTTAAATCGTGAATGCGAGGTCCCTTGCTGGCACCCTCTGTGCGCAGGCCGACGCGACGTGTCAGCATTCTAAAATCGTCTCCCATCTCGCTCGTGGTCAGGGGTGCTCCCTGCGTTGAAACAAAGATTCGGTTCACCGGCTGCCGCAAAGGCCACAGGGCGAAGAACTGGTCCCGCCGCTTGATGTAGTCACGCAGTTCCAAAAGCGTTGACTTGTGCAGCGGAACCAGGCGCGACTTCTGGAACTTCGCTCGGCCGACTGAAAGAACCCCCTGCGCCCAATCGATATCTTCCGCCTTCAGATGCAGCGCCTCCGACAACCTCATTCCCGTCACGGCCAGCAAGCCGAACAAACAATAGAGGGTGTGTGGTTTTAAGGCATACCGCGGCGTAGAAGGATGCTGGCGAGCCGCCTCCAGTATTTGGATGATCTCCTCATCGCTGTAGATATACGGTTGCGGACGGTGCCCCAGACGGACCAGGCCGGTGGGAGGAACCTCAGTCTTGGGTTCGATGCCAATTAAGTATTTAGCAAACCCGCGGATGGCACCCAGACACCCGGCCTGTGTCCCGGCCGCACGATGATCGGACCGCAAGGCGAACTCCAGGGCGAGGGCAGTTGTTATCTGACAGGCCCGTTTTGCCTTCATGAATGAAAGGAAGCCCCGCAGCCGCGATTCGACCCGCCCCAGATCGAACCCCAGCCCTCGCCGTAATTCGAGGTAGTCTCCCAGATGTCGGTTGAGGGTTTTCATCGCACACCTCCTGGCCAAGGCAGAGCGAGTTTGCGGAGAGCACCAAGATCCACCCTGGCATAGATTGCCGTGCTATTGGGGTTCCGGTGCCGAAGCACGCGGCCGATCTCATCCAACGATGCCCCACGGCGCAACATTTCGGTTGCGAGCGAGTGTCGGAAAACATGCGCTCCAGTGCGGGCCGACTTGACGTCGGCCTTTTCAATGGCCTTTCTTGCCAACACGGAGATGGGACCAGAGGCCACGAATGGCGTGTGCGGAGCATATCCCCGTACGAAGACATTTCGGTACGGGCTTGGCGATCTGACCTTCAAGTATCGGGTCAAAGCTCGACCGACGTCGATCGGCAGGGGCAGGCTGGCCCATCCGTTCCCTTTCTTGGAACGCACGGTGAGTTGCCCGTTGACCCAGTCGAGGTCATCAAGCTGCAAGGCGACGATTTCTCCCGCGCGCAGGCCGAGGCGGGCCAACAGAAGTAAAATGGCATAATCGCGTTTGCCACATGCCGTAGATCGCTCGCAAGCAGCCAGCACGCGCTGGACAGCCTCGGCCGGCAGATGCTTTGGCGGACCAGACATCTCCCAACCAGGAACCGCCGGGACTGCGGCGGCAAGGTCCGACGCCAGGAGTCCCCGGAGCCGGGCAAATCGAAAGAACGACCGCAATCCGGTTAATATCTGTGCAGCCAATCCCCGCCCTCCTCGCGGCGTGTGTCGCCGGATAAAGGCCGTTATTTGGGCGGTTCCAAGGGCCCGAAGTTTGATTGGTCCAGTGCCAAACTGTTCGGTGAGGAACTGGTCAATGTGCCGCGAGTAGTTGTAGATGGTTGCACGATCCAACCCTCGCTCTTCCTCCAAAAACACCCTATATCTGTCGGCCAGACGTTGAGAGGGGTTGCTGGCGATCCGTTCACTCTTCGGCGCGACCACGCCAACATCGCGCAGGAAGCTGAGCAACAGCCGTAATCCAGATCGGGCGCCACGGTAACCGGCAGGATGCTTATTGCGTAATTGAGCCAGGAACTGACCGACCTTTTCTTCGTTCAACCACCACAGGCGCTCCTTCCGTCGAAGAAGCCATAGGTCGATCTTGGCAAAGAAGCGCAGATGGTATATGGCCTGGGCGGGCCCGTAGCCCAGGCTTTCCAGTTTCGCCCGATAAGGTGCGATGTACGGAGTGAGGGGGCCGTCACTGACACGAACCCCGCTTTTTACAGGTGACGTTAATGATGGTGTCATTCATCAGTCATATTGTGAAATGACCACCACCGAAATGCCATTTCGGCGGGCTGGATTATGCCGGGCCGAACGTTGTTCCGGCCCACGAATGAAAGCCAAATCTCA
>CAZGUD010000088.1:0-2750 GCA_964528915.1 uncultured Occallatibacter sp.
AGGGCGGGCTCTCACTTCGCAACCGCTACCCTGCCGGTGGAACGGGGACCATTCAACATGCCTTCGATTTCCGGATCATGCCGGGGCGGTGTCAAGGTGGAGATTTCCATAGCCCGGTACTTTCGGGTGGGCAGCGTGTGCGCAGACCTGTGGGGCGGATGCGTGGGAACCCGACCTGTAGCGGCGGGGCGGCGGGCGGCGCGCGGCACCGAACCCGAACCCGGCACCGAGCGGGCTGGCGCGCCGCCCGCCGACACGACGCTTTAGAGGACGCGTGGACCCGCACAGGTGCCCTCTGGTCTGCGTATATGCTGCCCGCCCGTCTCTCTATCGGGCTGTGGAAATACTACCTTTACACCGCCCTTACACTGGCTCTTCGATGGCATGATGAATGGTCCCCGTTCTGTCACCACACTCCACCCGCCTCTTGATCCGACACGACCCTACTTTTCGATTACGCCTGCCGGTGAGAACGCCGGACTGATGCGCTTGGGACGCGGCGAGAATGCCAGCCCGGCGAACACAGATGCAGGTGGTTCGCGCCGGGGGGGTTTAAGGGGGGGGATTTCCGCCCCCCCCTTACGAGTGCCGTTAGATCAGCGCCCTACGATCCCCCGCATGTTGCACTGCTCTAAGGCGCTCACCGCAGCGGACTAGCGCCGCCCCCGATCCTGTGCCAGCCGTTCGACGATCTGTTTTTCGGCGCGGGTGGTTTTCAGCCTGCCTTTCAAGCACGGCCACAATGTTTGCGGCCTTACAGCCGCAGGTGTGGCCGTGCGCCGCCGCCCGCGAGGACTGCCTAAAAGCACAAAGGCAGCGGGCGGCGAACTGACGGCCTTGCTCTTTCGCGATCCCCACCGGCAGGTGTAAGGCCGGGCCGACAGGCCGGGCCGCTGCTCTTGGCTTTCCGGGTGAGGCCGCAGGCCGAACATGCCGAGCCTCACCGGCAGGTGTAAGGCCTGGCCGACAGGCCGGGCCGCTGCTCTTAAGGTTCCTTCGCCACGACGGCCGGGCCGACTTCAGTCCTTCGCAGGGCGATGAGCGCGGCCACGAGCTCCGCAATGTCTTTGCCGTTGCGTTCAGCGTCGCCGACCTGGCGCGCGAGGGCAGCGAACTGGGTTGCCTTGCGGGCGCTGTCCTGCTCCTGGCGGCGCAGGATGGTCGCCTCCTTGCGTTCCTGCGATGTATCGAGGCCCTGGGCTGTCCGGTCTGCTATGGCGCGGCCCAGCAAGGCGAAGCGCACATCCTTGGCGATCTTCGTAGACTCTTCCAAATTGTTCATGTTTTCACCAGTACGAGGAGGGGGGTGGGGGGGTTGCTGGCCCTTTTTGCCTTTCTGCATTACAGCAGGTCAAGCCTGTGCAGAATTTGAGTCAGCCTATGCCGGGCTTCAGGAATCAAGTAGCCGACTTTGCGGACGCTGCAAGCGAGAGATTGAGCAATCAGGTGCTGGTCTAGGCCGTCGCGGTAACAGAGCACCAGGGCGACATGCTGCTGTGCCGTGAGTTCGTTCAATGCCCGCTCAAAGTCGATGGCATGGACTACAGCCGCATCGAATTGCGTTGCCTTGCGTTGCTTCCAGCCTTCGCTTTTATAGCTGCCAGTCCGGCCAGCCTTCAACGACTGACGGTCACGCGCCCAGCGGCGCAGGTGCGCCACGGTCAGCGACTCATCATAGTGAGTTATCAGTTCCATCCGCTTCACTCCATTCCGGCTCAGCCGCGAGGCGTTCCCCCGCCGATGAACGCCGCGCGACCGGCTCAGGGTTAATCAACCACGCCGCTGCCTCAGGCGCGGAGACCGACGCCTTATCAGGCTTTTTATTGGCGAGTGCTTCTGATGGATTCACAGCAGAAGAGTACCACCTGTTGTGGTGCCGCGCAAGCGGCACCACAAGGGATGGTATGCAGACGGGAAAGGTAATGCGGAATGAGGCAGTGTTACTTTGTTGGGCAGGCCGCGAGTACGCGGCTTGCAATTGCGCGGGCTTCTTCCCACATTTCTGCCGCATCGGTGTATGTGCATAAATCCCACATTTCCTCTGCCGCGTGGTGAAGGATCCGCGCCAAGCGGGCAGCCGGAACCGGCTGCCGCACGAGCGGGCCTTGCTCTTCCGTTACGCCCTGCAAGCCGGGCGCGGTGGTTTCAAAAGTGCTTGCCGACATAGGTTTTCTCCGGTATGACTATCAGCGGATGGAGTGGTGTCTGGAGACAGGAGAGGCAACAGAACGGGCCGAACTCAGGGTGTACCCGGTGCCCCCTACCGCAGGTTGGACAGTTCAAGATAATGATTTTTTCCTTGGCTGGCCGAAGTTTCAGGGCACGGGGGTGGGGGGGTGGGCTCATTTTTTTCCTTTCTGGTTGTGAACTGTGAGTGCAACCTGTGCAGCGTAAAGTAGTTGTGACCCGTCACGACCGTCGAAAACTTCCAGTTGAATGCCCTGCGCGATGCAGGCAATGGCGGCTTTTATGGCTGGTATTCCGTCCATCTTTGGCATTGCCAGCTTGTACGCAACGCTGGCCATGCGGAGGCCTTTGGTCGCCGCGAGGCCCTTTTCCTGTGCGACGGCAAAGGCACAGGCCCATGCTTCTTTGCATTCCACCAGGGCGCGGTCCGTACGGTTGGTACGGTCACGCGGCATGGCCGATGCTTGCAGGTCGATAAGTCGTGAGAACGTGACAAGGTTGTGGTTCATATTGCGGGCTCCCCTTTCTTTGAGTACGTTTGGCGGGCATGGTGGCGTGTCCGA
>CAZGUD010000089.1:0-302 GCA_964528915.1 uncultured Occallatibacter sp.
TCGCCCACGCCATCAATCGCCACGGCGGTGGGACTATTCAACCCTTCCCCATTCACTGTGGGGTCGATGGAAGCCACAGCGCTGCTGGCCGGCACCTCCGCCACACGGTCTTCCTCCCCAATCGATATGAACAGATCCCCCGCACCGTCCACCGCCACGCCTGTGGGATTAGCGTCTCCCCAGACAAACATTACGAAGGGGACGATAGCAGTCGCCACGCCGGGACCATACGCCATCTGCGGCCCGCTTCCAACTCCATAAACCGGCACGCTGCCCAGGATTATCCCTGTGCTGTTAGCCGA
>CAZGUD010000089.1:402-2566 GCA_964528915.1 uncultured Occallatibacter sp.
ACGCCCGCAAACTTCGGCGCGAACGTCACGTCGACGGTGCAGGTAGTGGCCGACGTGTAGGTCGTGGCCGTGCAGGTGCCGCCGCTCGCGCTGTTGAAGTCGAGATTGGGCGCTCCCTGCGTTACCACTGAAATGCTACCCACCGTGGTGCCGGCAAGGATGGAGAAGTTGAAAGTTTGCGCCGCGCTGGTTGAGCCGATCGCCACCGAGCCGAAGTTCTGGTTCGCAGCGGTCCCGTTGAATTTCACCGCACCGAGCACTGTGTAGCTCGACGAGGCCGTCCACGCAGAGTGTGTAGTGTCAGTGGCTGTAATGGTCTGTGTTCCCGCTGTCTCAAGGGTAACCGTTGTCACCCCCGTTCCGCTCGACAAGGTGAGCGGCCCCGGATTGACAAACGCGGGATCGGAGCTGGTAAAGCTCACCGTGTCGTTATCTCCGATGACTGTCTGGTTCGTACTGGTCTGCGCCGTAACTGCAATAGCGATTGGTAGGCCGGAGACAACCGGGGCCGTCGGCGCGATGGAGAGGGGCGTGATGGAGAGGTGTGACACAACAGTCACCGCAAAACTCCCCGACCCCGTCCATGAGGAGTGCTCTGTATCGGTGGCAGCGATGGTCTGCGTTCCTCCAGTTCCCAGCGTCGCCTGTATCTGCGCTACGCCGCCTTTCAGGGTCACAGGGCCCGGATTGACAAATCCCGCATCGGAACTCGTGAAAGTCACCGTGCCGTCGTAGCCGGCCAAGGTCTGGTTGATGCTGTTCAAAGCCGTAATCGAAATGTTGAAAGGAATGCCGGCAACCACCGAGGCCGTCGTCGTGAGGGTGAAGTGCGTGACGCCGGTTACGGCAACGCCGTTGCCCGATACGCCGATTGATTGTTCTGTGCCGGCAACATCCAGCGCGTTATCGGTCAGGGTCACGCTCTCGCTCAGTGCTCCGCTTTGCTCAGGCGCAAACTCGACCGGGATATCGCACTGCTGCCCCGCGCTCAGGCTGGTCGTGCCAGTGCATGAGCTTGGATCTCCACTCGCCTCGATAAAATCTGCGGGGTAGCTGATGGCGGTAAAAGTGAGCGCCTCGTTACCGACATTCTGAACCTGCGCAGTTAGCGGGCCGTCGATAATGTCAATTGAGCCCACACCCGTCGCCGTTGGAAAGTTCACCGCGGGGGGCTGCGAGCGATGAATCTCCACAATGCGGGAGTTGTTGAAATCTGCGATGAACAGATCGCCTGCCCCGTCAAACGTTATATCCCAGGGCTTGGACAGCGATGCGCCATTTACCGTGGGGTCGATGGCGGTTGCCGCTCCGCCCCCGGCCGGTACATCCACAATCCGGCTATTACCGTTGTCCGCGATGAACAGATCCCCCGCTCCATCAACCGCCACGCCGGTGGGATTCTGCAATCCTTCGCCATTCACCGTGGGGTCGATAGCGATCGGCGTGCCGCCGCCGGCCGGCACCTCCACCACGCGGTTGTTATTGGCGTCCGCGATGAACAGATCGCCCGCCGCGTCAAACGCCAGTCGATAGGGGAGATCCAGTGTTTTGCCATTCACCGTGGGGTCGATAACAATGGGCGCGCCGCCACCGGCCGGAATCTCCAGCACGCGGTCATTGGAGGTATCCGCGATAAAGAGACCGCCGACGCCATCAATCGCCACGGCGGTGGGACTATTCAACCCTTCCCCATTCACTATGGGGTCGATGGCGGTCGCCGTGCCGCCGCCGGCAGGCACCTCCACCACGCGATTGTTGCCTAAATCCGCGATGAACAGATCGCCTGCACCATCCACCGCCACGCCGTGGTTGTTGGCTATCGATATGCCATTCGCGGTGGGGTCAATAACAGTGGCCGCGCCGCCACCGGCAGGCACTTCGACCACGCGATTCTGGTCCCAAATCGATATGAACAGATCCCCCGCGCCGTCCACCGCCACGCCTGTGGGATTAGAGATTGATTGGCCATTCGCCGTGGGAGTAATAGCAGTCGCCACGCCGGGACCATACGCGATCTGCGGCCCCGTTCCAACTCCATAAACCGGCACGCTGCCCAGGATTATCCCTGTGCTGTTAGCCGAGGAAAAGAACACCACTGCGCCCTTCCGCACGCCCGCAAACTTCGGCGCGAACGTCACGTCGACGGTGCAGGTAGTGGCCGACG
>CAZGUD010000090.1:0-2452 GCA_964528915.1 uncultured Occallatibacter sp.
TGCAGACCAGCGGGTGAATCTTGATGGCCTTGCCCTCAACCAGCACCGGCTCAAAAGCCTGAATGCCCAGGCGGTGAAGCGTTGGAGCGCGGTTCAACAATACTGGGTGATCCTTGATGACCTCTTCGAGGATGTCCCAGACCACCGGCTCCTGCATCTCCACCATTTCTTTTGCCTGCTTGATGGTGGTGCACTGGCCGGTCTGTTCGAGACGGTGATAGATGAACGGCTTGAAGAGCTCGAGAGCCATCTTCTTGGGCAGGCCGCACTGGTGCAGCTTGAGCTCGGGGCCTACGACGATTACCGAACGTCCGGAGTAGTCGACGCGCTTGCCGAGCAGGTTCTGGCGGAAACGCCCCTGCTTGCCCTTGAGCGTGTCAGAGAGCGACTTGAGCGGACGATTGTTGGCGCCACGAAGTACGCGGCCGCGGCGGCCGTTGTCGAACAGGGCGTCGACGGCTTCCTGCAGCATGCGCTTTTCGTTGCGCACAATCACTTCGGGCGCGTGCAGGTCCATCAGCTTCTTCAACCGGTTGTTGCGGTTGATCACGCGGCGATAGAGATCGTTGAGATCGGACGTGGCAAAGCGGCCGCCATCCAGCGGCACCAGCGGGCGCAGCTCTGGAGGAATGACCGGCAGCACGTCGAGAATCATCCACTGCGGCTTGTTGCTCGACTTGCGAAAGGCCTCGACAACCTTGAGACGCTTGGCGTACTTGAGCTTCTTCTGCGCCGAGGCTTCGTTCTTCATGCGCTCGCGCAGTTCCATGCCCAGCTCGTCGATCTGCACGCGCTTGAGCAGCTCCTTGATGGCTTCAGCGCCCATCATGGCCTTGAAGCCGGAAGGACGGAACTGCTGATCGAGCTCGCGGAAGCGAGTCTCGTCCTTGATGATTTCGCGCTCGCGCACCGGCGCATCGCCCGGATCGACCACCACGTACGACTCGAAGTAGAGAATCGATTCGAGGTCGCGCAGTGAGATGTCGAGCAGGTGGCCGATACGTGAAGGCAAGCCCTTGAAGAACCACACGTGCGAGCACGGCGATGCCAGCTCAATGTGGCCCATGCGCTCGCGGCGCACCTTGCTCACTGTCACTTCAACGCCGCACTTGTCGCAGATCACTCCGCGGTGCTTCATGCGCTTGTACTTGCCGCACAGGCACTCCCAGTCCGTCACCGGGCCAAAGATGCGCGCGCAGAACAGGCCGTCGCGCTCCGGCTTGAAGGTGCGGTAGTTGATGGTCTCAGGCTTGGTGACCTCGCCATGCGACCAGCTACGGATCTTCTCGGGCGATGCCAGCATGATGCGGATGGCATCGAAATCGGTAATCGGGCTGGTAAGCTCAAACGGGTTCGAACGGAACAAGGCGACCCTCCCAGGCGGCTATTTGCCGCCATAGTGTTTCCCGGGATTCTTCACTGGATCCTTCCTTCCCGGGCAGCGGTGTTTGCCGCTGATAAGAAAGATCCGAAAAACAATTTGCAGCTTTTAGCTCTTAGCCATTAGCTTTTAGCCTTTTCTCGCCCGTGAAAACTGCATCAAGCAGCGTTACGTTCGAACCAATAGCTAACAGCTAAAAGCTAAGAGCTTGCTGTTAGTCCGCCACCGCCGCAACTTCCGGCGCAGGCAATTTCTTTATCAAATCGGCGCGCTTGATCAGCTCCACGTCGAGGCACAGCGATTGCAGTTCGCGGATGAGCACGTTGAACGACTCGGGCACGCCCGGCTCGATCGCCGCTTCACCCTTGACGATGGCCTCGTAGATCTTCGTACGGCCATACACGTCGTCGGACTTGGCAGTAAGCAGCTCCTGCAGGATGTATGCGGCGCCGTAAGCTTCCAGTGCCCACACTTCCATTTCGCCGAAGCGCTGTCCGCCGAACTGCGCCTTGCCGCCCAGCGGCTGTTGCGTAATAAGCGAGTACGGCCCGATGGAACGCGCGTGAATCTTGTCGTCGACCAGGTGCGAGAGCTTGAGCATATAAATGTAGCCAACCGTTACCGGCTGCTCAAACTGATCGCCCGTCATGCCGTCGAAGAGCATGGTCTTGCCCGACGAAGGCAGGCCCGCCGATGCCAGCAGAGCCTTGATCTCGCTCTCCTGCGCGCCGTCGAACACGTTGGTTCCGAACCAGATGCCCTTTTCCATTCCGCGGGCTACGCGAATCAGCATCTCGTCATCGAGCTCGAGCAACTGGCGCAGAGTCGCGGTGCCTGCAAACTCCTTCTTCATTTCCTCGCGGATGAAGTTGGCGTCGCTGTTGCCCTTGACCAGCGCGGCGATCTTCTTGCCCAGGCTCGCTGCCGCCCAGCCCAGGTGCGTTTCAAGAATCTGGCCCACGTTCATACGGCTGGGAACGCCCAACGGGTTCAGCACGATCTCAACCGGCGTGCCGTCGGGCAGGTACGGCATGTCTTCCTCAGGAAGAATGCGCGCAATCACGCCCTTGT
>CAZGUD010000091.1:0-2413 GCA_964528915.1 uncultured Occallatibacter sp.
GGAGTAGCGTAGATTTGGGCTGCCTCTGGGCCGAAGGCCGTTTCAGGCAGTGGTGCCGACAAGCCCGCAGATGAGTCTGGCCTGGAAGCCTGGAGGAGCAAGGAATTGTCGCCGCTGCCGAGGCAGTGAGCACGCAAAGGAGATTCTCAACAAAGAAGGCTTCCTCCAGAGGCGGTCCAGGAGGTTGAGCCATGCAAGTGGTCTATGCACGTTGTGCTGGACTGGACGTACACCAGAAAACGGTGAGCGCTTGCGCCAGTGTGTGTGAACCGAACGGCAAGAAGCGCCGGCAGATTCGAGTCTTCGGCAGCTTTACCGGAGATTTGTTGGTGCTGGCCGACTGGTTGCGGGAGCAGGGCGTTACCCATGTGGCGATGGAAGCCACTGGTGTGTATTGGCGGCCGGTGTGGGCGGTGCTGGAAGGGCAGTTTGAGCAACTGCTGGTTAACCCGCAGCATATCAAGGCCGTGCCTGGACGCAAGACCGACGCCAAGGACTGTGAGTGGATTGCAGACCTATTCCATTCGGGAGAACCCCCGGCTTTGCCGGGGTGGCAGTAGAAGTTTGACAGTTCCGGGAGTATGTTCTCCCTCAATTAGCCTCCATCGTGGCTGAGAAGATGGCATCACGAGGCTTTTGCTTTTGTTCTTGCTTTTGCTTTCACCGGTTGCGATCAGGCCCCTTTGAGGGGCCAGCAACCGTAAAGCCACCGGCTCAGCCGGTGGATACTTACTGCAGCACGGGCTGCTCAAGGGAAGCTTCGTACCGCCAACTCCCATATCACATGTTGAAGACCGGCCAGGGTTACCGCGAACTCGGAGGCAACTACCTGGAACAGATCAACAAGGACCAGCTCCAGCGCTATTTCACGAAGCGGCTGCAAAAGCTCGGCTTCAAGGTGTCGGTAGAACCTTCCCTTGAAGCTGCCTGAAGGCATTTTCAAAGGAGGAGCTTGAAGGAGTCAGAGCGGGCAAGCTGAAGATGGATGATCAGCGTGCTTGGTGCGGAGAAGTTGAGCCTGGTTGAGATCGAGGCATTTCTTGCGGCCTCGGAGTGTGCGCGCTTTGCCGGTTGCGGCCGCACGGAGATTTATGGCTGGGTGGAACGCTTGCTCTGCCATCACGAATATCCGCTTCAGGGACGGCGCGCCAAAGGGCTTCTGCGGGCCTATGTCGAGCGCATGACCGGACTGAGCCGGGCGCAGTCCACGCGGCTGATCGGCGGCTATGTTGGCCTCGGGCGGATCGCCGTCAAGCCCTCCGGGCGGCCTCGCTACCAGCGCCACTATACCTCGGCAAACATCGAGTTGCTGGCCTCCATCGATGAGGCGCATGAGCGGCTTAGCGCTCCGGCCACACGCCATATTCTCAAGCGCGAGTTCGAGGTCTACGGCAACTCCGAGTTCGAGCGGCTCTTCCGACTCTCTAACGGCCACCTCTACAACCTTCGCCGCACCCCCCGCTACGGCCTGCGCAGCTATGAAAAAACGCGGCCCACGGCGGTCTCGATCGGCGAACGGCGCAACCCCGCGCCCCTCGGCCAATTGGGCTTTCTGCGCATCGATACCGTGCATCAGGGCGATGGACCCGAGGGCAAGGGAATCTACCATATCAACGCCGTCGACAAGGTCGCGCAGTGGGAAGTGGTGCTGGCAACTCCCCGCATTTCAGAGGCTTGGCTGATGC
This sequence comes from uncultured Occallatibacter sp., assembly GCA_964528915.1. Classification (GTDB taxonomy): domain Bacteria; phylum Acidobacteriota; class Terriglobia; order Terriglobales; family Acidobacteriaceae; genus Telmatobacter. The sequence continues at coordinate 1,686 of CAZGUD010000091.1, forward strand.
CCTTGCTCGCCAGCATCCTCCAGCAGTTGCCCTTCGCCATCCTCAACTTCCACTCCGACAACGGCAGCGAGTTCATCAACAAAGTGGTGGCCGAGCTGCTTGAAACGCTACTGATTGAGCAGACCAAAAGCCGTCCGCGCCGCTCCGGCAACAACGGCTTGGTGGAGACCAAGAACGGCGCCATCATTCGCAAACATATCGGCTGGGGCCACATCAGCCCAGCCCAGACCGCGCCTCTTAACCAGTTCTATACCGGCTTCCTCAGCCCCTGCGTCAACTACCACCGCCCCTCGGCTCAGGCCGAAGTCCAGATCGACGCAAGGGGGCGCAAACGGCATTTTTACAAGCTGTGGCGCACACCGCTGGAAACGCTGCTCGCGCTGGACCGCCCGCGGCAGTATCTGCGCCCCGGACTGAGCATCAATGCACTCAAACGCGTGGCCGCGGCGATGAGCGATACGGAAGCCGCGCGGCGGATGCAGCAGACAAAAAACGGCCTGTTCGAGAAGATCAGAAAGTCGGCGTGACGGGCGTGCGGCATTGGAAGCGGACCGTGGAAATGACGGTTTATGGAAAGCCCGGAAAACGAAAGTGCTGTTTTCCGCCCTTCCCACAAACCTTGGAAATCGATAAAGCCGATTCCCTCATTCCCACCGCCGCGACGACAACGACGAAGCACCTATGAAAGAATCCCGAAAAGGAGCCCTCAGAAGCTGCCCGCCTCAGAC
>CAZGUD010000092.1:0-2357 GCA_964528915.1 uncultured Occallatibacter sp.
CTGAGAACCTACCGGCAGAGTCCCGCTTGAGGCGCACCGATGAAAAAGCCGCAGAAAGACATCCACACTCCCGAACTTCAGGCCGACGCCGAGGATATGCTGGCCTTTATCGACGAAATCGCCCTACAGCAAGCCGCAGAAGCGAGGAGGATGCGAGAGGCCGCCGAGACGCCAGCGGTAGCGCCTGAGCCAATCCTGCGCGATTGTGAGGCGGTTTCAGACACCAGCGGCAGCGCACCTGGCGAGGTTCTGGACGCTCTTGCGCCTCCCGAGGTTGAAAAACTGGTTGAAGATATTGGGCGAGACTGGTAGAATTATTGCAATCTTCCGGGTTGGGAGACTTCAGGGCTGGGGTTGCTCCCGGTCTTAGGGCAGGGGAGGCGCACACCTCCCCTTGTCCGCCTTTTGTGCGAAAGGAACGGAATGGCCGCTTTACCGTACATGCAACTTTATGTTGCTGAATATCTCGCAGACACCTCACATCTGAATGCCGCCCAACACGGCGCGTACATTCTCCTGCTGATGAACTATTGGCAGCGTGGCAAAGCTCTGCCCGATTCCAACGACCGTTTAGCGATCGTTGCCCGTATGTCAGCGGAGGAGTGGGCAGCAAATAGGGGCGTTCTGGCGGAGTTCTTTCGCGTCGAAAATGACCTCTGGACGCATGGAAGAGTTGAGCGCGATTTGCTGAAAGTCAAAGGCATTTCACTCGCTGGGAAAATAGGTGGAATGGCATCTGCAAGGGCTAGGAAAGAAAAGAGTTTGAACGACCGTTCAAAAACCGTTCAACGGAAAGTCAACCAACAGAACAGAACAGAACAGATTAAAACAGAAAAGAAAGAACAAAAGCAGCCGACAAGCGGCTTGCCTGATTGGGTTGATCCTCATGCTTGGCTAGGCTTCGAGGAAATGCGCAAGAAAGAACGCCACCCGCTCACCGACCGCGCCCGAACCCTTGCCATCTCCGAACTTGAAAAACTTCGCGCTTCTGGCAATGATCCGACCGCGGTTCTGAACCAATCGACCATGAAGGGTTGGAGAGGACTTTTCGCAGTCAACCAGACCGGAGGAACGAATGGAACACATCAACCGCATATCTACGAAACCGGATTCCAGAAGGCCCAGAGGGAGCTCAAAGAACAAATCGCAATCGCTGAGGCTGAAGAGCAAGCTGATCGCGCTGGCGGAGTGCCGGGGGGCCAAGCAGCCGTCTGAGGACGCCCTGGATGCCTATGTGTCTTCCCTGAGCGGGTTTAGCGAGGAAGCGACGATCCGCGCATTCGATCACTGGACGGAAGCTCCGGCGCGGGAATTTGGCTCTCAAATGCCATCCGTGGTCGAACTGGTCGAGACTTGCCGCCAGGCGTGCGTGAAGAAAACCCGCTGGTGCGGGCGCTGCACGATGGGAATGGTTCGGCGCGATAAGGAGTGGGTTCTGTGCGGGTGCAACTGTCCCGAATGCAACAATTCCGGCTGGATTTCGGTTATGCGGCCAGTTCACGGTCCGCCTTACAGTGAGGCTTCCTTTGCCGAAACATGCCCAAGGGGATGCGGGCGGACGGGGACGCTATGATCTCGGCTGGAAGGGAATACCGGGAAACGCTCAAACGGAACGGGTTGTGCATCCGCTGCAAGCGGCCCAAGAACCCCTTGAGCGCATGCCACTGTGACAACTGCCTGGATTACCTCCGCGCGCGGTATGTGCCGAAGGCGCTCGCTGGTGGCCGTCCGTGCATCCCGCGTGAGCGGCCGGCATCCATTGCCTAGAGGACGCCAGCCTTCTTGAGCAGGGCCTCGGCCTCTTCGCGGGTCGGCCCTCCGTGCGAGACGTGGACGAACATCGACAGCAGCATCTCGGCCATAGTGTTGCGCTGGCAGGCGATCCCGATGGCTTTCGAGGGAACGATCAGGCCGTCCTCATCGCTCACTAGTTTCCCGGCAGCGATCCATTCGGATTCTGTCCATTTCTTCGTCGGCTCTGCTGCTTTCTGAATGCGCCTGGCTAAATCGTGGCTCATCATCGTCTTCCTCCTCCGCTGCCAATGTAGGGCAGCATAATCCATAGTCCAGTTAGAAAAAACGCCGCCAGGATCGCTTCGAGGGCAATCTTGACGGCGTGGATCAGTTCAGCGTGGAGCAGTAGGAGGTCGGTCGGCATCATCGGGCGGCCTCGTCTTCGCCGTGCATCGGAACGAAGGCGCGGCGGTTCTCCTCGTAGGTCATGCCGTTGTCGAGCGAACCGTGCTCCTCCAGCCACCGGAATTGCTCGTCTGTGACAGGTCGCTCTAACTCCGCGATGCGCTCAGGCGTGAGCGTTAGGTCTGGGCTAAGTAGTGGTTCCATGGTGGTTATCCTTT
>CAZGUD010000093.1:0-2248 GCA_964528915.1 uncultured Occallatibacter sp.
GTCAAGATGAACGCCAAAGTGCGGCGCCCTTGACTCGGCTCCGATCACCGCAGAGTCTTCCTGTCGAAAAAGTCATTGACAAGGGTAGATGCTGTCATACACGGGGCACGGTTTCATCGCCTGCGGGTCGGATACACCGGCGGCGAACTAACAAGCTAGTGAATCCTGCTGAGCCTACGGCTTGGCGGCGGCGCGACGCCCGCCGGGGAACGCTTCTGGGACGATCACCAATACGGCGCCTGCAATCCACAGGAAATGGCCTATCAGCGGGGCGATGTGCTGCTGGGCGAAGAGCACCCAGGTGGCGATCATGCACACGACCACGACGACGGCGAAGACCTGTCGTAGAATCCGCAGCGCGCGCATGGGGCTGGCCAGGATCGTAAGAACGATCAGCGGGTTAATGAGCCCGCTCATGGCCACCAGGTATTCGAAGGGCTCATGACTACCGCCCGGCTTCGTCAACAGATTTTCAGCAAAGCTGGTGGCCACCGAGGCACACTTCCAGCCCGCGTAGCTCTGGCCTTCGCGGGTAACAGCAGCCTCAAAAAAAGCCAGAATGAAGATTGCCAGGCCCAGGATTCTGAGGGCGGGAACGATCCATCGCTGAGTATCAAGAGTATCGCGTAATGTCATGCACATCTCCGGCTGCGCCTGGGATTTGCGCAACCCTTTGAATCAAGGTGGAACAGAAAATGATAGACGATGGGGGGCACGCAATCCTCAACCGCTTTATTTCTCCGCTTCCGTTGCCCCGGACGGGCCCGTCTCTGCGATACTTATTTGTTATGCCAATTGACGACCTCCAACAGGCAGCACAGAAGATTGCCGGATTCGTGAACACCCTCAACAGGCTTGGCGGGATGCGCCTGAAGTACCGCATCACGGCCGGCGACGGCGCGCGCGATCCCGAGGGCCTCGAGGGCAGGCAGATCTACGTGGAACTGGGCGGCCCCGACGTGCCTATGGTGATTCAGCATAATGGCGAACTGCTGCGGGCGCTGGAGACCCTTGCCGCACAGATATTGCGTCTCGAGCACAGGGAACACGACCTTGTAAGTTTCGACGCGGCAAACTTCAAGGCTCTGCGAGCGCAGGAGCTTCGGATGGCGGCACAGACCGCCGCTGAAAAGGTGCTGCGCACGGGCGTGCCTTACACTTTTCCGCCGATGAACAGCCGCGAACGCCGGCTGCTTCACCTGGCGTGCAAGGGCCTCGAGGGAGTTGAAACGGCCAGCATGGGTGAGGGGCAGGATCGGTTTCTGGTGGTCTACCCGGAAGGCAAGACCAACCTGCCGGTGACGCCGCCTGCACCATCGCGGCCCCGTGGATATGACCGTGGCGGCCGAGGTGACCGTGGCGACAGGGGCGGGCGTGGCGGGCGGGATCGGCGGCGGTAAAAAGCGGCTTGTCGTCCTGATCCCTGCTTGGATTTGTCATCCTGAGCGACTGGAGCGAAGCGCAAGGAGTCGAAGGATCTGCGGTTGCTTTTTTGAGGCTGTCCCTAGACGCAGAGGCTGGTCTACCTACTGGGTTGTTCTATCGTTCGCCCTTCACAAACTCTGCAGGGACGATTCTTAGTTTCACCTTGTGAGCCTTATTTTGCTCCACGTGCCAACCACAACAGTCACGGTCAGGAGTTGCCCGTCCCAAATTGCGCCATCAACCTGGTCGTTGCCGAAAACTTCTCCCAAGTCAGGTGCAGTCCCGCCAAACTTCTTCTTCCAAGCTGCTTCCGCAGTCTTGAACACGTTTATGCATTCGTATTGCTTCTCTTTCGACAAGAACCATAGCAATCGCTGGCCGGTATCATCGCCGCCGTACCAAACATAATCAGGCACACCGTCACCATTGAGGTCCTTCTCTAGTGTACTGTCTCTGAGATAAATTGAATAACTGTTGTAGTCCGCTTCATCGGATAGAGTGGGAGGAACTCCGATGGGGCGACCGCTTCTTCCGTTATCGATCAACGCCGAAGATCGTGCACAGCTGCAGGCTTGGGCTAAGAGGCCGAAGACCTCGCAAGCTCTGGCGATGCGCTCACGCGTTGTTTTACTTGCCGCGGATGGATTGGGCAACACCACCATTGCTCAGCAGTTGAAAGTGAGGGTGCAGACTGTAGGTAAATGGCGGCAGCGTTATTTGGACATAGGGTTAGATGGACTGTTGGACGAGCCGCGCCCGGGGACCTCTCACAAGCTCAGCGATCAGGATGTGGAGCGGGTACTGGCTCTTACTCTGGAGTCCG
>CAZGUD010000094.1:0-2152 GCA_964528915.1 uncultured Occallatibacter sp.
GTTATTTCGGTGGCCATCGAGCCCAAGACCAAGGCCGATCAGGAGAAGATGGGCATTGCGCTCTCAAGGCTAGCCGATGAGGATCCGACGTTCAAGGTTCGCACCGATGAGGATTCAGGCCAGACCATCATCAGCGGCATGGGCGAGTTGCACCTGGAAATACTGGTGGACCGCCTGAAGCGGGAGCACAAGGTTGAGGCCAATGTGGGCGAGCCCAAGGTGGCCTTCCGTGAGACCATCCGCAAGCATGCCGAGGCAGAAGGCAAGTATATTCGCCAGACCGGCGGCTCGGGCAACTACGGCCATTGCTGGCTGCGCGTTGAGCCGAACGAGCCAGGCAAGGGTTACGAGTTCATCAACGATATCAAGGGCGGCGTGGTTCCTAGGGAGTACATCAAGCCGATCGACCAGGGCATTCAGGGCGCGTTGGAGTTGGGCATCCTGGCAGGGTTTCCGATCGTTGACGTAAAGGTAACGCTGTTTGACGGCAGCTACCACGAAGTCGACTCGAATGAAATGGCCTTCAAGTTTGCCGGCTCAATCGCATTCAAAGAAGCAGCCCGCAAAGCTTCGCCGGTGTTGCTTGAGCCGGTGATGGCCGTCGAGGTCACCGTGCCCGATGAATTTATGGGCGTAATTATCGGCGACATCAATTCGCGCCGCGGGCGCATTGAGCATGTGGAGCATGCGGCAGGGTCGCAGGTGATCAAGGCTATTGTGCCGCTCAAGGAAATGTTCGGCTACGTGAATGAGATTCGTTCGTCCACGCAGGGCCGGGCGTCGTATTCAATGCAGTTCGCGCGTTACGAAGAGGCGCCGCGCATGATCGCCGATGAAATTATCGGCAGAGCGCAGGGAAAATAGGCTGTCAGCTGAAAGCTGAAGGCTAGGTTTTTGGGGCTGGAGCCGGAATGCCGGCGCCCCGAGGTGCAACGGGCAGTACCAGCAACGAGAGGGAAGCAAAGATGGCGAAGGAAAAATTTGATCGTTCGAAGCCGCACGTTAATGTCGGGACGATTGGCCACATCGATCACGGCAAGACGACTCTGACGGCGGCAATTACCAAGGTGTTGCAGAAGCACAACCCGAAGAACCAGTTTCGTTCGTTCGACTCGATTGACAACGCGCCGGAAGAGCGGGAGCGCGGCATCACGATTGCGACGGCGCACGTGGAGTACGAGACGGCCAACCGGCACTATGCTCACGTTGACTGCCCGGGCCACGCCGACTACATCAAGAACATGATCACGGGCGCGGCGCAGATGGACGGGGCGATCCTGGTGGTTGCGGCCACCGACGGGCCGATGCCGCAGACCAAGGAGCACGTGCTGCTGGCGCGCCAGGTGGGCGTTCCCTGCATCGTGGTGTTCCTGAACAAGTGCGACGCGGTCGAGGACGAAGAGCTGACCGACCTGGTGGAGATGGAAGTCCGCGAGCTGCTGAGCAAGTATCAGTTCCCTGGCGACGACGTGCCGGTGATTCGCGGCTCGGCGCTGGGCGCGCTGAACGGCGAGCCGAAGTGGGAAGCCAAGATCGACGAGCTGATGGATGCGGTGGACAAATACGTTCCGCGTCCTGACCGCGCGGTCGACCTTCCTTTCCTGATGCCGATTGAAGATATTTTCTCGATCTCCGGCCGTGGCACGGTTGTCACGGGTCGCATCGAGCGCGGCAAGGTGAAGGTGGGCGAGGATGTAGAGATCGTCGGCTTCAGGGAGACGCGCAAGACGGTATGCACGGGCGTTGAGATGTTCAAGAAGCAATTGGACGAGGGTCTGGCGGGGGACAACGCGGGCATTCTTCTGCGCGGCACGCCGAAGGAAGACGTGGAGCGCGGGATGGTGCTGGCCAAGCCTGGATCGATCACGCCGCACACCAACTTCAAGAGCACGGTGTACGTGCTGAGCAAGGAAGAGGGCGGCCGTCACACGCCGTTCTTCAAGGGTTATCGTCCGCAGTTCTACTTCCGCACGACGGATGTAACGGGCGTGGCGGAGTTGCCGGCGGGCACCGAGATGGTGATGCCCGGCGACAACGTGGAGCTGACGATTGAGCTGATTACGCCGGTAGCCATGGAGAAGGGCCTGCGCTTCGCGATTCGCGAAGGCGGCAGGACCGTGGGCGCAGGCACGATCTCGGAGATTATCAAGTA
>CAZGUD010000095.1:0-2131 GCA_964528915.1 uncultured Occallatibacter sp.
CTCACCACCATGACCATGGGGCGGCTGGCCAGGGAGGAGATCGGCAACGCCGCGGGCATCTACAACCTGATGCGCAACCTCGGCGGCAGCATCGGCATCGCGGCCATCATGAGCTTCCTGGTGCGCGGAACCCAGGTCCATCAGAACTACCTGGTGGCCGACGTCACCTCGGGCAATCCCGCGGTGGCTCTCAGGCTCCAGGGCCTGGAAAGCAGGCTCTTCCTGGCCGGGTCGAGCCCGTACGCGGCGCACGAGAAAGCCCTGGGGATGCTCTATGGACTGATCCAGCACCAGGCTTCCCTGTTCGCCTACGTGGACAATTTCCGTTTCCTGGGCCTCCTCGCGCTGCTCTGCGTCCCGCTCGCCTTCCTGTTCCGCGGCGTCGCCAGGAAGGCCCGGTCAGGTTCATCAATTTGAAGGGAGAGGCTGATCCCCAATGGCTCGACTCGGGATAAGCCATTAAACGTGAATCATTACGTTATTGGCACTAAGGATGCATTGCTTCGTGGGCCGGAATTGAGGTGCCCCATGAACCTGAAACCTTTCCCATTGTTCTTGCTTGGATCTGCCTGGCTGATCTCGGGCGGCCCGAGCCTTCTTGCCGAAGGGTTCATGCCGAAACCCGTGGACAACGGCGGTTCCTTTTCGGCCTTGGCGCAGGACCTCGGGCCTGAAGGAATCTATGTGGACGTGCAGGGCCATGACAAGAACGACGATGTGGTGGGCACCGTGACCTACAACAATCAAAGCAAGGGCAGTATTCATATCCAGGCCATTTATGTTCATGGTAAAAACATCAAGACCCAGGGCCTGTTCACGGTGAACAAGGACATCGAGGTTGGCGCAAAAGTTAAGTTGCTTGAAATCCTGCGAGACAAGGCAGGCGAACCCTCGACGGTCGCCGTTGATGTTCACTATCAGTGAGGAATTATGAATAGGCACCTCTTTGCTGCATCCGGAGCCTTGGCCGTCCTCGCCCTTTCCCTGGGTTGCAACCGGCCTCTCGAAGTCCAAAAGGGGGACTATTTGATGCATGGCACGCCCGAACCCGAATCCCAGACCAGCTCTGCCCCTCATTCCCAGCCCATACCCCCTGCCGACCCCGATTACCACCCGGAATAACTGAGGGACTGACCCAAACCCAGGTGTCACGTTAGGGGATGGCGGGCATGGGCAAGCGACCGACCAGGCAGGGCAACCTCCCGGTGCCCATGGCCTGGTTCGCCGCCTCAGGGGCAGTGCACGCCGCTAGTCGGTGGTGTGGTTGACCCAGATGAGCCGCTGGCCGGTAGGGGTCTGAACCTGGCCGTCGGTCTCGGCCGTCACGAACAGCTCAAAGACATTCAAGGGAGTGTCGGTCTTCAGGCTGCCAACGCGGTGGTCATTCACCTTGATGGCTCCGACATTCTGCGGCGTCGAATCCTGGTCCGCACGCACCCATGCCACATAGACGGATGCGGGGGGCTGGAGCTTATGGGGCTCAGCCATGTATTTGACCATCAGGTAGATGGAGATGTTCCCATTATCCGTTTTGGCAAACTTCACCCGCGCCTGCGCCGCCGGCAAATCGGGCGACACGCTCATGAGGGTGGCGTGCTGGAACATGGTGGGCAGGGCGAACGAATAGCCGGCGATTGGCGCGAGCGCCAAGAGCACCATGACCAAAGGTATGCGAGAGGTTTTCATGGACATTCTCCTGTGACATGGCCGCCGGACGCCTGGGCCCCGGGGCGCTGCACATGAGTTGCTGCAATTCTGATGCCACAAAATAACATTAACCATGTTATATAGTTAGACAATAATAGCCTGAGATTGGCCCGCTTCTTCAATCATAATGGCTATCGCCAGCCATCGGCCTCGTCCCTGCTTTCCTAGTACCGGTTGATTTCCGTGACCTTGCCCTCGAAGAAGTCGATCTTCACCTGGCCTTTCAGATAGATATAGGTTCTCTTGCCCAGGCCGGAGGCTTGGCGGTCGGGTTTGCCGAGCAGCCTATCGACTTCGCCAATATCCATGTTGATTTTCACCCGCGCGGCGGCAGCGTTCCACTGCTCCTGTTCATCCAGTCCCACCTGATGGGCCAGGGTTTCCGGAACCGGGTGTTCCGCCAGAAACAGGGCGGCCTTTTCCG
>CAZGUD010000096.1:0-2047 GCA_964528915.1 uncultured Occallatibacter sp.
TCGAAGGGATAGTTTTCTTCCTCATGATCAAGGGGCTGCTCCGGAGGCCCGTAGAACAACCCGTAGCCGCCTCTCAGCACGAGCTTATTGCTGGCGCGGTACGCAAATCCAATGCGCGGACCGAAATTCGGAACCCGGGCATCGATTAGATGCGTACCGTTCGCACATTCGAATTTGATATTGTCACTCGCCAAGGCAGACATGAAGGCTGGCGAGAGCAGACCCTGGCTGCAATATTTGCCGGCCAACTTGTATACTGCGCTGCCGGGGCTGTAGGATGTGGCGTAAAAGCCGGACTCGTGGCTGAACACATCCTGGCCCATGTCAAAGTACTCATAGCGAAGCCCCAGGTTCAGGGTCAGCTTGGGTGTAACCTTCCAATCGTCCTGGAAGTAACCGGCATAGTAGTTGTGGGTGAAGTCCCGGTTGAACAGGTTGCTGGCAAACACCGTGCTGGCTCCGCCGGAGTTGTCGACACCGCCCGCGACTGTGGAGGCTTCCGGTGGCAGTAACAGTTGTGCCATGCCGGTTGTCCCCGAACTGTTTCCGGGGATTTCCGTGTAGTTCCCGTCGAAATCAAACTCGCCTCTTGGCCAGGAGGGCTGATAAACCGCCCACTTTATGTGCTGCACCTCCAGCCCGCCCTTGAACGTGTGTCCGCCTTTCAAGAAGGTGACGTTCTCCATCAATTGGTCCGTCTGGTTCGGTTCCATGCTGGGAAGCCACCCCGCACTGCCGATCGCCGTCAGCCCGCCAATCCCAAGGGTTGGAATGCCCCCGTTTTCGTTCCCCTGCGGAATGCCCTGAATGCCGAACTGAGCCGGAATGCCATAGTTCGAAGCATTGGGAGGCAGACGTGTGGTGGCCTGGCGGCTGACCCCGATCCGCAGTTCGTTGATGACCGTGGGTGAGAAGGAATGGGTTTCGCTCAGCAGCGTGTTCAGCGTGGGGTTCCATTGAGTGCCGTTGCTGAATCCCCCGCCATCGGCTACTCCTTTGAAGGGTGCGGGGCTAAACAAGTCGTCAATGGAGAAACTCACCCGGCCAAACATCTGGTCCCGGTCGCTGAAATTGTGATCCATCCGAATGTCCGACTGGTCGACCCGGTGCTGGTTGGGCGGGTTGGTGGTGAAGTTGTTAAATATGCCCGCTGCGTTGGGCGATGGGTAAAGTTGGAGCAGTTTGATGGCATTCGGATCCAGACGGCCCGCCGGCAACTGGTTAAGCTGCGAGACGAGCGTCGGCGAGGTGAAGCTCGTCATCCCCGCCAAACTCCCTGTATAGAAGGGGTCCCGTACGTAGCCGCTTGACGCCGCCGCCAATTGCGTGACAGGATCGATCACGCCTTGGGTGACGGCTCGGGTCGTGGCAGGATCGAAAACGGTTCCGTTCGGAAATACCCGCCCTAGAGCGTCCGTGCGGGTTCCCGACTGGCCGCTGATCATGTCGGAAAGGTCCGTGAATCCGCTCGATACTTCATCCGCCGTCGGCACGCTGGTCGTCCAGGTTTGTCCCTGCCGGATGCGGGTTCCCTGGTAGTCGGCAAAGAAGAAGGTCTTGTTCCGGCCGTCATACACATGCGGGATCACCACCGGGCCGCCTACGGTCCCTCCAAACTGATTCTGGCGGAACTCACCCTTCGTGATCCCACCGGAATTCTCAAAGAATTGGGCGGCGTCAAACTTGTCGTTGCGCACGAATTCCCAAACATCCCCGTGCAGTTGATTCGTGCCCGACTTGATCGTTCCATTCAACACCGCGCCTCCCGCTCTCCCCACATCTGCCGAGTAGTCAGCCGTCTGCACCTTGAATTCCCCAATGGCATCCGGCGGGGGAAGGTTGACATAATTCGTCCCCGCCAGAAAATCCAGCTGGTTGGTGTTGTTGTCGATTCCATCCAGTAGATAGTTGTTCTGCTCGGGCCGAGTGCCGTTCGCGGAGAACCCTCCCGAGGAGGAAAAACCACCGCCATTGTAGCTCGACATGTGCACGCCCGCGACGGTCTGCGCCAGGAACGTGAAATTCCTTCCGTTCAAGGGCAGGTCGT
>CAZGUD010000097.1:0-2041 GCA_964528915.1 uncultured Occallatibacter sp.
CAGAATCTTGTTGGTGAACGCCTTGCACCATGGCCCATTGAAGCCGGTCGGGTTGCCCCAGCCAGCATAATGTGCCGCTAGCTCGACGACTCGCGATCCCCCTCCCCACGCCGCTCGCACCGCAATGACAGGCGCGCTCTTACGCCAGCGCGGGGCATGGATAGCTGTTTCCTGCGACCATGCGTAGATCGTCGGCGCTGTGGAAGTCCGCCCGCTGGCAAGCGTCGGGCTCGCCAAAGCGAGCACGGCTACTGCGACAAACGCTCCGATAACACTCTTCATTTCTGCGTCTCCATGTGGAACCAATCTCCAAGCGAAAGATAGGTCAGGATGGCGAGGGCGGAGGCTGCTCGGCGCATGTGCGCTCCTATTTCGTGCTTGGCTTGGAAATTGGTCATTGTCTCACCGACGCGGTTACATTTAAAAATTCGGTCGCGAGGGTGGCGCCGCAACCCGATCCCGCCGTCGTCACCCTGAAAGCATATTCGTCCGTTCCGAGAGCGCTCGTGAGCGACGCATTCACCGATGTAGTGTTGATCCCGGCATTTGGCGCTGTAGTGGCGCCGGCGGCCGTCCCTTGTGTAACGTCCCAAATTTCGATGATCGGGTACGTTGTGCTACACGATGAATTATAAGTCACCGCGACGGTATCGAAGAAAGCAGCTACGGTGGACGTATTGCTGGCCTTCCATGCACACCAGTTCGTTGACGAGCCAGCCGTGTCCGGGATGACGCAGCCGACAATAGAAAGCGCGCCTTTAGCGGATTGGTTGCCGCCAACCGCAACATTCTCGACGACGCCAGTGCAGCCGGCTGCGGAGGTTGAGAACATTCCAGCCGCGTTGTTACAGACCATCCCCGCAGCCGCCATGCCGCTGTCAACGAACGCCGGCGCCGCGATGGCCCCTCCGTTTGGGCAGGAAATTGCGGTCTGTTCCGTCGCTTGCTGGTCAATGTAATTGCCCTCGCAAGCCACAGCTCCGGTGGAGGTCGCGGCCGGATTGGCGAGCGTAAGATGTTGGCGGCTGGACGATGGTGTGTACGCGCCGAAGTCAGTAAGCGCGTTGTTTTTAACATCAACCTGAGTGATGAACGACCCTGACGCCGCATTGTTAACAAACACTTGGTTGGTCAAGGCATTGTAATTACGATGAAACAAATTGCTCCTAACATCATGTACGCCATTGTAAGTTGTGCCTGGATCAGTGATATAAACCTCGGCGAGCCCTTGGTTAGACTCGAAGTAATTATCTTCTACGGTGACGCCCGTTTGGCCGTCAACCGGATTACCGTTGATGTAAATCGTACTATAAGTTGCCGACGGCACCACACCGTTGAACTCAATGTCGTTCCCCTTAATGTCGATAGTCGCAGGTCCTACTAGGTAAATTGTGTTCGTATCGGCATAAGCAAAGATGCCGTTGGCGATTGTCCAATTATTAGGGTTTGAATAACTTGCGATCGTGCCATATATGTTATAACCGTTGCTGAACAGATAAGGCCGCGTAACGTTGAGGTCGATGACATCAACTGCGGAAATGCCGCGCGCGAATCCAGTAACCAGCAGCCCATCAAGATTAAATGCGGTCAATTGGTTAAGGCAAATTCCATAACCGATATGCGTGCCGGCGTTTTGCACCAAGGCGAAACCGCCCATTGTTCCGTAAATACTGCTATTTACCCCGTAGCTCGCTGACACCGTGATCGCACATGTTGTGCCAGCTACGGTTGAGTAAAGCGCGACGGTCTTCGGCCCGTCGCCAACTAGCAGCGAATACCCCGTCGTCGGCGAAGGCATCGTGAGCGACGAAATCTTGCAGATCGCGCCGACGCCAGAGAGTTTGACGTTTTTGTTTTGCGCAGCGCCTGCGTTCCAGGCCGCTTGAATTGCGGCCGTGTCGTCAGTCGTCCCATCACAGACCGCGCCGAAGTCGGCGATTGAGATTGTCTGATCTAGTTTAGAGTTTACCGCTTCTTGAATGGCAGAGGTTCCGCTATGTGTGTATAGACCATGCGTCGCTAGCAACCCTGTGATATTCGT
>CAZGUD010000098.1:0-1940 GCA_964528915.1 uncultured Occallatibacter sp.
TCAGGGCCAATGCTTGGTGAGTCGTAACTGTTTGACGGTCTGGAAGGTGAGTGTTCTCACTGGACATCAGCCCCGCGACGATTTAGCCTGGGGACATGACAAAACCAAGCTGTTTGCCCGACCAAGTCCAGCAACGACTTTTGAAGGGGGTTCGCGTTGACCTCGCCACGGCCAGTCAACTACCACGTCTGAGCGAACTGCTCGACCAGCATCACTACCTGGGCAGCCTGCGGCCAGTGGGTGAACGGCTTTACTATGTTGCCAGGGATGCCGACCAGCACTGGTTGGCGGTGCTGATCTTCAGCGCGCCAGCCAAGCATCTCAAGCATCGCGATCAGTGGATCGGCTGGACCAACGAACAGCGGCGCCGTCGGCTCAGCCTGGTGACCAACAACTCCCGTTTTCTGCTGCTGCCCCAGTTCTCCGTGCCCAATCTGGGCTCGCGCATTTTGCGCCTGACGCTGGACCGGCTCAGCGGGGATTGGCAAACCCGCTACGGCCATCCGGTGGAAGTGGTCGAAACCTTTGTTGATCCAGCACAGTTCTGCGGGACCGTTTACACGGCCAGCGGCTGGACCGAACTGGGCCAGACCGACGGCTGGGGGCGCTGTCAGCGCGACTATTACGTCAAGCATGACCGGCCCAAACGCCTGTTCGTGCGCCCGCTGCGCCGCAACTCCTGCCGCAGCCTCCAAGCCGAGCATCTCAAGCCGGACCTGGCCGTCGTGGAAGCCAAGGTGCCCGCGCGCTGCACGCAAAGGGTGAAGGAAATTCAGGCCATTGTGGAGCATTTCAAAGCCCTGCCCGAATATCGCGAGCGCGTGGAGTCCTATCCCTTGTTCAGCCTGGCCGCGCTCATTTTCCTGGCGATGTTGTGCGAAGCGCCGCGCGGCCAAACCGACTTGGCGAAGTTCGCTCGCGGCTTCAACCAGGGCCAGCGTCGCGCCCTGGGCATTCGGCGTGATCCGCGCGGCCAATACCCAGCCCCGTCGCAATCGACCTTCTGCCGTTTCCTGGCGGGCGTGGATGCGACCCGGCTCAACGAACAGTTGTTGCAAATCCAGCGGCAAGTCCGGGGTCCAGCGCCGCCGCAGAACCTCGTGGTCATGGATGGCAAGGAACCCCGCCACGGCAGCGGCGCCTCCGTGCTCACGGCGGTCACTGTCCCCAGCCAGCACTACCTGGGCAGCGCGATGGTGGACACCAAGACCAACGAGATTCCCGTGGCGCAACAGCAACTAATCCCGCCCTTGGACCTGGAGGGCCGTTTCGTCAGCTTGGACGCTTTGCATACCCAGACGGAAACCGCCCGCACGGTTGTCCTGGAAGCCGGCGGCCATTATCTGCTGACCGTCAAAGACAATCAGCCCACCCTCCGGACCAATATCGAAAAGAAAGTCGCCGCTCCCCAAGCGGATTTTCCCCCCTCAACGGCCGACGCCCACCCAGGCCCGCACCCAGGAGATCAATAAAGGACGCCGCGAGAACCGCGTCCTGCGCACCGCGCCGGTCAGCCCGGAAGACGCGGGTTTCCCCTTTGCCAGCCAGGCCGCGCGGCTCTTGCGCCAAACGCAAGGTCGCCAAGAGGAAGAGGTGGCTTTGATCACCAGTGCTCCGGTCACCCTCCTGCCGGCCCGGCTCTGGCTGCAACTCAACCGCCAGGCCTGGGGCATCGAAAGCGGCCTGCATCAGCGTTTGGATGTCTCCTACAACGACGACCGGTGCCGCGTCCAAAGTGACAATGGCATCTGGGTCTTGGGCATGTTTCGGCGCCTTGCCAACAGCCTCTTTGTCGAGTGGAGCACCCAGCAGCGTCGCCCGGACCACGTCACCACCACCAACTTCCAAACCCTTATGGCCGAAAATCATCGCGCTGCCGCCATGCGCTTCGTCGTCGCCAAACACCCCTCGCTCAAAAACCTCTCATGAATTGGCGCTGG
>CAZGUD010000099.1:0-1890 GCA_964528915.1 uncultured Occallatibacter sp.
CTGGAGTTTCTACATTTCCCCGCTGAAAAGTTCCGACCCAGGCTGCAGATCTGCGGGTGACCTTTCCAGTTAACAGGTCGGTCGGTATTATATTGTTGTACAGACCGACACATATGTGTCATTCTCTCCTTGAGCCTCACGCTCAGGAGTTAGGCATGAATGACGACCTGCGAGATTTATTCCTTTCCACGGTTGAAGCCTCTTTGGAGGCTCAGTTGCGCGCAGTGCGCCGCCTCCGCCACGAGCCAGAGAGCGGAGACAAGGCACGCCTTGCCCACAAAGGTCTGTCTCAGGTAGATATGGCCTTCGACATACTCAAGAAGGCGCATGCCCCGCTGCATGTTTCGACGATTCTGGAGCGCATCCAAGCACAGTTCGGGGTTGCCGTCGATCGCGAGAGCCTGGTTTCCTCGCTGAGCAAGAAGGTGGCGCGTAATGACCGCTTCCTGCGCCCGGAAAAGAACACCTTCTCGCTTCGCTCGGATGTCCGATGAGCCTACTGGGTGCGTTTCTCTCCATCGTCGAAGATTGGCGCGGGGTGTTCCCGCAGCAGCGCACCTACCAGCGCGGCGTGCGACAGGCGCTCGGTTCGCTGGTTTGCCTGGGCCGGCGTTGTCTGTCGCGTATTATCTGGACCAACGGCGGCCAGCACCGTAGCTGGAGTGGGGAGTATTTTCTCCACTCTCGCTGCCGGTGGGAACCGCAGTTGTTATTCCAACCGATCCTCAAGCAGGCTCTGGCCTATTGCCCGCAACGGCTGGTCGGCGTGGCCATCGATGACACCAAGTTGCGGAAAACCGGCCGCTCGATTCAGCAGGCGTTTTATCAGCGCGATCCATTATCGCCTCCCTTTCATGTCAACCTCGTGCTTGGCTTGCGCTTTCTCCAGGCCTCTCTGTTGGTGCCGTTACATCGCACAGCGAACGTCGGTACCCGCGCCCTGCCTATTCGTTTCCAGGAAGTCTCGCGGGTCAAGCGTCCCGCCAAGAGGGCCAGCCAGCAAGAGCAGAAGCAATATAGGGCAGCCGTGAAACTGAACAATCTTTCGCATAGTTTTGTCCGGATGGGCAGGCAACTGCGAGAGGAACTGGATCTGGCCGGAGGGCGCGACAAGGTGCTGGTGCTGACCGCCGACGGCAGCTTCTGTAATCGAACCTGCTTTGGCGATGTTCCTGACAGGTCGGTGCTGCTGGCCCGGGCTCGCAAAGATGCCAGGCTGTGTTTTCACGCGCCTCCCAACACGAGGCGGTTTTATGCGCTTGAAAAGATTACTCCCGAGCAAGTCCGCAAAGACGAGTCCCGGGAGTGGAAGACGACCAAGATCTTCTACGGAGGAAAGCGCCGCAAGATTCGATATAAAGCGGTAAGCAACTTATACTGGCAGCGCGGCGCCGGGCGGCGTGCGCTTCGTCTCATCGTCATCGCCCCTACCCCTTATCGGAAAAGCAAGAGTAGAAGACTGTATTATCGCGATCCAGCGTATCTGCTGACCACCGATCCACGCAGCTCTGTCAAGCAGTTGTTGCAAATCTATTTCGACCGCTGGCAGATAGAGGTCAACCACCGTGAAGAGAAAGACACTTTAGGTGTCGGTCAGGCCCAACTGTGGAATGTCACCTCCGTGCCCAAACAACCCGTCCTCGCCGTAGCTTCTTACAGCGCATTGCTTCTGGCTTCCCTTCAAGCCTTTGGGGCAGAGCGTGGTGCGGCCTACGCCGAGCTGCCTAAATGGCGGCGAAACGCACGCCGTCCCTCCTGTTTGGATCTAATTACACTCCTGCGCAAGGAAATGACCCAACAAACCTCTGTGCTTGCTCCCTTCGGACTCAAAATCGGCCCTCCGGAACTCGTTCAGGCTGCCGCCGCCTGAGAGAAATGTAGAAACTCCAG
>CAZGUD010000100.1:0-1884 GCA_964528915.1 uncultured Occallatibacter sp.
TTTATTGCCCTTATTGACCCACCAATGTCGATGACGTAACCCATAACCATGCTCTGTGGCGGGCAATAAGCGCCAATGTGCTACCGGCCTTCAGCGGCACCGCTTCCACCATGCCACAGTGCCGGTTGTGGCGGGCGTGGTGGTGGGTTTCTTTCAGGCGATTTTCGGGGGAGCCCGAATATCTTGCTCTTAAGAAACACATTTGCAAATGTCTAAAAATGGCCGGGTTATGAAGCCGCCTGTTCAGCCGGCACGACCGTAAATCCGAGCTTGGCTGCCCGCTGGGTCAGGTTCTTCACCATGGAGTCTCGGTAGCGCTTTTCGTAATACTCCTGGCCCTGGTCCACATATTCCTCGCCCTTGGTCAGCATCGCGTAGATCAGTCTCGCGAGCTTGTGAGCTGCCGCGGTGATCGCCTTGGGCTTGTCCATTCGTGAACACATCCGCCTGAAGTAGGCTCCCAGTGCCGACTGGCTGGTCCGCAGGGCTGCAGCGGCCATCCTGAGAGCCTGTGCCGCACGGTTGGCACAGCGCTTGGTTTTGCCACTCATGACCTTTCCGCCCGTGATCTTGGTCCCTGGGCATAGCCCCATCCAGCTTGCGAAATGGCCCGCATCAGGAAAGCGGCTCATGTCCGTTCCGGTTTCGCTGATCACTGCCATCGCCGTGGTGACATCAATCCCGTCAATGCGAGTCAGGTCAACCCCACACATCCGGAATAAATGGGCATGTAGATCGAACTTCGGCGCATTCCGGCTCCGGCCCCGTCGCTTTGGCTTGCCTGGCTTGCCGTCGTGCGTCTCGAGGCTCTTCAACTGGTCCTCGATTTCCTGGTCCACCTCGATCAGCTGGGTTCCCGTGAAGTCGAATGATGCCATCGCCTGCTTCAGGGCGAACAGGTGCTCAGACCTCCAATTGCCCTGCAAGCTCTTGGCGATTTCCTCCTCGCTGGCCACGATATGGCCATTCTTCAAGGCTGCGAGCGCATGCCCGTCACGCTCCCCGGCGAGGATGGCCCTCAGGATTTTTTGGCCAGTCTCCCCGGCCACGTCAGAGATGACATTGGCCAGTTGGATGTTCATCTGGGTCAAGGCCTTCTGCATGTGCTGGACGCTCCGGGCCTGGTTCTTCAGCAGGCTGTCGCGCTGGCGCCAAAGGGAGCGCAGCACACAAATCTGATCCTCGGGGCGGAACGATCCGCTGAGTAGCCCGTAGGTCATCAGTTGCTGGAGCCATTGGCAGTCGAGAACATCGGATTTCCGCCCGGAAACGTTCCTGACATGGCGGGCATTGACCAGGAATACCTTGAACCCCCTCGCATCCAGGAGCTCAAACAAGGGAATCCAATAGACTCCCGTTGACTCCATGGCCACGGTGTCGATCCGACACGCCGTCAGCCAGTCCGCCAAGGCGTTCAGGTCAGCCGTGAAGCAGGCGAACTCCCGCACCGGCTCTTCGTCCCGGTCCGGAGGCACAGCCACGTAGTGGGAGGCGCTCCCGATATCAATGCCTGCGGCATTGGGGTGGGTGATCGTCAGGGCAGGCTGTATCTTGCCGGTCTTGATCTTGACCTTCACCTTCGTTTTGGTTTTACGGGCCGCCATCGCACCTCCAGCAGAAAGGAGAAAAGGGGTGCCGCCTCGGGTTCGTCGTAAATTGCAGTCTCTTAAACGGGGTATCAATAAGGTATTGAATTTATTGCCCTTATTGACCCACCAATGTCGATGACGTAACCCATAACCATGCTCTGTGGCGGGCAATAAGCGCCAATGTGCTACCGGCCTTCAGCGGCACCGCTTCCACCATGCCACAGTGCCGGTTGTGGCGGGCGTGGTGGTGGGTTTCTTTCAGGCGATTTTCGGGGGAGCCCGAATATCTTGCTCT
>CAZGUD010000101.1:0-1881 GCA_964528915.1 uncultured Occallatibacter sp.
GCAATCGGGCGCATTGAATTTTCCGCCCAGTTGGTCGACAGCTCGATGACCGGATGCTCCATGAAGCGCGTCAGCTTCTGCCAGCGATTCAGCGTGTAAGAAATAGCCTTGCCCGCAATGGACTTCGGCAGGATGGCCCCCGAAGACTGCATCGCGAGCAGCAGAGCCTGCAATTCTGTAAGCACTGCAGGCGCGCGTTCCTGCCGCAACGCATGGCGGTCGTCGAGCGACAGCTTCTGCTCGCGCGCCTCGCGGTCGATGGCAAACAGTCCATCCATGAGCACGACAGCGCGTTCCAACTTACGGTCGGTTGCCTTGGCCTTGGTCTGCACCTTGAGAGCATCGATGAACTTGCGCCTGGCATGCGACCAGCAGCAAGCGTGAGTCATATCTTTCGTGCCGATGTCTTTTTCGTAAGCGGCATATCCGTCCGTGTGGAGTATGCCGCCATAGTTCTTGAAGAAAGCTTTCGGGATCTCTTTGCTGCGCGTCATCTGGAAGTCGAACACCACACCTTTGCCCGGCGCACTGTACTGCCAGAAGTATGCCCGATGGTTCTCGCCCTTCTTGTCCGGCGTCTGCACTCCAACCGGCGTTTCGTCTGCCTGGATGTAAATGCCGGCACGCAGACCGCGAGCCATCAAGCCGACGATGGGGATCAGCAGTTCGCCCGCGCGCAACACCGCGTCGTTGATCGTCGACAACGCCACATCGATACCGAGATCGCGCAGCAGGATCGCTCGCTGCCGATAGAGTGGGACGCTGTCGGCATATTTGCCGATCAGAAAGCTGACGATCGTCTCGTCGGAAAAGATCGACTTGGGTGCGATGCGCACCGGCGCCGGAGCGGTTGCTACACCCTCCTCGATGCAGGTCGCGCAGGCGCGCTTCTCGCGCTTGAGAACGGTGACGAAGAACTCAACCGGCTTCATGTCGAGCACTTCGGTTTCTTCGTAGCCGATGAACCTGGTCTCGCCGCCGCACTTGCCGCAGGTGCATTGTTCGGGCGTGCAGGGAATGATCCTGTCGATACGTTCCAGATGCTCTGGCAGTTCGTTGCGCCCGGGATGATTTTGACGGGCACGACGCTGCTTGTCGGTCGCGTTGTTGTCCTCGGTCGCGTCCGGTAGCGGGCCGCGTTCGACCTCGCCGGCGACTTCATCGCTCGATACGGCGGGCTCAAGATTGAGCAGCTCCAACTGAATGTCGCTCAGTTTCTCGCTCTGCTTGCCATACTTCTTGATGCGCTCCAGGCGAAGCGCTTCCACGAGCTTCTGGATCTTCAACTCGGACAGTGCAATGATCCGATCCTTTGCAACGATTGCCTGTCCCATCTCCTGCTTCAACTGCGCAACGATCGCGGCGGCAACCGGATCGAGCACGACAGGAATAAGGGGCTTGGAGGCAGGATCCATCTGCTTCCATTATCTCAAATAGGCTTGTGGATATATCATCGAATCGCTTGTAATCATGCGGTCTTTAGCGATACTTCTCCTTCTTCGACAGGTGGCTTTCTATACCACTTCCGCTTTGTCGTTGCCCTCAGATCGATGCCTCCGATCAGGAGTGCAAACTCCTCGCGGGTCAACTGCACGCGGCCATCTTCCGAACTCGGCCAGTGCAGTCGCCCTCCCTCCATACGGCGGGCGCAAACCCATAGGCTGTTGCTGTCGAAGAAAAGTATCTTCATGCGATCTCGTCGCGAATTGGCGAACAAAAACAGATGACCACTTTGCGGGTTCTGCAGCAGCTTTCCGACGACAAGAGCATAGAGGCCATTGAAGCTCAGACGCATGTCGGTATTTCCCGTAGCAACGAAAATGCGCGTAGCCGCGCCCAAGCCCAGCATCGCGCTACGCCTGTTCGAGCACGGCAATTAAA
>CAZGUD010000102.1:0-1791 GCA_964528915.1 uncultured Occallatibacter sp.
CCCTGATCCGCACGTAATTTCCAAGAAAGCGGAAAATAATCGCTTGCCGCGGCATTTTTTCTATTGACATTATATAGACAATATGTCTATATAATGCGCATGTCTGCACGCATTCCGACTCAACATAAGTCGCCCTTCGAAATCGACCCGCGTCCACTGGACGAGATGGCCAGCCCCCACGCCGGCCTCCTGGCCACTTCGCGCGCGTTCCGGTCCTTGAAAATCCCGGATCTGGTCGCCGCCAACCTCAAACTCAAAAAGCGCCAGCGCGGTTGCTCGGATGGCCAATACGTTGAGAGCGTGGTGCTGCTCCAAACCGCCGGTGGGGATTGTCCGGAGGACATGTCTCTGCTGGCTGGCGACGATTGCCTCGAACGGGGTCTGGGCTTCGCCTTGCCCAAGACCGGTGCGGTGCGCGGATTTCTCAATCGCTTCCATGATGAGGACTTGGAACTAGCTCGGCCCCCGCGCGAAGTGCAAAAGAGTTTTATCATGCCCAGCAGTGAGCCAGTCCAGGGTCTGCAGTCGGTGCTGGCCGGAGCGGTGCGCCGTACCGCCAAGCTCTACGCCCAGCAAGCCCAACCTTTGCGTATCGCCACCGTGGACCAGGATGCGACCATCATCGAAAGCCACAAAGAAAAGGCACTGGCTCACTATGAAGGGGGCCGAGGCTATCAGCCGATGGTGGCCGTGTGGGCCGAAGCCGATCTGGCGTTGGCCGATGAGTTCCGCGACGGCAATGTGCCCGCGCTGCAAGAGCCCCTGACCTGCGCCAAGCTGGCCTTTGCGGCGCTGCCAGACAATATTGAGCAACGCTATTTTCGGGGTGACTCCGCCTGCCATGAAAACCATCTGCTGGGCTGGCTCAAACATCCGGACCGAGCCAAAGAACCGGGCGGGCGCATCGGTTTTGCCGTCAGTGCCCGGATGAGTGGGGACCTGGCCAAAGTCCTCGCCAAGATTCCAGCGTCGGAGTGGAAGGCTTTTGACACGGAAGCCGATGGAACCTCGCGGCAGTGGGCCGAGGTGGATTTTGTGCCTGGGGAGGCTGGGGAAAAGAAAGACAGTAAACCCTTACGCTATGTCGGGCTGCGTCTGCTCAAGCCCCAAGGGGTACTCTTTAATGATGGCAGTGACCGGCACCACCATGCGGTGGTAACCAACCTGGACTGGGACGGAGCCAGGTTGCTCAATTGGCACCGGGAAAAGGCCGGCACGGTGGAGCATGTGCATGATGAAATCAAGAACGCCCTGGCCGGGGGACACATGCCCAGCCAGCATTTTGCGGTCAATGCAGCTTGGTTCAAACTAGCGCTACTCTCCTATAATATTGCCAGCGCGATCAAAGGACTGTGTTTTTCCCCCGAAGAGCGCACGGCTCGCTTTAAGAAGTACCGGCTCTTGCTGGTGCATCTGGCCGGACGTATGAGCCGCTTCCAGTGCAAACTGCGGCTGCGCTTCCGCGCCAGTAAAGAGGCCATTGCTCGCGTACAGAAAGTTTGGGCCGTCTTCGCCCTGCCCACTCAGGCCACCGCCTTCACCTGAGCGCCCTCCCCAAAAGTTATTCACAATTCTGGTTGCCGAAAAGTCCTTAAGGACGATTTTCGGATTTTGTCTTTTGGTGCCCCACTGGCGCGCCGTTGGAGCTTTGGCCCTCAAAAAGAACACCGCGGTTCGCTAAAACCCCTCCCCCCATGCTCGATAACCTCCGCTAAAGACCTCCCACCGCCCCTCCTGCGCTCCCAAAAACCCGGCAGCATCACCCGCGCCGTTCTTACGTGCGGATTTGGG
>CAZGUD010000103.1:0-1774 GCA_964528915.1 uncultured Occallatibacter sp.
CCCTGATCCTCGCCTAAGGAATAGGGGATTCCAAGGGAGTTGAAGCGGGCGAGCTTTTTTTGCATTTTCCGGTTGACGAACAGTTATAGAGTTTCTATATGTAATTTCCATGGCTGCCCGCTTGCCCCTGCTCCACAAGACGCCCTTTGTCTTGGACGCGCGGCCTTTATTGGAGGCCACCAGTGCTCACGCCGGACTTTTGAGTGTTTCCCGCGCCTACCGTTCCTTGGGGATACCGGCCTTGGTGGCCGCCAATCTGCCGTTGCGTAAACGCCAGCGGGGTTTTGAAGAGGCACAGCTCATCGAGTCGATCTGCCTGCTCCAAGCGGTGGGCGGAGAGTGCCCGGAAGATATGCGCCTGCTCATTGGGGACAAGTGCCTGGAGCGCGGTCTGGGCTACACGTTGCCCAGCGTGACGGCGGTGCGGGAGTTTCTGGAACGGTTCCACGATAAGAAGCTGGAAGAGTTGCGGCCGGAGCGCGAAGTCCAGAAGAGTTTCATTTTTCCTGCTAGCGGAGCGGTGGCCGCTTTGCAGGAAGTTCAAAGCGGGCTGGTGCGGCGGATTGCCAAGCTGTATGAGAAGCAAGGCCAACGGCAACGGGTGGCCACGGTCGATCAGGATGCGACCATCATCGAGAGCCATAAGCAAGCCGCTTACTATCATTACGAAGAGGGCCGAGGGTATCAGCCGATGGTGGCGGTGTGGGCGGAAGCCGATTTGGTGTTGGCCGACGAGTTTCGGGACGGCAACGTGCCGGCCAAGCAGGATCCTTTGACGTGTGCGCAGCTGGCCTTTGGCGCGCTGCCGGCAACGATCCGGCAGCGCTATTTTCGGGGCGATTCGGCCTGTCACGAGCACGATTTGCTGGAGTGGCTTAAGCACCCGGACCGGGAAAAGGAGCCGGGCGGACGGATCATTTTCGCTGTCAGCGCCGTGATGAGCGCACCTTTAGCGGAAGCCTTGCGGGAGGTGAAGGATGCCGGTTGGACAACCTTCGGTGATAAAGAGGACGACGGCACGTTACGGCAGTGGGCGGAAGTGGACTTTGTGCCGGGGGACAAATCGGAGCACAAGGACAGCCAACCGCTGCGGTATGTGGGACTGCGTTTGCTCAAGCCCCAGGGGGTGTTGTTCAAGGACGGGACTGACCGGCATTTTCACGCGGTCATCACCAATGAGAAAGAGTTGGATGGGGGACGGCTATTAGATTGGCATCGCGAGAAGGCCGGGACGGTGGAACACACCCATGACGAAGTGAAGAATGAATTGGGCGGCGGCCATGTGCCCAGCCAGCGCTTCGGGGTCAACTCGGCGTGGTTCAAGATTGCGTTGCTGACCTATAATATCGTCAGTGCCATCAAGGGGCTGTGTTTAGAGGCAGAGGAACGGAGTGCGCGCCTAAAGAGATTTCGTTTGCTGCTGATCCATGTGGCTGGGCGAATGAACCGGAACAATTGCGTCATGGGGCTGCGCGTGTGCAACAACACGGAGGCACTCAAGCGCATGCAGCGAGTGTGGAAAGTATTTGAGCTGCCGACGCAGGCAACCAACGCCAAGGCGTTGGGACGGCGAGGCGGATAGTGGGCGGCCTTGAGCGCGCTTGGGCGACCGCACTATAGAATGCGGTTTGGAAGAAGTGTATCCACACCAGCAGGTTGCAGCGATTTTGCGCGGTTAGGGCGAGGATTTTCAGCCTTGCGAGCAAAACCAAAGCCAAGCCGCAAGGGCTCTGGCGGACTTTTTTGCCGCCGTCCCCTTAGGCGAGGATTTGGG
>CAZGUD010000104.1:0-1752 GCA_964528915.1 uncultured Occallatibacter sp.
CGGGTGTGAGACAAAATTCAGGTTAGGCCGCCAGGGGGAGGCAATCGTTACGGGCTGCAAGGGTGTCGAGGCGGTGCTTCCAGAATTGGTCCAGGCGTCGGCTACTATGGATGCAGCGTAGGGCCAGGATATTTTCGGCACCCGATTCGGACCAGAACATCCCCGAATGCTTGCAGCGCGCACCGATCACGGTCTTGCAGCCTGCTTCCACTACGCCCGAACCGATGAAGTAGCCCGCCGCCCGAAATGTCCCGTACTGCATCCGATTGACGTTACGCTCAAAGTAGTGCAGGGCTTCTGCCACTGCCTGCGCTTGGGGCTGGCCCGCGCATTCCCGACGGGTCTGTTGGATCAAGGCCTCGACCTTGTCTTTGAGCAACTGCTTGGCCCAGTAGCGCTGTCGGGACTGGTGGTCCGGATGCGCTTTGCCGATGAGGGCCTCGAGCACCAGGCCCGCGTGCTCGAGGGCATGGTAGAAGTCGACGATCTGGACGCAGTCTTTGAAGTTGAGCTTGCCCATGTTTTCCAGTCCGGCGGCGCCATCAATGAGGAGGACGACCTTGGGGACGCTACCTAAACCCCGCCGGAGCGCCTCCTGGCGCAAGAGTGGGCCGAACTGGTCGATGGGTTTGAAGCTGGAAACGTAGGTAGTCGACTCCCAATCTCGCACCGGCCGGCCCTGCTCATCGACCCGGTGCTGGGTAAACACGCACCCCAGATAGACCTGTCGGGTTTTGGCTTTGCCGTCGGCGGATTTGCCTTTGCGGCCGGCCAGTTCCTCCGGGACCATCGGTACGCCAGTGCCATCGGCGCTGACATACATGATGGGCGCGTCAGAGCGAGGACAACTCCCCGGCTCTGCTGGCCGCTCCTGCCATTGCTGTGCGCCGCCTCCCACCCGTTGGACCACCCGCTGAATCTGACGGGCCGACACCGTGATGCCACCGGTTTGTTCCAGATGCCGCTCGGCCTTCAGGTAGGTCGGTTCGTCCGCCCCCTCCAGGCAGATGAGTTTAGCCAGGGCCGGGGTATAGCCCACTTCCAATCCCAGCGCGGCATCGGCGGGATAATGGCCCTGCGCTTTGCCCGCGTGGTAATAGTAGGCGCGGCTCAGCTCGAAGCTGCCAAAAATCCCCTGCAGCCGGATGGTTTCTCGGCCCTTGTAAATCTCTCCGGGTTTGGGTTGGTAAGCCGCGTCGATGTGCTCGGCAGCTTGTTGGAGCAACCAGCCGACCAAGTCATTGGCCGACTTGAAAACAGCCGTGCGCACCAAGATTTCCAGTTGGGCGACGAGGCTTCCTTGCGGGGCTTGGGACTGAAACTGGACGGTCAGTTGTTGGATTTCCTCTGCTTGGGCAAGGAGGATCTCTGGTGGGATTTGCTTTTTTTTGAACCCGCGATGTGCTGGCGGGTTTCGGCGATCACCAACTGGGCATATTGCTCGGTAAGTTGCTGATATTGGGCGTGGCCGGCCAAGGCGGATGCCACCGCGGGGAGTTCATCGGCCGAAACATACCGGGTGTGGTTTTTGCCATCCTGCCAATGCTGAAGTTTGTGATAAGGGCCGGCGGCGCCGGGTCGATCTTTGAAGGAGTAGGCCGAGAGCTTGCCACGTTCCATGGCGGGAATGGCGGCGATTTGTTGAAGGATCTGTTGTTTATTGAGCGGATTCATAATGTGACTAGTATTATAGTCACACACGCCCAAAAAACAAGCGCTGATCTTCATTTAGAAGAATTTTGTCTCACACCC
>CAZGUD010000105.1:0-1721 GCA_964528915.1 uncultured Occallatibacter sp.
GTACGCGCGATCACATACTTTCCTAATTTTTTAGTTGCCATACTTCCCTCCAGTGCGGTTTTCATCCTTACCTCCACAACATCAGAATCAGCGCAAACACGGCCATTGCAATCACGCAGGCTGCTTCATATTGGCGCTCGAACTTGGCAAGACGCGCTTTGTCGCCCGCAGGGTCGAGTTGGGTCATACGGCCTCCGGTGTGCGCTTGCGGGGTTCGCGTGGAATCGCCGGACTGTCGGGGAGGATGTTCCACTGCGTAGGAGGCCACCCGCGCTTGGCAATTGCATCCTCAACCTGCGCATTCAACTCTTCGGCCTTGTCTTCGATCAAATCAATCGTTTCCTGCCAGTCGGAGCGATGGAAGCGCGGGGCTTTGAGTAGCTTGATCGCATCGGGAGCATACGGCTGAAATGAAGCCAAGTCCCACCATTGCCGTTCGGGAAAGCAAATAAGGCAACTGAGCACCTGGCCCTTGTATTCCTCGACCAGAAGATTGATGTCGGTTGCGTAGGCATCGTGGGTCATCTCCGTTGGACTTTTCAGTTCAACCCCGCCATCCTCTCCCACTAGGCCATCCGGAGATGCGCCAAACCAGTCCCAATTCGGATGGAGAGCGAAGCCGACTTCTTCCACTTGCGTCTGCATGTCTGCTTCGTAGAGCATTTGGGCATACGGCTCCCGCTCGACCCCGTCTAGCATGGCTTTGGTCGTGACGTTGACCACCAGCCGCCCATAGATGCGCTCTACAATCAGCTTCTGGCGATACTCGGCCAGCTCCAACGCTTCCGTTCCTGCCGGGCACTCCACTCCCTTGCGCGTGGACTTCTTCGTGGTGGGGGGAGCAAGCAAAGAGGGTATGCCCGATGCGCTGATACGGCCAACCTTCGCGGCAAGCCATAGGTCGGACTGCTGGGCACAGCTGATGATTCGGCTCATTTCACACCTCGCAGGGCCTTCAGCCGCTCGTCTCGCGCCTCGGTAAATAGGGTTATGGCCTTGTAATCAGGCGGGGTGAACTTCTTCGCCTCGGCAATTGCTACCGTCCACGCTCCCATCACAGTCTTTGGATCGTCCTGTTCGTTGATGGCCACTATCAGACTGGCGCCGTAATCCTGGGTAATCCCAGCCGCGTTGCCATCATCGTCCGGGTCTTGAAATCGGAGATTGAAAATGGCGTTCTTGAGGTACCGCTTGCAGAGTGTAATCCCGCTGCCAGTGGCGTGGGTGCGCGACATGACTCCTCCACCCTTCGGCCCTTGACCGTCGCAGGGCATATCCATCGGATAGCGGCGGGAGTACGCTCCACGGCTCAGGATCGCCACAACCCTCATCATATCGACCACTCCCGTGGGTTCCGGCTCGAACGAGAGCGTCATGCCCTCGGCCTGTAGAAGCGGCTCAAGCTGCGCGTCAATGTCTTCAGCGGTGGCGAATTTGCTATTGGTCTGAGGATTCTTTCCACGCTTCGGGACGGGCTTCAGGGCCGCTTGGATGCGGCCCAGGGCTGCGTTGAACATTTCCCGATCCCGGTAGTCCCGCTCTTCACGCATCTGGGCGACGATACTGTTGACGACTTCCAGCCCAGCACCACGCTCGATAGCGGACTGATAGGCCGCATGGATCATCTGCATTGGCGTGAGTGTTTCCATCCCGCTCGGCTGCTGCACTACGAGTTCTTTGGGCATTGTGGTCTCGGTGGCGGATTATGCGCCGCCTCGCAG
>CAZGUD010000106.1:0-1719 GCA_964528915.1 uncultured Occallatibacter sp.
GCTAGGAGCCTGTCCGAGTAATTCGTTTTACAGACGCGTGGCGGGCTGACGGCCGCAAAGGCAACCCCTAAGACGGGAAGCCAGACCTCTGGCCGGGTTCAGGCGGCTTGGAAGGCCGCTTTGGCGTCCATCTTGCGCCACAACTTGAGCAGGTTGTGGGTGGTGCAGATCAACGACCATTCGCCTTTGACTTTCGTGATCCCCCGAAGCAGGAACTGCCTGAATCCTCTTGCCTGCTTGATCTGGCCGAAGACCGGTTCGACGATCGTCTTGCGTTTGGCGTAGATGGTTCTGCCTCGAATCGTTGACAGCTTCCGTCGAGCCAGCTCTTTGGCTGAAAGCCCCTTCGGTATTCTGCCGCGCGGCGCCGGCGGCGCAACCTCGCCGTGCTTGCGCCGTTCGGGTGGGATGAAGGCCTCCACCGCCATCTTCTTAAGTGCCTCGACGTTGTCCTCGCTGAAATACCCCGCGTCCATGCTCGCCTTCGACGGAAAAGCCCTCAAGTTTGACTCGACTTGCTTGAGCATCGGCTCAGCCTGTCGGCTGTCGTTGGTTTGCTGGGCAACGTCTGCTGCCACAATGACCTGCTCCTTGCCATCCACGGCTGCCTGGCAGTTGTAGGCTTGCATGAAAGCCAGTCGATCTCCCGGCTGCGGCATGATCCGGCTGTCGGGGTCGGTGAAGTTCTTCTGCGCTTTGTCCCTCGGCGTGGGATCGGGGTCATCAGGTCTGCGTCCGCGGGGGTCTTTCTCAGCTCACTTGGCGTCTGCCTCGCGCTTCCGGGCTTCAGCCTCATCTCGTGCTTCCCGCTCCAGCGCTTCCTTCGCCTCCCGGATCTTCTTCAGCCGGCCTTCCCGGTAGGCCAGTTCGGCCGGCAGTTCGTCGCCGCGTTTGTCTCGCCCGTACTCCGCGTCCTCCGCCTCGTCAATCTCGTCGGCCCTGCGAAGAAGTTTTTCGACCTCTGCCTGAAGTCGCGCCTCTTCCTTGTTCATCCGGCCGTAGCTCATCGCTTTGTGCTTGGAGGCGTTCGCTTTCATCTTGGTGCCATCCAAAGCCACGTGCCCCAGCTTGATCATTCCGGCCTTCTGACAAAGTCTCAGCACCTGAAGAAACAGCTCGCCCAGCGCCGCAAGGTGTCGTTTGCGAAAGTCCGAGATGGTCCGGAAATCAGGCGTGTTGTTGGCCGCAAGGTAGCGCAGCGCCACGTCTTCCACCAGCGCGCGCTCGATCCTGCGGCTCGACGGGAGGCCGACGCAGTATGCGTAAAGCAGCACCTTCACCATCATCACCGGATGGTAAGGCGGGAAGCCTCGCTCTTCGCGCTCATAGACGCCGGTGATTGTGCTCAGGTCGAGGCCTTCGACGAGGTCGGTAATAAAGTGTGCCAGATGTCCCGTCGGCAGCCAGTCCTTGACGGACGGCGGCATCAGGAACATCTGATCCGGGTCGTAGGGGCGGTAGGTTTTGCTCAATGGGTTCCTCGTACGCGCGCGTTCGAGGATGATAGTCTACTGCTTTCTGGGCCAACTTTCGACGGCGACATGCCCTCCAACTTGCGGCCCGCAGGGCCGCAAGTCCGGCGCGACCCTTCCGATGTCGCGCCGAATCTATGAAAGGCCTTTTGTGAAGTTGCGCGCGCAAAGGGGAGCAGTGCGCGCGCGGCTTGCGGCGCCAAGCGCCGCAAGCTCAGCGCAGAGGATTACTCAGACAGGCTCCTAG
>CAZGUD010000107.1:0-1709 GCA_964528915.1 uncultured Occallatibacter sp.
CCTGAAAACGGCGATTGACCGCCCCCCGTCGTCGGAAGCGGTCGAATAATTTTGTTCGTCTCTTTTTGACTACTTTTCCCTATGCCCGGCACCTCCTGTCCTCGCTATTTTTATCCTATTCCAATTGCCGCGCAGTTGGATTCTGTCGTCGGGAAAAATGCCGCCAGCGCCCGTTCAAACCGCTCTCTCCAAGGGCCGGCCAATGATAATCGCAAGATAGTCTTGTGGCTATCGCGGCCAAGCACCGCCCCACAGGCCAGCAACCGGTAACGCAATGTCCCCAGCGTTTGGTATTTTTGCTGACCAATCTTGTCCTGAAGCAGGCTCATCAGGTTGTAGGTCACACAGACCATCCGGAATGCTGCTTCCGTGGCGTAAAACCTCTTCTGCGTAAACCCATCGATCCCATAGTCCCATTTCAGTTCGCGGATTTTGGTTTCGATCTCCGCATGGCCGCGATAGAAGCGCCAAACGTCTTCCGGCGCCTCGGCCCGGTTGGTCAGAATGGCCTGGTAGGCGTAGGCGGGATCGTCAAACAACTCTCGGCCCCGGATAAAGTCTCGTTTCTCGGTGCGCTGGCGGATCAACACGACCCGCCGCTTCCGTGTCCAGCCATGGGCTTGAAACCAGACTTCGCTGACAGCAATGCCCGGTTCCAGCTCGCGCCAGTCAGGAACTCCGGCAACGAGGTTCTTGAGCCCGCGCGTAAAACGTCCTACCACCGTATAGATCAGGTGCAGGTCTTCCACGCGCCTCAAGAATGGCTCGATCCCAAAGCCGGAATCTGCGCGAAGATAACGGATGGAGGCCGAGGCGGGAAGCAACGCCAAGGTTTCTTCCAGGAACTGCTCCGCTCCTCGCGCGCTCGTCGTATTTCCTGAGCGCAGCCAGGCATGAACGACCCAGGGACGCCGACCCAGCGTGGCAATCAGGGGATGATGACTCGGCCGGCGATGTTTCTTTGGGTTGTAGCCCAGAAAGGCGCCCTCCTGTTTGCCATAGCGCTCTAGGATCGTGCTGTCCAAATCCAATATGTCGTCATCGACCACGATCTGGCTCAGCAGCCAACGCTGTAGGCTTTCAAATATCTCTGTCACTTTCCCTGCGGTGAAGCGCCTGAAGAATCGTGCCAATGTCGAGCTGGAAACGAATCGTTCGAGCCCAAGGATGCCTTTGACGCCTCTATCCCAGCGGATGCGTTCGATATGCGCCAGGCGCCTTGCTCCGGTCAGCACCCCAGCCATGAAGGCCAAGACGATTTCCACGGGATCCGTCGCGTTTGGCGAGGTCAACTGAAACGGTAAAGCCGCCCGTAGCGCTGCCTCCAGGCCGATCTTTCGTGCCAGTCCGCTGAATAGAATCAGCCCGCCCCATGGGGTCACAGGCTTGTCCGTAAACGTGACCCCTATTTCCTTGTTGCCCAGCAATGATGTACCTTGGTATTCCATCGTCTCGTTGCCTCCTGAGTTGAGATTAATTCCGACTGTACAACAGGAGTTTAGCGAGACGATGGCTTGTTTTGGAAGGTGCCCGGGGCGCGCCGCATGCGGCCCGGGCACCCCGGCACCAACAGTCCCGTCGGTGCCGAGGCCGGTGTTCGCCCGACTGGATGGGTCAACAATCTTTTACGCTCTGCGTGAGCGTGATTCGGCCCCGACACATACGGCCGTGTCGGGGCCGAATTTTAGTTTGCAACTGCCGAATTCAGG
>CAZGUD010000108.1:0-1670 GCA_964528915.1 uncultured Occallatibacter sp.
GCCGCGCTTCATCGGCCATCGGCCGGGATTCATGCGGATCACGTACTCTCCGCGCATGGTGAGGTATTCCAAAACGTCAGCCTTGAGACGACCTTCAGGTGTTTGACTCATGCCGCCACCGCCCGTATCCAGTCCACCAGGAGCCACGCGTTTGGATCAGAGCAGCGCGGGCACTGCTTTTCCTTCAGGTTGTAGATAGCCTCGCAGCCAGAGCAGAGAACTGCCTCGCGCAAGGGTATGCTTGGGATAATCACTCCAGGATTTTGGGACATATTTTCCTTCTCTCCACTCGTAGCGTTTGCTGCCCTTGATCCCTTGGCACGGCACACAGAGAGCGGCATTGTGAGGTTTTCCATCAATCCACAGGCGGTCGTCCCTATGCGCTCCATTCATGCCGCGCCCTTCTTGGTGGTCTAGCGTAGGAACAAGCCAAGGGGTGAATGGTTGTCCGCAAATCGCACACATTCCCCACTGCCGATTCTCCGCTTTCCGGGTGCGATTCAAGTACTCCGATCGACCAGCCGCAGTCTGTGAACACACTTCCCTGCCGTCTGCGTAGACCTTGACGGCCTCACGCTTGCGGGGGACGGGCTTGGGACGGGCCGGAGTCATGCCACCCTCCGCGCTTGGTCACGGGCGATATTTACCTTCTGCATCGCCTCTGCCGAGCCGCCCAAATCGGGATGAGCCTGACGCGCCTTGATCTTGTATGCGGCGTCAATCTGTTCCTGCGAAGCGTGGGGATCGCAGCCCAGAATCGACCACCAGGATTCGCCATCATTTTCAGCGTTCAGAGCCTTGAATCCAGAGAAAGCCCGCTCCATCATGTCGGACGCTCCCCATCGCTCAATTCCACGCATGGCATCGACAGTCTTGGCGATGGCATAGATGTTGTCTTCGCTGCGATTGTACTTATCGCAGGCAAACACCATCGGCTTGCCCTTGCGCTCGAAGTAGACGGCAACACCAGCATCTCCCCCGTCGGGTCGCATATTGGCGCGAGGCAAGCCGTCGTTACGCAAAGGGATATTGGTCGATAGGATCACTTTGGACGCTCCCATGCGATTCAGCTCAGCGAATAGCATGTTCCGCGCTGCACCAAAGCCGGTCTTGAAGCGAGATGGCTCAGTGTAGCGGGTCCGCTTCCAGCCTTCGGGCCAGTAGAGAGGATATGCTTCGGCCATTACGATACCCTCCAAATGCGCGGTTTGGAGAGAACCACGATGGACTGTCCGGGCTGCATTTCACGGAGCAAGTTCCGTGCCTCAGTTGTAACCTGCGTCGGAACGGGCACATTGTCTTCGATCACAATCGTCATTTCGCCGCCGCCTTTCGGTAGGTCACCACCTTCTCCAAGCCCAGCGCATCTAGCAGGGTTGGCCCAGGATCGCGCCGACCATTCATCACGTCGCTCAGAATCCCGGAAGGAACGCCAAGTGCGTTTGCCAAACGGTAACGATCCCCGGCGGCCTTTTGCTTGCGGTACAACAATTCAATCACTGATTCTTTAGTCATTCGCGCCTCCGATTGTGAAGGTAGCACAGGATTCGCAAGTTTGCAAGATTATGTTTGCAAACCCCTTGACACGCTGCCCCGCATGGATTACCTTTGCTCTCACTGGAGGGAAGTATGGCAACTAAAAAATTAGGAAAGTATGTGATCGCGCGTAC
>CAZGUD010000109.1:0-1608 GCA_964528915.1 uncultured Occallatibacter sp.
CGGCATCCATGTTAGTAATCTGTCAAGAGAAAAGCATGAGATTCCTGGGCGCGCTCAGGAGAGCGCGCGTTGAACGTGTGATTGGCTTCACCTACGAACGTTCACAAGCTGCCGAGCGTGCTGCACCGGAGACGGAGCGAAGCCATGCTGAGCGCAGCGGAGGCGCAGGTGCAGCACGCTTCCACGACTTTCAATTTGGCCCGAACAAGTCTGAGGTACATTGGATCAGGATTTTCTCTGCGCATGTGTGCCTCTCGGCTGGTGGTCCCTGCTCCCCGCAGGACCGGACATCCATTTGCTGCCTCAAGCTCCGAAGAGCTATCACAGAAGATTGAGTTTGAGTTCTCTGCCAGTCCCGAAACATTTCGAATGGAGGTCTCGGAAGTTGCCTTCGTCGCCCAGCCGACCAACTGCAGGACCTGGCAGCCTGCGCATCGAATGATCCTGATGTTTTTTCCTTATTAGGAAAGGTTTTTCACGCTACTGCCTGGCCCATCATCTCTTCGGCCGGCACGAAATCTTGTTGTCTGCGATCCACCGCGAGCATGTAGGCCACCATCTTCCTGGCCACCGCCAGAGTGGCCCTATTCTTGTTCCCCCGCTGCATTTCCTTGTCACGGACCAGAGCCAGTTCGTGCGAGTACCTTGGAGCCAATTTGGCTGCTTCCACAAGCACATGCTGGATATGCTTATTTCTCTGCTTGGAAATCGGCGTGCGCATCACCTTATCGGCAGATCTCTTCTCGGCGCTGCAAAGTCCGCAATAGCTGATCGCTTCCTTGACCGAAGGAAAGCGAGTGTAATCGCCGATCTCCAAGGCCCAGGTCAACGCCGTGATTGGGCCCACTCCGGGAATCGTCCTCAACCGCCTCAGCCGCTCAGATAGCAGCGGATCCCGTTCCAGCGAACTGGTCAGCGCACGATCCAGCCGCTGCCCGCGCAGGATGTGTTCGCGGCCCAGCCGAAGCAGAGGCCGGATGCTGTCGCAGATCTCCTGGTTGGTCGAGAACAGCTCGCTGAAGTATCCCATCTTGTGCAGCCGCTGCTTGTCGTAGCTCACTCCGCTTTCCATCAGCAGACCCGATACACGGTTCTTCATCTGCACCGTCTGCCTCAGCACCAGCCCCCGGTAGCGCAGCGTGCGCCGCCGGTCCCGGATCTCGGTCGAAGCCATGTGGCACTCCGGCAAAAGGTCGCAGCGCAAAAGATCGGCGATCTTGCGGGCATCGATCCGATCGTTCTTCTTCTTCGCCGCGGCGATCGCCCGCAGCATCAGCGGGTGGGCCACCTTCACCTTTTCAGCATGCGGAAGCAAATAATCGTAAATCCAGCCCGTGAAAATCGTGGCCTCCATGGCCATCATTCGGGGTTGAGGAAGAATCTCGATCCAGGCATCCAACTCGCGCCGGGTCGAACCGATCTTGCCTTCCCGGTGCACTTGACCAGCCGCATCCTTCACGCAGTAGCTGATCGTCTTCTTGTGAACGTCAAGTCCGATGTAGTACATAAGTCTCGAAGAGCCTCAGTGGTTGTTCTCTGAATCAGCGTTGCCGCTGAGTTCAGCTTATGAAACGCCTCGTGCTCCTCCTTGACTAAGCATTTAAACAT
>CAZGUD010000110.1:0-1603 GCA_964528915.1 uncultured Occallatibacter sp.
GGATCGGGTGGGCAGCTTGCCGGCGTATCGCACCTGTTGCGGAATCACCGGCGCCACCACGTTAGTGCCCTGCGCGGGCTCCTGTTCAGAAGTTTGTGCATGCGCGGACACCCCCATGGCGAGGGGAATCCAGATCAGCGATGTGGCCAGGGCCAGGCGCCAAGGCCTGCGCAGGCTCGCGGAGATTAGTCTCATGGTTTGCATCAATAGCTCTTTCTTCACCTGGCGTTCAACCAGACAGGGGTTGAGCAGGTGAGGGGAAGTGGCGTTGCACAAGGCAATTTTCTGGAATGCTTCAATTGGGGCAATAGAGGAAATATCGGTTCGGACAGCCTTCAACTAGATGGATCACATGCGGAGATGCCGGCTAAGACTCAGAATTATCGATAAAGAAATTCACACTGGATTGGGGATGGGGGCCCGACCGATGAGGAGTCTATTTAACCGGGATGGTCAATTCGCTGTCAAATGAAAATTGAAATGCGGCGGAGGAACAGTTTGAAGAAGCTTTCCTTCAGAGGCTCAAGTTCACAATGACTTTGTCCAATTGATGTACGGACCGAAGCACGTTCCATTAAAAGGGGTCCACTACCGAGACCGCGGGTAGGTTTTGCCGGGAATTCAACTTGGGATATACTAGTTGAGGCCTTGAGGCAGGGGAGATCCCTGTCGACTCACGCCTGCGGCGGGTATTGTGCCCGCCAAAAACCCTGGAAAAACGAGAAGAAAATGCCGAAGTTGAAGACACATTCGGGCGCGGCCAAGCGTTTTAGCAAGACTGGCACCGGCAAAATCAAGCGGGGCCAGACGAAGACGCGGCACATCCTTACTTCGAAATCGCCGAAAGTGAAGCGCAAGCTGGGCCGGACCCTGCTGGTTTCAGATGGCGATTACAAGAAGGTAGCGCGCATGATTCCCTACGCCTGACCATTGCATGGAGCAGCTCTTTTTATGAGAGTTGCGCCATTGCTGACGGGTCGTATCGATGGCCCCCGCCGGTAGCAGATAGCGTTCGCACCAGCGAGAGATCAGGCTTGAATGAGCGAGCGAAGAGGTTCTGAGCGGTAAGATTTACCGCCTCCTGCCTCCAGCCGCGTAACTGAAACGCAAAAAGGAGAAACGAACATGCCCCGCGTAAAACGGAGCCACAAACGCAGCGACCGGCGCAAAAAGATACTTGAGCGCGCCAGTGGATATTTTCTAACCAAATCGAAGCTCTACCAGGCGGCGCAGGAAGCCGTGGAGCGCGGCCTGAAGTTCGGCTACCGCGGCCGGCGCGAGAAGAAGCGCCAGTTCCGTTCGCTGTGGATCGTGCGTATAGCCGCAGCGGCCAAGCTGAACGGCACCAGCTACTCGCAGTTCATCAACGGATTGAAGAAGGCCGGCGTGGAGCTGGACCGCAAGGTCCTGGCGGACATTGCAGTAAAGGACGCGGCCGGATTCACCGCATTGGTTGACAAGGCCAAGTCGGCGCTGGCAGCCAAAGCAGCGTAAGCCGGGAAGTCAGCGGGTTTTCGAGGCCAGAAGTGGCCCCACCCCACTCAAGCGAAGCTTGAATGATTGCATGACAGCGTCGGCTCCTTCGACCTGAGTAGACTGGTTG
>CAZGUD010000111.1:0-1503 GCA_964528915.1 uncultured Occallatibacter sp.
TTCGCGAAGGCGGCAGGACCGTGGGCGCAGGCACGATCTCGGAGATTATCAAGTAAGGACAGTGAACGGTGCACGGTGAACGGTGAACGGTGGGCGCGGGCAAGCCGCGCAGGTTCGATCAAGCAGAAAGAGAACTGACCACGGTTCATGGTTCACGGTCCACGGTTCCCCGAAGGGGAGTTTGAAATGCGGGAAATTGTTACATTGCAGTGCACCGAGTGCAAGGAGCGGAACTACTCGACGACGAAGAACAAGAAGACGACCACGGGGCGTCTCGAGTTCAAGAAGTTTTGTAACCGCTGCCGCAAGCACACGCCGCACAAGGAATCGAAGTAAAGCAGCTTCTAGCCGCTAGCTTCTAGCTACTAGCTCTTGCATCGGTGAGCCAAGGTCGTTGGCTCTTCCGGAGGCAAGCTAGAAGCGAGAGGCTAAAAGCTAGCAGCTGTATTCAGGGGCGTAAGCTCAACGGCTAAACTGCCGGTCTCCAAAACCGGACTTGGGGGTTCGAATCCCTCCGCCCCTGCCAGGATTGGGAAAAACAGCCACTAGCCGCTAGCTTCTAGCTGCTAGCTCGGTATCGGGAAGCTAGGAATTGAGCTTTTCCGCGG
Organism: uncultured Occallatibacter sp.; assembly: GCA_964528915.1. Taxonomy (GTDB): domain Bacteria; phylum Acidobacteriota; class Terriglobia; order Terriglobales; family Acidobacteriaceae; genus Telmatobacter. The sequence continues at coordinate 609 of CAZGUD010000111.1, forward strand.
ACAGGCTAGAAGCTAGCGGCTAGAAGCTAAGAGCTGTTTTAGCGAAGGAATTGCAGTATGGCGACGAAAACGGCAATCGAGCGAGGCGACGAGCGGTCGGCTAAGCGGCAGGAGCCCGGCGCAATCCAGGAGTTTGGAGGCAACGCCATGGGCGCATGGACGAACTTCACGAGTTTTTTGAGCGACGTGCGAGCCGAGATGCGCAAAGTGGTGTCTCCCACCTGGGTTGAGGTGCGCACCACGACCTTCGTTGTGGTCATCACCGTCGTGCTCTTTGGGGTGTTCTTCTTTTTGGTGGACATGGTGTTCAGAGTGGGGATCAACAACTTGCTCAACAAGCTTGGCGGATCGCAGTAAGCTGCGCAGTCCGGAAACGAGATAAGAATGGCAGAAGAGACAGAACAATCTGCACAGCCGCAGGAGCCGCAGCCGGCGGTCAACGAGCGCTTTCGCTGGTACATCCTGCATGCCTACTCCGGCTTTGAGCGCAAGGTCAAGGAGTCGATCGAGAGCCGTGTGCAGGCTTTCGGGCTCAAGGATCGCGTGGGCCGGGTGATGATACCCACCGAGCCGGTAACCGAGATCATCAACGGCAAAAAGCGCACTGTCGAACGCGTGTTCCTGCCCGGCTACGTGCTGGTTGAGATGGAGCTCGACAACGACTTGTGGCACGTGCTGAAAGACACGCCCAAGGTGACCGGGTTCCTGGGCACGGGTGACAAGCCGGTGGCGCTGAGCAACGATGAAGTGAGCTCGATCCTCTTCCGCAGCGAAGTGTCAAAAGACAAGCCCCGGCTCAAGATCAAGTTTGAGAAGAACGAGCAGGTCCGCATTACCGATGGGCCGTTTGCCAACTTCAATGGCGTGGTGGATGAGATCAACGAAGATCGCGAGA